>NZ_WMBX01000001.1:0-1669081 GCF_010994165.1 Pseudomonas nitroreducens | reverse complement strand
ATCGAGGTCTTCTACAACCGAACCCGCCGTCACAGCCACTTGGGCGGTGTCAGTCCCGAGGCCTTTGAAAGCGCCTCGTTATGAGGCCGGGAAATGTCTATTGAAATGGGGGTAGTCCACTTGGCCGGAGATGCTCTTAAAACACTCATGTCGGATATTTCGCTTCCACCGCCGCTGACTCTCAGCGACTTCAGACTACTTTCAGATTCGCCGCTGATACTCCCCTCATCGAACGACCCCTGGGGGGATCACCATGACCCAGCACGAATGGAGCAGCCTGTTTCCATTCCACTTTGGCTCCGTCGCCGAGCGACAAGCTCGACTGACCTTGCGCCGCGAGGGCGACTCCGACCGCGAGGAGCTTGAAACCTTCATTCACGCGCGCTTCGAGTCCATCCACCACGCTGACGTCCACCACTATCTGCCGGAGCTGATCGGGCTGCAGGACAGCCACGGGCGCTTGATCGCAGCCGCAGGCATTCGTCCGGCCAGTCACGGGCCGCTGTTTCTTGAGCACTACCTGGACGAGCCGCTGGAGGGCGTTGTGTCGCGGCTTGCAGGTCGTGCCGTCGGGCGTGAGCAGTTGGTCGAAGTAGGCAACCTTGCTGCCCTGAGTGCAGGCAGTGCGCGCGTAATCATCACTGCCGTGACCTGGCTGCTGGCTGCGCGCGACCTGCAGTGGGTCGCCTTTACCGGCGCCTCCACCCTGGTCAACAGCTTCCACCGATTAGGATTGGAACCAACCGTCATCGCCGAAGCAGATCCGCGTCGTCTGAATGGCGAACTGGCCAGCTGGGGCAGCTATTACGCACAGCATCCTCTGGTCTACGCAGGAAACATCGGTTACGGCCATGAAGAGCTGGAGCGCGCGGGGGTGTACAAGCGCATGGGTTTCCCGATGCTGCTGCAGGAGGCCGGCCATGCCGCATGAACTGAATGCCTTTCGTGAGGTGCTGCAGGCGCACGCCACGGAGCATGCGTCGAAAGTGGCTGTACGCGGAATCACGGGCAACGTCACCTATGCCCAGCTACTGGCTGAGGTTGAACGTCGCGAAGCCTGGCTGCGAGAGCAACCCACAGGGCCGTTTGCCCTCGCATTGGAGAACGGCCCCGAAGCGCTCTTCTGGGATCTGGCCGCACTCTTCGCTGAGCGCCCCTGCGTCATCCTCCCGCCCTTTTTCAGTGCCGCACAGCGCCTGCATTGCTTGATTCAGACCCAGGCGACACTGGCCGTCGCCAACGACTCCTTCGCAGAAGATCTGCGAGCAGCCGGTTTCACACCAGGCGAGCGCTTCTGGGAGCGGCCGGCCGTTGTTGACGCCGATCTACCGGCAGGCACTGCCAAGATCACCTATACCTCCGGTAGCACCGGGTCGCCCAAGGGCGTATGCCTGAGCGCCTCTTCACTGCTGTGCGTCGCACAGGAGCTCGAAGCGGCGAGCCGTCCCACCGAGCCCACGAAGTACCTCGCAGTGCTTCCGCTGGCCGTCTTGCTGGAGAATCTCGGTATTTATGCAGCGCTGCTGGCGGGAGCCAGCATCACGCTCTATCCGCAAGCGCAGATGGGTATCGGTGGCGCCAGTCAGGTCGACTGGAAACGCTTCCTCGGCACCATTGCACTCAGCGGCGCCGAGAGCCTGATTCTGGTACCGCAACTCCTGCTTGGCCTGGTCACCGCCATCGAACGCGGCATGATGAAAGTCGGCCCCCTGCGATTCGTCGCAGTAGGTGGTGCCAAAGTCGCGAGCAGCTTGCTGGAGCGCGCCGAAGCAGTGGGGCTTCCGGTCTTCGAAGGCTACGGGCTCTCCGAATGCGCCTCCGTGGTTTGCCTGAACCGCCCTGGTAATCAGCATCCAGGCAGCGTGGGCCGCCCTCTGCCGCACGTCCAGGTGCGTATCGCTGATGACGGGGAAGTGCTGGTTCGCGGTTCTACCCTGCTGGGCTACTTGGGCGAACCTTCTTTCGACGGGGAATGGTGGCCAACCGGCGATCTCGGCCATTTCGACGCTGCTGGATTCCTCTACCTGGCTGGCCGCAAAAAAAACCAGTTCATCACCAGCTTCGGTCGCAACGTGAATCCTGAGTGGATCGAGGCCGAGCTTTCCCAGACAGGTGTAATCCTCCAGGCCTTCGTTCACGGCGAGGGGCTGCCGCGCAACTTCGCATTGCTCTGGCCCATCGACCCTGGCATCAGCGACGAAGTCATCGAACAGGCCGTGCAGCAATGCAACGCCGGCTTACCCGATTACGCACGGGTTCATGCCTGGAGACGCCTCCCCAGCCCCTTTAGCGGTGCTGACGGAACCCTTACCAGTAACGGCCGACCGCGCCGCCAGGAAATCCTCCGTCGCCACCAGCCCCTCATCACTGAACTCTCGCAACCCTGAGGTCTGCCATGAACTTCTTCGATACTCTCCAATCAGCCACCACTCAGGAACGCCAGGCACTTTTCAGCGTCCCTGTCATTCGTGATGCCCTGGGTGGCGTTGTCAGCCTGGAGGGTTACATCGCCTTCCTCACTCAGGCCTATCACCACGTTCGCCATACTGTGCCACTGATGATGGCGTGCGGCGCTCGTCTGCCTAGCCGACTTGAATGGTTGCGCGGTGCAGTCTGCGAATACATCGAGGAGGAGTACGGCCACGAGCAGTGGATTCTCAATGACATCGCAGCCTGCGGTGGCGACGCGGAGCAGGTGCGTAACAGCAGCCCCAGCCTGCCGATCGAGCTGATGGTGGCCTTCCTCTACGACTTGATCGCCCGCGACAATCCTGTCGGCCTGTTCGGCATGGTCAACGTCCTCGAAGGTACCAGTATCGCCCTCGCTACCCAGGCCGCCGGCAGCATCCAGCAAGGACTTGGTCTACCGCCGACGGCATTCAGCTACCTGAGCTCCCACGGCGCGCTCGACCAGGATCACATGGCAACCTATCGCGAGCTGATGAACCGCCTGGATCGTCCGGAAGATCAAGAGGCGGTGATTCATTCCGCCAAGGTCGTCTACCAGCTGTACACCGAGATGTTCCGAGGCCTGCCGCGAGCCCACCAGCCAGAGGTGCAGCATGCGCTTGCGTGAGTCGGTGGTGGTATTGACCGGTGCCAGCGGCGGCATTGGCCTGGAACTGGCCAGCCAGCTGTGTGCTGGCGGCGCCCGAGTGCTGGCCATCAGCCGACACCTTGGCGGTCTGGCGGTGCTCATGAACCGCTATCCCCATCAGTTGCGCTGGCACTCTGCCGACCTTCGTACCAGGAGTGGCCGGCAGGAGGTAGCCACCGCTGCCTGGGCCATGGGCGGTGTGAACGTGCTGATCAATGCCGCAGGTGTGAACCGCTTCGCCCTGCTTGAGCAGATCGACGAAGACACGCTGGACGACCTGCTGGATCTCAACATCAAGGCCCCCCTGCAGCTGACCCGCCTGCTGCTGCCATTGTTGCGCGAGCAGCCTCATGCGTTGGTGGCCAACGTCGGCTCCATCTACGGCTCCATCGGCTATCCCGGCTACGCGACCTATAGCGCCAGTAAGTTCGCCTTGCGCGGATTCTCCGAGGCGCTTCGACGCGAATTGGCTGATACCACGGTCGACGTACTCTACGCGGCACCACGTGCCACCCGTACATCGATGAACACTTCAGCCGCCACCGCGCTCAACCAAGCGCTGAAAGTAGGGATGGATGATCCGGTCGATGTCGCGCGGGCAGTGCTTGATGGGGTGCAACAGCAACGCAACGAGCTGTACCTGGGATGGCCTGAAAAACTCTTCGTGCGCCTCAACGGCATGCTGCCCGGCGTGGTTGACCGCGCGTTGCGCAAGCAGCTCCCACTGATCCGCCGTTACAGCGATGCCAACGCCAAGGAGCACAGCAAATGAAACGCCTGATACTCGCCAGCCTCATTGCCTTCTCCCCACTGACCTGGGCGCTCGATCAGACTGGCAACCAGCACCTCAGCGCGATCCAGCAACGTTGGGCGCAAATCCAGTACCAGATGCCTGAGGCGCAACGCGCAGCCGCTTTCGAAAAGCTGGCGGGCGACGCGGAGACCTTTACCCGCGAGCAGCCCCAGGCTGCGGAAGCTTGGATCTGGAATGGAATCGTGACTAGCAGTTGGGCCGGTGCCACGGGCGGGCTTGGTGCGCTTGGTAAGGTCAAGGCTGCCCGGGCCAGCCTGGAGAAGGCCCTGGCTCTCGACCCAAACGCTCTGCAGGGGTCGGCTTACACCAGCCTCGGCGCACTGTATGACCGAGTGCCTGGCTGGCCCATCGGATTCGGTGACTCGGACAAGGCAGATAAGCTGCTGCGCAAGGCGCTGCAGTTGAATCCGGAAGGCATCGACAGCAATTACTTCTGGGGTGACCATCTCTATCGCCAAGGGCATTACGTCGAAGCGCGTGCGGCTTTGCAGAAAGCACTGCAGGCGCAGCCACGGCCCGGCCGTGAGCTGGCCGACCAGGGCCGACGCGGCGAAATCGATGCTTTACTCAAGACGATCAAGGACAAGCAGGACTGAGCATGCGGTTGCTGGTAGTCGAAGACGATCCCGCTCTGGGGGAAGGTATCTGCAACGGATTGCGCCAGGAGGGTTACACCATCGACTGGCTGCAGGACGGGGTGAGTGCATTGCACGCCTTGCAGCAGGAGACCTTCGATCTGGTCGTGCTGGATCTGGGACTTCCGCGCCTGGATGGCATCGAGGTGCTGCGTCGGTTGCGTGCTGGGGGCGATGCGGTGCCCGTGCTGATCCTGACAGCCCGTGACGCGACCGATGATCGCATCGCCGGTCTCGATGCCGGCGCCGACGACTACCTGGTCAAACCGTTCGACCTCAACGAGCTGAAAGCTCGCCTGCGTGCGCTACTGCGTCGCAGCGCCGGTCGCGCCAAGGTGCTGATCGAGCATGCCGGGGTGACACTCGACCCGGCCACTCGGCAAGTCAGCTACCAGGGGCATCCAGTCGTGCTGACCCCGAAAGAGTACCGGTTGCTCCATGAACTGCTGTCCCAACCCGGCAAGGTCTTCACCCGCGAGCGGCTCACTCAGCTCCTTTACGGCTGGGATGAAGAGCCCGAGAGCAACACGCTGGAAGTGAATGTCTATCACCTGCGCAAGAAACTCTTCAACGATCTGATCCGCACCGTTCGCGGCATTGGCTACCTGGTGGAAGGCAAAGCATGAGTTCGTTGCGCCAACGCACGCTCTGGCGAGTAATGCTGCTATTGCTGGTCGGTACCAGCCTGCTTGCGCTCTACAACTATCACGACAGCAGTCACGAGATCGACGAGATCTACGACGCCCATCTGGCGCAGAACGCGCGCCTCCTGCAAGGCGTCATGAGCATGCCGCTAGACGACAAGGATCGCCATGCGTTGTACCTGGCATTCAATGAAGCATTGAGTCAGGCGGGCAAGCATCGCATCGGTCACCCCTACGAGAGCAAACTCGCCTTCCAGGTGTGGCGCATCAACGGTGAAGTCCTGGTACATACGGTCAGCGCCCCAAGCTTCACTCGTCCGCTGACCGAGCCCGGCTTTTCCAACATCATGGTGGGGGAGCAGCAATGGCGCAGCTTCGTGCTTCCCGTGCCAGAGCGCCAGTTGGTGATCTGGGTCGGTGAGCGCAACGATGTGCGCAACGATCTGATCGGCCGCATAGTCCGCCACACCTTATTTCCCTTCCTGATCGGTAGCCTCGCGTTAGCGTTGCTGGTATGGCTGGCCATCGGCTGGGGGCTGCAACCGTTGCAGAACATGGCACGCGTCATCCGAGCGCGGCATGCAGAGTCACTGGAGCCACTGCAGCTGGTACCCCTACCTCGAGAGCTCGAACCCATGCAGGCGGCGCTCAACCGGCTGCTGGGGCAGATTGATGAGCTGCTGCGCCGTGAACATCGATTTATCGCCGACGCCGCCCATGAGATGCGTACGCCCCTGGCAATCCTTCGGCTGCATGCGCAGAACGCGCTTGAGGCCAGGAGCGATGTCGAGCGAGATAAAGCCTTGGAGTTTCTGGTTGGTGGTGTGGATCGTCTCAGTCGAGTGGTAAACCAGCTACTGACCATGGCGAGAATCGAGCCGCGACTCGGGCAACGCAACTGGGTGACGGTCGATGTCGCTGCAGTGGCGACGGAGACATTGGCGGAGATGACACCCTGGATTTTGGATCAAGGCCAGGAACCGTCTCTGGAAATCACCGAGGGCGACTATCAGCTTCAAAGTGATGCAGGCGCTTTGGGCATTGCTCTGCAGAACCTGGTCGCAAACGCAGTAAATCACTCACCAGCTGGCGGTCGAGTCAACGTCACGCTACACCGTGAAGGCAACGCCATCGTACTGAACGTGGAAGATCAGGGGCCTGGCATCGACCAGGAAGACCTGGAGCGTGTCTTCGAACGCTTCTACAGCAAAGGTTCTGAGAACGGCGCCGGACTGGGCCTGTCCATTGTGGCGATGATCATGGAGCGGCTTGGAGGCAGCGTACAGTTGAGCAATCTCCCCTCCGGTGGACTTCGCGCAACGTTGAGGGTCATTCCTGCCTCCTGAGCGCTGATGTCCGCTACGGATCGGAATCGGGCAGTCTCGCTGTAGCGGCTTCTGCCTAGGCAGTTCACCTTCACTACCGACACTATTCTGAAGCCAAACCACCTCCGTTTGTCGAAGGCTGCGTGGTCACGAAGCGAAACGGCTAGAATGGCTAGAACGCCCGTATGCCGGGGCTTACGTGATGACTGACAGTCAACGCCCATCCCAGCTCTTCCAGGTCAGTTGCCTTGCCTGTTCGCTGAGCCGCCTTTGCCTTCCCGCCAGCCTGACCGAAGGTGAGGTTGCGGAGCTGGACCGCATAGTTCGCCGCAACCGGCCGCTGCACAAAGGGGAGTACCTATTTCGAGCCGGCGAACCGATGCGGCAGGTATTCGCCTTGCGTTCGGGAGCGCTGAAGACCTACCTGCTTGAGTCCAATGGTGATCAGCAGGTGACCGGCTTTGTCCTGCCCGGCGAAATGATTGGGCTGGATGCAATTGGGGCGCCGTCCTTCCGAGGGTTCGCGGTGGCTCTGGAGACTTCGCTGGTATGCGCCATCGACCTGGAGCAATTGGAGGACCTCTCCGGACGCATTCCCGGGCTGCGCCACCAATTACTGCATATCCTCAGTCAGGGTATCCACGGCGAGCACGAACACATTCGCTGCAACCGCGAGCGTGCCGAGCAGCGGCTGGCCCAGTTTCTGCTGAGCCTGTCGGCGCGCTACCAGCAGCGCGGACTGTGCCAGGACCGTTTCACGCTGTGCATGACGCGTGGTGATATCGGCAATTACCTCGATCTGACCCTGGAAACCATCAGCCGGTTGTTCACTCGCTTCGTGCAGACGGGCCTGATCGCATGCGAGGGTCGGGAGGTGCATTTGCTCAACCACCAAGAGCTTTGCCGATTGAGCGGGATCGAGGAGCAAGGTGCCGCAAGCGAAAATCGCTGAGTCTGCCCGCCTGGAGTTGCCCTCTTCAGCCGCCAGAACGCCTGTTTGATTCGCATCAAAGCGCCGCGGCCTTCCCCGGCGGAGGCTGCTCCGAGCGTGCCAGTTGGTGCTGGCGCCGCCGGAGGTCACCATGCGCCCAGACAGAGCGTTCCCCCTAGCACCATCCCGTATGCCAGCCAGCAGCACCGACTTTCTGATTGCCCGGCTCATCGGGTTGCAAGTGGATTATCTGTACACCGCACAATGCATCGAGAGCGCCAGTGACGGTGAGGCGCTGCACGACCTGCGCATCACGCTGCGAGGTGTGCGCAGTCTGCTGCGTCCACTGCGCCAGTGGCCGGAGCTGGCGGTCCTGGATCAGGCCGCCGCGGCACTGCTGACGAGCACCAGTGACTTACGGGATGCCCAGGTACTAGCTCAGGAATTGGAGCGACTGGGCTGGCAGGCAGAAGCCAGCAGACGCCGGGCGCATGTGGAACAGAACGTTCGGCTGTGTTTGCGCAAGCCAATTGCCAAACGAGTGCTCGGTGAGCTGGAGCGTTGGCCCGCCGCGTTTCGCAAGATCCGCTCCGGCAGCGATCTCAAGAACATTCGCAAGCTCGTCAGGCGACGGGCGAAGCGCGATCTGGTGCAGCTTCGCGAGGTGCTGGAAAAATCCCACGATAGTCCCCACGACTGGCACGCCATTCGTCTGCGCATCAAGCGCGTGCGCTACCTGTGCGAGAGCTATGCCAACTGGGTCAGGCCAGACGATGCACTGATGAACGACCTCAAGCGCGCCCAGTCAATTCTGGGCAATGAACATGACCTGAGCCTGTGGTGCACCAGCGGCGACAAGGACCAGTCGCTTCGTCCACTGATCAACGGGTGGCTCTCAGCCAGGACGGAAGCCCAGCACGAGGTGCAGACGGTTTTGGCGGCGCTGCTGGAACGGCTGACAACTTCCAGAAAGGAGAGAAAACACGTCCCACCGCTGAAGCCGGTGAAAGGTTGACGAGCCCTCTGCGGCGGCCGGTTGGCAGCCGGAGGCGATGAGATTACCGCCATTTGATCACGATCAAATTCACCCAACCTTCGCGGCGTACAAGTGAGTCAGCGGCTTACCCGCATATCGGCACTGCGCCAGGAGGTTTTCATGTCCAGCCACTCCCAAGCCAAAGACGATGGTCTCGATGAACACTGGGTCGAGGCCTTACCGGATGGAACCCACGTACTGATCCGCCCGTTGCGGCCGGAGGATCGCCAGCGTGAAGCGGATTTCATCGCGCACTTGTCGCCCGAAGCGCGTCACTTCCGTTTTCTCTGCACCATGAAAGAAGTCAGCCCCTCGTTTCTGAACCAATTGATGGCGGTGGATTTCAAGGATAGCGTCGCCTACGTGGCCCTGACGCACCAGGATGGGGAACTGGTAGAAATCGGCATCAGCCGGTACGCACGTTGCGCCGATTCCCACCAGTGCGAATGTGCGGTCACCGTGGCGGATGCCTGGCGTCATCGCGGGCTGGCCGTGGCGCTGATGCGCCATCTGATCGAAACGGCCAGGCAGCAAGGGCTACAGCAGATGTATTCGGTAGACGCAGCAGCCAACAGCGCGATGCACGAACTGGCGCACTTCCTGGGCTTCACCAGCCGCCAGGACCCAATGGATTCCACCCAGACCATTCACACCCTGCAACTGCAGCCGGCGCCGTGAGGCGGGGAGGCAACAATGCGCACGCAACTTCTCTGCACCAGCGACGGCCGCTGCTACGTCCAACTCGATCAATACTGGGTGCCTTTTGCCAATGAGCGTCAGGCCCGAGACTATCTGGAGCAACTGCATCAGCGCCTTACGGCGCCACATGCATGGCCCCAGGTGCAACGCTCGGACCCTGAACGCCGGCGCGCCGGCTGAGCCTGCTCACCGGGCCGCTGTCATGGACGCTGAGCCATGGGCCCGCCCTTTGCTGGGGATTCGACCCAGAGCGAGCGAAGGTCGCAGATGATGTGGGACGGTTCGCCGATCGATACCAGACACACTCGGTTTTCCCAGCGATCCCAGAGAAACACGTACTGACTGTCGCCACCGGCAGGCGTATAGCGCAACGCAATCCAGGCGACGCAAGCAATCGCCCAGACGGTGAACAGCGCGACGAGAAACGCCAGCACTTTCATGATCCAGCCTCAGGGTCGAACAGCCAGGATGCCGGAGTTCACCCGGTACAGCGCCTGCTCCGTGGTACTGCCGATGACTTTCGCCAGCCCGGCGTGATAGAGCGTGCCCATGACGACGACATCCATGTGCTGTTGCTCAGCGAACTCGGCGATCACCCGCGTGGCGCTGCCTTTTACGAAATGCTGGCATAGCCGCCCCACATTGAACTGGCTACCGATGCGCTCCATCTGCTGGCGCGAGCGTCCCGCGGCCAGCTCCGCGACCTCAGGCGTCCAGGCCACCGGTCCGGCGGCATAGGCCAGGAAGCCGGCGCTGACGTCGTAAGCCTGCAGCAAGTGAAGCTCGGCATCGCATTGACCTGCGAACTGTTGTGCCATTTCGACGATACGCTGGTTCAACTGGTCGACCTCCGGATCATCCTGGGAGAGATCAATGGCGGCGACCACCTTGCGCGGCAGAGGATGAGTGGCCTGGCTGACCAGGTGGAGCGGCACAGGCGACTGGCGCAGAAGCTGCCAATCCAGCGGATGAGTCAGCACACGGCTCAGCGCGGGCTCATAGCGCGTGTCCTTGAGCAGCAGATCGATGTGATGCCGCCGGACCAACGCAATGATGTCCTCCAGTGGGTCGTCACTCCAGACGGCCTCGGCGCTGGCATCGATCCCATGACCACGCAACAGCTCCAACTGATCGTCGAGCCAGATGCGCTGACGCTCCTGGATCTCTTCGCGAACTCTCTGCCGGGCGTTGTAATCGAGCACCGACAGACCAGTTGGCAGGCTTCCCAACACTACGATGTGCAGGCGCGCATCGAAGGCGCCCGCCAGTGCCTGAGCGCGGGCCAGCGCCGGGGAATAGTGGAGATCAGGGTCGCAGATCAGCAGCAGGCGAGCATAGGCGTTCATGAGGCCTCCGGCGCATGGCGGTTGGACGTGTCGCTATGAGCCTGTGCTTGCCCAGGATGTCGTACTTTGATGCCGATCAAATGCGTCCGCTCAAGCGATCGAAGCGCAGTACCGGGCCGTCTGCAGCTGACAGGGACGTGCTTCCCGCTCCCGGCAGCACGCACTCGGCCCGTACCCAGATTCGATACGCCGGGACGCCATGCCATAGACAAAGACGGGCGGCCTTCAGCGCCAGCGGCGCAGGCGCGGAGCAGTAGACCAGGTCGGGCAACTGCCGGCTCAGCTGCGCTCTCAACCGCTCCAGAGGGCAATCCTCGACTGGCGAGGTCAGCAACCCCAGCGAATGCAGCCAGCGGCGGCAATCGTCGGGCAGGCACGCCTGGCTGGATGCGTCCTCAACCAGCACCAGTTGTACCCAGGGCAACCAGCAGGCGAACTCGTCGATGGCGGCTGCCACGGCCAGGATTCCAGCATTGCAGGCAAAAACCAGCAGGCGGGAAACGCCAAACGGCAACGGCCAGCCCACCCCCAGTGGGCCGCGATAAAGCAACGGGCCATCCGTGCACAGCGGAACTCCGCGCCGGCTGGCCGCCAGGATGCAGAGACGATCACGCCCCGGCAGACTGACGTAGTTGAAGGCCCTGGCAGCTTGTACACGATCATCCAGCCAGCAGTACTGGCCAGGAATGATCGACTGTGTTTCGTCATCGTCCAGCTTCACACGCAGGCATTGCGTCGAGTCCGAGATGGACAGCTCCTCCAGCACCCGCGCGCGGCCAATCGTCTGCCATTCCATGCCGCGCCTCCACGGCAACCGCCGGCAGGGTACGCCGGCTTTGACTCAGGCTAAGAAGCCGCAGGCCAATCACCTTGATCGCCATCAAGTTACGTCCGGGAAAATCAATGTGATCGCCGGAGCGGCATTTGATCGGCATCAAAGTCGGACGGTATCAGGGTCGCAGAATCGAACGGCCTCGCCAGTGAGGCGATCCTTTTTCCTGCGGAGGAATTCATCATGTCCGAGCCCGCTAAAAAAGTACTTGTCAGCACCGTTCCCCAACAACCGACAAAGCCTTCGGAGTCGCCCGCCAACCCGTTCCACCCGTGGCGTCCTTTCGATAGTCTGCGCCGCCAGATCGACAGCCTCTTCGACGACTTCGGCCGCGCGCCGCTATGGCTCCCCTTCAGCCACAGTCCGTTCGATGCCGACCAGTTCTGGCGCCGCGAACCTTTCTCCCATGGCCTACCCGCAGTGGACGTCAGCGAGCAGGCGGATGAGTTCCGAATCAACGCCGAGTTGCCCGGCATGGACGAGAAGGACATCGAGGTCAAGCTGGCCAACGGCAGCCTGATCATCAAGGGCGAGAAGAAGGAAGAGAAGAACGAAACCCGCAAGGAATACCACCTCTCGGAACGCCGCTACGGAAGTTTCGAGCGAGTGTTCCGCCTCCCCCGCGAAGTGGACCCCGAGAAGATCCAGGCACGCTTCAGCAAGGGCGTATTGCAGGTTCAGTTGCCCAAGCGGGCAGAAGCAGTGCATCCGGAGAAGATCATTCCGGTCAAGACCGCCAAGTGATGCGTTGGCGCTCCCGCCGGGAGCGCCCTCTCCCTGACGGCATGAGAACCAGGGCGATACCACCCCATTCAGGGTGGGGCTGCGCAGCGACGGTGCTGGTCTCCGCCGCTCGATCCTGCCCGTTCATGCTTGCGAGGTGCACCATGAGCCAGATCCAGAAACTGCTGCTGATCGCCCATCCCGACCGTCACGATACCCCGGCTTTGCAGCGTGCCACCGCCCTGGCAGGGCAATGCGGGGCCAGCCTGCATGTCATTGCCTGCGTGGAGCCGTTCGCCACCTTCAGTCTGCTGGCCAGGCACGTACAGAACGATGCGCGCGAGAACATGCTGATAGCCCAGCGCGAGCGTTGGGAAAACGAATGCCGTTTACAACGTGGTCGCGGCGTGGGCGTGGAGATGACCTCGTCCGTCCTGTGGACGACCGATCTGCGTACCGATCTGCTACAGGCCATCGGCGAACTGCAGCCGGACCTGGTGATCAAGGACATCCAGCATGAGTCTGCTTTCAAGCGCTCCTTCGTTACTCCGCTGGACTGGTTCCTGTTACGCGAGTGCCAGCAACCGCTGCACCTGGTGCACAGCGCGCAGCATCCCCTGCCCCGGCGCATCGTTGCGGCGGTCGACCCGGCAGATCCACGAACCCTGATCAACGGTATCAACGATCGCATCATTGCGGCGGCCAATGGCCTGGCGCTGCAATGCAACGCACAACTGCACCTGCTGTACATCTATGACTGCATGCCCGCCTACATGGCCAACCGTGCGGAAGGCGCGGTGGCCTGGGTCGACCTGGTGGAGGACATGCGCGCCTCCCTGCACCAGGCCTTCGTCCACCTGGCGGACGATCATGGCGTGCCGCAGGAGCGACGCCACTTTCTGATGGGGACGCCACTGCGCGGAGTTTCACGCTTCGCCCAGGAGCACGAGATGGATGTGGTCGTGATGGGCCGAGTGCACCGCACCGGCGTAGAGCGATTGATTGGCAGCACCACGGAGCATGTCCTCGACCAGATTCCCGGCAGCGTACTCGCAGTGGGGGCATGACAAGACATCGAGGATGGAGTGGCAATCGCAGATTTTGATGGGCATCAAAGTCACGCAACGCACCCCGTTCCAGCCTGCACTTGAAGTGGGCCGCGCCAGAGGCGAAGACCATGGACCAGTATCATAAAGTGTTCTTCATCGCCGCCCCTCACTGGCGGCAATCGGCCGCCTATCGAAGAGCCTTGGCGATTGCCCGTAGAAGTCATGCCGCGTTGCATATCGGCATGTTCCTCGAACCACGCCTGGGCATGCCGTTTCTTTCCGATCATCTGCGCGACGAACTGCTTGAGCAATGCCGCGTCGACGTCGAGCGTGACGCGCACGAGCTACGCAGCACCGGGATGGATGTCACCTGCGAAACCCTCTGGAGCGCCGAGCCCTGCCGGGAGATTCTTGATCGCGTGGCGACGCTAAAGGCGGACTTGGTGATCAAGAACGTTCATCACGAGGCGGCATTACGCAGGGTCTTTGTCACACCGCTGGACTATCGCCTGCTCAGAGCCTGCCAGGTTCCATTGCATCTAGTGGCAGAAGCAATCAATCCGCTGCCGCTGAAGGTGGCCGCCGCACTGGATGTCGCCAGACCGGAGCTGCTAGCTAGCGGGCTGAATGAAGGGATCATCGAAGCCGCGCGCAATCTGGCAAGCCTGTGCGGCGCAGAACTGCATTTTCTCCACGCCTGCGACCTGCCGAGCGCCATCGACTACGACTCGGCCACGCTGAGCAGCAGCTGGGACTCCAGCTATGCCGAGCAGGTCCGCATCTCGCTCTACCGCACCTTCAACCATCTGGCCGACCGCTGGCACGTTCCCATGGAACACCGCCATTTCGTCCTCGGCCCTGCCACCCAGGGCATTGCCAACTTCATGGACGACCATCGGATCGATGTCGTGGTCATGGGCATGCAGAGCCGGCTGGGGCTGGACCGCATCCTGGGCAGTACCACCGAGCGCCTGCTGTACCGCATGTCAGGTGGTCTACTGGCCGTCAGTGCTGACACAACCGGCCATCCCAGGCGGCCACCTGACAGCACGGAACAATCATGACGCGCATCACCCATTCCCCGTCGGCACGAGGGCGCGCCGAGTAGTCGCTACGCAGTTCTGTAGGAAGACTCGACGATGCCACGCGGTCAACGAAGATGCTCGACCCGCTGAGTTTCACGCATGGTGCGGTGGCCCTGGGCATTGGCATGCTGGTGGGCCTGGTGCGCGAGCGCAGGAAAGGCCAAGGCAGGAGCGGCGCCACACATGGCCTGAGAAGCTTCGCGGCCGCGGCCCTGCTGGGATTCACCAGCATGGCATTGCTTGGCCCAGTACTGGTGGGCGTCATGGGCATCGCGCTTTGCCTGCTGTTGTGTGTTTCCTATCACGACCAGCCCTGGGGAACCGGTATCACCGGGGAAATCGCCATGCTGCTCGTGCTCTTGCTGGGGGCACTCAGTGCCACGCAACCCGAGCTGGCAGCGGCCGTCGGGGTGGTGATGACCATCCTGCTGGCCTTGCGCGACGAGCTTCACCGCTTCGTGCTGCAGCAGTTGAGCGAAACGGAAGTCCGCGATGGCTTGATCCTGCTGACGGTCGCACTGGTTGTACTGCCGCTGACGCCAAATCGATTCATTGGCCCCTTCGAGGCCCTCAATCCCCGCACCATCTGCACACTCACCCTGTTGTTGATGGGGGTGGAGGCCCTCGGGCACATAGCGTTGCGCATGACCAGTGCGCGTTACGGTATCGCGCTAGGAGCGATCGCCTCCGGATTCGCCTCCGGCGCTGCAACCATCGCAGTGATTGGCCGGCAGGCCAAGGCGGCGGGCAATTCGCACAGGGAGTACGCTGCGGCGGCGGTGCTATCCAACTTGGCGACCATCGTTCAGTTCGCGCTGGTACTGATCGCCATCGATGCACGGTTCCTGACGCTGGTCTGGCCATCGATGTTGCTTGGTGGGACGTCGGCCGCTGCCTTCGGATTAGGATTGATCGCCCCTTGGCGAGCCTCGAGCACCGACCAGCCCGCCCGTTCCAACAAACGGGTCTTCAACCTCAAGGGCGCGTTGGTCATTACGGTGGTACTGACCGGCATTTCGCTGTTGTCCTCCGCACTGCTGCACCTGGCGGGCGACAAGGGGGTCATTGCCATAGCCTTCGTCAGCGGACTGGGCGACGCCCACGCCGCCATCGCCTCGATTGCATCGCTGGTCGCATCAGGTCAAATGTCCATCACTCAACTCGCCCCCGCAGCCCTGACGGCACTGAGCGGTAACACCCTCAGCAAGTGCCTGCTCTCTTGGTGGAGCGGCGGTGCTGCTTATGGGAAGTACGTGACCGCCGGCCAGCTTCTGGTTCTTGCATCGTTCTGGTTAGGGCTGTTCGTCTGACTGAAGAGGGCCTAAAGCTCAATTAGGGCAGAAAACGGCCAGTAGCGGACTCTCATCTATGCTCAATGCCAGGCCCGCCGCTCAAGGATGAACAAAGATGCCTGCACCACGCGCTCTCGCTAGTCGCTTCTCGACTGCCACCACTATCTCGGCAGGGTTCGCCGGATACCGCTGCTCTTGGTCGCCACGCTACCTCTTTACTCGACAGCAGAACCGGCCATGGTTGATTACGCCAACGAAAGCTATCCAGCCTGGAAAAAGTCCAATGAGGATATGGATAAGAGATACAAACAACTCATGAAAGAAGCTGAACAGGAGCCAAAAAAAGACTCGGCCAGCCGGCTTGCATCGGCGAAAGACCATTGGGAACGGTTCCGCGCCGATTTCTGCCGCTCCGTGAGCGACACCTATGGTGGGGCTTGGTCCAGTACCCACGAGTCGGAATATCGAGTGAAGCTGGCAAATCAGTTCAAGAACATCATGGATGACTATGGATGGTGAGCGTCCCACGCTTTGCCAGGTTCACTGCTGCAAGCCCCCCACTGACTCGGTAACGGCTACACCCGGCCAGAAGAGGACGGCCGCCTCCGATCACCTCAAAGCTAAGCTTTACTCCATTCGCCCACTTGGAAATCGCGCACCTAGATATCAGATGGACTTCCTCGAAGACTTCATACTCAGCTATCTGGCGCACCGCATCGGTGTCCGCGTATTACGCTTTCTGAGCGGTGGCCGGTTCAGGGGAGAAAGCGGCTTCGCCTGGGGCTGGGCAGTCGTGGTCGGCGGCTTCGTTCTATTCGCTCCATTCGTAGCGTTCATTACCTGGATCATTTATCGAAGCGCCCATTGAGCGGGCGTCCGCTTTGGGTCGGCATCTGGTCATTAGTGGGGCCCACCGACCATGGTGTGCCATTCGCGGATCAAGTCGTCCCGAGCACGCAGGCCAGCATTGGGTTTGGTGGCCGACGCGTCCTGAACTAGGCTGGCGAACACTAGTTGGCGACCATCCCTACGTGCCCAGCCGACGAACCACCCGTATGCGTTGGCCGGCGTATAAACGCCGTTGTTGCCAGGGGAGCCTGTGCCGGTCTTCCCATAAAGACGCCAGCCACCGGCCTCACTAACCTCGAACAGATTCTCGACCAGGTCGTATGCCGCAGCTTTGACGGGCAATTTCCGGTTGACCACCTTGCGCAGGAAGGCCAGTTGTTCCACCGGAGAGATACGCAGCGACGAAATGATCCAAGCACCGTCAGTACCGTTGTTTTTTCCAGGTTCGCCCGAGACATCTTCGTTCCCATAGCCAAAGGCGGACGTGTAGTGCTGGAAGCGCTCTTGCCCGAGGCTCTTGGCGATCAACTGTGAGTACCAAACCACTGAATACTTGATCCATCGCTCAGGATCCGTGGACTGGCGCCAGGCGTCGCCACCCCAGTCTGGATAGCCAGATTGGTACTGCCAGACCGGCTCGTGCGGGCCCTTCAGAACACCAGCGTCGGCGCCCATCAGGGCGATGGGCAGTTTGAAGGTGGAGGCTGGCGTGTAGCGCGCGGCGCAAACCTGTTGCGCCCCCTGCTGGAACACGATTCTGCCATCGTCGGCGTCGGCCACTACAGTGCACAGAGTTGCCGCCTGGGCAGGGATACAGAACAGTGCGTATTGGGAAAATGCTGCGCTGAGGGCAAATAGAGAGAGTCGAAAAGTCATGATTGATCAAACGTCATGGAATAGGTGGCGTGGTCGTCGATCTGGATACGGATGTCCTGGCAGCGCCAGGCCTCATTCAAGTTGCTGGCGTCGCATAGGTATGCATCCTAGCCTTGCGTGTCGGCATGCGAATGGTGCTGAGATACGGAAGCAAGTTGCTCGTCGTACAAGCAGATTCGAAGAGCTGAAGGATGTTCGTTGTAGGTCGATAGAGACTTGGCGACTCAGCATTAATGCTACCTGGCGTAGTATTGGATGGCTCATCACGCTAGATAGCGCTTGGCCAGCAAAATCTCCTTGCGCAGACCTTGGGCGCGTTTCGTGATGCCTAGACGCCCTAGTTCCTCCGCCGCGCGCTCCCGTTCAGCAATGTCCATCATCAGCACCCGACGCACATCAGCCTCGCTCAGTAGAAGTCGCTCGACTTCCGCCGATCCGTCATGGAAAAGATGCTGGATTGTCGCAGCATGCTCAGTCTGGACAGGCGGTGCCTCAGCATTATCAATTGCCGCGATAAGCGTCCGAATGACCTTCGCCTCTAAGGCGCGCCTAAGCAGCATGGCAATCTGAAGATCGGCTCGCAGTCGATCCTTCATCTTCTTTGCAGCATCTACCTGGGTACCAACGCTCTCGGGACTGCGATTCATATTGCGAGACCTGAATTTGCTCCATATAGTTACCAATATTACACAGGAATGGTAATAATAGGGAGTATCCAGAGAGTGAACGCCAGCCTTGTTACCGTCGAGCAGGCCGCCGAGCATTTGAATCTGCACCCCAAGACAGTGCTGCGCTACATTCGCGACGGTCGCCTTCCAGCGACTCGCGTTGGAAAGTCTTACCGCATTGTCCGCTCCGAACTGGATGCCTTTGCTGGCGTCGCAAGCGACGAGTCCGGCACTGCGGCAGCATTGCTTCGGGCGACATGCATCGTTGACATCTCTGATATCTCCGTGGACGACGCAGCGCACTTAGCTACCTTCGTCCAATCCGCCGCCTTGGCCAGGCCTGCCGGCGCAGCACCACTGCAACTTCAAACTGCATTCGATCCACAGACCCGGAGCATGAAGGTCGTAGTCATTGGAGATCCTTCAAGCTCGGCAAAGCTCTTAGAGATGCTGCAGCTTCATATGGATAATCGCAAATGAACGACGTTGTTTATCGGAGCGCGGAAGCGGCCGCGGCGGTTGAGGCACAATACCGACGAGTCTTGAATCAGTGGCCGGTTCCGAAGACCGAGTTGCAAATATCTACTCGTCAGGGCTCAACCTTTGTTGTGGTCTGCGGGCCGGAAACCGCGCCCCCTGTCGTGCTGCTGCACGGATCAATGGCTAACTCGGCTGCATGGATAACCGATGTAGCGTTGTGGTCTACGAAGTTCAGATTGTTCGCAATCGACATGATCGGCGAAGCGGGCCTCAGCGCAAGAGTCCGCCCCGATCTTGCCAGCGACGCCCATGCGCTGTGGCTCGACGATGTGCTGCAGGGACTGGGCTTGGTGTCAGGGCACGAGCGCATCGCTCTCGTTGGTACATCGCTCGGCGGATGGTTAGCGCTCGACTATGCCAGCAGACGGCCGGCCACTGTTGGCTCGCTGGCACTGATGTGTCCCTCTGGAATCGGCCGACAGAAGAGTCTTCTTCTGACGATCTTGCCGCTTCTCCTGTTTGGCTCTTGGGGCAAACGGCGAATATGGGAACTGATTTTCGGGCCAGCGCCTAGGGTCTTGTCCCAAGAAATGCAGCCACTCGTGCAACTCATGGAAATCGTGGGACGGGCCGCCAAGCCTCGGTTGATCCGTATTCCACAGCTAACGGACGTTCAACTGAAAGAACTCGACATGCCAATCCTGACGATCATCGGCGGACGCGATGTGTTGCTGGACTCGCGAGAGACGAAAAGCAGGTTGCAGCGGACAGTTCCAAAGGCTGAAATCCGGTTCATCGAAGCGGGCCATCACTTCATCCCAGGCCAGGCGCCCAACATTCTGGAGTTTCTGGAAAGGAACGTGCTGCCATCTTAGGAGAAATGACTGATTGAAATGGTAGGTCAGCGACACTGTGCGGTATGGGTTGTTTTGTCAGAAGCCAAGGGACTCAGGGAGTAATCCTAGATTGGTGCTCTTGAGCAGCCTTACCCGACCGCCAAGTCCGCTATGGGTCGGTAGCTGCCTCTCGCCAGCGCCAGCAATCGGCCAGATAGCAGACCTCCGGCACGGCTCGATTTCGAGGTCCGGAGAGACCTACTGCAGCAGCAACTGCTCAATCCAGAGCGCATCGCCCCTGCAAAAGCGGATTTGCGTCTCAGCTGGGCGGCCAGCTTCACGCCGTCGGTAACTTGCCACCCGCCACATCGACGATGACGCCTTCGATGCCCAGTACTTCGCCGGTTTCGGCGTAAATGCCCGCCCCTTTCTCCCAGACATCCTTGATGGTCCCATTGGCGCAGCGAATGCGATACACCAGTTCGTAGGGCTCCCGGCGCAGCAGCGCCTGCTGTACCCCGGACCAGACATATTCGGCGTATTCCTCGAGGATCAGCGTGCTGTAGCTGTGCTCGTACGTGTCGGTGAGGTACGCGGCGGGGTAGCCCGTCAGTTGCAGGCATCCCGCGCTGACGAACTCCATGGTCCACTGACGGTTGTTGCGCCCTCGGTAGATCAGCCCCGGCAAGCCATCGAGCAGGCTGAGCGCGCCGCGCTGGCTGGCCTCGATACGGGCGTCGGCGCGACGTCGGCTGGTGGCGTCGTTGAGCGCCAGGTAGAAGGCCCCGGGTCCGGCGCTCACCTGCAGGTCGAACCAGCGCAGGCGGCCATTCGGATCGATGAAGCGCAAGCAGCAACTGACCGGATCCTTCCCTTCGACGGCCTGGCGCAGCGCCGCGCGCCAGGCCGCGGCGTCCTCACGGTGCACTTGGGCGAGCAGCTCCCGGCTGCCGCCGGGACGCCCCATCTGCCGCATCCAGGCTGCATTGGCGTGGACGATTCGGCCCTGGCGGTCGAGTCGCAGCAATGCGATCGGATAGCGGTCGGTCAGATCGGCAATTTCTGTCGGATGCGGGTCCATGTTTGCTCCGCTCACGGCTGGCGGCTGCCGCGATGGACACAAGCCGCCAGCTCCAGGCGCGAGTTCAGGTTGAACTTGCGCAGCAGGTTCTTCACGTAGATCTTCACCGTGCCGTCGCTGATGCCCAGCTCACGGGCGATCAGCTTGTTGCTCAGGCCATCGGCGATCAGCGCCAGGGTCTGCCCCTCACGCTCGGTCAGGCCGTCCGCGCCCGGCACCGGCAGCGTCGGCTCGGCCAGCAGCGCGATCAGGCTGTCGTCCAGTTGCACCGTCCCCCGGTTGCAGGCGCGAACCCGGGCGCGAACATAATCGAGCAGCGCCTCGGGCTCGGTGTCCTTGAGCAGGTAGCCCTCGGCACCCAGGCGCAGCGCGGCGACCAGTTCGGTGCGGTCGGCCTGGGCAGTCAGCACGATCACCTGGCTGTCCAGTTCCAGTTGGCGCAGCTCGTCGAGCACCTGCAGGCCACCGAGGCCCGGCATGTGCAGATCGAGGAGGATCAGCTCCGGGCTCAGCTGGCAGGCCAGGTTGATGCCCTCGCGGCCGCTGGAGGCCTGGCCGACCACGGTGAAGCCGCAGCACTCACCGAAAAGCTCGGCCAGGCCGCGGCGGAACAGCGGATGGTCATCGATCAGCAGCAAGGTGGCGCTGTGCATCGGCATTGTCCTCCGGGGTAATGGTCAGGCCGCACAGACGCAGGGCGACCTGCGTTCCACGCGGCTGGATGCTCTGCACGCTCAGACTGCCGCCGATGGCCAGGGCGCGTTCGCGCATGATCGAAAGGCCGAAATGCCCGTGGGCCGAGCCGCCCTGCAAGCCGATCCCATCGTCCTCCACCGCCACCTGCAACTCATCACGCAGCAGGCGCAGATCGATACGCGCGATGCGCGCATGGGAATGGCGGACGATATTGGCCAGCGCCTCGCGGACGATCTGCAACACCTGCAGGGCCTGCTCGTCATCGAGCAGTTCGTCGGGCAGGCGATTGTCCAGCTCGAAGACGATGTTGCTGCGCCGGCCGAACTCCTCTACCGAGTCCAGCAATGACTGACGCAGGCTGCGGCCGTCGAGGCTGAGCCGGGCATTGCCGATCAGCTCGCGAACCTGGCGCTGCAATCCCTGCAGGCCATGGCGCAGTTCGTCGAGCAGCGGCTCGGCCTTTTGCGGCTGGCGCAGCTGACCCTGCAGGCGATTCGCCTGGAACGCCAGGAAGCCGAGCTGCTGCGCCACCGAGTCGTGCAGCTCGCGGGCCAGCAGTGTGTCCTGGCCGTGCTGTTGCAGCCGCTGCCGGGCACGCTGGCGGGCTACACCGTGAACGCAGACCTCCAGAAGCGGCAGCCAGTCGGCCAGCCTCTGCCTCTCGCGCCCCCGAGTCACCAGGATGGCCTGGCTGTCATCCTGCAACGGCCAGAAGCGCCGCCGTTCACCGCGGTCCCGGCACGGCCCGCACATCCCGGGTTGCAGGGTTGAAAGGTGGCGCAGCGGGCAGTCCGCGCCGGCGCAAAAATCAGCCGGGCGCTGCAGCGGCGCCACCAGTCCGGCCTCGTCCAGCAGCAGGCAAGGCAGCGCAGCCGGATGCTCCAGCGTCAATTCGTCGAGCAGGCGCGCAAGCGGCGCCCAGCTTCCTGGTTCATCCAGCAGCCCCTGCAACAGGGCGACCTCCGCCCGTCGCGGCGCGCCCGCCCCGACACCAGTCCACCATCGTCGCCGCCAGTGCTCCAGCCAACCTCCTGCCTTCGCCATGCACGTTCCTCGTCTGCCTATCCTGCGGGCAGCAACTTTCATGCCCCGCAGCGTCCGTCACCGGTGCCGTTACCCCTTTGGAGATATCACCTCTTGCGGATTGAGCGGTTATTCGCATCAGGAAAATATCTTCCCCAGTACGAAACACGACCGGACACCCCCGCTTTCCCTGTCAATGCGCACCAACTCAAGGCTGCGCGCCTCAGGATCGGGCACGCCGTCGACTAACCCGCGAGGAAGCCATGACTGCGACCGCACTTCCCGACAGCGCTCTGCCGCTACCCAGCCTGCCCCGCTACGACGCGCCGCCGCGCCTGACCGGCAGTCAGGTGGTGCTATTGCAGCAGGTGGACGACCCCGTCGGGGCCGCGGCCCTCGCCGAACGCCTGGGCCTCGGTGGTGACGCCTTGCAGGTGCTGTTGGCGGATGCGCAACAGGCCGGGCCTGCCCTGCTGGAGGTCCTGGCTGGAGCCAGCGTGGGTCTGCAGCTCTTCCTCAGCGGCGACGAAGCCTACCTCTGGCCCCTGCATGCCCTGGCCCGTCAGGCCGGACTGCGCCCAGAGGAAATCCACCTGCTGCACCAGGGCGAAGCACGCCGCGCCATCTACTGCGTGCACTGCACTGCGCTGCAGAGCGGCGGTCCCGCCGAGCAGCACGACTGCCAGCAGTGCGGTGTGCGCCTGGAAGTGCGCCGCCATTTTTCCCGCCGCCTGGGAGCCTACCTGGGCGTCTGCGCCGATGCCGACCATCCCTACGCCGAGGGCCGCCCATGAGCGCCTGGTTCGATGTGCGGGTGAGCGCCGTGCGCGCCCTCACCCCGGTCATCCGTGAATTCACCCTCGAGGCCGTGGAAGGCTCGCTGCCGGGCTTTTCCGCCGGCAGTCACGTGCAACTGTGCCTGCCCAATGGCGTGCGCAATGCCTACTCGCTGCTCGGCGACCCCGCCGAGACCAGCCACTACCGCATCGCAGTGCGCCGCCAGGAGCAATCCAGGGGCGGCTCGCGCTACCTGCACGAGCAACTGCAGGTCGGCGAACAGCTGCGCCTGGGTACCCCAGCCAACCTGTTCGCCCTGCACGGCGAGGCGCGCCGGCACATCCTGGTGGCCGGCGGCATCGGCATCACACCCTTCATCGCCCATTGCCGCGAGCTGCTGCGGCGGGGCGCGGACTTCGAGCTGCACTACGCCTACCGCGCCGGCATCAGCGACGCGTACCGCGGCGAACTGCGCGAATTGCTCGGTGAGCTCCTGCACGAATACGACAGCGCGCAGCGCCCTCTGGATCTCAACCAGATCCTGCGTCAACGCCCGCTGGGCAGCCACGTCTACGCCTGCGGTCCGCAGCGCCTGCTGCTGCCCCTGCGTGAGCAAGCCGCCGCACTGGGCTGGTGCGACTCGCGGGTGCACTGGGAAGCCTTCGCCGCGCCCGAGCCAGGCCTGCCGTTCCGCGTCGAACTGGCACGCAGCGGCCGGCAGTTGGAGGTCGCGGCCGAGCAGAGCTTGCTCGAGGCCCTGGAAGCGGCCGACGTCGACGTCCCCAACCTGTGCCGCGGCGGCGTCTGCGGCCAATGCCAGACACGCTACCTCAAGGGCGAGGTGGAACACCGCGACCACTTCCTCGACGCCAGCGAACGCGCCAGCAGCCTGATGCCCTGCGTCTCGCGCGGCTGCGGGCCGATCCTGCTCGACCTCTAGGAGATCCGACGCCATGCCCACGACCCTCAAGCCGGTGGAGCGTTACCGCGAAGCCTTCACCTTCGCCAACAGCCCGGAGGCCATTCGCCGCTTTCCGTTCCCATTCCCGGAAGACCAGTACCAGTACTCGGTGAACATCGAGCCGGCGAAGCCACGCGATCCCGGTTCGGTGTTCGAGCACCTGTTCGACATCGACGAACACTATCGCTCCGAAGTGACCGAGCGCGGCCTGGTGCTGGAGCGCGACCCTGCGCGCTGCCTGGTCATGCCGCATATGGAGCCGGCCGCCTGGGACGCCCTGGCGCTGCTGATGGAAACCCTTGCGGCTGACTATCCGCAGTACTTCCAGCTGCACCGCGAGGGCGATCAGTGGGAGTGGTACAACCTGGTGCTGGGCATCCGCCAGCGCTTCACCTACGGCGACGCCGCCACCCTGCCCTACGAGCCACTGGAGTACATCACCCGCCAGGTGCAGGGCGACTTCGCTCTGCTCGACCAGCGCGATGGCGACCTGTACATGGACGCCGGCATGGTCACCGGGCCGGCCGACTGGTCGCTGGCCTTCGATGCCGGCATGAGCTTCAAGCAATGGCATTCGCCGGTGCCGATGGCACACCAGATGGGCGTGTTCGACCGCGCGCTGAAGTACCTGCTGAACCTCCAGGTCGGCCAGCCGGTGCGCCGGCTGAACTGGACCATGACCATCAACCCGCGCCTGGACACCTCGCCCGAGACCTACCACGAGTGGGGCGCCGATCGCGGCAAGGTTACCGCGCAGAACGCCGGCGAACTGGTGCACCTGCGCGTCGAACTGCAGACGATGGCGCGCCTGCCGCGCAGCCACGCCGTGATGTTCAGCATCCGCACCTACCTGATCAGCATGGCCGAGCTGGCCACCCAGCCGCACTGGGCGCAACGCCTGCACCGCGTACTGCGCGACCTGCCCGACCCGATCGCCGACTACAAGGGTCTGACCCGCTACCGCGCCGCCCTTCTCGACTGGCTGCGGCCCTACGACTCCCAAGCCTGAAACGCCCCCAACAAGAGGATTCCCACATGGCCAACTCCTGGCGCACCAGCGCCCTGCGCGACCGCCACCTGGCGCTCGGCTCGCAACTCGAAGACTGGAACGGCATGGGCACCGCCTGGACCTATGCCACCGACCTCGCCGACCACCACGAAGCAATCCGCACCCGCGCCGGGCTAATGGACGTCTCCGGCCTGAAGAAGGTGCACTACGTCGGCCCCCATGCCGAAAGCCTGCTCGACTGGGCCACCACCCGTGACATCTCCAAGCTCTATCCGGGCAAGTCGGTATACGCCTGCATGCTCGACGAGGACGGCAAGTTCGCCGACGACTGCATCGTCTACCGCACCGGCCCCAACGCCTTCATGGTGGTGCACGGCGCCGGCATCGGCCACGAGATGCTCATCCGCTCGGCCCAGGGCCGGCAGGTGGCGGTGTTGTTCGACGACGACCTGCACGACCTATCGCTGCAGGGCCCGCGCGCCGTTGACTTCCTCGCCGAGCACGTGCCAGGCATCCGCGAGCTGCCCTACTTCCACCACCTGCAGGGCAAGCTGTTCGACCGCCCGGTGATGATCTCGCGCACCGGCTACACCGGTGAGCGCGGCTACGAGATCTTCTGCAAGGCCGCCGACGCTCCGGTGATCTGGGACGGCATCCTGGCCAAGGGTGCGGACCTGGGCATCATCCCCTGTGCCTTCACCGCCCTGGACTGGCTGCGGGTCGAGAGCTACCTGCTGTTCTACCCCTACGACAACTCGCAGATGTACCCCTTCGCCGACGAGAAGGCCGGCGACAGCCTCTGGGAGCTGGGCCTGGACTTCACCGTGTCGCCTGGCAAACAGGACTTCCGCGGCGCCGGCGAGCACTACCGGCTCAAGGGCCAGGAGCGCTTCCGCATCTTCGGCGTGCTGCTCGACGGCGAACAGGCGGCCCAGGCCGGCGACACCCTCTGGCACGCCGGCCAGGAGGTCGGCCTGATCACCTGCGCCATGCACTCTCGCCTCACGGGCCGTTCCATGGCCATCGCCCGCATGACCACCGACTGCGCCGAACAGGGCATGCCGCTGCAGGTACGCGGCAGCCTGCAGGTGAACGCCATCGCCCACACCCTGCCCTTCGACGACCCCGAGAAGAAGAAGCGCACTGCCAAGGGCTGAGCCTTGCCCGCCCGGTGCGCCGGGCGGTTCCCCACACCGACGCGAGAACCCCCATGAGTCCCCACTACATCCTCACTATCGACTGCCCGGCGCGCTCCGGAATAGTCGCCGCCGTCAGCACCTACCTGGTCGGGCGGCAGTGCTACATCAGCGAACTGTCGCAGTTCGACGACGAGATCACCGGACGCTTCTTCATGCGCGCCGTGTTCCGCTTCGACACCGGCGCGCAGGGCGACATCCAGGCCCTGCGCGACGGCTTCGAGGACATCGCCGTGCCCTTCGACATGCACTGGCAGCTGCACGACGGCAACCAGCCGATGCGCGTGCTGCTGATGGTGAGCAAGTTCGACCACTGCCTGTCCGACCTGCTCTACCGCCACGCCAAGGGCGAGCTGGACATGCGGATCACCGCCATCGTTTCCAACCACCTTGACCTGCGCCCGATGGCCGAGCGCGAAGGCATCCGCTTCGTCTACCTGCCGGTGACCCGGGACACCAAGGCCGAGCAAGAAGCCGCACTGATGCGCATCGTCGACGAGACCGACACCGAGCTGGTGGTGCTCGCCCGCTACATGCAGATCCTCTCCGACGATCTCTGCAAGCAGCTCTCCGGCCGCGCGATCAACATCCACCACTCCTTCCTTCCCGGCTTCAAGGGCGCCAAGCCCTACCACCAGGCCTACGAGCGTGGCGTGAAGCTGATCGGCGCCACCGCCCACTACGTCACCTCCGACCTCGACGAGGGACCGATCATCGAGCAGGAAGTGCAGCGCGTGGACCATGCCTACAGCCCAGAGGCGCTCGTCGCCATCGGCCGCGACACCGAGACCGTGGCCCTCTCGCGGGCCCTGAGACTCCACCTGGAACACCGCGTGTTCATCAATCGCGACAAGACCGTGATCTTCTCCTGACCCCCCAAAAATCCCGAACCTGGAGTACCGGACATGAAGCAACGAGTCGCCATCATCGGCGCCGGCCCCAGCGGCCTGGCCCAGCTGCGAGCCTTCCAGTCGGCGCGGGACAAAGGCGCCGACATCCCCGAACTGGTCTGCTTCGAGAAGCAGGCGGACTGGGGCGGCATGTGGAACTACACCTGGCGCACCGGCCTGGACGAGCATGGCGAACCGGTGCACGGCAGCATGTACCGCTACCTCTGGTCCAACGGGCCGAAGGAATGCCTGGAGTTCGCCGACTACAGTTTCGACGAGCACTTCGGCCGGCCCATGGGCTCCTATCCCCCGCGCGAGGTGCTCTGGGACTACATCAAGGGCCGCGTGGTGAAAGCCGGCGTGCGCCCCTACATCCGCTTCAACACCACGGTGCGCGACGTCGCCTGGGATGCGGCCAGCAACACCTTCGAGGTGACCGCCCACAGTTACGACGACGACCGCACCTACAGCGAGCGGTTCGACTACGTGGTGGTCGCCAGCGGCCACTTCTCCACTCCCAATGTGCCGCACTTCCCCGGCTTCGAGAGCTTCGCCGGGCGCGTACTGCACGCCCACGACTTCCGCGATGCACTCGAATTCCGCGGCAAGGACGTGCTGATCGTCGGTGCCAGCTACTCGGCCGAGGACATCGGCTCGCAGTGCTACAAATACGGCGCGCGCTCCATCACCAGCTGCTACCGCAGTGCGCCGATGGGCTACCAGTGGCCGGAAAACTGGGAAGAGAAACCGCTGCTCACCCACGTCAAGGGCAGCACCGCGTTCTTCGCCGACGGCAGCAGCAAGCACATCGACGCGATCATCCTGTGTACCGGCTACAAACACCACTTCCCCTTCCTCCCCGAAGAGCTGCGGCTCAAGACCGGCAACCGTCTGTGGCCGCTGAACCTCTACAAGGGCGTGTTCTGGGAGCGCAATCCGAAGCTCATGTACCTGGGCATGCAGGACCAGTGGTACAGCTTCAACATGTTCGACGCCCAGGCCTGGTACGCCCGCGACGTCATCCTCGGGCGCATCGCCCTGCCCGGACTTGCCGCCATGCAGGCCGAGGACCTGGCCTGGCGCCAGGAAGAAGAGACCCTGGAGAACGCCCGCGAGATGTTCGAGTTCCAGGGCGAGTACATCCGCCAGCTGATCGAAGCCACCGACTACCCGAGCTTCGACATCGCCGAGGTGAACCGCACCTTCCTGCAGTGGAAGCACGACAAGTACGAGAACATCATGGGGTACCGCGACAAGTGCCACCGTTCGCTCATCACCGGAACCCTGGCTACGCCACATCACACGCCGTGGCTGGATGCCCTGGACGACTCGCTGGAGGCCTACCTGGCCGATGCTCCGACGCCGGCACTGAGCAAGGCGCTTTGAGTCCGCCGCGGGGCGGCCAGCCGCCCCGCCATCCTGTCCGGTACGGAGTCACCGCATGAACCTGCCCATCGTCAGCCGGCCCCATGAGCCGGCGCTTTTCGCTCGCGCACCCGCATTGGAACGGCACCGGGTCGCGCCCGGCGGCCTGACGGTAATCAGCCTGGAGGCCGGTGACCGGCTCCAGGTGATCGACCTCGAAGGCGACCAACCGGCCGAGCTGCTGGCCTTTGCCGCTGGCGGCCGCCCCGCCCTGGCGGAACTCGGCCTGTCACCCAGCCCAGGAGCGGCGTTCATCCACCAGTTGCTCCACGACGGCAGCCGCGAGGCCGATCACGTCTGTGCCGGGCTTGCCCGGCGCGGCGTCGATTGCCGCCATCTGCCCAGCCCCGCGCGACTCTGGCCGGCGGGCACCCCCGCCGGGTTCAGCCGCACCCTGGAAGGTGGCGCGCCGCTGCTGGTGCTGGTCGCAGCACCCGGCGGACGCACGTCGGTCAATGCCCAGGCGCGTGCCAGCGAACTGCGCCTGCTGGTGCATCGCGCCAACCCACAGCACCTGCTCGCTCCGCCGCTACCCGCGCCGTTGGGTGAGATGGTGGACGAGTTCACCATCCGTCCCGGGACGGCCAGCGCCTACACGGTCGCCGCCGGGCAGTTCATCCAGGTACTGGATGTCGCCGGCCGGCAATGCTCGGACTTTGTCGCCTTCGACCGCCGAGGCCTGGACAGCGGCCGCGAGATCGACCTCGATCCCACCGTCACCCGCACCCTGAACGGCAACGCCTACCCCGGCCCCGGCCTCTTCAGCCGCTTCTACGATCGCCACCTGCAACCCATGCTCGAGGTGGTGCGCGACACCGTCGGCCGCCACGACACCTTCGCCCTCGCCTGCACCGCGCGCTACTACGAGGCCCAGGGCTACTTCGGCCACGACAATTGCAGCGACAACCTCAGTCGAGTCCTTGCAGGCCATGGCGTGCAGGGCCGCGCCGGCTGGCCGGCGATCAACTTCTTCTTCAACACCGGGGTCGATGCGCATCAGCAACTCACCCTCGACGAGCCCTGGTCACGCCCAGGCGACTACGTCCTGCTGCGCGCACTCAGCGACCTGGTCTGCGCCAGCAGTTCCTGCCCGGACGACATCGACCCGGCCAACGGCTGGCAACCCACCGATATCCATATCCGCGTGTACAGCGAAAAGGAGCGTTTCAGCATCGCCATGGCCAATCGCAAGACTCCCGACGCCGACCCTCAGCTGACCCGCGAGAGCGGCTTCCACGCCGGCACTGCCGCCCTCACCCGCCAGTTCATCGACTACCGTGGCTTCTGGACGCCCACCCACTTCGACGGCTACGGCAGCATCGAGGAGTATCACGGCTGCCGCGAAAAAGTGGCGGTGATGGACCTCTCTGCCCTGCGCAAGTTCGAGGTGCTCGGACCGGATGCCGAGGCGCTGCTGGACTACTGCCTGACCCGCGACGTACGCAAGCTGGCGGTCGGCCAGGTGGTGTATTCGGCGATGTGCTACGAGCACGGCGGCATGCTCGACGACGGCACCCTGCTGCGCCTGGGGCCGGATGCCTTCCGCTGGATCGGCGGCGAGGATTACGCCGGCGACTGGCTGCGCGAACAGGCGCAGAAGCTGGGCATGAAAGTGTGGATCAAGAGCGCTTCGGAGCAGATCCACAATATCGCCGTCCAGGGGCCGCTGGCCCGCACGCTTCTCAAGGACATGGTCTGGACGCCGGGTACCCAGCCACGCTTGGAGGACCTGGGCTGGTTCCGTTTCCTCACCGGTCGTCTCGACGACTACAACGGGCCGCCGCTGATGGTCTCGCGTACCGGCTACACCGGCGAGCTGGGCTACGAGATCTGGTGCCATCCGGACGACGCCCTGCCCGTCTGGAAGCGCCTCTGGCAACTGGGCGAACCGCTGGGCCTGGTACCGCTGGGCCTGCACGCGCTGGACTCCCTGCGCATCGAGGCCGGGCTGATCTTCTCCGGCTACGAGTTCGACGACCAGACCGACCCCTTCGAAGCAGGCATCGGCTTCTGCGTTCCGCTCAAGAGCAAGCAGGCCGACTTCATCGGCAAGGATGCACTGCTACGGCGCAGCGCCACCCCGCAGCGCCGCCTGGTGGGCCTGGAACTGGACGGCAACGAGATCGCCGCACATGGTGATTGCGTGCATGTCGGCCGCGCCCAGGTCGGCGTGATCACCAGCGCCACGCGTTCACCGCTGCTGGGCCGCAACATCGCCCTGTGCCGTCTGGACGTGGGCTACTGCGAACCCGGCACCCTGGTGGAAGTCGGCAAGCTCGACGGCCAGCAGAAACGCATCCCCGCGCGGGTTACCGCCGGCACCGTCGCGTACGATCCGGACAAGTCCCGCGTGCGCAGCTGACGCACTTCTGGAGAGGGTTTTGCAAGGACCCTGGTGCACCGGCTCGCCGCGCGCGAGCCCTCCGCTTCCCCCTTCCAGGAGATTGGGCCGATGTGGTTCAGCAAGGCTTCCCGCAACCTGGCCGACGACCTCGGCCAGTGGCTCGACCAGCTTTCCAGCACCCCCGACGCAACCCCACCGCGCCACTGCGACCCACAGTTGCTCGGCCGTCTTGAGCGCCTGCAGCGCGACTGGCATGGTCTGGTGGACTTCCGGCGGCACGCCGAGCTGCAGTCGCCGCCGCCCTGCACCGCCGAGGAACACGCCGCTCTCACGCGACGTCTCGACGATGCCCGGGACGAGGGCCGCCGGCTGCGCGAGGAGCTCGAAGAACAACAGCGCCAGCTGCTCGAACTGGAAGCCGAACGCCGCCAGTGGCGGGAGGATCGCGATGTCTGGGCGCTGACCCAGCGCACCCTCACCGAGGGCTGCTGGGCGATGAACGTGGTCAACGGCGACCCCGACCATCCGCAGAATATGATCCGCTGGTCCGAGCAGTTCCGCGACCTGATCGGCTACCGTCGCGAGGAGTTCCCCGACGGCTGGGACAGCTACTTCGGCGTGGTCGACGCAGAAGACCTCAAAGGCGTGATGCAGGCGTTCGGCGCTGCAATGGCGGACAAGAACGGCGACGGGTCCTACGTGGTGGAGTACCGCATGCGCCACAAGAGCCGCGGCCCGCTGTGGTTCCGCGAGCGCGGTCGTTGTCTGCGCGATGAGCGCGGTCGCCTGCTATACGTCACCGGCGCGGTGCGCGAGATCAGCGACGAGAAGGCCGCCGCCAGCCTGCACGAGCGTGAACAGCAGAACATCCAGACCACCTACGGGCAGATCGCCCAGGTCGCCGGGGTCATCCGTGCCATCGCCGAGCAGACCAACCTGCTGGCACTCAACGCCGCCATCGAGGCGGCACGCGCCGGCGACCAGGGGCGCGGCTTCGCGGTGGTCGCCGACGAAGTGCGCAACCTCGCACGGCGTACCCAGGAATCGGTGCAGCAGATCCAGTCGATGCTCAAGCAGCAGGGTTGATTCACCCGGCCAGCCCCGGCACCTCACACCAGGAGTGGGCCATCCGCGCGATCGCGGCGTGGCCCGCGTACGGACATCGGCGTACTAAGCCACCTGCACACTCCCCACCAGCTTCAGCCCGACGATGCCAGCGACGATCATCACCAGGCACAGCGCCTTCAGCGCGCCCAGCGGCTCGCCAAGAAACAGCGTGCCGTAGGCCACTGTTCCCAGGGTGCCGATACCCACCCACACGGCATACGCCAGCCCCAGCGGCAGGTCACGCACGGACAGGCTCAGCAGGTAGATGCTCAGGGCCAGGAACACCCCGCAGTAGAGGCTCGGCCAGAGCCGGGTGAACCCGTCGGTGCGCGGGATGATCGAGGCATACAGCACCTCGCAAAGTCCCGCCAGGATCAGGTAACCCCATCCGTTCAACCACACCATCGACACAACCTCCTCGCCAAAAAAGAACGCCGACGCAAAGCGTCGGCGCAGGGTATGACGCAAAGGCTCAGACGGCGTCTTCGCCCAGCTCGCCAGTGCGAATGCGTACGACGCTTTCCAGGTCCTGGACGAACACCTTGCCGTCACCGATCTTGCCGGTGTGCGCGGCCTTCAGGATGGTGTCGATGGCGGTCTGGCAAAGCGCCTCGCCGATGACGATTTCCAGCTTCACCTTGGGCAGCAGCTCGACCACGTACTCGGCACCACGGTAGATCTCCGAATGCCCCTTCTGCCGGCCATAGCCCTTGACCTCGGTGGCGGTCACGCCGCTTACCCCGGCCTCGGTCAGCGCCTGGCGCACGTCGTCGAGCAGAAAGGGCTTGATGATCGCGGTAATCAGTTTCATTGCAGCGATCCTCAGTTGGAGTACTTGTAGCCGACTTCGCCGTGGGCAGAGAGATCCAGCCCGTCGACTTCCGCCTCTTCATCGACGCGCAGGCCGCCGCACAGCGCCGCCGCCACCTTGAAGGCGATGAGGCTGGTGATGCCGGAGAACACCACGCTGAAGAGGATCGCGCCGCCGTTGACCAGCAGTTGGCTGAACAGGTCGCGCCCTTCAGCAAAGCCCTGGCCGCCGATGGCCGCGAGGGCGAATACCGGAGTCAGCAGGCCGCCGAGGATGCCGGCGACACCGTGTACGCCGAACACGTCAAAGGCGTCGTCCAGGCCGATCATCGGCTTGAGCTTGTCCACCGACCAGACGCACACCGGGCCGGCGATCAGGCCGAGCAGGATGGCGCCCATCGGGCCGACATAGCCGCATGCCGGCGTGATCGCGACGAGCCCAGCGATCGCGCCGGAGACCGCGCCGAACAGGCTCGGCCGGCCACGGTGCTGCCACTCGACGAGCATCCAGGCCAGCGCGCCGGCACAGCTGGCGAGCATGGTGTTGACCATCACCAGCATGGCGAAGCCGTTGGCCGCCAGGGCGCAGCCGCCACAGAAGCCCAGCCAGCCGACCCACAGCAGCGAACCGCCGGTGAGGGTCATGGTCATGTTGTGCGGGGCCAGGGTCGGGGTGCCGAAGCCGCGACGGCGACCCAGCAGCCAGGCGCCCACCAGCGCGGCGATGCCGACGTTGAGGTGCACCACGTTGCCGCCGGCGAAGTCCTGCACGCCGAGGTTGAACACCCAGCCGCCGCCCCACGCCATGTGCGCCATGGGGATGTAGTTGATGGTCAACCAGACCGCCATGAACACCATGACCGCTGCGAACTTCATGCGCTCGGCGAAAGCGCCGACGATGATCGCCGGGGTGATCGCGGCGAACAGCAGCATGAACAGGAAGTACAGGTATTCGGGAATGGTGCCCACCACCGAATCCTTGGTGATGCCGAGCAGGAACAGCTTCTCCAGCCCGCCAATCACCGATTGCAGCGAGCCGCCGTCGGTGAAGGCCAGGCTGTAGCCGTAGACGGCGAACAGCACCGACATCAGCGAGGCGGTGCAGAACACCTGCATGAGGATCGACAGCACGTTCTTGGTCCGCGCCATGCCGCCATAGAACAGCGCCAGGCCCGGCAGGGTCATCAGCAGCACCACCAGCGAACAGAGCGCGACGAAGGCGGTGTCGCCACTATTGATCGCCGGCGGCGCATCGTCCGCCATGGCGGCGACGCTACCGAACAGCAGGGAAAGGCCCAACATACTGCGGCTCATAGGTGAAAACCGGATCATTGCCTGTTGCCTCCAACCGACGGGGACGGTTCCGGGCCGCTGTCGGCGGGCGGGCCGGTGTTCGGTGCCTTCGGGACGCGCTGGTCCGCGTTCCTGTGGGGCAATTTTATTTCCTCATAGGCATAGCAATAGGCCTGCCAAGGTCGCTGGACGGGCCGGTTCTTTCAGCTATCTCATTGAACGGAAATGGATTATTTTCTGACGCGAGGCGATGGTGATGCGCAGACCTATCGGCGCCGCGCATTTTCTTGGTGCGAATTTGTGTTTCCTGCCAGTCAATATGGCAGGGCAGATCGGCGGCTGCGGTAAGCTCGGCGTCTTATGGTCGCTGGCGGGCAGAGTCGGCGCCTGCAAGGGATTGCCGGGTGGAAAACAAGAAGGCCGGCGATCACTCGCCGGCCTTCTGCACTGACTCGTACGAGGATCAGTACTGCACCTGTCCCGGCACCCAGTTGGTGCCCGCCAGCGGCACACGGGCCATGGCGGCGGCTTCCACGGTAAGGGCTACCAGATCCTCGGGATCGAGGTTGTGCAGGTGCGACTTGCCGCAGGCGCGGGCCATGGTCTGTGCCTCCAGCACCAGCACGCGCAGGTAGTTGGCCAGGCGGCGGCCAGCTTCCACCGGTTCCAGGCGCTTGGACAACTCCGGGTCCTGGGTGGTGATGCCGGCCGGGTCGCGGCCGTTCTGCCAGTCGTCGTAGTAGCCGGCGGCGGAACCGATTTTCTTCAGTTCGTCGTCCAGGCGCGGATGGTTGTCACCCAGCGCCACCAGCGCGGCAGTGCCAATGGCCACCGCATCGGCGCCCAGGGCCATGGCCTTGGCTACGTCAGCGCCATTGCGGATGCCACCGGAGACGATCAGCTGCACCTGGCGGTGCATGCCCATTTCCTGCAGCGCCTGCACGGCCTGCGGAATGGCCGGCAGGATCGGGATGCCGACGTGCTCGATGAAGACTTCCTGGGTGGCCGCGGTGCCGCCCTGCATGCCGTCGAGGACGATGACATCGGCGCCGGCCTTCACCGCCAGCTTGACGTCGTAGTACGGGCGACTGGCACCGATCTTCACGTAGATGGGTTTTTCCCAGTCGGTGATCTCGCGCAGTTCGGCGATCTTGATCGCCAGGTCGTCCGGACCGGTCCAGTCGGGGTGGCGGCAGGCGCTGCGCTGGTCGACACCGATCGGCAGGGTACGCATCCCGGCGACGCGCTCGGTGACTTTCATGCCCAGCAGCATGCCGCCGCCGCCCGGCTTGGCGCCCTGCCCCAGGACGATCTCGATGGCGTCGGCCTTGCGCAGGTCGTCCGGGTTCATGCCGTAGCGCGACGGCAGGTATTGGTAGACGAGGTGCTGAGACTGGCCGCGTTCTTCCGGGGTCATGCCGCCGTCGCCGGTGGTGGTGCTGGTGCCGGCGATGGTCGCACCACGGCCCAGGGCCTCCTTGGCGTTGGCCGACAGTGCGCCGAAGCTCATGCCGGCGATGGTCACCGGGATCTTCAGGTGGATCGGCTTCTTGGCAAAGCGGGTGCCGAGCACCACGTCGGTGCCGCACTTCTCGCGGTAGCCTTCCAGCGGGTAGCGCGACACGCTGGCGCCGAGCAGCAGCAGGTCATCGAAGTGCGGCAGCTTGCGCTTGGTGCCGCCGCCACGGATGTCGTAGATGCCGGTCTCGGCGGCACGCTGGATTTCCTGGATGGTCAGGCGGTCGAAGGTGGCGGACTCGCGCAGCACCGGGGTGTTTTTCTCGCTCATGGGAATTCCTCGCTGCGGGTCAGTACGCGGATGCGTTGTCGACTTTGAAGTTGTACAGCTGGCGGGCCGAGCCGTAGCGTTTGAAGCTGGCTGGATTCTCGTCGAAGCCCGCGCGGTTGAGCAGCTCCTGCAGCTCCTCCAGGTGCTCGGCGCGCATTTCCTTCTCGATACAGTCCGAACCCAGCGACTTCACGTCACCCTTGACGTAGATGCGCACCTCGTAGAGCGAGTCGCCCAGCGCGTCGCCGGCGTCGCCGCAGACCACCAGGCGTCCGGCTTGGCCCATGAAGCAGCTCATGTGGCCGATGCTGCCGCCGACCACAATATCCACGCCCTTCATCGAGATACCGCAACGCGCGCCGGCATCACCCTCGATCACCAGCAGCCCGCCATGGGCGGTGGCACCGGCGGCCTGGGACGCACTGCCCTTCACCCGCACGCTGCCGGACATCATGTTCTCCGCCACACCCACGCCGACGTTGCCATGTACCGTGACGCTGGCCTTCTGGTTCATGCCTGCGCAGTAGTAGCCGGCATGGCCCTGGATATCCACGGTCACCGCCTGGTTGATGCCCACGGCGAGGTTGTGCTTGCCATCCGGGTGGCTGACCAGCCACTCGCGGTCCTGCACGTCGCCGTGCAGGGCCTGGTTCAGTTCGCGCACCGAGGCGCTGGAAAGGTCGATGGTTTTCATATGAGTCTCCAGAAAGTTCTGCTCGGTGCGGATCAGGCGCTCTCGCGCTCCCAGACATACAGGGTGGCCGGTTCGGGCTCCCAGACGCGCGCCTTGTCGATGCCCGGCAGGCTGGCCAGGGCCTGGTACTCCGAAGCCATGGCCACGTAGTCGTCGGTCTCGGCCAGCACAGCCGGCTTGCAGGCGATCGGGTCGCGGATCACGGCGAAACCGTTGCGGGTACCGATGGCGAAGGTGAAGAAGCCGTCCAGGTCGTTCAGCGCGCCGTCCAGGGCCTGGGCCAGGCTGTCGCCCTGGCGCAGGCGCCAGGTCAGGTAGCCGGCAGCCACCTCGCTGTCGTTGTCGGTCTCGAAGGCGATGCCTTCGCGCTTGAGTTCCTGGCGCAGGCGGAAGTGGTTGGAGAGCGAGCCGTTGTGTACCAGGCAGAGGTCGGCGCCGGTGGAGAACGGGTGGCTGCCCTCCATGGTCACCGCGCTCTCGGTGGCCATGCGGGTGTGGCCGATGATGTGGCTGCCCTTCATGCCGGCGAGGCCGAAGCGCTGGGATATTTCCTCCGGCAGGCCCATGCCCTTGAGGATTTCGATGCTCTGCCCGGCGCTCATGATGCGCACCGTCGGGGCCAGCTCGGCCAGGGCTTCACGCACGGCGGACTCCTCACAGTGGATCTTCAGCACGGCGGCGCTGGCATTCTGGAACCAGTCCAGCGAACAGCCCAGGCGGGCTTCCAGGGCGCCCATCAGTTCGGCCCAGGGGTAGCCGGCGTCAGTCGCCTGCAAGGTCAGCTTGACCCAGCCGTCGGCCACTTCGTCACCGTAGATGGCAAAGCCTGCGCTGTCCGGGCCGCGGTCGGTCATGGCCTGCAGCATGGGTTCGAAAAGCTTGCCCAGCTGGGCTTCGAGTTCGGGTTTCTTCAGGTAGAGGCCTACGATTCCGCACATGGTTCGTCTCCTTCGAGGCAGCAGGCGACCGCCGCTTGTGCTCACGGTCGCCCAGAGGGGTAAAGGGGGTGCGCCCGGCGGGCGCGGCGATCAGAAGAATTCGGTGTAGCGCTGGATCTCCCAGTCGGAGACGTGACGGCTGTACTCCACCCATTCCATGCGCTTGAGCTTGATGAACTCGTCGACGATTTCGGCGCCGAGCACCTCGCGGAACAGCGAATCGGCCTCCAGCGCGTCGGCGGCTTCCTTCAGCGACTGCGGCAGGGTCTTGATGCCGCGCGCGGCGATCTCGTCCAGGCTGAGGTTGTAGAGGTTCTCGTTGCACATCGGGCCCGGATCCAGTTGGCGGTCGATGCCGTCCAGACCCGCGGCGATGATCGCGGCGGTCACCAGGTAGGGGTTGCAGCCGGCATCCGGCAGGCGGAACTCCAGGCGGCCGTAGGGAATGCGCACCATCGCCGAGCGGTTGTTGGCGCCGTAGGCGATGAAGGCCGGAGCCCAGGTGGCACCAGACAGTGAGCGGCCCACCACCAGGCGCTTGTAGGAGTTCACCGTCGGCGCGGCGAAGGCGCAGAGCGCGGGGCCGTGGGCGAGCAGGCCGGCAGCGAAGTGATACGCCAGTTTCGACAGGCCCATGCCGCTGGAATCGGACGGGTCGTGGAAGAGGTTCTTGTTGGTGGCGCTGGCGATCGACAGGTGGAAGTGCATGCCGTTGCCCGCGCGCTTCGGGTCGGGCTTGGGCATGAAGGAGCAGATCATGCCCAGGTCGTTGGCGATCTCGCCGGCGGCCATGCGGAAGAAAGTGAAGCGGTCGGCCGACTCCATGGCATCGCTGTAGGTGTAGTTGATCTCGAACTGGCCGTTCGCGTCTTCGTGGTCGATCTGGTAGATGTCGAAGCCCACCGGCTGTAGGGCCTCGGTCAGGCGCTCGAGGAATTCGCGGGAGCGCGACAGGCCCTTGTAGTCGTAGCAGGGTTTGTCGAGGTTGTCGGAGGCGTCCACCAGTTGCAGGCGGCCTTCGCCGTCACGGCGGAACAGGCTGAACTCTGGCTCAAGCCCGGTATTGAGCACCCAGCCCTTGTCCGCCAGACGCTGCACCTGCTGCTGCAGGACGAAACGGCTGTCATAGGGGTGCGGCTTGCCGTCGACATGGCCGACGCAGACCACCCGGCCGTAGCCCGGCTGCCAAGGCACCGGGATCAGCGTGGAGAGGTCGCCACGCGCCATGAAGTCCGGGCCGTGAGGCTCCATACCCATGCCGCAGATGGCGAACCCGGCGAACCCGGCGCCCTCCTCGGCCACGGCCTTGAGGCCGGTCACCGGCACCGACTTGGTCTTCGCCGCACCATGGATATCGACGAACTGCGCCAGCACGTACTTGATGCCGTGCTGGTCGATGGTGCGCTGGGTTTCGCTTGGCAACATGGATGATCACTCCTAGTAAAGGGGCAAGGCGTTATCGGTGGCCCTGTTGGGTTCGAAACCGGTCGTTGGATACGACGTGGAATGCCTGCCGCTGGCTTCGAATTCCGCTCAGGAAACTTACTTTCCCGTTAGGAATGCAATGCCAGTGCCAAGTCAGGTGCGACCCCGTGGTCCGCAGCCACGGGGGCAAATCTTCTGTATATATGGGAAACTTGCTTTCACTGTGGGAAAGTGAAAGAGCCGACAAGGTCGCCTCGCACTTTCTCAGTGCGAAAATACTATTCTTGAACTTAAACCGTGCAGGAACCCTGAATGTCCACCGAGACCGAACCGCGCCTTCGCCTGGAGCAATACCTGGGCATGCAGATCAAGCGCCAGCGCCAGGCACAGGAGCTCAAGCTGGCGGACGTGGCGCGCATCGCCGGCATCAGCCAAGGGATGCTGAGCAAGATCGAGAACGCCCAGGTGTCCACCAGCCTCGACACCCTGAGCCGCCTGTGCGACGTGCTCGGCATGCCGATGTCCAAGCTGTTCAGCCAATACGACCAGCCCGACGGCAACGCTCTGCTGGTGAAGGCCGGTGACGGCCTGGAAGTGGTGCGCCGCGGCACCGAGAAGGGTCACACCTACCAGTTGCTGAACCACACCCGCGGGCCGAAGAAGAACTTCGAGGCCTACATGGTCAGCATGGATGACGCCAGCGAGGAGTTCCCGACCTTCTCCCACCCCGGCACCGAGTTCCTCCACCTGCTCGAAGGTGAGCTCATCTACCGCCACGGCAATCAGCTCTACCACCTGCAGGCCGGCGACAGCCTGACCTTTGACGGCGAGACACCTCACGGCCCGGAGAAGCTGGTGCAAGTACCGATCCGCCTGATGTCGATCATGAACTACGGCAACGACTGATCCCGCGCCCTTCCTCTTCAGGCGCATGACCACGCACGGTCATGCGCCCACCTTTCGCCACTCGGCATCTATCGCCCCATCTCCCCGCCAGTACCGCCTCGCCGTTCGGTCGAGAACTTTCCTGACAGGATAAAAATTTTCCCCAGGGTATGGACCCAAGGATTCGCTTCGCCTATAAAAGCGCAGAAGGAAATTAATATTCTCAGCAGTAAATAATCTTCACCGGCGAAATTCCGTCCCACCCCTGAATCTTCGCCTTGGACCTTTCGCCCTTGCGCGCCGAGCTGCCTCCCACTCCTATCGAGGACCCGACATGCAACACGTCCCCAGCCACTTCATCATCCGCATCAGTTGCCCGGCCGTGTCCGGGATAGTCGCGGCGGTGACCACCTACCTGGCCGAGCAGGGTTGCTACATCAGCGAGATGGCGCAGTTCGACGACGAGGGCAGCGGTCGCTTCTTCATGCGCGCCGTGTTCCGCTTCAACGAAGGCCTGGCCGGCGACATCGGCGCGATCGAAACCGGCTTCGCCGACGTGGCCGGCCGCTTCGACATGGACTGGAGCCTGCACAGCAACGCCCGGCCGATGCGCGTGCTGCTGATGGTGAGCAAGTTCGACCACTGCCTGTCCGACCTGCTCTACCGCCACGCCAAGGGCGAACTGGACATGCAGATCACCGCCATCGTTTCCAACCACCTTGACCTGCGCCCGATGGCCGAGCGCGAAGGCATCCGCTTCGTCTACCTGCCGGTGACGAAAGACACCAAGGCCCAGCAGGAAGCCGCGCTGATGCGCATCGTCGACGAAACCGACACGGAACTCGTGGTGCTCGCCCGCTACATGCAGATCCTCTCCGACGACCTCTGCAAGCAACTCTCCGGCCGGGCGATCAACATCCACCACTCCTTCCTCCCCGGCTTCAAGGGCGCCAAGCCCTATCACCAGGCTTACGAGCGTGGCGTGAAGCTGATCGGCGCCACCGCGCACTACGTCACCTCCGACCTCGACGAGGGCCCGATCATCGAGCAGGAAGTGCAGCGCGTGGACCACGCGTACGCTCCCGACGACCTTGTCGCCATCGGTCGCGACACCGAGACCATCGCGCTGTCCCGTGCGGTGAAGTACCACCTCGAACACCGCGTCTTCCTCAACCACGACCGCACGGTGATCTTCAAATGAATGCCATCCCCAGCGTCAAACTCATCGACGGCAAGGCCACCTCGGCACGGGTGCTCGCCGAGGTCCGCGAGGAAGTCCTGGTGCTGCGCGAGGACGGCATCCAGCCGGCCCTGGCCGTGGTGCTGGTGGGCAGCGACCCGGCCAGCCAGGTCTACGTGCGCAATAAAGTGCTGCGTGCCGAGGAAGTCGGCATCCGCTCGCTGGAACACAAGCTGCCGGCGGATACCGCCGAAGACGCCCTGCTCGACCTGATCGCACAACTCAATGACGACCCGACGGTGAACGGCATCCTCGTGCAACTGCCCCTGCCCCGGCACATCGACGAGAACCGCGTGCTGCAGGCGATCGACCCGATCAAGGATGTCGACGGCTTCCACAGCGAGAACGTCGGCGGGCTGAGCCAGGGCCGCGACGTGCTCACGCCCTGCACCCCGGCCGGCTGCATGCGCCTACTGCACGACACCTGCGGCGATATCGCCGGCAAACACGCGGTGGTGATCGGCCGCTCCAACATCGTCGGCAAGCCCATGGCTGCCCTGCTGCTCAAGGCGCATTGCACGGTGACCGTGGTGCATTCGCGCAGCGCCAACCTGCGCGAGCTGTGCCGCCAGGCCGACATCGTCGTCGCCGCCGTCGGCAAGCCGCGGCTGGTCGACGCCAGCTGGCTGAAGCCCGGCGCCGTGGTGATCGACGTGGGCATCAACCGCATCGACGAAGACGGCCGCAGCAAGCTGGTCGGCGACGTCGATTTCGACAGCGCCCTGTCCCAGGCCGCGGCCATCACCCCGGTGCCCGGCGGCGTCGGCCCGATGACCATCGCCTACCTGATGAAGAACACCCTGGTCGCCACGCGCCTGCAGCGCGCCAGCGCCACTGCGGAGTAAGCAGCATGCCTTTCGCCCTCCTGAAATACGGCCTGAGCGCCGACTATCCGGTGGAAGTGGACCTGCCGCCGCCCTGCGAACTCAAGCCGCGCTATGACGTGGTGATCATCGGTGGTGGCGGCCACGGGCTGGCCACTGCCTACTACCTCGCCAAGTACCACGGCGTGACCAACGTCGCCGTGCTGGAGAAGGCCTACCTCGGCGGTGGCAACACCGCGCGCAACACAGCGGTGATCCGCTCGAACTACCTCACCAGCGAAGGCGTGAAGTTCTACGCCGAGTCGGTGCGGATGTTCCAGGGACTGTCCAATGAGTTCGACTTCAACATCATGTACTCCGAGCGTGGCCAACTGACCCTGGCGCACACCGATGCCACGGTGCGCGCTTTCCGCCAGCGCGCCGAGGTGAACAAGCACTTCGGCGGGCGCACCGAGATGATCGACCGCCAGCAGATCCGCGAACTGGTGCCGAGCCTCAACCTCGACCCCGGTCACCTGCCGGTGATCGCCGGGCTCTGGCACATCGACGGCGCCACTGCCCGCCACGATGCCGTGGCCTGGGGCTACGCCAAGCAAGCCGCGAAACGCGGCGTGGAAATCCATCAGCTCACCGAAGTGCAGGACCTGGTGGTGCGCGACGGTCGCATCGAGGCGGTGAAGACCAACCGCGGCACCGTGCAGTGCGGCTGCGTGGTCCAGGCCATTGCCGGGGCCAGCTCGCTGCTGATGGCCAAGGCCGGCATTCGCGCACCGATCCACACCTACCCGCTGCAGGCCATGGTGACCCAGCCGTTCAAGCCGTTCCTCGATCCGCTGGTGAGCTCCTCGGCGCTGCACTGCTACGTGCAGCAGACCAGCCGTGGCGAGCTGGTCTTTGGCGGTGGTTCGGACCCCTACCCGCTGTACAACACGCGCTCGACCCTGGACCTGAAGGAAAGCCTGCTGGCCCACGCCATCGAGATGTTCCCCTTCATGGCCAACGCCAAGCTGATGCGCCAGTGGGCCGGGATCACCGACATGACGCCGGACTACAGCCCGATCATGGGCCTGTCGCCGGTGAAGAATTATTACCTCGACGCCGGCTGGGGCACCTGGGGCTTCAAGTCCACGCCCATCTGCGGCAAGACCATGGCGGAGCTCGTGGCCAGCGGCGGCAAGGTGCCGGAGCTGATCGCGCCCTTCGCGCTGGAGCGCTTCAGTCGTTTTCAGCAGGTCAACGAGATGGGCGCCACCGCGGCCAGCCACTGAGGAACCAGCCATGAAGATCCTGACTTGCCCGCTCAACGGGCCACGCAACATCAGCGAGTTCACCTACGGCGGCGAGTTCAAGCAGATGCCCGATCCCACCACCTGCAGCGACACCGAATGGGCCGACTACGTGTTCAACAGCGACAACGCCGCCGGCATCGTCCGCGAATGGTGGCTGCACAACGCGTCCAGCTACTGGTTCCTGGCGGAGCGCCACACGGTGACCGACCAGGTGATCCGCACCTTCGACCCCAGGGAAGTCTTCGACCGGCGCGTCGACTTCACCGTCGCTCAACCCGCCACAGCGCAGGAGTCCGCCCAATGAGCGCCCACCCCCGCCTCCCCGCTCCCATGGGCCTGCTGATCGACCGCGACAAGCCGCTGCGCTTCTCTTTCGACGGCAGCGACTACCAGGGCTACGAGGGCGACAGCGTCGCCAGCGCCCTGCTCGGCAATGGCCGCTGGCTGCTCTCGCGCTCGTTCAAGTATCACCGTCCGCGCGGCCCGCTGACCCTAGCCGGGCAGGACGCCAACACCCTGGTGCAACTGCCCGACGAGCCCAACGTGCTGGCCGACATGCACCCCGCCCGCGACGGCCTGGCCGTTCAAGGCCAGAACTACGCCGGCAGCCTCGACCACGACCGCGACGCCTACCTGGGCAGGTTCTCGCGCTTCATGCCGGTGGGCTTCTACTACCGCTCCTTCTACAAGCCCAAGGGCATGTGGAAGGTCTGGGAGCCGCTGATCCGCAAGAAGGCCGGGCTCGGCGTGCTCGACCTTAACTTCGAGCCGCAGTACTACGACAAGGCCTACTTGTTCGTTGACCTCGCCGTCATCGGCGCCGGCCCGGCTGGCCTACGCGCCGCGCTGGACGCCGCCAATGCCGGCGCCAGTGTCCTGCTGGTGGAACAGCTGCCGGTGCTCGGCGGCTCGCTGAACTACGCCCGCTTCGACCTATCAGGCAAGCGCGCCGCCGAGGTGCGCGACGTGCTGGTCAGCTCCGTGCAGGATCACCCCAACATCCAGGTGCTGACTCAGGCCACCTGCAACGCCTGGTTCGCCGATAACTACCTGCCGGTCATCCAGCACAAGCGCATGTACAAGGTTCGCGCCACTCGCTGCCTGGTGGCTGCCGGGTCCTTCGACCAACCGGTGGTATTCCGCAACAACGACCTGCCCGGCGTGCTACTGACCAGCGCCGTCCAGCGGCTGATGAAGCTGTACGCGGTGAAACCGGGCAACCGCGCCGTGGTGCTGACCGGCAACGACGACGGCTACCTGGCCGCCCTCGACCTGCAGGAACAGGGGGTCAGCGTGGCCGCGGTGGTGGACATGCGCGCCGCCCCCGCCGACGCCCGCCTCGCCGATGAGCTGAAGTACCGCCAGATCCCGCTGCACAACGCCAGCACCGTCTACGAAGCCCTGCATGAACCCGGCCTGCGCCATGTCAGCGGCGTGGATATCCGCCGCATCACCGGCCAGGGCCAGGTCGCCGAGCACGGCGAGCGCCTGGACTGCGACCTGCTGTGCATGTCCGCCGGCTACATGCCGGTCTACCAGCTCCTCTGCCAGGCCGGCGGCAAGCTGGCCTACGAGGAAGATCGCGCCGAATTCGCCATCAGCGGCCTGCCCGCCGGGCTGGATATCGCCGGCTCGGTCAACGGTCACCACAGTCTGGTCAACATCCTGGCCGACGGCGCCCGCGCAGCCAGTGTCGCCCTCGAGGCACTGGGCCTGGAAGCGCCAGCGCCGCGCACCTATATCGACGAGCCACGGGTCAACTTCGACTGGCCGATCTTCCCCCACCCCAAGGGCAAGGACTTCGTCGACTTCGACGAGGACCTGCAGGTGCGCGACATCGTCAACGCCACCCGCAGCGGCTACCGCGACGTGCAACTGGTCAAGCGTTTCTCCACCGTCGGCATGGGCCCGTCCCAGGGCCGTCATTCGGCGCTGCCCACGGCGCGCCTGGTGGCCCAGTCCACCGGCCGCAGTATCAGTGAAACCGGCGTGACCACCGCGCGCCCGCCTTTCGAGGCAGAGAAGCTCGCCCATGTCGCCGGCCGCGCCTTCGACCCGTACCGACAGACGCCCATGCACCGCCGCCACCTCGAAGCCGGCGCGAAGATGATGCCCGCCGGCATCTGGGAGCGCCCGGCGTACTACGGCAAGGCGCAGGATCGCGAACGCTGCATGCAGGAAGAAGCACGCCATGTGCGCGAGAAGGTCGGCCTGATCGACGTGTCCACCCTCGGCGGCCTGGACGTGCGCGGCCCGGACGCGGCGGAACTGCTGGAGCGCCTGTACACCTTCGGCTTCGCCAAGCTGCCCATCGGCCGCACCCGCTATGCGCTGATGACCAACGAGCACGGCGTGGTGATCGACGACGGTGTCTGCGCGCGGCTGGGCGGACGACATTTCTACGTCACCGCCACCACCAGCGGCGTGGACCGCATCTACCAGCAGATGCTCAAGTGGAACGCCCAGTGGCGACTCAACGTCGACATCACCAACGTCACCGCCGCCCTGGCCGCCGTGAACCTAGCCGGGCCCCTGTCGCGCTTGGTGCTGGCAAAGGTCTGCGAGGACATCGACCTGTCCGCGGAGGCCTTCCCCTACCTCGGCGTGCGCACCGGCAAGGTCGCCGACATTCCGGCCCGCGTTTTGCGCGTGGGCTTCGTCGGCGAACTGGGCTACGAGATCCACGTGCCGGCACGTTTCGCCGAACGCCTGTGGGACGTGCTGATGGAGGCCGGTGCCGAACAGGGCATCCGCCCCTTCGGCGTGGAGACCCAGCGTCTGCTGCGCCTGGAGAAAGGCCACGTGATCATCAGCCAGGACACTGACGGCATGACCCACCCGGGCGAGATCGACATGCAGTGGGCCATCGGCCGCAAGAAGCCGTTCTTCGTCGGCAAACGCTCTATCGAGATCCTCGAGGCGCAGCCGCTCAGGCGCAAGCTGGTGGGCTTCACCCTGCCCCGTGGCAGCGCACAGCCGCTGGAGGGCCACCTGGTGCTCGACGGCGCCGACATCAGCGGCAACGTCACCTCCTGCGAGTACTCGCAGACCCTCGGCCTGATCGTCGGCCTGGCCTACGCCGGCGCCCACCAGGCGGTACCGGGCATGCAGATCCCGATCCGCGTGGAAGGCGGCCAAGTGGTACGCGCCAACGTCGTCCAGTTGCCCTTCTACGATCCGCAGAACCTGCGCCAGGAGCTCTGAATCATGTCCAGCCTGAAAGCCGAAGACTTCATCGAACGCAGCCCACTCTACCCGCTGCACCACGGCGCCCGACTTGCCGCGCTGGGCAGTAGCGCCATCGTCGCCCGCTACGGCGAGCAGGAAGAACACGCACAGCTGCAGAGCTGCGCGCTGATCGACCTGAGCAACCTGCCTCGCGCGGGCTTCCGTGGCCTCGACGCCGCCGCCTATCTGCAGGCGCGCGGCTACGTGCTGCCGGGCGCGCCCAACCGGTCGCAGCGCCAGGACGACGGCACACTGGTCGCGCGTCTGTCGCAGACCGAGTACCTGCTGCTTGGCAGCCTGCACGACATGGGCGCGCGCATCGCTGCCGAGGAAGCGGCCTGGCAACTCGGTGACAGTGGCAACTACCTGCTGCCACGCCAGGACAGCCACGCCTGGCTGCAGCTCAGCGGCGCGCACTACGCCCAGGTGATGGCCAAGCTCTGCGGCGTCGACCTGCGTCCTCAGGCTTTTGGTCCCGGCGCGGTGGCGCAGACCTCAGCGGCGCGGATCAACGTCATCGTCATCAACTCTGGCAGTGCCGAATTACCCTGCCTGCAGATCCTCTGCGACCGCGCCTCGGTGGAGTATTTCTGGACCGCAATGCTAGACGCCATGGACGAGTTCGACGGCCGCCCGGTGGGCATCGACGCCCTGATCGACTGAGCAGCGGGCGGCGCCCATTACCGGGTGTCGCCCAAGGAGACAGCATGAGTGAAAGCGAATACCGCGTACCGGCGCTCGAACGCGGCCTCAACCTGCTCGGCCTGTTCAACGCCCGCGAGCGCAGCCTGGGCATGAACGAGATGGCCGAGCGGCTTGGAGTCAGCCCCTCGGCGCTCTACCGCATCGTCCAGACACTGCAGGACATGGGCTACCTGAAACGGCTCGAGCGCAACCAGTACGAACTGGGCGCGCGAGTGATCTCCGACGGCTTCGCCTACCTGTGCAGCCGGGACATCGTCGAAATCGCCTTGCCACACCTCAACGCTCTGCGCGACAGGACCTCGCTGTCCTGCCACCTCAGCATCCGCGAGCAGACCGAGAGCCTCTATATCTACCGCGCCTTCGCCCCGCAGCGGCTGACGGTGAACATCCCGGTGGGCACCCGCCTGCCCTGCCACGTGACCGCCCTGGGCCGCGTGCTGCTCACCGAACTGGACGCCGACGGCCTCGCGCAGCTCTACCAACAGGTTCGTCTGGACGACTACCCGGCCCCGGCACCGCGCACCCTGCTGGAACTGCAACACACCATCGCCGAAGACCGCGAGCGCGGCTGGGTGCTGCACCGCTCGGACTACTCCACGGCGATTGCCACCAGCATCCGCGACCGCGCCGGGAAAGTCGTCGCGGCCATCAACCTGTCCGGCCCCGAAGCCGTCCTCGCCACCAGCGGTGCCGAGCAACGCTACCTGGAGCTGCTGCTGAACACTGCCGACGGCATTTCTGCTGAGCTAGTAACCTGACCAGGCACGGCGGGGCTTCTATCGGCCAGTGGCCGCCACTCAGCAGGCACAAACCTGGTCGTTTCTTTCCAGCAGCGGCCCTCGGCTGTCCAGGCGCTGCACCGCTCCGGGGTCGATATCGGCATTGCCGTTGCGGGCACGCTCTTCGGCCAGGCGGGCGCCGTCAGCGGCGGTGAGCGTGAACAGCCGCTCCGGGATCGGTGCCCCGCAGGTACAGGACGAGCTTCTCGGTGCCTTCCGCCACTTCGATGCTGCGCTGACCGGCCGCTCGCCCATCGACGATGCGCCGCGCAGCTTCCTCGGCGGACATGCCATTGTCGATATTGACGTCGGAGCGGCCGCGGCGGGCACCGCGTACACCGAGCACATTGACTGCCACGCAGGTGCGCACCGAACCGGGCAGGATCACGCTGACACGGATGCCATGGGTGTGTTCAACCTCTGCGCACAAGGCTTCGAAGTAGCCGATCACGGCGTGCTTGGCGCCACGGTAGCCGGTGCACAGCGGAGCGCCGACCCTGCCGGCTGCCGAGCTGACGACCGCCAGTTGCCGTCTGCCCTGAGCGACCGGGCGCGCTCTCGAAAGGCAGTACCAGGGAGCGCTGCGGCGCCTGCTCGGCGACAGCCTGCAGCGCTGCCTCGCGCCGGCCGGAGAGGATGACGCGCGCGCCCTGTTGCAACAGCAGGCCGGCCAGGGCCTCGCCAATGCCGGAGGAAGCTCCGGTGATCCAGACCACTTGACGCTCGAAAGCCCTGTGCCACTTCTTCTGTTGAGTAGCCGCAGGCCCGCGCGCGATGTGCCGCTCGCCCCATCTCCGTGCCGGCCAAAGCGTTGGCCCTGCGGCCATGGAGAAGCTCGCCAGGCAGCAACTGCTTGCCGGGGCGCCCAACGAAGAGGCCGTGATCGGCATCAACGGCATCTTCGCGGCGGCAGTGCGCAGGCCAATCGGCGTCAGAACGCGCCTTGCAGGGTCACCATGAAGTTGCGCGGCTCGCCGTAGAAGTTGCCCCAGGAAACGGCACCGACGCTCTGGTAGTACTTCTTGTCGAACAGGTTGTTGCCGTTGAGCGCGACCGTCCAGTGATCGTCGATGCGATAGCCCAGGCGGCCGCTGTAGATGGCGTAGTCCGATTGCACCGAGGTGACCTTGCCGCTGTGCACGGAGGTGTCGCTCTGCGCCGTCACGCCCGCCCCCAGGCTCCAGCGGTCCAGCTCGCCGGCCAATTGATAGTCGGCCCAGGCGCGGAACAGGTGGCGCGGGAAGTAGGTGGTGGTGAAGGTCGGTTCCTGCGGATTTTCCGCGGCGCTCTTGAGGTACTTGGTCTGGGTGTAGGTGTAGCCGGCCAGCAGTTGCAGGCGATCGATGACCTCGCCGCTGATTTCCGCCTCGAAGCCCTGGGCGCGCACCTTGCCCACATCGGTGTAGCAGTAGCCGTCGGATGAGCCGGCACAGACCGTGTCGTAGTCCGCCTCGGCGCGGTGTTCCTCCACCGTACGGAACAGGTTGAAGGCGGTGTTGACCCGACCCTCCAGCAGCTCGCCCTTGATGCCCAGCTCGTAGCTGGCGCCGGTCTTGGGTTGCAGCGGGCTGCCGGATTCGTCGGTGTAGGTGCTCTGCGGCTGGAAGATATCCGCGTAGCTGGTGTAGACGGACCACTCATCGTTGAGGTCGTAGATCAGTGCCGCGAACGGCGTGACCTGGCCGTTCTCCTGGCTGCGGTCGTGCTGCCAGTAATCCCAGGCCTGAGTGTAGGAGTCTCGGCTGTTGCGGTACCAGCTGACGCGCGCCCCCAGGACCGCGGTCAAAGGCTCGGCCAGCTTCAGGCGAAGGGTGGCGTAGGTGCCGAATTGGCGGGTGTCCGAGTTGGTGGGTACCGGGCCGCCGCGGTAGGAGTTGGGCGCGTAGAAATCATCCGCCGGCTCGGGAATGTGCGAGTTGGGATGGAACGGGTCCTGCGAGGTACCCAGCAGGCTGGTCATGTTGATCAGCGCGTAGTGATCGTGGGTCCTGGCGCGGCTGGCGTTGGCGCCGACGGTCAGCTCATGCTGCAGGCCGAAGGCCTCGAATTTTCCGTCCAGGTAGGCATCGAAGCCGTAGTCGGTCTGGTCGTAGTCGAACAGCCCGGAATACACCGAGGAAGGCGCCGAGGTCGCGCCCGATGCAACACCGCCCGAGGTCTCGGACAGGGCGTACTTGATGTCCTGGTCGTTGTGGGTCCAGACGCCGGCGAACTTGAAGGCCCAGTCCTCGTTCAACTGCTGGGACAGGTCGGCGAATACCGTGGTGCGCTCGCTTTCCCAGTTGTTCCAGGTAGCGCCCAGGCAGGTCGAGCGGCTGAGCTTCAGGTCCTTGCCGTTGCTGTAGCGCGGCAGGCCGTGCCAGCACGGAGTCGCATCCAGCTTCTCGTAGGCAACGCCCAGGCCCACGGTGGTATCCGGGGTCACGTCGTAGTCCAGCGCGCCGTAGATAATCTGGTCATTGCGCTTGCCGACATCGTAAAAATACTGGCGATCCTGCAGCGCCACGACTGTCCGCCCGCGCAGCGTGCCGGACTCGTTGAGCGGGCCGCCGGTATCCACCTGGCCGCGGTAGTTGTCCCAGGAGCCGGCCGAGAGCGACAGCTTGGTCTCCGGCACGCTCTGGCCCCGCTTGCGGACGAAATTGACACCGCCGGTGGAGCTGCCCGAGCCCTTGAGCATGCCCGCCGCGCCCTTGAGCACCTCGACCCGGTCGTAGAAGGCCATATCGCCGGAGAAGCTGTTGGCCTGGACGTACTCGCCGCCGACATCCAGCGGCACGCCGTCGTACTGGTACTGGCCCTGCATCATGAAGCCGCGGGAGTAGAAGTACTTGCCGCCCATGGGCGACTCGTAGACGGCGATGCCCGGCGTCTTCTCCATCGCCTGTTCGATGGTAGTGACGTTCTGGTCGTCCATGTAGCGACGGGTCAGCACCGTCACCGACTGCGGGGTCTCGCGCAGGGAGTGCGCGCCCTTGCCGATGGTCACCGCGCGGGCCGAATAGGAATTGGTGCCCTCGGTGGTCGCGTCCAGCACCTGGCTGGACACCGTGGTGGAATCCATCTCCAGCACCGCATCCGACGGCGTCGGCACCAGGCCGTAGCCGCCGTTTTCCAGGCGGCGCACCGTCAGTTGCGTGCCAGACAGGATGCGGGCAAATCCGTCTTCGATGCTGTACTCGCCATTGAGCCCGACGCTGCGCTTGCCTTCAGTCAGGCCGGCGTTCACCGAGATGGGAATGCCGGCACTGCGGCCGAAATCGCCGAGCACCTGATCCAGCGGGCCGGCGGGAATGGCGTAGTGCTGGGTCCGCGTGACCGCGGATTCGGCCTGTGCCGGCGACATCGGCAGCAGGGCCAGCGTGGAACAGGACAGCAGGGCAAGGCCGAGCGACTGGCGCAGGGCGCGGGCGATGGGGTGAAGCGTCATGGGCAGAGGGTCCGTTTCTCGTTGTGGGCCCGCGTGAGCGAGCAGGGATTTCTCCCTAGGCCAAGCGAGAAACGAAAACCTGCCGACTTTTCGAGAATTATTTTCATTGGTGTTTTTCTGCGGCGCTCGTCTGCGATTTTCCGTAGCGCTGGGCTTCTTTCCCTAGCGCGAGCCCACTGTCACCCAGTAGCGGGTGCGCCGCTGGACCGTCACCGGCAGGCTGTCCTGCAGCATGGCCAGCACCCGGTCGGTATCGGCCAGCGGATAGGAGCCGCTCAAGCGAATACCGGCGACCGCCGGATCGCAGCGCAGCAGCCCTGAACGATAGCGGTCCAGCTCGGCGAGAAAATCCCCAAGGCGCATGCGCTCGGCCACCAGGTAGCCATCGACCCAGGCACCGCCATTCGCTTCCAGCACCTGCGGAGCGCCGACGCCAGCCGCGTCGATACGAGCTTGCGACCCCGCCTCGATCACCCTCGCCTCGCCGCCTGCCCGCGAACTGGCAGCGACCCGCCCCTGAGTGACGGCCAGCAAGGTGCCACGCCCGCCTTCGTCCCTGCGGACGCGGAAGCACGTGCCCAACGGCTGCAACACTGCATCGCCGCTGACAACCCGGAACGGCCGCCCCGCGCCATCGCGGGCGGTGAGAATCTCGATTTCGCCGTAGCGCAGGCGCAGTTCGCGAGCGCTGTCGGTGTAATGCAGGTCGACCGCGGTTGCGGTGTTGAGCCACAGGCGCGTGCCATCGGGCAGCGTGCGCGGCGTTCGCTCGCCGACGCCGGTGCGGTAGTCCGCCATGGCGCCCTGCACCCACTGCGTGTCGCGGCCCTGCCAGGCAAGCCCGCCGAGCAGGCCGAAACCGACCAGCACCTTGAGCGCCTTGCGCCGATCCATCTCGTTGTAGTGGCGGCGACCGGCCAGCTGCCGCGCCATCGGGTCGGCCAGTGCGCCGGCGTGACGCTGCAGGCCGAGCGGGATGCTGCTCAGGCGCTGCCAGGCGCGCTCGTGCTCGCTGCTGGCCTCGCGCCAGACCAGCAACTGGCGCTGCTCGGCATCGCTCATGCAGCCCGACTGGGCCAGGGTGAACCAGGCAATCGCCTGGTCGCGGATGCTGCTGGAGATGGGCCGGGAATCGCTCTCGCGGGACATGGCGTTCACTCGAACCGGCTCGCGTAGCAGGCCGCAAACGCCTTGCTCATCGCCTTCTGCACCTGGTTGACGCTCAATTCCAGGCGCAACGCGATCTGCGGGTAAGTCAGGCCGTCGAGCTGCGACAGCAGGAAGATTTCCCGCACCTGGGGCGCCAGGCCATGCAGGAGTTCATCGACCTCCACCAAAGCCTCGATCAGCAGCAGGCGTTCTTCCTCGGACGGCGCCACCGCTTCGGGACGCGCGGCCAGCGCTTCGAGGTAGGCGCGCTCGACCGCCTGGCGGCGCCAGCGGTTGATCAGCAGGCTGTTGGCGATGGTGGCGAGGTAGGCCAGCGGCTGGCGAAGGTCGGCGATGGCGCTGCGCGAGCGCATCACCCGCACAAAGGTGTCATGGGCCAGGTCTTCCGCATCGGCGTGCTCGCCCAGGCGGCGGCGCAGCCAGCCCTTCAGCCACCCGTGGTGGGCAAGGTAAAGCCGCTCAACATCCCGTTCGAATGCCCGCTCGCTGTCCATGAACGTCCAGTATTGTTAAACATGATAATCGTTCTCAACAATACTGGATTTGCCCTGCCCTGCGCAATTGGCCGGATCATTCGGGGCAATGACCTGCTGCGGACGGCATCAGGCCATTGCCTCCACCTCAGGGCTTGATGGCGATCTTCAGCACGCCGTCGCGCTGGTGGGCGAACAGGTCGTAGGCGTTGACGATGTCGTCGAGCGCATAGTGGTGCGTCACTAGCGAGCCGAAGTCGGCGCGGTTCGACTCGATGATGCTCATCAGGCGGCGCATGCGCTCCTTACCGCCAGGGCACAGGGCGGTATTGATGCGATGGTCACCCAGGCCGGCGGCAAACGCCGAGAGCGGGATGTGCACATCGCTGGAGTAGACCCCCAGACTCGACAGCGTCCCGCCCGGCTTGAGTACCTTCATCGCCTGCTCGAAGGTGCTCGGCAGCCCCAGGCATTCGATGGACGAATCGGCGCCGCGCCCACCGGTGAGCTTCATCACCTCCTCCACCACGTCGCACTTGGTGAAGTCCAGGGTGACGTCGGCCCCCATGTTGCGGGAGATGTCCAACCGGTGCGCGTTGCCATCCACCGCGATGATGGTCGAGGCACCCAGCAGGCGGGCGCCAGCGGTGGCGCACAGGCCGATCGGCCCCTGGGCGAAGACGACCACGGTGTCGCCGATACGGATATTGGCGTTCTCGGCGCCCTTGAAGCCAGTGGACATGATGTCGGGGCACATCAGCACCTGTTCGTCGGTGAGACTGTCCGGGATCGGCGCGAGGTTGCCTTCGGCATCGGGCACCAGGACGTACTCGGCCTGGGTACCGTCGATCAGGTTGCCGAAGCGCCAGCCGGCGGTGGCCTTGTAGCCGTGACAGGCGCAGCGACCGCTCTCGACGAGGTAGCTGCCATCCTGCGAGGGCACGCCATCCTGCGCGGCATAGGAATTGAAATTCGGGCAGATCGCACCGGCAATGACACGCTGGCCCTCGCGGTAGCCCTTGACCGCGCTGCCGAGCTTCTCGATGACGCCAACCGGTTCGTGCCCGACGGTCAGCCCCCTGGCCACCGGGTACTCGCCCTTGAGGATGTGCACGTCGGTGCCGCAGATGGTGGTCGTGGTGATGCGGATCAGCGCGTCGTTGGGGCCGACCTCGGGGATGGGTTTGTCCGCCAGCTCGATTCGCCCCGGTTCCACGAAGATCGCCGCTTTCATCATTGCCATCGTTGTTTCTCCTCGCTTGGAATGCGCCATGGATGCACAGGACCGGGGATCGCAGGGAACGAATGCCCGCGGCGCCTCGGCCGACCGGACCCAGTGTGCTTGGCCGGAGCGAAATCCCTTTGATGCATATCAAGCCAGGGGAAGCTCGCTCGGCAGCCTGCCTGCCGGGAACGCTGGCGGGCTGATAGAGCATTGACCGGAATCGCCAGAAAACAAGGCGCGCGGACAGTCCGGCGAGCATGTGCAACTCCACCGGCGGGAGGTCCAGCGCGATGCCCTGGTAGCGCGCGTGGAAGGTGCGCTACCAGCTCCAGCTCGACGCCTGGGTGCCGGAGCGCCGCCGCAGTGACCCTGTACAAGACCCTCGCGCGATAGCTGGGAAAGCTGCGCAGCGCCTGCCGCCCAGCGCCCACCGGAGGAATCGTTCGAGGCCCGCGGAGGTTACAATGGGCACCACGCCGATTCCCCCGGATCGGGCACGCCCGGAGCCAGCTTCAGATGTTCACCCTCGTAAACCTCGACACCTCGCCCCCCGAATCCCTGAAAAGCCAGGTGCTGCAGATGGTGGTGGACTATTTCAGCGACGTCAGCCCGGTGCCGCTGACGCCGAGCAACCCGCTGTTCCAGCTGTACCAGTACGTGATCGGCTTCGAGGTGCACCTGTACCTGCAGGCCATGAACGGCTCGCCGGACGGTCCCACGCGGCTAATCCTCGCCCTGGATGATGAAGACCCATCGCAGGTGCTGGGTTTCGCCCTCTACCTGCCGAGCCAGGATGCCCCCCAGGCCTGCACCCTGGCCTACCTCGCCGTCCAGGCCAGCCACCGCCGGCGCGGTATCGCCCGCGCCATGCTGCAGAAGATGCTCGAGCATCGCCCCCACGCGGAACTGGCCTGTGCGGCGGGCAAGGTGCCGGTCTTCGAGGCGATGGGCTTCCGTATCCTGGCGGCGCAGGGGCCGCACGTGCTGCTGAACACCCGCGACCGGCGTTCCGACGGCATGGTCGCGGTGCAGGATCTCGCGCCGATCTACCAGTCCAAGGAAGTGCGGCAGATCCACACCTATCTGGTGAAGCAGAAGGGCAGCAAGGCGATGCGCGAGGCCGAGCAGAAACGCGATCGCCTGCTGGACCAGATGACCTGGCAAGCCCGGGAACTGGTCAAGGCGCGCTTCCCGACGATTCACTGAGGGGCGGTTCGAGTCATCTGCCGCGTCCCCGGGCAGGAGATTCCGCGCGGTGCCTCAGCGTCCGGATTCGGGCATGTAGAACGCCACCAGATCGAGACAGGCACTGATGCCATGCTCAATGGCCTTCATGTTGCGCCGACGCTGCCAGTCCAGCCACAAGCCATCGAGCATGGCCATGATGGCGTCGGCCGACTTCTCGATACGCTCGGCGCCCACCTCGCGCTCCTCGGCGATCCTGCGCAGGATTTCCACCAGGCGTTCGCGGTAGATGGCGTAGAGCTTGCGCTCGGTGTCGGCGATGTCTTCCTGGAACAGCGAGGCGGACCACAGGTCGATGCGCACCGACAGGTAGCTGCGGTCGAGAAAGGTGCTGGTGAAGCCACTGCGCAGGAACACTTCCAGCTGCGCCATGGACGTGCGCGGCTCGGCCACCAGCCCCGCGCGGGTCGCTTCGTAGAGCTGGTGCGAGGCGTACTTGTAGGCCTCCACCAGCAGCTCGTTCATGTCCTTGAAGTGGTAGCTTATGTGCCCCAGCGCCATCTCGGCGCGCGCCGCCACCTTGCGCGCGGACAGCTTGGCGTAGCCCTCCTCGCTCAGACAGAGGAAGGCAGCCTTGATGATCTCCTCGCGGCGCAATTCAGGGTCGTAGACCTTTTTCGTTTTCTGTTGCGCCGCTTTCTGCTGCGCCACCTTCTGTTGTGACATGGCGTGCCGATTCCAAGGTTGGCAGTTGGGGCGGATTATTCCGCCCCGTGTCCGTCATGGTCAAAAGTTAGTTCATTCAGAGCCTGATCCAGGTCGCCTTGAGTTCGGTGTACTTGTCGAAGGCGTGCAGCGAACGGTCACGCCCGTTGCCGGACTGCTTGAAGCCGCCGAAGGGCGCGGTCATGTCGCCGCCCGAGTATTGGTTGACCCACACCGAGCCGGCCCGCAGCGCACGCGAAACCTGGTGCGCGCGGGACAGGTTGGACGTCCACAAGGCCGCCGCCAGGCCGTAGGGCGTGTCGTTGGCGATGGCCACCGCCTCCTCGGCATCCTTGAAGCTGATGACCGAGAGCACGGCGCCGAAGATTTCCTCGCGGGCGATACGCATGTCGTTGCGCACGCCATCGAAGACCACCGGCGCCAGGTAGCAACCCTCGCTTTCGCCGCTGCCGGCCACCAGCCGGGCGCCCTCCTCCAGGCCGCTGGCGATGTAGCCCTGCACCAACTGCAGATGCTGGGCGTCAACCAGTGCGCCATAGCAACTGGTCGGATCAAGGGCGTCGTTCGGCGTCCACGCGGCCAGTGCTTCACGCAGATGCTCGAGGAATTCTTCGCGCACCGACTCCTGCACCAGCAGGCGCGAACCGGCAGTGCAGACCTGGCCCTGGTTGTAGGCGATGGCGGCGGCGGCACTGATAGCCGCCGCGCGCAGGTCGGGCGCATCGGCGAAGACGATGTTCGGGCTCTTGCCACCGGCCTCGGTCCACACGCGCTTGAGGTTGGACTGCCCGGCGGCGACCATCAGGCGCTTGGCCACGCCGGTCGAGCCGGTGAAGGCGATGGCGTCGACGTCCATGTGCCGCGACAGGGCGTCACCGGCCTCGGCGCCATAGCCCGGCACCACGTTCAACACACCCACGGGGATGCCCGCCTCGCAGGCCAGCCGAGCGATACGGATGGCCGTCAGCGGCGAGCGCTCGGACGGCTTGAGCACCACGGAGTTGCCACACGCCAGCGCCGGGCCGAGCTTCCAGCTGGCCATCAGCAGCGGGAAGTTCCACGGCACTATCACGCCAACCACGCCCACGGCTTCGCGGGTGACCAGGCCCAGCTGGTCCTCGGCGGTGGCGGCGATCTCGCCGTAGACCTTGTCGATTGCCTCGGCGGACCAGCGAATGGCATTGGCCGCGCCGGGCACGTCGGTGGCCAGGGAGTGGGCGATGGGCTTGCCCATGTCGAGGGTTTCCAGCAGCGCCAGCTCCTCGGCGTGGCTTTCCAGCAGATCGGCGAAACGGATCAGGATGCGCTTGCGCTGCACCGGTGCCATGCGCGACCAGTGCCCGGCCTCGAATACCCGGCGCGCGCTGGCCACGGCACGCTCAATGTCAGCTGCGCCACCTCGTGCGATGGCCGCCAGGCGGCGCCCGTCGAGCGGGCTGGCCTTGTCGAAGGTGCGCAGGTCCTGCGCGCTGCAGTAGTCGCCGTCGATGAAGCAGCGACCTTCGATGGCGAGCGTTGCCGCGCGCTCGCTCCAGTCCTGCAGGGTTGTTGCGGTCATGGTTTGCTCCTTGAGCGGAAATGAGTTCAGGCAACGCCCCGTTGCGACAGGCCGTCGAGCCAGTCCGGGTCCATCTGCGGCATGCTGTCGAGCAGGCGCGTGACGTAGCTGTCGCACGGCGGCGTGAACACCCGCTGCTTGTCGCCGAAATCGACGACGCGGCCAGCCTTGAGCACCAGCACGTCGTCGGCGATGGACTTCACCACCGACAGGTCGTGGGTGATGAACAGGTAAGTGATGCCCAGGCGCTGCTTGAGGTCGTCGATCAGCCGCAGGATGCCCTCCGCGACAAGCTGGTCGAGGGCGCTGGTGATCTCGTCGCAGACGATCACCGCCGGGTCCGCCGCCAGGGCGCGGGCAATGCCCACCCGCTGTTTCTGCCCGCCGGACAGTTCGCCCGGCCGCCGGGCCATGAAGCGGCCGGGTTCCAGGCCCACGGCATCGAGCAATTCACGGGTTCGTTCTTCGCGCCGGGCAGCATCGAGGCCGCCATAGAACTGCAGTGGTCGCCCGACGATGTCACCGATGCGGTGGCGCGGGTTCAGCGCGGTGTCGGCCATCTGGTAGATCATCTGGATCGAACGCAGCTCGTCCCGGCTGCGCTTGGCGTAATGCCCCGCGAGCGGCCTGCCCTGGAACAGGATGCTGCCCTCGCGGCTGGGCAAGGCCCCGGTGATGCAGCGCCCCAGCGTCGACTTGCCCGAACCGGACTCGCCGACGATGGCCAGCGTGCGCCCCGGAAAGACCTTCAGCGACACGTCGTCGAGCACCTGCTTGTTGCCGTAGCCGGCGCGGATGCCGCGCAACTCCAGCAGCGGTTGCTGGTCGGCGGCCACCGGCGGACGCGCCTCACACGCGAGGTTGCGTACCGCCCACAGCGAGCGGGTGTAGTCCGCCTGCGGCTCGGCGATCACCCGGCGCTTGTCGCCGCGTTCGACCATGTGGCCATCCTTGAGCACCATCACCTCGTCGGCCATCTGCGCCACCACGGCGAGGTCGTGGGAGATGTAGATGGCCGCCACCTGGAACTCGCGGACCAGCTCGCGGATGGTCAGCAGGACGTCGATCTGCGTGGTGACGTCCAGTGCCGTGGTCGGTTCGTCGAAGATGATCAGGTCCGGCCGGCAGGACATCGCCATGGCCGTCATGATCCGCTGCAACTGGCCGCCTGACACCTGGTGCGGATAGCGCTCGCCGATCGACTCGGGCTCGGGCAGGGAAATCTTCCGGTACAGCGCCACCGCATCCCGGCGCGCCTGTTCACGGGGCGCCAGGCCGTGCTCCAGGGCGCTCTCGCAGTGCTGGTCGATCAACCGGTGCGCCGGGTTGAAGCTCGCCGCCGCGGACTGCGCCACATAGGCGATGCGCGCGCCGAGCAGCTCGCGATGCAGCGCTTCGGGCACCTGGCGCAGGTCGATGCCGTCGAAGAGAATCTCGCCGCCGCTGATGCGGCAGCCGTCGCGGGTGTAGCCCATGGCGGCGAGGCCGATGGTGGACTTGCCGGCGCCGGACTCGCCGACCAGGCCGAGTATCCTGCCGCGCTGCAATTGCAGGTCGATGCCGTGGACGATCTCGCTCCAGCCGTCCGCGCCGTCGGCCTCGATGCGCAGGCCGGTAATCTTCAGTAGGGGTTCGCTCATGCTGCGTGTCCTCGGACAATAGGTGGGCAGGACGGTCATCGCCGCTGGGCGAGGAACCAGTCGGCAACGAAGTTGACGGCGATCGCCAGCACGCCGATGGCGGCGGCAGGGATCAATGGCGTCAGGTCGCCAAAGGAAATCAGCGAGGCATTCTCGCGGACCATGCTGCCCCAGTCCGCCAGCGGCGGTTGCAACCCCAGGCCAAGGAACGACAGCGAGGAAATGGTCAGGAACACGAAGCAGAAGCGCAGGCCAAATTCCGCCACCAGCGGTGCCCGCACATTGGGCAGCAGTTCCACCGCCACCAGCCAGAACAGCCCTTCGCCGCGCAGCCGGGCCACCTCCATGTAGTCGGTCACCACCACGTTGAGCGACACCGAGCGCGCCAGGCGGAAGATACGCGTGGCGTCCACCAGGGCGATGACGAACACCAGGTTGGCGATGCTGGTGCCGAAGATGGTCAGCAGGAGCAGCGCGCAGATCAGCTGCGGCACCGCCATCAGCACGTCCACCAGGCGTGACAGTGCACTGTCCACCCAGCCGCCCATGGCAGCGGCGATCAGCCCCAGAGAACCGCCGATGAAGAAGGCCAGCGCGGTGGACAGCAGCGCGATGCCGATGGTGTTGCGCGCGGCGAAGATCACCCGCGAGAGCATGTCGCGCCCCAGGGCATCGGTGCCCAGCCAGTGCTGCGCGCTCCAGGGGTCGTATTCGCCGCCGACGATCTCGGTCTCGCCGAAGGGTGCCACCAGCGGGCCGAACAGCGCGAGGAAGGTGTAGAAAAGGATGATCAGCAGGCCGATGCGGGCGGTCCAGGTCATCTGCTTGAAGGTTGCGATCAAGGCATTCATCGGCTCGTTCTCACTGGCGATGCAGCAGGCGCGGATTGGTAACGATGGACAGCACGTCGGCGAGCAGATTGATGCCGATGTAGACCACCGCGAAGATGCAGCAACAGGCCTGGACCACCATGACGTCGCGCTTGATCACCGAGTCAACCATCAGTTGCCCGAGGCCGGGGTAGACGAACACCACCTCCACCACCACCACGCCGGTGATCAGGTACGCGAGGTTCACCGCGATGACATTGACGATGGGCGCCCAGGCGTTGGGCAACGCGTGGCGCAGGACGATCTTCAGCCGCGACAGGCCCTTGAGCCGGGCCATCTCGATGTATGGCAGCTGCAGCAGGTCGAGCACCGCGATGCGCGTCATGCGCATCATGTGGGCGGTGATCACCAGGGTCAGCGTGAGCGCCGGCAGGAAGGCCGCCTGCAGGTGCTCGAGCAGGCTTGCCGAGGCCGGTACGTCGGCGATGGAAGGAAACAGCGGGTGCTTCACCGCCAGCCAGAGGATCAGGATGTAGCCGATGAAGAACTCCGGCAGCGACACCGCCGCCAGGGAGACGATGTTCACCACCCGGTCATAGAACGAGTCCTTGTAGAGCGCCGCGAACAGCCCCAGCAGCAGCGCCAGCGGCACCGCGATCAGTGCCGTGTAGCCGGCCAGGAACAGCGTGTTCAGCAGGCGCTGGCCGATCAGTTCGGACACCGCCCGGCCGTTGGACAGCGAGGTGCCGAAGTCGCCCTGCAGGCTGCCCAGCAGCCAGTGCAGGTAGCGGCTCAGCGCGGGCTGGTCCAGCCCCAGCTCGTGGCGCAGGGCATGCAGCGCCTCGGGCGTGGCGGACTGGCCGAGCAGCTTCTGCGCCATGTCGCCGGGCAGCAGCTGCACCGCCGCGAAGATAAGTGCGGAGACGCCCAACAGGGTCAGGGCTCCGAGAAGAATGCGCCGCAAGAGAATGGGATAAATCAGAGCCATGGTATCGACCTGCTGATCGGTTGGGCAGTTGTTGTTCTTATGGTTCTGGGCGGTTACGGGGAGCGTTGGGCAGTGCCCACCCTCCTCCGGCGTATCGGCAGGCGTTAGTGCGAGGCCTTGTCCAGGAAGGCTTTCAGGTGGGGCACCACCTGGTCGCTCGCTTCGATCAGGATGGCGTGCTTGAGGTCCGGCAGTACCACCAGCTGCGAGTGCGGCAACGCCTCGGCGATCTGCCGGTTCAGGCCCGGATTGCAGCCGCCGTCGAACTCGCCGGTGAGCACCAGGCACGGTTGCTTCACTTCATGCAGCCAGGGCGCCATCTCGGTCTCCGCGTAGATGTGGAAGACGTTGAGGAACACCTCGGCCGGCGTGTCCATCACCTGCTGCTTGCGCCATTCGATGACCTCCGGATGCGCCGCGCAGAAGTTCTCGGTGAACCAGCGCTGGGTCAGGGTATCCAGCACCGGGCCGATGCCCTTTTCTTCCATGGCGCGGACCACCTTGCGCACATTCTCGCTGTCCTGCGGCGAGCGGAATGCCGCGGTGGACAGCAGCCCGACGCTCAGCACGTGCTGCGGATACTTGTGCGCATAGGCGGGGCCGATCATCCCGCCGAGGGAATGGCCGATGATGTGCATCTGCTCGATGCCCAGCCGCGCACGCAGCGCCTCCAGGTCCTCCACCAGCTCTTCCAGGCCGAAGCCCTCGGTCGGCAGCGGCGATTCGCCGTGGCCGCGCAGGTCGTAGCGGATGCAGGTGAAGCTGTCCTTCAGCGCCTCGGTAACCTTGTCCCAGCCGGTCTTGCGCGCGCCGATGCCGTGCACCATCACCAGGGCGGGGCCCTGCCCGTCCACCACATAGGCGCAATCGATTGCCTTGCTCATCACGCGCCTCCTCAGCCCTGGGCCTTTGCTTCTGCGATGATCTCTGCGTAGCTGCGGCCGCCTACGCCCCAGTCGGCCGGGTCCACCTCCTTGAGCAGGATGGTGACCGCCTGGGCCTTGCCGCCGCAGACCTGGAGGTAGGTGTCGGTCAGCGCCTGGATCAGCTCGCGCTTCTTTTCAGGGGTGCGTCCGGGGAAGAGTTCTACGGTAAGCAGGGGCATCAGCCGGTCCTCTTGTTCAGGTTGGGTTGGTTCGAGCGGGAACTGAAGTGCGGAATGACCTGCTCGCCGAAGCGCCGCATCATGTCCAGGCTGTCTTCCTGGGACTGGCCGAAGTTGGCGGTCATGATCACTTCGTCGATGCCCGCCTCGGCATAGGCGGAAAGCTGATCGATCATCTGCTCGCGGGTGCAGATGAGCAGGTTCCTGCCCAGCTCCTCGATGGACTGCTGGCGTGGCAGCGCCTCGATGCCACCGCCATGGACGATGCCCGGCCCGGTGAACACGTTGTCGAAACGCCGGTAGTACTCGTAGGCCAGTTGCAGCTTCTCGCGGGCGTCGGCTTCATCGCGGGCGAGATAGGTCGCGCGCTGCAGCGACAGCCGGGCGCGCCTGGCGGATTTCGCTTTCGCCTCGGCTTTGCCACGGCGGAAGGCGTTGACCTGGTCCAGCAGCATCCGGTGGTCGCCGCTCAGCGGCGTGGTCTGCACCGAGAAGCCCTGGCGCGCGCAGGCCTGGATGCCCTCGGGCGCCATGCTCGCCACCACCAGCGGAATTTCCCGCTCGGGGCGCGGCATCACGGTCAGCGGGCCGAACTGGTAGTACTTGCCGTCCCAGCTCACTTCCTTGCGCGTCAGCAGGGCCTGCAGCACGGCCAGGGATTCGTCGAAGCGCTCGCGGGTCTCGCTCATCGGCACGCCGAGCATCTCGATCTCGTACTTGAAGGCGCCGCGCCCCACGCCCAGCACCAGCCGGCCGTCGCACAGGGCATCGGCCTGCACCACTTCGCCGGCGAATACCCGCATGTCGCGGATCGGCAGCACGGCGATGGAGGTAGCCAGTTCGATGTGCCGGGTGACCGCGGCGATCTTCACCGCCATCTGCAGCGGCGAGGGCACCAGCAGGATGTTGATCAGGTGGTGCTCGGGGATGGAGATGCCGGCATAGCCGACCTCTTCCGCCACCACGGCCTGCTCGACCATGTGCACGTAGAGCTGTTTGCCGGAGGCATCCGGATCGGGCAGGTAGGAGCTGAGGAAATGGTTGAATTCCATGTTGTTGTCCACTCGGTGTGTCTTAGTGTTTCCAGTCCAGCCAATGCACGGGCTTGCCCGCGATGCCGGCAATTCGTCCGCCATCGGCGGTGTCGCAGTAGATGCCGAAGCTGTCGGCCTGCCGCTCGCTGAAGAAGCGGTGGAGCATGCTGATGCAGTAGTCGCCGCGGACCAGCAGCCAGGGCTCGTCCTCGGCACGGAAGACACGCACTTCCCGCCCGGCGTCGCTGGCCAGCGCCAGTTCGGCGCTGGCGTCCGCGCGAAAAATCAGGCGGGTGAAGTCGTCGCCCGCCTCCTCGAACATCGAGTAGATGAACGACACCTCGCCCACCAGGCCGACCCGGCGGAAGACCTCATCGATGACCGCCTTCTGGCTTACCCCGGCCCGCCAGAACACCTCCGGGATGCTCCAGTGCTCCTGGCCCGGCTCGCGCACCAGCAGCACACCGTTGTCGCGGGCGATCAGGCAGCCGACCTTGAGCGCACTGCCGCGCTCCACCTGGATGGCCTTGGCGCCTTCGGCGAAGTCGATGTAGCTGCCGCGGAAGTAGCCCAGCGGGCTGCCGACGCTGCTGCGGTAGCGCTGCACCTCGCCGATCAGGATCACGTGGTCACCCGCTTCCACCAGGCTGTGGCGCCGGCAGCTGAGCACGCTGAGGCTGTCGGCCAGGCACGGCACGTCGGCCTCGCAGGACAACAGCTCGACCCCGGCGAACTTGTCGGCCGAGCGCCCGGCGAAGCGGTTCGACAGGTCGCGCTGCCAGTCGCCGAGGATGTTGACGGCGAAGCGTTCGGCCGCACTGAAGACCGCCAGGCTGCCGGCGCTTTTCGCAATGCACACCAGCACCAGTGCCGGGCTCAGCGAGACCGACGTGAAGGAGTTCGCCGTGAAGCCGCGGGGCGTTCCGTCGGCCTCGCGGGTGGTGACGATGGTGACGCCGGTCATGAAGGTGCCGAAGACGTTGCGCAGGCTGCGCGTGTCGTCCGCGCTGACCGAATGCCAGTCGAGGTTGCTCATCCCGTTCTCCCGCTTCACGCCAGCGACCAGCGCTCGATGGCGCGCATGCCGTCCAGGGCCATGTCGCCGGCCACGGTCGGCGACGTCACCACGTCGTTGCCCATGCCCATGATGTGGTTCATGAACATCGGTACCACGGTGGCGCCCTCATCGTGCAGCATCGCCTGCATGTCCCAGTAGATGGCCTTGCGCCGGGCCTCGTCGAGCTCGGAGCGGGCCTGCAGCATCAGCTTGTCGAAGCGCTCGTTGTTCCACTGGGTGTCGCCCCAGGAAGCGCCGCTGGCGTAGATCTGGCTGAAGATCCAGTCCGGCGTGGCGCGGCCGGTCCAGTAGCACATGCACATCGGCTTCTTCGACCAGACGTTGATCCAGTAACCGTCGTTGGATTCGCGCACCACCTTGAGGTTGATGCCGGCCTTGCGCGCGCTTTCCTCGAACAGCACGCCGGCATCCACCGCCCCGGCGAAGGCCGCGTCGGCGGCACTGATGCTGATATCCAGGCTGTCCAGCCCGGCCTGCTTGAGGTAGAAGCGCGCCTTGTCGGGGTCGTACTGGCGCTGGGCGAGCTCGCTGTTGAAGTACTTCTGCTGGCGGCCGATGGGGTGGTCGTTGCCAACGCTGCCGTGGCCGCGCAGGATCGACTTCACCCACTGTTCGCGGTCCACTGCGTGCTTGAGCGCCAGGCGCACGTTGTTGTCCTGGAACGGGCTGACCTTGGCGATCATCGGCATGGTCGCGTGGTTCAGGCCGGTGACCTCGGCGATGCGTACCTTGTTGCTGCGCTGCAGCAGCGACAAGGTCTTGATCTCCACGCGGTTGATGACGTTGACCTTGCCGGTGAGCAGCGCGTTCTGGCGCGCCACGGAGTCGGCGATGGCGATCAGCTCTGCCTCCTCGACGTGCGCCCGGCCCGGCTTCCAGTAGTTGGGATTGCGCACTACGAAGGCACGGACACCGGGGTTGTACTCCTTGAGCATGTAGCCGCCGGTGCCCACGCCGGAGCGCCAGTCCACCTGGCCGTCAGCGCCACGCGGCAGGATGCTCAGGTGGTAGTCGCTCATCAGCACGGGAAAGTCGGCGTTGCCGCCCTTGAGGCTGACGCGCACCGTCGAGTCATCGACCGCCTTCACTTCGTCGATCTGCGAGACGATCGATTTGGACAGGGACTTGGAGCCGTCCTTGCGGTGGTAGTCGAGCGTGGCCACCACGTCATCGGCGACGAAGGGCTTGCCGTTGTGGAACTGCACGCCACTGCGCAGCTTGAAGGTCCAGACCCTGGCGTCCGGCGAGGACTCCCAGGACTCGGCCAGTTCGGGAATGGCGTTGCCGCTGCTGTCGATCTCCACCAGGTTGCCGCGCAGCGCCTGGCTCAGCAGCATCATGAAGTCGTCTTCGGCCAGGCCCGGATCCAGGCTGTCGGTGGTCGACGCGCCGGCGAGGCCGAATACCAGTCGCCCGCCCTTCTTCGGCTCGGCGAATGCCGGCAGCGGCAAGCCGCCCAGCAACACGCCGGCCCACAAAAGCCCCATCGTCCCTTTCACCAGGTCACGACGGGTTACGCCGGAGGATGACTCCCCAGGTTGCTTTTCCTTCATCCCACACCTCGCAAGACACTTGAGTTTTGTACGACCGTACAGGCATGAAGCGAAGTTTGGCCTGGGGTCTTCTGTTTGTTTTTATCCACTCAACGCGACTGCCCGGAGACTTCTATCGAATCACTTTTGGACAGTCGTACAGATTATTAGCAACAAGAAATCCGCCACGCAAGAATTTTCTGTACAGACGTACAAAAGAATCTCGCAGATCTTCAGTTTCAAGGGAGAGCAAAGCGCGGCCGAGGGTGGCCGCAGGGGAGGAAAAAGGCAGGAAGTACTGGCGCCCTGGAGGGCAGAGCTCCATGGAACCTGACAGCAACCTGCAGCAGGTTCAGGGCCGTGACGACGGCCCTGGTCTCACTGCCCTGCGGTTGGCTTCCAGTCCAGCAGGTGATGGGTGAAACCGTAGCTGGCCGACTGGTAATAGCTGATCGCACGCGCCACCAGCGGGTCGTCCGCCTGCGCCGTCACTTCCGTGCTCGCCCCCAGGGCCTGGTTGTGCCGGCGCAGTTCGCCGCGCGGGCTGAGGATCGCCAGGTCCTGGCCGTCGAACAGGCCCAGGTGCTGGTAGTTGCCAATCACCACGCGCGGTGGCAAGGCGTTCGGCACCATCAGGTTGCGGCCGTAGAAGGTCGAGGTGTAGCTCAGGTTGAGGATCGACAGCAGGCTCGGTGCGAGGTCCAGCTGGCTGGCCAGCTCCGGGCGTTCCCCGGCCGGCAGCAACTTGGGCGCGTAAATGAACAGCGGGATCTGGTAGTTCGCCACGGGCAGGTCTTCCTTGCCGGCGCTGCCCGCGGTGTGGTCGGCGACGAACACGAACAGGGTGTTGTCGAACCAAGGCTTGCCCTTCACCGCCTTGAGGAACTGGCCGATGGCGTAGTCGGTGTACTTCACCGCGCCGTCACGCCCCTCGCCCGAGGGGATGTCGATGCGATCGGCCGGGTAAGTGTAGGGGCGGTGGTTCGAGGTGGTCATCAGTTGCAGCAGGAAGGGCTGCTGGCGCGCGTGGTCTTCGTCCGCGACCTTGATCGCCTGGGCGTAGAGATCTTCGTCGCTCATGCCCCAGGCGTTCTTGAAGTGGATGTCCGACTCCTGGACGCTGGACTGGTCGACGATGCGATAACCATTACCGCCGAAGAAGGCGTTCATGTTGTCGAAATAGCCGCGACCGCCATACAGGAACACGGCGTCATAGCCGACGTTCTTCAACTGCTGACCGAGGCTGGCGAAACCGCTCTCGCGGCCGACACGCTTGACGATGGAGCGACCCGGGGTGGGCGGGATCGACAGGGTGATGGCTTCCAGGCCACGGTCGGTACGGGTGCCGGTGGCGTAGAAGTTGTTGAAGTAGAGGCTGTTGCGACGCAGCTCATCCAGGTTGGGCGTGAGGTCGCGCTCGTCGCCGTTGCTGCCCAGGTACTTGGCGCTCAGGCTCTCGATGGTCACCAGGACGATGTTGTAGCGCTTGGGCGCCCCTTCGCTGGCGATGCTCCGGCGGATGTCCATCGGCCCGGTGCCGGTGAAGCGCGCATTGGGCTCGGCCAGTTCCGAGCGGATGCGCTGCGTGACCTGCTCGGGCGGCAGGGTCGCGTAGAACTGCGGATAGTCCAGCTCGTTGTTTCGGAACGCAGCGAAGAACTGGTACGGCCCGTTGCTCGCCAGCTCGCGGGCATAGGTATTGCCATCCTGGCCGCGCGGGGCATCCTGGTCGACCAGGACACCGGCCGCCAGCGCCATCGCCACCAGGCCGGCGCAACCCAGCAGGCGGCGCGACAGCGGCGGCACCTCGGCGTCACGCAGGCGACCCAGGACCTTGAACAGCGCGAGGGTCACGCTCAGCGAAAGCAGCGCCAGGATGCTCAGCCACAGGCCGATGGGATAGGACTCGAGGATGTTGTTCAGCACCTCGTCGGAATACACCAGGTAGTCGACTGCGATGAAGTTGAAGCGCACCCCGAACTCGTCCCAGAACAGCCACTCGGCCACCGCCGTGAAGAGCATCACGTAGACGCTGGTGAACAGCATCGCCGCCAGCAGCCAGCGCCAACTGGCGCTGCGCCAGACCCGAGCGGGCATCAGCAGGAGGACCACACCCATCGGCAACAGGGCGTAGACCAGGAAGCTGAGGTCGTAGAGCAGGCCAATGGCGAAGACCGCCACATGGGCCGCGCCCACCTCGGGCAGATGGCCGACCAGGAGGGCCGATCGGGTCAGGAAGAAGACGATCAGCCAGAGCAAGGCGACCAGCGCCAGGAAGCGCGTCGGAGCCGAGCGGAAGAGTTGCATGGGGTGTCCTTGTAGAAGTCTTTCCTGCGCAGCACAACGCGGCGCAAGTCGGCGCCGGTGCCGGCATCCGGGCGGGACACTACAAGGGGGAAGGAAAAGAAATCGTCAAAATAAGCTGCGGGATTCGTGAATTGTCCAGGATCCGGAACCGCTCGCCTGAATGCCCGGGCAACAGCTCACGAAAAATCCTCCTCCACGTCTTTTTCACATGTCCTTGACGAGACCTTGATCGCTCGATTCGACAATGGACAGTAACTGACGAGTCCCTATCCATGAACGATCCCCAGCGCCTGTTCACCCCCTCCTCCCGACACCAGACCGATGCCCCCGCCCGCGGCTCGTCCGGCGGCGGACTTTGCCAGCGGATTCGCCAGTGGCGGGAGAAGCGTCTGCTGCGCCTGGCCCTGCGCATGGCCGAGGAGCCCATCCTGATGCTGGAAGTCTCGCAGTCGCCCGGCGCCTCCTGGCCCGTGCTGCTGGAACACAGCAACCGCATCATCGTCGCGACCTGCCCGTCGGGCGACTCGCTGGCCGACGCCCACCGCAAGCTGCCCGAAGCGATGAAACGGCGGATCCGCGACCTGCCGGCGCCGCTGGAGGGCGCAGAACTGCGCAAGGGCTCGGTCGATTGCCTGCTGCTGCCGGAAATCCCCCGGACCGCCTGCAACAGCCGCAACGTCCGCTTGCTGAACCAATGGATTCCGGTGACGCGCGACAGCGTGATCCTGTTCGCCCGCATCGGCCATTCGAATTCGCTCGACGACACACAGCCCTGCCCCTGCGGCTCGGACCCGCACCCCATCGGCCCCGACTTCGCCAATGCGCGCGCCCTGGAACGTGAATTCCAGCGCCTGGGTTTCTCCCAGATCCACCATTGCAACGTGATCCCCGGCGTGGATGGGGTACGCATCTACGTCCTGCGCAAGTAAGCCCTTTCGCCCTCCACGGGCAGACCTGCACTTCGCCGCGGCCCTGGTTCTCCGCTGGCAGGTCATTCCACGCTGACGACCGGCCCAGGCCGTGCCATCATCCGGATTTCGCTCCCACCTCCGGATTTCCCATGCCGCTGACCCTGCTGCTGCGCTGCCACGACCTGGAACTCACCCGCGAGCATTACCGCGACATGCTCGGCTTTGCCGTGACCGACTCCGCCGAGGGGACGCTCACCGTGCAGCTGGAAGACTGCCGCCTGCTGTTCACCGCGCAGGACCTGTGGGGCAGCGAGGCAGGTTGTTCCGGCACCCTCTACCTGCAACTGGCCGACATCCAGCGCTACTACGACGCGGTAAAGGAGCGGGCGCAGATCGCCTGGCCCCTGCAGGACATGCCCTACGGCTCGCGGGAGTTCGGCGTGCGCGACTGCAACGGCTACCACCTCGCCTTCGCCCAGCACAGCGCAGCCTGAACGGGGCCAGCCGACCGAGACAAGGCGCTGGTGTTCGATGCGCAGGCGCTGGGACGCCAAAACCAGCGGGGGGATGTGGCGGCGACACTGTTCGGGCCCCGTGGATCACCGCCAGCAAAATACCGGGCGCCCGCGGCCTTGCATCCCGCGTCACACCGTGACGACTATCTTGCCCACCTGCTGGTTGGCTTCCAGGAAGCGATGGGCGTCCTGGATCTGCTCCAGCGGGAAGGTCCGCGCGATCACCGGGCGCAGCGCACCGGACTCCAGCCCCTTGACGATGAATGCCTTGGCGCGCTGCAGCGCCGCCGGGTCGGCGACGATCTCGGCGTACAGGTAACCCTTCAGCGTCAGGCTCCTGCCCAGCACGGTGAACAGGGGGAACGGCGTCGGTTCAGGGCTCAGCGCACCGTATTCGAGGAGGATGCCGCCGCGGGCCATGGCCTGGGTGAGCACCTCGAAACCGGGACCACCGATAGGGTCGAACACCACGCGGGCGCCCTGCCCGTCGGTCAGCGCCATGACCTTCTCGACGATACTTTCATCGTCGCTGACGATCACGTGATCGGCACCCGCCTCCAGCAGCGCCTGTTTTTTCGCCTGGGTGCGGGTGACGGCAATGGAGGTGGCGCCCACCATGCGGGCGATCTGGAAAGCGGCGAGGCCGACACTGCTGGACGCGGCGGTGACCAGCACGAACTCGCCCTTCGACAGCTTCGCCTGCTCCACCAGCGCACCCCAGGCAGTGACGTACTGCATCCAGGACGCGGCGGCCTGTTCGAAGCTGAGGTTCTGCGGATGCTTCACCACCAGGTACGCCGGCACGTTGGCCACTTCGCCGTAGGTGCCCCAGCGGGCGATATCCAGCGGCGGGATCAGGCTCACCGCATCGACCACCTCGATATTCTTCACGGCACTCCCCACGGCGCTCACCACACCAGCGGCCTCGTAGCCCAGGCGGCTGGGGAACTCGGCTTCCTGCAGGTAAGCGTGGTTGCGGAACATCACTTCGGCGCGGTTCAGGCCGAAGGCCCTGACCGCGATCTGTACCTCGTCCGCCGCTGGCGCGGGCACGTCCACCGCCTCCAGTTTCAGGACGCTGGCGTCACCGTATTGGTGGATTCTGACAATGCGGGCCATGACAACCTCTCTTCAGTGGGCCGGGACAAAGGCGCCGGCCGGAATGGGAGTGTAGGAAATCCGTGCGGGGTCGCCCGACCATTCGGACCGGGCGCGTCATCCGGCTGGCCAAGGGCGAGCGAAAAGCCGCAGACTGCTCGTCCGCACACAGGACCTCGACATGGATAGCTTGCCCACCCTGCGTACCGAGCGTCTGCTGCTCACGCCCCTGCAACTGGCGGATGCCGACGCCATCCAGCACCTTTTCCCGCACTGGGAAGTGGTGCGTTATCTGGATAGCCGCGTGCCCTGGCCCTATCCCGATGACGGTGCCTTGACCTACGTGCGCGACCTGGCGCTGCCGGCAATGGCGCGCGGCGAGGAGTGGCACTGGATGATCCGCCTGGCCAGCGCACCCGGCGACGCCATCGGCAGCATTTCCCTCTTCGACCAACCCGGCAATCACCGGGGGTTCTGGCTCGCGCCGAGGTGGCAAGGCCGGGGTTACATGACCGAGGCCTGCGAAGCGGTCACCCGCTACTGGTTCCTGACCCTGGAGCGGCCGCTCATGCAGGTGCCCAAGGCCATCGTCAACCAGGGCTCGCGGCGCATTTCCGAACGCGAAGGCATGCGCTGCATCGACAGCAGCGAAGGCCGTTTCGTCAGCGGCGTGCTGCCGCGGGAAACCTGGGAGCTGACCCGCGAAGAATGGCTGGCACGCCATGCAGCCGACTGAACGGGCCTGGCAAGGCGAGCTGTGGCTGGGCGCGGACTTCTGCCTGGTCGCCGGCACCACCGGCCACGCCCGCCCACACGCGCACTACGCGCATCAGCTGCTGATGGCTCGCGCAGACGAGGTGCAGGCGCTGGTGGACGAGCAACCGCAGCGAGGGTCGCTGCTGGTCATTCCGTCGAACCGGCGCCATGCCATCCAGGCCAGCGAGCAGCCCGTCATCACCCTCTTCGCCGAACCGCTGGCTTTCGAGCTGACCGACCTGGAGCGCGTCTGCCGAGCCACCGGGCCGGACCTGCCAGCGCTCGCCGCGCAACTGCAAGCCCTGCCTCGCCGTGCACTCGACCCGCGCCTGGGCAAGGCCCTGCAACGCATCCGCGCCCTGGACGATGGTGCCCTGCCCGCCCAGGAGCTGGCCGAAGAAGCCGCGCTATCGTTGAGCCAACTGGAGCGGCTGTTCAGCGGCACACTGGGGCTATCGGTACGTCGCCTGGTGCTCTGGCAGCGGCTGCGCCAGGCGCTGCGTCTGGCCATGGCCGGCGACAGCCTGACCAGCGCCGCCATTGCGGCGGGCTTCGCCGACTCCGCGCACTTCTCCCGCAGCGTGCGCAGCCAGTTCGGCATTCGCGCCGACCTGACGCTGCGCCAACTGAAGCTGCGGCTACTCGACTAGCGCACGGCGCAGCTCTGCCGGCAATGGCGCCGGCGGGTGCGCTGCATCGGCGCGGCGGAACGGTTCGGCGAGCTGCGCGAAGTACGCCAGCGGGTAGTCCGGCCGGTCGCCGATGCCCACGTCGTCCTCTGCCAACTCATAGCCGGGCAGGTACAGCGCGGTACCCAGCAGGCGATCCCAGAAGCTGAAGAACAGCGCGAAGTTGACGTCGCCCGCAGTGCCGTACTTCAGGTGATGCAGGCGGTGCAACGGCGCCCAGGCGAACACATGGCGCAGCACACCGATACGCATGTCGACGTTGCTGTGCTGCAGCAGCAACTGGATGGCGATGGCGAAGGCCAGCAACGCCGCAACCTCCACGGGAACACCGAGCAACAGCAGCGGCAGCGTGCCGCCCAGGGCTTCGAGCATCTGGTGCAGCGGGTGCTTCATCAGGCCGTTGAAGCCGTACATGCGCGTCACGCTGTGGTGCACCGCGTGCAGACGCCAGAGCAGCGCGGAACGGTGGCTGGCGTAGTGCACCAGGGTGATGCCGAAGTCAGCCATCAGCAGCGCCGCCAGCAATTGCAGCACCAGCGGCCAATCGCTTGGCCACAACCCGAAATGCGGTAGCCACAGGGCCAGCAGAGGAATCGCGGCAATGCCCAACGCGTTCAGCGTCTCGTTGACCAGCGCATGGATCAGGTCGCGGGCGCCATCGCCGTGACTCTCGTTCCAGCCCGCTCGATGCGGCCAGAATCGCTCGGCAACAAAGGCCAGCAGGATCGCCAGCGGCAACAGCGCCGGCAGACAGAGCAGCGAAACGCCTTCACCGACCAGGTACAGGGCCAGGCCGATGAAGCCGAGGAAGAACGCGGGGGCGTAGAGGTGTCGCATGGGGCAGCTCCGGTACAAGTGGGAGTCACCAGTGTTCCCGTTGCCGCATCACCGGCGCTTGAACAATCCGCGCATCTCGTCGGCTCAACGCCGCCAGGCACACCCCAACGCACTGAGCGCCAGTATCAGCGCCGCTCCGGCGTAGGCCCAGATCGCCGGCACCTGCGGCAGCAGCACGCCGGCAAGGATCGGCCCGAGCCCGGCGCCGATATCTCGCCAGACCGCATTGCCGGCCAGCGCCTGGATGCGCGCCTGCGGGTTGCGCTGCGCCACCAGCGTCACCACCAGCGGCAGTTGCAGCGCGCGCAACACCAGCACGAAGAAGGCGCCGACGAACAGCCAGTAGCTGCCGAACATCAGCAGCGCCAGCGAGGTGGCCAGCGACAGGATCACCAGCATGCGTAGCGCGCCGAAGCGGTCCGCCAGTCGCCCGCCGAAGGGGCTGAAGAGCATCTCGCTGAGATAACGCACCGCCATCAGGATGCCCGCCACCAGCACGCCGGTGCCGCCCAGGTGGGTCTGTGCGTAGAGCGACAGGCCGAAGATGAACAGGCCGTCCAGCGTCACGCCTTCGATGAAGGACCAGGTGGCGATGCTGTCCGGCAGGCGCAGGCGGCGACCGCTGCTGACGGGAATCTCGTGCCCCGTGGCCGGCAGCGCGCGAGCGCGCCAGAGGCCGCACAGGGCTGCCACGCAAAGTACGAAGAACACGCTGCGCGGCCCGACGGCCTGGGCCATCACCGCCCCCAGCGGCAGGGCCAGCATCGGCCCGATGGACAAGGTTGCCCGCGAGCGCCCGGCGCGCCGCGCAGCGCCTTGAGCCTCAGCGGTGGCGAGGGTCTGGGTGCTGAGGTTGAAGGTGGCGAAACACAGGCCCCAGACCAGGCGAAACACCAGCAATGTGGCAAACCCGGAGAGCGTCGCCGAGGCCAGCGCGCAGGCTGCCGTCGCCAGCGCCGCCAGGCTGCAGGCGGCACGGTCGCCATGGCGAGCGTAGAAACGCACCACCCAGCCGTAGCCGACGATGCGCACCAGGCGATTGGCCGCCAGCAGGATGCCCGCTTCCACCAGGGTCACGCCGAAGTCCGCCGCGTACATCGGCAGCAACAGGTAGAGCAGCACGTCGGCGGGCAGGCACAGGCCGAGCACCTGGGCGGAGTTGCGCGAATCTCGATCGGCGCGGCGCAGCAGCGCCTGCTCGGCAGCGGACGACATGACAGTCTCGTGACGGCGACGGGGCCCGCAGGATAACCCGGCCCCCGCCCCGCAAGACAAGCCTTACGCCCGCCCCGGCGGCTGTGCTATCGCGCGAGTGTGCGCAGGAAGGAGGCGATCACCTGGCTGCTGCGGCGCTCGGCCAGGTAGTACAGGTAGGTCTCGGTGAACACCGGGTCGCCGATGATGCGGATGGCCTTCAGGCGAGGATCGGCGATGTATTCCGCCTCGGACACCACGCCGATGCCGATGCCACGGATCACCGCCTCGCGCAGCGCCTCGCGGCTGCCGATCTCCATGGCGATGCGCGGTGTGACATCCGCCGCTTCGAGCACCCGCTCCAGGGCGACGCGGGTGGTCGAGCCCTGCTCGCGACGCAGCAGCGGCTGGCCCTGCAGCGCCTGCACCGACACCGCGTCGTGGCGGGCAAAGGGGTGTTCGGCGTGGGCGAAGAGGATCACCGGGTGCCGCGCATACAACTCGGCGACGAAGGCGGGATCGTCATGCAGCCCGGCCAGCACGCCGACATCGGTCACGTAGTTCTCCAGGTCGGCGAGCACCGACGCCGAGTTGCCGATACGGATCGATACGTCGATCTGCGGATAGTCCCGGCGATAGCGGTCGACCATCTCGATCACATGGAACGGCCCCACCGCGCCGACCTTCAGCTGGCCGCGATTGAGCTGGCCGGAATCGCGCAGCAGGTTGGTCGCCTCGGATTCGAGCATCGACATCTGCTGGGCAATGGGCAGCAAGGCGCGGCCCACGGCGGTCAGCTCGATGCGACGGCCACGGCGGTGGAACAGCTCGACGTTGAACTCGCGCTCCAGGCCCTGGATCTGCGTGGTCGCCGTCGGCTGGCTGAGGCCGATGGCCCGTGCGCCGGCGCTGAAGCTGGCGTGGCGGGCGACGGCGAGGAAGGTACGCAGGCGGGCGGTGGACATCCATAGCTCCTATCAATGGATTTGCGTGCAAACCCATATTGATCTGATGGCGTGACTGTCACATGACAGCCCTAGCTTTGGCGCTACCGAACACAACCTCCGGGTAACGCCATGACTTCGCTGACCAGACTGTTCCGCTTCGCCGTGCTGCCGCTCGCCTTCGCCTCCGCCCTGCTCTCGACTGCCCAGGCGCAGGACGCCCTCACCGTCGGCCTGATCCCCTCCGAGGATTCCCAGGCGATGATCAAGAGCAGCCAACTGGTGCTCGACCAGCTGCAGGAACGCCTGGGCATGCCGGTGAAGCCTTTCGTGGCCACCGACTACAACGGCGTGATCGAAGCCCTGCGCGCCGGCAAGCTGGATGTCGCCTACCTCGGGCCGTTCTCCTACGTGCTGGCGAACCAGGTGGCCGGCGCCGACGCCTTCGCCGTGGCGGTGACCAAGAAGACCGGCAGCAGCGCCTACCACAGCCTGATCATCGCCCGTAAGGACAGCGGCATCCGCAGCCTGGACGACCTCAAGGGCCACACCTTCGCCTTCGTCGACCCCAGCTCGGCCTCCGGCCACCTGTTCCCCAAGGCCGGCCTGGAGCAATCCGGGCATGACCCGAAGGCGCTGTTCTCGCGGGTGATCTTCTCCGGCTCCCACGACGCCAGCATCCTCGCCGTGGAGAACCGCAAGGTGGATGCCGCCGCCGTGGCCGACCGCATCCTCGCCGGCGCGATCAGCGCCGGCCAGGTGCAGCAGGATGACTTCCAGGTCGTCTGGACATCCGACGACATCCCCGAGTCGCCCATGGTCTGGCGCAAGAACCTCGACCCGGAACTGCAGAAGAAACTGGTCGCCGCGTTCGCCTCGATCAAGGACGTGCCGTGGGGCGACCAGGGCCTACTCAACGGCTTCCAGCCCACCAACGACGCCGCCTACAACGTCGTGCGCGACACCGCCAAGGTGCTCGATCTCGACCTGCGGAGCCTGAAATGATCCGCGTCGCCCAACTGACCAAGGGCTACGGCGACAACCCGGTGCTGCGCGAGATCGACCTGCGCATCGAGGCCGGCGAGTTCGTGGTGATCCTCGGCCAGTCCGGCGCCGGCAAGTCCACCCTGCTGCGCTGCATGAACCGCCTGGCGCAGGCCGACAGCGGTACGCTGCAGGTCGCCGGGGTCGATGCGCTGCAGCCCCGCGACCAGCGCGAGCTGCGCCGCCGGGTGGCGATGATCTTCCAGCAGCACAACGTGGTGCCGCGCCTGTCGGTGCTGAAGAACGTGCTCACCGGGCGCCTGGGCTGCGTCGACACCCTCGCCTCGGTACTGCAACTGTTCAGCCGCGAAGACATCGCCCTGGCCCGCGAATGCCTGCGCCGGGTGGAGCTGGAACACAAGGCCGATGCGCGCACCGATTCGCTGTCCGGCGGGCAGATGCAGCGCGTCGGCATCGCCCGCGCGCTGGCCCAGCGGCCGCAGGTGATCCTCGCCGACGAACCGGTGGCGAGCCTCGACCCGAAGACCGCGCAGCTGGTCATGCACTACCTGCGCGAAGCCACCCGCACCCTGGGCATCACCGTGGTGTGCAACCTGCACCAGGTGGACCTGGCACGCGAGTTCGGCGACCGCATCGTCGGCCTGGCCAACGGCCGCGTGGTCTTCGACGGCAGCGCCGGGGAACTGGATGAATCGGCCCTGCAGCGGATCTACCAGCAACGCCCAAGCGGCGAGGCGACCGCCTACCAGGCGGCGGCTCGCGCGGTGTACACCAGCGGCACAGGAGTCGGCGCATGAACCTGCGAAGCCATCAGTGGATGGTCGAGACGCCACACAGCAAGCGCGGTTGGCTGACCACCGGCGCCGCCGTTCTGGCGGTGATCTACCTGCTGCACTGGAGCGCCGAGGGCGCGCAGCTGAGCTGGAGCGAACTGGCCAGCGGCCTGCCGCAGATCGGCGACTTCCTCAGTCGCTCGCTGCCGCCGGACCTGAGCATCCTCCCCAGCCTCTGGCGCCCGGCGCTGGAAACCCTGCAGATCGCCCTCTGGGGCACGCTGCTGGGCATCGTCCTGGCGGTGCCGCTGGGTTTCCTCGCCGCGCGCAACCTGCACGGCAACCGCTGGCTGTACCTGGGCACGCGGCAATTGCTCAACGTCATCCGCAGCATCAACGAGTTGATCCTCGCCCTGGTGTTCGTCTCGGCAGTCGGCCTCGGCCCCTTCCCCGGCGTACTGGCCCTGGCGCTGCACGGCGTGGGCATGCTCGGCAAGTTCTTCGCCGAGAGCATCGAGGAAATCGACCAGGGCCCTATCGAAGCCTTGCAGGCCACCGGCGCGCGGCCGTTGCAGGTGATCGCTTTCGGCGTGCTGCCGCAGGTGATCACCGCGTGGATCGCCGTGGTGCTCTACCGCTTCGAGGTCAACCTGCGCTCGGCCACCGTGCTCGGCATGGTCGGCGCCGGCGGCCTGGGCTTCGAACTGGTGAGCAGCCTGAAGCTGTTCAAGTACCAGGAGACCGCCACCTGCATCCTCGTCATCACCGTCATGGTGGTGCTCGCCGACCTGCTCTCCAACCGCCTGCGCCACGCCATCCAGGGCAACGGCCGGCACTGATCCACCCGCCCTCTTCAACCCTGCCGCGTGCGCCTTCCGGGCGCGCGCCGGGCAGGCTCATGCCTGGAGTTTGCGCCAGATGTCCGCACCCGCCGCTATCGGTCAGGCCGATGCCCACCTGCGATCAATCGATTGGAACGAAACCGACGAGGCCCGGAGCATGGCCGCACGTTCAAACAACAACAAGGAACTGCCCATGCCTGCCCGATTCCACAATCCGGTCGCCACCGTTTTCGGCGGCGGCAGCCTCGAGCGCATCGCCGACCTGTGCCAAGGCAAGGTCGCCCTGGTGACCTTCCCCGAAGCCGCGCAACTGGGGCTGATCGAACGCGTCCGCCACCTGCTGGGCGACCGCCTCGCCTACGTCATCGACGACGTGCAACCCAACCCCGACGTAGCCTGGCTGCGCGACGTGCACGAGCGCTTCTGGCGTGAAGCGGGCGACTGCACCACGGTGTTCGCCCTCGGCGGCGGCAGCGCCATCGACACCGCCAAGGCACTGGTCGTCGGCACCGGGTCCGGGCGCTTCGACGAACTGCTCGACCTGCTGGCCGCCGGCAAGCCCTTCGTCCCGGCACGACACAAGATACTGGTCGCCGCGCCGACCACCGCCGGCACCGGCAGCGAAGTGACGCCCTGGGCGACCATCTGGGACGCGCAGCAACAGAAGAAGTACTCCCTGCACCTGGATTGCACCTGGCCGCAGGTGGCGCTGATCGACCCGGACCTGATGCTCAGCGTGCCCGCCGGGGTCACCGTGTCCACCGGGCTGGACGCGTTGTCCCACGCACTGGAATCGATCTGGAACCACAACGCCAACCCGATCTCCGACACCTTCGCCATCTCTGCCATCGAAGACATCCTCGACTGCCTGCCGCGCCTGCAGCAGGACCTCGGCAACCGTGAACTGCGCTCGCGCATGGCGCTGGCCGCGCTGAAGGCCGGTATGGCCTTCTCCAACACCAAGACCGCGCTGGCCCACTCCATCTCCTACGAGATGACCCTGCGCCACGGCCTGCCCCATGGCATCGCCTGCTCGTTCACCCTGCCGCTGGTGCTGGGCCTGGCCTGGGGTCGCGACGCCGACCGCGACCGCGTGCTGCAGCGCGTCTTCGGCAGCGACCTGAAGGGCGCCCAAAAGCACCTGCGTGAATTCCTCCATCGCCTCGGGGTCAAGACCGAGTTCGGCGACTACGGGGTGACCGCAGCCGAAGCCGAAGCGATGATCGACTTCGCCATGCAGGGCGCCCGCGGCCGCAACTTCATCGGCTCGCAAGCCGCCTGAGGCCGTCCTTTACCGGGAGGCCCTGGCTGCCGCCTTTTCCTGTTGCACCGAAAACCTATTGCACCGAAGAAGAGTGCCGACACGCCGAGCCTTGCGCCGGCGCGAGCGAACAAGAAGGAAAACAACCATGAACCGTGCACAAACCCTGCCTGGCCTTGAGTCATCCGTGTCGCCCTTCCGCGTGGCGCAGTGGCGCATGCTGCTCGCCGCGATGTTCTGCTACCTGTTCTTCTATACCGGCCGCCAGACGTTCGGCTTTGCCATCCCCGGTATCCAGGCCGAGTTCGGCCTGAGCAAGGAAACCCTCGGCTGGGCCTCCAGCGCCATGCTCTGGATGTACGCCATCGGCCAGGCCATCAACGGCAACCTCGCCGACAAGTTCGGCGGCCGGCGCATCATGAGCCTGGGCGCGGTGCTGTCCTGCGGCGCCAACTGGGTCACCAGTTTCGCCGGCGGCTTCGCCAGCCTGATCCTGCCGTGGGGCATCAACGGCTACTTCCAGGCTCTGGGCTGGGCGCCGGGCAGCCGCCTGCTGTCGAACTGGTGGAGCGCCGCCGAGCGCGGCAAGGTCTACGGCTTCTACGTGTTCGCCGCCGGCTGCGCCTCGGTGCTGTCGTACATCACCTCGGTGGTGGTGATCGATGTGTTGCACCTGGAGTGGCGCTGGATCTTCCGCCTGCCGGTCCTGCTGATGCTCGCCGGCGGCATCGTGTTCTATCTGGTGGCACGGGAACGCCCGCAGGACATGGGCTTCGAGCCGCTGGCCGACACCGGCGTGGCGAATGCCGAGGACCGCTCCAGCGAAGCGACCCACGGTGAAGAGGAAAGCTCGACGCAGCGCTACCTGGCGGTGCTGAAGAACCCGCGCCTGCTGGTCGCTGCGCTGTCGCTGGGCTTCCAGAACGCTGCGCGCTATGGGCTGATCGTCTGGGTGCCGGTGCACTTCCTCGGCGCCGACTGGCAGAAGGGCCAGAGCTTCATCGACCCGAAGTGGATCACCATCGCCCTGCCGGTCGGCATGGCCGTCGGCGCACTGAGCAATGGCTGGGTGTCCGACCGCCTGTTCGGCAGCAAGCGCTACCGCGCGATCATGCTCTACATGGTGCTCGGCGCCCTCACCAGCCTGTGGATGTGGAGCCTGCCGGCGCACAGCAGCATCGGCCTGCTCGCGCTGTTCCTCTGCGGCTTCTTCGTCTACGGCCCGGCGTCGAGCTTCTGGGCGCTCTGCCCGGACCTGGTCGGCGCGCGCCGCGCCGGTACCGCCACCGGGATCATGAACTTCTCCTCCTACCTCTTCGCGGGTCTGGCCGAACCCCTGATCGGTCGCATGCTGGACACGACAGGCAATACTTCGCTGATCTTCATCGTGGTCACCACGGCCTGCGTGTGCAGCGCGGTGGTCGCCCTGTTCGTCCGGCGCTGAGGGCACGGCAATGAGCCAGGCCTTCCTCACAGAGAGACCTCATGTACCAGTACCACAAGTGGTTGCGCTCCTTTCACGCCGTGGCCCGCACCGGCAGCTTCACCCAGGCCGCGGCGCTGCTCAGCGTCGGCCAGCCGACCATCAGCGAGCAGGTCAGCGGCCTGGAGAAGCGCTTCAGCGTGGAGCTGTTCCATCGACGCGGGCGCTTCATCGAGCTGAGCCCGGCCGGCGAGCAGCTCTACGCGATCACCCAGGGCCTGTTCGGCCAGGAGGACGAAGCCTTGCAACTGCTGCAGAGCTTCCAGCAGCGCAAGCAGGGCATGTTGCGCATCGGCGCGGTGTCGCCGCCGATCGCCATGAGCCTGACCTACGCACTGATGCAGCGTTACCCGCACATCGAACTGGAGACCTCCTTCACCAGCGAGGCCGGCACCCTGGAGCGGCTGTACAACTTCGATATCGACGTGGCGATCCTCGCCCTCTCGGAGTTCGACCAGCGCCTGAGCACGCAGCTCTACCGCACCTGCCCGATCCTCGCGGTGGTACGCGACGACCACCCCTGGGCGCAGCAGGAATCGGTCAGCGTGCAGGAGATCGCCAGCCAGCGCGTGGTGTTGCGCGAGCCGGCCTCGCGCACCCGCCAGTTGGTCGAGGAAGGCTGCCGGCAACATGGCGTGGAGCTGGACTGCGCGATGCAGCTGAACAGCCGCGAGGCCATCGTCCATGCGGTGGTGCACGGCATCGGCGTGGGCTTCGTCTCGGCGGTGGAATACGCCGACCGGCCCGGCACGCGCTCCATCGCCTTCGCCGAGGACCCGTTCCACATCGACTACTACCTGTGCTGCCTGGGCATCCGCCGCAAGCGGCCGATCATCGCCGAGCTGTTCGACTCCACGGCCTGATTTTCCACCCGAACACCCCGTGACACCGCGAGCCTGCCATGACGCCGGGCGGGCCGCGCTCATCCTGCCTTTCACCAAGAATCCCCTCACAGGAGCACCGCCATGCACTACCAGCAACCCCAGCAACTGCAAGCCGCCATCCTCGACTGGGCCGGCACCGTGGTCGACTTCGGCTCCTTCGCGCCGACCCAGATCTTCGTCGAGGCCTTCGCCGAGTTCGGCGTGCAGGTCAGCCTGGAAGAAGCCCGCGGCCCGATGGGCATGGGCAAGTGGGACCACATCCGCACCCTGTGCGACATCCCCGCCATCGGCGAACGCTACCGTACGGCCTTCGGTCATCTGCCCACCGACGACGATGTCACCGCCATCTACGAACGCTTCATGCCGCTGCAGATCGAGAAGATCGCCGAGCATTCGGCGCTGATTCCCGGTGCGCTCGATGCCATCGCCGACCTGCGCAGGAACGGGCTGAAGATAGGTTCCTGTTCCGGCTACCCGGCGGTGGTGATGGAGAAGGTCGTGGCGTTGGCCAAGACCAACGGCTATGTCGCCGACCATGTGGTCGCCACCGACGAAGTGCCCAACGGCCGCCCGTACCCGGCCCAGGCGCTGGCCAACGTGATCGCCCTGGGGATCAACGATGTCGCGGCCTGCGTGAAGGTCGACGACACCTGGCCGGGCATCCTCGAAGGCCGCAGCGCCGGCATGTGGACCGTGGCGCTGACCTGCTCGGGCAACGCCCTGGGCCTGACCTACGAGCAGTACAAGGCGCTGCCGGCGGAAAAGCTTGAGCAGGAACGCCGCCGCATCGGCCAGATGTTCGAGGGCTCGCGGCCGCATTACCTGATCGACACCATCGCCGAACTGCCGGCGGTGATCGCCGATATCAATGCGCGCCTGGCGCGGGGCGAGATGCCGCAGAGCAGCTGATCCCGAGCGAGAACGAAGAAGGCCCGCCTGATGCGGGCCTTCTGCTTTCTGTAGGAGCGAGCTTGCTCGCGAACATCGCCGCGGGGAATCGGTTCGCCAGCAAGCTCGCTCCTATATAAGGATCGGCCATGCATCCCGTGATATCACGGCAATAGCACTTCAGACCGTTCGTCAGGCCTCTGTAAACATTCGGAACAAAATTTCCGTCCTTCATCTCGAACCGTCGGAGCTGTCATATCCGCGTTACACATCCGACAGCGGTGTATCAACGGATTTACAGCGATTAGAACGGATTCACGGTCGGATTCAGGACTTTTCGTCATAATTCGACGAGTTATTGCAAGATATTTCACAAGGATGCGAAATGGCTCTTCTCTCTTGCCGTAGAGCGCTTTCGGCAGATTCGTGCCGTGCTCCACGAGCCCCATGGATGGGTATCGCTCTTCCCCTTCGAACTGCCCTGCACCTGGCTGCCCTGGCCATGGGCGCGTGCAGTGGCGCCACCGCCCTGGCCGCCGACCCGCTCCCCGCCCAGCAGCTTCTGCAACAGCAGGAACGCGATCGCGCGCTGCGCGAGCAGATGGAACCCTCGCCAGATGTGCGCCTGAAGCTGCCACCCAGCGGCCTGGAAGGCAACCGCCTGCCGCGCAACGAGGCACCCTGCTTTGCGATCCGCCAGATAACCCTCACCGGCGATGCCGCCGAGCAATTCCAGTGGGCCCTGCGCGCCGCCGACCTGAAGGACGACCCGGCCACCGGCCAGTGCCTGGGCGCCAACGGCATCAACCTGACGATGAAGCGCATCCAGAACGCGATTATCGAACGCGGCTACGTCACCTCCCGCGTGCTGGCGCAGCCACAGGACCTGAAGAGCGGCACCCTCGAGCTGACACTGGTGCCGGGGCGCATCCGCTCGATCCGCTTCGCCGAGGGCACCTCGCACCGCGCCAACGCCTGGAACACCGTGCCCGCCAAGCCCGGCGACCTGCTCAACCTGCGCGACATCGAGCAGGCGCTGGAGAACTTCAAGCGGGTGCCCACCGCCGACGCCGACATCCAGATCACCGCCGCCGAAGGCGCCGGCGCGCAGCCCGGCGAAAGCGACCTGGTGATCGCCTGGCGGCAGAAATTCCCGATCCGCTTCAGCCTCTCGGTGGACGACTCGGGCACCGACGAGACCGGCAAGTACCTGGGCACCACCTCGGTGTCGTTCGACAACTTCCTGACCCTCAGCGACCTGTTCTACTTCAGCTACAACCACGACCTGGGCGGCGGCGACTCCGGCGATCGCGGCTCACGCGGCCACACCCTGCACTACTCGGTGCCCTTCGGTTACTGGCTGCTGGGGGTGACCTCCAGCGAGTACGACTACCACCAGACGATCTCCGGGGCGAACCAGGACTACAGCTACAGCGGCGAGAGCAAGAACGACGAGATCAGCCTCACCCGCATGCTCTACCGCGACGCCGTGCGCAAGACCACCGCCAGCATCGGCGGCTGGAGCCGGCGCTCGAAGAACTGGATCGACGACACCGAGATCGAGATCCAGCGCCGACGCATGGCCGGCTGGTCGTTCGGCCTGACCCATACCGAATACATCGGCGCCTCCACCCTCTACCTGAGCACCGGCTACCGCCGCGGCACCGGAGCGCGCAATGCCATGGCGGCGCCGGAGGAACCCTTCGACGAAGGCACCTCGCGCTCCAAGATCATCACCGCCGAAGCCCAACTCAGCGTGCCCTTCGCCCTGGGCGACCAGCGCCTGCGCTACAGCAACACCTGGCGCGCGCAATGGAACCGCACGCCGCTGGTACCCCAGGACCGCTTCACCATCGGCGGGCGCTACAGCGTGCGCGGCTTCGACGGCGAGCAGATCCTCTCCGCCGACCGGGGCTGGCTGACCCGCAACGACCTCGGCCTGGCGCTCGGCCAGACCGGCCAGGAAGCCTACGTGGGCGTGGACTACGGCGAAGTCGGCGGGCAGTCGAGCAAGTACCTGATCGGCACTCACCTGGCCGGTTACGTGCTGGGCCTGCGCGGCGGTTATCGCGGCGTGTCCTACGACGTTTTCGTCGGCCAGCCGATCAGCAAGCCCAAGGGCTTCGACACCGCCACCACCACCGGCGGCTTCAACCTGACCTGGTCCTTCTGAGGAGGCGCCCATGCATATCGACGGATTCGACATCACCGCGCCGGGCTTCTTCGACGAACCCTGGAGCGAAGCCGAGGCGCTGGGCTCGGCGGTCTGGCTGTGGCTGCACTCGGCGTCTCACCGCGACATCCCGCTGCACGCGCTCAACGCCCTGCTGCTGCCGGCGATCAGCCATCGGCAGTTCATCCTCGGCCGGCAGAACGGCCGCCCGGTGTTCTACGTCGCCTTCAGCAACCTGAGCCTGGAAGCCGAGGCGCGCTACCTGAGCCAGCCGGCCATCTGCATGCCGGCCGCCGACTGGAACAGCGGCGAGCGTATCTGGTTCAACGACTGGGTGGCGCCGTTCGGCCACTCCGTTCCGGTGTCGCGCGTCCTGCAGCGGCACTTCTTCGCCAACCGCTGCGGCCGGGCGCTGTACCACCGTGGCGAACAACGCGGCCTGAGGATCAAGAAGTTCCAGGGTGTCGCGGTCATGCCCGCCGAAGGGCGCGCATGGTTCTCCGACCACCCGCTGGCCATCCAGCTCTGAGCGCGCCCCGCGGCCTGCGCCCTGAACCGACAAAGGGATTTGTATGAACAAGCACCTCCACCGCATCGTCTTCAACAAGGCTCGCGGCCAACTCATGGTCGTTGCCGAGAACGTCACCAGCAACGGCAAGGCACCGGGCACCACGGAAGGCCCGCGGGGCGCTGTTGGCTCCGCGCTGCTGGTCAGCCTGCGCCCACTGCGTTTCGCCCTGATGGCGACGCTCGGGCTGATCAGCCTGGCCGTCCCGCTGGCCCAAGCCGACATCGTCGCCGACCATGGCGCCCCGCCCGGCCAGCAGCCGGGCGTGATCAACTCCGCCAACGGCGTGCCCCAGGTGAACATCCAGACGCCCAGCGCGGCGGGCGTCTCGCGCAACACCTACAGCCAGTTCGACGTGAACCAGCAGGGCGCGATCCTCAACAACTCGCGCAATAGTGTGCAGACCCAGCTCGGCGGCTGGATCGACGGCAACCAGAACCTGGCCAACGGCACCGCGCGGGTGATTCTCAACGAGGTCAACGGCAGCAACCCCAGCCAGCTGCGCGGCTACGTGGAAGTGGCCGGCGACCGCGCCCAGGTGGTGATCGCCAACCCGGCAGGCATCGCCTGCGACGGCTGCGGCTTCATCAACGCCAACCGCGCTACCCTCACCACCGGTACCGCGCAGATCGTCGACGGCCAGTTGCAGGGCTATGAAGTGCGCGGCGGCCGCATCGCCATCACCGGCAAGGGCCTGGACGCCAGCCAGACCGACTTCACCGACGTGATCGCGCGCTCCGTGGAGGTCAACGCCGGCGTCTGGGCGAACGACCTGCGCGTCACCGCCGGGGCCAACCAGGTCAACGCCGACAACAGCAGCGCACGGCCCATCGAAGGCAACGGCGAGAAGCCCTCGGTGGCCATCGACGTCGCCCAGCTCGGCGGCATGTATGCCGGCAAGATCATGCTGGTCGGCACCGAATCCGGCGTCGGCGTGCGCAACGCCGGGCAGATCGGCGCCAGCGCCGGCGACGTGGTGATCAGCGCCGACGGGCGCATTGGCAACAGCGGCCAGATCAACGCCACCGCCAACGTCCGCCTGGACAGCAACGGCGGCATCGACAACAGCGGCTCGGCCTACGCCAAGGGCGACACCGCCCTGAGCAGCCGCGGCGACATCCACAACAGCGGCATCGCCGCGGCGCAGCAGAACGTCAGCCTGAACGCCAATGGCATCGTCAACGACAGCCAGGCCACCCTGGCCGCCGGCGTGCAGGCGGACGGCAGCATCGGCACCAGCGGGCGGCTCGACATCACCGCCACCCGGCAGGTGAAAAGCCAGGGCGCCACCCTTGCCGGTGGCGATCTCGGGATCGGCGGCGCCGACCTTGACCTCAAACAGGGCCAGGCCAGCGCCCAGAACATTCGCCTGAGTGCCACCGCCAATGCCGACCTGAGCGGAGCAACGCTGGACGCCGGCAACCTCCTTGCAGCGAACATCGCGCAGAAGCTGACCTCCGATTCGGCCAAGCTGGCCGGCACCAGCGTGCAGTTGCAGGCCCACGACCTGTCCAACCGCAAGGGCGAGATCATCCAGACCGGCAGCGGCGACATGACCCTCGCCCTCCCCGGCACCCTGGACAACAGCGATGGCCGCATCGCCAGCAACGCTGCCAACCTGACCCTGGGCGCACTGAACCTGAACAACCGCCAGGGCAGGATCGAACACGCCGGCAGCGGCACCCTGAAGGTCACCGCGAACTCCGTCGATGGCCGCAGCGGCTCCATCGCCAGCAACGGCCAGTTGCAGGCCAGCCTGAACGACGCCCTGCTCGACGGCGCCAGCACAGTCGCGCGGCAGATCGGCATCGATGCCGCGTCGCTCTCCAACCGCCGGGGCGAAATCCTCCAGACGGGCGCCGGTACCCTGCGCGTCAGCACCAGCGGCCTGCTGGACAACAGCGGCGGCACCCTCGCCGGCAATGGCGGCGTGCAGCTGGACGCAGGCACCCTGATGAACCAGTCCGGCACCGTCCAGGCTGCCGGGGGCGACCTCCAGGCCAAGGTGAAGGACAAGCTGGACAATGCCTCCGGCACCCTCGCGGCGACCGGCAACTCGCGCGTGGAAGCCGGCGAGCTGGTCAATGCCAAAGGCAAGGTCACCGCCAGCGGCACGCTCGACGCCAGCGCCGGCAAGCTCAACAACGACACCGGCACCCTCGCCGCCAAAGGCGCACTGACGGCCCGTGGCGGCAGCATCAGCAACCAGGCTGGCACGCTCGGCTCGGTGGACGGCAGCGTGGCCGTCGACGCCACCCAGGGCAGCCTGGACAACCGCAACGGCCGCATCGAGGGCCAGCACCAGATCACCCTGTCGGGCCAGGGCGTGCTCAACGGCAACGGCCTGATCAGTGCCGGCAACCTCAAGCTGGACAGCAACCGCGCGACGCTCGACAACCAGAATGGCGTGCTGATCGCCAGCGACGGTGTTGAGCTGCAGACCGGCGCGCTGAACAACCAGGGCGGCCTGGTCCAGGCCGCCGGCCTGCTGCGCATCGACGCCCATGGCCAGGCCATCGGCAACACCGATTCCGGCGCCAGCGGCGGCCTGCTCGGCAAGGGCGGAGTGATCCTCGCCAGCGGCAACCTGGACAACAGCGCCGGCTTCATCGGCGGCAAGGGCGACCTCGACCTCACCACTGCGCAAATCAACAACGCCCGTGGCGGCCTGTTGACCAGCGAAGGCAACGTGCGCATCAAGGCCAGCGGCCTGGACAACCGTGGCGGGCAGCTGCAGACCCTGGGCGACGCCGTGCTCGACCTCGCCAGCGGCCGCCTGGACAACGCCGGCAGCCTGCTGCGCGCCGGCGGCAAACTGCTGGTCACGGCGGGTACCCTCGACAACCGCAACACCCTGGGTACCGACCAGGGCCTCGAAGGCCATTCGCTGACGCTCAGCGCCAGCCAGATCGACAACCAGTCCGGTGCGGTGCGCGCCGACGAAACCCTCACCCTGAACAGCAGCGGCCAGCTGGACAACAGCGGCGGGCTGGTCAGCTCCAGCAAGAACCTGAACATCCTCGACGGCGCGGCCAGCAAGTCCCTGGCCATCCTCAACCACAACGGCAAGCTGATCGCCGGGCAGAAGCTGAGCATCGACAGCAGGAGCCTGGGCGGCGACGGCCAGACCCTGAGCCTGGGCGACATCAGCCTGAAGCTGAGCGACAGCTACGTGCACAGCGGCCAGTTGCAGGCCAACGGCAGCATCGACCTGCAGACCGCCGGCAACCTCGACAACCAGGCACGCCTCGTCGCGGGCCAGGCGCTGAAGGTGACAGCCGGCAACCTGAACAACACCGCCACCGGCGAGCTGAGCGCCACCAACCTGACCCTCGACACCGGCGGCACCCTGACCAACCGCGGCCTGCTCGATGGCCAGACCACCCGTGTCAACGCAGGCACCCTGAACAACCTCGGCAGCGGGCGCATCTACGGCGACCAGCTGTCGGTATCCGCCGGCGCCCTGCGCAACGACGTCGAAGACGGCAAGGCCGCCGTGATCGCCGCGCGCAATCGCCTGGACATAGGCGTGGGCAGCCTGCTGAACCGCGAGCATGCCCTGCTCTTCAGCGCCGGCGACCTCTACATCGGCGGCGCCCTGGACGCCAACGGCCACGCCACCGGCAGCGCCGGCGAAATCCGCAACGCCAGCGCCACCATCGAGGCCCTGGGCGACATGGGCCTGGCCAGCGCCGTGCTGCGCAACACCAACGAACATTTCAGCACCCAGGAAGTGGAAGTCAGCCGCGAGAGCATCCTCGAGTACCAGCTCACCGGCTCCACCAACCGCTACCGGCCGGAGCAGATTTCCATCTACAACTCCGAGGTGGATTACCTGGTCACCCCGGAGGGCGAGCGCGAGGACTGGAACCTCTACAACTACACCCGCGTGACCCGCGAAACGCAGATTCTCAGCTCCGATCCGGCGCAGATCCTTGCCGGCGGCAACCTGCGCCTGGACGTCGCCGACGCGCTCAACGACAAGAGCCGGATCATCGCCGGCGGCACCATCGGCGGTAACCTGGGCCGTCTGGAAAACACCGAGGCCCCCGGCGAGCGTGTCACTACCGAGAGCGGCATCGTCACCCACTTCTACCGCATCCAGAAGAAGGGCCGGGACGAGCAGGGCGCCGATAACGCCGCCTACAACCCGGCGGCCAGCATCGTCGACATCTTCCTCAAGCCCGGCGCCTACCTGCAGAACACCGCCCACGTCGGCAGCGGCACCCAGGTCGGCGATCTCAACCTGGGCCGTGTCGACCAGCCGGCAAGCGGTGCCGGCGCCGCCCAGGTCAACGTCGGCAACGGCCGGGTGATCAGCCCGGTACTGGAAGTGACTGCCGTGCAGACCAAGAACGATGCCGGCGTCGCCGAGAGCATCCGCACCGGCGGCATCGACACCCGCGTGCCGGACAACAGCCTGTTCCAGGTCAACCCGCAGGCCACCAGCGGCTACCTGATCGAGAGCGACCCGCGCTTCACCAACTACCGCGCCTGGCTGTCCTCGGACTACATGCTCGACCGCCTGAAGCTGGACCCCGGCCTGACCCTGACGCGCCTGGGCGATGGCTTCTATGAGCAGAAGCTGATCCGCGAACAGATCGCCCAACTCACCGGGCGGCGCTTCCTCGATGGCTACGGCAATGACGAAACCCAGTACCGCGCGCTGCTCGACAACGGCCTGACCTATGCCCAGGCCTGGAACCTGGTGCCCGGCGTCGCCCTGACTCCCGAGCAGATGGCGCAGCTGACCAGCGACATCGTCTGGCTGGTGGCCAAGGACGTCACCCTGCCCGATGGCAGCGTGACCCGCGCGCTGGTGCCGCAGGTCTATGTGCGCGTACGCCAGGGCGACATCGACGGTTCCGGCGCGCTGATGGCCGGGCAGAACGTCGACCTGAACATCCAGAACGACCTGGTCAACAGCGGCACCCTTGCCGGGCGCAACGTGCTGTCGATCACCGCGCAGAACATCCAGAACCTCGGTGGCCGCCTGACCGGCACCGACGTGGGAGTGAAGGCCGCCGGCGACCTGAACAACCTCGGCGGCCTGATCGACGCCAGCCATAGCCTGACCGCCGTGGCCGGCCGCGACATCAACCTGACCTCCAGCACCCAGGACTCCCAGAGCGCCCAGGGCAGCGCCACGCGCCTGTCCCGGGTCGCCGGGCTGTTCGTCTCCGACCCGGCCGGCGAGCTGATCGCCACGGCCGGGCGTGACCTCAACCTGAACGCCGCCCAGGTGGTCAACAGCGGCGCAGGCGGCAAGACCACCCTGGGCGCCGGCAACGACATCAACCTCGGCACCGTGGCCGTCCAGGAACAGCAGAGCATGACCTGGAACAGCAGCAACTGGCGCAAGGAGTCCAGCGCCGGCGAAGTGGCCAGCAGCGTGCAGGGCCAGGGCGACGTGCGCCTGATCGCCGGCCACGACCTCAACTCCCGCGGTGCCAGCGTGACCAGCGAAAAGGGCGCGGTGCAGGCCTCCGCCGACCACGACGTCAACCTCACCGCCAGCCAGAACAACGCCATGGCCGACGAGGCGCACAAGGTCAAGAGCAAGACCGGCTGGTTCTCCTCCAAGACCATCGTCACCCGCGACACGGTCGACGAGAGCCTGTCCCAGGGCTCGACCTTCAGCGGCGAGACCACCTACGTCAGCGCCGGCAACGACATCAAGGTGGAAGGCAGCAACGTGGTGTCCAACGGCGACACCACCCTGGTGGCCGGCCGCAACGTCACCATCGCCTCCGCCACCGACCACCTGAACGAACAGCACAGCCGCGACGAGAAGAAGAGCGGCCTGTTCAGCGGCGGCGGCATCGGCTTCACCATCGGCAGCCAGCAGCAGTCGGTGAAGAACACCGACGATGGCGACAGCGCCGCCGCCAGCACCGTCGGCTCGATCAACGGCAACGTCAACATCAAGGCCGGCGAGGCCTACCGCCAGGTCGGCAGCAAGGTCAGCGCGCCCAGCGGTGATGTGAACATCGAAGGCCGCACCGTCGACATCGTCGAGGCGCAGAACGCCCACCTCAGCACCCAGGAAAGCAAGTTCAAGCAGAGCGGCCTTTCCGTCACCCTGACCAACCCGATCATCACCGCCGTGCAGACCGCGCAGCAGATGAAGAAGTCCGCCGAGCGCACCGACGACAACCGCATGAAGGCCCTGGCCGCGGCCAATGTCGCGCTGGAAGGTGCCGGCGCCGCCTCCGCCGTCATGGCCAATCCGGCCCAGGCCGGCGGCATCAACATCAGCATCTCCATCGGCGCGAGCAAGAACGAGAGCCGCAGCGAGCAGCGCGGCAGCACCGCCGCCGGCTCCAGCGTGAGCGCCGGGCGTGACGTGAACATCACCGCCAGCGGTGCCGGCAAGGACAGCGACCTCACCGTGCAGGGCAGCCAGATCAGCGCCGGGCGCGACGCCAATCTCAAGGCCGACGGCGACATCGCCCTGCTGGCCGCGAAGAACACCGTCGAGCAGCACAGCACCAGCAAGGGCAGCAGCGCCAGCATCGGCATCGGCTTCGCCGTGGGCGGCACGCAGAACGGCTTCACCATCAACGCCGGCGCCTCGCAGAACCGCGGCAACGCCGATGGCAAGGACCTGGTGTGGAGCAACACCCACGTCGACGGCGGGCGCCAGGTCAACCTGCAGTCCGGCGGCGACACCCAGCTGCATGGCGCGGTGGTCAGCGCGCCGCAGGTCACTGCCGACGTCGGCGGCAACCTGAGCATCGAGAGCCTGCAGGACACCAGCACTTACGACGCCAAGCAGTCGAGCAAGGGCGTGGGCGTCAGCCTGTGCATCCCGCCGTTCTGCTACGGCGCTTCCAGCGGCAGCGTCAGCAGCAACACGGCCAAGCAGAACTCCAACTACGCCAGCGTCACCGAACAATCGGGGATCAAGGCAGGCGACGGCGGCTTCGACATCCGCGTGAACGGCAACACCGACCTCAAGGGCGGCCTGATCGCCAGCAGCGACGCCGCCATCGAGGCCGGGCGCAACCGGCTCAGCACCGCCACCCTGACCCAGGCGGACATCCACAACGCAGCGGATGCCAAGGCCACCAGCAGCGGCGTCAACCTCAGTTCCGACATGGTCACCCAGGGCAAGTACGGCGTCGGCAAGGCCATCGTCGGCAACGCGCTGAACTCGGGCAAGGACTCCGGCTCGTCGTCCGGCGATACCCGCAGCGCCATCAGCGCCGGCACCGTGGTCATCACCGACGATGCCCTGCAACAGCAACTCACCGGGCAGAACGGCGCGGACACGGTCGCCGGCCTCAACCGCGACACCGCCAACGCCCATACCGCCGCCGAGCGCCAGGACGTCGACGAGATGCGCCGCACCGCCGAGGCGGAACAGGCGATCAAGAACGAAACCTACCGCCAGGCCGTGCAGTTCACCGACGACGCCTACCGCAAGATGTTCCTGGAAAAGGCGCGGATGTTCGTCATCCTCACCGACGACCAGGGCAACGTACTGCGCGACAAGGACGGCGTGCCGCTGCGCCGCGAACTCGACGACAGCGAGAAGGCCAACCTGCAGGCCGGTGGCGACGGCCGCGTGCACATCGCCAACAACGGCATCTTCAACGACGAGAACGGCGCGGCCCGCTACGCGGCGCAGCACAGCACCGCCGATGGCCCGCAGTACTTCATCTGGTTCCCCGACGCCAGCAACTCCGTCTCCGAGCTGCTCATCGCCGGCTACCAGAAGTACCTGGAGAACGACTTCTGGGGCCTGGCCAACGCCACCGTCGAGACCCGCGAAGCGCTGCTGCGCTATGGCGAGACCGGTCTGCACATCGACGGCCACAGCCGCGGCTCGATGACCACCGGCAACGCCATGGAGTCCATCGCACGGCTGCCCGATCCCAGCGGCAGCCTGAGCAACACCACCCTCAACTTCTACGGCCCGGCCTACAATGCCGCCAAGGCGGACGACTTGCTGGCCATGCTGCAGAATCGCGACGCGATGAGCGACGAGAAGAAGAACGAGATGGTCGTCCAGCTGCAGAACCACAAGACCGACCCGGTGGGCGGCTGGATCGGCTGGAACCCCGGCACCGGCGGCACCATCCCCGACGACAGCAATGCGCTCAAGGAGATCAAGAACGTGGCAGGCGGCAAGTACACGGTGCACAACTGCTACGGCAACGGCGACCCTGCCTGCCAGAAGTTCTGGCAGGACATGCCGGACAAGAAACCGGTACTCACCCCGGTGAAGACCTATCCGCCGACCCCATGAGCCCGCAGACATGCTGAAGCGCAACGGCGGCCTGGCCGCCCTTCTGCCCTGCCTGCTCCTGGCAGCCTGCAGCCAGGCGCGGCCGTTGCAGCCGCCACCGCCGCTGTACGAGCTGTGGGCCAAGTCCGGCGTGGACCGGCAGGGCGTGCGCAACGCCCTGCTCGGCTGCGGCTTCCCCAACTCGGCCTACGTCGACAGCACGACCATCACCACCAACGACTACGCGCGCGGCGAGCAGTGCATGCTCGGCCAGGGGTTCGCCTACCAGGATCGCTACACCCTCTGCGATACCAGCCCGCAGCTGCCCGCCTGCAAGGCCACCGGCGCCGCGCCGAAGGCCGGCCCGACGCAGCGCCCGCCCGCCTACACGCAATGGACGCAGGCCGGCGCCGACAGCCAGGGCGTGCAGCAGGCCATGAAAGCCTGCGGCTACACCACGGTCATCGAGCCCGTCGACCAGATGCTCCTCAACGACATCGCCGCCGCGCAACTGTGCATGCTCGATCGCGGCTTCCATTTCACCCGCCCGGCCAACAACCTGCTGTGCAAGAACCCGCCCATGCTGCCCGCGTGCCGCGGCAAGGTCATCGACACGCGCAACTGCTGCGCACCGCCCAAGGCCGCCGGGCAACGCTGATACCAGGAATCACCATGTACGCCACGCTGTTCCCCCGCACCGGCGCCCTGGCGCTGGCCACGCTGCTGCTCGCCGGCTGCGGCAACCTCGCCAACGTGCAGTCCTACTCCACGCCCTACTCCGCGCCGGCTGGCGGGGAAACGGCACGCTTGCGCGTGATCACCAACGGCATGGCCCGCGGCGTTCCCGCCAGTGCCTGCATCGACTGGCGCCGCGAAGGCGCCGGCGTGATCGCCGTGGCGCAATCCGGCTTCGCCAACCGCAACGGCCAGAGCCTGGGCATGCCGCCCAGCCGCCAGGCCGAACAACTCAGCCAGGGCGGCTTCGCCAGCAGCGAGGTGCGGATACCGGCAGGCCAGCCCTTCGCCTTCAACTTCCAGAGCCGGGGCATGGTCAGTAGCGGCTATTCGTACAGCTGCCAGCAATCCGTGACCTTCACCCCCGAAGCCGGGCAGGACTACGAACTGCTGCTGATGGAAAGCGGCCAGTGCCTGGCACGGCTGGTGCGCCTGGGCGATGGCCGCAACCTCAGCGGCAGCCTGCAGGACACCCGTTTGTGCAAGGCTTCCGACGCGCTCTGAGCGCCGCTTTCAGGGTTGCGAATAGGGTGGATAGCGGTCATCCGGCACACGCCGCTGGCTGCCGGGGTCCGGCTCGTCTTCGGGAACATGGGCCGGGTGTGGCGGGTCGACCTGCGGGTCGGCCAGGTCCGGCGAATCCGGATCGAACCCCAGGTCGGGGTCCACGTGGTGCGAGCCATCGCCGGGCGCCTGGCCCGACGCGAACAGCCAGCGCTCGCTGGCGGCCACGGGGTGCTCGCTGAGGGGGACATGGCGTTTCATGATCACCTCCTGCGTCTCTGGCAGTGACAAGGCAGTTTACGCGCAGCCATCCCCCTGGGTTTCCCCTGCACCGACAGCCGGCCGGTTTCGCTCGCCGCCGAAGGGAAACCCGCGATCTAGACCATGGTCGCAAAGACCCGACCGCCCATCTGTGACACCTTCGCGCGCTTTTTCAGTGCCCCCGGAGTCACCGTATGCCCTCGCCCCTCTCCTCCAGCCAGCTCACCCGCCTGAGCGCTCTCGCCCTGCTCGGAGGCATCGCCGCCCCGGCCAGTGCCGACTTCCTGGAGGACAGCAGCGCGCGCCTGGAATCGCGTACCTTCTACTTCAACCGCGACTTCCGCGACGGCAGCTCGTCCAACCCGCAGGGCGCCTCCAAACGCGAAGAGACCGCCCAGGGCTTCATCCTCAATCTGCAATCGGGTTACACCGAAGGCACCGTCGGCTTTGGCGTCGACGCCCTGGCCATGCTCGGCATCAAGCTCGACTCCAGCCCCGCCGACAGCAACAGCGGCCTGCTGCCTTCCAGCGGCCACGACCCGCGCCACTCCGCGGACCAGTACGCCAAGGCCGGCGTCACCGGCAAGCTGCGCGTGTCCCGCACCCGGCTGAAGTACGGCGCGATGCTGCCGGACATGCCGCTGCTCAAGTACAACGACGGCCGCCTGCTGCCCAACATGTTCCACGGCGCGCAGCTGACCAGCGAGGAAATCGCCCACCTCAAGCTCACCGCCACGCGGCTGGAGCGCTACACCGCGCGCGACTCCAGCGACGCCCAGGACGTGCGCCTGAACTGCAAGAACAAGCGCTACGCCTGCGACACCACCGGCAACCGCTTCGACGCCTACCAGGCCGACTACCAGGTCAATGACCAACTGCTGCTGCAATACGCCCAGGGCGGGCTGGAGAACGTCTACCGCCAGCGCTACGTCGGCATCGTCGGCAAGCAGGCGGTGGGCGCCGGCAAGGTCACCGCCGACCTGCGCTGGTTCGACAGCGACGACGACGGCTCGGCCCGCGCCGGCGAAATCGACAACCGCGCGCTGAGCCTGCTGCTGTCCTACGCCCAGGGCGGCCATATCCTCAGCGCCGGCTGGCAGCGCATGAACGGCGACAGCTCCATGCCCTACCTCGACGGCAGCAACCCCTACCTCGCCAACTACGTGCAGGTGAACGACTTCGCCAATGCCCGGGAGCGCTCCTGGCAACTGCGCTACGACTTCGACCTGCGCAGCGTCGGCGTGCCCGGCCTGAGCTTCATGACCCGCTACGTCAACGGCGACCACATCGCCCTGGCCAATGGCGACGAAGGCAAGGAATGGGAGCGCGACGTGGAGTTCAAGTACGTGATCCAGGCCGGCACCTTCAAGGACCTCAGCCTGCGCCTGCGCAACGCCACCTACCGCACCAACTACGAACAGTCGGCGCGGGACGTGGATGAGGTCCGGCTGATCGCGAGCTACAACTTCTCGATTCTCTGAGCCAGCCGAACGCCCCCTCTCACCGGGCGATGCCTGCCCACGCTTCGGTGACAGCGCCGGCCCGACGTTCCGTCGTGGCCGAGCCAGGGTCTGGGGCCCCAGGGTTCGGACGAAGAATGCCGAAGCCTTGTCCCAGCCTTCCCGACGGTGAACGTAGCCCAGCAACTCGGCAGTCATCTCCCGAGCCTTGGCGATGGCAGCGCTGTTGCTCTTGTACGCCCCGTCCTTTTCGCAGTGGGTCTTCCGGTTCTCGGCATCGTACGTATACAGATGCAGCAGCCTGCCGGTGCCATTCTCGCGTTGCGTGTGACTGGCGCTGTAACTGTCCTGGATCAGGTGGGCGATCGCCCCTGTGGCCAGTGATCTCAGGTTTTCCTCCTGATCGCCCTGGCGATACATGTGCTTCATGTCGAAAACATCGAGCACCGTGCAGTCACTGGGGTTGGCCAGTTGCGGATTGCGCGAGCAGCCGACCTTGCCGAAGAACTCGTGGTAGGGCGTTGTCTTGCGAATGGTGTTGGCCGGCACCTCCCCGATCGCGACCCGGTAGGTGTATTCCAGCCACCGATACATCTTCGCTCTGGCCTGCGCGTCGGACTCATCCGCAGCCCGCATCGCATGAAGGAATTGCAGATCACCATGGTGTACGCGGCGGGTCAGCGTACTGGGTCGACTGGCGTCTTCCTCATGGGCCTTGAACAGCCAGATATGCGCCGTGCCGTTGTAGTGCCAGGCCTTGCGCGTCAGCTCTTCCGGGTCATCGTTCCACTCCACGCCCCCCAGTAACGGCAGGAGCCAGGTCCTGCCGCGCAGGACTTTCGCGTATGCCGGCTGATAGGCCTGCCGAGTGATGATCTCGTGGATGGCCTGATTACGGCTGTCGAGGATGTAGGAACGCAGATGGCATTGCGCGGCGCTCGCATCGTCGCGGATTTCCAACTGCACCGCGCTGGAGCCGTAGTCATTCGCGCCACCTTTCCAACTGACTGGATGGATTTCGAACGCCATGGCCTGGCTGACCAGGAGGATGCCCAGAAAGCCCAATGGAATGCGCATGCTTTCTTCCTTGAAGTGAGGCGGGGGCTGCTGGCAGAGCCTGAACCACCCCAAAGCGCCGGTCATCATCGAAATGAATGATGACCGGGCAACCCGCCAACGGCACTCTGGATCAGGCGCGCACCTCCACCGAAAGACTTCTGCGCCGGGCCTGGGAGGCAATATGAAAAGGGAATTTCTGGTAACCGCCTGCCTGTTGATCGCGGGCTGCTCCAGCAACGCGCAGTTCCTCGTCGGCACAGATAGCGACCCGCAGGGACTGACGCTCGATCAACTCGAAGCGCAGAACACAGCAATCCGCCAGACCCTGGCCCCCTGCGACACCCTGTTCGGCGTGAAGACCGAGAAAGCCGAGCAGAAAGCTCGAACAGCCTGGTGGCTGAAGGTCATCGGCGTGACGTCGGCGTCCATCGTCGCCCCGGCCCTGACAGCGGCGAACGCCTCCGCCAACGCAGCCTGGATAGCCGGCGCCAGCGGGACCGGCGGCGCGGTGATCGCCGTGCTCGACAGCGCCGATGCGATGGGCATAAGCGGCGTCGCCGCATTACGCGGCCTGACCCAATTGGCCAAGGATATCGGGCCAGACATCGATATCGCCGAAGACATCGGCAAACCCTACAACGAACGCACAGCCGCCGCCGCAAGGGCCGCCCGCAAATGCCGGTTCCAGGTTCCCACTGTGGCGCCGGCTGCTGCTCCAGCACCAGCTCCGACTCCAGCTCCTGGCGCCGCGAAGGGTTGACCTCTTTGCTCTTGCGCCGTGCGGCGAAGCCGGCTCCGCATTCACCTCTCCCACCCCGATCGCTCCTACGTGTTTGGGGAAGGGACGAGACCCGCTTCATTCTGTCGGCAATGTCCTGCCACTGCATCGCAGCAACCAACCGAGAAGCCTCACCGGCCATTAGCCTTAGCGCCGCCCCTGGCCTCTGAACCGCCGCAGCGTCATCGCGGCCGGGCGTAGGAAACCCCAGCAGTATCTCTCAGGGCACGGCAGCTCCGTAGCCACGACTCGGGGACGTAATCCGTTTGCGGACTCCTGTTTCATGGTGCCCGCGCGGGAGGCCTTCGGGCCTAGCGGGTTCCTGAGACCGGCGCATCCTACCCTCGCACGGTTGCCTCTCTTCCCGCAGAAAGGGTTGATTGGCGGCCCTCATTCATTCTCGGGAAGAGCGAACAATCCCACCTCGCGGAGGATCGCCAAAAGCGAATTTCTCCCCGTCACCGTGACCGACCAGTCCGGCGAGGAAGTCCTCTTCATCAACGCACTGGCTCCGCTGCTCAGCGAAGCCCGACAATTCTACGAGCTTGCCCTAGAGCGCCCCGGCTACAGGGCAGGGCCGGCCCACCTGGCGCCGGCCCGGCAAGCGCCGCCTCACTTCTTGGCGGTGAGCGTGCTGTAGCTGGTGATCAGGTTGCGGTAGTCGGGGATGTGGTTGGAGAACAGCGCGGCAAGGCCTTCGATGTCGTTGCGCCAGTCGCGGTGCAGCTCACAGGCCACGCCGAACCAGGTCATCATCTGCGCGCCGGCGGCCTCCATGCGGCGCCAGGCGGCGTCACGGGTGACTTCGTTGAAAGTGCCCGAGGCATCGGCGACGACGAAGACATCGAAGCCCTCTTCCAGCGCCGACAGCGCGGGGAAGGCCACGCACACCTCGGTGACCACGCCGGCGATGATCAGTTGCTTCTTGCCGGTGGCCTTCACCGCCTTGACGAAGTCCTCGTTGTCCCAGGCGTTGATATTGCCCGGGCGGGCGATGTAGGGCGCGTCGGGGAACAGGTCCTTCAGCTCGGGCACCAGCGGGCCGTTGGGGCCGTTCTCGAAGCTGGTGGTGAGGATGGTCGGCAGCTTGAAGTACTTGGCCAGGTCGGCCAGAGCCAGGACGTTGTTCTTGAACTTGTCGGGCTCGATGTCACGCACCAGCGAAAGCAGGCCGGCCTGGTGATCGACCAGCAATACCGCGGCCTGGGACTTGTCGAGACGGACGTAGGGCTTGCTCATGGGATTTCCTCTGGATGAAGGTCGCCCGGTTCTGGGCGCCGGGCCGGTGATGAGTCAGCGGTACTGCGTGCTCGCTCAGTTCGTGCGCCGCCAGGCGCAGTGGCAGGTATCAAGCGTAGGCCATGAAGCCTGGCACGCCGGTGCAAAAAAGTTTGCACTTCGATTCCAGCCGCCGGTCCACGGTGAAGGAATTCTGAGAACGGATGATGACGACCGGGGCTTCAGACTTCCCTTACATATCTCACCCACGACAATTCCTTACCATTCGTCGACATTGTTGTTGTAAGCAGTTCTTCCCAATGGAAATATTCGCGAAATGTCTAAGCTGAAAACTGTAGGAAGCGTGTGGGGGAACTAGCGCCATGGCCAGGAACGTAAAAGAGCGCGCAACCGTGATTTGCCGGCTCGACGACAAGATTCTGTTCGTCCGCAAGGCCAAGTCGAAATGGAACCTTCCCGGCGGCCGTATCGAGGCCGACGAACGCCCAGGCCAGGCCGCCGTGCGCGAGCTGATTGAGGAAACCGGGCTGGCCATCGAGCAGATGAACTACGTGGCGCCGCTGGAGCTGTACCAGACGCTGCACTACGTGTTCGAAACGCCGGTCGACCCGGCGCAGCAGCCGACCCCGCTGAACGAGATCGCCGATTGCCGCTGGTTCACCCCCGAGGAAGCGAGCAAGCGCAACATCAACAAGTCGGTGCGGCGCCTGTTGCGTTCGTGTCTGAGCAAAGAGGCCGGCTGACGCCGGCCTTTTTCATCGCCCCCTCTCCAGCCCACGGCGGACAACGCAGGCGCGTTCGTCTCCCCTGTGCTGCTGACCACCGCTTCAGCTGCCCTGCCCTATTGCTCGATGATTCATGCACTCCAGCGCTTGCGCGCATTCAGATACGCCGCCAAGTCACCGTAGCCCAGGCGCTCGGCGATGCGCGTGCGACTTTCTCCCTGCAGTTCCAGGTGCTGCTCCAACTCCTTGCGCACCTGATCGAGCAACTCGCGAAATCCCAGATCCTGTTCCGCCAACCGCCTGCGCAGGGTGCGCGGACTCTGGTGCAGCTGGTCTGCGACGCTTTCCAGCGCCGGGACCTCGCCGCGTTCTAGCATCCGTCGGGCGATACCCGCTGCCCTGGCCGCCCACCCGCTGAGTTGGCGCAGCCGGGCGAGGCGGCGATCAAGCTCCATCGTGAGCAGCTCCACCAGACCGGCATGACGCCCCAGTAGCGGCAGGGACAGCGTCTGCGCGTCGAAATACAGTCGGTTGCAGGTGCTCCCGAACTCCACCCGCTGACCGAACCACTGCGTGTACTGCGCGTGGTACTCGGGCCGTGCGTGGGCAAAACAGGCACGCACCGGGACGACGGCGCTGCCGGTACCCCGACGCAGTTGAGTCACCGCCATCACGCAGTAATGCTCCAGCAGGTATCGGCTCAGCGGTTCGGGGGCATCGATGACCAGTTCGACGGCGACGCTGTCGCCCTCTTCGAGCAGCCGGAAGGTATCGGTGTCCGCGGCCAGCGGCGCATAGCGCACCCAGCAGAGCACAGCCTGCCGCACATCGGCGCAGAACTGCGCGAGGTGGGCGATCACATGCCAGTCCTGAGGGGTGAACAGGCCGAACAGCTGCAGGCCGATGGCCGGCTCCAGGCTCGCCGCTTCAAGCCAGAGCTGCTCCAGCTCGACCAGGCTGTAATCGCTGTGCCGGCGCGCACGGTGGCTGCTCAGGTAGCGCTCCAGCACCTGGCCGAGCGGCCCGCGGTGGTAGCGCTGCGCCGCCGGGTTGGCCAGTTCTCGGATGTTTCTGTCCTTTTCGCGCATGGGTCGCCGTTCGGTCATGGGTTCTGATGGGCACGCCTTGTCCCATTGGACCCGAACCGAGAGTGTCATGACTACAACAACAATGCTCCCAGACAATCCGACCGTGATCGTGGCGGGGATATTCTTCGCCTTCATCGCCCTGGAAATGGCCTGTGCCACCTTCCGCCAACCCCATGGCCAGCGTCGTGACGCGCTGATCGAGATTTTCGGCTCCAGCCTTCTGCTGGCGGTGACCTTCCCACTGGTGATGTGGGCCAGCGGCGCCCTGCTCGACCTCGCCATTCCCGCCGCCGCCGGTTCCCTCGCGGGCATCCCCTGGCTGGCCGGCTTCGCGCTGTTCCTGCTGTTCGACGACCTGACCCAGTACTGGTGGCATCGCCTGGCCCACCGCGTGCCGTTCCTCTACGCCCTGCACCGCGCGCACCATTCGGCGCCGTACATGAGCATCCGCATCGTCTACCGCAACAACAGCTTCTACTACCTGCTGATGCCGGGCCTGTGGTTCTCCGGGGCGCTGATCCACATGGGGTTGGCGAACGTCTACTACGTCTACCTGATCCTGAAGATGTGCGTGATCTTCGGCGCCCACAGCAACCTCGCCTGGGACGACAGGCTCTATCGCATCCGTGTCCTGCGCCCGCTGATGTGGCTGCTGGAGCGGACAATCTCGACGCCCGCCACCCATTCGGCCCACCACGGATTGAGTGCCGACGATGGCGTGACCTACTACAAGGGCAACTTCGGCAACCTGCTGTTCTTCTGGGACGTGCTCTTCGGTACGGCAAAGATCACCCGGCGCCGCCCACAGACCTACGGCATCGAGGACCTGGCGCCGGTCAGCTGGCAGGAGGAAGTGTTCTGGCCGCTGGTGCGCAGCCGCGCGCCGGACACCGAGAAGGACGTGGCAGCGGAGGTGGCCCGATGAGCCCGAATATCGTGCTGGTCGCCGGCTCCAGCCAGTTGGACAGCCAGTCGGCGAAGGTCGCTCGCTACCTTGCCGGCCGTCTGGAAAGCCTGGCGCTATGCGGCTGGGCGCAGGTCATCGACCTGGGCGCCACGCCACTGCCGCTGTGGCCGGCAGCGGGTACGCAAGGCCATTGGCCGCAGCACCGCGAGCTGCTGCACGAGGCCGATGCGCTGGTGGTGATCGCTCCGGAATGGCACGGCATGGCCTGCCCGGCGCTGAAGAATTTCTTCGTCTATGCCGGGCTGCGCGAACTGGGGCACAAGCCGGCGCTACCGGTCGGGGTTTCCGCCGGCCAGGGCGGCGCCTATCCGCTGGCCGAGCTGCGCGCCTCCAGCTACAAGAACAGCCGCATCGCCTACCTGCCGGAACAGCTGTTGGTCCGACAGGTGGAAAGCGTGCTCAACGAAGGCCCGCCAAGCGATGAAAACGACCAGCGCCTGCGCGAACGCGCCGACTGGGCGCTGCACATGCTTTGCCAGTACGCAGGCGCGCTGCGCGAGGTCCGCCAGCGGATCGACCTGCACAATCCGGCCTACGCCAACGGTATGTGAGGCGCCCAGGAGGATGCGTAGGAAGGCGCTTCAGGGTATCTTCTGCGCCTTCCTACAAAAACTTCGACAGGACTCGTCTCCCGATGCTTCGCACCGCCCTGCTCTGTGCCACCGCGCTGTGCTCCAGCCTGACCTTCGCCAAGGTCGAGGTGAAGCAGGTGCAGCATTCCAAGGTCGGCGAAGTACTGGCGGTACGGATCAGCGAGGACATCGCTCCGGGCGACTACGAACGTCTGTTCAAGGGGCTGCTGGCCAACCCCGGCAAGTTCGCCCGCAAGGTGGCCCTGCTGGACAGCATCGGTGGCAGCGCCGCCGAGTCGATCAAGATGGGCCGCCTGCTGCGTGAATCCGGCTTCGAGACCCTGGTGCCGACCAACAGCGTCTGCCAGGGCTCCTGCGTCTACCTGCTGGCCGCCGGCAAGCACCGTACCGTGCGCGGCTACGTGGGCCTGCATCGCCCCTACTACCCGGCCGGCGATTCGTCCCAGGCCGCGGGCAGCTACAACGCCCGCACCTATTTCCGCGACATGGATATTCCCCTGGAGCTGGCCGACGCCATGCAGAGCATCGACCCGCAACGCATGCGCGTGCTGACCGCGCAGGAATTGCAGCGCTACCGCCTGGGCGCCACGCCCAGCCAGATCAGCGCCCGCTGACGTTCAACGGCCACTGATCCGCGTCGAGGTAACCCAGCAGGCGCGGCGTCTGGTCCTTCTCGCTGAGCACGAAGAGCGTCGAGGCATAGTCCGGGGTCGCCGGGTCGTCCACGCTGACCGAGTGTTCCAGGTCTTCGATGCATTCGCTGTGGGTCACCAGGATCAGGTTGCGGTGCGCCACCTTGTGCTGCAGCGCCTGGTCCAGCATCGTTCCTTCGCACTTGTACAACCAGTTCTGCTCCACCGGCTGCCGGCCGAACATCGAGGAGGCAGTCTGGATGGCGCGCAACTGGTCGCTGCTGAGAATGTCGGCATTGGCCAGGCCGAGCGCGGCGAAATCCTGCCCGATCTCGTGGGCACTCTGCCCGCCCCTGACGGTGATGCCGCTGACGTCGGCCATGCACGGTGCGCTGGAGCGGTCGCAGCGTTCGGCATGGCGCACCAGCACGATCAGGTCGCCGTTCTGCCAATGCTCGCGCAATTCGGCCTGGCGCTGGGCGTCACCCACCAGCGGCGTAGGACGCGAGAAGTCCAGCGGCAGGAAGCCACTGAGCAGGGCAATCACCGGGAGCATTGCCAGTAATGCCAGCCAACCGCGGGACATTGATCTGAAGACTTTCGGGATGGGCATGATTGAGGCCGCGCTGCTGGAAAGAGGTCCGCATCCGTTCCCTCTTCGACGAGGGAGGCCCGACCCGTCCCTGGGGTGTCCATCGCACTGCGGGTTGTCAGATGGCGGGCGAACAAACCCTATCCCCGGATTCGTGAAGAACCCGTTATGAATTGCTGAAGAAACCGTCTCTGTCGGAAACGACCGTCTGTCGCCCCGCCGCCGTCGCGGCGCCAACCAGCGCAATCGGCCGCTTTTCGGTCATCGCGATGTGGTAGAACAAGGCACAGTGCCATCAGAGAGCCGCCGCCATGCCGTACGACGCCTCCCCGGAGAATCCCGTCTACCAGACCCTCCTCGAATCCACCCGCGCCATCCCGTGGAAGATCGACTGGAAATCCATGACCTTCGCCTACATCGGCCCGCAGATCGAAGAATTGCTGGGCTGGAGCCAGGCCAGTTGGGTCAGCGCCAACGACTGGGCAGAGCGCATGCACCCCGAAGACCGCGAGCGGGTGGTGAATTTCTGCATCTCGCAGTCCCGCGAGGGCACCGATCACGAGGCGGATTACCGCGCGCTGACCATCCAGGGTGATTACGTGTGGATTCGCGATGTGGTGCACGTGGTGCGCGACGACGACGGCGAGGTGGATTCGCTGGTCGGCTTCATGTTCGACATCAGCGAGCGCAAGCGCGCCGAAGAACAGCTGATCATGCTGCAGCGCCAGCTCGAGGAGTACTCGTACAAGGACGGCCTGACCGGTGTGGCCAACCGGCGCATGTTCGATTCGGTGCTGGACACCGAGTGGGGCAGCGCCCAGCGCAGCGGCCAGCCGATCTCCCTGGTACTGCTGGATATCGACTACTTCAAGCAGTTCAACGATCACTACGGGCATGTTCGCGGTGACGACTGCCTGCGCACGGTGGGCAAGGCACTGGCCGGTGCGCTGCATCGCCCGCGGGACTTCATCGCGCGCTTCGGCGGCGAGGAGTTCGTGCTGGTGCTGCCGGAGACCGACAGCGAGGCCGCGCGGCAGGTTGCCGAGCGCTGCCGCAGCGTGCTGCGCGAACAACAGATCAGTCACGAGAAGTCGAATGTGTCCTCGCTGCTGACCATCAGCCTGGGCGTCGGCACCGCCGTGCCCTCCTCCAGCGACCGCCCGCTGGACTTCGTCGCGGCGGTGGACCGGTTGCTCTACCAGGCCAAGCAGGCCGGGCGCGACCGGCTGGTGGCGGCCCAGTGGAAGCGCGGCGACGACCTGCGGCGCGACGCGGTGCTCTGAGGCCACTGCGACGACCTGACTCGACAATCAGGGCGGGCACTGGCGCCAGAGCTGTCTAAGCTCTATAGCCACACGCGCGTGCCGGCGGCAGCGCGGTGGCCTCACAAGGGCCGCCGACCGTTGCGCCAACCCCTTGGAACACCTGGCCCGGAGCCGGCATTGCGTAGAGCCGACCCCGTAACCAGGACCCCCTGACCATGCACGATATCGACCCCGTCGAAACCCAGGAATGGCTGGACGCGCTGGAATCCGTACTGGAAAAAGAAGGCGAAGAGCGCGCCCACTACCTGATGACTCGCCTCGGCGAGCTGGCCAGCCGCACCGGCACGCAACTGCCCTACGCCATCACCACGCCCTATCGCAACAGCATTCCGGTCGGCCATGAAGCACGCATGCCCGGCGACCTGTTCATGGAGCGGCGCATCCGCTCGCTGGTGCGCTGGAACGCGCTGGCAATGGTCATGCGCGCCAACCACAAGGACCCGTCACTGGGCGGGCACATCTCCACCTTCGCTTCCTCGGCGACCCTCTACGACATCGGCTTCAACTACTTCTTCAACGGCCCTACCGAGGAACACGCCGGCGACCTGATCTACTTCCAGGGTCACGCCTCCCCAGGCGTCTACGCCCGCGCCTACATCGAGGGGCTGCTCAGCGACGAGCAGTTGGAGAACTTCCGCCAGGAGGTGGATGGCAAGGGAGTCTCCTCCTACCCGCACCCCCGGCTGATGCCGCACTTCTGGCAGTTCCCCACGGTGTCCATGGGCCTGGGGCCGATCCAGGCGATCTACCAGGCGCGCTTCATGAAGTACCTGGAGAGCCGCGGCTTCATTCCCGCCGGCAAGCAGAAGGTCTGGTGCTTCCTCGGCGACGGCGAGACCGACGAACCCGAATCCCTCGGTGCGATCTCCCTGGCCGGGCGCGAGAAGCTCGACAACCTGATCTTCGTGGTGAACTGCAACCTGCAGCGCCTGGACGGCCCGGTGCGCGGCAACGGCAAGATCATCCAGGAGCTGGAAGGCGTGTTCCGCGGCGCCAACTGGAACGTGATCAAGGTGATCTGGGGGCGCCTGTGGGACCCGCTGTTCGCCAAGGACACCGCCGGCCTGCTGCAGGCGCGGATGGACGAAGCGGTGGACGGCGACTACCAGAACTACAAGGCCAAGGACGGCGCCTACGTCCGCGAGCACTTCTTCGGCAAGCGGCCCGAGTTGCTGGAGATGGTCAAGGACCTCTCCGACGAGGAGGTCTGGAAGCTCAACCGTGGCGGCCACGACCCGTACAAGGTCTATGCGGCCTACCACCAGGCGGTGAACCACAAGGGCCAGCCCAGCGTGGTCCTGGCCAAGACCATCAAGGGCTACGGCACCGGCACCGGGGAGGCGAAGAACATCGCCCACAACATCCACGAGATCGACGTGGACAGCCTGCGCGCCTTCCGCGACCGTTTCGACATCCCGATCAAGGATGCCGACCTGCCCAGGCTGCCCTTCTATCGCCCCGACGAGGGCAGCGCCGAGGCGCGCTACCTGAAGGAACGCCGGGCCGCCCTGGGCGGCTTCATGCCCCATCGCCATGGCAACAGCCAGGCCATCCCGGCGCCGCCGCTGGAAACGCTCAAGGCGCTGCTGGACGGTTCGGGCGACCGTGAAATCTCCACCACCATGGCCTTCGTGCGGATCATCTCGCAACTGGTGAAGGACAAGGAGCTGGGCCAGCGCATCGTGCCGATCATCCCGGACGAAGCCCGCACCTTCGGCATGGAGGGCATGTTCCGCCAGCTCGGCATCTACTCCTCGGTGGGCCAGCTCTACGAGCCGGTCGACAAGGAGCAGTTGATGTTCTATCGCGAGGACAAAAAGGGCCAGATCCTCGAGGAAGGCATCACCGAGGCCGGCGCCATGTCGTCGTTCATCGCCGCCGGCACCGCCTACAGCAACTACCGCCAGCCGATGCTGCCGTTCTACATCTTCTATTCGATGTTCGGCTTCCAGCGTATCGGCGACCTTGCCTGGGCGGCCGGCGACAGCCTGACCCGCGGCTTCCTCCTCGGCGGCACCGCCGGGCGCACCACGCTCAACGGCGAAGGCCTGCAGCACGAGGACGGCCACAGCCACGTGCTTGCCTCGGTCATCCCCAACTGCCGCACCTACGACCCGACCTACTCCTACGAGCTGGCGGTGATCATCAGGGAGGGCGTCCGGCAGATGATGGAGGAGCAGCAGGACGTCTTCTACTACATCACCGTGATGAACGAGAACTACCCGCACCCGCCCCTGCCCAAGGGCGCCGAGGAAGGGATCATCAAGGGCATGTACCTGCTCGACGAGGACAAGCGCGGCGCCGCGCACCACGTCCAGCTGCTCGGCTCGGGCACCATCCTGCGCGAGGTGGAAGCGGCCGCGAAAATCCTCCGCGAAGACTTCGGCATCGGCGCGGACATCTGGTCCGTCCCCAGCTTCAACGAGCTGCGCCGCGACGGCCTGGCGGTGGAGCGCTGGAATCGCCTGCATCCGGGGCAGAAACCGCGTGCGAGCTATGTCGAGCATTGCCTCGGCGGCCGGCGCGGGCCGGTGATCGCGTCCACCGACTACATGAAGGTCTACGCCGAACAGATTCGCCAGTGGGTGCCGACCAAGGAATTCAAGGTGCTGGGCACCGACGGCTTCGGCCGCAGCGACACCCGCGCCAGGCTCCGTCACTTCTTCGAGGTGGACCGCCACTGGGTGGTGCTCGCCGCGCTGGAGGCGCTGGCCGATCGCGGCGACATCGAGCCGAAAGTGGTGGCGGAAGCGATCGCCAAGTTCGGCCTCGACCCGGAAAAACCCAACCCGCTGGACTGCTGAGGAGAGGCACCGTGAGCGAGACCATCCGCGTACCCGACATCGGCAACGGCGAAGGCGAAGTCATCGAACTGCTGGTCAAGGTCGGCGATCGCATCGAGGCCGACCAGAGCCTGCTGACCCTGGAATCCGACAAGGCCAGCATGGAAATTCCTGCGCCGAAAGCCGGCGTGGTGAAGGCGATCAAGGTGAAGATCGGCGACACCCTCAAGGAAGGCGACGAGATCCTCGAACTGGAAGCCGAAAACAGCGCCACCGAGGCCAAGGCCGAAGAGCCCGCCAAACCGGCAGCCGAACAACCCAGGCCCGCCGCCGCACCGGACCCGCAATCCGCGCCTGCGGGAGGCGGTGGCGTGGAAACCATCAAGGTTCCGGACATCGGCAACGGCCAGGGCGAGATCATCGAACTGATGGTCAAGGTCGGCGATCGCATCGAGGCCGACCAGAGCCTGCTGACCCTGGAATCCGACAAGGCCAGCATGGAAATTCCTGCGCCGAAAGCCGGCGTGGTGAAGGCGATCAAGGTGAAGATCGGCGACACCCTCAAGGAAGGCGACGAGATCCTCGAACTGGAAGCCGAAAACAGCGCCACCGAGGCCAAGGCCGAGGAGCCCGCCAAACCGGCAGCCGAACAACCCAGGCCCGCCGCCGCACCGGACCCGCAATCCGCGCCTGCGGGAGGCGGTGGCGTGGAAACCATCAAGGTTCCGGACATCGGCAACGGCCAGGGCGAGATCATCGAACTGATGGTCAAGGTGGGTGACTCCATCGAGGCCGACCAGAGCCTGCTGACCCTGGAATCCGACAAGGCCAGCATGGAAATCCCCGCGCCCAGGGCCGGGGTGGTGAAAGCCATCAAGGTGAAGATCGGCGATACGCTCAAGGAAGGCGATGAGATCCTTGAACTGGAAGTTGCCGCTAGCGCCGCGCCGACTGCTGCGCAGGACACCGCGCAACCCGCTCCGGAGCCCAGCGCAAGAAACGAGCAGCCCAAGGCACCGGAAGCCGCGCCCGTCGGTGCGCCCAGCCGCGACGGCACCAAGGTCCACGCCGGGCCGGCGGTGCGCATGCTCGCCCGCGAATTCGGCGTCGACCTGGCGCAGGTTACCGGCACCGGGCCCAAGGGCCGCATCCTCAAGGAGGACGTGCAGTTGTTCGTGAAGGAGCAACTGCAACGGAGCAAGTCCGGCGCGGCGGCAGGAGCCGCTGGCGGCGCAGGGATTCCGCCGATTCCGGAAATCGACTTCAGCAAGTTCGGCGAAATCGAAGAAGTGGCCATGACCCGCCTGATGCAGGTCGGCGCCAGCAACCTGCACCGCAGTTGGCTGAACGTGCCCCACGTGACCCAGTTCGAGTCCGCCGACATCACCGAGGCGGAAGCCTTCCGCATCGCGCAGAAGGCGGCGGCGGAAAAGGCCGGGACCAAGCTGACCATCCTGCCGATCCTGCTCAAGGCCTGCGCCCACCTGCTGCGAGAGCTGCCGGACTTCAACAGCTCGCTGGCGCCCAGCGGCAAGGCGCTGATCCGCAAGCATTACGTGCACATCGGCTTCGCCGTGGACACGCCGGATGGCCTGCTGGTGCCGGTGATCCGCGACGTGGACAAGAAAGGGCTGCTGCAGCTTGCCCTGGAGGCCGCCGAACTGGCGGAGAAGGCGCGGACCAAGAAGCTCTCCGCCGACGCGATGCAGGGCGCGTGCTTCACCATCTCCAGCCTGGGACATATTGGCGGCACCGGCTTCACGCCCATCGTCAATGCGCCAGAAGTGGCGATCCTCGGCGTGAGCAAGGCGACCATGCAGCCGCTGTGGGACGGCAAGGCCTTCCAACCGCGGCTGATGCTGCCGTTGTCGCTGTCCTATGACCACCGGGTGATCAACGGTGCGGCGGCGGCGCGGTTCACTCGGCGGCTCGGCGAAGTGTTGGGGGATATTCGCAGTCTTTTGCTCTAAGGCCCCATGGCAGCGGGCTCCGACTGCGATGAGCCTCGCACCCGGGCGCTTCCCCTCACCCCGGCCCTCTCCCTGAGGGCCAGGGTGAGGGGAAGCAGTGGCTCGAATGTCCGGGAGCGCAGGAAGCGTTATCCGCCATCACGGCGGATAGCCCGCAGCGGTTCGCGAACCTGTTCACTCCGACAAGTTCGTAGCAGGTTCCATTGGCAGGAGCGAGTCTGCTCGCGAACCCGTTGCCTCACCCTACATACGATTCAGCGGAATCCGCAGATACCGCACGCCGTTGCCCTCGGCTTCCGGCAGAACCCCGCCACGCATGTTCACCTGGATCGACGGCCAGATCAGTGCCGGGGCGTTGAGCGTCGCATCGCGTTCGTTGCGCATCGCGACGAAGGCGTCCTCGCCCACCCCGTCATGCACATGGACGTTGGCCTCGCGCTCGCGCGCTACCGTGGTCTCGTGCTGGTGCTCCTCGCGCCCCTCCGTCAGGTAGTCGTGGCAGAGGAACAGCCGGGTCGAATCGGGCAGCGCGAACAGCCGCTGGATCGAACGGTACAACTGCCGCGCGTCGCCGCCGGGGAAATCGCAGCGGGCGGTGCCGTAGTCGGGCATGAAAAGCGTGTCGCCGACGAAGGCAGCGTCAGCGATGAGATAGGTCATGCAGGCCGGCGTATGGCCCGGCGTGTGCAGTGCCTGGGCCTGCAATTCGCCGATGCTGAAACGCTCGCCGTCCTCGAACAGGTGGTCGAACTGGCTGCCGTCGCAGGGAAAATCCTCGCCCAGGTTGAGCAGTCCTGCGAAGGTGCGCTGTACCTGGGCGATGCTGGCGCCGATGGCGAGCCGACCGCCGAGCTCGGCCTTGAGCCAGGCTGCGGCGGACAGGTGATCGGCATGCAGGTGGGTCTCCAGCAACCACTGCACCGTCAGCGCCTGTTCGCGCACATGGTCGAGGATGCGCCGGGCGCCGGCGTTGCTCACGCGGCCCGAGGCGGCATCGTAGTCCAGTACCGGATCGATGATGGCGCAGTACCCGGTGCTGTGATCCGCCACCACGTAGCTGTAGGTGGAGGTGGCCGGGTCGAAGAAATGCTGGATCGTGGCGCTCATGCGGGCCTCCCCAGGTTCTCGCGATGCCATTCGCAGGCGGCGTGGAGCGCCATCCCCACCAGCATGGCGAGGCAGAACAATGCGCCCTGCCAGTAGCCGGCGGAGAAGGTCACCAGTGCCGGTCCCGGACAGATGCCGGCAATGCCCCAGCCAACGCCAAACAGCAGGCTGCCGCCGATCAGCCGGCTGTCCAGGTCGCGGCGCTGCGGCAGTTGCATCAGGCCACCCAGCAGCGAACGATCGTGCCGCCGCGCCCACGTGAAGAACGGTAGTCCAACAGCGATGGCAGCCAGCATCACCAGCGCCAGCGAGGGGTCCCAGCGCCCAGCGAGATCGAGGAAGCCCAGCACCTTGGCCGGGTTGGCCATGCCTGCCAGCAACAGGCCGATGCCGAACAGCAGGCCGAGCAGCAAGGCGACGATCCTGCTCATGCTCCAATCCCCAGCCAGTGACGCAGAACGAACACGGTGGCGAAGCCGGTACCCATGAAGCACAACGTCGCCACCAGCGAGCGGCCAGACATCCGTGATAGCCCGCAGACACCATGCCCACTGGTACAGCCGGAGCCGAAACGACTGCCAACGCCGACCAGCAGGCCCGCCACCGCCAGCGTCATCCAGCCTGCCTCGAAACGGATCTCCGGCAATGGCAGCAACGCAGCCCACAACAGCGGCGCGGCCAGTATTCCGAGCAGGAAGAACAGCCCTTCTCCGCGCCAGCCGGCGCTTTTGAACAATCCGCCGAGCAGCCCGCTGATGCCGGCGACGCGACCATCGAGGACGGCGTAGAGCCCGGCCGACAGACCGATCAGCGCTCCACCGGCCAGGGCGCTCCAGGGGGTGAAATGAGTCCAGTCGATCATCTTGGTTGCTCCGCGCAGAACAGCCGGTACAGCGTTTCGATCACCGCCAGCGCCTGGTGGCTCGCAATGCGGTAATAGACCTGCTTGCCCTCGCGGCGGGTCTCCACCAGCTCTTCGCGGCGCAGCACCGCCAGTTGCTGGGACAGGGTCGGCTGGGAGATGCCCGTACGGGTTTCCAGCTCACCGACGTTCAGTTCACCCTCGGCCAGTTGGCAGAGCAGAATCAGGCGGTCGGTATTGGCCAGCGCCTTGAGCAACTGGCAGGCGGTTTCGGCGGACTGATGCAGACGCAGCGCGTCGGCGGGGTCGAGCGCAGGAGTGGTCATGGGTACGATCTACAAATAATCAATCTATGTTTTTATAGATTGTTTTTCACCTCCTGGCCAGTCCCCGATCTCTTCTTCAGATCAGCGGCTTCTCGTACCGCCAGGCATCGGCGCCGTCTTCGTAGAAACCCGCGGTCCGGCCAAACCGACGATAGTCGTGCCGCTCATAGAGACCGATGGCGATGCCATTATCGACGCGCACCTCGAGCCGCAGCGCCTTGCAGCCGCGCCCCGTGGCACTGCGCTCCACCTGCTCCAGCAGGCCACTGCCCAGCCCCCGACCACGCGCCTGGGGCGAGATCGCCAGCGAATACAACCGCGCCACCGTGGCGCCCCGGCGAAACAGCAGCAAGGCGTAGCCAAGCAGCTCGCCCCCCTCCTGCGCCACGAGGAGTTCAGCGCTCGGCGCGGCGATCAGATGACGGAAGCTGCGCGCGCTCAGGCGGTCCTCGTCGAAAGTGCCTTCCTCCAACGCGAGAAGAGCCGGCAAATCGGCCTGCGTGGCAAGGCGATATAACAGTGACATGGGTTCTCCATAAAACTTTCGTAATGAACCGGGACATTTCAGAAAGTTACTGCTTAATAGACACACGGCAACTTCCAGACAGGTCCGTTAACAATGTCTTCGTTACACACTAACTTCCATGAAAAGTTGAACGCAAGTTCTCTCCGGATAATCCCCGATGCCGCTGCAGAGCCTCCTTCAGCGCGGTCCAGCCGGGTTATGATCATCGTCGATCGCAAGGAAGACTGGGCCTCGTACCTCCCCAGCGAGGACATGCTGACGGCGCGGGAATATCTGGAAGCCTCCCGCCAGTTCGAAGCAGGGAAACGCTTCCAGGTCATCAACTTGTGCCGCCACTATAAATATCTCGGCCACGGTTATTATTGTTCGCTGCTCGCCGAAGCACGTGGCCACAAGGTCATTCCTTCCGTGCGCACCATCAGCGAATTGGCGAAGAAATCCCTCTACGGCCTGGCTCTGGACGGCCTGGAAAGATCCCTGGAAAAAGCCCTCGCCCAGCATCCCTGCGCCAGCACCGACGGCTTCACTCTGCGCCTGTATTTCGGCCGTACCGACCTCGAACCGCTGCAACCCATCGCCCGCCAACTGTTCGAGGTCTTCCCCTGCCCCATTCTGCTGGTGGACTTCCGCCGCACCGACGCCTGGCACATCGCGGGAATCCGCCCCGGCGCGCTGCACAAGCTGCGCGATAATCAGGAGGACCAGTTCGCCGATGCCCTGGACCGCTTCAGCCGCCGTGTCTGGCGCCAGCCCAACTCGCGGCGCCTGGCGCGTTACGACCTGGCCATCCTGCACAACCCGGCGGAAAGCCTGCCGCCTTCCAACGCCGGCGCACTGGAGAGTTTCGTCCGCGTCGGCCTGCAGTTGGGCATCGATGTGGAGCTGATCGAGAAGAAAGATTACCCGCGCCTCGCCGAGTACGACGCGTTGCTGATCCGCGAGACCACCAGCGTCGACGACCACACCTACTGCTTCGCCAAAAAGGCCGAGAGCGAGGGGTTGATCGTGATGGACGACCCAGCCTCGATTCTGCGCTGCACCAACAAGGTCTATCTCAGCGACCTGCTGCGCAGCCACGGCCTGGGCATGCCGGCCACGGAAATCCTCTACAAGGACGACCCGCAGGAACTGGAGCGCATCGGCGCGCGGCTGGGCTTCCCGCTGGTTCTGAAGATCCCCGACGGCTGCTTCTCCCGTGGCGTCTACAAGGTCGAGGACGCCCAGCAACTGCACAGCGTCAGCGCCGAGCTGTTCGAGCACTCGGTGCTGCTGCTCGCCCAGGAATACCTCTACACCGAGTTCGACTGGCGCATCGGCATCCTCAATCGCCAGCCGGTGTTCGCCTGCCAGTACTTCATGTCCCGCGGGCACTGGCAGATAGTCGAGCACAAGGCCGGCGGCGAGGCGATCGGCGAGTGCCGCACGCTGCCGGTGGAAAGCGCGCCGCCCGCCGTCGTGGAGCTGGCACTGAAGACTGCCAACCTGATCGGCGACGGCCTTTACGGCGTCGACCTGAAGGAGGTGGACGGCGAAGTGGTGGTCATCGAAGTGAATGACAACCCCAACCTCGACGCCGGTATCGAGGATGCCTGCCTCAAGGACGACCTTTACCGCCGGGTGCTGGAGGAGTTCATCCGCCGCCTGGAGCTCAAGCGCCACGGCCAGGCGCTCTGAGCGAACCGTCCAAGGAGAACCCTATGGAAGCCACGCATATCGGCCTGACCATCCTGATCGCCATCGTCGTGTTCGGCACCGCGATCAACTACTTCGACCACCGCATGAAGCCACGCGAGGTGCGCGAACAGGCCAGGCACAAGACTCAGCCAAAGCGCACGCAGTAGATCGGCGGCAGGTGGACGGACAGGCACTGCCAGTGGTCCCCGCCGTTCTCCGACAGCCACAGGCCACCGGTGGTGGACCCCATCGCCAGGCAGGCGCCGTCATCATCGATGGCCAGGCCGTGGCGATAGACCAGGTCGAAGGCGGCGCCCTCGGGCAGGCCACCGTCCAGTACTTCGAAGCTGGCGCCGCCGTCGCGCGTGCGGGTAACGACGAAGCGGGCATCCACCGGAATCCGGCACACATCCTTCACCGCCGGGACGAACCACGCCGTCTCCGGCCGTGTCGGGTGGACGGCGACGGCAAAACCGAAGCTCGAGGGTTGGACCGACACGTCGCTCCAGCGCGAGCCGCCGTCGATGGAGGTGAAGATGCCGTTGTGATGCTGCACCCAGAGGCGATCCGGCTGCGCCGGGCAATGCACCAGGCGGTGTGGATCCTGGATGGCGCCCTCTTCACGCAGCTCCGGCGGCATGTAGTCGGCGTACATGCCGGCGGTGCTCAGGCGCCAGCTGGCGCCGCCGTCAACGCTCTGCCAGACGCCGCCGCAGGACACCGCGACGGTCAGGTGCTGGCTGTCCCGCGGGTCGACGCTGACCGAGTGAATGCCCGGCCAGTCATAGCCGCCGCCCATCCAGCGCGAGCGCTCGGGCACATCCCAGAGCGGGCGGTTCAACTCCCAGCTGTCGCCGCCGTCGTTGCTGCGGAACAGGCCGCCGGGAATGGTGCCGGCCCAGAGCACGCCGGGCTCGGCAGCGCCACCGGTTTCCAGGCACCAGATCTGTTGCAGGGTCCAGGGCGCGGGCGGCGCTCCCCCTTCCGCGGGTTCGGGCAGCGGGTCGGGTTGCGGCGGATAGGTCGGCACGGCGACTTCCAGCCAATCCTCCCCTGCCCGCTGGCGCCAGAGCTTGCAGCCGAAATGGCCGAGGTTGAGGGCGGCATAGAGGCTGTCATCGCGCGGGTCGGCCAGCACGGTGCTCAGCGGCTCACCGATGAAGTCGCGACGTGTTTCCCGCCAGCCGCCCGCGCCACGCTGGAAGGTGAACAACCCCTTGCGGGTCGCCACCAGCAGTCGATCATCCATTGTGCTCTCCTGAATTACCGCCGGTTCTCATCCACCGCTCAAGGCCTGCACCACGTAGACCTCGCTGTCCTCCGCCAGCGCATCGCTGAGGCGGGCGCGGTCCCGCAGGCGCAGCCCATCGATAAAGATCGTCAGGTGCCGGCGCAATCCGCCCTGGTCATCCAGCAGGTAGCCGCGCAGCTTCGGCGCCTCGGCGAACACCGTTTCCAACGCGCCGGACAAGGTGTCCGCCGTCAGCTCGCGCTCAACGATGGGAACGTGACGCTGGATCGACGGGGCGAAGGCGATACGGCACATGGGCGAACTCGCAACGGGCGCTGACTGCACCAGTCTAGGGCAGGTGTGGCGGGTGTTCCGAGCGCTTCGACGGGATGCGCCATGGTCACCGGAGAGGCTCTGGAACGGCCTTCGTAGCGGTCCTTCCCCGGCATTCAGTTTCGATAAAACGAAACCAAACGTCGTGAAAATCACATTTAACAAACCCATCCGCCGTGCGAGTCTCCGGGAATCGTCAGCCATAACCTTCGACATGCATCTGCTCGTTTCGCCCGCATCGCTGGAACCCGTCGCCGCCCGCAAGGCCGGCAGCGCTGTCCGCCTGCCGCGCAAACATGCCCGCTGGCTCGAACTGCAACCGCTGACCCTGCCTCTCGAACTGGCCTTCTGGGCGCTCTGGCACTGCCGCCACGCCCGTCCACCGGACAGCACCTCTCGCTGATCGGGCGTCATCGCCCGTATTCATTCGACGGAACTACGCTCAGGACTGGCCATACGCCGTTCTCGAACAAGACGTAGCCCGTTGTATCGCTTGCCTGCCTTCAATCCTGCGCCCGTCGGCGCGGCCCTGGCCTGCAGGTCGTCAGCGCATCCGCGTGGATGCTAACGAGAGCCCCATGAATTTCGCCTCCGTGCAAGAAGCCCAGTATTTCCTGGCCCAGAACCCCGATATCGAGATGGTCGAGCTGTTCATCCTCGACGCCAACGGCGTGCCGCGCGGCAAGCTGCTGCACCGCGAGGAACTGCTCGCCGTGTACCAGTCCGGCCGGCCGCTGCCCAGCACCATCCTCGGTCTCACCGTGCACGGCGAGGACGTGGAGGATTCCGGGCTGGTCTGGGACGTGGGCGACATCGATTGCCGCGCCTACCCGTTGGCCGGCAGCCTGGTGCGCCTGCCCTGGCGGCAGATTCCCACGGCGGCGGTGCAGGTCAGCATGCACCCCGAGGAAGGCAAGCCGGCGGACATCGCCGATCCGCGCCACGTGCTGCTGCGCGTGATCGACGGCCTCAAGGCCGATGGCTTCCACCCGGTGATGGCCTGCGAGCTGGAGTTCTACCTGCTGGACGCCAAGCGCGATGCCAATGGCCGCCCGCAACCGGCGCTGGACGCCGACGGCGGTCGCCCGCGCACCACGCAGGTTTATGGCCTGCGTGAGCTGGAGCAGATCGAGCCGTTCCTCGCCGACCTCTATGCCGCGTGCAAGGCCCAGGGCATTCCGGCCCGCACGGCGATTTCCGAATACGCGCCGGGCCAGGTGGAGATCACCCTGGAGCACGGCGATGCGCTGCTCGCCATGGACCAGGCCGTGCGCTACAAGCGCCTGGTGAAAGGCGTGGCGCACAAGCACGGCATGCAGGCCTGCTTCATGGCCAAGCCGTTCGACGACCTCGCCGGCACCGGCATGCACATGCACGTGTCCCTGGCCGACGCCGAGGGCAACAACCTGTTCGCCAGCGAAGACCCCGCCGGCACTCCGCTGCTGCGCCAGTCCGTGGGCGGCATGCTGAAAAGCCTCCTCGACTCGCTGCTGCTGTTCTGCCCCAACGCCAACTCCTACCGCCGCTTCCAGGCCAACAGCTACGCGCCGCTGGCGCCGACCTGGGGCTGCGATAACCGCACCGTCAGCCTGCGCGTGCCCGGCGGCCCGGCCAATACCCGACACGTCGAGCACCGCATCTGCGGCGCCGACGCCAACCCGTACCTGGCTGCCGCCGCGATCCTCGCGGGTATTCACCGCGGCATTCGCGAGGCGATCGATCCGGGTGCGCCGGTGGAAGGCAACGGCTACGCCCAGGCCAAGGAACTGCTGCCCACCGACTGGCTCACCTCGCTGCGCGCGCTGGAACGCTCCAGCTGGGCGCGTGACGCGCTGGGGCACGAATTCCTCGGCGTCTACCTGAAGGTCAAGCAGGCCGAGTACCGCCAGTTCATGGGCGAGGTCGGCGAGCAGGACTGGCGCTGGTATCTGACGCAGGCGTGAAAGCATCGTGCAACTGCTTGCAAGCCCCTCTCCCCAGCCCTCTCCCTGAAGGGAGAGGGCTAGGAAGAGGGAAAGGAACAACAAGGGAAACACAAAAATGAACGCTGCACTGAACCCCGCCACTCCCGCCCCCGAGCGCGCGAAGTCCTATTATTCCGCGAGCCTCAACGAAGAGACCCGCTACCCCACGCTGCAGGGCGAGGTGAACGTCGACATCGCCATCATCGGCGGCGGCTTCACCGGTGTTGCTACTGCCGTGGAGCTGGCCGAGCGTGGCTACAAGGTCGCCATCGTCGAGACCAACAAGGTCGGCTGGGGCGCCAGCGGGCGCAACGGCGGGCAGGTCACCGGCAGCCTCTCCGGCGACTCCGCCATGGAAAAACAGATGCGCCAGTGGCTGGGCGACGACGTCGACGACTTCATCTGGCACCTGCGCTGGCGCGGCCACGAGATCATCAAGAGCCGCGTGGAGAAATACGGCATCCAGTGCGACCTGAAGTTCGGCCACCTGCACGCGGCGATGAAGCCGTCGCACATGGACGAACTGAAGGCCACCTTCGATGACGCCAAGCGCCGTGGCATGGGCGACGAGATCAGCCTGCTGGACGGCGCCGGTGTGCGCGCGCACCTGGAAAGCGATCTCTACTGCGGCGCCATCAAGAACACCCGCAACATGCACCTGCACCCGCTCAACCTGTGCATCGGCGAGGCCAAGGCCGCCGCCAGCCTGGGCGCGCTGATCTTCGAGCACTCCGAAGTGCTGGACATCATCCACGGCCCGCGCCCGGCGGTGGTCACCTCGGGCGGACGGATCAACGCCGCGCAGGTGATGCTGGCCGGCGACGTCTACCACAAGCTCGAGCGCAAGCAGCTCAAGGGCATGATCTTCCCGGCCATGGGCGGCATCGTCACCACCAAGCCGCTGGGCGAACTGGCCAAGCGCATCAACCCGCAGGACCTGGCCGTCTACGACTGCCGCTTCGTGCTCGACTACTACCGCATGACCGGCGACGGTCGCCTGCTGTTCGGCGGCGGCGCCAACTACTCGGGCCGCGACTCCCGCGACATCGCCGGCGAACTGCGCCCGTGCATCGAGCGCACCTTCCCGGCGCTCAAGGGCGTGGACATCGAGTTCCAGTGGAGCTGCGCCATGGGCATCGTGATGAACCGCATCCCGCAGTTGGGCAAGCTGTCGGAGAACGTCTGGTACTGCCAGGGCTACTCCGGCCACGGCGTGGCGACCACCCACATCATGGGCGAGATCATGGCCACGGCGATGACCGGCGACCTGGAGAAGTTCGACACCTTCGCCCAGTGCAAGCACATCCGCGTGCCCATGGGCGACGTGTTCGGCAACCCGATGCTGGCGGCGGGCATGTGGTACTACCAGATGATGGAGAAGCTGCGCTGATAGCCATCCGGCACGGAAGTTTGCGCAGGGCGCATGACGCGTCAGCGTTATGCGTCGCGTGAGCAGCGGCGGATAACCTGTTCCAGGTTATTCGCCCTACGGTCATTCGGATCGGCCTCGGCACGGCTTTTCGTAGGACCGAGGGGACGCCTAGTCTTGTTCGCAAACCCGCCCCCGCCGCGGAGCACATTCGCGAGCAAGCTCGCTCCTACAGGAAAGCAGTGCTCTGGCTCTTGAAGTCTTCCAGAGAAACACCCGCGCACTCCGAACCGCCCCGTTCAGGAGGCCTCGTTGAAGCGGAGTTTCAGGGGTTGAGCGACATGGATGTCGCGAGAGCGCTGTCGGGCCAAGGATGGCCCGTCAGCGCGTGCCCCTGAAACTGCGCTTCAACGAGGGTATTTTTCGCTCCAAGCGAAAAACCGGATGATTGGGGCAAGACCTTTGCCTACTTTGCGTCGTTTGGCAAAGTAGGTCGCCCGAGGGGGCGAAACAAGAAGTCCACGCGCACTCTGGCGCGACGCTGGAAACAAAGGTGCGAGGCAGACACATCGCGAACGGAGTCCGCTCCTACGCCAGCACAAGCGCCCGAGTTGACCTGAAAGCGCCCCGAAACACCCACCCTCTCCGCCCGTACCCGCAGCCACTCGACACCACCGCCCCGCTCAGGGATAAAGGCTCCACTTCGCGCACTTGGAGTGAGCCATGCGTTTCCCCTCGATGACCGCCCTGCGCGTGCTGGACGCCGTCGCCCGCCTGGGCAGCCTGTCCGGCGCGGCCAGCGAGCTGAGCCTGACCCGCAGCGCCGTCAGCCACCAGTTGCACAGCCTCGAAGACTGCCTGGGCATCCCGCTCACCGAACGGGTTGGCCGCGGCATTGCGCTGACCTACCACGGCGAATGCTTCGCCCGCGAAACCCAGCGCGCCCTGGCGATCCTCAACGAGGCGCGGCGCTTCGCCAACGCCGAGGAGGTCTCCGGCCGCCTGTGCGTGAGCTGCACGCCGGGCTTTGCCACCTACTGGCTGTGCCACCAGATCGGCAAGTTCCAGCGCGCCCACCCGCAGGTGGAGCTGAACCTGGTCTCGCCCCGCGTCCCCGACGATGTCAGCGACCGTGACGTCGACCTGTTCATCGCCTACGGCGTGGGCGACTGGCAGGACCTGCACGTGGACCTGATCGCCACCCTGGACACCTTCCCGGTGTGCAGCCCGTCGCTGATCAACTCCGTCGGCGGCCTCGACTCGCCGGAAGACCTGGCCAGCCTGCCGTTCCTGCACATGGTCGATCACTCCGACTGGCTGCTGTGGACCGCCGCCGCCGGGGTGAAGAACCTCAATGTGCGCAACGGCATCGTCTTCTCCGACGCGCACCTAGTGCAGTCGGCGGCCATCGCCGGGCAAGGCGTGGCCATGGGCGATGCGCTGGTCAGCGGCGACGCCATGGCCAAGGGGCAGTTGGTGCGCCTGTTCAACGTCGCCATCGAGCCGCCCAACCGCTACTACTTCGTCACCGACCCGGCCAAGTCCGAACGCCCCGACGTACGGGCCTTCAAGGCGTGGATGAAGGCCGAGCTGCGGATGTCCGAGCAGTTCCGCCAGAATGCGCGCCATGCGCTGATTGGTGAGTGATTTCGAACAATGAGGGCAAAAAAACGCGATTGAAGCGAAGAGAGATTTGACAATACTGCGTTAAAAAAAGGCCGCTGATTTTTACCTGATCCTCACCCGGCGGCTGCTCGAACAAGAACAAGAAATCGAGGTAAGTGCAGTGGAGCGACAGCCCCAACTCCGTGCCATCGGCATCGGCAAGAGCTACGGAAGTTTCAACGCGCTGGATGGCGTGAACATCGACGTCCAGCAGGGTGAGTTCCTCACTCTCCTCGGCCCGTCGGGCTCCGGCAAGACCACCTTCCTGATGATCCTCGCCGGCTTCCAGGACCCATCCCGCGGTCGTCTGGAGGAAGGCGGCGCCGACATCACCAAGCGCCCTGCCGAGAAGCGCAACTTCGGCATGGTGTTCCAGGGCTACGCCCTGTTCCCGCACATGAGCATCGAGGACAACGTCGCCTTCCCGCTGAAGATCCGCGGCGTGAAGGCCGAGGAACGCAACCGCCGCGTGCGCCACATGCTCGACGTGGTCGGCCTCGGCGAGCACATGGGCAAGCGCCCCGGCGAGCTTTCCGGCGGGCAGCAGCAACGCGTGGCGATTGCCCGCGCCCTGGTCTTCGAGCCGGACATGCTGCTGCTCGACGAACCGCTCTCCGCCCTCGACAAGAACCTGCGCGAGCAACTGCAGGCCGAACTGCAACGCATCCACCGGCAGGTCGGCACCACCTTCGTCTTCGTCACCCACGACCAGAACGAAGCTCTCGCGCTGTCCACCCGCATCGCCATCTTCAACCGTGGCCAACTGGCCCAGGTCGATGCTCCGGAAGTCATCTACAACCAGCCGAACAACCGCTTCGTCGCCGAGTTCCTCGGCAAGATGAACCTCTTCCCGCTCAGCCAGGTGGGCCGCGCCGGCGAGCTGGCCTGCGGACGCTTCGGCGAAGCCGAACTGCGCGCCAGCTATTCCAACGCCATACAGGCCGACGCACCGCTGCTGGCGGTGCGCCCGGAACACATGCAGTTGCACAGCGCCCCGCCGCAGGTGAACGGCCACAACGTGGTGCAGGCCGTGCTGACCGCCAAGACCTACCAGGGCGCCAGCACCGAGCTGTGCCTGGGTGCGGGCACCGAAGGCAAGTTGCCGATGAGCCTGGCCGTGCACGCCGACCATCAGGCCTCGCGCCTGGAGCACGGTTCGAAGGTCTGGCTGAGCTGGCCCATCGAGAAAAGCCTGCTGCTGGCCTGAGCCGCCGAACGCGTTAGTCCCCTTTTCGCCATCCCACCTGATCGGGAGCTGCACCCATGTTCAATCCGCACCAGCAAGACTGCATCGAAGTCCTCATCGAAAAGACCCGCCGCGGGCAGATCGACCGCCGCACCTTCCTCAAGGGCATGGGCCTGATGGCCGCCCTGCCGCTGGCCCTGCGCAGCGGCGTGAGCTTCGCCGCCGGCGACAAGCCGCTGGTGGTGGTGAACTGGGGCGGCGACGCGATCAAGGCATTCGGCAAGGCCTGGACCGAGGGCTTCTCCAAGGCCACCGGCATCCCCACCAAGATCGACGGCAGCGGCCCTACCGAGGGCGCCATCCGCACCCAGCTGTCCAGCGGCCGGGTGAGCTGGGACGTGGTCGACGCGGAGAGCTCGGTCCTGCAGATACTCGGCAAGGAAGGCCTGGTGCAGCCGATCGACTACAACGTCGTGTCCAAGGACAAGGTGCTGCCCGGCTTCGCCTACGAGTACGGCATCGCCGACTACATGCTCAGCTACGTGATCGCCTACGACAGCGAGCGTTTCGGCGACAAGGCACCCAAGACCTGGGCTGACTTCTGGGACGTGAAGACCTTCCCCGGCAAGCGCACCCTCTACAAGTGGATGAACGGCATGCTGGAGGCCGCGCTGCTGGCCGACGGCGTGACCCCGGACAAGCTCTACCCGCTGGACGTGCCGCGTGCCCTGAAGAAGATCGAGGAGCTCAAGCCCCATGTGCTGTCCTTCTGGGGCTCGGGGGCGGAAACCCAGCAGCTGCTGATCGAGGGCGAAGTGTCCATGGGCGCGATCTGGAACACCCGCGCTCAGGTCATCACCGACGACAGCGAAGGCCGCATCAAGTGGACCTTCGACAACGCCCTGCTGGGCTGCAGCAACTGGGGCGTGCTCAAGGGCAACCCGGCCGGCACCGAGGCGGCGATGAAGTTCATTGCCTACGCCCAGGACCCGCAGACCCAGGTCGAACTGTTCAAGATGTTCGGCAACGGCCCGGCCAACCCCGCCGCCGCCGCGTTGATCCCTGACGACCGCAAGCACCTCAACTGCACGGACCCGGCGAACCTGCCCAAGCAGATCATGCTCAGCCACGAGTGGTACACCGACCACTACGGGGCAACCCTGGAGCAGTACCTGACCCACATTTCCAAGTGACGCGGAGCGCAGGTCATGGCCGATAACGCCCCCTCGCGGCTCAAGCTGGGCGCCCTGCTGCTGCCGCTGCCGATCGTCCTGTTCGTGTTCTACGTACTGCCCTTCCTCGGCGTGCTCGGCTGGAGCGTGACCCTGCCGGAGCCCGGGATCGAGCAGTACCAGCGGATCATGACGGACCCGGCGATCCACGACGTGCTCTGGCGGACCTTCCGCCTGTGCACCACGGTCAGCGTGATCTCCCTGGTGATCGCCTACCTGATGGCCTACTGCTGGGTCTACAGCCCGCCGTTCTGGCAGCGCGTGGTGGAAATCTGCGTGTTCATCCCGTTCTGGCTGTCGGTGCTGGTGCGTGCCTTCGGCTGGCTGATTGCCCTGCGCAGCAACGGTTTGCTCAACGACTGGCTGCAATACCTGGGCATCACCAGCGAGCCCTTGCAACTCACGCGCAACGAGCTGGGCGTGGTGATCGGCATGGTCCACTTCATGGTGCCCTTCGCGCTGTTCCCGCTGGTCTCGACCATGCGCCGCCTCGACCCGCGCGTGCTGCTCGCCGCGCGCGGCCTGGGCGCCGGGCAGATGCGCACCTTCTGGAGCATCTTCGTGCCGCAGACCATTCCGGGCATCCTTGGCGCCTTCATCATCGTCTTCGTGTTCTGCCTGGGCTTCTTCATCACCCCGGCGATCCTCGGCGGTGGGCAGACGGTGATGGTGGCCGAGTACGTCTACCTGCAGATGTTCCAGACCAGCAACTGGGGCCTGGGCGCGGCGCTTTCGGTGGTGCTGCTGGCGCTGGTGAGCGGGATGATCTGGGCGCTGCTGCGCATGACCCGCGTCGACAAGCTGGTCGGCTGAGGAACGAGGGCCTGTGGTCGTTTCGCGACGACCGCGACGGAGGCCCATTTGGCGCAGGGCAAGGCGCGAGGAGAGAGGTGTGGTGATCCAAATGAACGACGAGCAACGCGGCACTGCGCCAAATGGGCCCCGTCCCTCCGGGTTGCGCGGCAAATCGCGCCATGCTGCGTTGCAGGACTTGCCAAGGGAATAACCATAACCTGCGTCCCGCGCCTTGCCTGGCGCAATTTGACGCGGCAACGCGGCTCGCCGCGAAACGACAACAGGCCCTCATGATGAACGCACACGAAACCAAAGCCCCCAGCCGCCTGCTGGCGACCATGGCGATGATCTTCATGATCTTCCCGCTGCTGGCGGTGATCCCGGTGTCCTTCACCAGCAAGCGTTTCCTGTCGATGCCCAACGGCAACTGGTCGCTGCGGCATTACCACGCGCTGCTGGACAGCCCGGAATGGCTCTCGGCGATCAGCCAGAGCCTGATCGTCGCCACCGCCACCTGCATCATTGCGACCGCGCTGGCGGTGAGCTTCAGCCTCGGCATCTGGTACCTGCGCTCGCGCCTGGCGACCCTGCTGATCGGCCTGGTGCTGCTGCCCATGGCGATCCCGCCGATGATCTCGGCGATGGTCCTGTACTTCATGGAGACCAAGGTCAGCCAGTTCGCCCCCGGCCTGGGCTACGACACCCTGTTCGGGCTGACCATCGCGCACATCGTGATGGTGGTGCCCTACGGCGTGGTGACCATGCTGGTGGCGCTCAGCCAGCTGGATCGGCGCATCGAGCTGGCCGCGCGCAACCTCGGCGCGAGCCTGGGCCAGACCACCTTCATGGTGGTGCTGCCGAACCTCAAGCTGGGCGTGGCGAGCACGGCGCTGCTGTGCTTTGCCCTGAGCTGGGAGGAGATCGCGGTGACCCTGTTCGTCACCAGTACCGAGGTGAACACGTTGCCGCGGCAGATCTGGTCCGGCCTGCGCGACAACATCGACCCGGCGGTAGCGGCGATTTCGGTGGTGCTGATCGCCCTCACCTTCGTCGCGCTGATCGGGCGGATGATCGCCCAGAAGATTGCCGCACGCCCGGTAGGAAGCTGAAGCCTTTCCCTGTGGGAGCGAGCTTGCTCGCGAACAAATCCCCTGGCAGCTCCGGCGCCGGGCGCTTCGCGAGCAAGCTCACTCCCACAGAAAAGCGCTATCGCCGGTGACTCTGCGGCTGAAATTCAACGTCGGGCGCAGCGGCCACTCCCTGCAACAACCGCGCGGCGTAAAGACATCGCGGACGAAGTCCGCTCCCATGCGCGTCCGGATATCGGCAGCGCGATCACTCCGCCTTCTTGCGAATCCAGTACAGGTAGGTCCCCGCCTCTTCCTGCTGCTCCACCAGCTCGTGGCCGAGGAAGACGCAGAACTTGGGAATGTCACGGCGCGTGGAAGGGTCGGTGGCAATCACCTTGAGCAGCCCGCCGGCCGGCAGGTCGCGCACCTTGTTGTGCAACATCATGACCGGCTCGGGGCAGTTCAGGCCGGTGGCGTCGAGAATCGCATCGACTGGCTGGGACATCGGGTAACTCCAGAAAAACCAATGGCGTATTGTCGCGCAAAGCGCACCGTGCGGTCACCTCGCGTCCGTCCGGGTCACCCAACCTTGGTTGGGGGTGGGCGCTACGGGCGCCGGGCATGCTGGCGCACCTGCCTGACCTGCCTGGAGTCCCGATGCGCGCCCTCCTCTGCCTGTGCCTCGCCCTGCTCGCCGGCTGCGCCGCCCGCGACCAGGTTCCGGACTTCAGCGCCAGCCGCGGCCAGGACCTGCCGGCCACCTGGTTCGAAGCGGTCATCGTCGCGCGCGACGGCACCCGGCTCTCCGCCACGGTCTTCCAGCCCGCGCTGAAGGCCGGCGAAACGGCCCCGCTGATCGTCCACACCCACGGCTGGGGCGGCTGGCGGGTGACCGGGCCGGAGGGTTACTACGGCAAGAACATGATGTCCGGCCGCGCCGCCTTGCGCGCCTGGAAGGCCGGTTTCTGGGTGGTCAGCTACGACCAGCGTGGCTGGGGCGGCAGCGACGGGCGCATCGAGATGATGAACCCGCAGTTCGAGGTCCAGGATGCCAGCGCAGTGATCGACTGGGCCGCCACGCACCTGGCACGACTGACCATGGACGGCCCTAACGACCCGCGCGTCGGCATGCTCGGCGAAAGCTATGGCGGCGCCGTGCAGTTGCTGGCCTCGGCGGAAGACCCGCGCATCGACGCCATCGTGCCCATCGCCACCTGGTACGACCTGGCCGACGCCCTGGCGCCGGACGGCCAGCTGAAGATCGGCTGGGGCGGCGTGCTGGTCAGCCTGGGCCTCGCTACCGGCTACGACCTGGGCAAGTTCGTCCAGGCCGACTACCTGCACACCACCGGCGGGCGCATGGCGGAGCCGGTAAAGGCCGAGCTGCACGCCAACAGCCTCGCCAGCTACTGCGCGGCCGGCCGCCTGCCCCACGCCGACGCCCTGCTGATCCAGGGTCTGCGCGACACCCTGTTCCCGCTGGACCAGGGCCTGCAGATCCGTCAGTGCCTGAAACAGGGCCCGGCGGACGTGCGCCTGCTCGGCATGCAGGGCGGCCACATCCTGCCGCCGCCCATGCAAGCCTGGAGCGGATTGCCGCCGTTCAACAACGAGCCGGTGATCCATTGCGGCTCGCGGGCGATCAATCTCTATACCGGCATCGTCGCCTGGTACGAGGAAAAGCTGCGCAAGCGCCCTGGCGCCGCCGACGGCGTGCCGGACCTGTGCATCAGCCTCGACCTGGACCAGGGAGTGGCACTGGACGACTTGCCTCCGCCGGGCGTAACCGTCGCGCTGCCGGCCACGGCGATCCGGCCGGCATTGAGTGGCCTGGTTCAGCCTTCGACGTTCATCCCCTTGCAGCGCGTAAGCGAAACCAGCGCCTTGCTGGGCAGCGCCGAAGTGCGCCTGGATCAACCGCTGGCGGAACGCCCGGACGCACAGGTTTTTGCGGCGCTGGCGATCCGCAGCGCCGATGGCCGCACGCAGCGCCTGGATGAACAGGTGAAACCCCTGGCGAACCAGGGCAGCACGCGCCTCAACGCCGTCAGCGCCAGCCTTGCGCCGGGGGACGAGGTCGGCCTGCTGGTGAGCGGTTTCAGCGACCAGTACCTGTTCAACAGTTCCTGGCGCATCGCACCGGTAGAGTTGCGGGGCGAGGTGCAGCTGCCGAGCTTGGTGCCGCTGCAACCTCGTATGGCTGGTTCCCCGTAGAAGCAACAGCCTCACGCCCCAACTCAATCCGTGCGCGCGTTTTCCCCTCACCCCAGCCCTCTCCCGGAGGGAGAGGGAGCCTCCCGTGCCGGCTGACGCAGAGTTTTCATCCTGCACCGAATGGTCCCCTCTCCCCCTGGAAGAGGGTTAGGGTGAGGGCCGGGCCAAGTGCAGAACTATCCGATCGGCGTTCGGTGGAGTCCACGATTCGCGAGCAAGCTCGCTCCTACAAAGAGCGAGTCAGAACCAACCTGCAGGGCCGAGGGGGACACCCAGTCCTTGCTCGCGAACAGAGCCACACCAACGCTTCCCGGCGAATCGCCTAACGCAACGGCCCGTCCGGCGCTTCGTCCAGTTGCGCCAGCAGCATCGGCTGGCCATCGCCTTCGGCGGGCAGCAACGCCCACTGCTCCTTCTTGCCGAGGCGGCGATAGACCTGCTTCACCTGGCAGCCCAGCGGCAGCGGCGCCTTGAAGTGTGCATCCAGGCGCACGTTCTCCGTCAGGCGGCGGCCGGTCAGGCTGCGCGCCAGGCCCCACATGCCGTGGGCGAAGGGTTTGCCGAAGCCGTAATGCGAGGCCATCAGGCGCGACAGGTGCAGCGGGTTGAAGTCACCACTCAGACCCGCGTAGCGCCAGCCGACGATCTTCGGCACGCGCCACTGCACGCCGGAGTGGACGGGCGCTTCCAGGGTGTGCCACTGGGCGCGCTCCGGCAGCGGGTCGGGTTCGGTCTGGGCATCGAGGAAATCGCCACGGCGCAGGTAGGTGGTGATCGACTGCCAATAGAGCATGTCGTGGTGCCAGGCCTCGGTGACCACATCCACTTCCAGCCCCAGCTCGCTACGCCGGCTGGTGAGGATGCGGCAGTCGAACTGCAGCGGTTCGTGCTCATCAAGCATGCGGTAGCGCTGGATATGGCTGCGCAGGTGGATCAGCCCCACGACCGACAGCGGCATGCGCGACCAGCTGAGCAGGCGCAGGTGCAGCGGCAGGCTGATGACCTGCGGATAGAGCAGCGGCACGCCCAGCGCCGGGTCGAGGCCGAAGTGCTGGCGATAGGCGCGCAGGTGGCGCAGGTCGAATTTCAGGGTACGGCTGTCCATTGCCAGGTAGGGCACGCGCTCATCGCGGCCCAGGCCGCGGCGCGGCAGCAGCATACGGCTGTAACTGCCCAGCAGGGAGGGCAACTTTCGCTTCACGAAGGTCTCCGCAAGGATTCGCGCCGCCTAGCATGGGCAATGCCGGGCGGCGCGACAAGCCACCGAAGGTCGGGTGGCGCTGCGGAGCCGTTCCGAGTCGCTAGCGCTCGCCCTTCTCGATGCGGCGCAGGTGGCAGGTCACTTCCTCACGATCGTGGTAGAGCTGCTTGCAGCCGATCTGCACGTTCAGCCCACGCTCGCGGAAGGACTCCTCCAGGCGGTCGAGGATGCGCCGCACCTCGGCATAACGCTGCTTCATCGGCAGCTTGAGGTTGACGATGGCCTCGCGGCACAGCCCCTCGCCGATCCAGGTCTCGATCATCGCTCCCGTGCGTGCGGGCTTCTCGACGATGTCACAGACCATCCAGTCCATGCGCTGGCGCGGGCGGAAGGCGTAACCGTCGACGCGCTGGTGCTCGACCAGCCCGGAGTACATCAGGTTCTCCGCCATCGGCCCGTTGTCCACGGCGACCACGCGCATCTCCCGGTTCACCAGTTGCCAGGTCCAGCCGCCGGGCGATGCGCCCAGGTCCACGGCGAGCATGTCCGGCGCCAGGCGGCGGTCCCAGTCGGCGCGGGGGATGAAGTGGTGCCAGGCTTCTTCCAGCTTGAGCGTCGAGCGGCTGGGCGCCTCGCGAGGGAACTTCAGGCGCGGAATGCCCATCGGCCACATGGCGCAGTTGCGTGCCTCGGCCACGCCGATAAAGGCCTCGCGGCCAGAGCGGAAGGTCAGCAGCAGGCGCGGCAGGCTGGGGTCTTCCACGAGCTTGCCGGCTTTCACCAGGGCCGCGCGCAGGGGCTTCTCGAACTTGCGGCAGAAGGTCGAAAGCTCCTTGCCGTCGTTGGTGTCGAACACCTCCAGCCAGAGGCTGCCGCACTGCGGGAAGCCGGCCAGGGCCTCGAGGATCGCGCCAATGCGGTCCTGCTCCGGCAGAGTGGTGAAGCCCGTGCCTCGCGCCCACTGGCGCGGGAAGATCAGCTCGGGGAAGCGCAGTTGGCGCATCAGGCGCTCGGCGCCATCGGCATCCATGCAGATAAATTCGGCGTAGGCTGTAGCCGGTTTGGCGCGAGCGTAGCCGGGAATGTCCAGGCGCGCAGCGTGCTCGGACAGCTCGGCGCAGACCTCATTCTCGAAGCCCGGCCGGCAGTGCAGTAACAGGGTATTCATCGGGGTGTCTCCTCGGCCGCGCACTATAGAGGCTGCCCACGAAGGTTTCATGCTGATTTACAGGAATGGTCCCACAGACAGAGCCATTTGTTCTGAACCCGTTCGCCAAGCGAACGGTCCAGAACAGATGGCAACACCCCGTCGGACGGTCTAGCTTGAGTGTTCTGGCCTAACCGCCCAGAAGACTGCCCGATGATTGCCCTGCATGGCGAAATTTGCCGCCAATCGCGCTTTTTCTGCGATGGATCAGCTCGGTTGAACGCACTTTCGCCAAGTATCGCTAGCGCACCCGACATCAGCCGTGCCTGACGATCACGAGCAGAATCCAAGCCTGAGGAGAATGTCATGCCCGCAGTGGATAGCCTGAACAGCCTGCGTACCCTGGAGGTCGCCGGCAAGACCTATCACTATTACAGCCTGCCTGAAGCGGCGAAGAGTCTCGGCGACCTGGGCAAACTGCCCATGTCCCTGAAAGTCCTGCTGGAAAACCTGTTGCGCTGGGAGGACGGCAATACCGTCACCGGCGATGACCTCAAAGCCCTGGCCGGCTGGCTGAAGACCCGCAGCTCCGAGCGCGAGATCCAGTACCGCCCCGCCCGCGTGCTGATGCAGGACTTCACCGGCGTGCCGGCGGTGGTCGACCTGGCCGCCATGCGCGACGCCATGGCCAAGGCCGGCGGTGATCCGCAGAAGATCAACCCGCTGTCGCCGGTCGACCTGGTCATCGACCACTCGGTGATGGTCGACAAGTTCGCCAGCCAGTCAGCCTTCGCGCAGAACGTCGAGATCGAGATGGAGCGCAACGGCGAGCGCTACGCCTTCCTGCGCTGGGGCCAGAACGCCTTCGACAACTTCCGCGTGGTGCCGCCGGGCACCGGCATCTGCCACCAGGTCAACCTGGAATACCTGGGACGCACGGTGTGGACCAAGGACGAGGACGGCCGCACCTACGCCTTCCCCGACACACTGGTCGGCACCGATTCGCACACCACCATGATCAACGGCCTCGGCGTGCTCGGCTGGGGCGTCGGCGGCATCGAGGCAGAAGCGGCCATGCTCGGCCAGCCAGTGTCGATGCTGATTCCCGAGGTGATCGGCTTCAAGCTCACCGGCAAGCTGAAGGAAGGCATCACCGCCACCGACCTGGTGCTGACCGTCACCCAGATGCTGCGCAAGAAAGGTGTTGTCGGAAAATTCGTCGAATTCTATGGCGACGGCCTCGCCGACCTGCCGCTGGCGGACCGCGCCACCATCGCCAACATGGCCCCGGAGTACGGCGCCACCTGCGGTTTCTTCCCGGTAGACGAGATCACCCTGGGCTACCTGCGCCTGTCCGGCCGCCCGGACGATGCCGTCAAGCTGGTGGAGGCCTACAGCAAGGCCCAGGGCCTGTGGCGCGAGAAAGGCCACGAGCCGGTCTTCACCGACAGCCTGCAACTGGACATGGGCGAAGTCGAAGCCAGCCTCGCCGGACCGAAGCGCCCGCAGGACCGCGTCGCCCTCGGCCATGTCGGCCAGGCCTTCGATGACTTCCTCGGCCTGCAGATCAAGCCCGTGCCCAGCGAAGAAGGTCGCCTGCTCAATGAAGGTGGCGGCGGTGCGGCCGTGGGCGCCTACATTGCGGCCGGCGAGACCGATTACCAGCACGACGGCCAGACCCATCGCCTGAAGAACGGCGCCGTGGTAATCGCCGCCATCACTTCCTGCACCAACACCTCCAATCCCAGCGTCATGATGGCCGCCGGCCTGCTGGCGAAGAAGGCGCTGGAGAAAGGCCTGCAGCGCAAGCCCTGGGTGAAGAGCTCGCTCGCACCCGGCTCGAAAGTGGTGACCGACTACTTCCGCGCCGCCGGCCTGACCCGCTACCTGGACGAACTGGGCTTCGACCTGGTGGGTTACGGCTGCACCACCTGCATCGGCAACTCGGGGCCGCTGCTGGAGCCCATCGAGAAGGCAGTACAGCAGGCCGACCTGACCGTCGCCTCGGTGCTTTCCGGCAACCGCAACTTCGAAGGCCGCGTCCATCCGCTGGTGAAAACCAACTGGCTGGCCTCGCCGCCGCTGGTGGTCGCCTACGCCCTGGCCGGTACCGTGCGCACCGACCTGACCAGGGACCCACTGGGCACCGGCAAGGACGGTCAGCCGGTCTATCTGAAGGACATCTGGCCAACCCAGCAGGAAATCGCTGACGCCGTACAGAAAGTCGATACGGCGATGTTCCACAAGGAATACGCCGAAGTCTTCCAGGGCGATGAGAAATGGCGCGCGATCCAGGTGCCGGACGCCAAGACCTACGTCTGGCAGAACGACTCCACCTACATCCAGCATCCGCCCTTCTTCGAGCACATCGCCGACGCGCCACCGAAAGTCGAGGACATCAAAGGCGCCAACATCCTTGCGGTGCTGGGCGACTCGGTAACCACCGACCACATCTCCCCCGCCGGCAACATCAAGAAGGACAGCCCGGCCGGGCGTTACCTCAGCGAGCACGGCGTGGCCTACGCCGATTTCAACTCCTACGGATCGCGCCGTGGGAACCATGAAGTGATGATGCGCGGCACCTTCGCCAATATCCGCATCAAGAACGAGATGCTCGGTGGCGAGGAAGGTGGCAACACCCTCTACGTACCCACCGGCGACAAGCTGGCGATCTACGATGCCGCCATGCGCTACCAGCAGGACGGCACGCCGCTGGTGATCGTCGCCGGCAAGGAATACGGCACCGGCTCCTCCCGTGACTGGGCAGCCAAGGGCACCAACCTGCTGGGGGTAAAGGCAGTGATCGCCGAAAGCTTCGAGCGTATCCACCGCTCCAACCTGGTGGGCATGGGCGTGTTGCCGCTGCAGTTCAAGGACGGCGAGGACCGCAAGGCGCTCAAGCTGACCGGCAAGGAAGTGCTGAGCATCAGCGGCCTGTCCGGCGAGCTGAAGCCGCACATGAACCTAAAGGTCGCGGTGCAGCGCGAGGACGGCAGCCAGGACAGCTTCGAGGTGCTCTGCCGGATCGATACCCAGAACGAAGTCGAGTACTTCAAGGCCGGCGGCATCCTTCACTACGTGCTGCGCAGCCTGATCTGAGGCATGGCGGCGGCCTGCAACAGGCCGCCGCCTCCTTCTTTGGTTTCATTTCGGTGACCAGTGGCGATAGGCTATCGTCCATATCCTGGCGTCACTCTTCTGACTTTTTTCTGTGACAGCCATCAAATTTTCGATCTGGCGGCCGATAAGCTGGACAGACGTACCATTTTCGACTTTGCCCGAGATCCCAGCCTGATGCGCAACAACCAGCCGATCACCCAGCGTGAATGCTCCTTCCCCGCCGAACAGCGGCTGATCTCCACCACCGATGCCCGCGGCGTGATCGGTTACGCCAATGAAGCTTTTACCGCCATCAGCGGATTCTCCCGCGAGGAACTGGTCGGCGCACCGCACAACCTGGTGCGCCACCCGGACGTTCCGTCCGCCGTGTTCGCGCACATGTGGACCACCCTGAAAAAGGGCCGCCCGTGGATGGGCATCGTCAAGAATCGCTGCAAGAACGGCGACCACTACTGGGTCAGCGCCTACGTCACGCCCATCTATGAGCGCAACGAGATCGTCGGTTACGAGTCGGTGCGGGTGAAACCCACCGCCGAACAGGTGCGCCGTGCCGAGGCGCTGTATGCACGGATCAATGCCGGAAAGTCGGCCATTCCCACCCGCGACCGCTGGCTGCCGGTGCTGCTGGACTGGCTGCCGTTCATCCTGATCGGCCAGATCGGCTTCCTCATCGGCGTCTGGCTGAATTCTCACTGGGGCTTCCTGCTGGCCGCCCTGCTGTCGATCCCGCTCGGCCTCATCGGCCTTGGCTGGCAGCAGCGCGGCCTCAAGCGCCTGCTGCGCCTGGCCGAGCAGACCACTTCCGACCCGCTGATCGCACAGATGTACACCGACAGCCGTGGCGCACAGGCGCGCCTGGAAATGTCCATTCTCAGCCAGGAAGCACGCCTGAAGACCTGTCTGACTCGTCTGCAGGACACCGCTGAAACCCTCACCGAGCAGGCCCGCGAAGCCGACTCACTGGCCCACCACAGTTCCGCCGGCCTCGACCGCCAGCGTCAGGAGACCGAGCAGGTGGCCACCGCCGTCAACCAGATGGCCGCTACCACCCAGGAAGTGGCCGACAACGTGCAGCGCACGGCCGATGCCACCCGCCAGGCCAACGACCTGACCACTGAGGGCCGGCAGATCGCCGCCGAGACCCGCGAGGCCATGCAGCGTCTCTCCAACTCCGTGGGTGAAACCGGTGAAGCGGTCAGTCAGCTGGCCCGCGACAGCGAGCAGATAGGCGGTGTGGTGGACGTGATCAAGGGCATCGCCGACCAGACGAACCTGCTGGCACTCAATGCCGCCATCGAGGCAGCCCGTGCTGGCGAGATGGGCCGCGGCTTTGCCGTGGTCGCCGACGAAGTCCGTTCGCTGGCCCAGCGCACCGCCGAGTCCACCGGGCAGATTCACAAGTTGATCGCCAACCTGCAGAACACCGCCACCGAAGCCGTGCGCGCCATGGAGTCCGGTCGCCGCCAGGCCGACGAAGGCGTGGACCGCGTGTTGCAGGCGGACAACGCGCTAGTGGGCATCAGCGATGCGGTGGCGAACATCACCGAGATGACTACCCAGATCGCCGCCGCCGCGGAAGAACAGAGCGCCGTGGCCGAGGAGATCAACCGCAACATCAGCACCATCGCCAACCTCGCCGACCAGACGTCCGGCGAAGCCCAGCGCACCGCCCTGCTCAGCGAGGAGCTGACGCAGACCGCACAACGCCAGTACTCGCTGGTGGAGCGGTTCAACCGCTGAGCCTTGACAGGCTCCCTGCCGGAGCGCGCCAGGCGCGAGATCGCTGGCGCGCCCGTTCCTGAAGAGGCATCTGTCAGCTACTTGAAGTCCCACTGCATCTGAGCCGGGATACTGACATCTCGCGAGGAATGCACGCACACGCCCACGTAGTCGGTGAAGCGCGGCGGCGCGGCGATGCCTTCGTCGAGCAGACGCTGGTTGTCGAACAGGTAGTTGAGGTCGGCGAAGCCGCTGTACAGGCGCAGCGCACGCAGCACAAGGCGCGGGTTGGCCTTGCCGATTCGACTCTCGAAGCTGCCGGCCAGCTCGCGCAGATCCTCCGAACTGACCTTCCGGTAGCGGTCCCCCACTGGGGTCTCGCCACGGGCGTCGGCGTAGGCCTGGTCGATTTCGCCGAAGGTGCAGGCAGAGCCGTGTCCGGCGGAGATGTGGTAGAGGTTGTGGCTCAGTTGCGGCTTGAGCGCCAGGGTGACCAGTGCCTCGGCGCAGTAGTCCACCGGGATCACATCGATCTGCTCGTCCAGGCCGCAGGTAAAACTCTCCAGGGCGAAGCCCATGCGGAACACCCAGAAGATGCTGCCCGAGGCGCGGCAGCCCAGTTCGCGATGCCCGACCACGATGGACGGCCGCGCCACCACCAGCGGTAACTGCGGCAGTTCTTCGCGCATGCGCCGTTCGATCTCGGCCTTGGAGGCGGTGTAGTCCACCAGTTGTTCTTCGCTGTCGGGGAAGTCCCAGGATTCGCGCACCGGCGACTCGCGCTGCGGCCCGCAGCACATGGCCGTCCCTACATGCAGGAAGCGCTTGAGGTTGCGGGACTGGCTGAGCAGTCTGGCGAAGGCGAAGGTGCCTTCGACATTCACCGGCCAGATGCTCGGGTTCTTCGAAAACGAGGCGACGGCAGCACAATTGATCACCTGCTCCACGCGCATCAGACGTGCGCGTTCGCCCTGCATCCAGGCGGTGTCGAGCAGGTCGCCGCAAAGGATCTGGTGGTCCTGCAGGCGCTCCAGGGCAGCCTCTGGCACGCAGTGCAGCCGCAGGTTGTCGCGCAGGCGCTCCAGGCCCTGGGCTGGGATTCTGGCACGCACCAGAAACAGCAGCGCCTCGCTCTGGCCGTCGGCAATCAGGTGCGCGGCAACGGAGCCGCCGAGGAAACCGGTGGCGCCAGTCAGCAGCAGACTGTGCGCGATACCTGGGGTGAAACGCGGGGCGTGGGTGGCAATGCGATCGGCAAATTCGGTGTTCATGGCAGCCTTCGGCCTGTCCTCTGGAAGCGGGTTGCCGGCTCCTGGAAGCCGGCGGAGGCGAGGATAGAAGGGATTGCCTTAAGGAGCGGTTACGACGCGAGGAACTCTGCTATCTGCTCGGCGGTAGTCTCCAGATGCTGGTCATGGGTCAGCCCGGAGACCTTGAGTGGCTTGAGATCATGGTCGGCCGCCGCCAGCCAGTGCAGCTGGATCGCCGGCGACAACGCGTAGCGTTCGACCGTGGCACGGTCGCCCAATGCATCGCGTTCGCCCTGGACGATCAGGGTCGGCGTCGTCAGTTCGGCGAGGTGGGCCACGCGCGGTTTTTCCGGCTTGCCGGCGGCATAGAACGGATAGCCCAGGCAGACCAGCGCGTCGGCGCCCAGTTCGTCCGCCAACAGGCTGGCCATGCGCCCGCCCATGGATTTGCCGCCAATCGCCAGCTTGCCTGCTGCTTCGGCGCGAACCTGCGCGTATACCCGCCGCCAGCAGTCCAGCAAGTGCTTCTGCGGATTGGGCGGACGCCGCCGGCCGTCCTCGCGGCGCATGGCCATATAGGGGAACTCGAAGCGCACGACAGAGATACCCCGTTCGGCCAGCCGCGCGGCGATGTCGCCCATGAACGGGCTGTCCATCGGCGCACCCGCGCCGTGGGCCAGAACCAGCGTAGCCGACAGTTCGCGCCGTGCCGGGTTCCGCAGCAGCGACAAAGGACCGCAGGCGCCCGCGACAGAGGTCTCAGGCGGCAATTGATCCGAATCAATATTCCTCGACGGGCCTTTATCCATCCTTCACTCCGCTAATTCCGAATTAGTACCTATCCCAAGGGGGAGGGGCGGCGTAAGCCGTAAAAAACCTGCCGGGATGGGCATAGCCCATAACCGTGGATGGAAGCCCATAAATGAGCACAACCAATCAGACCGCTTATAACTATAAGGTGGTCCGCCAGTTCGCCATTATGACAGTGGTGTGGGGGATCGTCGGCATGGCCGTCGGTGTCCTGATCGCCGCTCAACTGGTGTGGCCGGACCTTAACCTCGGCTTACCGTGGACGAGCTTCGGGCGCCTGCGCCCGCTGCATACCAATGCGGTGATCTTCGCCTTCGGCGGCTGCGCACTGTTCGCCACCAGCTACTACTCGGTGCAGCGCACCTGCCAGACCCGCCTGTTCGCAGGTCCGCTCGCTTCCTTCACCTTCTGGGGTTGGCAGCTGGTGATCCTGTTGGCGGCCATTACCCTGCCACTGGGTTACACCTCTTCCAAGGAGTACGCCGAGCTGGAGTGGCCGATCGACATTTTGATCACCATCGTCTGGGTGTCCTACGCGATCGTCTTCTTCGGCACGCTGATTAAGCGCAAGACCAAGCACATCTACGTGGGCAACTGGTTCTTCGGCGCCTTCATCCTGACCGTGGCGATCCTGCACGTAGTCAACAACCTGGAAATCCCGGTCAGCCTGACCAAGTCCTATTCCCTGTACTCGGGCGCCACCGACGCGATGATCCAGTGGTGGTACGGCCACAACGCCGTGGGCTTCTTCCTGACCGCGGGCTTCCTGGGGATGATGTACTACTTCGTTCCGAAGCAGGCCGAGCGTCCGGTCTATTCCTATCGCCTGTCCATCGTGCACTTCTGGGCGCTGATCGCCGTCTACATCTGGGCCGGCCCGCACCACCTGCACTACACCGCGCTGCCGGACTGGGCGCAGTCGCTGGGCATGGTGATGTCCCTGATCCTGCTGGCGCCGAGCTGGGGCGGCATGATCAACGGCATGATGACCCTCTCCGGCGCCTGGCATAAGCTGCGCACCGACCCGATCCTGCGCTTCCTGGTGGTTTCCCTGGCCTTCTACGGCATGTCCACCTTCGAAGGCCCGATGATGGCCATCAAGACCGTCAACGCCCTGTCGCACTACACCGACTGGACCATCGGCCACGTACACGCCGGCGCTCTGGGCTGGGTAGCGATGGTGTCCATCGGCTCGCTGTACCACCTGATTCCGAAAGTCTTCGGCCGCGAGCAGATGCACAGCGTGGGCCTGATCAACACCCACTTCTGGCTGGCCACCATCGGCACCGTTCTGTACATCGCCTCCATGTGGGTCAACGGCATCACCCAGGGCCTGATGTGGCGCGCGGTAAACGCCGACGGCACCCTCACCTACTCCTTCGTCGAAGCCCTGGCCGCCGGCCACCCCGGCTTCATCGTGCGGATGATCGGTGGTGCCATCTTCCTGCTGGGCATGCTGGTCATGGCCTACAACGTCTGGCGCACCGTAGCGGCCGCCAAACCGGCCGAAATGCAAGCCGCGGCGCAGATGGCCTGAGGAGTCCGACATGAAACACGAAGTACTCGAGAAAAACGTCGGCCTGCTGGCCCTGTGCATGGCCGTCGCCGTGAGCATCGGCGGCCTGACCCAGATCGTCCCGCTGTTCTTCCAGGACGTCACCAACACCCCGGTGGAAGGCATGAAGCCCTACACCGCCCTGCAACTGGAAGGCCGTGACGTCTACATCCGCGAAGGCTGCGTAGGCTGCCACTCGCAAATGATCCGTCCGTTCCGCGCCGAGACCGAGCGCTACGGCCACTACTCCGTCGCCGGTGAGAGCGTCTGGGATCACCCGTTCCTGTGGGGCTCCAAGCGTACCGGCCCGGACCTGGCCCGCGTCGGCGGCCGCTACTCCGACGACTGGCACCGCGCGCACCTGTACAACCCGCGCAACGTGGTCCCGGAGTCGAAGATGCCCGCCTACCCCTGGCTGGTCGAGAACAAGCTCGACGGCAAGGATACGGCGAAGAAACTGGAAGTGATGCGTGTCATGGGCGTGCCCTACACGGACGACGACATCGCTGGCGCCAGCGACGCCGTCAAAGGGAAGACCGAAATGGACGCGGTCGTCGCGTACCTGCAGGTCCTCGGCACCTCCATCAAGAACAAGCGGTGACAACCTTGGATATCGGGACCATTCGCGGCCTCGGCACCGTCATCGTGATGGTTGCCTTCGTCGGCGTACTGCTCTGGGCTTACGGCGGCAAACGCAAGGAGCGCTTCGACGAAGACGCGCTGCTGCCTTTCGCGGATGACCCGGTAGCCAAGCAGCACGCTGAGCAAGAGCAAGCTTCTAGGAGCAACAACGCATGACTACCTTCTGGAGTCTGTACATCACCGTTTTAACAGTCGGTTCGCTGATCGCCCTGCTGTGGCTGGTATTCGCCACCCGCAGCGGGCAGTCCTCGAACACCACCGACCAGACCATGGGCCACGCCTTCGACGGCATCGAGGAGTACGACAATCCGCTGCCCAAGTGGTGGTTCCTGCTGTTCGTCGGCACCATCGTCTTCGCCGCAGGCTACCTGGTGCTCTACCCGGGCCTGGGCAACTGGAAAGGCGTCCTGCCGGGCTACGACGGCGGCTGGACGCAGGACAAGCAATGGGAGCGCGAAGAAGCCCTGGCCAAGGAAAAATACGGCCCGATCTTCGCCAAATACGCGGCCATGTCGGTGGAAGAAGTCGCCAAGGATCCGCAAGCCATGAAAATGGGCGAGCGCCTCTTCGCCACCTACTGCGCCATCTGCCATGGCTCCGATGCGAAGGGCGCAGCAGGCTTCCCGAACCTGACCGACAGCGACTGGCGCTGGGGCGGCACCGCCCAGGACATCCAGACCACCATCCTCGGTGGCCGCCAGGCCGCCATGCCGGCCTGGGGTGAAGTGCTGGGCGACAAGGGTGTGCAGGACGTGGCGGCCTTCGTCACCGCCAAACTGGACGGCCGCAAGCTGCCCGAAGGCGTGACCGCGGAGAACGTCGACAACGGCGGCAAGCTGTTCGCCACCACCTGCGTCGCCTGCCACGGTCCGGAAGGCAAGGGCAACCCGCTGATGGGAGCGCCTGACCTGACCCACCCGGGTGCGTTCATCTACGGTTCCAGCTACGCACAACTGCAGCAGACCATCCGTCACGGCCGCCAGGGCCAGATGCCGGCGCAGGAGCAGTACCTGGGCAAAGACAAAGTGCACATTCTCGCCGGTTACATCTACAACATTTCCGGCCAGGCGAAGTAAACTCCGCGCCCCCCCAACTCGCGCCCGCTAAAACGGGCGCGGGTTTCTGACCTCTGCAATATCGCGACGAAGTGTCGCACCCTCTCTATCTCCTTTCTTCACACCCTTCCTGTTCACGTCTAAGCTGAATTCCATTCGCAAACCTGCAATACGACTAACCTGACCCACTTCCCAGGTTGGCACGGGCGAGCCGAAATGAGCGGCAAACAGCGGCGCAAAGCGCTCCGGAGCAGGCGTCAAACCGGCTTCGCGCCAAGGCCCGGCGCGTTGCAATGGCTACCTGCTTTCTCCATACTTGCCGCCGTTTTTTTGTCCATAAAATCCAAAAACCGTGGAACCTTAGAATGAGCACAGCAATCAGTCCGACTGCTTATAACTATAAGGTCGTCCGCCAGTTCGCCATCATGACGGTGGTCTGGGGGATACTTGGTATGGGGCTCGGTGTTTACATCGCCTCTCAGCTGGTTTGGCCCCAGTTGAACCTGGACCTGCCCTGGACCAGCTTCGGCCGCCTCCGTCCGCTGCACACCAACCTGGTGATCTTCGCCTTCGGCGGCTGTGCTCTCTTCGCAACTTCCTACTACGTCGTACAGCGCACCTGTCAGACCCGACTGGTGTCCGATAGCCTCGCAGCCTTCACCTTCTGGGGTTGGCAAGCGGTGATCGTGCTGGCCGGCATCACCTTGCCGCTGGGCTACACCTCCTCCAAGGAGTACGCCGAACTGGAATGGCCGATCGACATCCTGCTGGCCATCGTCTGGGTGACCTACGCACTGGTGTTCTTCGGCACGGTGATGAAGCGCAAGACCAAGCACATCTACGTGGGCAACTGGTTCTACGGCGCGTTCATCCTGGTGACCGCCATGCTGCACATCGTCAACAGCATGGAAATCCCGGTAACCGCCTTCAAGTCCTACTCGATCTACGCCGGCGCGACCGACGCGATGATCCAGTGGTGGTACGGCCACAACGCCGTGGGCTTCTTCCTGACCACCGGCTTCCTGGGGATGATGTACTACTTCGTACCCAAGCAGGCCGAGCGTCCGATCTACTCCTACCGCCTGTCCATCGTGCACTTCTGGGCGCTGATCACCCTGTACATCTGGGCCGGTCCGCACCACCTGCACTACACCGCTCTGCCGGACTGGGCGCAGTCCCTGGGCATGGTGATGTCCCTGATCCTGCTGGCTCCGAGCTGGGGCGGCATGATCAACGGCATGATGACCCTGTCGGGCGCCTGGCATAAGCTGCGCACCGACCCGATCCTGCGCTTCCTGGTGGTCTCCCTGGCCTTCTACGGCATGTCCACCTTCGAAGGCCCGATGATGGCGATCAAGACCGTCAACTCCCTGTCGCACTACACCGACTGGACCATCGGCCACGTACACGCCGGCGCCCTGGGCTGGGTTGCGATGATCTCCATCGGTTCCCTGTACCACCTGATTCCGAAGGTCTTCGGCCGCGAGCAGATGCACAGCGTGGGCCTGATCAACGCGCACTTCTGGCTGGCTACCATCGGCACCGTGCTGTACATCGCCTCCATGTGGGTCAACGGCATCACCCAGGGCCTGATGTGGCGTGCAATCAACGCCGACGGCACCCTCACCTACTCCTTCGTGGAAGCCCTGCAGGCCAGCCACCCGGGCTTCATCGTCCGTGCGCTGGGCGGCGCCTTCTTCGCCTCCGGCATGCTGCTGATGGCCTACAACACCTTCCGTACTGTGCGCGGTTTCAAACAGGCTGACGCCGATGCCGCTGCCCAGATCCCCGCTGTAGGAGCTCACTGATGAAGCACGAAGTAGTCGAGAAGAACATCGGCCTTCTGGCCTTCTTCATGGTCATTGCGGTGAGCATCGGCGGTCTGACCCAGATCGTTCCGCTGTTCTTCCAGGACGTCACCAACAAGCCGGTCGAAGGCATGAAGCCGCGCACCGCGCTGGAGCTCGAAGGCCGTGACATCTACATCCGCGAAGGCTGCGTAGGCTGCCACTCGCAGATGGTCCGTCCGTTCCGCGCCGAGACCGAGCGCTACGGCCACTACTCCGTCGCCGGCGAAAGCGTCTGGGACCACCCGTTCCTGTGGGGTTCCAAGCGCACCGGCCCGGACCTGGCCCGCGTCGGCGGCCGCTACTCCGACGACTGGCACCGCGCGCACCTGTACAACCCGCGCAACGTGGTCCCGGAATCGAAGATGCCCTCCTACCCCTGGCTGGTGGAGAACAAGCTCGACGGCAAGGACACCGCGAAGAAAATGGAAGCCCTGCGTACGCTGGGCGTGCCTTACACCGACGAAGACATCGCCGGTGCTCGTGATGCCGTCAAAGGCAAGACCGAGATGGACGCTGTGGTCGCCTACCTGCAAGGCCTCGGCACCATCATCAAGAGCAAACGGTGACAGTGATGGATATCGGGACCATTCGCGGTATCGGCACTGTAGTAGTGATGGTCGCCTTCGTCGGCGTCCTGCTCTGGGCCTACGGTGGCAAACGCAAGGAGCGCTTCGACGAAGACGCCCTGCTGCCCTTCGCGGATGACCCGGTCGCCAAAAAGCACGTCGAGCAAGAGCAAGCTTCTAGGAGCAACAAAGAATGACAACCTTCTGGAGTCTGTACGTCACCGTACTTACCCTGGGCACCATCTTCGCCCTGGCGTGGCTGCTGTTCGCCACCCGTCGCGGTCAGCGCAACGAAGCCACCGACGAGACCGTCGGCCATGCCTTCGACGGCATCGAGGAGTACGACAACCCGCTGCCGAAGTGGTGGTTCATGCTGTTCGTGGCCACCTTCATCTTCGCCCTCGCCTACCTGGCCCTGTACCCGGGCCTGGGCAACTGGAAGGGCCTGCTGCCGGGCTACCAGGACAAGGCCGAATTCGCCAACGGCGAACAGGGCTGGACCGGTGTGCACCAGTGGGAAAAGGAAATGGCCAAGGCCGATGAGAAGTACGGCCCGCTGTACGCCAAGTTCGGCGCCATGCCGATCGAGGATGTGGCCAAGGACGAGCAGGCCCTGAAAATGGGTAACCGCCTGTTCGCTTCCAACTGCTCCGTCTGCCACGGTTCCGACGCCAAGGGCGCCCACGGTTTCCCGAACCTGACCGATGCCGACTGGCGCTGGGGCGGCGAGCCGAAGGACATCATCGCCACCATCGAAGGCGGTCGCCACGCGGCCATGCCGGCCTGGGGCGAAGTCATCGGCGATGCCGGCGTTCATGATGTAGCAGCCTTCGTCACCACCAAGCTGGACGGCCGCAAGCTGCCCGAAGGCGTGACTGACGAGCAGGTCGCCAACGGCCAGAAGATCTTCGCCACCAACTGCGTGGCTTGCCACGGCGCTGAAGGCAAAGGCACTGCGGCCATGGGCGCGCCGAACCTGACCCACCCGGCCGCGTTCATCTACGGCTCGAGCTTCGCCCAGCTGCAGCAGACCATCCGCTACGGCCGCCAAGGCCAGATGCCGGCTCAGCTGGAGCGTCTGGGCAAAGACCAGGTCCACCTGCTGGCTGCCTACGTGTACAGCCTGTCCCATGGCGAAGGTGAGAAGAGCGCCGAATAAGCCTCCCTTTCCTACACCCATAGCGACACCCAGCGGCGCCGGTTTCTACACCGGCGCCGCTCTATTTCTGGGTCCATAATTCCTTGCGCGACCAACTGTCGCACCGTTGCAACACCCACCACGCCGTATCATTGTTAGGCGTGCAAGCATATTTCTGACCCTCTCGGCATGTATCGACAGGGCGCCCTCCCGCTGCCGTGGAATGCACTGATGAGCAAACAGATTCCGGTCCAGGACGTCACTCCGCCCACCAAGGGCAAGGGTGAAAGCGTCGACCTTTATGCCTCCCGGGAAAAGATCTACACCCGAGCCTTTACCGGGTTCTTCCGCAACCTCCGCTTGGCCGGGGGCGCCCTCCTCTTCCTTCTCTATTTCGGCACCGTATGGCTGACCTGGAACGGTCGCCAGGCGGTCCTCTGGGATCTGCCCGAGCGCAAGTTCTACATCTTCGGCGCGACCTTCTGGCCGCAGGACTTCATCCTTCTCTCCGGGCTGCTGATCATCAGTGCGTTCGGCCTGTTCTTCATCACCGTGTTCGCCGGCCGCGTCTGGTGCGGCTACACCTGCCCGCAGAGCGTGTGGACCTGGATCTTCATGTGGTGCGAAAAAGTCACCGAAGGTGACCGCAACCAGCGCATGAAGCTCGACAAGGCCGGCTTCAGCGGCAACAAGCTGCTGCGCAAGGTCGCCAAGCACAGCCTCTGGCTGCTGATCGGCCTGGTCACCGGCCTGACCTTCGTCGGCTACTTCGCCCCCATCCGCGAACTGCTGATGGAACTGGTCACTGGCGAAGCCGACGGCTGGGCCTACTTCTGGGTCGGTTTCTTCACCCTCGCCACCTACGGCAACGCCGGCTGGCTGCGCGAGCAGGTGTGCATCTACATGTGCCCGTATGCGCGCTTCCAGAGCGTGATGTTCGACAAGGACACCCTGATCGTCTCGTACGATCCGCGGCGTGGCGAGAGCCGTGGCCCGCGCAAGAAAGGCGCCGACTACAAGGCCCAGGGTCTGGGCGATTGCATCGACTGCACCATGTGCGTTCAGGTCTGCCCGACCGGCATCGACATCCGCGACGGCCTGCAGATCGAATGCATCGGCTGCGCGGCGTGCATCGACGCCTGCGACAGCATCATGGACAAGATGAACTACCCGCGTGGCCTGATCAGCTACACCACCGAGCACAACCTGTCCGGGCAGAAAACCCATCTGGTGCGCCCGCGCCTGATCGGCTACGCCATCGCCCTGTGCATCATGATCGGCCTGCTGATCACCGCCATCCTCCTGCGCCCGCTGGTGGGGTTCGACGTCAGCAAGGACCGCGTGCTCTACCGCGAGAACGCCGAAGGCCGCATCGAGAACGTGTACAGCCTCAAGGTCATGAACAAGGACCAGAAGGACCATACCTACGTACTCAGCGCCAAAGGCATGGATGGCCTGATCCTGGAAGGCAAGAAGGAAATCTCGGTCGCGGCCGGGGACATCTTCAGCATGCCGGTGGAACTCTCCATCGACCCGGAGAAGCTGCCCTCCACCACCAACGAGATCAGCTTTACCATCCAGTCGGTGGACGACCCGTCCATCAGTAAGGAATCCACCAGTCGCTTCATCGGTCCGCGCGTTCGTTGAACCAATGCTGAACGAATTGGCACCCCATGTTGCACATGGGGTGCCAGTAGCGATCCAAGGACGTAGAATTCGCCCGCCCCTTCACCGGGCGGCGTCCCGCAAGGCGCCGCCAGCGAGAGATCAAAGAGCATGCAATCGGCCATGAAGACACCCGTGGAACCCTGGTACAAGCACCTCTGGCCGTGGATCATCATCGCCATGCTGGCCACCTCGATCTTCCTCAGCCTGACGATGGTCAACATCGCCGTGAACAACCAGGACTCCCTGGTCAGCGACAACTATTACGAAGCCGGCAAGGGCATCAACCGCTCCCTTGACCGCGAGCACCTCGCCCAGCAACTCAAGCTGCGGGCGAAGATCAGCTTCGACGAGCTGACCGGCGAAGTGGACCTGCGCCTCACGGGCGACAGCCGTCCGGCCACGCTTACCCTGAACCTGCTCTCCCCCACCCTGGAATCCCAGGACAAGCACCTGGAACTGCGCGCCAGCCCCGCCGAGCCGGGCCGCTACACCGCCAGCCTGGATGCCGCCGTGAAGGGCCGCCGCTTCGTCGAGCTGCTCGGCGAGGAGAACGGCAAGACCTGGCGTCTGTTCGAGGAAGAAAAGGTCGCTCCCGGCGCTACCTTCGACCTCGGCGACGAGCCCCTCAGCGGAGATGAAGCCGAGCGCCCATGAGCGCCGCGCTGCTCTGTTACCACTGCGCGCTGCCGGTCCCGCCCGGCAGCCGCTTCACTGCGCCAGTACTCGGCGAAACCCGCGAATTCTGCTGCCCGGGTTGCCAGGCCGTGGCCGAGGCTATCGTTGCCGGCGGCCTGGAAGGCTATTACCGCCACCGCACCGAAGCCGCCCCCAACCCTGACGCCCTGCCCGAACAGCTCGTCGACGAGCTGAAGCTGTTCGACCGCCCCGACGTTCAGCAGCCCTTCGTCCAGCATCAGGGCGATCTCGCCGAGACCACCCTGATCATGGAAGGCATCAGCTGCGCCGCCTGCGGCTGGCTGATCGAGAAACACCTCAAGGGCCTGCCCGCCGTCGCCGAGGCTGGTCTCAACCTGTCCAACCACCGTCTGCATGTGCGCTGGTCCGACAGCGAGCTGCCGCTGAGCGAACTGCTCGCCGAGCTGCGCCGTATTGGTTACGCCGCGCACCCCTTCCAGCCGGACCGCGCCGCCGAACAGTTGCACCAGGAGAACCGCAAGTCCCTGCGCCAGCTGGGCGTCGCCGGCCTGCTGTGGTTCCAGGCAATGATGGCGACCATGGCCACCTGGCCGGAATTCAACATCGACCTGAGCCCCGAGCTGCACGAAATCCTGCGCTGGGTGGCGATGTTCCTCACCACACCCATCGTCTTCTACTCCTGCCAGCCGTTCTTCCGTGGCGCCGTGCGCGACCTGCGCACCCGCCACCTGACCATGGATGTCTCGGTGTCCCTGGCCATCGGCGGCGCCTACCTGGCCGGCATCTGGACCGCCGTCACCGGCCACGGCGACCTGTACTTCGACGCCGTCGGCATGTTCGCCCTGTTCCTGCTCGCCGGCCGCTACCTGGAACGCCGCGCCCGCGAGCGCACCGCCGCCGCGACCGCCCAGTTGGTCAATCTGCTGCCCGCCTCCTGCCTGCGCCTGGACGGCAGCGGCCAGAGCAGCCGCGTACTGCTCAGCGAACTGAACCTGGGCGACCGCGTGCTGGTCCAGCCCGGCTCGGTGATCCCCGCCGATGGCCTGATCCTCGACGGCCAGTCCAGCGTCGACGAATCCCTGCTCACCGGCGAATACCTGCCGCAGCCGCGCCAGAGCGGCGACAGCGTCACCGGCGGCACCCTCAACGTCGAAGGCCCGCTGACCGTACAGGTCAAGGCCCTGGGCGGGGACAGCCGGCTGTCAGCCATCGTCCGCCTGCTCGAACGCGCCCAGTCGGACAAGCCGCGCCTCGCCGAACTCGCCGACAAGGCCGCGCAGTGGTTCCTCATCGCCTTGCTGGTGCTGTCCGCCGTGGTCGGCCTGTTCTGGTGGCAGCACGATGCTTCCCGCGCCTTCTGGGTCGTCCTGGCGATGCTGGTGGCGACCTGTCCCTGCGCACTGTCGCTGGCCACACCGACGGCCCTGACTGCCGCCACCGGCAGCCTGCACAAGCTCGGCCTGCTGGTGACCCGCGGCCACGTGCTGGAAGGCCTGAACCACATCGACACGGTGATCTTCGACAAGACCGGCACGCTTACCGAGGGCCGCCTGACACTGCGCGCAGTCCGGCCGCTGGGTGCACTGGACAGCGACACCTGCCTGGCACTGGCTGCCGCGCTGGAGAACCGTTCCGAACACCCTATCGCCCGAGCTTTCGGCCGCGCACCGCAGCCCGCCGAGAATGTCGAGAGCCACCCCGGCCTGGGCCTGGAAGGCCAGGTTGGCGAGCGTCGCCTGCGCATCGGCGAGCCGTCCTTCGTCTGCGCCCTGAGCGGCAGCGACGCGCCCCAGCATCCGCAGGAACCCGGCCAGTGGCTGCTGCTGGGCGATGACAGCGGCGCCCTCGCCTGGCTGGTGCTGGACGATCGCATCCGCGAAGACGCCGCCGACCTGCTCGAAGCATGCCGCGCCCGCGGCTGGCGCACCCTGCTGCTCTCCGGCGACAGCTCACCCATGGTCGACCGGGTCGCCGCCGAACTGGGCATCGACGATTGCCGTGGCGGCCTTCGCCCGGATGACAAGCTCGAAGTCCTGCGTCAGCTGCACCAGCAAGGCCACCGCGTGCTGATGCTGGGCGATGGCGTGAACGACGTGCCGGTGCTGGCCGCTGCCGACATCAGCGTCGCCATGGGCTCGGCCACCGACCTGGCGAAGACCAGCGCCGATGCCGTGCTGTTGTCCAACCGCCTGGACAGCGTGGTGCAGGCCTTCGGCCTGGCTCGTCGCACCCGTCGGGTCATCATCGAGAATCTGGTCTGGGCGGGGCTGTACAATGGGCTGATGTTGCCCTTTGCCGCCCTCGGCTGGATCACGCCGGTGTGGGCTGCGGTGGGCATGTCGATCAGCTCGCTGACCGTGGTGCTCAACGCCCTGCGCCTGACCCGGCTGCCCAAGGGCGCCGGCGCCCCGACAGCGACCACCGCCCTGCCAGCCGCCCCACAAGCGGCGCAGGCGCTGCCACGGAGTTGAAATGCCCGCTCTCTACATAATGATTCCGGTTGCCGTGGTGATCGTCGGCATCTGCATCGCGATCTTCTTCTGGGCGGTGAACAGCGGCCAGTACGACGACATGGACGGGCCCGCCCACAGCATCCTGTTCGACGACGAGGATCCCAAGCACCAGGCCGGCATCGATGAAGCCGAGGGCGATGCCTCGCACAGCAGCCAGAAACAGGACAAGCGCGATGCCTGAACTGGCGCCGCTGCTGGCGTCCGCGCTGATTCTCGGCCTGCTCGGCGGCGGTCACTGCCTGGGCATGTGTGGCGGCCTGATGGGCGCGCTGACCATGGCCATCCCGCCGGAGCAACGCGGACGTCGCCTGCGCCTGCTGCTGGCCTACAACCTCGGACGCATCTTCAGCTACGCCTGCGCCGGCCTGCTGCTCGGCCTGGCCGGCTGGGCCGTGGCGCGCACGCCATTCGCCGCAGCGTTGCGGGTGATCGCCGGCCTGCTGCTGATCGCCATGGGCCTTTACCTGGCCGGCTGGTGGAGTGGCCTGACCCGCATCGAAGCGCTGGGTCGCGGCCTGTGGAAGCACATCCAGCCCTTCGCCAGCCGCCTGCTGCCTGTCGCCAGCGTCCCGCGCGCACTGCTGCTGGGCGCACTGTGGGGCTGGCTGCCCTGCGGGCTGGTCTACAGCACCCTGCTCTGGGCCACCAGCCAGGGCTCGGCCATCGACAGTGCGCTGCTGATGCTCGCCTTCGGCCTCGGCACCTGGCCGGTGCTGCTGGCGACAGGGCTCGCCGCCGAGCGCATCACCGCGCTGCTGCGCAAGCGCAGCGTGCGCATGGCCGGTGGCATCCTGGTGATCCTCTTCGGCCTGTGGACCCTGCCCGGCCCGCACCAGGCCTGGATCATGGGCCACGAAATGCACGCCAGCGCCGGTATTGCCCACCATAAAGCCGCTTGATACAGGTCAACAGGCCTCTATCGGACTCTCCCTAGACTGCGCAGGAAAAGCTCGCCACCGGGGAACATCGGCATGCTCGACAATATTCGCTGGGACGCAGATCTGATACGCCGATACGATCTGTCCGGCCCGCGCTACACCTCCTATCCCACAGCCGTGCAGTTCCACGAAGGAGTCGGACCCTTCGACCTGCTGCACGCGCTGCGCGATAGCCAGAAGGCGCAGCGCCCGCTCTCGCTCTACGTGCACGTCCCGTTCTGCGCGAACATCTGCTACTACTGCGCCTGCAACAAGGTCATCACCAAGGATCGTGGCCGCAGCGCCCCCTACCTCGCCCGTCTCATCCACGAAATCGAGATTGTCAGCCGTCACCTGGGCCGCCAGCAGCAAGTCGAGCAGCTGCACTTCGGCGGAGGCACCCCGACCTTCCTGAGCCCCGGCCAGTTGCGTGAACTGATGGCGCAACTGCGCACCCATTTCCACTTCGTCGAGGGTGACTTCGGCGACTACGGCATCGAGATCGACCCGCGCGAGGCCGACTGGTCGACCATGGGCCTGCTCCGCGAGCTGGGCTTCAACCGCGCCAGCATCGGCGTGCAGGACTTCAACCTGGATGTTCAACAGGCCATCAATCGCCTGCAGAGCCTGGACGAGACCCGCGCCATCATCGACGCAGCGCGTACTCTGCAATTCCGCTCGATCAACATCGACCTGATCTACGGCCTGCCCAGACAGACCCCGGACACCTTCGCCCACACCGTCGAGCAGGTCATTGCCCTGCAGCCCAACCGGTTGTCCGTGTTCAACTACGCGCACCTTCCCGAACGTTTCCCCCCACAACGCCGGATCCTGGCCGAAGACCTGCCCTCCCCTGGGCAGAAGCTGGAAATGCTGCAGCGCACCACCGAGCAGCTCGAAGCCGCCGGCTACCGCTATATCGGCATGGACCACTTCGCCCTGCCGGACGACGAACTGGCGATGGCCCAGGAAGACGGCACCCTGCAGCGCAACTTCCAGGGCTACACCACCCACGGTCACTGCGACCTCGTTGGCCTGGGGGTTTCCTCGATCAGCCAGATCGGCGATCTCTACTGCCAGAACAGCAATGACATCGCCGACTACCAGAACACCCTCGACCAGGGCCAACTCGCCACTCGCCGCGGATTGCACTGCAACAAGGACGACCTCATCCGCCGCGCCGTGATCCAGCAACTGATCTGCCATTTCCAGCTGGACTTCGAGGACATCGAGGACCTCTACAACATCGACTTCCGCGGCTACTTCGCGGAAATCTGGGACGATCTCGAGCGTTTCGCCCGCGATGGCCTGATCACCCTCGGCCCGCGCGGCATAGACGTCAGCGCTTCCGGCCGGTTGCTGGTGCGTTCGCTGTGCATGCTGTTCGACCGTTACCTGCCCATGCAGAACCTGCAGCGCTTCTCGCGGGTCATCTGACGCCCGAGTTCCGCGCAGACGACCGACGGTGCGAGACCAACTGTCGCACCCATTGATACAGGATATGTCGGTCGTCCGAGGGTGTAGGAACAGCCCTGCCCTAGTACTTTTCGAAAGGATTCAAGCCCCGATACCCCGCCGCACTTCCTCATCCCCGTCGCTGGAACCAGCGATTCAGACAGGTCGCCAACTGGCGCGCGACTTGCAGTCTGCGGTACCCTTGGTTTTTGTGTGCCATCCCATTCAAGGAACACTCATGGCCGAAACCATCAAAGTGCGCGCACTGCCACAGGCGCACTGCAAGGATTGCAGCCTGGCTCCCCTCTGCCTGCCCCTGTCGCTGAACCACAGCGACATGGACGCCCTCGATGAGATCGTCAAGCGCGGCCGCCCCCTGAAGAAAGGCGAGTTCCTGTTCCGCCAGGGCGATGCCTTCGGTTCCGTCTTCGCCGTGCGTTCCGGTGCGCTGAAAACCTTCAGCATCACCGACGGCGGCGAAGAGCAGATCACCGGCTTCCACCTGCCCAGCGAGCTGGTCGGCCTGTCCGGCATGGACACCGAGAGCTACCCGGTATCGGCCCAGGCCCTGGAAACCACCTCGGTGTGCGAAATCCCCTTCGAACGCCTGGACGAACTCTCCGAGCAGCTGCCGCAACTGCGCCGCCAGCTGCTGCGGGTGATGAGCCGGGAAATCCGCGATGACCAGCAGATGATGATGCTGCTGTCGAAGAAGACCGCCGACGAGCGCATCGCCACCTTCCTGGTGAACCTCTCCGCGCGCTTCCGCGCCCGTGGCTTCTCGGCCCAGCAGTTCCGCCTGGCCATGTCGCGCAACGAAATCGGCAACTACCTGGGCCTGGCGGTGGAAACCGTCTCCCGCGTGTTCACCCGCTTCCAGCAGAACGGCCTGATCGCCGCCGAAGGCAAGGAAGTGCACATCCTCGACTCCATCGAGCTGTGCGCACTGGCAGGTGGCCAACTGGAAAGCTGATCTACCTGAAAGCTGACCGTCCGGTTGACTTTCCGGTCATCGAAAACGGGCTCGCCACACGGCGGGCCCGTTATACTTTGGCCTCTGCAAAAACCGCATCAGGTGCACATCCAGCATGATCCTCAACCCACTCGACCTGAAGTCCGTGATCCGTGCCGTTCCCGACTTTCCCAAGCCCGGCGTCATGTTCCGCGACATCACCCCGCTGTTCCAGTCGCCGCGAGCCCTGCGCTTCGTCGCCGACAGCTTTATCCAGCGCTACGTCGAGGCCGACTTCACCCACATCGGCGCCATGGATGCGCGCGGCTTCCTGATCGGTTCGATCATCGCCTACGAACTGAACAAGCCTCTGGTGCTGTTCCGCAAGCGCGGCAAGCTGCCGGCCGACGTACTGGCCCAGGCCTACGAGACCGAGTACGGCGAGGCCCTGCTGGAAGTCCACGCCGACAGCCTGTGCGAAGGCGACAGCGTGCTGATCTTCGATGACCTGATCGCCACCGGCGGCACCCTGCTGGCCGCCGCGCAACTGGTACGCCGCATGGGCGCCAGCGTGTTCGAGGCCGCTGCGATCATCGACCTGCCGGAACTGGGCGGTTCGACCAAGCTCAACGACGCGCAGATTTCCACCTACAGCCTGACCGCCTTCGCCCTCGACGAAGCCTGATCGGCGCTGTTTCCGAGAGCGGGCGCTACGGCGCCCGTTTTCGTTTCCGGCCTTCGCACGGGCGCCCCATCCAATGGCTGGTGATGACCGCTTTGGCCTGATTCGACCCTGCCGCGGCCGGAAATGACCTGGCGATTGTCCGACAAGACTCCGAACATGACATCAACCGATGACACATTCGAAGGTGGCATCGCGAACTAACGACAGGGCTTGCCTGAGTGCCGTACCTGCCACGCACCTCGCTCCCGCCCGCACAACAACAAGGAGTTAGTCATGAACGCCAGTACCACGTCGATCCGCGCCAACTTCCCGGTCCGCCGCATGGATTTCACCTTCAGTGAAACCCCGAAGTACTGGTGGGACGGGCAGCCCTTCATGACCCACTTCATGAACAACCTGTCTTCGCTGTTCCCCTACGGCGAGAAGTTCTTCGTCGACAGCGTGCGTGCGGTGCGCGAGCGCATCCAGGACCCGCAGCTGCAGAAGGACGTCAGCGCCTTCATCGGCCAGGAGGCCATGCACTCCAAGGAGCACGCGGCCTACAACGAATACGCCGACGAGCACGGCATCGACCTGGAAACCCTGGAACTGCGCATCAAGGTGCTGCTCGAATCGATCAGCAAGATCACCACCAAGAAGCATCAGCTGGCGATCACCTGCGCCCTCGAACACTTCACCGCGACCATGGCCGAACAACTGCTCAAGCGCGAAGACCTGAGCGGCCAGATGAAGTCGGACAAGATGTACAAGCTGTGGATGTGGCATGCCGTCGAGGAGAATGAACACAAGGCGGTGGCCTACGATGTCTACCAGCAGGTCTACGGCGGCTACTTCACCCGCACCGCGGTGATGCTGCTGACCACCGTGATCTTCCTCAGCGTCATCGCCGGCTTCCAGATCAACCTGCTGCGCCGCGATGGCCAGCTGTTCAACTGGCGCAGCTGGAAGCATGGCCTGGGCGTGCTGCTGCACCCGCGCCGCGGCTACTTCGTCAACCTGATCCGCCCCTGGCTGGACTACTTCCGCCCCGGCTTCCACCCCTTCGACCACGATACCAAGGCGCTGGAAACCCGCTGGAAAGAGCAGCTGGACTTCGCCGGCTGATCACCGCCAAACCTCGCTCAACGTCGAAAAACGCCAGGCATCGCCTGGCGTTTTTCATTTTCACCGCGCACCGCGACAACCAGTCACTACACTGAGCAGGGTTTCCGGAGTCCAATGGAACGCGCAGCTCATGCAGAACCATGTCACGAATTGCGAGCCAAGGAGGTTAGATGCCCCACCAAGCCCCCTCCCCTTGGAAGGTTCCGCTCGTCCGTGAGCTGACCCTCATCCTGCTGATCAAGCTGACCCTGCTACTGGTCATCAAGGCCGTCTGGTTCGACCAGCCTACCGTCCCCGATGACGGCTCCCGCGTCACCAGCCAGCACCTGCTCGGCGACAGCCGCCCGAGCGACGCCGAGAAGGAGAGCGCCCGATGATTTCCGAAGCCGTCGTAGACCTGTCGCGCCTGCAGTTCGCGATGACCGCCATGTACCATTTCCTGTTCGTGCCGCTGACCCTCGGCCTGGCCTTCCTGCTGGCGATCATGGAGTCGGTCTACGTGATGACCGGCAAGCAGGTGTACAAGGACATGACCCAGTTCTGGGGCAAGCTGTTCGGCATCAACTTCGCCCTGGGGGTCACCACCGGGCTGACCATGGAGTTCCAGTTCGGCACCAACTGGGCCTACTACTCCCACTACGTCGGTGACATCTTCGGCGCGCCGCTGGCCATCGAAGGCCTGATGGCCTTCTTCCTCGAATCGACCTTCATCGGCCTGTTCTTCTTCGGCTGGGACCGCCTGTCGAAGGTCCAGCACCTGTCGGTGACCTGGCTGGTGGCGTTGGGCTCGAACCTTTCGGCGCTGTGGATCCTGATCGCCAATGGCTGGATGCAGAACCCGGTGGGCGCGGAGTTCAACTTCCAGACCATGCGCATGGAGCTCACCGACTTCGGTGCGCTGCTGTTCAACCCGGTGGCCCAGGTCAAGTTCGTCCATACCGTCGCCGCCGGCTACGTCACCGGGGCGATCTTCGTCCTCGCCATCTCCAGCTACTACCTGCTGAAAAAGCGCGACCAGGGCTTCGCCCGGCGCTCCTTCGCCATCGCCTCGGCCTTCGGCCTGGCCTCGATCCTCTCGGTGATCATCCTTGGCGACGAGTCGGGCTATGAGATCGGCGACGTGCAGAAGACCAAGCTGGCCGCCATCGAGGCGGAATGGGAAACCCATCCTGCCCCCGCCGGTTTCACGCTCATCGGCCTGCCCAACCAGGAGCAGCAGCGCACCGACTATGCGATCAAGATCCCCTATGTGCTCGGCCTGATCGCCACTCGCTCACTGGACAAGGAGGTCACCGGGATCAAGGACCTGCTGGCGCAGCACGAGGCGCGCATCCGTCACGGCATGACCGCCTATGCCCTGCTGCAGAAGCTGCGCGGCGGTGACAAATCCGAGGCTACCCTGGCGCAGTTCAATCAGGTGAAGAACGACCTCGGCTACGGTCTGCTGCTGAAGAAGTACACGCCCGAGGTGGTGGACGCGACCGAAGAGCAGATTCGCCTGGCCACCCTCGACACCATCCCCGATGTGTTCACCCTGTTCTTCAGCTTCCGCATCATGGTCGGCTGCGGGTTCCTCATGCTCGCTCTGTTCGCCTGTGCGTTCTATGCCTCGGCGCGCAAGAACGAGGAGCGCAAGCGCTGGCTGCTCAAATGGGCGCTGTGGAGCCTGCCACTGCCCTGGCTGGCCGCGCAGACCGGCTGGTATGTCGCCGAACACGGCCGCCAGCCCTGGTCCATCGGTGAGGTACTGCCGGTGCACCTGTCCGCTTCCAGCCTCAGCACCGGCGATGTCTGGGGCTCGCTGCTGGCGTTGATCGCCTTCTACAGCCTGCTGCTGGTGGTGGAGATGTACCTGATGATCAAGTTCGCCCGCCTCGGCCCATCGAGCCTGCACACCGGCCGTTACCACTTCGAGCAGGGCCATGCCGCCAGCGGCGCGGCCACGGCGTAAGGAGACGATCATGGACTACGAAACGCTGAAACTGACCTGGTGGGTGCTGATCGGTGTGCTGCTGATCGGTTTCGCCCTCACCGATGGCTTCGACATGGGCGCCATGGCACTGATGCCCTTCGTGGCGAAGACCGACAGCGAACGACGGGTGGCGATCAACACCATCGCCCCGCACTGGGACGGCAACCAGGTCTGGTTCATCACCGCCGGCGGCGCCCTGTTCGCCGCCTGGCCGATGGTCTATGCCACCGCGTTCTCCGGGTTGTACTGGGCGATGCTGCTGGTGCTCTTCGCCCTGTTCTGCCGCCCCGTCGGTTTCGACTACCGCAGCAAACTGGAAAACCAGCGCTGGCGTGCGGTCTGGGACTGGGCGCTGTTCGTCGGTGGCTTCGTCCCGGCGCTGGTGTTCGGCGTGGCCTTCGGCAACCTGTTCCAGGGCCTGCCTTTCAGCCTCGATGAGATGATGCGGCCGTCCTACCACGGCAGCTTCTTCGCCCTGCTCAACCCCTTTGCCCTGCTCGCCGGAGTGGTCAGCCTGAGCATGCTCTGCCTGCACGGCGGCGCCTGGCTGATGCTGCGCACCGACGGAGAACTGGCTGAGCGCTCCAGGCGGGCCGCGCAGTTGTGCGCACTGGTCTACCTGCTGAGCTTCATCGCTGCCGGTGCCTGGGTCAGCCTGGGCATGAACGGCTTCGCCCTGCTCTCGAGCATCGACGGCAATGCGGTACTGAACCCGTTGAACAAGGAAGTTGCGCTGTCCAACGCCGGCTGGCTGGCCAACTACCACGCCTACCCCGCAACCATCGCCGCCCCCATCGTCGGCATCCTCGGCGGCCTGCTGGCCCTGGCCGCGGCCAGCGGCGGGCGCGGCGGCCTGACCTTCCTGGGCAGCGCCCTGGCGATCATCGGCACCCTGTGCACGGCAGGCTTCGCGCTGTTCCCCTTCGTCTTCCCCTCCAGCGAGAACCCGGCGGCGAGCCTCACGATGTGGGACGCGGTTTCCAGCCACAAGACCCTGGGCATCATGTTCGTCGTGGCCTGCATCTTCGTGCCGCTGATCCTCTGCTACACGCTGTGGGGCTACGTGAAGATGTGGGGCCGTCTGAACCGCAAGCACATCGAAGCCAACTCCCACGGCCTCTACTGAAGGAGCAACCGCATGTGGTACTTCACCTGGATACTCGGCGTCCTGCTGGCCTGCAGCTTCGGCATCATCAATGCGCTGTGGCTGGAAACCACCCAGGATCTGGACAGTGACGACGACTGACGCAGCCTTCCTGCGCCACCCCGCCAGCCGCACCTTGTCACTGCTGCTGGCGATTCCCCTGGCGCTGGTCCTGCTGATCCATCCCGCCGCCATGCTCGACACCCAGGGCCGCTACAGCCATGGCCTGCTGATGCTGGCGATGCTCGGGGTCAGCGCCGGTTTCGTCCACGGGGTGGGCTTCGACCCACGCGGCCTGCCCTGGCGCTGGGTGTTCGGGCCGCTGTGCGGCTGGGCACTGATGGCGCTGGGCTACGCGCTCCTGCTCAAGGCGCAATTGGGTCTGTAGAACCACGACGGGCTCATTTCAGCCCTCGGAGCGCCGCGGCAAGTCATCGACCGTGTCGAACCAAGACAGTTGCGACGAACACCATACGTGGCACTGCGGCTCGATCCGCTCCGGCTCGTCCAGGGTGACGATGTTCAGCCCTACCGTTTCACCGTCACGCACGCGGAACTCCATGGGCGTACCGCACTTCACGCAGAAGCGCCGCTCGCCGTCTTCACTGGAGCGCCACAGGCCGAGTTCGCCGGCGGTGTAGGCAAACCCCGTCAGCGGAATCACCGCCCACGGAACAGCCGGCGCGGCATTGGCCTTCTGGCAGATGCGGCAGTGGCAATAGCCGGTTTCCTCCGGTTGCGCATCCACGCGGTAGCGCACCGCGCCGCAGGCGCAGCCGCCGAAGAGGGGAAAAGGCAACATGGTGAGGCTCCCGTGACAGTCTAAGCAGACTCAGAGCCTATCCAACATTCCCAGGGTCTGCAGGACCGCGACACCGGTGAAGAGCAACAGGATTTGTCGCTGGGCCAGGGCGCAGACCTCCTCGCGCAACTCCGGCGGACGCTCCAGGTAGTCCAGCGACTGCTGGAACAGCTGCCGGCTGATCAGCCGCGACAGCTGGTCCAGTTCACCCACCTCGACGTCCGGTAGCAGATGGAATTGGCGGATGTCCTCGGCCATGTCCTCGCCGAATTCGTCCATCACCCGCGCCAGTGCTTCACGCAGTACCGGCGACGGCCCGTGCAACTCGCGCACGCCGATGATGAAAGCCTGCGGGTTGCGCTCGACGAAATCAAAGAACAGCCGCACAGTCTCCCGGGTGACGCGCTGGCCGCGCTCCAGGTCCAGGCCGAACGGTACACTGGCCGCGCTCGCCCCCGATAGCGCGCGCTCGGCCGCCTCACGGCGCAGGTCGCGCAACGGCTGGCGCAACTGGGTAGCGATGTCGCGGATGATCGCCAGGCCCAGGTCGTCCACGTCGCTGAAATGCCGGTAGAAGGTGTTCGGGTTCAACCCCGCTTCCCGCGCCAGTTCCCGCAGCCCGAGGCTGCTCAGGCTGCGCCGGCTGGCCGCCAGGCGCAGCGCCGCGTCGATCAGTGCGCGCTTGCCGGCGGCCTGCGTTGGCCGTTCTTCCTGTTCGATTTCCATGTGTCTGGCGGCCGACCCCATCTAAGGTTGGTTGTTCCTGAAGTATACAGATGTCTACATTCCATCACGTAGACAGTTGTATACGCCAGCAATAATCATAACAGGAGCATGGCCATGAGTACGGTTGTGAGTACCCAACCAAAGACTGCCCCCAGACATTGCAAGGTCGCCATCATCGGCACCGGGTTTTCCGGGCTGGGCATGGCGATCCGCCTGAAGCAGGAAGGCGAGAACGATTTCCTGCTGTTCGAAAAGGATGCCGGCGTCGGCGGCACCTGGCGGGTCAACAACTACCCGGGCTGCGCCTGTGACGTGCAATCCCACGTCTACTCCTTCTCTTTCGAGCCGAACCCGGACTGGACGCGCATGTTCGCCCGCCAGCCGGAGATCCGCGCCTACCTGGAGAACTGCTGGAAGAAGTACCGACTGGAAGACAAGACGCTGCTCAACACCGAGATGGCGCGTTTCGAGTGGAGCGATGAGCAGCAGCTCTGGCACCTGTTCGACACCGCCGGCAACCACTACACCGCCAAGGCCGTGGTCTCGGGCATGGGCGCCCTGTCGATTCCCTCTATCCCGGCGCTCAAGGGCCTGGAGAATTTCCAGGGCAAGGCCTTCCACTCGCAGCAGTGGGACCATGACTACGACCTCAAGGGCAAGCGTGTGGCGGTGATCGGCACCGGCGCCTCAGCCATCCAGTTCGTCCCGGAAATCCAGCCGCTGGTGGCCAAGCTCGATCTCTACCAGCGCACCGCACCGTGGATCCTGCCCAAGCCGGACCGTGCCATCAGCGAGAAGGAGCGCGCGCGCTTCCGTCACTTCCCGGCGGTACAGAAGCTCTGGCGCGGCGCCCTCTACAGCATGCTAGAAGGCCGTGTGCTGGGCTTCACCTTCGCGCCCTGGGCGATGAAACTGGTGGGCAGGCTGGCCGAACGCTTCATCCGCCAGCAGGTCAAGGACCCGGACCTGCGCCGCAAGCTGACCCCGGACTACACCATCGGCTGCAAGCGCGTGCTCATGTCGCACAACTACTACCCGGCGCTGGCCGCCTCCAACTCCTCGGTGATCGTCGACGGCATCCGCGAGATCAAGGCCAGCAGCATCATCACCGCCGACGGACGCGAGCGGCAGGTGGACGCCATCATCTTCGGTACCGGCTTCACCGCCAACGATCCGATCCCGCGTGGCGTGGTATTCGGCAAGGACGGCGTGGACCTGCTCGATACCTGGAAGAACGGCCCGGAAGCCTACAAGGGCACCATGACCCGCGGCTTCCCCAACCTGTTCTTCCTCATGGGCCCGAACACCGGTCTGGGCCACAACTCCATGGTCTACATGATCGAGTCGCAGATCACCTACGTGCTGGGCGCCATCAAGCTGATGGACCGCCGCGAGCTGCAGAGCGTGGAGGTCAAGAGCGACGTCCAGGACCAGTGGAACGCCAAGCTGCAGCGCGGCCTCAACCACAGCGTGTGGAACACCGGCGGCTGCAAGAGCTGGTACCTGCACCCGGTGAGCGGGCGCAACTGCACCCTGTGGCCGGGCTTCACCTGGCGCTTCCGCGCGCTGACCAGCCAATTCGATCCCAGCGCCTATCATTTGAAGTCCAAGCCGCTGCCCAGCCCTGTCGTCCAACCCCAACGCCACGCAGAAGAGGTGCCGGCATGAAGAACTTCGAGAACAAGGTCGCCGCGATCACCGGCGCGGGTTCGGGCATCGGTCGCGCCCTGGCCATCGAACTGGCCTCCCGCGGCTGCCACCTGGCTCTGGCGGACGTGAATGCCGCAGGCCTCGAGGAAACCCGCCAGTTGCTCTCCTCCACCGGCGTGCGCGTGTCCATCGACACCGTGAACGTCGCCGACCGCGAGCAGGTGCATGCCTGGGCCGACAAGGCCGCCCGCGAGCACGGCAAGGTCAACCTGGTGTTCAACAACGCCGGCGTCGCCCACGCCGGCACCGTGGAAGCCAGCGACTATGAAGAGTACGAGTGGATCACCAACATCAACTTCTGGGGCGTGGTCTACGGCACCAAGGCCTTCCTGCCGCACCTGAAGGCATCCGGAGACGGCCACATCGTCAACGTTTCCAGCGTGTTCGGGCTGTTCTCCCAGCCGGGTATGAGCGCCTACAACGCCACCAAGTTCGCCGTACGCGGTTTCACCGAATCGCTGCGCCAGGAGCTGGACATGGAGCGCGCAGGCGTTTCGGCCAGCTGTGTTCACCCCGGCGGCATCAAGACCAATATCGCCAAGACCGCGCGGATGAACGACAGCATGGTCAAGGTCACCGGGCAGAACGCGGAAGCTGCGCGTACCCAGTTCAACGACCAGTTGCTGCGCACTACGCCGCAGAAAGCTGCGCAGGTGATCATTCGCGGCGTGGAGCGTGATTCGCGGCGCATCCTGATCGGCCCGGACGCCCACGCCATCGATGTGATGTTGCGCCTGCTGCCGGTCTGGTATCAGAAGGTGGTCACCGGCAGCATGAAGCTGGCCAAGCGCTTCGCTCCGAAACCCAAGCGCAAGTCAGCCGCCGAGGGCTACGAGGCCAAGTAAGGCTCTGCCGCAACGAATCCCTTTTCCCTGTCGGACCGGCGCCCATCCCCCTTACCCCCGGATGGGCGCCGTTTTTTTCAATTGTCGAGTCGGGCTGTCATCCACTAACCGCTGTTTATACTGGCTAGCCGCTGCCAGGCAATAACACCAGGGATGACGACCATGAGCCAGACACTGCCCACCTTCCGCTACCACCCCGAACCGCTTTCCACCGGCAGCGTGGTGGCCTCGGCAGAAACCTGCCGGTGTTGCGGCCAAAAGCGCGGCTACGTCTACACCGCCTCGGTGTACACCCGACACGACCTGCCGGAAAACTGCCTGTGTCCCTGGTGCATCGCCGACGGCAGCGCTGCAGAGCGTTTCGAGGCCAGTTTCGCCGATGACTACCCGCTGTTGGACGCCGGAGTACCCGATGCCGTGGTGCGCGAAGTCTGCGAACGCACGCCGGGGTTCGCCTCCTGGCAGCAAGAGCATTGGCTGAACTGCTGCGGCGACGCCTGCGCCTTCCACGGCGACGCCAGGCGGGAGGACATCATCGCCCTCGGCGCCGCCGAGCTGGCCGGGCACTTCGCCGACTTCGGCTGGCCGGAAAAAACCTGGCTACAGGTGATCGAGCACTACGAGCCAGCGGGCAACCCGGCGATCTATCACTTCCGCTGCCTGCATTGCGGCAAGACGCGCTACGGGATGGACTTCACCTGAACCCCAGGGCATCTCAAAGCCCCATCTGCTTGGCGATGATCTCGTTCATGATCTCCCGCGTGCCGCCACCGATGGAGAGGATGCGGTTGTCGCGGTACAGCCGCTCCACCAGGCTCTCGCGCATGTAGCCCATGCCGCCCAGCACCTGCACCGCGTCGTAGGTCACCCGGTCGGCGATGTCGGTGGCGAAGTTCTTGGCCATGGAGATTTCCTTGATCACGCTCTTGCCCACCGCCATCTTCGCCGCCTGCCGATAGGTGAACTCTCGGGACACTTCGACCTGAGTGGCCATTTCCGCCAAGCGATGCTTGAGCACCTGGAACTTGCCGATCGGCTTGCCGAACGCCTCGCGCTCGCGGCACCACGCCAGCGCTTCGTCCAGGGCGAGTTGCGCAGTCATGTTGGCCATGATCGCCAGCGCCAGGCGCTCGCTCTGGAAGTTCGCCATGATGCAGGCGAAGCCCATGTTCTCGGCGCCGATCAGGTTTTCCGCCGGCACCTTGCAGTCGTCGAAGAACAGTTCGGCGGTGTCCGATGCCCACCAACCCATTTTCTTCAGCTTGCGGCTGACCGTGAAGCCGGGAGCGCCCTTCTCCACCAGCAGCAGGCTGACGCCACCAAAGCCGTCGCCGCCAGTGCGGACGGCCACGGTGTAGTAGTCGGCACGCACGCCGCTGGTGATGAAGGTCTTGCTGCCGCTCACGCGGTAGTGGTCGCCATCACGCACGGCGCGGGTCTTCAGGCCGGCCACGTCGGAGCCGCCGGACGGCTCGGTGACCGCCAGCGCCATGATCTTCTCGCCGGCCAGCACCTGCGGCGCGATGCGTTCACGCAGCTCCGGGCGGCCCCACTTGATCAAGGGCGGCAGGCCGATATCCAGCGAGCCCAGCCCCGCCACCAGCCCACCGGAGCCGCAGCGCATCAGCTCTTCGCTGGCTGCCACCTTGGCGAACAGATCGCCCTCGTGGCTGCCGCCAAGCGCTTCCGGATAACCAATGCCAAGGATGCCCGCCTCGCCGGCCTTGCGGTACAGCTCGCGGGGAAACTCCTCGGCCTCCTCCCAGTCAGCGACATGGGGCAGGATTTCCCGCTCGACGAAGCGCCGTACGCTGTCGCGGACCAGGCGGTGGCTGTCATCGAAGTACTCGGTGAACACGGACATGGCAAGGCTCCAGACGGTTTGCGTGAAACTTACCTAGCGCTTGCTTGGTTTACAAGGCGAGACACCCGCCATCGGCTAGGACAGATACGCCGTCCCGAATCGCTCGCGGTAAATCGATGGTGCCACCCCGGCCGCGCCACGAAAGGCGTTGCGGAAGCTCTCCACGGTGCCGAAGCCGCATTGCTCGGCGATTCGCTCAACGCTGTCGGTGCTGCCTTCCAGCAGTTCACGGGCTCGCGCCATACGCTCGTGCTGCAACCACGCCTTGGGCGTCATACCGGTGGCTTCGCTGAAGCGGCGCAGGAAAGTGCGCTCGCTCATCGCCACGCGGCTGGCCAGTTCGCCCACCGAGATGGATCGGTCCAGACGCTGGCGGGCCCAATCCAGCAGCCCGGCGAGATCGTGGCGGGGCGCCTGGGCCACGGGCGCGGGGATGAACTGCGCCTGGCCGCCAGCGCGTTGTGGCGACATGACCAGCCGGCGAGCCACGTTATTGGCCACCTGTACGCCGAAATCCCGCGCCACCAGATGCAGGCAGGCATCGATGCCCGCTGCACTGCCAGCGGAGGTAATCACCTGTCCGGCATCGACATAGAGCACTTGCGCATCCACTTCGATGCCAGGGAAGCGTTCGGCCAGCTCCTCGGCATAGCGCCAGTGCGTGGTGGCACGCTGGCCGTCGAGCAAACCGGTGGCTGCCAGGACGAAGACGCCCGAGCAGATCGACAGCAGCCGTGCGCCCTGGTCGTGGGCCTTGCGCAGCGCCTGTACCAGCTCGGCGGACGGCGCCTCGGCGCGGTCCCGCCAGCCCGGCACGATAATAGTGCCAGCCGTTTCGAGCGCCTCCAGCCCGCCATCGGCCAGCACGTGGATGCCGCCCATGGCGCGCATCGGTCCGGCGTCGACGGCAACGGTGCGGTGGCGGTACCAGGCAAAGTCGAATTCCGGGCGCGGCAGGCCGAAGATCTCAACGGCGATGCCGAATTCGAAGGTGCACAGGCCGTCGTAAGCGAGAACGGCCACTGCGAGGGGATCACGCTGCATTTGGCGGAAAACTTCCGATCACTGTCCAGGCCGCCACTTTAGCCGGCTTTCGCGGCTGCATACAGTGGTCCCATCTTCCCCAGGAGCCTTGTCATGCCCAGCCTCGTCAGCCAATTCCCCGCCGCCCTGCCCGCCGACGCCCTTGTCCATTTCAGCCATCGGCTGGCCTTCGAGACCGACTGCTCGGACGTGAACGACGCCCTGCAGAATGGCGAGCAGGATTTCGTCCTGCTCGATGTGCGCAACGCCGCTGCCTTCGCCCATGGCCATGTACCCGGCGCGCTGAACCTGCCAACACGGGAGATCGACGCACGACGCATGGCGCAGTTTCCGGCGGGTACCCTGTTCGTCGTCTACTGCGCAGGCCCGCACTGCAACGGCGTGCACCGCGCTGCCGCCAAGCTCGCAGCGCTGGGCCTGCCGGTGAAGGAGATGATCGGTGGCGTGACTGGCTGGCTGGACGAGGGGCTGGCGCTGGTTGGCGCAGTGGAAGAATCGCGGCGTGCCGACAGTCAAGGCATCAGCTGCGCCTGCTGACCCCGAATGCAACAAGGCCGGAATCTCTCCGGCCTTGTTCGAATCTGTCAGTTGCTGATCGGCCGGCGTCCTGCCAGGGCGTGGGCCAGCGTGCCGCCGTCCACCAGTTCCAGTTCGCCACCCAGCGGCACACCGTGGGCGATGCGCGACAGCACCAGGTCACCGCCGCCCAGCAACTGGGCGATGTAGTGGGCGGTCGCCTCGCCTTCCACCGTGGGGTTGGTGGCGAGAATGATCTCGCTGAAACTGCCGGCCTTGATTCGCGCCTCAAGCTCAGGAATGCCGATGGCTTCCGGGCCCAGGCCATCCAGCGGCGACAGGTGTCCCTTGAGCACGAAGTAGCGGCCGCGATAACCGGTCTGCTCGACAGCAAACACGTCCAGCGGCCCTTCCACCACGCACAGCAGGCTGTCATCGCGGCGCGGGTCGGTGCACTGCGGGCAGAACTCGTCTTCCGACAGCGTACGGCACTGCTTGCAGTGGCCAACGCCTTCCATCGCCTGGGTCAGCGCCTGCGCCAGGCGCAGGCCGCCACTGCGATCACGCTCCAGCAGCTGCAGCGCCATGCGCTGGGCACTCTTCTGCCCCACTCCGGGCAGGGTGCGCAGGGCGTCGATCAGTTGGCGGATCAGCGGCGTGAAGCTCATGGGACGGTCTCGAATTTCCGGAGGTTAGAACGACTGTAGGAGCGAGCCTGCTCGCGAACCCTGCCAGGCCGAAGAGGCCGGAAGAGCGTTCGCGAGCAAGCTCGCTCCTACAGGGGCAGAGCCTGGATTAGAAAGGCATTTTGAAGCCGGGCGGCAATTGCATGCCAGCGGTCATGCCGGACATCTTCTCCTGGTTGTTCTGCTCGATCTTGCGCACGGCGTCGTTCACCGCGGCGGCGATCAGGTCCTCGAGGATTTCCTTGTCTTCCTGCATCAGGCTGTCATCCAGGGAGACGCGCTTGACGTCGTGGCGACCGGTCATCACCACGCTCACCAGGCCGGCGCCGGATTGACCGGTCACTTCGGCGTTGGCCAGCTCTTCCTGCATCTTCTGCATCTTTTCCTGCATCTGCTGGGCCTGCTTCATCAGGCCGGCCATGCCACCTTTCATCATGTCGAGTTCCTCGATTCGTTCAGTCGTCGACCCAGGCTCAAGCCTTGGCCTCCAGGGGTTCGATAGTACCGTCGCGGACGACCGCGGCGAACTGTTGCTTCATCTGTAGCACATAAGGGTCGGCGGCGATCGACGCCTCGGCCTGGCGCTGGCGCTCGGCACGCTTGCGCGCGGCGGCCTGGGCCGGGGTCTCCTGCTCAGGCTTCTGCTGGGTCACCTGCAGGGTCAGCGTACGACCGTGGAACTGGTTCAGCGCATCGTTCAGGCGACGCTGCTGGGTCGCGTTGAACAGCGCGCTCTGGCCCGGATCCAGGTGCAGGTGCCAGGTATCGCCCTCGACGGCGACCAGCGTGCAGTTGGCGCCGATGCTGGCCGTCAGGCCGGCCAGGCCCAGGCGCGGGAACAGGTCCAGCCACTCGGCAGCCAGACCGGTTGCCGGCATGGCGGCGGGCTCGGGTTCGGGCTCGGCCTGCTCCTGCGGCGCCTCGTTCTCGAGGTAGCCGTAGGACTCCATGTCGACTTCGTAGTAGTCCTCGGCGGGCGGCGGCTCGTCATCGCGGTCGTCGTCCTCGGCCGAAACTTCGGCGATTATCGGGGCCGGCTCTTCGACCTTGGGCGCAGGCGCTTCCACCGGTGCCGGCGTGGCAACTGCAGGTGCAGGTGCAGGTGCAGGTGCAGGTGCAGGTGCAGGTGCAGGTGCAGCAGTCTCGACTGGCGCTGGAGCCGCGGCAACCGGTGCGGCAGGTTCGTCCCACGGCAGATCGATCGGCGCCTCGGCGACGGCTTGTTCCGGCTCGGCAGCCGGCGCCGTCGGCTCGAGTTGCACGGCGGCTTCCGGCTCCACCGGAGCCGGCTCAGGCACAGGTTGGACAACCGGAGTCGGCGCAACGGCAGGTTCGGCTTGCGCAGCCGGAGCCGGAGCCGGAGCCGGAGCCGGAGCCGGCTGAGGCTGAGGCGCGACAACAGCAGGCACAACCGCAGCAACCGGCACTACCGGTGCAGGCGCAACAGCCGGAGCAGCACTGGATGCAACCGGCGCCGCAACGGCGGCGCCGGCCACTGGGTTCTGGTTGGAATCAGCCGTGGCCTTGCTGATCCCCAGGTCCTTTAGTGGTGACCTCGGTGCGCCGTCGGCATCCGCCGGGCGGAACGCCAGCATGCGCAACAGGGCCATCTCGAAGCCGCCGCGGGGATCGGGCGCCAGCGGCAGGTCGCGACGGCCGATCAGGCCCATCTGGTAGTAGAACTGCACGTCCTCGGCTGGCAAGGCCTGGGCCAGCGCCAGCACACGGTCGCGGTCGCCCTGGCCGTTGTCCACTGCCTCGGGCAGCGCCTGGGCAATGGCCACGCGGTGCAACACGTTGAGTATCTCGGCCAGCACGCCGCCCCAGTCCGGGCCCTGCTCGGCCAAGTGGCGTACCGCCTCCAGCAGCGCGCGGGCATCGCCTTCCAGCAGCGCATGAAGCACGCCGTAGACTTGTCCGTGATCCAGGGTGCCGAGCATGGCACGCACATCGGCGGCCAGCACCTTGCCTTCACCGAAGGCGATGGCCTGGTCGGTGAGGCTCATGGCGTCACGCATGGAGCCGTCGGCAGCGCGGCCGAGCAGCCATAGCGCATCGTCCTCGAACGGCACGTTCTCGGCGCCCAGCACGTGGGTCAGGTGTTCCACCACGCGCTCCGGCGGCATGTTCTTCAGGGAGAACTGCAAGCAGCGCGAGAGGATGGTGACCGGCAGCTTCTGCGGGTCGGTGGTGGCGAGCAGGAACTTCACATGGGGCGGCGGCTCCTCCAGGGTCTTCAACAGGGCGTTGAAGCTGTGGCTGGAGAGCATGTGCACTTCGTCGATCAGGTAGACCTTGTAGCGGCCGCGGCTCGGCGAGTACTGCACGTTGTCGAGCAGCTCGCGGGTATCCTCGACCTTGGTGCGGCTGGCGGCGTCGACTTCGATCAGGTCGACGAAACGGCCCTCATCGATCTCGCGGCACACCGAGCACTGTCCGCACGGAGTGGAGCTGACGCCGGTCTCGCAGTTCAGGCACTTGGCCAGGATGCGCGCGATGGTGGTCTTGCCCACGCCGCGGGTCCCGGTGAACAGGTAGGCGTGGTGCAGGCGCTGATTGTCCAGCGCGTTGATCAGGGCCTTGAGCACATGGGTCTGGCCGACCATTTCGCGGAACGAGCGCGGACGCCATTTGCGGGCAAGAACCTGATAACTCATTGAAATCCATCGCGACAGGTGAGCAGAAGTGCGCTAATCCTAGCGAAGCGGACCGTAAATTGCACTCGATGTCCGCACCGGACGTTGTCGCATCTTGGCAAGGGCCGGGCTACACGGCATTGTGTCGTCGTTCTGCCATCAACGGAGCCTTGATGCGCTTCCTCGCCACCGCCCTGCTGCTGACCGCCACCCTCGCCCAGGCCGACGACCGTCCCCTGCGCTTCTCGGTGGTCGACAGCTGGGCGATGCCGCTGGCGCAGATCGAAAATGGCGAACTGACCGGCGGCATCCTGTTCGAGCTGTTCAACGAGACGGCCCGCGAGCTTGGACGGACACCGGCGTTCCACATCGTGCCCCGCGCCCGCATCGAACAGGCGCTGCTCACTCACTCCGTGGACGTGCGCTGCTACGTCTCGCGCACCTGGATCGAGCACGAGTTCAAGGACTACCGCTGGACTGCACCACTGATGTTGCAGCGCGACCTGCTGGTGGTCCGCGACGCCCCTGCGGAAAACCTCGAAACCCTCCCCAGCCAGTCCATCGGCACGGTGCTGGGCTACCACTACCCCCGCCTGCAGCCGCTTTTGGACAGCCACTGGCTGATCCGCGACGACGCGCGCAACCAGGAGCTGGTGCTGAAGAAGCTGCGCATCGGACGCTATCAATATGCGATCAGCAGCGAGTTCGCGCTGAACTGGTTCAACCGTGATCTGCCCGAGGCGGAGCGCCTGAGAACCGCCAGCGTGATCGAGGAGACCCCGCTGTCGTGCATGGTGCTGGACGCGCCCGAAGTCCGCGCCGAAGAGGTGCTCTCGGTGCTGGCGAAGATCAAGGCGTCGGGGAAGATCGAGCAGATCCTGGATCACTACCGCTGAGACGGGCAGCGCTCGACAGGCCGCGAGGCGGGCCATTTTCCAGGCTCCGAAATGGAGGCGGCCCCGCCAGCCACACCCCGGCACACAATGTCCCCGCCTTGGCTGCTTCCTTCCGGACCTGACCAGGTAAGCGAGTAATCGTTGCGGGGGGACCGACAGGGCCACCATCGCGAGAGCTCGCCAGTCCGGCGAGCCGCGCCATTGTAGCGGCTTGAGCGCAAGTTACAAGCACTTCAAGCACTTACGTTCTTTCCTTTGATCCACATCGCAGCCCGGGGAGCTTTTCCGCCAGGCCACTCAAGCTTCCTCGCCACAGGCCGAAGCAATGGATGAGTCCGCCCGCTCGAGGCGTCCCCGTCCATGCAAGGAGTGTTCAAATGCGATTGATCGTGAACTCTACCGCGCTACTTGCCATTGCCCTCTGCGGCTCGCTGCAGGCAGCCAGCAGCGGCACCATCACCTTTCGCGGCGCCGTCGTCGAGCCTACCTGCCAGATCGGCGTGAGCGACATCACCGGCTCCAGCGGCCGGGTGACGGCCAGCCAGTGCAAACAGTCGGTGGACCTGTACCTGAACGAGCCCCGCGGCAATCAGCTAGCGGTGCATTACCGACTCACCGACAGCCAGGGTCGCACAGTGGAAAAACTCAGCACACCGAACGGCAACGTCGCGGGGATGATTCGCGCCAAGGACCCAGCAGGCACGCGTCACCTCGTGCTGGTAGCCGAGTACCTGTAACCGGTCTCACTGCGCCTGCAGCAGGCCCTCGGGCCGGGGCTGGGTAGAGACTTCCAGGTTCGGCCCGATGAACAGGTCCATCTTGCTGTAGCCCGGACGGGTGCTGAAGGTGGAGTAGCGCTCCGCGCCCTGGTGGAACTGGAAGGCCACGCGATATTCCCCGGAACGCCACAGGCGCAGCGGGAAGGTTCGCGCCTCACCAGGCTTGATCTCGCCCGCGAGGGTTTCCTCGCCGTTTTCCTTGTAGCTGTAGCTGACCGCCGGACCACCCTGCGCCTCGTAATGCAGGACGATCTGCGGGCGCTCGGTCCAGGCCACGTAAGCCCCGAACAACAGCACCAGTGCCCCTACGCCGAGCAGGCGCTGCTTTCTTGCCTTGTCCATCTCGCTCTCCGTCAACCAATGGAATGGCCCGCCCCGTCCTGCATCGCAACGCAGAGGCCGAACGGGCCTGCCGATCAGTTCAGGCTGTCGACCAGAGCCTTGGCGGGCACCAGACGCACGGCCTTCTTCGCGGCGATCTCGATGGTCTTGCCGGTCTGCGGATTGCGGCCGGTACGGGCGGCGCGCTCGCTGACCTTGAGCTTGCCGATACCCGGCAGGGTCAGCTCACCGTCGTTCTCCAGGGCGTCCTGGGCGATCTGCGCCAGTTGCTCGAACACGCCGCGCACGGCGGCCTGGGTCAGGTCGAGGGATTCGGCAATATCGCGAACCAGTTGGTCCTTGGTCATGGGCATGGAATGACTCCTTGATGCGTTGATCTTGATTCTTTGATTGGAAGGAAGGCGTGTCAGGCGCCGATGCCGTGGTTGGCCAGCAGCTTGATCAGCTGCTCTTCGTCCATTACGGCGACGCCAAGTTCCTGGGCCTTGGCCAACTTTGAACCTGCTCCCGGCCCGGCAACGACACAATGGGTCTTGGCGGAGACGGAGCCGGCCACCTTGGCGCCCAGGCTTTCCAGCTTTTCCTTGGCGACGTCGCGGCTCATGGCCTCCAGCGTGCCGGTGAGCACCCAGGTCTGGCCCGCCAGCGGCAGGCCTTCGACGACCTTGCGCTCGCTGCGCCAGTGCATGCCGAACTCCGCCAGCTGTGCCTCGACGGCCTTGGCACGCTCGACGCGGGCGGCATCGGCGAAGTACTCGCGCACCGACTGCCTGGCCTTCTCGTTCACTCCTTTCAGGGTGCTGAGGTCCAGCCAGTCCTGGCTGAGGGCAACCAGTGCGTCGAGGCTGCCGGTGCGGTCCGCGAGCTTCTCGGCGCCAGTGGCGGCGATGAAGGGAATGTTCAGCTTGTCGATGAAGCCTGCCAGGGTGGCGACGGCGGCGAACTCGGCCGACACCTCGCCCTCGTCCTGCAGCTCGACGCCACGCTCCAGCAGTTGCTGGATCACGCTGCGGTTGTGCTCGTCATCGAAGAAATTGTGGATCTCATAGGCCACTTCACCGCCCACATCGGGTAGGTAGGTCAGCACCTCCGGCAGCGCCTTCTGGATGCGCGCCAGCGAGCCCAGGGAGCGTGCCAGCAGCTTGGCCGTCTCCTCGCCCACGTCCGGGATACCCAGGGCGAAGACGAAGCGTGCCAGCGCCGGCTTGCGGCTGTCGGCAATGGCAGCGAGCAGATTGCGCGTGGAGACTTCAGCGAAACCCTCCAGCTCGATGACCTGCTCGAAGGTCAGGGTGTAGAGATCGGCCGGCGACTTCACCAGGCCCTTGTCCACCAGTTGCTCGACGATCTTGTCGCCGAGGCCGTCGATATCCATGGCGCGGCGAGAAACAAAGTGGATGATCGCCTGCTTGAGTTGCGCCTGGCAGAACAGTCGTCCGACGCAACGGTAGATGGCCCCCTCGCTGACCGACTCCTTGCCCTTGCTGCGCTTCACCAGCTGAGTACGTTCGACCTGCGAGCCGCATACCGGGCACTGGGTGGGGATTGCGACCGGGCGCGCGTCTGCCGGGCGGCGCTCGGTGACCACCTGCATGACCTGCGGAATCACGTCGCCGGCCCGGCGGATGATCACGGTGTCGCCGATCATCAGGCCCAGGCGCGCGACCTCGTCCATGTTGTGCAGCGTGGCATTGGAAACGGTCACACCGGCCACCTGGACCGGCTTCAGGCGCGCCACGGGCGTCACTGCGCCGGTGCGGCCGACCTGGAATTCCACGTCCAAGAGTTCGGTGAGCTCCTCCCGCGCCGGGAACTTGTGGGCGATGGCCCAGCGCGGCTCGCGGGCACGGAAGCCCAGCTCGCGCTGGAAATCGGTGCGGTTGACCTTGAACACCACGCCGTCGATTTCGTAGGCGAGACTGTCGCGGCGCGTCCCGATGTCTTCGTAATAGGCGCGGCAACCCTCCACCCCCTTGGCCAGCTTCAGCTCGCGGCTGATCGGGATACCCCAGCCCTTCAAGGCCTCAAGGATCTCCACCTGGGTGCCCGGCAGCGTGCCGCCCTCGACCCGGCCAAAGCCGTAGCAGCAGAATTCCAGCGGGCGGCTGGCGGTGATCTTCGAATCCAGCTGGCGCAGGCTACCGGCGGCAGCATTGCGCGGGTTGGCGAAGGTCTTGCCGCCGGCTTCCATCTGCCGTTCGTTGAGCGCCTCGAAGCCTGCCTTGGACATGAACACTTCACCACGCACTTCCAGTATCGCCGGCCAGCCCTCGCCCTTCAGGCGCAGCGGCACGTTGCGGATGGTGCGCACGTTGACGCTGATGTCTTCGCCGGTGGTGCCGTCGCCACGGGTGGCACCGCGGGTCAGCACGCCATTTTCGTACAGCAGGCTGACCGCCAGGCCATCGAGCTTGGGCTCGCAGCTGTATTCCACCTCGGCTCCGCCGCCGAACAGATCGGAGGAAGGCAGCTGATCGGCCAGGCCCTCGCGCACACGGCGATCGAAATCGATGAGATCCTGCTCCTCGAAGGCGTTGCCCAGGCTCAGCATCGGCACTTCGTGGCGTACTTCGCCGAAAGCCGAAGCGGCCGCGCCGCCGACGCGCTGGGTTGGCGACTCGGGAGTAATCAGTTGGGGATGCTCGGCTTCCAGCGCCTTCAGTTCGCGGAACAGGCGGTCGTACTCGGCGTCCGGCACGCTAGGCTCGTCGAGCACGTAATAGCGGTAGTTATGGTCGTCGAGTTCGCTGCGCAGCTGGGCGATGCGTTCGGCAGCGGTCTGGGAATCGGTCATGCGGGAATCTCGGCGGCTTTTTCTGCTTGAGGTAGAAATGCGAAGCCCCAAGGGTCGCTTGGGGCTTCTGTGCAGCGTGCTGAAAGCTTAGCGCTTCTGGGTCAGGGCGCGTCGTTCGAAATCGATGATGCGCTGACGGTAGTGCTCGATGGTCTGCGCAGTCATCACGCTGCGCTGCTCGTCCTTCAGCTCGCCATTGAGCTCCTGGGCCAGCTTGCGGGCGGCGGCGATCATCACGTCGAATGCCTGCTTGGGATGGCGCGGGCCCGGCAGGCCGAGGAAGAAGCTCACGGCACGAGTGCTGAACTGGTCGATGTTGTCCAGATCGAAGGTGCCCGGCTTGACCGCGTTGGCCATGGAGAACAGCACTTCACCGTTGCCAGCCATGCTCTCGTGGCGATGGAAGATGTCCATCTCGCCGTAGCGCAGGCCGCTTTCCAGGATGTTCTGCAGCAGCGCAGGCCCCTTGAAGCCACCCTCGTCGCGGCTGATGACGTTGATGATCAGCACTTCGTCGATCGGAGCCTGGGCCGCCGAAGAGGCGGCAGCCGGGGCAGCAGGAGCGCTACGCTCCTTGTCCTTCCTGCGCTCTTTCTTCGGCTTTTCCTGGGGCGCTTCGTCCAGCGGGTTCGGGAAATCTTCCTCGTCCAGCGGGCCGAGCAGGTTCGGTGCCGGGTCGTCCAGGTTCAGGTCGCCCTGGCGCGGTTCGCCACGGCGCTTGCCGCGCGACTCCTTGGCGCTGACCTTGGGCAGGTCTTCCTCGTCCAGTTCCGGCTCGCGGTGTTCGACCACCCGGGAAGGCCCGAGCAGTTCAGGAGTGCTTTCATCCCCGTCATCGGGCTGGTTGGCAAACTGGCGATCCAGTTTGAAGCGCAACTTGCCCTTGCCACCCCGCATGCGACGCCAGCCGTCAAACAGAATGCCGGCGATCACGATAAGCCCAATGACGATCAGCCATTCGCGCAGACCGATATCCATCTAATCCCGTAGCCCCTGAACAAAAAATGATGATGAAGAAAAGGACATCCTATCCCTTGAAAACGTGGAGCCAACTTCATGTTCTGACTGATGTTTTCCACGCGATACAAAAGTGGGCATTAAGCTAACACGCTCTCACATAACTTTACACTGTCTATGGCGACACTCCGCCGCGCACTTTGCAACTTTTCATAGCGCTTCCCACCTTCGCTTTGAGAATGCGACCTATCCCAATCAAATCAATACCTTAGACACACAACACGGCACCTTGCCAGCCTGCTGCAAGTTCTGCCGCGCGATCAGGCTTCGGCCAATGCCACCGCCTCTTCCACATCCACCGCCACCAGCCTCGAACAACCCGGTTCGTGCATGGTCACGCCCATCAACTGGTCGGCCATCTCCATGGCGATCTTGTTGTGGGTGATATAGATGAACTGCACTTTCTCCGACATCTCTTTCACCAGTCGCGCATAACGGCCGACGTTGGCATCGTCCAATGGCGCGTCGACCTCGTCGAGCATGCAGAACGGTGCCGGGTTCAGCTGGAAGATCGCAAATACCAGCGCCAGAGCGGTCAGGGCCTTCTCGCCACCGGACAGAAGATGGATGGTGCTGTTCTTCTTGCCCGGCGGTCTCGCCATGATCGCCACCCCGGTATCGAGTAGATCCTCGCCGGTAAGTTCCAGATAGGCGTGACCGCCGCCGAAAACCTTGGGGAACAATGCCTGAAGGCCAGCATTGATCTGGTCGAAGGTTTCCTTGAAGCGGTTGCGGGTTTCCTTGTCGATCTTGCGGATCACGTTTTCCAGGGTGTCCAGCGCTTCCACCAGGTCGTCGTTCTGGTCGTCGAGGTAGCGTTTGCGCTCGGATTGCTGCTGGTATTCCTCGATGGCCGCGAGGTTGATCGGCCCCAGGCGGCCGATGCGCGTGGCCAGTTCCTCCAAGCGGTTTTCCCAGATCTTCTCGGCGGCATCGTGAGGCAGCGTGCCCAGCACGCCGTGCAGGTCGTAACCGTCCTCGTGGAGCTGCTCCTGCAACGACTTGCGCCGCACGCTCAGGGCCTGCCACTCCATGCGCTGCTGTTCCAGCTGGCCGCGCAGCAATTGCGACTGCTGCTCGGCCTGGGTCCGGCGCTTCTCGGCGTCACGCAACTGGCGGTCGGCATCTTCCAGGGCGAGACGCGCGTGCTTGAGTTCGTCCTCCACTGCCATGCGCCGGTCGAGCAGCTCTTCCAGGCGCATGCGTAATTCTTCCAGCGGAGCGGCGCCTTCCTCCAGGTTGAGGTTGAGCTGCTCGCAGCGCTCGACCAGGCGCACCGCCTGACTGTCCAGGCGCTCCAGCGCCTGGCGGGTGGATTCGTGCTGGGCACGCAGGGAACCAACGCGCACAGCCAACTGATGGGCTTGGTCCTTGTGCTGGCGCGACTCCTGGCGGATGCGGTCGAGTTTCTCGCGCATGCCGTCGCGTTCGGCGAGCAGCGACTCGCGGCGCTCGGTATCCACCGCCATGGCGTCCAGTGCTTCCTGCAGGCTCAGCCGGGCTTCGCCCAGTTGCTCCTGCTCGATGGCGTGCTGCTCGGCCAGTTCGGCCAGTTCTTCGTCAAGACGGCGCCGACGCAACGTCAACTGCTCGACCTTGGCCTGCTGCGCGGACAGTTGCGCCTTCAATTCGCCCTGGCGGCGACCTTCGTCCTGCAGGCGGCGGCGCACCTGGTCACGACCTTCCTCGGCGTGACGCTGCTCGTCACGCAGGCGCACCAGTTGCTCGTCGATCTCGGCGAGGCGCTGTTCCAGCGTCTCCCGCTCGACATAGAGGCGCTCCAGCTCCTGCCCACGCGCCAGCACGCCACCATCGGCGGATTCGCCACGGCGCACACGCAGGAAGTTGCGGCCGACCCAGTAGCCATCGCGGCTGACCAGGCTCTCGCCGTCGCCCAGCGAAGCGCGCTGGACCAGCGCCTGATCCAGGGTTTCGACCGGGCGCACGCGGCCCAGCCAGTAGCTCAGGTCGACGTTCGTCTCGACCTTGTCCAGCAGGCTGCCGGGGCGGGAAACGGCGCCAGCGGCCAGATCGAGCAGGCGCAGCTCGCCCTTCTCCAGCGCGTCGAACGGCAGCCCCTTCAGATCATCCAGCAGCACGCCATGCAGGTCGGCGCCGAGTACGGTTTCCACCGCCAGCTCCCAGCCCGGCTGCACACGCAGCCCTTCGGCGAGGCGCGGGCGTTGTTCCAGGCCCTGTTGGCGCAGCCACTGCGCAGTGCCGTCGCCCGGATCGAGCGCGGCCTGCTGCAAGGCTTCCAGCGAGGCGATCCGGCCATTCAGGCGTTGCAGCTCGCCCTGCGCCTGGTGCTGCGCAGAGGTGCTTTCCTGCAGGGACTGGCGCACGCGCTCCAGGCGCTCGGCCAGTTCCTGCTCTTCGATCTGCGACTCTTCCAGCAGCAACTCGATGGCGGCAACCTGCTCGCCCAGTTCGAGGATCGCGGCGTCTTCCGGGTCAGCCGCCAGTTGTGTGCGTTCGTCGCTCAGCCGGCGCTGCCGCTCGGCCTGGCGCTCCAGGCTCTGCTCCAGGTGCTGGATGCGCGACTGCTGCACTTCGGCTTCGCGGCGCGGCTCGGCGCTCTGCTGGTTGAAGGCGTCCCAGCGCTGCTGCCAGTCATGCATGCGCTGCTCGGCCTCTTCCAGGCCAACGGTGGCCTCTTCGGCAGCGGCCGCGCTGATTTCCTGCTCCGGGGCCAGGCGCTCCAGCTCTTCGGCCAGGGTGGCCAGCAGCGTGCGGTCGTGGCCCAGGTGGGATTCGGTTTCCTGGCGGGTTTTCTCCGCCTCGCGCAGGTCATCCTGCAATTGCCGCAGGCGCTGCTGGCCGTGCTGGATGCTCTGCTCGACGCGGGCGATGTCGCCGCCCACGGAATAGAAGCGGCCCTGCACCTGGTTGAAGGTTTCCGACAGCTCGTGGTGGCCGTCGCGCAGGCGCTCGATGCTGGCGTCCGCGCTGCGCTGCTCGGCCACCAGCGCCTCGAAGGCCACTTCCTGGTCGCCGATCACCTTTTCCTTCTGCCCGACCTGCTCGTTCAGGTCGCGCCAGCGCAGGGCGCCGAGCTGGGCCTTGAGGGTACGTTCCTCGGCCTTGAACTCCTGGTACTTCTCCGCCGACTGGGCCTGGCGGTGCAGACGTTCGAGCTGGCGTTCCAGCTCTTCGCGCAGGTCGGTCAGGCGCGCGAGGTTTTCCTGGGTGCGGCGGATGCGGTTTTCGGTTTCGCGGCGGCGCTCCTTGTACTTGGAGATGCCGGCGGCTTCCTCGATGAAGTTGCGCAGGTCCTCGGGCTTGGCCTCGATCAGCTTGGAGATCATGCCCTGCTCGATGATCGAGTAGCTGCGCGGCCCGAGGCCGGTGCCGAGGAAGATGTCGGTGATGTCCCGGCGCCGGCACTTGGTGCCGTTGAGGAAGTAGGTGTTCTGGCCGTCGCGGGTCACGCGGCGGCGAATGGAAATCTCGGCGTAGCTGGCGTATTCGCCCAGCAGGGTCTGGTCGGAGTTGTCGAAGATCAGCTCGATGGACGCCTGGGTCACCGGCTTGCGGGTGTTGGAGCCATTGAAGATGACGTCGGTCATCGACTCGCCGCGGAGATTCTTCGCCGAACTCTCACCCATCACCCAGCGAACGGCGTCGATAATGTTGGATTTTCCGCAGCCGTTGGGGCCAACCACCGCCGCCATGTTGCTCGGAAAATTGACCGTCGTCGGATCGACGAAGGACTTGAAGCCCGCCAGCTTGATGCACTTGAGCCGCATGCGCCCTCCCCCCTTGTTCTTCTAGTAGCGAGCTTATCGTTCAGCCAGAGCGGCCAGGACCAGTTGGCTGTTGTGCCGACCGTAGTCGAGCAGCACCGCGCGGATGCCGGCTTCGTCGCGCCCGACCACCGCGCGCAGCAGGTCTTCGAAGCTGCCGATGAACTGACTCATCTCGCCTTTGCGGCGTTCCAGGGCCAGATGATAAGTGCGGCTGATGGCCGGCAGGAGATTTTCCACGGTTTCCTGCAGGTAGGGGTTGCCAGCGAACGGGAAGGCAGCGCGCATGATGTCGAAGCTGGATTCGACGAAGGCGTTGATGTCGCCGCGCTCGAGGTTGTCCAGCAGGCGCTGCTGGATCGCCATGAAGGGTGCCAGGTCGGCCTCTTCCCGCCAGGTCCGGGCCACGCTGCTGGCGAGCATGATGTACAGCTCGATGACCAGCGAGTAGAGGCTTTCGACGTGGGCGGGAGACAGCTCGGACACCTGGGCGCCGCGGCGCGGCAGGATTACCACCAGGTGGCGGCGCTCGAGGATCAGCAGCGCCTCGCGCACCGAGCCACGGCTGACATTGAGGGTCTGGGTGACCTTCTGTTCCTGGATGCGCTCGCGCTCCTTGAGTTCGCCCCGGATGATGCGCTCGGCAAGGTGATGCGCGATCTGCTCAGCCAGGCTGTCCGGGGCCTTGAACGTCATGGTTGTCCTTAAGAATCGGAGCGCTTTTCGAGGGGTAATGCGGACGCGTAGTGTAACACAGGGTGTTACCGCGCCATCCCCTGCCCTGGGGGGATGACAGAACAAAGGTTGGTGCGTCTGACAGGGGAATCAGGCGCAGGATTGTCAGACAATCCTACACAAGAGACGTATCGGGAGTCGTCCATGTTCGCCTTTTTCCTTTCCCCTGCCTGGATGTTGCGTCTCAAGAAAGCCGGCTACTGGATCTGGCTGGTGCCGGTGTTCGGTATCCCCGTCAGCTACTGGTGGTCCTACGGCAGCGAGTATCCCAATGCCTGGGCCTGGCTGGTGATCACCGTGGTGTTCGGGGTGATCCCGCTGCTGGACTTCGTGGTCGGCCGCGATCCGGCCAACCCGGATGAGATCGAGGAAGTCCCACCCATGGAGCGCGAGGGCTATTACCGCTTCCTCAGCCTGCTGACGGTGCCGCTGCTGCTGGGCATGCTGGTGTACGGCGGCTGGGTGCTGGCCACTTATGACGCCTGGAACTGGGTCGGGCAACTGGGCTGGATTCTTTCGGTGGGCACGGTGATGGGCGCCATCGGCATCACCGTCTCCCACGAACTGATCCACAAGGACCCGGAGCTGGAACAGAACGCCGGCGGCCTGCTGCTGGCGGCGGTGTGCTACGCGGGCTTCAAGGTCGAGCACGTACGCGGGCACCATGTGCACGTCTCAACGCCGGAGGACGCCTCGTCCTCGCGCTACGGCCAGAGCCTCTACGCCTTCCTGCCTCACGCCTACAAGCACAACTTCCTGAATGCCTGGAAGCTCGAGAAGGAGCGCCTCAAACGCAAGGGCCTGCCGGCGCTGCACTGGCGCAACGAGCTGATCTGGTGGTACGTCATCAGCGCGCTGTTCCTGGTCGGTTTCACGGTTGCCTTCGGCTGGATCGGCGCGGTCTACTTCATCGGCCAGTCGGTGATGGCCTTCACCCTGCTGGAGATCGTCAACTACGTCGAGCACTACGGGCTGCACCGGCGCCGCCTCGAAACCGGGCGCTACGAGCGAACCACCCACGAGCACTCCTGGAACAGCAACTTCCTGCTGACCAACCTGTTCCTCTTCCACCTGCAGCGCCATTCCGACCACCACGCCAACGCCAAGCGCCGCTATCAGGTCCTGCGGCACTTCGACGAGAGCCCGCAATTGCCCAATGGCTATGCCGGGATGATCGTCCTGGCGCTGTTCCCGCCGCTCTGGCGCGCGGTGATGGACCGCCGGGTGCGCGCCTATTACGCCGGTGAGGAATATCAGCTGAGCGCTACCCAGCAAGCCTGATCGACGAGTTCCACGCCTTGGCGGCAAGCCCTACCCCGGCTTGCCGCCTTTTTTCTTTCCGCTGACCTTGTAGGAGCGAGCTTGCTCGCGAAGCTCTTCGCCCCTTGAAAGCCAGTCGATCGGCACGGCGCACGTGTCTGCAACGGCGGTTCGCGAGCAAGCTCGCCACTGCGAGAAGCCACTCTCTCCCTACCACTTGTCATGCCGGAAAAACTTTCTGACTATTCGGACAGAAATTTTATTGACTCAAAAGTCAGCTTTCCATAAATTCGCCATCCAGTGCCCTACCAAAAACAAGAACCAGCCTGGAGGCAAGCCTTGATCAGGTTCCTGCTCAATCGCGAGCTGCGCGTCGAAGACCGCCTCGATCCCAATCTCACCGTGCTCAACTACCTGCGCCAGACCCTGGGCAAGACCGGCACCAAGGAGGGTTGCGCCTCCGGTGACTGCGGCGCCTGCACCGTGGTGGTCGGCGAGCTGGTCGGTGAAGAAGGTGCCGAGCGCATCCGCTACCGCACCCTCAACTCCTGTCTCACCTTCGTTTCCTCGCTGCACGGCAAGCAGCTGATCAGCGTCGACGACCTCAAGCACCGCGGCGAACTGCACGGCGTACAGCAGGCCATGGTCGACTGCCACGGCTCGCAGTGCGGCTTCTGCACCCCCGGCTTCGTCATGTCGCTGTTCGCCCTGCAGAAGAACAGCGCGGGCGAAACCGCCGACGAGCGCAAGGCCGAAGCCCATGAAGCGCTGGCCGGCAACCTGTGCCGCTGCACCGGCTACCGCCCGATCCTTGATACCGCCGAGCAGTCCTGCTGCCAGAAGCAGCCCGACCAGTTCGACGTCGCCCAGCCGGAAATCATCGCCCAGCTCAAGGCTATCGCGCCCAACGAAACCGCCGAGCTCAACAGCGGCGACAAGCGCTGCCTGCTGCCGCTGACCATCGCCGACCTGGCCGACCTCTACACCGCCAACCCGCAAGCACGGCTGCTGGCCGGCGGCACCGACCTGGCCCTGGAAGTCACCCAGTTCCACCGCGAACTGCCGGTGATGATCTACGTCGGCCATGTCGAGGAAATGAAGCGCGTCGAAGTCTTCGACGACCGTATCGAGATCGGCGCGGCGACTCCGCTGACCGACTGCTATGAAGCGCTTTCCCGCGACTACCCGGACTTCGGCGAGTTGCTGCACCGCTTCGCCTCGCTGCAGATCCGCAACCAGGGCACCCTGGGCGGCAACATCGGCAACGCATCCCCCATCGGCGACTCGCCGCCGCTGCTGATCGCCCTCGGCGCGCGCCTGGTGCTGCGCAAGGGCGTCGAACGCCGCGAACTGCCGATCGACGAATACTTCATCGACTACAAGGTCACCGCGCGCCAGGAAGGCGAGTTCATCGAACAGGTGATCATCCCCCGTCCGCAGGCCAACCAGGCGTTCCGTGCCTACAAGGTCTCCAAGCGCCTGGACGACGATATTTCCGCCGTGTGCGCTGCCTTCAGCGTCACCGTCGAGAACTGCAGGATCACCGCCGTACGCACCGGTTTCGGCGGCATGGCCGCGATTCCGAAGCGCGCCAAGGCCTGCGAGGCTGCGCTGCTCGGCCAGACTTTCAACAGCGCCACCTTCGAACGCGCCGCCCAGGCTCTGAGCGAAGATTTCGCGCCGCTCACCGACTTCCGTGCGAGCAAGGAATACCGCCTGCTCACCGCGCAGAACCTGCTGCGCAAGTGCTTCCTGGAGCTGGAAGCCCCTCAGGCCGTGACCCGGGTGACCCACTATGCATAAGCCGCAAAAAAGCCAGGAAGAACTCACCGCGCTGTTCCGCGCCGACCTCACCACCGGCGTCGGCCGCAGCGTCAAGCACGAAAGCGCGCCCAAGCACGTCAGCGGCGAAGCGCAGTACATCGATGACCGACTGGAATTCCCCAACCAGCTGCACGTCTACGCCCGCATGAGCGACCGCGCCCACGCGCGCATCACCAAACTGGACGTCAGCCCCTGCTACCAGTTCCCCGGCGTCGCCATCGCCATCACCAAGGATGACGTGCCCGGCCAGCTGGACATCGGCCCGGTGGTCGCCGGCGACCCGCTGCTGGCGGACGGCAAGGTCGAGTACGTCGGCCAGATGGTCATCGCCGTCGCCGCCGACAGCCTGGAAACCGCGCGCAAGGCGGCCATGGCCGCGATCATCGAGTACGAGGACCTGGAACCGGTGCTCGACGTGGTCGAAGCGCTGCGCAAGAAGCACTTCGTGCTCGACAGCCACCAGCACAAGATCGGCGACTCCGAGGCCAAGCTCGCCACCGCGCCGAACCGCATCCAGGGCACCCTGCACATCGGCGGCCAGGAGCACTTCTACCTGGAGACGCAGATTTCCTCGGTGATGCCCACCGAAGACGGCGGCGTGATCGTCTACACCTCCACGCAGAACCCCACCGAAGTGCAGAAGCTGGTGGCCGAAGTGCTGGGCATCTCCTTCAACAAGGTGGTCATCGACATGCGCCGCATGGGTGGCGGCTTCGGCGGCAAGGAAACCCAGGCGGCCGCTCCGGCCTGCCTGTGCGCCGTGATCGCGCGCCTGACCGGCCGCCCGACGAAGATGCGCCTGCCGCGCGTCGAAGACATGCAGATGACCGGCAAGCGCCACCCGTTCTATGTCGAGTACGACGTGGGCTTCGAGGACGACGGCCTGCTGCACGGCATCAACATCGAGCTGGCCGGCAACTGCGGCTACTCGCCGGACCTCTCCGGCTCCATCGTCGACCGCGCGATGTTCCACTCGGACAACGCCTACTTCCTCGGCAACGCCACCGTGAACGGTCACCGCTGCAAGACCAACACCGCGTCGAACACCGCCTACCGCGGCTTCGGCGGCCCGCAGGGCATGGTCGCCATCGAGGAGATCATGGACGCCGTCGCGCGCCATCTGGGCAAGGACCCGCTGGACGTGCGCAAGCGCAACTACTATGGCAAGGACGAGCGCAACGTCACCCACTACTACCAGCAGGTGGAACACAACCTGCTGCAGGAGATGACCGAGGAACTGGAAGCCAGCGCCGAGTACGCCAAGCGCCGCGCCGAGATCCGCGCCTTCAACGCCAGCAGCCCGGTACTGAAGAAAGGCCTGTCGCTGACCCCGGTGAAATTCGGCATCAGCTTCACTGCCACCTTCCTCAACCAGGCCGGCGCGCTGATCCACATCTACACCGATGGCAGCATCCACCTGAACCACGGCGGAACCGAGATGGGCCAGGGCCTGAACACCAAGGTTGCCCAGGTGGTCGCCGAGGTCTTCCAGGTCGACATCGACCGCGTGCAGATCACCGCGACCAACACCGACAAGGTCCCCAACACCTCGCCCACCGCCGCGTCCTCCGGTGCCGACCTGAACGGCAAGGCCGCGCAGAACGCCGCCGAAACCCTCAAGCAGCGCCTGGTGGAATTCGCCGCCAGGCACTGGAAGGTCACCGAGGATGACGTCGAGTTCCGCAATAACCAGGTGCGCGTGCGCGACCTGATCCTGCCCTTCGAGGAACTGGTACAGCAGGCCTACTTCGGCCAGGTATCGCTCTCCTCCACCGGCTTCTACCGCACGCCGAAGATCTACTACGACCGCAGCCAGGCGCGCGGCCGGCCGTTCTACTACTTCGCCTATGGGGTGTCCTGCTCGGAAGTGATCGTCGACACCCTCACCGGCGAGTACAAGATGCTGCGCAGCGACATCCTCCACGACGTCGGCGCCTCGCTGAACCCGGCCATCGACATCGGCCAGGTGGAAGGCGGCTTCGTCCAGGGCATGGGCTGGCTGACCATGGAAGAACTGGTCTGGAACGCCAAGGGCAAGCTGATGACCAACGGCCCGGCCAGCTACAAGATTCCGGCCATCGCCGACATGCCCATCGACCTGCGGGTGAAGCTGGTGGAGAACCGCAAGAACCCGGAGCAGACGGTGTTCCACTCCAAGGCTGTCGGCGAGCCGCCGTTCATGCTGGGCATCTCGGTGTTCTGCGCGATCAAGGACGCCGTGGCGAGCCTGGCGGACTACCGCGCCCAGCCGCAGATCGACGCCCCGGCCACCCCCGAGCGCGTGCTCTGGGGCGTGGAGCAGATGCGCAAGCTGAAGCTGGCCCAGGCCGAGAAAGCACCGGCTCAGGTCGAGCCGGCGTGATGTGACCATGGGGCACCGCTGGCAGGGAGAGACGTCCCCACTTCCGTCCTCCGCCCTGCCAGCGGCGCCCCACCCTAACTCCAAATTGTAGGAGCGAGCTTGCGCGCGAACCGCCAAGCCACAGAGCTGCCGGGAAACCCGTTCGCGAGCAAGCTCGCTCCTACAGAAAAGCCACCTCCGAGGTTCGATACGATGAACTGGATCAGTGCCCTCGCCGACCTGCAACAGCGCGCCGAAGCCAGCGTGCTGGTGACCATCATCGAAGAACGCGGCTCGACCCCGCGCAACGCCGGCTCGAAGATGGTCGTCAGCGCCGACAAGATCTACGACACCATCGGCGGCGGCCGCCTCGAATTCAAGGCCATGGCCATCGCCCGCGAGATGCTGCTGGCCCGTGAGCGCGAGCCGAAGCTGGAACGCTTCAGCCTCGGCGCCAGCCTCGGCCAGTGCTGCGGCGGCGCCACCGTGCTGCTGTTCGAACCCATGGGCCAGCCCCAGGCGCACATCGCCGTGTTCGGCGCCGGCCATGTCGGCCGCGCCCTGGTACCGCTGCTTGCCAGCCTGCCGTGCAAGGTGCGCTGGATCGACTCGCGAGAGGCCGAATTCCCCGGCCATATCCCCGAGGGTGTGACCCGTGTGATCAACGAGGATGTGATCGACGAGATCGACGAAATGCCTGCCGGCAGCTACTTCATCGTCATGACCCACAACCACGCCCTGGACCTGGAGCTGACCGCGAAGATCCTCGAGCGCAACGACTTCACCTACTTCGGCCTGATCGGCTCGGACACCAAGCGCGCCAAGTTCGAACATCGGCTGCGCGACCGCGGTTTCGCCGCCGACACCGTGCAGCGCATGCGCTGCCCCATGGGTATCGGCGAGGTGAAGGGCAAGCTGCCGATTGAGATCGCCGTGTCCATCGCCGGCGAAGTCATCGCCACCTACAACGCCACCTTCGGTCAGCAGACCAGCCAGGGCGAGAACACCGTGGCCAAACTGTTACCCACGAGCCGCCGTGCACGCACTGCCGAAAGCGGCGCCTGAAATTTCCGCCCCGGCGCCCGCACGCGCCCCGGCCCCGAAACACGACTGAAGAGAGATCGATGAGCACTCAAGCCAAAGCCTACCGCGCCAGTATCCTGCACAGCGTCGCCGACCCGGCCGAAGTCGGCGTGGAGCAGTCCTATCAGTATTTCGAGGACGGCATCCTGCTGGTGGAAGACGGCAAGGTCGCCCGCCTCGGCCACGCCGCCGAACTACTGCCGCAACTGGGCGGCGTGGAAGTGGTCGAGTACCGCGATGCGCTGATCACCCCCGGCTTCATCGACACCCACATCCACTACCCGCAGACCGGCATGATCGCCTCCTACGGCGAGCAACTGCTGGACTGGCTGAACACCTACACCTTCCCCACCGAGAAGCAGTTCGCCGACCCGGCCCACGCCGCCGACGTCGCCGGCATCTTCCTCAAGGAACTGCTGCGCGCCGGCACCACCACCGCGCTGGTGTTCGGCACCGTGCACCCGCAGTCGGTGGACGCGCTGTTCGGCGCTGCGGAAAAGCTCGACCTGCGTCTGATCGCCGGCAAGGTGATGATGGACCGCAATGCCCCGGACTACCTGACCGATACCGCCGAAAGCAGCTACACCGAGAGCAAGGCGCTGATCGAGCGCTGGCATGGCAAGGGCCGCCTGCTCTACGCCGTGACCCCGCGCTTCGCCCCCACCAGCACCCCGGAACAGCTCGACGCCGCCGGCCGACTGCTCAAGGAATTCCCGGGCGTGTACCTGCACACGCACCTGTCGGAAAACCTCAAGGAAATCGAGTGGGTCAAGGAGCTGTTCCCGGAGCGCAAGGGCTACCTGGACGTCTATGACCACCACGGCCTGCTCGGCCCGCGCTCGGTATTCGCCCACGGCGTGCACCTGTGCGACGGCGAATGCCAGCGCTTGGCGGAAACCGGCTCGGCCGTGGCCTTCTGCCCGACCTCCAACCTGTTCCTGGGCAGCGGCCTGTTCGACCTGGCGAAGCTGGAGAAGCACAAGGTGAAAGTCGGCCTGGGCACCGACGTCGGCGCCGGCACCAGCTTCTCCCAGCTGCAATCGCTGAACGAGGCCTACAAGGTCATGCAGCTGCAGGGCATCAAGCTCGACCCGTTCAAGTCGCTGTACCTGGCCACCCTCGGCGGCGCCCGCGCGCTGGAACTGGAAGACAAGGTCGGCAGCTTCGCCCAGGGCAACGAGGCCGACTTCGTGGTCCTCGACTACAAGGCCACCCCGCTGCTGGACTACCGCCTGCAGCAGGCGAAAACCCTGGAGGAGAAACTCTTCGCACTGGTCATCCTCGGCGACGACCGTACCGTGAAGGAAACCTTCGCGCACGGCCGCAACGTGCATCGCCGCGGTTGACCCCTTACGGCTTCGGCGCCGGGTCCTCGCTCAGGACCAACCCGGCGCCGGGGCCGCTTTTCTTTCTGTTTCGCACACCCCTCTCCCACAGGGGTGCCGCTCTCCCCGGCCAGCGCAGGAGCGGACTCTATCCGCGCTTGGCCTGTCGAGCGCTGCGTTGGGCGGGTTCGCACGGCTCAGAGCCAACAGGTACGCTACTCCCGCACCTCGACTAGCACCGGACACGGCGCCCGCTCGATCACCCGCTGCCCCACCGATGGATCGAGCAAGCGCTCGATGCGCCCCAGGTGACGATGGCCGATCACAATCAGGTCGCACTCCAGCCGCTCCGCCTCGCGCAGGATCGCCCGCGCCGGATCACCGGCCACCACCGCTCCCGTCGCCACGCACGGCTGCAACTGCACCACGGCATCATCCACCAGCGCCTGGGCCTCGTGCTGCTCCTGCTCCGCCGGCGGGTACTCCAGCGCATCCTGGCGCGGCATGGCGAAAGCGCGGTCCACGGCGCATACCACATGCACCACCGCATCACTGCACCGCGCCAGCTCGGCGGCGCTGGCAATGATCCGCGGCGACTGCGCCGCGCCGTCGATGGCCAGAAGAATCCGCTTGAACATGCCTTTCTCCTTCATGAAACGAAATCCGCCGCCATTCTTCGGGCCAGGGCGCGCACCGTAAAGGCACGCAAAACGTAATTAACCATTGCGTCAAACGCACGCTTGCCCATCAAGCCCGTCGCAATGGAACATGAATAGCAACGCGCCCATCCTTCGGAGTCACCATGGCCCTGCCCGATCTCAACCTGCTGGTCGCCCTCAACATCCTGCTCGAAGAAGGCAGCGTGGTCGGCGCCGCGCGGCGCATGCACCTCAGCCCGCCGGCGATGAGCCGCACCCTGTCGCGCATCCGCGAAGCGGTGGGCGACCCGATCATGGTTCGTGCCGGGCGCAACCTGGTGCCGACGCCTCGCGCACTGCAGTTGCGCGAGGAAGTCAGCGACCTGGTGGAACACGCCATGCGCCTGTTCAACGCCAAGGAAAACCTGCGCATGGACCAGTTGGAGCGCTGCTTCGTGCTGCGCTCCAACAACGTGCTGGTGGGCGGCTTTGCCTCGCGCATGCTGGCGGTGATGAAGGAAGAAGCGCCTCGCTGCAGCCTGCGCATTGCCCCGGAAGCGGACTTCGATGACGAAGCCCTGCGGCAGAACCGCATCGACCTCTATATCGGCGCCACCTCGACGCTGGAGCCGGAAATCCGCACGCAGACGCTGTTCACCACCAACTTCGTCGGCCTGGCGCGGCGCGACCACCCGATATTCGACGACGAGATCACCCCGGAACGCTTCGCTTCCTTTCCTCAGATCAGCGTGTCCCGCCGCGGCCGAGCCATCGGGCCGATAGACGAAGAACTGGCGAACCTCGGGCTGCGCCGCGAGATCCGCCTGACCGCGCCGACTTTCCACTCCTCGATCTTCGCCCTGCTGGAATCCGACCTGGTACTGCCCATCGCCGAGCATTCGCTGTGGCGCCTGGACCGCCTGGGCTTCGCCCTGCGCCAGTTCGACATCCCGCTGCCGCTCAAATCCGTGGTGATCCTCCAAGCCTGGCACCCGCGCTTCGACAACGACCCCGCACACAGCTGGCTGCGGCAGACGGTGAAGCGTGTGTGCATCGAATTGCGCGAGAGCTCCGGCCTGCTGAGCTGATTGCGCGACAAGTGCGCTAAACGCACTGATTAGCTGCAATCATTTCAATTTCCACAGCTATCGACCTTCCCTAGACTCGGTCGCAAATACCCGAGTTGATTCCTATGCCTTGCACCGAACCGCCTGCCGGCGGCGGCATCGGCCACCCCCGTGGAGGCCGGCCATGACCGCGCTCGCCCCGATTTCCGCTGCCCATCCGCAACCGGCCAAGCCCGCCACGCCAGCTGCTGCCCAGCCGTTCGGCCTGCGCATCGCGGTCGGCATGCTCGGCGTGCTGATCGCCTCCCTCAGCGCCGGGCTCAACGAGAAGGTCACGGACCTCGCCATGACCGACGTGCGCGGCGCACTGTCCATCGGCCATGACGAAGGCACCTGGCTGCTCGCCCTGTATTCGGCGGCGCAGGTCGCCGCCATGGCCTTTGCGCCCTGGTTCTCGGTCACCGTCTCGCTGCGCCGCTTCACCCTCGGCGCCATCGCCGCCTTTGCCCTGCTGGCACTGCTCTGCCCCTTTGCGCCGAACGTCGAGACGCTCTACCTGTTGCGCCTGCTGCAAGGCTTCGCCGGCGGCTGCATGCCGCCAATGCTGATGACCGTGGCGCTGCGCTTCCTGCCGCCGGGTATCAAGCTTTACGGCCTGGGTGCCTATGCGCTGACCGCCACCTTCGCGCCCAATCTCGGCATGCCCCTGGCGGCGCTGTGGACCGAATTCGTCGGCTGGCACTGGGTGTTCTGGCAGGTCATTCCACTCTGCGCCGTGGCGCTCGCTGCCGTCGCCTGGGGCATCCCGCAGGACCCGCTGCGCCTGGAACGCTTGCGTCAGTTCGACTACCTGGGCCTTTCACTTGGCTTGCCGGGCATCCTCATGCTGGTGATCGGCCTCTTGCAGGGCGAGCGCCTGGACTGGTTCGAGTCGGACCTGATCACCCTGCTGGTGATCGGCGGCGCCGGGCTGCTGGCGGCGTTCTTCGTCAACGAGTGGACGCATCCGCTGCCGTTCTTCCGCCTGGACATCCTCAAGCGGCGCAACTTCACCCACTCGCTGATCACCCTCGCCGGCGTGCTGGTGGTGCTCGGCGCGTGCTCCGGCGTGCCGGCGTCGTACCTGGCCTCGGCCCACGGTTATCGCCCGCTGCAATCGGCGCCAATGGCGCTGCTGGTGGCGCTGCCGCAGCTGATCTCCCTGCCGCTGGTGGCCGCGCTGTGCAATATCCCACGCGTGGATTGCCGCTGGGTGCTGGCCATCGGCATCAGCCTGTGCGGGCTCTCGGCCTTCGGCATGAGCCAGCTGACCAGCGAGTGGACGCGGGAGAACTTCTACGCCCTGCTGGCGCTGCAGATCATCGGCCAGCCGATGGCCGTGGTGCCGCTGCTGATGTCCGCCACCAGCGTCGTCGCGCCCATCGAAGGGCCGTTCGCCTCGGCCTGGTTCAACAGCGTGCGCGGCTTCTCCGCAGTGCTGGGCAGCGCCATCGTCTCGTTCCTCATGACCTGGCGCGAGCACTACCACTCAAACCGCCTGGTCGACCACCTGGGCAACGCCTCGCAAGCCCTCGACCTGCGCCTTGAACAACTGGGCGGCGCCGAGAACGTCAGCCGGCTGGCCGGGCAGGTGCGCGGTCAGGCCGGCGTGCTCGCCGCGTCCGACACCCTGCTGGCGATGTCCTGGCTGGCCGCCGCCCTGCTCGTCCTGATTCCCCTGATGCCGCTGCGGGTCTACCCGCCGCGCCCCGTCGTTCCTGCTCATTGAAAGGTCTGCCCATGTCGAAACTGAATTCCCGTCGCGGCAGTCTGGCCCTGGTTGCCGTGCTGCTGCTCGCCCTTGTCGTCTACCTGCTGCTGCGCCTGCTCGGCCCGAGCCGTGAGCAGAGCACGGACGATGCCTACGTCCACGCGGACTTCACCCTGGTGGCGCCGAAGGTCGCCGGATTCATCGAGGAAGTGCTGGTGGACGACAACCAGTCGGTGAAGGCGGGGCAGGTCCTGGCGCGCATCGACGCCCGCGACTACCGCACCGCGCTGGCCGCTGCCGAAGCCGACGTGCTGGCCGCCGAGGCGCGTCACCACCACGTCGCTGCCGACCTGGAACGCCAGCAGGCAGTGATTGCCCAGACCGCGGCCCAGGTACAAGCCGACCTGGCCGCGCTGACCTTCGCCTCGCAGGAACTCAACCGCTACCAGCACCTCGCCAGCCAAGGCGCCGGCACCTTGCAGAACGCCCAGCAGGCGCGCTCGCGTGTCGACTCGGCGAAAGCCGTGCTCGACAAGAACAAGGCCGCCGCCCTCGCCGCCCGCAAGCAACTCGACGTGCTGCTGGCCCAGCAGGCCGAAGCCCTCGGCGCGCTGAAACGCGGCCAGGCGCAGTTGCAGCAGGCGCAACTGAACCTGTCGTATACGGAAATCCGTGCGCCCTTCGACGGCATGGTCGGCCGCCGTGCCGTGCGCGTGGGCGCCTACACCACACCGGGTAATGCATTGCTGGCCGTGGTGCCGCTGCAGGATGCCTATGTGGTCGGCAATTTCCAGGAAACCCAGCTCACCGACGTGCAGCCCGGCCAGATGGTCGAGATCAGCATCGACACCTTCCCCGGCGAGAAACTGCGCGGCCACGTCGACGGCATCGCCCCGGCCACCGGCCTGAGCTTTGCGCCGATCGCGCCGGACAACGCCACCGGCAACTTCACCAAGATCGTCCAGCGCATCCCGGTGAAGATCGTTCTCGACGCCGACCAGCCGCTGCGCGACAAGCTGCGTGTGGGTATGTCGGTCATCGCGCGGATCGACACCGGCAAGCACGCCGACGGTGAGCAGAAGGTGGCCGTGCAATGATCGCCACACGCGCGCCTCTCTTTCTAACTCTGCTCGCACTCGGCGCCTGCAGCGTCGGCCCGGACTTCCAGCGCCCGGACGATGCCGACGCGGTGAGCTGGTCCGCCCGGCGTGGTGATGCACCGAGCCAGGCACTCAATGCGCCGCTGGAAGCGCGGTGGTGGACGCTGCTGGGCGACCCGCAGCTCAACGACCTGCAACGCCGAGTGGCGGATGCCAACCTCGACCTGCGCGAAGCCGATGCGCGCCTGCAGCAGAGCCGGGCGATCCGCCAGGCACTGGGCGGCGATGCCGTGCCCAACATCGGCGCAGACCTGGGCTACCAGCGCAAGCGCAACAGCGAGGTCGGCCTGAGCGACCCGTCCGGCAAAGCCGGCAAGGACAACTTCAACCAACTCGACGGTGGCTTCGACCTGTCGTGGGAACTGGACTTCTGGGGCCGCGTGCGCCGCGAGCTGGAGGCCGCCGACGCCAACGTGCAGGCCACCGAGGCAAGCCGCCGCGACGTACTGGTTTCGGTGCTCGCCGAGACCGCACGCAACTACCTGCAACTGCGCGCCGAGCAAGACCTGGAAGCCATCATCCGCAGCAACCTCGAGATCGCCCAGCGCAGCCTGGACCTCACCCGCCTGCGCCGCGCAGACGGCGTCGCCACCGGGCTGGACGTGGCCGAAGCGCTGACCCAGGTGGCCAGCATCGAGGCACGCCTGCCCGACAGCCAGAAGCGCCAGGCGCGACTGATCAACGCCCTGGGCTACCTGCTTGGCGAAGCGCCCGGCGCACTGCAAGCTGAGCTCGCCCAGGCCAAGCCGGTGCCGCAGCCACCGCGCAACGTGCCAGTCGGGCTGCCCTCGGAACTGGCCCAGCGCCGCCCGGACATCCGCCGTGCCGAGGCAACGTTGCACGCCGCTACCGCCAGCATCGGCGTGGCCAAGGCGGACTTCTACCCGCGCATCAGTCTCAATGGCAGCTTCGGTTTCCAGGCGTTGCAGCTGTCGAACTTCGGCGACTGGAACAGCCGCACCTTCGGCATTGGCCCGAGCCTGTCGCTGCCGATCTTCGAAGGCGGCCGACTGAAGGGCATGCTCGCCCTGCGCGAGGCGCAGCAGCAGGAATCGGCCATCGCCTACCGCCGCACCGTGCTCAACGCCTGGCGCGAAGTGGACGATGCGCTCACCGACTACGCCGCCGACCAACGCCGCCTGGCCAGCCTGGACAGCGCTGCCGAACACGGCCGCACCGCCCTGGCCAACGCCCGCGAACAATACAAGGCCGGTGCGGTGGACTTCCTCAACGTGCTCAGCGCCCAGCGCGAACTGCTGGCCACCGAGGAACAGCAGGTGCGCGGCCGCGAAGCCGTGGCGACCACCCTCGTGCTGCTCTACAAGTCACTGGGTGGCGGCTGGCAGCAGGCCGAGGACAGCGCCCAATCCCTGTAGCAGCGAGCTTGCTCGCGAACGCATCGCACCTTGAGACGCCGGCGTGCGTCGGATTGGCGAGCAAGCTCGCTCCTAGGAAAGCGCCCCGTGCAGAAACGAAAAAGCCCCGCAGATGCGGGGCTTCTTTCTGGCTCGGCGATCAGGCCGCCGAGTCGGCGTCCGCCTTGCTGCGGCGCGGCTTCTTCTTGCCGGCCAGCAGGTGCGAGAAAACCGCGTGCAGGTCGCCGGAGGCGCCGTCCACGTCCAGGTTCAGCTTGTCGTCGATGTGCGCCATGTGGTGCATCATCAGGGTCACGGCCTTTTCCTTGTCGCCCTTCTCGATGGCGTCGAGGATTTCGTTGTGCTCGTCGAACGAGCAGTGCGAGCGACCACCACTCTCGTATTGGGCAATGATCAGCGAGGTCTGCGAGACCAGGCTGCGCTGGAATACCACCAGCGGGGCGTTCTTCGCCATTTCGGCGAGCTTCAGATGGAATTCGCCGGAGAGACGGATACCGGCGCCACGGTCGCCACGGGCAAAGCTGGACTGCTCCTGCTTGACCATGTCGCGCAACTCGGCCAGAGCGTCACCGCTGGCGTTGTCCACGGCCAGTTCGGTGATCGCGCGCTCGACGGTGCGGCGGGCGAAGAGGATCTGCCGGGCTTCGTCGATGCTCGGGCTGGCCACCACCGCACCACGGTTCGGGCGCAGCAGCACGACCTGCTCGTGGGCCAGGCGCGACAGGGCGCGACGGATGATGGTGCGACTAACGCCGAAGATTTCACCCAGGGCTTCTTCGCTCAGCTTGGTACCGGGCGCCAGACGCTGCTCGAGGATGGCGTCGAAAATATGCGCGTAGACGATTTCGTCCTGAGTGCCGCTGCGCGCCTTGCCATTGCGCGGCTGCTTCCTGATCTGTTGCAACTGGTCGGTCATCGGAGTCGAACCCTGCTCAGCCGGTGCGAACCGGCGCGAAATCCGTGGGGGCTGGAGTGAAGCTGGCCGCGGGCCAGGCATGGCGCACAGTGTACACAAAGTGGCCACTATCGTGCAGCCGTCATGATCGACTCGCCGTCAACCCCAGAGCCCCGGGGCACAGGAGCTTGGCCAAGGCCAACCTGCGACCATTCCGACGCTTTGCTTGTAAAAATCTTTCAGCAAGACACTAAACATTATTTGAACTTTTTGTACACAACTGCATAATCGCGACGTGACTTCCTGACCCAAAGGTCAACATTCACACCCTCACAACTCTTTCCGTTAGCGCAAGGGACGCAGGTGAACCAGCCGACGGCAAGGGACCAACAACAAGAGCGTTGAGGAGTACCGCTGTGGAAAGCACCAAACAAGAACAACAAGTCTTTGCATCCAGTCCCCCCGCCACCGGCCTGCTCGAACGCCTGTTCAAGCTGAGCCAGCATGGCACCACCGTGAAGACCGAACTCGCCGCGGGTCTCACGACTTTCATCACCATGGCGTACATCATCTTCGTCAACCCCAACATCATGGCCGACGCGGGCATCGATCACGGCGCCGCCTTCGTGGCTACCTGCCTGGCCGCCGCGCTGGGCTGCTTCCTCATGGGCCTGTACGCCAACTGGCCGGTGGGCCTGGCGCCGGGCATGGGCCTCAACGCTTTCTTCACCTACACCGTGGTCAAGACCATGAACTACAGCTGGGAGATCGCACTGGGTGCAGTGTTCATCTCCGGTATCGCGTTCATGATCCTGACCTTCTCGCGCATTCGCGAGTGGCTGCTCAATAGCATCCCGGTCAGCCTGCGCTTCGCCATGGGCGCCGGCGTCGGCCTGTTCCTCGGCCTGATCGGCCTGAAAACCGCCGGCATCGTGGTTGCCAGCCCCGCCACCCTGGTTCACCTGGGTGACCTGACCAGCCCCGGCCCGCTGCTCGCCGCCATCTGCTTCCTGATGATCGCGGTGCTGGAATACCGCCGCGTGTTCGGCGGCATCCTGATCAGCATCCTCACTGTCACCGTGGCCGGCATCGCCTTAGGGATAGTCAAGTTCGGCGGCGTGTTCTCCATGCCGCCGAGCCTGGCGCCAACCTTCCTGGCGATGGATATCTCCGGCGCGTTCAACGTGACCATGATCAGCGTGATCCTGGCCTTCCTCTTCGTGCATATGTTCGACACCGCCGGCACCCTGATGGGCGTAGCCCAGCGCGCGCACCTGGTGCGCGAGGACGGTCGCATCGAGAACCTGTCGAAAGCGATGAAGGCCGACAGCACCTCCAGTGCCTTCGGCGCGGTGCTCGGCGTACCGCCAGTGACCAGCTACGTCGAGAGCGCGGCCGGTGTCGCCGCCGGTGGCCGTACTGGACTGACCGCCGTGGTAGTCGGCGTGCTGTTCGTCGCGGCGATGTTCTTCGCCCCGTTGGCCGGCATGATCCCCGCCTACGCCACCGCCGGCGCGCTGATCTACGTTGCGATGCTGATGATGGGCGGTATGGCCCACATCGACTGGAACGAGCACACCGAGACCATCCCGGCGATCGTTACCGTGATCATGATGCCGCTGACCTTCTCGGTCGCCGACGGTATCGCGCTGGGCTTCGTGACCTACGTGGCGATGAAGGTATTCACCGGCCGCCACAAGGACGTGACCATCAGCCTGTACGCGCTGTGTGCGATCTTCGTGGCGAAGTTCATCTTCCTCTGAGCCGCCGCCGCGTCTGATAGAAACTAAGACCCCGGCGATTGCCGGGGTTTTGGTTTCCGTTCGCGGCCTGATCAAATCCTGAACCGCTGTATCGTGATCAGGACGAGGCGTCAGGGACCCTCACTTTGAAACTGAACTCCGTGCCGACGCCCAGGCGACTCTTGACGCTAATGTCGCCCCCCATCAGTGTCACCAGGCTTTTGCACAAGGCCAGCCCCAGTCCAGACCCCCCTTGTCCGATACGCAGCCCATCGAGATCATAGGAAAACGGCTCGAAAAGATGCGCCAACTCGACATCGGAAATGCCAACTCCCGTGTCGATCACATCCACCTGAACCTCTACCATTCCCTGGCCCTTCCCCCTGGCGCAAAGCCGCACAATCACGCTTCCCTGCTCAGTGAACTTGACCGCGTTGCCCAACAGATTCTCCATTATCTGCCGCAGACGTGGCGCGTCGCACCAGACTCGCGGCTGCAGAGCAAGGTCGAAGTTGGTTTCCAGGCTTATTCCCTTGGAGGCGGCAGAGTCGGCTACCGATTCAACCTGACGGGAGACCAGCGTTCGTAAATCGGTCTCTTCCATGTTCAATTGAAGCCGCCCGGATTTGGCCCGATTGAGTAACTGCAGGTCGTCCAGAACATGCAACAGATTGCTGGCCTGCGAGCGGGCGACCAGCAGGGGTTCGCGCCGGCGCCTGGCGTCGTCCTGATTCAGTGCAAGGTCAATCATGGCGACAATGGTCTGGATAGGTCCCTGCATCTCGCTCCCCATCCCCGCCAGGAACTGCGTCTTTCCCCTGCTGATGGATTCAATGCGGGCATTGGCATTGCGCAACGCGCGGACCAGATCATCCTGGTCGGTGATATTGATCGCCCCGCAAATAGCACCCAGCAACGTTCCGGTGCCGTCTCGATACGGCCGCCCCCAATGATGGAATACCCTGCGGCCCTTGACCGTACGCAACTCGACATCCGAGTCGTAAGGTTCGCCTCGCGCAATATTCGCAATCATCCTTTCGCGAAGAAAGTCCCACTCATTGGAGTCGCTAAAAACCCCCAACTCGCCGACCCAACTGCCAACGACGGCCTCCAGGGGCAACCCCAGATAGCTCAACGCCGTTGCATTGCAGTAGCGCACCCGACCATCCAGCCCACGCACGCTCATCGGGTAGGGAAGCGAGTCGATCATGTGGCGCAGAAGCTCGAATTCCCGCTTCTGCTCATCGTCAAGCTCCGATTCACCTCCCCCCTCTTCCTTTGCGCCTCCCTCGACCAGCCCGTGGCGCCGGCCGATATCGACCAGTTCCACCAGCGATTTGGCGTGCAGCTTCTGCATAAGACGCACTTTGTAGGTGCTCACGGTCTTGTCGCTGATGGACAACTGATCGGCGATGGCAATGTTGCTCAAGCCTTGGGCCAGCAATTGCAGCACGCTCAGTTCACGCACCGAGAGGTCCTTGAGCAGGCCGCCATGCCCCGCCTCCTCCGCAGCATTCACACTGCCCAGGGCGTGGCTGGGGAAGTAGCTGTGCCCCTGGGCGATGGCTCGCACCGCCTCGCGCACGGCCTGCGGGTCCTCCTGCTTGCTGACGAAGCCGGCAGCACCGGCCGTCAGGCAGCGGCCGGCGAAATACTCGGAGTCCTGGGAAGTGAGCACCAGCACCTTGACCGGCGACTCCTGGGCCACCAGGCGTTGCAGTACCTCCAGGCCACCCAGCCGCGGAATCGACAGTTCGAGGATCATCAGGTCCGGCTTGCACAGGCGCGCCTGGTGCAACGCATCGGGGCCGTTGTCCGCCTCGCCGACTACCTCGTGCCGGTCCGCCTCCATCATCAGGCGCAGCGCATGGCGGGTAACCGGTTGTTCATCGACGATCAGGATTCTGCTCATGCCACTTCTCACGAATTCGGTATCTCTCCTTCTAGTCCAACTACCGCGTTTGCGCCCATAAAACCCAGGCATATTGCTGAATGACGGGCAAAAAAAAGCCCGCAGTGTGGGCGGGCCGAGGAAGACTCCACGAAGAGTCCGGGGGAAGACCTACGGGCGGGGACTAGCTACCGCGATAGGTGGAATAGCTGTAGGGGGAAATCAGCAGCGGCACATGGTAGTGGTCGCTTTCCGAGGCAATGCCGAAGCGCAGCACGACCTGGTCGAGGAACGCCGGCTTGGGCAGCTCCACGCCACGGGCGCGGTAGTAGTCGCCGGCATTGAACAGCAACTGGTAGACGCCGGCGCGGAAATCCTCGCCCTGCAGCAGCGGCTCGTCGCAGCGGCCGTCATCATTGGTCACGCGGGTGGCGATCAGCTCGAGCTGCTGGCCCTCGACACGGAACAGTTCGATCTTGATGCCATGGCCCGGGCAGCCGTGGGCGGAATCCAGTACGTGAGTGGTCAAGCGTCCCATGGGCTATCGGTGTCTGACGGCGGCGCCGGCGGACACCTTCCTCCTCTGTCTTGTTGATCGATATCGGCGCACTGCTCCATTGAACAGTACGCGGGTGCTTTTGGTCGGACCGAATATACCCAGCGACATGGTCAATTGTATACAAAAAAGTGTTCCATCACGGCAAAAAGCAGCTTTTCCCGAAGCTGTACCGGCGTGCAGAAGCAGCCAACCATCAGCCGCAGACTGCGCCATTGCATGGCATCCAGCGCATTCGCAGCCACCGCGGGGGAGGCCGATGGATTGAAACGACCGTTGCGCGGATTGTATTTACAGACCGCCCGACATTTTGTATACAATGCACACATCACGGCAGCGCACGGTCTACCGACCCGGCGCCGACCGCCAACCACAAGAAGGAACACTGCAGTGAGCGCTGACTATCCACGCGACCTGATCGGTTACGGCAACAACATTCCCCACCCGCACTGGCCGAACGATGCGCGCATCGCCCTCTCCTTCGTCCTCAACTACGAGGAAGGCGGCGAGCGCAACATCCTGCACGGGGATGCCGAGTCCGAAGCCTTCCTCTCCGAGATGGTCGCCGCCCAGCCGCTCAAGGGCGAGCGCAACATGTGCATGGAATCGCTCTACGAATACGGCAGCCGTGCCGGCGTATGGCGCCTGCTCAAGCTCTTCAAAAAGTACGACCTGCCGCTCACCGTGTTCGCCGTGGCCATGGCCGCCCAGCGCCACCCGGAAGCGATCCGCCAGATGGTCGCCGACGGCCACGAGATCTGCAGCCACGGCTACCGCTGGATCGACTACCAGTACATGGACGAAGCGCAGGAACGCGAACACATGTTCGAGGCCGTGCGCATCCTCACCGAGCTGACCGGCCAGCGCCCGCAGGGCTGGTACACCGGCCGCCTGGGCCCGAACACCCGCCGCATCGTCCGCGAGGACGGCAACTTCCTCTACGACTCCGACACCTACGACGACGACCTGCCCTACTGGGACCCGGCGAGCACCGCCGAGAAACCGCACCTGGTGATCCCCTACACGCTGGACACCAACGACATGCGCTTCACCCAGGTGCAGGGCTTCAACAAGGGCGACGACTTCTTCGAATACCTCAAGGACGCCTTCGACGTGCTCTACGCCGAGGGTGCCGAGGGCGCGCCGAAGATGCTCTCCATCGGCATGCACTGCCGCCTGCTGGGCCGTCCGGCGCGTATGGCCTCGCTGGAGCGCTTCATCCAGTACGTTAAGGGTCACGAGAAGGTGTGGATCACCCGCCGCGTCGACATCGCCAAGCACTGGCACGAGAACCACCCATTCAAAGCGCAGGAGAACAAGGCATGAGCCGCTTCCAGACCCTGACCCCGGCCAGCCTCGACCGCGCCGCCTTCGTCGCTACCTTCGCCGACATCTACGAGCACTCCCCGTGGGTCGCCGAGAAGGCCTATGACCTGGGCGTCGACGACAGCCTGAACGACATCGAACTGCTGCAGCAACGCATGGCCGACATCCTCCTGTCCGCCAGCCATGAAGCGCAGCTGGCGCTGATCAACGCGCACCCGGACCTCGCCGGCAAGGCCGCGATCCGTGGTGAGCTGACCGCCTCCAGCACCGCCGAACAGGCCGGTGCCGGTATCCAGGACTGCACCGCCGAAGAATTCGCCCGCTTCACCGAACTCAACGATGCGTACAAGGCCAAGTTCGGCTTCCCCTTCATCAAGGCGGTGAAGGGCAGCAACCGCCACCAGATCCTGGCTGCGTTCGAAGAGCGCATCCACAACACGCCGGAGCAGGAGTTCCAGACCGCCCTGGCGGAGATCAACAAGATCGCGATGTTCCGCCTGCAGCAGCTCTGAGCCAGCGGACCTTCACTCCCCCTCCCCTGGGAAGGGGCCCATGCGAATAACGAAATAAGAAGACCAGCCATGCGTACCCTGAAGATCGAGCCATTGACCAAGGAAGCCTTCGCCCCGTTCGGTGATGTCATCGAGACCGAAGGCAGCGACTTTTTCATGATCAACAACGGCTCCACCCGCCGTTATCACAAGCTCGCCACCGTCGAAACGGCGCAGCCCGATGACCAGGCGATCATCAGCATTTTCAGCGCCGAATCCCTGGAGATGCCCTTGCGCATCCGCATGCTGGAACGTCACCCGCAGGGCAGCCAGGCGTTCATTCCGCTGCTCGGCAACCCCTTTCTGATCGTGGTCGCGCCCCTTGGCGATGTACCTGTATCGGGCCTCGTCCGCGCTTTCCTGTCCAACGGCAAGCAGGGCGTCAATTACCACCGCGGCGTCTGGCACCACCCGGTGCTGACGATCGAAAAGCGGGATGACTTCCTGGTGGTCGATCGCAGCGGTTCTGGCAACAACTGCGACGAGCATTTCTTCACCGAGGACGAACAGCTCCTCCTCGACCCCCAAGCAAACTAATAAGAGAGGCCCGCCTGCCGCGACGGCGGCACCCGGGCAAGAGGTAAAAAACTGTGGAAGCACATCTCATCGAATGGCTGAACCTGCTGGTCCGCTGGGTCCACATGATTGTGGGCATTGCCTGGATCGGCGCTTCGTTCTACTTCGTCTGGCTGGAGAACAACCTCAATCGCGCCAACCCGCGCGAGGGGCTTTCCGGTGATCTCTGGGCGATCCATGGTGGCGGCATCTACCACCTGGAGAAGTACAAGCTCGCCCCGCCGAAAATGCCGGACAACCTGCACTGGTTCAAATGGGAGGCCTACTCCACCTGGATGTCGGGTGTCTGCCTGCTGACCATCGTGTTCTACCTGAACCCGACCCTGTACCTGATCGCCCCGGGCAGCGACCTGGCTCCGGCCGCCGCCGTGGCCATCGGCATCGGCTCGCTGATCGCCGGCTGGTTCGTCTACAGCACCCTGTGCGATTCGCCGCTGGGCAAGAAACCCGCCCTGCTCGGCGCCATCCTGTTCGGCCTGCTGGTCCTCGCCGCCTACCTGCTCAGCCAGGTGTTCAGCGGTCGCGGTGCCTACCTGCACGTGGGCGCCATCATCGGCACCATCATGGTGGGCAACGTGTTCCGCGTGATCATGCCGGCCCAGCGCGCGCTGGTTAAGGCCATCGAGGAAGGCCGCGAGCCCGACCCGGTACTACCGGCAAAAGGCCTGCTGCGTTCGCGCCACAACAACTACTTCACCCTGCCGGTGCTGTTCATCATGATCAGCAACCACTTCCCGAGCACCTACGGCAGCCACTACAACTGGCTGATCCTGACCTGCATCGCGGCGCTGGCAGTGATCGTGCGTCACTACTTCAACACCCGCCACGAAGGCAATGGCATGGCCTGGGCCCTGCCCGCCGGCGCCGTCGGCATGATCGCCCTGGCCTTCGTCACCGGCCCGAACTGGCCAACCAGCGACGCCTCCTCTACCGCGCAAGCTCAGAAGATCGAGTACCAGCCGCTGCCGGAAACCGCCGTTGGCGGCAAGAGCCCGGCCGAACGCGCCAAGGACGAGGAAGCCGCCAAGGCCGCTGCCGCCCAGCAGGCTCAGACCGCTCCGACCCAGGCGTCCACCGCCGCGGGCTCGACCGAAGGCTTCGACAAGGTCCATCACGTCATCCAGGAACGCTGCGCCGTCTGCCACTCGGCCAAGCCGACCAGCAATCTGTTCAGTACCGCGCCGGCCGGCGTGATGTTCGACACCCCGCAGCAGATCCAGCAGCTCGCCCCGCGCATCCAGGCGCAGGCCGTGGCTTCGCAGGTCATGCCGCTGGGCAACATCACGCAGATGACCCCGGAAGAGCGCAAGCTCGTTGGAGACTGGATCTCCAAGGGTGCCCAGGTTAATTGAGCCTGCGGCACGGCCAGAAGAACCGCACCTTCGGGTGCGGTTTTTTTATGTCTGTACAACAGTCCGGCATGGCTCGGCGGGTCCGCGATTGCCATCCGCGGCCCCCCTTGAAACAAAAAATGTAGTCCACTCGACCAATGGCTACAGAATTGCTGAAACCAGGAAACACGCGACCTAGAGCCATCCAGCACTGCAGAGACAAAACATGACCGACTAGTTGTATACAAAAATCGATTGAACGTAATACACATCGCGTTTATAAAGTCCCGCACCGCTTCACCCGCTCGGCCCCGGGGGTGAGATCGGCCAGTACTTCCCGGTTGTCGTGCCCGTCCGGCAACCAGCGACTGACAACAATAAAAACCGAGGTGTTGCATGTCCGTGGTAACTGAGCGCTCCCCTACCGGCTCGCCCGTCGACCAGCGTTTGCCCTTGCTGCAGCTGCTGCTGGTCGGCTTCCAGCACGTTCTCCTGATGTATGGCGGCGCCGTCGCCGTTCCCCTGATCGTCGGCCAGGCCGCCGGTCTCTCCCGTGAAGAAATCGCCTTCCTGATCAACGCCGACCTGCTGGTCGCCGGCATCGCCACGCTCGTGCAATCGCTCGGCATCGGCCCGGTGGGCATCCGCATGCCGGTGATGATGGGCGCCAGTTTCGCCGCCGTGGGCAGCATGGTCGCCATGGCCGGGATGCCCGGTGTGGGCATGACCGGCATCTTCGGCGCGACCATCGCCGCCGGCTTCTTCGGCATGCTCATCGCGCCGTTCATGAGCCGCATCGTGCGCTTCTTCCCGCCGCTGGTAACCGGCACCGTGATCACCTCCATCGGCATGTGCCTGTTCCCGGTGGCGATCAACTGGGCCGGCGGCGGCAAGGCAGCCGCCAACTTCGGCGCCATCGAATACCTCGCCCTGTCCTCCTTCGTGCTGGCAGTGATCCTGCTGATCAACCGCTTCCTGAAGGGCTTCTGGGTCAACGTCTCGGTGCTGATCGGCATGCTGCTGGGCTACATCATCGGCGCCAGCATGGGCATGGTCAGCCTGGACGGCATCGAGCAGCGCCCGTGGTTCGACATCGTCACGCCGCTGCATTTCGGTGCCCCGGAATTCCACCTGGCTCCGGTGCTGTCGATGTGCCTGGTGGTGGTGATCATCTTCGTCGAGTCCACCGGCATGTTCCTCGCCCTGGGCAAGATCACCGAGACCGAAATCTGCCCCAACCGCCTGCGCCGTGGCCTGTTGTGCGATGCCAGCGCGTCGTTCGTCGCCGGCTTCATGAATACCTTCACCCATTCCTCGTTCGCCCAGAACATCGGCCTGGTGCAGATGACCGGCGTGCGCAGCCGCTACGTCACCGCCGCCGCCGCGCTGTTCCTGATCGCCCTGTCGCTGCTGCCCAAGGCCGCCTTCCTGGTCGCCTCGATTCCGCCCGCCGTCCTGGGCGGCGCCGGCATCGCCATGTTCGGCATGGTCGCTGCCAGCGGCATCCGCATCCTTCATGAGGCGGACATCGTCGATCGCCGCAACCAGTTGCTGGTGGCCGTGAGCATCGGGATGGGAATGGTGCCGGTGGTACGCCCGGACTTCTTCGCCGCGCTGCCCCAATGGATGGAGCCGATCACCCATAGCGGCATCGCGATGACCGCGATCTGGGCGGTGGTGCTGAACATCCTCTTCAACATACTCGGCGAACAAGGCCGCGACGCCCTCTGCGGGCATCACTGAAACCCTTTTGCGGGCGCCCCCCGGGCGCCCGCACCCAAGCCGCGTCCAACTCCTTCGCGGCTTTTTTTCGCCTGCGGTTCTTAGTAGGAGCGGGCTAGCCCCTGGAGCCTCAGGCTTCCGGCCGGTAGCCCAGGCGCAGGCCGCCCCACTGGCGCCCACGCACGTAGATCGGCACCGAGAGGTCGTGCATCAGCTCGCCGGTATCGCGGCAGTAGGTCTGTAGCAGCATGGGCTGGTTGTGGCTGCCGCAGCGCACCCCGGTGCGGTCGTTGAACAGGCGCTTGCTGCGGCTCTTCAGCATGTCCACCTGCAGGTCGCCGCTGGGCGGATGGCTGAACGCCTGGTTGTGCGTCGGCACGTAACCCTCGGCCGTACAGGCGATGGCGAACACCAGCCCTTCATGGCGTTGCAGCAGGTCTTCCTGGATGCGCGGCAGCACCTCATCGGTGTAACGGTCGAAACGCGTACGGAACTTCTGCGGCCGAGTGCCCGGCATCGGCTGGTAGTCGCGGTCGAACAGGTCCTCCGGGCCGATGCGCCCCGTGTCGATATCCGCCTCGAAACGCGCACCGATGGCCTGCGCACCGGCGCGGGCAAGGTCATAGACGCGCTGGTGATAGTCGTCCAGCGCCACTTCAGCCAGGCGCTCGCTGATCATCTCCGCCTGGGTTTCCAACTGCACCGCCGCGTCCGCCAATCGGTGCGTCTGCTCGTCGCTGGCGCGCAGGTCGCCGCGCACCTGCTCGACGGCGGCGAACAGGCTGTCCAGCTGGTTACGGTTGATCTCCGCGCCTTCGGCAATCTCGGTGATCTGGGTCTCCACCGTGGCGGCCAGCCCGGCGATGTCCTGCAACTGCCGGCCAGTACTTTCCACCTGGCTGACGCCCAGGCCCAGGTCATCGGTGAGCTGGCGAATCTGCTCTACCACCTCGCCGGTCTGGCGCTGGATATCCTCGATCATCTGCCCGACTTCGTCGGTAGCCTCGGCGGTGCGTCCAGCCAGGCCGCGCACCTCTTCGGCGACCACCGCAAAGCCACGCCCATGCTCGCCCGCGCGCGCCGCCTCGATGGCGGCATTGAGCGCGAGCAGGTTGGTCTGGCTGGCGATGGACTGGATCACCTGGGTCACGCGCTGGATGTCCTCGCTGCGCGCATTCAGCGTCTCGATCAGCACGCGGCTGGCACTGGCGCGCTGGCTCAGCTGGCGCATGCAATCGATAGCGGCGTGCAACTCGCTGCGCCCGGCATCGCTGCCGGCGCGGGCGAGCGTGGCTGCCTCCTTCGCCTGGCGGGCCAGGTTCGACGTAGCCCGCTCGGTATGGATCATCACCTCGGCGCTGCCGACGATCTGCTCGGCCGCCACCACCTGGGACTCCAGCTTCTCCACCAGGCGCTGCACCGAGAAGGACACCCCGGCAGCGGACAGCGCATTGCGACTGGTGCCCTGGGACAGCTCGCGGGTCAGCTCCGCGACATCCGGCAGCACCGCCAGCGCACCGGCCGGGGCCGCCCGCTCGGGAACTAACCATGGCCCCCAGAGCAGCACCGCAGCCAGCAGCAGGCACAACGACAGCGGCCAGCCGCCCAGCGCCTGGGCGATGAACAGCAGCACCAGGCCGCACGTCTGCAGGGTAAGGATGAGGACGATACGCGGGCGCGCGATATCCATGGCGGCAGCTCTCTTCTGGCGGGCCCTACCGCTGCACAGCGCAGGCACGCTGCCGGGAAGCCCGATTATTCTTGTCAGAGCCATTAGGCCGCCTGCTTCACGCGGCGGCTATCGTTCCTTAGTGGTAGACGAGGCGCTGCTTGAGTCGCTACAGGCAGCTGCGCGCCGCCAGGTTGATCGCATCGTCCGGGCTCGGCGAATGGCGGCGATAGAGCACCACATCACTCCCCTTGTCCGCTGCCGTAGCCTCCAGCAACGCCTCGGGGCTATCGCTCGCTGTGGCCGGCATCACCAGCCGGTAGCCAAAGCGGATTTCCTTCACCGCCGACGACGAGCGGATCTCCCGCCATTTCGGCAACAGGCAGGTCATATAGACCGAGGGCGACTTGGCGCTTTCCATCCGCAACCCTGGCGCCTCCTCCTTCAGCTTGCCCGGAGAGGTGCATCCCGCCAGTAGTGCGCAGAGCAGTACCACCCGCAGTTTCATCGGCCAATTTCCCTTGGAGTGAACCGCAGAGGTTAGCACGCAGCCTCCGGCCGAGAGGGCTTGGATATAGACTGAAATCAGCGGTAACAAATAAAATACACTGGATGGCGGTTTGCCATTTCCTCCCGGAACGGAATCCGCCCGCCCTCCCACTCTGCGTTCAAGGCCACCTCCATGTCGCTGCTCCTCGACGACCGTATGCTGCGTGAATTCGCCACGGAAGACTTCACGCTCCAGCAGCCCTTCCCCTGGTTCTCGTTCCAGGATGTCCTGCGACCGGAAGCCTTCCAGTCGCTGTATGACAACTTCCCCAGCCTGGCAATGTTCGAGAAACACAACGGCATCGAGCGAGCCTACGGACAACGCCCCCACAATCGCTATTACCTGGCCTACGAACAGTCGATCTACAACGATCGCGCCGCCGGCAGCGAAGGCGTAGTCGCGCTGAGCGACCTACCGGTGGTGTGGCAGCAATTCATGCTGGAATTGCAGGGCAACTCCGAGTACGCAGCCTTTGCCAAGCGCATGCTCGGGGTGGATGACTTCGTCGTTCGCTTTGCCTGGCATGTCGGCGTCGCAGGCTCTGAGGTATCACCGCACCGTGACAGCTATACCAAGCTGGGCACCCACATCTTTTACTTCAATACTTCGGCCGACTGGCAGCCGGAATGGGGCGGCTCGATCCTGGTCTTGAAGGACAAGAAAGTTGCCCAGGACAATCCCGATCTCAGTGACTTTGGACAGGCGATCAGCTGCGACATCCGCGATAACCGCAGCTTCCTGTTCAAGAACACCGAAAACGCTTGGCATGGCGTGGAGAAACTGAGCTGCCCCGAAGGCCACTATCGCCGGCTGTTCAACGTCGTGTTCGAGCCTCGCCAGCATGCCAGCGATGCACGCCGCGGCAAGCCCAGCGGCTGGCGCCGCCTGTTCAGAACCGCCTGACTCAGGCGGGCTGAACACTCAACGCAGGAGAAACGGGCGCCTGCCGCAGCGCCCGTTTATCATCGGAGGCAGCCGCCAATGCGCCTGCCAGCGGCAGCCAGAGCCACATCCAGACCACGTTTGGCGCGGCGACGAAGAAGTGCATCTCGACCATGAAGACGATCGTGGACGCTGCCAGTACGGAGAACCAGAGTGGCGCCATGGACGCACGGCTGCGCCAGAGCGTCCACAAGCTGGCCAGCAAAATCACCAGCAGCGACGCCAGTCCTACCGCGCCGAACTGATACAACACTTCCAGATAGAGGCTGTGGGGGTTGTGCACTACCTGCCCGGTGCTCAGTACCACGTCGCCCAACTCGGTATGGGAACCGTGGCCGAACCACCAGTTTTCGCCCACACGCTCGATCACGGTGCGCCAGACTTCGTCCCGGTGAGTGAGACCTCGCGAGCCGAACTCGTAAGCCAACTGCCGATATCCCCCGATCGCCGCGGCTGCCCCCCCTAAGGCCAGCAACCCTAACGCAACCTTGCGCATGCGTCCCTGGGTCGCCACCAGAATGAGGGCCACGGCGCCGATCAGTGCGGCCATCCAGGCGGCTCGAGAGAACGTGAAATAGATATAGATGCCTTGCAGCAATGTGCACAGCGACCACACCGAAAAGGCCGGCCAGCGTCGACTGCGCACGGCCAGCCAGAGCGCCACGACAAAACTGAAGGCGTAGTTCATACCGGCTTCGATGGTAATGCCGAAGTCCGCCACGCCCGGCACACCAGAGTCATGGATATTCATGGTCCGGTAAGCAAGGGAAAACTGCCCGAGCTGCGCCTTGTACAGCAGCGAGAAAGCAGCGAAACCGGCACCGGCGATCGCTCCTGTCCCTAGTACCACGCGCCAGAACCGACTATCTGCACCACCCCCCCCGATCACGACCAGGCTGAACAGCAGGATCATCAACAACTGGCGCACTGAACTGGAAGAGTCAGCTGCCAGCGCATTGGCCAACAGCCCCAGCCAGAACAGACCGAACAACAGGACAAGCATCGACATCCAGCGCGCTCGCTCACGAATCAGCGTCAGTGCGCTTGCCAGAACGGCCAAGCCAGTCATCAGCCGTAGGCTTTTTTCCCAGTTGCCCGAATCGGTGGGCCACCAGAACCTCCCAACCAAAAGGCTGACCAGCAACATTCCAGCGAGGACGATACCGACTACCTTCAATACCTGCGCAATTCGTTGGATCTGCATAACTCGTACACGGCCCGATCAGACTGACGCGGCACTATACACGCCACCCGCAATCTGCTGAAACAATTGACCGACAACCAGCCGGGCGGGTGGCATCCAGCGTGCAGGGCCTTCTGTCGAAGGGTAAACTGTTGGCCCTTTTTCCGAGCAGCCTCCGCATCCCCGACCTGCGGGGCCTGTGCCTTCAAGTTGACGCCACCATGAGCAACCCGCCCCTGCGCCCCGAGCCCTCCCGCCGCTTCTCTGTGGCGCCAATGATGGATTGGACTGACCGCCACTGCAGATTTTTCCTTCGCCAATTGTCCAGTAATACCCTGCTCTATACAGAAATGGTCACCACCGGCGCGCTGCTGCACGGCGATGCCGCACGCTTCCTGCGTCACGACGAGTGCGAGCACCCGCTGGCCCTGCAACTGGGCGGCAGCAATCCGGCGGACCTGGCGGCGTCGGCGAAGATGGCCGAAGCAGTTGGCTACGACGAAGTGAACCTGAACGTCGGCTGCCCCAGCGACCGCGTGCAGAACAACATGATCGGCGCCTGCCTGATGGGCCACCCGGCGCTGGTGGCGGAGTGCGTGAAGGCCATGCGCGATGCGGTATCGATCCCGGTAACGGTCAAGCACCGCATCGGCATCAACGGCCGCGACAGCTACGAAGAGCTCTGCGACTTCGTCGGCCAGGTGCGCGACGCCGGCTGCCGCAGCTTCACCGTGCACGCGCGCATCGCCATCCTCGAAGGCCTGTCGCCCAAGGAAAACCGCGAAATCCCACCGCTGCGCTACGACATCGCCGCGCAGCTCAAGCGCGACTTCTCGGAACTGGAAATCGTCCTCAACGGCGGCATCAAGACCCTGGAAGAATGCCGCGAGCATCTGCAGGTGTTCGATGGCGTGATGCTCGGCCGCGAGGCTTACCACAACCCCTATCTGCTGGCCCAGGTGGACGCCGCGCTGTATGGCTCGTCGGAGCCGGCCATCACCCGCGCGCAAGCCCTGGCGCGAATGCGCCCGTACATCGAGCGGCACATTGCCGAAGGCGGCGCAATGCACCATGTGACCCGCCACGTCCTTGGCCTGGCGCAGGGATTCCCTGGCGCACGGCGCTTCCGCCAACTGCTCTCGGTGGACGTTCACAAGACCAAGGATTCGCTGGGATTGCTTGATCAGGCGGGAGAACTTCTCGCCGGTCACTGAGTCCCGTTGAGTGGCGCATCGGCCTCGGGTAAGGTCGATGCACTCTCTACGGAAGACGCGCCATGACCTCCAAGCTGGAACAACTCAAGCAATACACCACGGTTGTCGCTGATACCGGCGATTTCGACGCCATTGCCCGCCTGAAGCCGGTGGATGCCACCACCAATCCGTCGCTGCTGCTGAAGGCTGCCGCCCTGCCCCGCTACGCCGAGCACCTGGCACGCGCCACCGAAGGCGCGCAGGGTGACGCCGGCCTCGCCTGTGATCGCTTCGCCGTCGCCGTGGGCAAGGACATCCTGGGCGTGATTCCGGGGCGCATCTCCACCGAGGTTGACGCCCGCCTGTCCTTCGATACCGAAGCCACGCTGCAGCGCGCCCATCGCCTGATCGACCTGTATGACCAGCAAGGCATCGGCCGCGACCGCGTGCTGATCAAGATCGCCTCCACCTGGGAGGGCATCCGCGCTGCCGAGCAACTGGAGCGCGAAGGCATCCAGACCAACCTCACCCTGCTATTCTCCTTCGCCCAGGCCGCCGCCTGTGCCGACGCCGGTGTGTTCCTGATCTCGCCCTTCGTCGGGCGCATCTACGACTGGTACAAGAAGGCCAATAACCGCGACTACGTCGGCGCGGAAGATCCAGGCGTGCAGTCCGTTTCGCGCATCTATCGCTACTACAAGGCCAACGGCTACGACACCGTAGTGATGGGCGCCAGCTTCCGCAACCTCGGCCAGATCGAGCAGCTCGCCGGCTGCGACCGCCTGACTATAAGCCCGGACCTGCTGCAGCAATTGGCTGATGCCCAGGGCGAGTTGCCGCGCGCGCTGCAGCCCGGTGGTGGCGAGGCGCGCCAGGTTCTGGACGAGAGCACCTTCCGCTGGCAAATGAACGAAGACGCCATGGGCACCGAGAAGCTGGCCGAAGGCATCCGCCTGTTCGCCCGCGACCAGGAAAAGCTCGAGGCGCTGCTCGCCAACCGCTGAAAACTGCGGACGAGCAAATGCAAACCGGCGCCCCAGGGCGCCGGTTTGCATTTCAGCTCATCGAATCAGTGGCGCTCGAGCGCGCTCACCAGATCGTGGAAGGCCTCGCGGTTGGTCTCGTTCAGGCCCATCAGGATACGGTGGGCCTCGAGCACCTTACCGCGCACCACCTCCTCGGACTGGTCCTGGGGAGGCAGATCGGTCAGGCAATCCGAGCACGGAATCGGGCGATCGACGATGTTGAACACCTGATCGAAGCCCATCGACTGCAGCAACCGGGTGATGTCCGCGTTGGTGGTGACCAGCGTGGGCAACAGTCCGACCTTCTGCCGCGAGAGAATCGACAACTTCGCCAGGAGGCCCAGCGTGGTGCTGTCGATGCTCTGGGTTTCCGTGAGATCGATGATGATCGCCGAGAAATTCAACGCGGCGAAGATTTTTTCAATGGTGGCATCCAGCGCCGAACACAAGGTCAGTCGGACTTCGCCCACGAACTTCAGGACGAATGAGCCATCCTGCTCGGCGAACTGGATTTTACCGGTACTCATGCAAGGTTCCTGCTCAACACCAGCAAGGCAATATCATCCGGCATCTCGGACAACTTGGCCAGTCCGAAGACTTGACGCAGGCCATCCAGGGTTCCGCCGGCGGCGACGACCTGCTCGGGCAGTGCCGTCTCCTTTTCTTTCAGCGTAGCTCCCGGAAGGACATCGAGAATGCCGTCCGAGAACAGGGAAAGACTGAAGGATTTGGGAAGATCGAGGACATGATCCTCGTAAGTCGCTTCGTCGAACAGCCCAACCGGCAGGCCTCTGCCTTCCAGGTAACGGGCTTCGCCGTCGACATAGAGCACAGGCAACGGCAGGTGCCCGCCGATGCTGTAGGTCAGGCGGTCGGTATCCAGGTCGATCACCCCGCCGAGCATGGTCACGTGCTTGCCCAGGTTGCAGTTGATCAGCCCGCGATTGATGTGGCCGAGGACGTCCGACGGCTTGAATTCCGGCAGCATGTCGTTGCGCTTTGACTCGTACAGCAGCCGCGTGGTCATGAACTTCAGCAGCACGGTGACGAAGGCGGACGAGGCGCCGTGCCCCGAAACGTCGGCGAGATAGAAGCCGATGCGGCGGGCGTCGACACGGAAGTAATCGACAAAGTCACCCGACAGGTACAGCGACGGGATGATCTGGTGGGAAAACGCCAGTCCTTCGGACTCCCAAGGCGTTTCCGGCAGCATGTTCATCTGCACCTGGCGACCGGCGTTCTGGTCTTCCTGGAGCAGGTTCAGGCTGGCCTGCAGTTCGCGGTTGGCGGTTTCCAGCTTTTCGCGATAGCGGCGGTTTTCCGAGCGCAGGAAGGCGCGGTCCAGGGCACGGCGCACCGAGTGTTCCAGGACGGCAAGGTCTTCCAGCGGCTTGATCAGGTAGTCGGCGGCACCCAGGCGCAGGGCTTCGACGGCATCGCTCATCACACCGGCACCGGACAGCACGATCACCGGGGTTTCCACCGCCATCTCGCTGACACGACGGATCAGCTCGAGGCCGTCCATCTGCGGCATGCGCAGATCGCAGATCACCAGGTCGGGGAGTTGGTGTTCGAAGACCTTCAGGCCTTCCAGGCCGTTGGTGGCCTGTGTGACCTTGAATCCGCTGTCTTCCAGGTAGGCGGCGAGGCTTTCGCGGACGACGTCGTCGTCATCGATAATCAGCAGCGAGGCACTGGCTTTGTGCATGGGTCATCCAGGCAAACGGCGCCGGGGTTGTGGTTTGGCGCTCATTCTAGGGAACAGCGGCGCGGGTCGGTCGCGACAAGGCGCAGACAGTACTCCCATCCGCTCAAGGGTTCAAGCAGCCGCAGCCCGCGCCACGAACGGCGGGGGCTGGAGGACAGGAGCGGGCTGCGGGCAAGGCGGATCAGAAGTCGTCTTCGACCTCGCCGTCCTTGACCTTGAACTCGCGGTTCTGCAGGTAGGCGTTGCGGATGAAGGTGTATTTGTCGCCGCTGATCAGCTTCTCGGACTTGAGCAGGTCGGCGCGGGTATCGACCACGTTGACGCCGCGCAGGCTGTTACGCACCGATACATTGTCGATGTAGGGATACGGGCCGGTGTAGGCATCCGGGATCAGCGAGGGCGCATCGCGCAGGGTGCTCGGGCCCAGCAGCGGCAGCATCACGTAAGGGCCGCTGCCCACGCCGTAATGGCCGAGGGTCTGGCCGAAGTCTTCGTCGTTGCGGCGCAGGCCCATGTGGGTCGCGACGTCGATGAAGCCGGCCAGGCCGAAGGTAGTGTTGAACAGCAGGCGGCTGGTGTCGACGCCGGCATCGCGGAACTTCAGTTGCAGCAGGTCGTTGACCAGGTTGCGCACGTCACCGATGTTGCCGAAGAAGTTGTGCACGCCGTCTTGCACGACGTTCGGTGTGACGTACTGGTAGCCCTGGGCCAACGGCTTGAGGGCGTAGGTGTCCAGTGTGTCGTTGAAGGTGAAGATCGGGCGGTTGACGCTTTCCCACGGGTCGTCTTCGCTGGCGGCCTGTGCCAGGAACGGGATCGTGGCCAGACCGGCGGCGGCGAGCAGGCTGAAGCAGCGTTTCGTCCATTGGACGCCTAGTGGGCGCATCGGGAGTTCTCCAGTGAATGTCTTTCGGGCCAGCCATGGCGGCCCCGCTGTGCGGGCAGATTATATAGAGGCCGAAGGGTTTTGCGGACCCGAACCGATCTCGCAGGATTTCGATTTGGATCACGCTCTGCCGTTTCGCTTGCCTTCAACAGAAAGCATAGTGCCACTTCAGTCCGGATACCGTGCGTCGATGACAATTTCCAGTGCATCGGAACGCCAGAACTCCTGGTCCCACTCCACCATCCGGCCACCGTCGACAAAGCTTGCGCGCTCCACGTGCAGTCCTGGCGCGCCCGGCGTCAGTTGCAGCGGTGTCGCCCGCGCAGCCACCAGCGCCGTGGAATGCATGGCCAGCTCGGAACGTGACAGGCTGAGTCCCAGCTCCTCGCGCAGTACGCGGGTAAGCGAGGTGTCCAGCCCATGGTCGAGCAACCCAGGGCACCAACTGGCATCCAGGGTGATTTCCTCCAGCATTACCGGGCGTTCGTCGACCCAGCGTCGGCGCAGGATATGAAACACCTCGGCCCCTTCATCCAGCCCCATGCGTCGAGCGATAGCGGGCCCGGCGGTACGGCGTTCAGCCGCCAGCACTTCGGTACGCGGCACCCGCCCCTGGGCCTGAACGTAATCCATGAAGCCCGTGGTGCGGGTCGGGTTGTAGCGGATGCGCGGCGGTGAGACGAACCAGCCGCGGCGATTCTCGCGGTAGAGCACGCCTTCTGTTTCCAGCTGTTGCAGCGCCTCACGCAGGGTTACGCGGGTGCAGCCGAAGCGTTCGGCCAGCTCGCGCTCGGCGGGCAGGCGCTCGGTAAGGGTGTCGTTGGCGATGTCCTGCGCCAACTGGTCGCGAATGCGCAGGTAATGGGGCATGGGTTCGACCGGCATGGGTGTCTTCCACAAAAAGGCGCGGCGATTATAACGGGCAGCAGGGGGACTTCATCGGACCGTCACAATGGCTCGCTAGTCTGGCCTAGACCAATTATCAGAAAAGCCCACCATGCCTGCGACTGCCGACCTTCCGCGCTTCACCACCCTGCTGTTCGGACTGTCCGGTGATCTGGTGGACTTCGGCGCAAGGACGCTGCCGGTTGCCCTGCAACGTAGTTGCCCCGATTGTCCGCCGGAGCGCCTGACCTCCGCCCTCGCCCTGCCCCCGCAGCAGGCGCTGGATCTGGCCCTGGGCCACGATGCCGACGCCCCCGAGTGCGACTTGTTCCAGTCGGCCCTGGACGAAGCCGCCCAGGCCCACGCCGAGGTGACGCCCGGCGCGCTGGATGCCTTGCAGTCACTGCACCGGCGCGGTATTCCCTGCGGCTGGCTGGATGAGCTACCCAGGGCCACCACGCTGCATCTTGCTGCCGCGCTGGACGAACACCTTGCCACCGGCCTGGATATTGCCGGCCGCCAGTGGCCGGCGCCAGACTCCTGCTGGCAGGCACTGATGCAGCTTGGCACGCCATTACTGGACGGCTGCGTGCTGGTCAGCAGCCAGCCGCGCCTGCTCCAGGCAGGCCTGAACGCCGGCCTGTGGACCATCGGCCTGGCCGCCAGCGGCCCGCTGTGCGGCCAGGCGCCGGGAGACTGGGACGCCCTGGGCAACCTCGACCGCGACCGCCTGCGCGCACAGGCCACGCTGGGCCTGTACCGGCTCGGTGTGCACTCGGTCATCGATCACCTGGGCGAGCTGGACTCCTGCCTGCAGGACATCGCCGGCCGCCGCCTGAAAGGAGAAAAACCATGAAGCACGAACGCCACCGCTTTCTCGACGAGCTGGCCGAGCGCTTCGCCAGCCACGGCGCCGAACCTTACGGTGAGGCCGTCAGCCAGGCCGAGCACGCGTTGCAGTGCGCCACCCTGGCCGAGCGCGCCGGCTGTTCCGACAGCCTGGTGATCGCCGCCCTGCTCCACGACATCGGCCACCTCTATGAAGATCCGCAACTGATCGATGAACAGGACCAGCGGCACGAGGAGTTCGGCGCCAACCTGCTGCGCGAGCTGTTGCCCGAAGCCGTCTGGCAGCCGATTCGCCTGCACGTAGCCGCCAAGCGCTACCTCTGCGCGGTGGACCCGGCCTACCACGCCGGCCTGTCCACGGCCTCGCGGCAGAGCCTGGCGCTGCAGGGCGGGCCGTTCGATGAACGCGGCTCCAGCGCCTTTCTCAACGCGCCCTTCTCCCAGGACGCGCTGACGCTGCGCCGCCTGGACGACCTGGGCAAGGACCCGGCCATGCGCACGCCGGAGCTGGAGCACTTCTTCCCGCTGCTCGAACGTCTCCTGCGCGTTGATCGGCATCAGGCAAGGGTGCGCGCGGCGAGTTAAGCTCAAAGGCATGGCGATGGACCTTTTCCCCGTCGGGCGAGGTCCATCTTTGGGTACGTACCGCAGAAGGACACCACCATGCCGACACAACGCCTCCAGGAAGAACTTCAGGCCCTGCGCGACCAGCTGGAGCGCCAGCCGCCGTTGAACGCGGAGGAGCGCGAATCGCTGCAAGCCCTGATCAAGGACATCGAATTGCAGTTGGCCAACGAAGAGGCGCTGGCCGACGAGACCCTGATGGACAACGTCAACCTGGCCGTCGAGCGCTTCGAGGCGAGCCATCCGACCTTGGCCGGCACGCTTCGCTCCATCGTGCAGAGCCTGGCGAACATGGGCATCTGAAGCTCCCAGACATGAAAAACCCGGCCATGGCCGGGTTTTTTGTATCCGCGATTGACAGGCGCGCCAGCAACTACTGACGCACCAGCCGGCGATTGTCCGGCTGCACGGCTTCGCTGCTGCGGTACGGGTTGATGTCCAGCCCACCACGGCGCACGTAGCGTGCATAGACGGTCAGGCGAGTCGGCTGCAGCAGGCGCTGCAGGTCGAGGTAGATGCGCTCGACGCACTGTTCGTGGAAGTCCTGGTGCTGGCGGAACGAGACGACGTAGGCCAGCAGGCTTGCGGCATCCAGCGCCGGGCCGGCGTACTCGACCACCAGGGTGCCCCAGTCCGGCTGGCCGGTGACCGGGCAGTTGGATTTGAGCAGGTGGCTGTAGAGCACTTCGTCGACGCGACGAGTGTCATCGCAGCTCAGCAGTTCCGGGCGCGGGTGGTCGTAGCTCTCCACCGCAACGTCCAGATCATCGACACAGGTGCCTTCGATGACGGCAACGCCCTCGCCTGCCACTTCGTCCAGGCTGCGTACGCGCACACCGACCGGCGCGCCAGCGGCGGTAGACAAGTCGCGCTCCATCACCGCACGCACGGCTTCGGCGCTGTCGAAGGCGGTCTGGTTCAGCGAGTTGAGGTAGAGCTTGAAGGACTTGGACTCGATGATGTTAGGCGACTGCGCCGGGATCGAGAACTCGCCGATGGCCACCACCGGCTTGCCCGATGCGGTCAGCCAGGACAGCTCATAGCAGTTCCACAGGTCCACGCCCTGGTACGGCAGGGTGTCCGCGGTCAGGCCCAGCTCCGCCCACTTGGTGGAGCGCGAGATCGGGAAGAGCAGCTCCGGCGCGTAGGTGGAGACGTATTCGCTGGATTTGCCCAGGGGCGAGTGTTCGGCGGGATGCTGCATGTGAGGACCTGCTGGATCGACGTTGCGGGCGGTGGCGCGAGGCGGCGAGTGTATACAAATCCGCCTCGCCTTTCAGCAGCCGGCGGACGAACCAGGCCCTTCGCCGCGACACCCGCCCTGTAGGAGCGAGCTTGCCATCAGAACCACATCCGCACGCCCGCGACCCAGTAGCCCTCCTCGTCATCCTCGCCTTCGGCGCGGGCGATGTCGCCGCTGCGGCCATAGGTCTTGCTCCAGACATAGCCGAAATAAGGGGCGAACTCGCGACGGATTTCGTAGCGCAGGCGCAAACCCGCCTCCAGCTCGCTGCCGCCCGCGCCCACGCCGATATCCCGGTCATTGGCCAGCGCCAGGTTGTATTCCAGCGATGGCTCGAGGATCAGCCGCTGGGTCAGCAGCAGCTCATACTCGGTCTCCAGGCGCAGGGATGGATCGCCGCGCTCGCTGAGAAACAGGTTGGCGTCTACCTCGAACCACTGCGGTGCCAGGCCCTGGATACCCAGCACGGCGTAAGTACGTGACGGTCCCGGCTGGTCGTCATGGCGCACACCCACCTGCCAGTCCCAGAAATCCGCGACCATTCGCTGGTAGAGCAACTGCACCTCATTGTCGGTGGTCGGGCCGCCGGCATCGCGCTCGCCTTCCAGCTTCAGACGGAGCTTCTGGTAATCGGTGCCGTACCAGCCCTGGGCTTCCCAGCCCAGGGCCTGGTCGTTGCCGTGGAAGCGGCTTTCCAGGCGCTGGATCAGCAGCGAGCCCATCGGCATGTCGTCCATCTCGGCACTTTCTGCGGGCAAGGCCAGGCCCAGGGTCGCCGCGCAGGCCACCGTTGCAATGCGTTTCATGGCGGGTCCTCAGAGGCTGGCGCTGGCGGGTGCCGGCTCGACGATGACCTTGCGCATCATGCCGGCGGCCATGTGGTAGATCAGGTGGCAGTGGAAGGCCCACTCGCCCAGCGCGTCGGCCGGTACGTCGACGTCCAGGGTGCTGCCCGGCGCCACGCTGACCACATGCTTGAGCGGGTTGAAGCGGCCATTGCCCTTGTCCAGCTGCATCCACATGCCGTGCAGGTGCATGGGGTGGGTCATCATGGTGTCGTTGACGAAGCGGATGCGCACGCGCTCGCCGTAGGTCAGGCGGATCGGCGCGGCCTCGGAGTACTTCTTGCCGTCGATGGACCAGAAGTAGCGCTCCATGTTGCCGGTCAGGCGAAACTCGATGGTGCGATCCGGCGCACGGTAGTCGGCGTAGGGACGCATGGCTTTCAGGTCCGCGTAGACCAGCAGGCGATTGCCCGGCTCGGCCGGTTGCGGGGTCAGACCGCTGCCGGGGGCGTAGTCGGACTTCGGCGCCGCGGCGCCCATGGTCGAATGATCCATCCCAGCCATCTGCGAATGATCCATGCCGGCCATTTTGGAGTGATCCACGCCGGCCATGTCCGAACCTTCCGGATGTCCCATCGCCATGCTGCCGTGATCCATGCCTCCGTGGCTCATGCCCATATCGGCCATGGTCAGCAACGGCCGCTCGCGCAGAACCGGCACCTCGGCGACCAGCCCCTCGCGCGGCGTCAGGGTGGCACGGGCGTATCCGCTGCGGTCCATCGCTTCGGCGAAGAAGGTGTAGGCGCGGTCTTCCTGCGGCTGGACAATCACGTCATAGGTTTCGGCCACGGCGATACGCAGTTCGTCCACCGTCACCGGCTGCACGTCGTTGCCGTCGGCCTGCACCACAGTCATCTTCAGGCCGGGAATGCGCAAGTCGAAATAGCTCATGCCCGAGCCGTTGATGAGGCGCAGGCGCACTCGCTCGCCAGGCTTGAACCGGCCGGTCCAGTTCTGTTCGCTGTCCTGACCATTGACCAGGAAGCGAAAGCCGGCGATGTCGGCGATGTCCGTCGGTGTCATGCGCATGCCGCCCCAGTCCAGGCGGTCGCGCAGGGTCGCCAGAAAACCATTCGCACTGGAGTCGGCGATGAAATCCCCCAGGGTTCGCTGGTTATGGTTGTAGTAGTCGCTCTGCTTCTTCAGGTTGGCGAACACGGTTTCCGGCTTCGTGTCGTGCCAGTCCGCGAGCAGCAAGGTGTACTCGCGGTCATAGCGGTAGGGCTCGCGCGACTTCGGTTCGATCACCAGTGGGCCATAGAGGCCCTCGATTTCCTGGAAGTCGCTGTGGGCGTGGTACCAATAGGTGCCGGACTGCTTCACGGTGAAACGGTAGGTGAAGGTCTCGCCGGGCTTGATACCCGGAAAGCTGATGCCCGGCACGCCATCCTGGGTGTAGGGCAGGATCAGCCCGTGCCAGTGCAGCGAGGTGTCGCGATCGAGGGTGTTGGTGACGCGCAATTCGACGTCCTCGCCCTCCTTGAAACGCAACTCCGGCGCGGGCGTCCGGCCGTTCACGGTGAGCGCCTTGCGTGCGCCATCGGACAGTTTCAACTCGCCCTCGCCAATCGTCAGGTCATACACGCCCGCCTGCACCGCCAACGGTGCCAGCAGCAGCGCCCCCAGAGCCCAATCCCTTGCGCGAATCATCTTGGCGCGCTCAAGGCTTGACGGTCAGTTTGCCGACCATGCCAGCCTGGTAATGCCCCGGAATGTTGCAGGCGAACTCCAGGCTGGTGGCCTTGCTGAAGGTCCAGGTCAGTTCGGCGCTCTTGCCCGGCTCCACCAGCACGCTGTTGGGATCGTCGTGCTTCATCATCGGCATGTCGCCATGGCCCATCTTGCTGTGGTCCATCTGGCTCATGTCGTGCTGCATGCCGGTGGGCGTGAGCATCCCGGTATCCATCATCTGCTGCATTTCCTTCTGGTGGCCGGCGTGCATGGCGGCGCTTCCCAGGTTGAATTCGTGCAGCAGGCTGCCCGTGTTGTGGATGACGAAGCGCACGGTCTCGCCCGGCTTCACGTCGATGCTCTCCGGCTCGAAGAACATCTCGCCCAGCTTGATCTCCACGGTGCGGGTGGCCTGGGCGGCCTGGGCCGGCTTGCCGAAGTCGTAGGTGTGCCCGGTATCGGCCAGGGCCGGCAGGCTGAAAGCGGCGGCGAGGCCGAGGGCGGAAGCGTGGAGCAGATGACGCAGGGACATGGCGAATCTCCTTTCTGGAATGGTGGCCATGGTCGCTGTCGGCGGCTGAGGGTTACCTGTCGGGAAGATTACAACTCTGTCAGCTTGGCGCTCGCTTGCCCGATACCGGGTATAAAGAGGGCGAAAAAAGCCCGCCGAAGGGCGGGCAAGGGGCAGCACGATGAAGCGAAATCAGCAGACCTGGCGCGCCTTGGCGGCCTGTTCCTGCATGCGCTGGAAGGTGATGTCCCCTCCTCCGTCAGCCCAGGCTGGCGTGACGGGGAACAACAGCACGGCAAACAGCGTGGAGATGATCAGGTGCATGGCAGCCTCCTCAATGACGCTTGAAAATGAATGCGCTGCCAGTCTGCGATACCGACACTGTCAGTTCGCTGACCGCCCCATTACCTTGAGGACAGCCGCGCCCCGAGCGCCTGAATGGATACCCGGATGAAACTCCTCATCGTCGAAGACGAACCCCGCATCGGCCAGTACCTGCAACAGGGCCTGAGCGAGGCCGGCTTCGCCGTCGACCTGACCGCCGATGGCGACGAGGGGCTGCAACTGGCCCTGGCCGCCGAGCACGACCTGCTGATCCTCGACGTGATGCTGCCCGGCCGCGACGGCTGGCAGATCCTCCAGGCGGTGCGCCAGGCCGGCAGCGCGGTGCCGGTGCTGTTCCTCACCGCCCGCGACGCCGTGGAAGACCGCGTGCGCGGCCTGGAACTGGGTGCCGACGATTACCTGGTGAAACCCTTCGCCTTCGTCGAACTGCTCGCCCGCGTCCGCACCCTGCTGCGCCGCGGCGGCCAGCAGATTCAGGAAACCACCCTGCAACTGGCCGACCTGGAGCTTGACCTGCTGCGCCGCCGCGTACAGCGCGCCGGCAAGCGCATCGACCTGACCGCCAAGGAGTTCGCCCTGCTGGAATTGCTGCTGCGCCGCAGCGGCGAGGTGCTGCCCAAGTCGCTGATCGCCTCCCAGGTGTGGGACATGAATTTCGACAGCGACACCAACGTCATCGAGGTCGCCATCCGCCGCCTGCGCGCCAAGGTCGACGACGACTTCCCGCAACGCCTGATCCACACCGTGCGCGGCATGGGTTACGTGCTGGAAGAGCGCGAAGCATGAGTGCCCGCCTCTCCCTCGGCCTGCGCCTGAGCCTGCTGTTCGCCGCCTGCACCGCCGCCGTGTCGTTGCTGGCCGGCCTCATTTTCAGCCGCGCCAGCGAGGCACACTTCATCGAACTGGACCAGCAGTTGCTGAGCGGCAAGCTGGCGATCTTCCGCGACGTACTGAATGGTGTCGGCAGTGCTGAACAACTCGCCCCCCACGACGCCGAACTGCGCCGCGAACTGGAGCGCCATCCCGACCTCGGCCTGCGCCTGCAGGGCCCTGACGGCCAACGCTGGTTCTGGCAACTGCCCGCCATGAACATGGCCAGCGACGAAGCCCCCGCCTACCGCGAACTGCAAGCGCCGCTGGATGCCGGGAATCCGCAGGGTGCGCAACTCACCCTGATCCTCGACATCACCCATCACCAGCACTTCCTGCAGCGCATGCAGCGCCTGATCTGGATGACCATGGGTTTCTCCGCCCTGGCCACCGCGCTGCTTGGCGCCTGGGCGGCCCGCGCCAGCCTGCGCCCCTTGCGGCGCATGAGCGAAGTGGCGGCCCAGGTCAGCGCGCACTCGCTGACGACCCGCCTCGACGCCGGGCAGATGCCGCAGGAGCTGCGCGGCCTGGCCGGCGAACTGAACGCGATGCTGGCGCGCCTGGAAGAAGCCTTCCAGCGCCTGTCGGCCTTCTCCGCCGACATCGCCCACGAGCTGCGCACGCCCCTGACCGGGCTGCTGACCCAGACCCAGGTAGTGCTCGCGCGCTCGCGCGGTCTGGAGGATTACCGCGAAGCGCTGCACGGCAACCTGGAGGAGCTGGAACGGCTCACCGCGATGGTCAATGACATGCTGTTCCTGGCCAAGGCCGACCACGGCCTGCTCGCGCCGAACCGCCAGGTTCTGGCTCTGGCCGCCGAAGTGGACGAACTGCTGGAGTTCTACGGACCGCTGGCCGAGGAAAAATCCATTCGCCTGGAGCGCGACGGCGAGCTGTCGGTACAAGGCGACCGTGCCTTGCTGCGCAGGGTACTGGCCAACCTGCTGGACAACGCCCTGCGCTTCACCCCGGACGGCGGGCAGATTCGCGTACGCCTGGAGCCGGGCCGCCTGAGCGTGGAAAACCCCGGCCGGGAGATTCCCGCCGCGCGCCTGCCGCGCCTGTTCGACCGTTTCTACCGCGCCGACCCGGCCCGCCGCGAGGGCCAGGGCGAGCACGCCGGACTGGGGTTGGCGATCTGTCGCTCCATCATCCGCGCCCATGGCGGGGAGATTCGTTGCGAGTCGGCGCAGGGGTGGACGCGGTTCGTCATCGACTTTCCAGACCTATAGCTGCGCTCCTGCAAAGTTGATGAGCCAGAAAAGAAAAAGGCCCCAACCGGGGCCTTTTGGCATCAGCGCAATGCGTCACTCACTGGCGCATCCCACGCCCGCTCACCAGCAGGCGCACGCAGAACACGTAGAGCAGCACGGTAGCCACCAGCATGAAGATCACCGCGGTGCCGATGCGGATGTCCGACACCCCGAGAATGCCATAGCGGAAGGCATTGACCATGTGCAGGATCGGGTTCGCCAGCGACACGGTCTGCCAGAACGGCGGCAGCAGCGTGATCGAGTAGAACACCCCACCCAGGTAGGTCAGCGGCGTCAGCACGAAGGTCGGGATAATCGAGATATCGTCGAAATTACGGGCGAATACCGCGTTGACGAAGCCACCCATGGAGAAGATCGCCGCCGTCAGCACCACCACCAGAACGGTGATGCCCAGGTGGTGGATCTGCAGGTCGGTGAAGAACAGCGACAGAATGGTGACGATCACGCCCACCGCCAATCCGCGCAGAACACCACCGCAGACGAAGCCGAGGAGGATGGTGTGCGGCGACACCGGCGACACCAGCAACTCCTCGATGTTGCGCTGGAACTTGCTGCCGAAGAAGCTCGACACCACGTTGCCGTACGAGTTGGTGATCACCGACATCATGATCAGGCCGGGCACGATGTACTGCATGTAGGTAAAGCCGCCCATATCGCCGATCTGCCGGCCGATCAGGTTGCCGAAGATGACGAAGTACAGAACCATGGTGATCGCCGGCGGCAGCAGGGTCTGCGGCCAGATGCGCAGGAAGCGGCGGACTTCGCGGTAGACGATGGTGTTGAGGGCGACCCAGTTGGCGCGCAGTTCGTGACTCATACCGCCACCTTCGACAGATTCTTCTCCACCAGCGACACGAACAGCTCCTCCAGCCGGTTGCTCTTGTTGCGCAGGCTCAGGATCTGCACGCCCTGGGCATTGAGCTGGACGAACAGACCGTTGATCCCCAGGGATTTGTCCACCTGCACTTCCAGGGTGTGGTCATCCACCAGCCGCGCCGGATAGCCGTCGAGCCTGGGCGTCTCGCTGAGCGTGCCCTGCAGGTCGAGGTAGAAAGTCTCCACATGCAGCTTGTTCAACAGCTTGCGCATGCTGGTGTTCTCCACGATGGTGCCGTGGTCGATGATCGCGATGTTGCGGCACAGCTGCTCGGCCTCTTCCAGGTAGTGCGTGGTGAGGATGATGCTGATGCCTTCGCCGTTGAGCTCGGTAAGGAAGTTCCACATCGAGCGGCGCAGTTCGATGTCCACGCCGGCGGTGGGTTCGTCGAGGATCAGCAGGCGCGGCTCGTGGACCAGCGCGCGGGCGATCATCAGGCGGCGCTTCATGCCACCGGAGAGCTCGCGGGAGGCGGAGTTGCGCTTGTCCCACAGGCCCAGCTGGGTCAGGTACTTCTCGGCGCGCCCCTTGGCCACGCTCATCGGGATGCCGTAGTAGCCGGCCTGGGTGACGACGATGTCGAACACCTTCTCGAACTGGTTGAAGTTGAATTCCTGGGGCACCACGCCCAGGCAGCGCTTCAAGCCGTAGGGATCCTTGTCCAGGTCATGGCCGAACACATTGACCGTGCCGCTGGTCTTGTTCACCAGGGTGGAGAGGATGCCAATGGTGGTGGATTTGCCGGCGCCATTGGGGCCCAGCAAGGCAAAGAAATCGCCCTCGGCGACGTCCAGATCGATGCCCTTGAGGGCCTGGAAGCCGTTGCCGTAGGTCTTCGTCAGTTGACGGATGGACAGCGCGGAACTCATGGGTTTTCCCGTTGCAAGTCGGTGGAAAGACGCACGTCTCTGGAAAAAGGCCTGCTTGATAAGGGCACGCCGCGAGGATTGCAACCTTCGGGGCACGCGCAGGGACTCAGGTCAGTTCGGTCATCACGGCGTCACGGTAGGCCGGGCGTGCCTTCAGGCGCTCGTACCAGGCCTTGAGATGCGGCTGCGCCGGGCGCTCGATGGGCATTTCGAACCAAGCATAGATGAAGCAGCCCAGAGGAATATCGCCGATACCGAACTGTTCGCCAGACAGGTATGACTGCTTTGCCAGCACCGCCTCGGGAATTGCCAACAGACCCGCGCAGATATCGAGGGCAGCCTGGATGGCAGCCGGGTCGCGCTGTTCCGGCGGGGTGCGCACGGTCCCCCAGAATACGGTGCGGAACGGCGCGGCCAGGGACGAGGTGGTCCAGTCCATCCACTTCTCGGCGCTGGCGCGCTGCTGCAGGTCCTGCGGGTACAGGTCCGGGGCGTAGCGCGCGGCGAGGTAGCGGACGATGGTGTTGGACTCCCAGAGGACGAAGCCCTCATCCTCCAGGGTCGGCACCACGCCATTGGGGTTCAGGGCACGATAAGGCGCGTCATTGACCACACCGAACGCGCCGCCGGCGTCGATCCGCTCATAGGCCAGACCCGCCTCCTCCGCGCACCAGAGCACCTTGCGCACGTTGGAGGAATTCTTCCGGCCCCAGATCTTCAGCATACTGCGCCCCTCTTGTGGTCGTCATTCGATGGTCACGCGCCCAACGGACGCGATTTCGGATGACGGCACACTACCGGCAACGGCGCGAGGAAAAAAGACACAGCTACTGATGGTCACTATCGATTGCGTTCATGCTTTGGCTGCTTCACTGCGCATGTCGCCCTGCAGCGGTGCGTCTTCACCGGTGAACAGATGCGGGTAACACTGCCGGAGGTAACCGAAGAAAAACGCCTCGGGCACGTCGGGGAACTGCCCGTGGTCGCGCAGGTATTCCATATGCCGCTCGCCGTCGCGATTGAACGGGTGGAAGACGCTGTCGTTGCGCCCGTCGAACTCCAGCGGCAGCACGCCGAAGGCCTCGCACAGGCCGATATCGAAGGCCGGCGTGGCCTTTACCCAGCGGCCTTCGAGGAACAGCTCGGTGTAGCCGTGCATGGCGAATACCTCGCTGCGCAGCAACTCCAGCAGGCGCGGCGTGGCCAGGTGGTTCTTCACATCGGCCAGGCCAATGCGCGCGGGAATCCCGCAGTGCCGGGCGCAAGCGGCCAGCAACGTGGCCTTGGGCACGCAGTAGGACTGCCCGCTTTCCAGGGCGTGACTGCCCTTGAGGGTCTGCGGGTCGCGGCTGAACACGTAGGGGTTGTAGCGAATCCCGTCGCGCACCGCGTAATAGAGCGCCACCGCCTGCTCCAGCGGCGTACCGCCGTCGCCCCGATGATTTAGAGCGAACTCGATTACCCCGGGGTGGTCACTATCAACGAAGCGGCTGGGCTTGAGGTACTGCTGCATGGCTCTGTCTCCGGGCTGGTCGTCCTTGATGGCGCCACCAGTCTAACCAGCCGGATCGACTCCCCGACAAGGCGATCCGGCCAAGCTGTCCGGCCATGCGGCCATCGGTCCCGCTCGGCCAGCTAAGCTTCCGGTGCATTGTGAAGGGTGTTCACGCCCGTCGCTTTGCGCGCGCATTGTTCGTCACCAAGCCCACCACGGCGCGCTGCCGCCGGGGCGGGCTGTCATGGAGGAATCCGCATGCTGCTCGTCTGGTTACTCGTCCTGATCCTCGGCGTTGCCTGGCTCGCGCACCGCCGCGCCTCGCCGCTCAAGGCCCTCGGCATCGTCGCCGTGTACCTCGTGCTGATGAGCCTGTTCAGCCACGCCCACGGCTGGATGGTGCTGTTCTGGCTGATCTGGGCCGTGGTCGCGGTGACGATTCTCGCCACCGACCTGCGCCGCAGCCTGTTCACCTCGCGGCTGTTCGCCTGGTTCAAGAAGACCCTGCCGCCGATGTCCGAGACTGAACGCGAGGCCATCGAGGCCGGCACGGTCTGGTGGGACGGCCAACTGTTCAGCGGCCGCCCGGACTGGCATACCCTGCTCGCCTATCCCCGCGCGCAGTTGACCGAGGAGGAGCAGGCGTTCGTCGACGGCCCCACCGAACAGCTCTGCGCGATGATCAACGACTACCAGGTCGGCAAGGACATGGACCTGCCGCCCGAGGCCTGGGCCTTCATCAAGGACCAGGGCTTCTTCGGCCTGATCATTCCCAAGGAATACGGCGGCAAGGGCTTCTCCGCCTTCGCCCACTCCCAGGTGGTAATGAAACTCGCCACCCGCAGCGGCGACCTCGCCTCCACCGTGATGGTGCCCAACTCCCTCGGCCCGGCCGAACTGCTGCTGCACTACGGCACCGACCCCCAGCGCCAGCGCTACCTGCCGCGCCTGGCCACCGGCGCAGAAATCCCCTGCTTCGCCCTGACCAGCCCGCAGGCCGGTTCCGATGCCGGCGGCATGACCGACGTCGGCGTGGTCTGCAAGGGCCAGTGGGAAGGCCAGGAAGTCCTCGGCCTGCGCCTGACCTGGGAAAAGCGCTACATCACCCTTGGCCCCGTCGCCACCCTCCTCGGCCTGGCGTTCAAGTGCCATGACCCGGACCACCTGCTGGGCGAGGAAGAAGACCTCGGCATCACCCTGGCGCTGATCCCCACCGACACCGACGGCGTGCAGATCGGCCGCCGCCACGTGCCGCTGGGCGCCGCCTTCATGAACGGCCCCAACTCCGGCAAGGATGTATTCGTGCCGCTGGACTACATCATCGGCGGCCAGGAAATGATCGGCAAAGGCTGGATGATGCTGATGAACTGCCTGTCCGTGGGGCGCTCGATCTCCCTGCCGGCGGTGGGCACCAGCGCCGCCAAGGCCGGCAGCTACGTCAGCGGTCGCTATGCGCAGGTACGCGAGCAGTTCAACGTGCCGCTGTCGGCCTTCGAGGGCATCCAGGAAGCGCTCGCGCGCATCGGCGGCAACGCCTGGCTGATGGACAGCGCGCGCATCCTCACCGCCAACGCGGTCGACCTGGGCGAGAAGCCCTCGGTGCTCTCGGCCATCCTCAAGTACCACCTGACCGAACGCGGCCGCGAGTGCATCGCCCACGCCATGGATATCCACGGCGGCAAGGGCATCATCCTGGGCCCGAACAACTACCTGGGCCGCTCCTGGCAGGCCGCGCCGATCTTCATCACCGTCGAGGGCGCCAACATCCTCTCGCGCAACCTGATGATCTTCGGCCAGGGCGCCATCCGCTGCCATCCATACGTCCTGAAGGAAATGGAACTGGCCCGCCGCGAAGACCAGGACCAGGCCGAGCGCGAGTTCGACGAACTGCTGCTCGACCACATCGGCTTCGCCGTCGGCAACGCCGCCAGCAGCCTGCTGCTGGGCCTGGGCTTCGGCAGCTTCGACCAGGTGCCGGGCGACCGCGTCAGCCGCCCGTACTACCGCGCGCTGAACCGTCTCGCCGCCTCCTTTGCCCTGCTCGCCGACTTCAGCATGATGATGCTCGGCGGCGAGCTGAAGCGCCGCGAGCGCCTGTCGGCGCGCCTGGGCGATGCGCTGAGCCACCTGTACCTGGGCTCCGCCGCGCTCAAGCGCTACCACGACCTGGATAACCCGGATTACCTCCACCCGCTGCTGCGCTGGGCCATGGAGGAAAACCTGGAGAAGGCCGAAGCGGCGTTGGCCGACCTGATCGACAACTTCCCCAACCGTGCCTTCGCCTGCCTGCTGCGCGTGCTCGTGCTGCCGCTGGGCCGCCGCCACCGTGGCCCTGGCGATGCGCTGGATGCCGAGATCGCCGATATCCTCGGCCGCCCGCTGAGCGACCCGGCGCTGCAGGCGATCCTTGCCGGCGCCTACCTGCCCAGCGGAGAGGACGATCCGGTCGCCAAGCTCACCATCGCCTACGACCAACTTGCCGCCGCCGCACCGCTGCAGAAGAAACTGCACAAGGCCCTCAAGGAACACGGCGTTGATCCCAAGCCAGGCCAATCGCCCATCGACGCCGCCCGCGAGGCCGGCGTGCTGGAGGCGACCGAGGCTGAAACCCTGCATGCCGCCGAGCGCGCCCGCCGGGCGGTGATCGATGTGGACGATTTCTCCAAGGAAGAACTGGCCGGAAAGACATCCGCCAGCGAGAAATCGAACAAGGAGAAGCCGGCGAGCAAACCGACCACCACCACAGACTGATCTACAGGCTTCACGCATAGGGCGCCTTCGGGCGCCCTTTTCCTTGTCCGACGCAAAGCAATGCCGAGCGCAATGATCAGGTGCACACTGGGGGCAACCCTGTCATGGAGATACCTCCCATGCGCCGATTCCTCCTTCCGCTGCTGGCGATCTTCCTCGTCGGCGCCGCCCAGGCCGATCCCTGGCTCTATCCCAGCCGCCCGCGCCCGGCCCCCACGCCCAGTCCGCTCATCGACCCCATCCAGCAACAGCAGGACAGCCTGCGCCGCCAGTCCGAGCTACGGCAGAACGAACTGGACCGCCAGCGCCTGAACTACGAGGACCAGCGCCTGCAGATACAGCAGGACAACCTCAAGCGCCAGCAGGACAGCCAACGCCGCTGGGACGAACAGCGGCGGCAGAGCGACCAGATGATCCAGCGGCAGAAGAGCGAGCTGCAGCAGGACCAACTGCAACAGCAGCAACGCATCCTCGACCAGCAGCGCCAGCAGATCGACAACCAGCGCCGGCAGATCCAGATGCGCCCGATCCGCTGATCATCCCCGGCGGCAGCACGGGCGAAACCCGATATACTCCGCAGCCGTTTGAATACAGCTCCAGAGGAACTCCCATGGCCAGCGCCTATCTCGACCACCACATTGCCCTGCTCAACCACCTGCGCATGATCCTCGGCGCGCTGGGCGAAGCCGAGCAGGTTCCCGAGGACAACCACGGCCTGTTCCTGGAACGGTTCGACGAACTGATGCTGGAATTGCCGCGCGACCCCGAAGGCGCCCAATACCTGGGCCAGGACCTGATCAGCCAGGTCTTCCACCGTTACCCGCAGATCGCCCACCTGGTGCCGCGCGACCTGCTGTGGTTCTTCGGCGGCGACTGCCTGCATTTCATGCCCGACGAAGAACTGCAGATGTACCAGCAGCTCGACGAGCGCCGCTTCGAAGCAGAAGAAAACGGCGAACCCTTCGACTGGAACCGCGAGAAGCAGGTACTGGCCCTGCCGGACGACGCGCCCAAGCACTGATCCCCGCCTGGCGCGGCGACTGCCGCCGCGCCACGGACATTCTGTCCAGCGCCCGCCGCGCGCGGTTGACAAACTGACAAGGACACCCGGGGCGCCCCGCCCGTAGCCTTTTGTTACTTATTCAAACAAAGGCAGGGAACGTCATGCTCAGCTTCAAGATCTCGCAAGGGGCCCACGACAAGGTCCGCCGCGTCTCCAGCATCATCTGCACCCTTTTCTCCATCGGCTTCGTCGTGGTGATGTGCCTTACCGCCATCGGCGACCACCTGCGCGCAAAACGCATCCTCGCCGACCATTCCGTGGTCAGCGCGCCGCTGGTGCTGGACGAAGTCACCGAGGAGCGCGGCCGTCGCGGGCGCACCAAGGAGATGTACCACTTCACCTACCAGTTCGAAGTGAAGGGCCAGCCCTACATCGGCCGCTTCGACGTGGCCGGTAGCAACGCCGACAAGTACCCCGAAGGTACCGTGCTGCAGATCGCCTACGCCAACGCCGACCCGGCGCACTTCGACCGCCTGGACCGCCTCCAGGACCTCTCCGACACCGGCGGCATGTTCACCCGCCTGGGCGTGGGCCTGCTGGGGGCCGCGCTGATCGGCTTCATCATCCACCTGCTGGCCACCCGCCGCCTGTTCGTCCCCCGCGAGGAGCCAGCAGCAGCCTGAGCCGGCACAACGAGAAAAGCCCGCATTCGCGGGCTTTTTTTCATGCCGGGCAGGATCAGCGTTCGGAAGCCTCCCCCTCGACCTCCTCCTTCTGCGGGAACAGCAGGCTCGCCACAATCCCCACCGCCAGGACCGCCAGCACGACCACCAGGCTGGTGTTGGCATCGATGCTGTAGCCGTGATGGAACAGGGAATCCGTGGCATTCAGCCCCAGCTTGGCGGCAATGAAGAACAGCAGCACCACCACCGACTTCTCCAGGTGCACGAGGTAGCGCTTGAGCGCTTCAAGCACGAAATACAGCGTGCGCAGCCCGAGGATGGCGAACAGCATGGCCGAGTAGACGATCAGCGGCTCGCGGCTCACTGCGATCACTGCCGGAACCGAGTCGAAGGCGAACAGCACGTCCGACACCTCGACCACCACCAGGCAGAGGAACAGTGGCGTGGCAAACAGCGCACCCTTGGCGGCCAGGCTGAGGCCCTTGTGCTCCGGCTTGCACACTTCCACCTCGAGCTGCTTGCGCGCCACGAAGAAACGCCCGCCCAGCAGCTTCGGCCAGACCGGGAACAGCTTGCTGGCGAAGCGATAGGCCAGGTGCCGGGAATAGTCCTCCTCGCCGTCATCGTCGCCGCCACCCCTGAGCATCATCACGCCGGTCCAGGCGACGATCGCGGCAAAGACGATCTCCACCCACGGACCGAACGCCAACAGCCCCGTACCGATGGCCACGAAGATGGCGCGGAACACGATGGCGCCGATGATTCCCCAGTACAGAACGCGGTGGCGCAGGCCATCCGGCACCTTGAACCAGGCGAAGATGGCGATGAAGACGAACAGATTGTCGACGCTCAGCACCTTTTCCAGCGCATAGCCGGTAAGGAACAGACTGGCCACCTGGGAACCATGCTGGACGTAAAGGAACCCGGCGAAGCTCAGGGAAATGGCGACCCAGAAGATTGACCAGCCCGCCGCCCCCGCCAGGGAGATGGGCTTGTTGTCGCGGTGGCTCACCATGTCCAGCAGAAGGGCCGCCAGGGCAAGCCCGACAAAGACCGCGACGGTCAACGGGGGGAAACCAATATGTGTCTGTTCCACGATTGCGACTCTCGATAATGAAATGTCGGCCGGATCGATCCGGCCACCCTTCGGATCAGGTGGCGGGCCGGTCTGCGCCGATCTTTCGCCGCCAGCGCGGATGGAAGGCCCGCCAATGCGGGTCCTGTGCGGCGCGCAACAGCGCATGGTCGCCCTGGGTGTCGCCCCAGGCGCGCAGCCGGTAAGCCGTCAGGGGGCCGTACTTGGCCTGCAGGCGCAGCACCTTGTTCTCGGCGCGGCAATTGCCGCCGGCGATGCGGCCGGTGATACGGCCATCGATCACCTCCAGTTCGGTGCCGATCAGCCCCACGCCCAGGCGCTCGGCGAAAGGTCGCAGCACCAGCGCAGGGGACGCCGAGCAAAGCGTCACTTCGGCCCCGGACGCCAGTTCTGCGGCCACGCCGCGCAACCCTTCCGGCCGCAGCAGGTAGCCCCAGACGAACCGGCAGTAGGCTTGCGCACGGACGGCAAGCCATTGCGCGTCGATACCTCCGAGAAAAACCGCGAGGAGGCGCGCCTTTAGCTCATCGCGGCTGATCCGGCGCAAGAGGAAAGCCAGGCTCGGCAGCAGCATGGCGGGCAGGCGTCGGACGAATCCGAGCGTACCGAAGGCGAACCAGAGGAACGGCAGGAAGCTGTCATGGCGGGTCAAGGTGCCGTCGAAATCGAATACCGACAGGACACCGCCTCCGCCCGCGCTCGATTGACGCCCATGGCGGCCAGACTCGGGGCGATCCATTGACTCCCACATCCGCATGACCACCTCACCTGAGCGCCCCACAATCTCCATCCCCGCCGCCGACAGGCGGCACGAACGAGCCCCGCTCCATCGCACAACGATCGAGCGCTGGCATTCTCTGGTACCTGTCTGAGGCGACAAACGAGAATCCCCTCAGGGCTGCGTCGGAATTTTCCTCAATACAGGCGCCAGAGCGGATTTGCCGGTAGATAGCGGGGAAGCCCCAAGCCCACGGCGGAGCAATGAATGCAGAAGAGAGGCCAAGGATGGCAGCCGGAATTCGGCCCGTAGAGGATGGTGCGCGGCGGCGGTAAGATTTTCATCGCACAAACGAAAACGCCGCCCCGAAGGGCGGCGTTTCGATTCTGGAGCGGGAAACGAGACTCGAACTCGCGACCCCGACCTTGGCAAGGTCGTGCTCTACCAACTGAGCTATTCCCGCATCAACTTGCAGTAACCTTCAGCTTGCGCCTCAGGTTAACGAAAACGCCGCCTAGAGAGGCGGCGTTCCGATTTGGAGCGGGAAACGAGACTCGAACTCGCGACCCCGACCTTGGCAAGGTCGTGCTCTACCAACTGAGCTATTCCCGCATCAACTTGTTGCAACCTTCAGCTTTCGCCGAAGGGTAACGCCATTTCATCTTTCGGTCACTGCCAGAGGCAATGATCGAGAATCTGGAGCGGGAAACGAGACTCGAACTCGCGACCCCGACCTTGGCAAGGTCGTGCTCTACCAACTGAGCTATTCCCGCAATGGCGTCCCCTAGGGGACTCGAACCCCTGTTACCGCCGTGAAAGGGCGGTGTCCTAGGCCACTAGACGAAGGGGACGCGGCCCGGAACTTAACATCTTTCCGACTTCGTCGCTGCGGCAAATTCTGCGTTTCGCGTCGAAGTGGCGCGCATTCTAGGGAGGCTTTGAAGGGTCGTCAACCCTTCAGAGAAATTATTTTTAAATCAAAGACTTCTGGGTAAAAACCGAGCTGCCGCTATCAGCAGTATCACTAAGACATTACACTCGCGGAAAACATCCGGAGCACTCCACGGTGTCGCCAATCGTCATTACGGTCCTGGTTCTCGTCGGTATCGCCCTGCTGGTCGCTATCGGCTACATCAACCATCTGGTGGAAAACCGCAAGCTGGAGCAGGCGCGCCTGAAGGCCGATCTGGCCGACCGCTGCCGGCGCTGCGCCGATGTTTCCGAATCCCTGCCCGGCCAATTCATGTCGCCGGCACTGAAGCTGCTGCTCAGCGGCTTCGAACTGAGCCTCAGCGAACGCCTGCTGGCCGTCGACAAGCAGAACGCTGCGCTCAGGCAGCGAATTGAAGAGCTGCGCGGCCTGGTGGCCAAGGGCGAGTCCATTCCGGTCAAGAATGCGCCACAACCGATCCTCACCGAGGCCAAGGCCAAGGACGTGCGCTTCCTCTTCGAAGCGCTGCATGCCCAGCTTACCCGCTGCGCCCAGGACAACATGCTGCCTCGGGTGGAAGCGCAGAAATGGGTGAAGGAAATCCGCCACCTGCTCACCCTCCTCCATATAGAGTTCTTCGGCAACCTCGGCCAGCAGGCGCTCCAGCAGGGCCAACCGCGGCAGGCACGCCTGGCCTTCGAGCGCGGCGCACAGTACCTGCAGAAGCAACCGGAGATCGGCCGCTACCAGGCGCAGCTCAAGCAGATGGAAGCCCAGCTGGCCCACGCCAACGCTCTGGTACTGGAAACCTCCCAGCCCGCCGTGGATGAACAGAGCGAACTGGGCGACGGCCTCAAGGCGCTGGACGAAGACGATATCTGGAAGAAGAAGAACCTTTACGACTGATCCGTCGTCGAATCACCAACCCGGCCACCTTCGCCCCAGGAGCCTTGCATGAGCCTCGTCGTCTTCGGCGCCCCGCTGTCCCCCTTCGTTCGCAAAGTCCGCCTGTTCGCGGCCGAGAAAGGCTTCGATTACCAACTGGAGAACATCAACCCGTTCAACCAGCCGGACTGGTACCGCGAACTCAACCCGCTGCGTCGCGTACCGGCGATCCGCGATGGTGACTTCACCCTCGCCGACTCCAGCGTCATCTGCCATTACCTGGAAGACCGTGACCCGCAGCGCGACCCGCTGTGCGGCACAGGCGCCGAGTCCCGCGCACGGATCAACTGGCTGGAGAAGTACGCCGACTACGAGCTGGCGCCGCTGACCACCTTCACCGTGTTCCGCAACCGCCTGCTCAAGCCGCTGATGGGCAAGGTCTGCGATGAAGTGGCGGTCAAAGGCGCCATGCAGGAGAAGCTCCCCGAACACTTCGACTACCTGGAAAAGTGCCTGTGCCAGCAGCAATGGTTCGTCGACGACCGTTTCAGCCTCGCCGACATCGCCATCGCCTGCCAGCTGGTAAACCTGCGCCACGGCGAGGAAGAACTGGACGCCCAACGCTGGCCGAAGCTGGCAGCGCATTTCGAGCGCACCCTGGCCCGCCCTGCCCTCGCCGAAATCGTCCAGGGTGAGCTGCAGATCATCGCCAAGATCATGGCCAAGCGCTGATCTTCCTGCATGAACGAAAAAGCCCCGCCTAGGCGGGGCTTTTTCATGGGCGCGGATCAGCAGTCGGAGAGGCGCAGGAAAATCTCCACCAGGCGTTCGATACCTGCCTGGTCCTCCTCACTGAATCGGCCAACCTTCGGGCTGTCCAGATCCAGCACGCCGATCAGGCGGCCGTCCTTCACCAGCGGCACCACCAGCTCGCTGTTGGAGGCGCTGTCACAGGCGATGTGGCCGGGGAATGCGTGCACATCTTCGACACGCTGGGTTTCCCGGGTGCGCGCCGCGGCGCCACACACGCCCTTGCTGAAGGGAATGCGCACGCAGGCGACCTTGCCCTGGAACGGGCCGAGCACCAGTTCCTCGTTGCGGTTCAGGTAGAAGCCGGCCCAGTTCAGGTCCGCCAACTCGTTGAACAGGAACGCGGAAAACTGCGAGGCGTTGGCGATGAAATCGCGCTCGTCGGCAAACAGCGACTCCGCCTGGGCGGCCAGCAGCGCGTAGCCGCCAAGGCCGGCACCGGCCTGTTGCAGATCGATCATGGGGTCTCTCCTTCCAGCAATTGTCTGCCCACCCAGTAGCGGGCGAATTGATAGGCACAGCGGCCATTACGGTTGCCGCGCCCGAGCGCCCAGCGGATGGCTTCCTTCTCCAGCGCCTCGTCCCAGGTCCAGGCAGCGAGCCCGGACTTCTGCGCGAGCACCTCGACCCAGTGACGCACCACGCTGAGGAAGTGCTCCTGGGTGAAGGGATAGAAGGACAGCCACAGGCCGAAACGGTCGGACAGGGCGATCTTGTCTTCGACGGCTTCGTTGGGGTGCAACTCGCCATCGACCATCTTCCAGTTCTCGTTGTCGCTCTGCTTCTCCGAGACCAGATGGCGACGGTTGGACGTGGCGTAGAGCAGCACGTTGTCCGGCGCCTGCTCCAGCGAGCCGTCGAGCACGCTCTTGAGGACGCGGAAGTCGCCTTCGCCGGCGTCGAACGAGAGGTCGTCGCAGAACAGCACGAAGCGCTGCGGCAGCCCCTGGATCTGCTCGACCACGCGCGGCAGGTCGGCGAGGTGGTCGCGCTCGATCTCGATCAGGCGCAGTCCTTCGCCGGCCAGCTCCGCCAGCAGCGCGCGGACCAGCGAGGACTTGCCGGTGCCGCGGGCGCCCCACAGCAACGCATGGTTGGCCGGTTGGCCCGCAACGAACTGCCGGGTGTTGCGCGCCAGTTGCTCGCGCTGCCGGTCGACGCCCAGCAGGTCGTCCAGGCGCAGGTCGAGGCTGACCTTGAGCGGTTGCAGGTAACCGCTGCGGCCGTCGCGATGCCAGCGCGCCGCCAGGCTGTGCTGCCAGTCCAGCGTTTCGCGGACGGCGGGCAGCAAAGGCTCCAGGCGCACCATCAGCGCTTCGGCGCGGGCGAGAAAATCGTTCAGACGAGAATCCACGCGGGTCTCCATATTCTTCGACGCGGCTCTACGGGTTGAGAACCGGGAATTTCTTCGCCTTCGGGCTATCCCGACAGACGGTTCCGATGGGCTATGCTACGCCGCAGGAAAGCTTCTGCGAGGCGACGCTCCGCAACCATGGATATTGCGCTCACTCATCGCCTCTCGTTCAAGCAGGCCAGCCTGACGGTGCTGGTGGCGTTCATCCTGGGCACCCTGCTGAGCCTCATCCAGGTAGGCGTCGATTATGCCAGCCAGGACGCCTCCATCAACCGCGAAGTGCGCGCCCTGCTGGACGTCAGCCACAACCCCGCCGCCCGCATCGCCTACAACATCGACGCCGAACTGGCCCAGGAACTGGTCGTGGGACTGCTGCGCTCGCCTGCGGTGATCCGCGCCGAGATCATCGATAACGCCGGCGTGCCCCTGGCCAGCGCCGACCGACCACCGGCGGAAAGCCACCTGCGAGGCCTGAGCGATTTCCTCTTCGGCCAGCAGCGCACCTACGAGGAACCGCTGTTCGTCGAGCATGCCCCAGCAGAATCGCTCGGCGTGCTGCGCCTGGAGATCGACACCTTCGTCTTCGGCAACGACTTCCTGCGCCGCGCCGGGATGACCTTCATTTCCGGCTTCATCCGCAGCCTGATGCTCTCACTGATCCTGCTGGTGCTCTTCTACGCGCTGCTGACCAAGCCCCTGGTGAGCCTGATCGAAGCCCTGTCCCGCCACGACCCGCGCTCGCCCTCCCGCCTGCGACTGCCCTGCCCGCGAGGCCATGAGCGCGACGAGATCGGTGTGCTGGTGGAGGTCACCAATCGCCAGCTCAACCGCATCTCGGTGGAGATGGAACAGCGCCGCGAGGCGGAGGACCGCCTGACCCAGTATCTGGAAGAACTGGAAAGCATCGTCGCCGCCCGCACCGCCGAATTGAAGGCAGCCAACGCGCGCCTGACCCTGTCCAACCAGGAACTGGAGCAGGCCCGGCAGAACGCCCTGGCCATGGCCCAGGCACGTGGCAGCTTCCTGGCCAACATGAGCCACGAGATCCGCACGCCGCTCAACGGCCTGCTGGGCATGCTCGGTCTGGCGCTGGACGGCCCGCTCACCGCCGAGCAGCGCCAGCAGCTGTCCATCGCCCATGATTCGGGCAAGGTGCTGGTGGACCTGCTCAACGACGTACTCGACCTCTCCAAGTTCGAGGCCGGCCAACTGGAGCTGGAGCAGATCCCCTTCGACCTCGGTACCCTCGTGGAAGACACCGCCAGCCTGCTGTCGCAGAACGCCGGTCCCGCCGTGGAACTCACCTGCCTGATCAGCCCGCAGCTGCCGGCCCAGCTTTCCGGCGACCCGACCCGGGTGCGCCAGGTGATCAGCAACCTGCTGTCCAATGCCCTCAAGTTCACCCGCTTCGGCCGTGTGGATGTCCGCGTCGATCCTCTGGACCATGGCGTGCACATCAGCGTCCGCGACACCGGCATCGGCGTGGCGCCCGAGGCCCTGCAGAAGATCTTCCAGCCCTTCACCCAGGCCGACGCCGGCATTGCCCGCCAGTATGGCGGCACCGGGCTGGGCCTGGCGCTGACGCGCAAGCTCTGTGAGGCGATGCAAGGCGAGCTGAGCGTCACCTCCGAACCGGGCCTGGGCAGCGAGTTCGCCGTCACCCTGCCCCTGACGACGCTGGAACCCGCACAACCGCTGGCGCAACTGAACGGCAAGCTGATCGTGCAGTGCGCCGCCAGCAGCGGGCTGGCCGCGCTGCTGCAGAGCTGGCTGCCGGCATGGGGCGTGGACTACCAGCGCCTGGACATCGACGCCAGCCTGGCCGGAGTGGAGCTGGACGCGCTGCTCTCGGATTGCCCGGACTGCCTGATCGGCCTGCGCCAGAACGTCACCAAGCCGGTGTTGCTGGTGACGGCCTATGGCAACTTCCTCGAGCCCGAGATGGCCCAGCGCCTGGCGCCCTTGCGGCAGCTGGCGCGCCCGCTGTCGCGCGCCGTGCTCTACCAGGCACTGAAACAGGCGTTCGAGCACCAGCCTCTACCCACGGCAAAAGCGCCGGGCACTGCGGCACTGGAGCAATTCTCCGCCCGCGTGCTGCTGGTGGAGGACAACCCGGTCAACCAACTGGTCGCGCGCGGCCTGTTGCAGAAACTGGGGTGCCAGGTGGGCATCGCCAACAATGGCGAGGAGGCGTTGCAGCAGCTCGCCAGCGCCGAATTCGACCTGGTGCTGATGGACTGCAACATGCCGGTGATGGACGGCTACCAAGCCACCCGCGAGATCCGCGAGAGCGGCCGCTGGCCGAGCCTGCCGGTGATCGCCCTGACCGCCAATGCCCTGCCGGACGAGCGCGAACGCTGTCGCGCCGCCGGCATGGACGATTACCTCGCCAAGCCTTTCCACCGCGACGAGCTGGCCGCCATCCTCGAACGCTGGGCCGGTACCCGGTCGCGCGGCTGACTCAGGCGTCCAGCTGGGTCAATTGCCGCAGCAGGCCGTCCAACTGCTCGCGCAGGCCATCGGTGACGCTCAGGTCGATACCACTGCGACACAGCAGTTCCTCCCGCAGCGGCAGCACCTTCTCGCGCAATGCCGCCCCCTCCGACGTCAGGCCCAGGTGCACCTCACGCTCGTCATGCTGCGCGCGACGGCGCTGCACCAGGCCCAGTTGCTCCAGGCGCTTGAGCAGCGGCGTGAGGGTGCCGGAGTCAAGCATCAACCGTTCGCCCAGGGCCTTCACCGAAGGCTGCTCCGGCGGCTCGGCCTGCCACTCCCAGAGCACCAGCATGGCCAGGTACTGCGGGTAGGTCAGGCCGAGCGCTTCGAGCATCGGCCGGTAGCCACGGATCACCGCGCGGGACACGGCGTACAGGCGGAAGCACAGCTGGTTGTCCAGTTGCAGCTCTGCGGGCAGGGATACAGCGTCTTTCATCACAGCAGCGCTTCGATCTCGGCGGACAGTTGCTCGGGCTTGGTGGTCGGGGCAAAGCGCTTGACCAACTGACCGTCCTGGCCGATCAGGAACTTGGTGAAGTTCCACTTGATGCCCTGGCTGCCCAGCAGGCCCGGCGCGCGCTTCTTCAGTTGCACATAAAGCGGGTGGGCCTCGGCGCCGTTGACGTCGATCTTCTTGAACAGCGGGAAGCTCACGCCGAAATTCAACTCGCAGAACTGGGTGATTTCCCCTTCGTTACCAGGCTCCTGCTTGCCGAACTGGTTGCAGGGGAAACCGAGTACCACCAGGCCCCTGTCCTTGTACTGCCGCCAGAGCTTCTCCAGCCCCTTGTACTGCGGAGTGAAGCCGCACTGGCTGGCGGTATTCACCACCAGCAACGCCTTGCCGCCGAAATCGGCCAGGGTCTTCTGTTCGCCCTTGATGGTAGTCACGGGAATATTCAGCAGTGCATCGCTCATCGGACATGGCTCCGGAAAAGTGGGAGATTGAAGAATAGTGATCAATTAAATTGTGTGCAATTCAATTGATCGCGAATCACCCACTGAATGCCCCCTCATCACCCTGCAGGAGCGAGCTTGCTCGCGAACGAACTTTCCGGCGGCAACCGAACTGGACGGGTTCGCGAGCAAGCTCGCTCCTACAAAAAGCCAAAAGGCCCGCTCGGTGGCGGGCCTTGAGGTCACTCTTTAGGCACCAACTTCAACGACGCCGAATTGATGCAGTAGCGCAGCCCGGTCGGCCGCGGGCCGTCGGGGAAGACGTGGCCCAGGTGCGAATCGCACTTGCCGCAGCGTACTTCGATGCGGTGCATGCCATGGCTGAAGTCTTCCAACTCCTTGACCACCTCGCCATTGACCGGCTGGAAATAGCTCGGCCAGCCGCTGCCGGAGTCGTACTTGGCGTCGGAATCGAACAGCGCGGTACCGCAGCACACGCAGTGGTAGATGCCGGGTGTCTTGGTGTCGTGGTATTCGCCGGTGAAGGCGCGCTCGGTGCCGCCCAGACGGCAGACATGGAACTGCTCGTCGGTGAGTTCGTCACGCCAGGAATCCAGGGGCTTTTCCAGCTTTTCCATCGATCTGCCTCCATTAATGGAAAAAATGCCCGATGCCTCCTTTTCCGGGAATCGGGCCGCACGTATGATGCGCGTGGTTAACGTCAGGTTCAGAATCTGCCGCACAGAGACATTCTCGCGATAGAAAAGCCTTAAAAACTCTACTTTTTCGAGAAATCCACTGTTTTCCTGTCGATTTTCAGGGTCGATACCAGGGAAAAGCACTTCCGAACCCATCATTTGACGCCAGTCTGTCACCCGCGTTACAGCCTGCCAAGTCGCCGGCCGCGGACTATTTCGGAATCCCAGATCATGCAGGTCACCAAATCGAACAAGCTCGCCAACGTCTGCTACGACATTCGCGGGCCCGTGCTCAAGCACGCCAAACGCCTGGAAGAGGAAGGCCATCGCATCCTCAAGCTGAACATCGGCAACCCGGCGCCGTTCGGTTTCGAGGCGCCGGACGAAATCCTCCAGGACGTCATCCGCAACCTGCCCACCGCCCAGGGCTACAGCGACTCCAAGGGCCTGTTCAGCGCGCGCAAGGCAGTAATGCAGTACTACCAGCAGAAGCAGGTGGAAGGCGTCGGCATCGAGGACATCTACCTGGGCAACGGCGTATCCGAGCTGATCGTCATGGCCCTGCAGGCGCTGCTCAACAACGGTGACGAGGTGCTGATTCCGGCGCCCGACTATCCGCTGTGGACCGCCTCGGTCGCCCTCTCCGGCGGCAAGCCGGTGCATTACCTGTGCGACGAGCAGGCCGGCTGGTTCCCCGACGTCGCCGACATGAAGGCGAAGATCACCAGCAATACCAAGGCGCTGGTGCTGATCAACCCGAACAACCCCACCGGCGCGGTCTACTCGAAGGAAGTGCTGCTGGACATCGTCGAGCTGGCGCGCCAGCACAACCTGGTGATCTTCTCCGACGAGATCTACGACAAGATCCTCTACGACGAGGCCCAGCACATCTCCACCGCGTCGCTGGCGCCGGACGTCCTCTGCCTGACCTTCAACGGCCTGTCCAAGTCCTACCGCGTGGCGGGCTTCCGCTCCGGCTGGATCGCCATTTCAGGCCCCAAGCACAAGGCACAGAGCTATATCGAGGGCCTGGATATCCTCGCCAACATGCGCCTGTGCGCCAACGTGCCGAGCCAGCACGCCATCCAGACAGCGCTGGGCGGCTACCAGAGCATCAACGACCTGGTGCTGCCGGGCGGCCGCCTGCTGGAGCAGCGCAACCGCGCCTGGGAACTGCTCAACGACATTCCCGGCGTCAGTTGCGTGAAGCCCATGGGCGCGCTCTACGCCTTCCCGCGCATCGACCCGAAGGTCTGCCCGATCCACAACGACGAGAAGTTCGTCCTCGACCTGCTGCTTTCCGAGAAGTTGCTCATCGTTCAGGGCACCGCCTTCAACTGGCCCTGGCCGGATCACTTCAGGGTCGTTACCCTGCCTCGACTCGATGACCTGGAACAGGCCATCGGACGCATCGGCAACTTCCTGAAAAGCTATCGCCAATAAATCATCGCCAGTGAACTGATGGATCTGCAGATCGACGACTTCTACAAGGACGCAGCCGGCGGCCTGCTGACGCTCTACCAGGCCTTCCCGCGCAAGATCGCCCTCTACGTCGAGGACCTGATCGGCCGGGAAGAGCCCGACGAATTCGGCCTGCCCAGCACCCGCCACCAGAGCTGTCTGGGCGCGCTGCTGTGGTTGGCCGAAGAAGGCTACCTGCGCTTCGAGGCAACCATTCGTTACGAAGCATTGGACCAGGCGGTGCTCAGCGAAAAAGCCTTCCTGCGCCTGACCCGCCTCGTCCCCCATGCCGTGCGCGACGACCAGGAACTGCCGCCCAGCGTGCGCCGCGACCAGGCCACGCTGGCCAACCAGCTGCGCGATGCACTGGCCAGCCGGCACGGGGAACGCATCGCCCGGCTGACCCGTCTACTCTTCGAGAGCGACCTGGGGCGCTCGTAGTACAGGCAGACGACACAAGTTGAAATAGTCCCCGAGTTGAATCACCTGGGGGCCATCCGTATATACCCCGCATACTATTCAGCGATCCCGAGCGCGTTGCGCCCGGCGATCCGGAAAGCCGCATTCCAAGGCGGCTTTCGCCCCGTCACCGTGAGGAGAAGCTTTACGCCATGATGCGCATCCTGTTGTTCCTGGCCACCAACCTGGCAGTTCTGGTGATCGCCAGCATCACCCTGAAATTGCTCGGCGTGGACCGATTCACCGGCCAGAATTACGGTAGCCTTCTGATTTTCTGTGCCGTCTTCGGCTTCGCCGGCTCCCTGGTTTCGCTGTTCATCTCCAAGTGGATGGCGAAGATGAGCACCGGCACCGAGATCATCAGCCAGCCGCGCACCCGTCATGAACAGTGGCTGCTGCAGACCGTGGAAGAGCTGTCCCGCGAAGCCGGCATCAAGATGCCGGAAGTGGGTATCTTCCCCGCCTACGAGGCCAACGCCTTCGCCACCGGCTGGAACCGCAACGACGCGCTGGTCGCGGTCAGCCAGGGCCTGCTGGAGCGCTTCTCGCCTGAAGAAGTGAAAGCCGTACTCGCCCACGAGATCGGCCACGTGGCCAACGGCGACATGGTCACCCTGGCGCTGATCCAGGGCGTGGTGAACACCTTCGTGATGTTCTTCGCGCGCATCTTCGGCAACTTCGTCGACAAGGTGATCCTGAAGAACGAAGACGGCCCGGGCATCGGCTACTTCGTCGCGACCATCTTCGCCGAACTGGTCCTGGGTATCCTCGCCAGCATCATCGTCATGTGGTTCTCGCGCAAACGCGAATACCGCGCCGACGAAGCCGGCGCCCGCCTGGCCAGTACCGGCGCGATGATCGCCGCCCTGCAACGTCTGCGCGCCGAACAGGGTGTGCCGGTGCAGATGCCCGACTCGCTGCAGGCCTTCGGTATCAACGGCAACCTCAAGCATGGCCTCGCCGGCCTGTTCATGAGCCACCCGCCGCTGGAAGACCGCATCGAAGCCCTGCGCGCCGCCGGCCGCTAAGCTTCGACGCGACAAAAAAGGGCGACCCTCGGGTCGCCCTTTTTCATACCTGCGATTCAGCCCCGGCGGAGCGTGAACACCACTTCGTCCAGATGACCGACGCCACGCTTGAGAAACTTCGGGTTCTCCGCCAGCACATCGAGGCGCTCCACCTCCGTCACCTCCCAGTCCTCGGCGAAGAGCTCGTGCACTTCCGGCGCCAGCACGGCGAACGGCGGGCCATCCATCTCGGCCTGAGGGTATTCCAGGGTCACCAGCAGCCCGCGTGAGCGAGACGGCAGGATGCGCTGCAGATGGGCCGCATAGTCAGCACGCAGGTCCGGCGGCAAGGCGATCAGCGCCGCGCGGTCGTACAGTGCGCTGCACCCCGCCACCTGTTCAGCGGTGACATCGAAGAAATCGCCCTGGAGAATCTCCAGGCGCTCGAAACTGTAGCGGCGCAGCGCGCCATCCTCGGTGACCTGCGGAGTGACACCCAGCTCGGTGAAGAAGTCGACGGCAGCGCGCTCGGCCAGTTCGACTCCCAGCACGTGATATCCCCACTGGGCCAGCCAGAGCATGTCCAGGCTCTTGCCGCAGAGCGGCACCAGCACCTGCGACTCCTCGGGCAACCCCAGGCCCGGCCAGTTGCGCTGCAGTCCGGGATTCACCGACTGCTGATGGAAACCGATTTCATTGCGCGCCCAGCGCGACTGCCAGAACTCATGCTGCATAGATCACCTGCTCAAACACTGCGCAAAGCGCGGGGCAACAGCCAGCGCCACCAGGCGCCGCGCCGCTCGCGCTGACTTTCTCCGGCCTCGAGAATCTTCAGCCGCACCTGATCACCGCGGACCCGCTGCACGCAGATTTCGGTACCGTCCTCCAGACGGAGGCAGTCGCCGATCTCGAGCATCAGGACTTGTTCGCCTTGCTGCATAGCTGAATTCGCCATCTGTTTCGGAAATTTCCGCAAACTCTAACGCATAGTCCGACTGACATCCCCTCAAAGCGTCTTATGGCGGCTGGCTCCGCCACTCTGCAACCCAGTTGGCACTTTTGCAGCGAAGCAGGCTGCGGGAGATATCGCGTCAAACATCGATTCTTACGATCATTAAAGTCAAAAACCTATACTGGATTTCGATCTTTGAGCGCGTGAACATAGAGGTATTCAAGTAGCGAGGTTCGTCATGCTCCCTGCCCTCTTCATCTCCCACGGCTCCCCCATGCTGGCTCTGGATCCCGGCGCCAGCGACGCCCCCCTGAAACGTCTGGCCCGCGAATTGCCGCGCCCCAAGGCCATCCTGGTGGTTTCCGCCCATTGGGAAACGCCCGACCTGCGCATCACCGCGTCGCCCATGCCGGACACCTGGCACGACTTCTACGGCTTTCCGCCCGAGCTCTACGCCGTGCAGTACCCGGCCGCCGGCTCGCCGGAGCTGGCGCAGCGAGTCGCTGAACTGCTGGCCGAGGCCGGCCTGCCTGCCACCCTCGACCCCGAACGCCCGCTGGACCACGGCGCCTGGGTGCCGCTGAGCCTGATGTACCCGGAAGCCGACATCCCCGTCGTGCAGTTGTCCCTGCCCAGCCGCCTCGGCGCCCCCATGCAGCACCGGGTCGGCGCTGCCCTGCGCAAACTGCGCGATGAAGGCATCCTGCTGATCGGCTCAGGCAGCATCACCCACAACCTGGGCGAACTGGACTGGCACGCAGGCCCCGAGGTGATCACCCCCTGGGCCAAGGCGTTCCGCGACTGGATGGTGGCGCGGCTGGAAGCCGACGACGAAGCCGCCTTGTTCGACTATCGCCGGCAGGCTCCCTACGCGGTACGCAACCACCCACGCGACGAGCACCTGCTGCCGCTGTACTTCGCCCGCGGCGCCGGCGGTTCGGCGATGACGGTGGAGCACGCCGGCTTCACGCTTGGCGCGCTGGGGATGGATATCTACCGCTTCGACTGACTGCTCTTTTGCAGGTGCGGGCTCGCTCGTGAACTTCTCGCTACAGCGTCGGAGTTGGGCGGTTCGCGAGCAAGCTCGCTCCTAAAGGGCATGCACCGGCCGATGCCGGAAACGAAAAAGCCCCGCCAAGGCGGGGCTTTTTCATTCGCGAGAAACTGACGAATCAGTCTTCGCGATAACGACGCAGGCGCAGGGCCTTGCCGGCGACGCGGGTGTCCTTGAGCTTGGTCAGCAGACGCTCGAGGTTCTCTTCCGGCAGCTCGATCAGGCTGAAGGTCTCGCGGATCTGGATGCGGCCGATGGCCTCGCGGGACAGGCCACCCTCGTTGAGGATGGCGCCCAGCAGGTTCTTCGCCTGCACGCCATCACGGGCGCCCAGGGCGGTACGGCAGCGCGCCTTGCCTTCCGACGGCGGAGCCATGGTGCGACGCTCGCCGCTGCGCTCCGGACGGTCGCCGCGCTCGGGGCGATCGCCACGTTCGCTGCGCTCGTAACGGTCACCGCTGCGCTCGCGCGGAGCCGCCGGGGTCAGCGGTTGTTCGCGGCGGACCGATTCCAGGTCCAACGCCTTGCCTTCGGTGAGCTTGGCCAGCAGCACGGCGGCCAGGGTGTCCATGTCGGTACCCAGGCGACGGCACAGCTCGTCGCGCACGGCGCCACGGTTGGCCACAGCGTTGGCCAGCAGCGGTTGCAGGCCGGTGGCCAGGCGATTCAGGCGGGCTTCCAGCACGGTCTCGGCGTCCGGCAGGCGAACTTCGCCGACCTTCTGCCCGGTCACACGCTCGATCACCTGCAGCATGCGGCGTTCGCGCGGGGTCACCAGCAGCAGGGCGCGGCCTTCGCGGCCGGCACGGCCGGTACGGCCGATACGGTGCACGTAGGATTCCGGATCGTAGGGCATGTCCACGTTCAGTACGTGGGTGATGCGCGCCACGTCCAGGCCGCGAGCAGCAACGTCGGTGGCGATGACAATGTCCAGCGAGCCATCCTTGAGGGACTCGATCACGCGCTCACGCTGCGCCTGCGGCATATCGCCGTTCAGCGCGGCGGCACGGTAGCCCTGGCGCTCGAGCAGCTCGGCGATATCCAGGGTGGCCTGCTTGGTGCGGACGAAGCCGATCAGGGCGTCGAACTGTTCGACTTCCAGCAGGCGCAGGATCGACGCCGGCTTCTGGTCGGCGTGGACCATCAGGTGCACCTGCTCGATGCGGGCGACGGTCTGGGTCTTGGCGGCGATGCGGACGTGCTTGGGTTCTTTCAGGTGGCGTTCGGCGATGCTGCGGATCGAAGCCGGCAGGGTCGCGGAGAACAGCACGCTCTGACGGCTGGACGGCATGGCTTCGAAGATCACTTCGAGGTCATCCATGAAGCCGAGCTTGAGCATTTCGTCCGCTTCGTCGAGGACCAGGCTCTTGACGGTGGACAGCAGATTTTCGTCGCGGCGCAGGTGGTCGCACAGGCGGCCCGGGGTGGCGACCACGACCTGGGCGCCCTGGCGCAGGGCCTTGAGCTGCGGGCCCATGGGGGCACCACCGTAGACGGCAATGACGCCGACGCCCGGCATCTGCTTGGAGTAGGTCTCGAAAGCGGTGGCAACCTGCAGGGCCAGTTCGCGGGTCGGAACCAGCACCAGCACCTGCGGGACACGGCGGCTGGGTTCGATCTGCGAAAGCAACGGCAGCGCGAACGCGGCAGTCTTGCCGGTACCGGTCTGGGCCTGGCCGATCATGTCGTGGCCTTCGAGGATCACCGGGATCGACTGGGCCTGGATCGGCGACGGCTCTTCATAACCGACAGCGGCAATGGCAGCGAGAACATTGGGGTGAAGACCGAGCGCGGCGAAGCCGGCGGTTTCCTGGGTCATGGGTTTTGCCTCTAAGTACATCCGCAAAGACCCAATAGCCGAGCTGCGCATGCCCTGTACGACGATGAAGTCACCCAGGCAGCTGGAAGCGGGGATTTGCGAAATGAAGATTGGAAGAATGCGTCAAGGAAGTCCGCACAGCGGACGCACAGCCCGAGCGTGAAAGCTGCGGAAAAATGCGGGATCCGAAACGAGGCCAGCGTTTGGCCGGCGCGTATCATACCGGAAAATCCTGACCGATGTGTTTCTTTTCGGAACAGGGCCGGCGAACGGTCGTCCCATAGACAACCCCGCCCCTGCCAGCTATACCGTGCAAGCCACCCGACCGGAGCCCGCCCATGACCGCCAGCAGCGAACCGCGCATCACTGTCGAACGCCATGACCACGTCCTGTTGCTGGGCCTGAACCGGGTCGGGAAGCGCAACGCCTTCGACCTGGAAATGCTCACCCAACTGGTGCTGGCCTTTGGCGAGTACGAGCGCGACGACGAGCTGCGCTGCGCACTGGTTTTCGCCCACGGCGACCATTTCACCGCCGGTCTGGACCTGGCCAGCATCGGCGAGACCTTCCGCACCGGCTGGAGCATGCCCGAAGGCTCCGCCGACCCCTGGGGCACCTTCGGTGGGCGGCGCCTGACCAAGCCTTTGCTGGTCGCAGCGCAGGGCTATTGCTTCACCCTGGGCATCGAATTGATGCTCGCCGCCGACATCAATCTCTGCGCCAGCAACGCGCGCTTCGCCCAACTCGAAGTACAGCGCGGCATTTTTCCCTTCGGCGGGGCCACTTTGCGCATGCACCAGGTGGCCGGCTGGGGCAATGCGATGCGCTGGCTGCTGACCGGCGACCCCTTCGATGCGCACGAGGCCTATCGCATAGGCCTCGTGCAGGAGGTCACCGCGCCGGAAGAGCTGCTGCCCCGCGCCCTCTGGCTGGCCCAGCGCGTTGCCGCCCAGGCACCGCTGGGCATCCGCGCAATCCTGGCCTCGGCTCGGAGAAGCCTCGACGAGGGCGAGGAGGCAGCTGCAAGACTGCTGCCGGCCATGGCCAGCGAACTGCTCTCCACCGAGGACGCGAAAGAGGGTTTGAATGCCATGCTGGAGCGCCGCGACGGTCGATTTCTGGGCAAATGAACGCTCGCGGAAAAAGCAAAACGGAACCATCGTGCGAAAAGCGCTATATCCAAGGTATTAAAAACCCCTGACGGGCGGTCATAATCCTTTAGTTTTCACTTTAAAATCAGATAGTTAAAATTCACAAAACGACTATATACAAGTTCCAATTTCGCGCCTGAAAACAAACCTCTAGAACTGACTCCAGAGCAGCTCAGCGACGCGCCGGATACCGACCGGGAAGCCCGCTGACTGACGTTCTCATGGAGGAACTTCTCATGTCAGGCCCGATCCGTGTTTTCGCGCTTTCCCTTCTCGTCGTTGCCCTCTCCCTGCAAGGTTGCAGCAGCAAGGGCGGCAGCAGCCACCACTCTTCCGGCAGCAGTTCCGAACAACCCGCCGACAGCGGTTCCGGCGGCGATGGCTCCGGTGGCTCTGGCGGCACAGGCGGTACCGACGGCACTGGTGGCACTGGTGGCACCGACGGCACCGGAGGAACTGGCGGTACTGGCGGTACCGGTGGGACCGGTGGGACCGGTGGGACCGGAGGAACTGGCGGTGGCGGCACGGATGGCGGCGGGACCGATGGCGGCGGCACCACCACTCCGCCGGCCAGCACCACCGGCAATATCCTGACTAACACTGGCCAGGCGGTCTCCAATGTCGGCGACACCGTCAGCACCGTGGGCGGCGTGGTGAAAACGGTTGACCTGCCGGTGCTGGGCAATGGCGTCACGCAGAATGCCGGCAGCCTGGTCCAGCAAGTCGGCGCAGGCGTGGACAGTGTCGGCACCGGCGTGACCAACGGCCTCGGCCAATTGGGCAACAACCCCAACGCAGTAGGCACTACCGTGGCTGGCGTAACCGGCCTGGTGAGCCATACCGGCGGCGCCGTGAGCAGCCTGGGTGACACCGTGGCGGCCATCGGTGATGCACCGGTGCTGGCAAACACCCCGCTCAACGGCCTGACCGGCCAGGTGGGCGGCCTGGTGGATGGTGTCGGCGGCAAGATCACCATGCTCGGCGACTCGCTCAGCGGCGCGGTCACCACCGGCCCGCTGAGCCAGTTGACCACCCAGCTCAGCGGTACCACCGCCGGCCTGGTCGGCAAAGTCGAAGGAACTACCCGCGGCGTCGGCGCCGCCACCGGACTGGGAACGCCGGTGAACAACCTGTTGACCACCGTCGGCGGTGTTGTGACCCAGACAGGCAACCAGGTCGCCAGCCAGAATCCGGCGCTGGCACCGGTCGGCGGAATCGTCAGCAATGCGGGTCAGGCAGTCAGTGCCGCCGGCGGCCTGGTCAACGGTAGCAATCCGGGCGGTGGTCTGCTCGGGGGTGTCACCGGCTCCCTGGGTGGAGCTACCGGTGGCAGCAATCCGGTGGGCGGCCTGGTCAGCGGTGTGACCGGTGCAGTGGGCGGCATCACCGGCTCCCTCGGCGGCGCTACCGGTGGCAGTAATCCGGTGGGTGGCCTGGTCGGCGGTGTGACTGGCGCGGTCGGCGGCATCACCAGCTCCCTCGGTGGCGCCTCTGGCGGCAGCAATCCGGTCGGGGGCCTGGTCAACGGCGTGGCCGGAACCGTCGGCGGCCTGACCAGCGGCCTCACCGGTGGTGGCGGCCTGGTCGCCGGCGCTGGCGTGGGCATCGGCAGCAATGCCCAGGGTTCAGGCGTGGCAGTCGGCGCTGGCGCCGGTACGACTGGCGGCACCAGCGGCCAGGGAGGCCTGCTGGGCAATACGCTGGGCGCCGTGGGTGGCGCGCTGGGTAGTGTGACCGGCGGACTGGGCGGTGGATTGGCGATCGGTACGCCCAAGCAATAATCCGATTTACGCCCATACTGTAGTAACCAGGAGCCGCCCACGGCTCCTGGTCTTTTAATAAGAAGATCGGTCTCATGGAGGAGCCAGATGCGCAGACTCGCTGTCCTTCCCCTGTTGTTGGCTGCACCCTTCGCCTGGGCCGAGCGCCCGATACAGCTTCCCGGCTCCGATATCGAACAGACCCTTCCCCGCCCCAACCTCCCTGGCGGCGATATTCGCCCCAAGGCCCCCAAGGTCACAGCTCCGGAACCGTCGGCAACCCAGCCCGGACAGGTGCTCCAGCAGCGCATCCGCATCAAGCGCATCGAACTGGCCGGCGGCAAGCACTACCCCGTCGAGACCTGGAAGCCGCTGCTGGAACCACTGACCAAGCGCACCATCCAGGTCAGCGAGCTGGTGGCGGCGGCCAAGGCCATCACCCAGCGCTACCAGGATGACGGCTACTTCATCTCGTTCGCCTACGTGCCCAACCAGGACTTTGCCAGCGGCGTCGCGCGGATCGTACTGGTCGAGGGCCACATCAGCCAGGTTCGCGCTGCGGGCGACCTGGGCGTGCACCAGATGCGCGTGGACCGCTGGATCGAGAAGCTGAAAGCGGAAAAACCCCTGACCCGCGAAAGCTTCGAACGCTTCAGCGTGCTGATGAGCCGGGTGCCCGGCATGCAGATGGCCATGGCGCTCAACCCGCCCACCACCAGCGACGGTGGCGCCGTGTTGGAGCTGGCGGGCAAGCAGAAGCGCTTCGACACCGGCATGAACCTAGACTCGCGCCGTGGCGAGCAGCGCGGGCTGTTCAACGCCGAGGTGATGTCGATGCTCGGCTGGGGCGAGCAACTGCAGTTCAGCTACCTCTACCCGCCGGGCGACGACCACGAGTACTACCGCGCCTGGAACTACAGCCAGCTCCTGGGTGACAACGGCCTGCAACTGCTCGCCGGCTACAGCAAGTACAACTCGCGCCCCGGAGAGAACCTGCGCCTGGCCAGCGGCCTGGAGTTCGAGCGCAAGCGGCAGAACGAGCGGGTCAGCGCCGGACTGGGGATTCCGCTGGTGCTGCGCCGCGACCTGACCTGGGACCTCAACCTGCGCGGCTATACGGTGAACGACACCAGCCGTTACGACCTGGTCTACCCGGCCATCCCCTTCCGTATCGAGCAGAAGAGCAAGCTTCGCGTGGTAGGGATCGAAACCGTGGTCCAGCAATTCGCCGAGAAGCGCGTGCGGGCCGGCAGCGTGGCGGTTTACCAGGGCCTCAACGGCATGGGCGCGGAGACGCCGGATCCGATCAAGAAGAATTTCACCCGCCTGCTCGGCTACGGCGCCCAGCAGGACCAGTTCGGCTCCAACTGGCAGGGCGTGGTGACCGCCGCCTTCCAATGGAGCGACGACGTGCTGCCGGATTCCGAGCAGGTCACCTACGGCGGCGGAAACTTCGGCCGCGGCTACCCCGACGATCAGGCCACCGGCGACAAGGGCTGGGGCGCCGCCTATGAGGTGAACTATTCCTTCCTGCGGCAGAGTGTGGTGCTCAACCAGATCCAGCCCTACTTCGTCGTCGACACTGCGCGCACCCGCTATAACCAGGACGGTCTGAACGAAGGCAAGCTCGGCTCCGCGGCGCTGGGCGTGCGCTTCTCCGACCGCAAGCACTACCTGGTGTCGATGGAAGTGGCCAAGCCCTTCGGCGATCGGGCCCTGGACAACAACGAGCGCAGCCCGCGGCTGAACTTCGCCTTCAGCTATCAGATTCCCTGATGGCTATCCATGCAGAGAGTCACTGCGCCGGGCGCAGTGACTCGATGTAGGGGCGCAGCGAATAGCCCAGCTTCGGTTCAAGCTGGCCGACACGCTTCTTCAGGCCGCGCAGGTTCAGCTCCTGATCCAGTTCGGCGGGGACGAAGACGATCACGTTGCCTTCGGGCACCGGGCATTCCCAGTAATGCCGATTGAAGCGACCGCGCAGCAGTGCGGCACCCAGGGGTCGGCCGTCGTCGGTGCTCCACTGGTTGATCACCAGCCAGCCCCCCGGCCGCAGGCGTTCGCGACAGGCGCCGAGAAAGTCCCAGCCGATGTGCGCCGGCGCGGGTCCGGTATCGGTATAGAGATCGAGGAAGATCAGGTCGGCCGGCTCGCACCCGGCCAGCTCCTGCACGGCATCGCCGATGCGCAGGTTCAGGCGCTCATCGTCCGCCAGGCCGAGGTGCTCGCGGGCCAGGCGCGGAATGGACGGACGCAGCTCGATGGCTTCCACTTCGTCCAGCGGCAGGTACTTCAGGCAGGCCTGGGTCAGGCTGCCGGCACCAAAACCGAGGAACAGCGCGCGGCGCGGGCGCGGATGGCACAGCGCACCGACCAGCATGGCGCGCGAGTAGTCGTACTCCAGCCAGCTCGGATCACCCGTCAGCACGCAGCTCTGCTCGACCTCGTCGCCGAACTCCAGGTAGCGGAAGGCACCGCTCTCCACGACACGGATGACGCCGAAGTCATCGCGCTCCTCGACGATCAGCAACTCTTCGCTCAACTGTTCCTCGCTCATCACCGTCTCCGGGAGGATACAGCCATGGCAATGCGGCTCGCCGGATACGGCGAACGGCACGGATTGCCATTGAAATACAGGGGCTCGCGCACGCAATAATCCTTCGAATCAAGACGGCCACCCGCGACCGCCAGGTCGGCAAAGCCGCAAGAATAACAGCCCAAGAGGCACAACCGAGCATGCGCCAGCGTAGCGCCCTTCGCGAATCCGCCAACCGCCACTGTCTTTCGTCGGTATTCCTGCGTCAGCGCACACCTGTGCGCTGCGCGGGCGGCTGATCGCCCACCAGTGTTCCCCAGGACAAGGATGTCCCTTCTTTTCCAGCGCAAACCGCCACGGCGACCTCGCGCGAGCCATATGCCGAGCTGATACCATGGGCGGATACCGTCCATAGCCGCGAAGACCCGCCAATGAGCCTGCCCTGGAGCCCCGATAGCTGGAGAAGCAAACCGATCCAGCAACAGCCCGCCTACCCCGACGCGAACCGCGTGAGCGAGGTCGAGCGCACCCTCGCCAGCTTCCCGCCGCTGGTGTTCGCCGGCGAGGCCCGCGAGCTGCGCCGACAGTTCGCCGAGGTCACTGCTGGTCGCGCCTTCCTGCTGCAGGGCGGCGACTGTGCCGAGAGCTTCGCCGAGTTCTCCGCGGCGAAGATCCGCGACACCTTCAAGGTGCTGCTGCAGATGGCGGTGGTGATGACTTTCGCTGCCGGCTGCCCGGTGGTGAAGGTCGGCCGCATGGCCGGCCAGTTCGCCAAACCGCGCTCCTCCGGCAATGAAACCATCGGCGGCGTGACCTTGCCGGCTTACCGCGGCGATATCGTCAACGGCATCGGCTTCGATGAGAAAAGCCGCGTGCCGGACCCGGACCGGCTGCTGCAGGCCTACCATCAGTCCACGGCCTCGCTGAACCTGCTGCGCGCCTTCGCCAATGGTGGCTTTGCCGACCTGCACCAGGTGCACCAGTGGAACCTCGATTTCATCGCCAACTCGGCGCTGTCCGAGCGCTACCAGCAACTGGCCGACCGCATCGACGAAACCCTTGCCTTCATGCGTGCCTGCGGCCTGGATACCGCGCCGCAACTGCGCGAGACCAGCTTCTTCACCGCCCATGAAGCACTGCTGCTGAACTACGAGGAAGCCTTCATCCGCCGCGACAGCCTCACCGGCGGCTGGTACGACTGCTCCGCGCACATGCTGTGGATCGGCGACCGCACCCGCCAGCTCGACGGCGCCCATGTCGAAATGCTCCGCGGCGTCGGCAACCCCATCGGCGTGAAGGTCGGCCCGAGCATGGACAGCGAGGAGCTGATCCGCCTGATCGACATCCTCAATCCGGACAACGAGCCCGGCCGCCTCAACCTCATCGTGCGCATGGGTGCCGACAAGGTCGGCGACGGCCTGCCGCGCCTGATCCAGACCGTGCAGCGCGAGGGCAAGCAGGTGCTGTGGAGCTCCGACCCCATGCACGGCAACACCATCAAGGCCTCCAGCGGCTACAAGACCCGCGACTTTGCGCGCATCCTCGCCGAGGTCCGGCAATTCTTCGAAGTACACCGGGCCGAGGGCAGCTACGCCGGCGGCATCCATATCGAGATGACCGGGCAGAACGTCACCGAGTGCATCGGTGGTGCGCGGCCGATCACCGAGGCCGGCCTGAGCGATCGCTACCACACCCACTGCGACCCGCGCCTGAACGCGGACCAGTCGCTGGAGCTGGCCTTCCTCATCGCCGAAACCCTGAAGCAGGTCCGTCGCTGAACCGGACACGCGTCTCAGCAAACACCTGAGAGCTCTTCCCACAATTGACGGGTACCAGGCGTCTACCTAGAGTGGCGCCCCGCGCGGCAGCCGCCGCGCCATGGAAACCGTCAACCAAGGAAGATTCCCGATGCAACTGCACCGCTCCCTCCTCGCCCTGCTGATCGGCGCCAGCGCCGCACTCTCCGGCTGCCAGAACATGAACACCGACAGCCTCGTGCAGTCGGGCATGATGGCCATGAAGGCCGCCACCCTCAGCGATGCCGAGATCAAGCAGGTCGCCGACGAAGCCTGTGCCAAGCAGGATGCCGAAGCCCAGATCGCCCCAGCCTCCAGCCCCTACGCGCAGCGCCTGGACAAGATAGCCGCCGCCCTGGGCAACCCGCTGACCGGTACCTCGATCAACTACAAGGTCTACCTCACCGAAGACGTCAACGCCTTCGCCATGGCCAATGGCTGCGTACGCGTCTACTCCGGCCTAATGGACCTGATGAACGACAACGAAGTGGAAGGCGTGCTCGGCCACGAGATCGGCCACGTCGCCCTCGGCCACGTGAAGAAGGCCACCCAGACTGCCTACGCAACCGCCGCCGCCCGCGGTGCCGTCGCAGCCTCGGGGAATGCCACCGTCGCCGCCCTGTCGCAATCGCAGCTGGGGGAAATCGGTGAAGCGCTGGTCAACGCGCAGTTCTCCCAGTCCCAGGAGTCGGCGGCCGACGATTACTCCTTCGACCTGCTGAAGAAGCGCGGCATCGACCTCAACGGCCTGGCCAGCGCCTTCGACAAGCTGGCCAAGCTCAGCGGCGGCCAGGAAAGCAGCATGTTCGACTCCCACCCCGGCTCGCAGCAGCGTGCGGACCACATCCGCAAACGCATCGCCAGCGGCAAGTGATCACGGACGGGCCTCTGCGGAGGCCCGTTTCGTTTCAGGCCTGCGTCAGCAGCCCCTGCAGGCGCTCGCCTGAGGGGCGCCGGCAGTTCACCGCCACCCGTTCCAGCCCGAGCCAGCGCGCCATCTCGTTCAATTGCTGCGCCAACGCGGCGTTCCCCTCCTCGCCCAATCCCTTTTCCTCCTCGTGGACGGCATGCACCACCAGATTTCCCGCGGCGCGATCGGAGCGCAGATCGACCCGCGCGGCCAGGTGCTCGTTGAACAAGAAAGGCAGGACGTAGTAGCCGTAAACGCGTTTGTGCTGCGGCGTGTAGATCTCCAGGCGATAACGGAAATCGAACAGCCGCTCAGTGCGGGCGCGCTCCCAGACCAGCGAGTCGAAGGGCGAAAGCAAGGCGCTGGCGCGCACCTTGCGCGGAAGGACCGGTTCCGCCAGGCAATAGGCCGGCGCCTGCCAGCCCTGAACCTGTACGACCAGCAGATCGCCCGCCTCCACCAACTCCGCCAGCCGCGCCTTGCTGTCGGCGGGGTCCAGGCGGAAGTAGTCGCGCAAGTCCTTCTCGGTGGCCACGCCCAGAGCCTGGGCGGAATGCAGCAGCAATTGGCGCTGCGCCTCGGCCTCGTCCAGCTCGGGCTGCCGGAGCAGATCGGACGGCAGTACGCGCTCCGGCAAGTCGTACAGACGCTCGAAGCCGCGCCGACCGGCGACCGTCACCTCGCCTGCGGCGAACAGCCATTCCAGCGCATGTTTCTCCTCGCTCCAGTCCCACCAGGGGCCGGCACGTTCCACGCGGGTAGTCAGGCTGCCGGCGCCCAGCGCGCCCTGCTCGCGAACGGCATCGAGCACCCGCTGGATCACCGCCTGTCGCTCACGCCCGAAGCGCGCCAATTGCTGATAGATACCGCGCCCTTCGGCTGCGCGACGCATGCGCCAGCGCATCAGCGGATACAGCTCGAGCGGCAGCAACGAGGCTTCATGCCCCCAGTATTCGAACAACCGACGATGCCGCCCGCCACTCCAGGCCGCCTCTTCCAGCAGCGTCGGCGAGTAGTTGCCCAGGCGCGAGAACAACGGCAGGTAATGCGAGCGCACCAGCGCGTTCACCGAATCGATCTGTAGCACACCCAGGCGCTCCAGCAGGCTGCGCACATGGCGACGCTGCACCTCGCCACCGGGCCTGCGCAGGGCAAAGCCCTGGGCGGCCAGTGTCAGACGGCGGGCTTGCTTGAGGGACAGGGATTCTACGGTCGGCATCGTGGACTCCAGGACGGGGCAAGCCCTAGAGCCTAACGCCTATTGCCGGAGCTGGCTGCATCAGGCCGGCACGGCAATTGTTTCAGGCACTGGGAAAGGTCGAGCAAAGGTGAAGACGTCCGCCGAAGGCCCCTCCAACCGCAAGCGATCCAAGCGGTCGCGGGCCATCTGTACATCGGGCAACTCGCCTTCAGGCAACCACCAAAGCGCGAGGCTGGGCGCCGACAGGCGCTCCATCCAGTCACGCTTGTTGCGCAGCACCTGCAGGTGCTCGCCGCCATAGACGTAATCCTTGAGCGCTTCCACCGACTCCCAGACGGACAGATTGACGATGATCAGCGGGTCGTCGAAGACGCGGATGGAGGTGGCATCGCCTTCCTCCGTCTGCAGGCGCCAGACGAACCCAGGGCTGCGCTCGGCCAGGGCGTTGATGTGGTCGAGCTGGTCGACGAAGCCCTTCATCACCGGCTGATCCAGCGGGGCACGGGCCTTGGCGATGTTGACTTGGGCGAGGTGGTAACGGCTGGGCTGGCCTTTCATGGGCGTGGCATCCTTGTCATGGCTTTCGTTTCACGGTGATTGCAGATTCAAGCGCGGGCAGCACGGCGAGAAGCCGTGCCGCCCGGCCAAGTTCAACGGCGAACATAATCCATCCAGAACGGGCGCTCGACTTCCTGCTGGATATCGGCACGGCTCAAACCGATGTCCTTGAGCGCCTCATCGCTCATACTAGCGAGCTCGTGACGTTGGCGGGCCAGTTCATGCCAACGCAGAACGCGTTTGAGAACACGATTCCACAACGGTGCCGCCGGGACCTTATAGACGTGATAGGACGCTGCTACGAAACCGATTTGACCTTTCATCTTGCTTCCTCCCTGTGGGGTTGGATGCAGTTTCCTGCTCGCGCTAAGATCAATCCAACGAATCATTCTTATGCGACCCATCTCGGAGATTGATGAATGAGCAGTTTCCCCAGCATCGACAGCGAACTGCTGCGCACCTTCGTCGCCATCGCCGACCACGGCGGCTTCACCCGCGCCGCCGAGATGGTCAACCGCACCCAGTCGGCGGTGAGCATGCAGATGAAACGGCTGGAAGAAGACGTGCTGGAACGCAGCCTGTTCGAGCGCGACGGCCGCCAGGTGCGCCTGACGCCGGAAGGCCAGATCCTGCTGGGTTACGCGCGGCGCATCCTGCGGTTGCAGGGCGAGGTGTTCAACACCTTCCGCCAGCCGCACATGGTCGGCTCGGTGAAGATCGGCACGCCGGACGATTATGTGATGCGCTTCCTGCCCAGCATCCTCTCGCGCTTCGCCGAGGCCTACCCGCTGGTGCAGGTCGAGGTGCATTGCGACTCCTCGGCGCAACTGCTGATGCGCAACGACCTCGACCTGTCCATCGTCACCCGCGAGCCGGGCACCGAGATCGGCCAGCTGCTGCGCCAGGAAGACTTCGTCTGGATGGCCGCGGAGAGCTTCTGCCCGCAGGACCAGCGCCCGCTGCCGCTGGCGATGTTCAACACCGCCTGCTTCTGCCGCGCCTGGGCCTGCAACGCCCTGGAGGCGATGGAAGTGGACTATCGCATCGCCTACAGCAGCCCGAGCCTGTCGGCCCTGTTCGCCGTGGCCAATGCCGGACTGGCGGTGACCGCGCAGTTGCGCAGCCTGCTGACCGGCAACCTGCGCATCATCGGCGAAGACGAAGGGCTGCCGGTGCTGCCCAACGCCAGCATCGTGCTGCTGCGTGGGCAGAAGATGACGCCGGTGACCGACAAGCTCGCCGAGTACATAGTCGAGGGCTTCAAGTCCTGACGATCAACACGCAGGGACTCAGCGCACCGCCAGCAGCACCGCACAGACGATCAGGAAGGCACTGAAGGCCATGCGCAGCTGACGTTCTGGCAGCGCGTGGGCCAGCCGCACGCCCCAGGAAATGCTCACCAGGCCGCCCAGCGCCAGCGCGCTGCCCATGCGCCAGTCCACGTGGCCGTGCACCGCGTAGGTTGCCAGCGCCACGCCCGTGCTGGGCGCCGCCAGGGCCAGCGCGAGGCCTTGGGCGATCACTTGGGTCAGGCCGAACACCGAGGTCAGCACCGGCGTCGCCAGAACGCCACCGCCCACACCAAACAGGCCGCCCAGCGAACCAGCCCCCAACCCCAGAACGCCCATCCAAGGCAGGCCGTAGCGCGGCGTGCTGCCACCCTGCGGCACGCGCTGGAACAGGCGCACCAGCAGGTACAGCGCCAACAGCACCAGGAAAACCACGAAGGCCGTGCGCATGCTGCGCGCATCCAGGTTGACGGCAATGCTGGAAGCGAAGAACGCACAGACCAGGCCGGTCAGCGCCAGCACCCCGGCCTGGGCGAAATCGATGCGATTGCGCTGGTGATAGCGCCAGATTGCCAGCAGCACGTTCGGCACCACCATCACCAGCGCGGTACCCTGCGCCAGCTGCTGGTCCAGCCCGAACAGCACGCCCAGCGCCGGAATCGCCAGCAGCCCGCCGCCGATACCGAACAGCCCACCCAGGCTGCCCAGCACGACGCCGAGCAGAAAGTCCACGACCAGATCCCACATCACGCACCTCCACAACAGTGCGTCCATGCTAGAAAAGCCTGGCTGGATGGGAAACGCAAAGCGCTGCACAATGGCTTTGCCTCTCTCGCATAGCCAATGAATGCCATGACGCCCTCCAACCTCGAGGACCAGCTCGATCTTTACCTGGACGTGCTCGACAACGGCAGCTTTTCCGCTGCCGCCCGCCTGCGCCAGCTCACCCCTTCCGCCGTGGCACGACGCATGGACTCCCTGGAGCAGGGGCTGGGATCGACCCTGCTCGTGCGCAGCACCCACAAGGTGCGCGCCACGCCGGCTGGGCTGGCCTTCGCCGAACGGGCACGGCGGATCGTCAGCGAACTGCGTCAGGCGCGAGCGGAGGCCGTGTCCCTGAGCACCGCGCCGGAAGGCCTGATCCGCATCGACGCCCCGGTGCCTTTCGGTCGTCGCCACCTCGCACCGGCGCTGGTCGACTTTCTCGCCGCCAACCCCGGCCTGGACGTGCAACTGCGGCTGATCGACAGCTTTACCGACACCCGCGGGGAGAACCTCGGCCAGGTCGACCTGGTCCTGCGCATCGGCACCCTGCCTGAAAGCCGCCTGGTCGCCACACGCCTGGCGTCCATGCGGCGGGTCGTCTGCGCCAGCCCCGCCTACCTGAAGCACCACGGCAAGCCTGCCTCCCCCCTGGAATTGCCGGAGCACATCGGCCTGGACTGGGAAGGCCTGGCGCCGGCACTGGCGTGGCGCTTCCTCATCGATGGGAGGCTGCAGCAGCTCCGGCCGCGCCGCTTGCGCATGACCGCCAATAACGCGGAAACACTGGTGGAAGGCGCGCTGCAGGGAATTGGCCTGGCGCACCTGCCGACATGGCTGTGCAGCGAGTACCTGATCAGCGGCCAGCTGCTGCCTCTGTTCTGCGAGAACGGCCTCCCCGAACCAGAGCCCGGCGTCATCCACGCGCTGCGCCTGCAACGCGGTACCCACCCGCGCAGCGAACGCCTGCTGGCCTTCCTGCTGAAGCGATTTGGTTTCCCTCCCCCCTGGGACACGGCACTGGAGGAAGCGCTGTTCAAGAATTAACCATCGCGCTAAATTAATGCGCAATTACCTCTTCGCCTCGAGCGCCCAGCCCGGAGCACGCCATGACCAAGCCAGACCCGACCTGCGAAGCCCTCAAGCTGGATAACCAGCTGTGCTTCGCCCTCTACTCCACCTCCCTGCAGATGACCAAGGTGTACAAGCCATTGCTGCAGGAACTGGGGCTCACCTACCCGCAGTACATCGCCATGCTGGTGCTCTGGGAAGAAGACGGCATCACCGTGGGCGAGATCAGCTCACGCATGCTCACCGACCCCGGCTCCCTCACGCCGCTGCTCAAGCGGCTCGAAACCGAAGGCCTGATCACCCGCACCCGCAGCCAGGCAGACGAGCGCGTCGTGCAGTTGCGCCTGACCGACAAGGGCCGGGAACTGCGCCGACAGGCGGAGCGCATTCCGGCCTGCATCCTGGCCAGCAGCGGTCTAACGTTGGACAGTCTGAAGCGACTCCAGGAAGAGCTCGTGGACCTGCGCGGACATTTGCAAGCCCCGTAAATCGGGGCTTATGCCCAAGCTGCAGGTTCCTTAGTCAGAAATCTTCCAAAAATTATCTTGCGCGCTAAATTAAATAGAACTAACTTTCTTCTCACGAACTGCTTAGCGCACAAGATATTAAGCAGCAAGACATTCTCACCCAGACTTACCTGACAGCGAATCGGAGACCACCATGCAAACCATCAAAGCCCTCTACACCGCCACCGCTACCGCCACCGGAGGCCGCGACGGCCGTGCCGTTTCCTCGGACGGCATCCTCGACGTAAAACTGTCCACCCCGCGTGAACTGGGCGGCGCCGGTGGCGAAGCCACCAACCCGGAGCAACTGTTCGCCGCTGGCTACTCGGCTTGCTTCATCGGCGCCATCAAGTTCGTCGCCAGCCAGAGCAAGAAGCAGATCCCGGCGGACGCCTCGATCACCGGCAAGGTCGGTATCGGCCAGATCCCCGGCGGTTTCGGCCTGGAAGTCGAGCTGAACATCAATCTGCCGGGACTGGACCAGGCCGAGGCGGAAGACCTGGTCGCCAAGGCTCACCAGGTCTGCCCCTACTCCAACGCCACCCGCGGCAATATCGACGTGCGCCTGAACGTCAGCGTCTGACTCCAGCGCCGACAATCCAGAACGCCAGAAACGAAAAAGCCCGGCATCAGCCGGGCTTTTTTGTGTCTCGAATCAGGCTCAGGCCTTGACGCGGGACTTGTACTCGCCAGTGCGGGTATCGATCTCGATCGAGTCGCCGATTTCGCAGAAGGCGGAAACCTGGACTTCAGCACCGTTCTTCAGGCGAGCGGTCTTCATCACTTTACCGGAGGTGTCGCCACGGACGGCCGGCTCGGTATAGACGATTTCGCGAACGATGGTGGTCGGCAGTTCAACGGAGATGACTTTCTCGTTATAGAAGACCGCTTCGCAGACGTCGGTCATGCCGTCTTCGATGAAGGTCAGCACGCCTTCCAGATCGTCTTTCTCGATCTCGTACTGGTTGAACTCGGTGTCCATGAAGACATACAGCGGGTCCGCGAAGTAGGAGTAGGTTACTTCCTTGCGATCGAGGATGATCGGCTCCAGCTTGTCGTCGGCCTTGAACACGGTCTCGGTGCCGGCACCGGTTAGCAGGTTCTTCAGCTTCATCTTGACGACCGCGGAGTTACGGCCGGACTTGTTGAACTCGGCCTTCTGGATGACCCAGGGGGCGCCATTGATGTTGGCAACCTGGCCAGCGCGGAACTCTTGTGCGGTTTTCATACGATTATCCGATTGGATTGGAGACAAAAATCAGGGGCCATATCATAGCCAATTTGTATAAAAACGCACCAGCCCCGCAGCAAGATCGGTTTGTTCGCCCAGGCGCCGTTGCCAATTGCCAATCCACGCGGACCACTCCGGCAACCGTCTTTCCAGCTTTCGCCAGGCTTCCCCGGCATCACCCTGGCCATTCCAGGCCATCCAGAACGCCATCAGCTCGGTCCGCAGCGGCTCGTCCATTCCGTCACTGAACAGGGCCATGAAGGCCTGCAGCTTCTCCAGGTGAACATCGTCATCCTGCTGGTAGATGTGCCAGACGAATGGCCGCCCCGCCCACTGCGCCCGCACGAACGAATCCTCACCACGCACCGCGTTGACATCGCAACTCCACAAGAGCGGGTCGTAGTCCTCCTGGCGCACGAAGGGCAGTACTTGCAGGCGCAGCGCACCGCGCTGGAACTGCCCCCCTGCTTTTAACGTTCTCTGCGCCCAGCGCTCGACATCGGCCAGCACCCTGCCCTCCGGTACCAGCAACAAAATGCTGTCGGAGCTGGCGGCCAATGCGTCGAGCCAACTGCCCAGCGCGGCATTTTCATAGGCGAACAGGGAAATGCGCCGCTCATGGGCACGCGGGTGCACGCCCAGACTTTCCAGGAACCGAAGGCTGGCCGCCGGGTCGGCCTGGAAAGCGTCACGCCGTGCAATCAGGTCGCTCTCGCGCAACAGCCCGCCGGTGGCCGGAGTGAAACCGGGGAAGTAGAAGTACTTCTGCAAACCGCTGGCCTGCATCGATGGCAAGCCATGGCAGGACTCCACCCACGGCTCGGCGCTGAGGTATTCCAGGTTCAGCCACAGAGGCGGCTGCCGGCGTTGCTTCATCGCTTCTATATAGGCAGGCGGCATTTCGCAGGCAAAGGCCTCGATCACCACGTCCGCCGCTTGAGTATCCTGCCAGGGCTTCGGCCACAGGCGTACCTCCACGCCGGATTGGTGTTGCGATTCGGCCGCGCCATCGGCGGCCGGGCAGATACGCACAAAGGCCGCCAGATCGTCGACCCATAGCCGAACCCGCTGGCCATGTTCGCCGGCCAGTTGGCGAGCCAGTCTCCAGGTGACACCGATATCGCCATAGTTGTCGACTACGCTGCAGAAAACGTCCCAGTTGGCCATGCGCTCTCCGGAGGATCAGATGGCGCCAGTGTACCCGCGATCCAGGCCGTGCTCCTTAAGCCGATGAATCCGTTGGGAAAAATTTTCAAAAAACATTTGCCAAGGAGGAAACCTTTGAGTAAAGTGCGCGCCTCGACAGACACAGCGCTGTCGAGAAATCTGGTGAGGTGTCCGAGCGGTTGAAGGAGCACGCCTGGAAAGTGTGTATACGAGAAATCGTATCGAGGGTTCGAATCCCTCCCTCACCGCCAGATTCATGAAAAGCCCGGCTAAGCAATTAGCCGGGCTTTTTCGTTTTCCCCCTTCACACTTTCTTCACCTGTTGCGACCTAGTTGCAAGTTGTCCGCTGGACAAATGCACAACGGCGATTAAACAGTTGTTCGACCATAGGCGACAGTCATCTGACGGCTTGGTTCCGCAGGCCGGAAAGCGGCCTCGGAGCTTGCCTGACGCACTTTGGAAACACTCCTTTGCCAGATTGGACAGTTTTTGCCCAAATCGGCCTCGCACAACTGCGAAGAGCGACCTAACATGAAAAAAAACTGCCGTACTTGCGCTTGGTCAGTTTACTTACTACAAGTAATGGGTACTATGTAGTCCGGCTAATTTCCCAGTCATGGGAGATTGCTTTTAATGGAAATGTCCACCTTAAGGGGAACACGATGAACAACGTTCTGAAATTCTCTGCTCTGGCTCTGGCTGCTGTTCTGGCCACCGGTTGCAGCAGCCACTCGAAAGAAACCGAAGCACGTCTGACCGCTACTGAAGACGCCGCTGCTCGCGCTCAAGCCCGTGCCGATGAAGCCTATCGCAAGGCTGACGAAGCTCTGGCCGCCGCTCAGAAAGCCCAGCAGACCGCTGACGAGGCTAACGAGCGCGCACTGCGTATGCTGGACAAAGCCAGCCGCAAGTAATAGATCTTCGGATCTGTTCGAAAAACCGACCCTTCGGGGTCGGTTTTTTTATGCCCGCAGGAAAGTAGCTGGCAAGAAAAAGCCCGCTCGCGGCGGGCTCTTTCGCTGCAGTAGAAAGTTACTGCAGCGGCATCGCATCCTGGTCGACAGTGGCGGCAACCGAACCGCCCTGCTGCACTTGCTGCGGCTGGGCAATGGCAACCGGCAGGCCATCTTCGGCGGCAACCACTTCACGCACCACGTTCCAGTCCATCTGCATCTGGCTGGCGATGTCTTCGCGCTTGAGCAGCGCGTTGATCACGGCGGTATGCTTGTCGACGACCGAAGGATCACCGTTGTCATCGATCGGCGCATGGGCTTCGAGGTAAATCTTGCCTTCGCTGCGACCGAACTTATACGGCTCGTTGATGATGCGCACCTTGGTACCCACCGGGATCATCGAGAACAACTGGGTCACGTCCCAGTTGTACATGCGGAAGCAACCGTGGCTGGTACGAGTACCGATGCCGAACTTCTTGTTCGAACCATGGATCAGGTAGCCGTGGAAGCCCAGGCTCATCTTGTACGGCCCCAGCGGGTTGTCCGGGCCTGGCGGCACCACGGTCGGCAGCGGATCACCATCGGCGGCGTGCTCGGCGCGGATCGACGCCGGCGGATACCAGGCCGGGTCCTTGGTCTTGGCGATCACGCTGGTGCTGCCCACCGGCGAACCCCAGCCTTCACGACCAATGCCCAGGGCGTAGGTGTAGACGACGTTCTTGTCCTTGGGGAAGTAGTACAGGCGGTATTCGGCGAGGTTGATCACCACGCCCTCGCGCGGACCGGCCGGCAGGACGAAGCGGGTCGGAATGATGATCTCGGTGCCCACACCCGGCAGCCAGGCATCGACGCCCGGGTTGGCGGCGATCATCTCGGAGTAGCCGAGGCCGTATTTCTCGCCGAGGTCGGCGAAAGTGTCTTCGTACTTGGCCTTGATCACCTGGACCTGGCCGACGATATCGTCACCCGGCGCCGGCAACGGCAATTCAATGGCGGAAACGGGGCCGGCCGAGAGCAGCGCGGCGAGGGACAGCGAGCAGGCGGCAATGACGCGCGACAACATCCGAGGATCCTTGACGTGGGCAATGAGCAAAGGGTGATCAGTTTACCACCGCAAGCCCCGTCAACGGGAGATATCAGACGAGCCAGGAACCGCGCGCGCCGCGCTTTTCCTCTTCCAGTTGTTTCAGGCAGGCCGCGCAGATGCGCCGGTCGCGCAGCAGCGGCCTCTCGGCGCCGCGCCAGAGTGGCTGCGCCGGCAGCAGGCTGCCGCACAGGGTGCGGTCGGCCGGGGTTCCCAGCTCCAGTTGGCGCGCAACCAGGTGCACCCGCACTTCGCGGCAGGCGAACAGGTCCAGCTGCTCATCGGGTTCGATCAACTGGTAGGCGAAGAGGGTCCAGGCGTGGCGCGACATAGGGGGTTCCAGAAGGGTGCGCAAACATAGCCGAAAGGCCGGGCGCGGGGAAGCCTCGATTCAGTGGTTTATTACTGCAACCGCCCATCACAGCAAGGGTTTGAGCGTCGGCCACACGTTGTCGAGCAGTTTAGGCTGTGCCGCCACCGCCGGGTGAATGCCATCCGCCTGCATCATGCCCTGTACACCGCCGACTCCTTCGAGGAAGAACGGTACCAGCGGAATCTTCTGCTCGCTCGCCACGCTGTCGAAGACCTTGGCGAATGCATCGGTATAGCGCTGCCCGTAGTTCGGCGGCAGGCGCATCCCCAGCAGGATGACCTTCGCGCCCGCCTGGCGCGACTGATCCACCATGGAGGCAAGATTCTGTTGCAATTGCGCCGGCGCCATCCCGCGCAGGCCATCGTTGCCGCCCAATTCGATCACCACCAGCTTCGGCTTCTGCTCCGAGAGCAGCGCCGGCAGGCGCGCGAGGCCGCCTGCCGTGGTGTCGCCGGAGATCGACGCATTCACCACCTGGTAGTCGAAACCCTGCTCCTTCAAGCGCTTGTCCAGCAGGCTGACCCAACCCAGGCTGGTATCCAGCCCCAAACCGGCGCTGATACTATCGCCGACGACCAACAGCGTCTGCGCCGCGGCCTGCTGCGTGATCAGAAGCAACGCCAGGCAGCCGCCCATTAGCCATGCACGCATCGGATTCTCCATGAGCGAAAGCATTCTCACCGCGCGGAACCTTAGCAAGGTTGTTTCCAGCGCGGAAGGCAAGCTGACCATCCTCCACGACCTCTCCCTCGACCTCTCCCGCGGCGACAGCCTCGCCATCGTCGGCAGTTCCGGCTCGGGCAAGTCCACCCTCCTCGGCCTGCTGGCCGGGCTCGACCTGCCCAGCGGCGGCGAGATCGTCCTGCTCGGCCACACCCTCGGCAGGCTCGATGAGGACCAGCGCGCCCGCGTGCGTGCCGCTCATGTCGGCTTCGTCTTCCAGTCGTTCCAGTTGCTCGACAGCCTCAATGCGCTGGAGAACGTCATGCTGCCGCTGGAGCTCGATGGCCGCAAGGACGCCGGGCAACGCGCCCGGGAACTGCTGGAGCGAGTCGGCCTCGGCCAGCGCCTCACCCACTACCCGCGCCAGCTCTCCGGCGGCGAGCAGCAGCGGGTCGCCATCGCCCGCGCCTTCGCCGCCGAGCCGGATGTACTGTTCGCCGACGAGCCCACCGGCAACCTCGACACCCATACCGGCGAGCGCATCAGCGACCTGCTCTTCGAGCTGAACCGCGAGCGCGGTACCACCCTCGTCCTGGTGACCCACGACGAGCGCCTCGCCCACCGCTGCCAGCGTCACATCCGCCTGGAAAGCGGCCATCTGATCGACCACGTCGAACCCTGACGGACGAGCGCCGATGAAGCCACTGTCGCTGCCCAACCTGTTCCGCCTGTCCCTGCGCCAGCTATGGCGCGAAGGGCGCAGCGGCGAACTGCGCGTGCTGTTCTTCGCCCTGCTGGTGGCGGTGGCGGCCAGTTCCGCCATCGGCTATTTCAGCGCTCGCCTGAACGGCGCAATGCTGGTGCGCGCCGCCGAATTCCTCGGCGCCGACCTGGTGCTCACCGGCACCCAGCCCGCGCGCCAGGAGCAGATCGACAGCGGCCTCAAGCTGGGCCTGCAGCACGCGCAGAGCGTGGAGTTCTCCAGTGTGGTGGCCACCGATAACGGCATTCAGCTGAGCAGCGTGAAGGCCGTCGGCGACAGCTATCCCTTGCGCGGCGAACTGAAAAGCGCACCCGCGCCATTGCAGCCGGAGGTCGAAGGCGGACGCCCGGCAGCGGGTGATATCTGGGTCGAATCGCGCCTGCTCGCAAGCCTCGACCTGAAAATCGGCGAAAGCGTCGACATCGGCCGCAAATCCCTGCGTATCGCCCGTGTTCTGACCTATGAACCGGACCGGGCCGGCGACTTCTACAGCCTTACCCCGCGCGTGATGATGAGCCTGCAGGACCTGGACGCCACCGGCGTGGTACAGCCCGGCAGCCGGGTGCGCTACCGCGACCTGTGGGGCGGCGCGCACGACGCACTGCAAACCTACCGGCAGGCTACCCAGGGCAACCTTGCCGCCAATCAGGAACTGCAGGACGCGCACCACGGGAACCGGCAGATCGGCGATGCCCTGGGCCGCGCCGAGCGCTACCTCAACCTTGCCAGCCTCGCCGCCGTACTGCTCGCCGGCGTGGCGGTGGCGCTGTCTGCCAACCGCTTCGCCACCCGACGCTTCGACGCCAGCGCGCTGTTGCGCTGCCTGGGCCTGTCACGCCGCGAAGCGCTGCTGCTGTATGGCAGCCAGCTGTTCGTGCTGGGCGTGGTCGCCAGCCTCTTCGGCGCCTTCCTGGGTTGGCTGGCACAACTCGGCCTGATGCACCTGCTGGGTAACCTGCTGCCGCCGGAAATCCCCGACGCCGGCATCGTCCCGGCGCTCGCCGGCATGGCTACCGGGCTGGTCGCGCTGGCCGGCTTCGCCCTGCCGCCGCTGGCTGCCCTTGGCCGCGTACCGCCGCTGCGGGTGCTGCGCAGCGACCTGTTGCCGGTGCCGATGCGTACCTGGATGGCCTACGGCTGCGCGCTGCTCGCCCTCGGCCTGATCATGTGGCGGCTGAGCCTGGACCTGAAACTCACCCTCGCCCTGCTCGGTGGCGGCGCCATCGCCGCAGTGGTCCTCGGCTTTATCCTGCTGCTCGCCCTGCGCGGCCTGCGTCGCGCGCTGCAAGGGGCCAGCCTGCCGTGGCGCCTGGGCCTCGGCCAATTGCTGCGTTACCCGCTGGCGGCCGCCGGGCAGAGCCTCGCCTTCGGCCTGATCCTGCTGGCCATGGCGCTGATCACCCTGCTGCGCGGCGAGCTGCTGGATACCTGGCATTCGCAGCTGCCGCCCAATGCCCCGAACCATTTCGCACTGAACATCCTGCCGGCCGAGAAGGACAGCTTCGAGCAGCGGGTGAAGGCGCTGTCGCCCAACGCCGAAGACCTCTACCCCATGGTGCCCGGCCGCCTGGTGGCGGTGAACGGCAAGCCCGTCCACGCGATGAACGAGGACATCCGCAGCGAGCGCGCCCTGCAACGCGACCTGGGGCTGACCTGGTCCGCACGCCTGCCCGCAGGCAACCAGATTGTCGCCGGCGAGTGGTGGACGGCAGGCGAGAAGAGCGAACTGCCGGGCGTCTCGGTGGAAGAAAAGCTCGCCGGCAACCTCGGCCTGAAGGTCGGCGACCACCTGAGCTTCACCGTTGCCGGGCAGACCCGCGAGGCGCAGATCCGCAGCCTGCGCTCGGTGAAGTGGGACGACTTCCAGCCCAACTTCTTCATGGTCTTCGAGCCGGGCACCCTGACCGACCTGCCGGTGACCTACCTGACCAGTTTCTATCTGCCGGCCAGCCAGGAGCGACAGTTGATCGAGCTGGCCCGTGCCTACCCCACGGTCACCCTGCTGCCGGTGGACGCGCTGCTCGCGCAGCTGCGCAGCATCCTCGACCAGGTGACGCTGGCCGTGGAGTACGTGCTGGTATTCGTCCTTGCCGCCGGCTTCGTGGTGCTGTTTGCCGGTCTGCAGGCGACGCTCGACGAGCGCCTGCGCCAGGGGGCGCTGCTGCGTGCCCTGGGGGCCGAACGCAGCCTGCTGATGCGCACGCGGCGCAGCGAGTTCGCCCTGCTCGGCGCGGTCAGTGGCCTGCTGGCAGCACTGGGCTGCGAGCTGATCAGCTACCTGCTCTACCGGCTGGTGTTCGACCTGCCGTGGAGCCCGCACCCCTGGTTGCTGGCACTGCCGTTACTGGGGGCGCTGCTGGTGGGTGGCGCCGGGCTGCTGGGGACGCGCCGCGCGCTCAACGTGAGCCCGTTGCGCCTGCTGCGCGAGAGCTGATCGGGTAGACTCGCCCGATCACTTTCGCCGCCCTGGATACCATGAGCCGCTATCGCCCGCCCCGCCCTGCCGGTACCCCACTGATCACTCCCGAAGGCGAAGCGCGCCTGCGCGCCGAACTGCATGAACTGTGGAACGTGCGCCGACCACAGGTGACCCAGTCGGTCAGCGAGGCCGCCGCGCAAGGTGATCGCTCGGAGAACGCCGAGTACACCTACGGCAAGAAGATGCTGCGGGAGATCGACAGCCGCGTGCGCTTCCTGCGCAAGCGCCTGGAAAACTGCAAGGTGGTATGCGAGCGCCCGGCGAATCCGAACAAGGTCTACTTCGGCGCCTGGGTCACCCTGGAAGACGAGGACGGCGAGCAGGCCCGCTATCGCATCGTCGGCCCGGACGAACTGGACCTGCGCAACAACCACATCAGCATCGACTCGCCGCTGGCCCGCGCCCTGGTGGGCAAGGAACTGGACGCCGAGGTGATGGTGCGCAGCCCGTCAGGCGAGAAAATGTGGTTCGTGATCGAGATCGAGTATCCCTGATCCATCGTCGGCCCGATGGAGCCTCTGCTGGGGCGAGCTTGTTCGCGAACGGAGTCACCGGCAGCGCCGAAGCCCAAGCAGGTTCGCGAGCAAGATCGCTGCAACAAAAAGGGACTCAGGGCAGCTGCTGGCACTGGTGAACGGATGCTTGTCACCGTTTCGCCACTGCCCTCGCCCTGGTTAAGGCATCGCCTCGGAGTAGCGCTGACCAGTCGATTTTTTTTGTCGGCCATAGAGAATGACCGTAGCGGTAAGCCCGCACACGGCGGCGAACATCAGCCAATACGCTGGTGAAGCCTTGTCGCCGGTGGCTTGTACCAACAGCGTCGACACTGCTGGCGTGAAACCGCCGAACAGGGCCGTGGCCAGGCTAAACGCCAGGGAAAATCCGACTACCCGCACGTTCTGCGGCATCACTTCAGTTAGCGCCGCAACCATGGCGCCGTTGTACAGACCGAAGAACATTGAGAAGTACAGAAGCACCGCAAGCAGCCGCTCGAAGCTCGGCGCCGTAGCCAGCCAGTGCATCGCCGGATAAGCGCTGAAGATGCACAGCAAGGTGATCCCCAGCAGTTGCGGACGGCGGCCAATGCGGTCAGACAGGGCGCCGCCGATAGGCAGCCAGATGAAATTGCTGACGCCGACCAGCAGGGTCACGACCAGGCTGTCGGTAGTGCTCAGGCTCAGCACCGACTTGCCGAAAGTCGGGGTGTACACGGTGATCAGGTAGAAGGTGGTGGTGGTCATCGAGGCCAACAAGCCACCGGCCAGCACCGTACGCCAGTTGTCGCGCATTGAGCGGAACACTTCACCGGCACTCGGGTGGTGATTACGCGCCTTGAATGCTTCGGTTTCCTGCAGCGAACGGCGAATGATGAAGATGAACGGGATGATCACACAGCCGATGAAGAACGGGATGCGCCAGCCCCAGGCTGCGACGTCGGCAGCCGCCATGGTGGCGTTGAGCGCGTAGCCCAAGGCCGCCGCCACAACGATGGCGACCTGCTGGCTGGCTGATTGCCAGGCGGTGTAGAAGCCGGTGCGGCCCGGCGTGGCGATCTCGGAGAGGTAGACGGACACGCCGCCCATCTCCGCCCCTGCCGAGAAGCCCTGCAGCAGCCTGCCCAGCAGCACCAGCAACGGGGCGAACAGGCCGATGCTGGCGTAGCCCGGTACCAGGGCGATCAGCACAGTACCGGCGGCCATGATCGACAGGGTGACGATGAGGCCCGTGCGGCGCCCCGCCTTGTCGATGTACGCACCCAGCACAATGGCCCCCAGCGGGCGCATCAGGAACCCGGAGCCGAATACCGCGAAAGTCATCATCAGCGAGGCGAACTCGCTGCTGACCGGGAAGAACGTCTGAGAAATGTAGGTGGCAAAGAACCCGAACAGGAAGAAATCGAACTGTTCAAGGAAATTGCCGCTGGTGACACGCAGAATGGCGCCCAGCTTGGAGCCTCTGCCTTGGGGGGTCGTGTTCATCATGGCTACCGTTGTGCTCTTAATTGTTGTTGTAGAACCGGGTGGTCGAGCGGTCAGTCGCTTCCCGCGTTTATCGGATTGGGTTGGCGCTTTTCGATGGCGTGCTTGAGCAGCGCGGCACTGCGGAAAATGCCGTGGGCGAACTTGCTGTAGGGCATGGTCAGGAAGAACGCCATGACCAGGCCCAGGTGGATCGCCAGCAGCAGGCCCAGGGCAGCGGTTTCCCGGAAGGCCAGCAGAGCCAGGCCACTGGCACTGACCAGGAACAGCAAGGCGATGAAGCCGCGATCCATGGGTTTCTGCTGGTCGTCGCCCTGGGCGGGGTTGCGGCGCAGGTTCAACCAGAGAAGGCCCGCTGGGCCAACCAGCAACCCCAGGCCGCCGGCTATACCCAACAGCACCGGCAGGCTCAGCACCGGGTAAGGTGCCGCCAGGCCCAGCAAGTAGTGATAGAGCGTCGCGGTGCCAGTGGCGGCGAAGCACAGCAGGAAACCGTAGAAGGTCAGGTGGTGAAAGCGACGACGCCACAGGGTGAAGCGGTCATCGGCGTTATTGCAGCCTTCGCCATGTCCGCCGTCCAGATACTTGAGCGTGGCCACGCTGGTCGTGGCTTCCAGTACCGCGGCGGTCTTCAGTGGTGTGGGCGCCGTAGCCGGCGAGACCGAGCGCCAGAAGCGGCGCACGCCCAGGGTCAATGACAAGGTCGCAAAGCCGAATACCGCGCCGAACATCAGGGCCAGGGTGTTGTGCGGGAAGATGCCGTAGAAGTTACCGCCGGGCATGGCGGTGAAAAGGCTGCCCATCACCAGCAGGGTCAGGCACAGGAACAGGACCAGCCCTGCGCCGGACGCCAATGCCAGGGTCAGCCCGTTGCGCTGGTAGAGCTTGCCCAGCGCTTGCGGCCAGGCGAACTCGGCGTAGGTGTCAAGGCGCACCTTGGCCATGGCCTGGGGTACGTTGACAGCGAATTCATGAGGCGCGGCGTACTGGCAAGCGTGCAGACAAGCACCGCAGTTGTGGCACAGGTTGGCCAGGTAATGGATGTCTGCCTGGGCGAACTCAAGGCGGCGGGTCATGGCCGGGAATACGGCACAGAAGCCTTCGCAGTAACGGCAAGCGTTGCAGATGCTCATCTGCCGTTGTACTTCTTCCTCGTGCACATTCAGCACGGGGATCAGATTGCTTGAGGCAGTGGGATCAAACAGTTGCACGGCGGGCCTCCGAAGTATTCTTTGTGTTGCCAGCCCCTGCGCTGGCAGCCGCCTGCACGCCAGCGATGCGGCCGAACGCCGTACCGATCGCCATGCCGATACCGGCGGTATACCCCTTGCCCAGGACGTTGCCGGCCATCATTTCTCCGGCGACGAACAGGTTGGGGCTGGGCTTGCCGTCGAAGTGCACGGCAGCTGTCTCGTCGGTGGCTAGACCGAGGTAAGTGAAGGTGACGCCCGGCCGCAGTGGGTAGGCGTAGAACGGCGCCTTTACCAGGGGGCGCGCCCAGTGGGTCTTGGCCGGTGTCAGGCCCTGGGTGTGGCAGTCGTCGAGCGCGGTGTGATCGAAGGTGCCGGGCTGGCAGGCGTTGTTGTAGTCGTCGATGGTCTTGAGGAAGGCCATTTCGGGCAGTCCCAGCTTGCGCGCGAGCTCGCCCAGGGTCATGGCGGTAGTACTGGGGAATACCGGCGGCATGAAGCGACCGATGGCCTGCTGGTCGATGATCGAGTAGGCCTGCTGACCTGGCTGCCCAGCCACCAGGCGCCCCCAGATGGCATAGCGCTTGGGCCAGAAATCCTCACCCTCGTCATAGAAGCGTTGGCCGTCGCGATTGACCACCACCCCCAGGGACACGCAGTCGATGCGGGTGCAGATGCCGCCGTCGTAAAGTGGCGCGCGCGCATCGATGGCAACCATGTGCGCCTGGGTCGGATCTCCGATCACGTCAGCGCCCAGCTCGCCCATGCGCCTGAGCAGTATCCCTGTGTTGAAGCGTGTGCCGCGGATCAGGAAATTGTCCGACGGCCATTCACCACGCTCGTTCTGGCCCCAGGCCTCACGCAGCCATTCTCGGTTGGACTCGAAGCCGCCTGCCGCCAACACGCAGGCCCTGGCCTGGATGCGCTCGGCGGGCAGGCGCTGGCCGTCCACCTCGCGTTCGGCCAGGCAGGCCGCGACGAACCGACCGTCCTGCAGCTCGATATCGGTGACCTGCGCGTTGTAGCGGATCTGCACGCCCAACCGCTCGGCACTGCGAAAATAGGCATTGACCAGGGCTTTGCCACCGCCCATGAAGAACGCATTGGTGCGCGCCACATGCAGCGCCCCGGACAGCGGCGGTTGAAAGTGCACACCGTGGCTGCGCATCCAGTCACGGCAGCTGGACGAGGCGCGGATGGTGATCCGCGCCAGCTTTTCGTTGGTAAGTCCGCCCGTGACTTTCAGCAGGTCCTGCCAGTACTCCTCTTCGGGGTATGCCTCGACCAGCACGTCCTGCGGGGCATCATGCATACAGCGGAGGTTGCGCGTGTGCTGTGAATTACCGCCACGCCAGACCCTTGGGGCGCCCTCTAAGAGCAGGACGCTGGCCCCGGCTTCCCGGGCCATCAGTGCCGCGCACAGAGCGGCATTGCCACCGCCGATTACTAGAACATCGATCATCTTCGCTCCTCATTTCACAAGGAAGCCGAAGACCTTGTGAGTGGGGAGGAAAATAGGGGAGCAAGCGGATCGCAGAAAGGCCGCTTTTGGCATGAGGTGTTTAGTTTTCGTAAAGGCTTTGCCCGTGCCTTTACCACGCGGAGGACGCTAGCCTTACTCTGCCATGTCTTGAAGCCAGGTTGCTCCCGGCCACTGGCCTGCTTCCACCAGTTGGCGGGCCACGTCCGTGATGACACGCCGAGTTGCCAGGGCCGCGGGAGAGAGCTCATCGTCCGCGAGCGTTGCAAGCAGGTTACGCCGCCCTACATGGGGATTGGTGATTTCAGCTACCAACAATCCCGACTCACCTTTCAACGCCGCTGCAGCGCCCGGTTGAATCGTCGCCGCATGCCCCGCACGCGCTGCGTTCATGAGAACCGCGAGGCCATCGATCTCCATAATGATATTCGGCACCAACCCCTCTCTTTCAAAGGCGCTGGTAAGCGCTGAACGCAAGCCATGCTGTGCGCTGGGCATCACTAACGGCAAGTTGCCCAGATCTGCCAACTGCACCCGCTCCCCACGGGGCGCTCCGGGCAACGCCGGGGAGCAAATCACGAACAGTTTCTCGTCAAGCAAGGGTGTCACGCTCCAGCGCTTCCCCCCCTCCAGCTGAAAAAGTATGGCCAGGTCGATCTGGCGTGAATTGAGTTGTCCGGCCAGATGACCGGACAGCATTTCCACAAGGTGCAACTGAATATCTGGATACCGAGTGCGCATCGCACTTATGAGAGGCAGAGCCAGAACGGTCGCCGTGGTTGGTGGCAAACCGACACTCACGTAGCCACTCATTCGTCCACGATGAGCCGCCATGATCGCATTGTCGGCCTGACGCAGGGAGAGCTGGGCATGGTGCAGGAACGCCATGCCCGCACTGGTAGGGGTGACGCCGGTCGTGGTGCGGTTGAGCAGGCGCGTCGAGAGCTCGCTTTCCAGTTTGCTGATCTGCTGACTCAACGCCGAGACACCTACCTCCAGCTCAAGTGCGGCACGACCTAAACTGCCATGCTCGATGATTTTGACGAAGTAACGTAGCTGTCTTAATTCCAAAATGGTAAGGCTCCGCATGGGATTGGAACTGTCATAACGACCAGCCTGGGCCAGCTCATTGCTCATGATGGATCAGCGATCAGGTGGAAGAGCATTGATAGTCCGACCGACTTGCCGCAACTGCCAGATCCCATTTTGTCTGATCTGCCCCGCATCGTCGGCCCATATGAACTGAACGTGCGCAACAACCCTGTCAGCATCGACTCGCCGCTGACCCCGCACCTTGGTGGACAATGAGCTGGACGCCGAGGTGAGGGTGCGCCAGCGACTGGCTGTGGTTCGTGGCGGGAATCGAGTACCCCTGGGCAACGCCAGGCACAACACTGGCGGGAGCGCCCCCATCCAGCCAGGGCGCCGCCAGGGAATCCGTTCCAGAGCGGCGTCGCTCCTGCAAGGGTCAGAGCGGTTGCGGACGCCGGGTGATCAGCCCTTGCCGGGCCACACGGGTGAGTTGGTGAACAGCCGGCTCCAGCTGCTCGGCCACCGGCGACTGGACCACCGCGAAGTCAAAGCTGTCGGACGGGAAGCGCGCGAGATCGGCAAAGGTTTCGGCAAACTGGATCAGGAAGGTACGCGAGCCGTTCCAGCGCTTGGGCCAACCATCGAGATAACGGACGAGGGTGGGCTGGTGATTGCCGCCCAGGAGAATCTTCGGATTGCGACGAACCAGGCCGGTGGTGATCGGAGCCAGGCGCACATGGGGATTGGGACAGGTCATGGTGTCATGTCTTCCGCCTCTTTGGTCCAGCTGGACGCGGCGAGAGGCACACCGAACCAGCGCTTTAGCGGTATTTCGATGCCAGCCATCGCTGCATCCGCGCCCCGCAAGTTGCTACTTAAATCGGCGCTGTGCGGCATCCTAGAGAAGCCCCGTCAAAGCTGTCAAGGAGACTTCAGTCGATGACCACACCACCCCTGCGGCTGTTCTTCGCCCTGCCCTGCCCGGCGCCGCTGGCAGCGCAAATCTGCGCCTGGCGCGATGGCCTGCACCTGGACGGCCAGCCCGTTGCCCAGGCCAATCTGCACCTGACCCTGGCTTTTCTCGGCGCCGTCCCGCGCGGCCGCAAGGCGGAATTGCGCGCCCTCGGCGAACGCCTGCCGCACCGGGGCTTCAACCTGGAACTGGACCACATCGCGCGCTGGAGCAATGGCATCCTGCACCTGGCGCCGAGCAGCGCGCCGGCCGCCCTGCACGAACTGGTGCATGCATTGCGCGAAGAGTTGCGGACAGGCGGATTCGAAGTCGAGCACCGCCCCTTCCATCCCCACATCACCCTCGCGCGCCACGCCCACCAGACACCGGCTGCCACGGCGTCGTTTCTGCTACCGGCCCAGGCCGTGACGCTGTTCAGCTCGGAGAACAGCCCCGCCGGCGTGCGCTACCGCGCCATCGGCGAGTGGCCGCTAGATAGCGTCTGATCGAGCCGCCCAGCCCTGGGCGTAATCGAGGAAGCGTCGCAGGCCCGCCGTGGGGTATTTGTCGATGTGCAGCGCACGGAAGAAGGTGCGCCGCAGCGGCCCCAGCGGATTATCCAACTGCACCAGCTCGCCGCGTGCGAGTTCCGCCTGTACGACACGCTGCGACAGGCAAGCGATGCCGAAACCGCTCGCAACCAGCTGCTTGATCGCCTCGGCGTTGCTCACCTCCAGGGGCGCATTGACGCTGCCCAGGCGCGGCAGTACCTGCTGCTCGAAAGTCACCCGTGTGCCCGACCCGGACTCCCGCAGCACCCAGCGCGCCGCCGCCAGATCCTGCAGGGTGACGCACTCGGCCGTCGCCAGGGGATGATCCGGCGCCACGACCAGTAGCAGCTCGTCCACCATCCAGGGCGTCAGCTGGATCTGCGGATGCTGGATCGGCGCTTCGATGAAGGCCACGTCCAGGCGGAACTCGGCCAGCGCCTCGATCACCCCGCCGCTGTTGGCGACCTGCAGCTCCAGGCGGCTCTCGGGCAATTCGCCGAGAAAGCCGGCCATCACCTGCGGCAACAGGTAGCCGCCGATGCTGCGGCTGGCACCGAGGCTCAGTTGCACCGGCGCCGATTCGAACAGGCTCTCCAGCTCGGCGCTCTGCGCCAGCAGCGCACTGGCCTTGGGGTAGAAGGCGCGACCGTTGTCGTTCAGCGCCAGGCGCTTGCCACTGCGGTCGAACAGGCGCGTGCCGAGTGCACGCTCCAGCTCCTGCAACGCCTGGCTGGCGGCGGACTGCGAAAGCGCGATGCGTGCCGCGGCCTGGGTGACATTGCCCAGTTCGGCAATCGCGGTGAAGGTCGCCAACTGGCGAAGGGTGATGCGCGGGCACATATCGATAAAACCGGTCATCCCAATAAGAACAATCCGTTTTTACACTAAGCGGTACCGCGGCACCATGGCTTCACCTTACACAAGGAGCCTGCAATGAACGCCCTCCGCCGCCTGCCCTACTTCGTCCCCGGCGCCATGCTCTGCCTGGCCATCGCCTTCGGCTCGCGCCAGCTCATGGAAATTCCCGCACTGCAGCACCTGGGGCTCGGCAGCCTGACCCTGGCAATCCTCATCGGCCTGCTGGCCGGCAACCTGGGGCTCGCGCGCTTCGGCAGCATTCGCCCCGGCATCGACCTCTCTCGCCAACAACTGCTGCGCCTGGGCGTTGTGCTCTACGGCCTGCGCCTGACCTTCCAGGACATCGCCGCCCTCGGCCCGGCAGCATTGATCATCGACGTGCTGATGGTCGCCAGCACCCTGACCGTCGCCTGGTGGATCGGCGAACGCTGGCTCAAGCTGCCGCGCGAAAGCGCCCTGCTGATCGGCGCCGGCAGCGCCATCTGTGGAGCCGCTGCGGTCATGGCGAGCAGCCCGGTGCTCAAGGCGCGTGCCGAGCACACCGCCGTCGCGGTAGCCACCGTGGTGCTCTTCGGCACCCTGGCGATGCTGCTGCATCCGCTGATCTACGCCGCGCTGCCCAATCTGTTCGGCAGCGAGCAGGCCTTCGGCGTGTTCACCGGCTCGACCATCCATGAGGTCGCCCAGGTGGTTGCCGCCGGCCGCGCCATGGACCCGGCCGCCGCGGACGCCGCGCTGATCAGCAAGATGTTGCGGGTCCTGCTGCTGGCCCCGGCCCTGCTGATCCTCGGCCGCGTCGGTTGCGCCGAAGCCGCCGAGCCCGGCGCGCGCCGCAAACTGCACATTCCCGGTTTCGCCGTGTTTTTCCTGCTGGTGACCGGCCTGCGCTCGCTGGGCTGGGTGCCGGAAAGCTGGCTGGCGCCGCTGCAGCAACTGGATGACGTGATGCTCGGCATGGCGATGGCCGCCCTGGGCCTGGCCACCCGCCTGGGCGACCTGCGCAAGGAAGGCCCCAAGCCGCTGCTACTGGGCGCCGGTCTGTTCGCCTTCCTGCTGGTGGGCGGCGGCCTGATCAACGGCGGCGTACAGTACCTGTTCCACTGATTCACGCAGGCAAACAGAAAGGGCGGGCACCTTGGGTGCCCGCCCTCTTTCGTTATTGCGTCGGCGATCAGCTGGACAGCTTGCGGTCCAGCGAGAACGGGCCGGCGCCGCTGATCAGCAACGCGACGCTGATCATGATCAGGGTGAAGGCGTATTCGAAGCCGTTGGCGGTGATGAAGAAGCCGTTGGCCAAGTGCACGCTGAACACCGCGACCAGCATGGCGACGATCAGCGGGATGCTCGCCAGGCGCACCAGCAGGCCGAGGACCAGGGCCAGGCCGCCGAAGAACTCGGCGCTGCCGGCCAGGGCAGCCATCAGGTAGCCAGGAGTCACACCGAGGGATTCCAGCCAGCCCGCCATGCCTTGCAGACCCGGGCCACCGAAGGCGCCGAAGAGCTTCTGCGAGCCGTGAGCCATGAAGGTCAGGCCGGTGGTGATGCGCAGGACAGCGATGCCGGCGCCAGCGTTGGTGGTCAGGATGGATTTGATCAGCGAGTTCATGGTGCGTCCTTATGCGAGCTCTAGTGGGAGCGGAGGGTTGCGTAGGAAGTAGGTGACAACCGGGGTTGCTTGGCGACCAATATAACCAGTTTTTACGATATCAAAAGCGCAAAATAGCGCTGAAAGCTATCGAAAAAACTGATTACTTCTTGATTGCCGCCACGCTCTCACGTGGCTCGAGGCCATCACGTTCCCGCTGATATGCAAGATAGTACTTGTTGACGCTACTGACGTAGTTCACCACGCCCATGCCCAACTGCTCGGCCGCCACGCGCTCGACCTGGAAGAACCACTGGTTGGGGTTCAGGCCCTGGCGCTTGGCCTCCGCACGCAGGCTTTGCACCCGCTCGGGACCGGCATTGTAGGCAGCCAGAACGAAGGCCATGCGGTCCCGTTCATTGATGCGCGGGCTGGAGAAGAAGCGCTTGCGCAGCATGGCCATGTAACGGCTGGCTGCCTGCACGTTGTTCTCCTTCTGGTGCACGGTATCCACGCCCACGGCGCGGGCCGCCGCCGGGGTGATCTGCATCAGCCCGGTGGCGCCGCCGGCGCCGCGCGCGCCGGCATTCAGGTTGGACTCCTTGAAGCCCACGGCGGCCAGGGCCAGCCAGTCGACCTTGCTCTGCTCACCATAGCGTTGCAGGGTCGGGCGCACGGCTTCCAGGCGCTTGCGGTCGGGAACGAGCAGCGGGTTGCGCACCTGGTAGGCGCGGCGGTACAGGCGCTGGAAGGCCGCGTCCTGGTCCGCCGGGGCGCGATAGTCCTTGAGGAAGCGGTTGACGCTGGCGCGCAGCATCGGCGCGTCACGACGAACGTACCAGGCCATCGGCTCGCTGTTGTCCAGCACCAGATGACGATCGACGCGCAGTTTGGTGAAGACCTTGCTCCAGCGTTCGGCGATGGGCTGCTCGACCACGGTGTAATTGAAGATGCCGGCCTGGACCATCTCCAGCACGTCTTCCACCGCCAGGGAGGAATCGGTCCACTCCAGCACCAGCGGCGCCATGCGCTTCTGCGCCAGGCGCTCGTTGACCTTGCGCACGGCCTCGCCGGCGGCGCTGCCGGCTGGCAGGGTGATGGTGCGGCCGGCCAGCTGCTCCAGGCGCACGAACTTGCGGTTGCCCTGCTTGGTCACCAGCACCAGCGGCACGTCGGCCTTCCACGGCAGGCTGGGGCTGACGTTCTGGCCATCGCGGGCCAGCAGGACTTCCCCGGGCGCGACCAGATCGCCTTCACCGCGCTGCAGCGCGCCGAGCAATTGATCCTTGGCCTTGGGAATGAACTGGATGGTGAGCGGCTTGCGCCCCGGGGCACTGTCGTTGAGGTATTGCTCGAAGGCGCGCAGGCGACGGTATTCGACGCCAATGGGTTCGCCCTTGATCTCGCCGGAGCTGTTGCGGCTCTGGTTGACCAGAACCCGCAGGGTGCCGCCGGAGCGGATCGTGGCGAGGTCGCGGGCGTCGGTGTTTTCCTGCTCCCAGTTTTCCGGCTGGGCCGTCAGGCGCGCGGCCGCCGGCAGTGGCGTCAGGGCCACGAGGCACAGCAGTAGCAACAACAGTCGGGTCATCCAGCTCTCCAGGGGCTCGCACTCGGCGGCGGGCCGATTAGAGTGCGGTTTCGGCCGGGGGTTCCCGACCGCCAAGGGCGCGCAAGATTCTCACAGGAGGGACTCATTACCAACCCGAAACTTCCGATATATCTTCGGAATAATCCGCAACCTGTTGTTTTTGAAGAATTTTCGCCTGGAAAGAGCGTTTTGCTATGCTCCGCATCCGGACAAAGGGAACAAAAATGCAACTGATCGACATCGGCGTCAACCTCACCCATCCAAGCTTCGAGCCGGAACGTGAAGCGGTCCTCGCTCGCGCGATCGAGGCCGGCGTCGCCCAGATGGTGCTCACCGGGACCAGCCTGTCCGACAGCGAACAGGCCCTGGAACTGTGCCGGCAACTGGACGAAGAACAGCGTCTTTACTGCACCGCCGGTGTCCATCCCCATGAAGCCAGCCACTGGGACAGCGGCAGCGCCAGGGCGCTGCGCGGCCTGCTGGCGGAGGACCGGGTAAAGGCCGTGGGCGAATGCGGCCTGGACTTCAACCGCGACTTTTCGCCGCGCCCGCAGCAGGAAAAGGCTTTCGAAGAACAACTGGGCCTCGCCGTGGAACTGCAATTGCCGGTGTTCATCCACGAGCGCGATGCCGGAGAGCGCCTGCTGGCGATCCTCAAGGAGTTCCGCGACCGGCTCCCTGCGGCCGTGGTGCATTGCTTCACCGGCGAGCGCCGCACGCTTTATTCCTACCTCGACCTCGACCTGCACATCGGCATCACCGGCTGGATTTGCGACGAGCGCCGCGGCACCCATCTGCAGGAGCTGGTGCGGGAAATTCCCGAAGGCCGGCTGATGCTGGAAAGCGACGCACCTTATCTGTTGCCGCGCACGCTGCGGCCCAAGCCGAAGAACGGCAGGAACCAGCCGGCCTACCTGCCCGAAGTGCTGACCTGCGTGGCCCAGCATCGTGGCGAGAGCGCAGAGCGCGTCGCTGCCCATACCACCGAGAGTGCGCGGCGCTTCTTCGACCTCCCGGAAATTTGAACCGGCTCTCAAGAATGCCCTTCCTCGGCCGATAAGTCGGGAGCGGAAGGTGGCTTGATTCCCATCAATGGCCACCTTCATCCCTTTTCACGACAATAATGGCGCCCTGCCACTATTCGACCGACAAGAAGACATCTATGGCCGCCTGGATCCGCGATATTTCCCTCAAGTACAAATTCTGGGCCGTCAACGCGGTCGCCTTCGTCACCACTCTGCTGCTGGTGCTGTTCGCCATGCACCAGGAGCTCGATGGGCGCAACCAGCAGGCACGCCAGGGTGCCGAAGCCCAGGCCCAGATGCTCAAGGGCTGGCCGGCGGGCTCGGAGCTGCCGACTTCGCCGAACCTCGTCAGCTTCGCCGCCGGCAGCGCCCCGCAGATCGCCGGTGTCGACGGCTCGGCCCTCGCCCGCGCCACCGGCTGGGTGGACCTGCAGGATGCGCAGAACCGCAACGGCGCAATGGCCGGCGCTTACGTGCAGGATATCGGCAACGGCCAGCGCGTTGCCGTGCTCGCCCGCGGCGCCGACTTCTGGAGCGTCTTCGAAGACCGCGCCCTGCCCTTCGCCGGCGCCGTGCTGGTGCTGATGCTGGCCCTGCTGGCCGCCTCGCAATTGCTGATCCGCTTCATCCTCACGCACCTGCTGACCCTGCGCGACGTGATGCTGCACGTGGAAAAGAGCGGCGACCTGTCCGCCCGCGTGCCGCTGGAAAGCCGCGACGAAGTCGGCCAGATGGCCACTGCCTTCAACGCCATGCAGGCCGGCTACCAGCGCGTGGTCGGCACCGTTGCCCAGGCCGCCGGGCGCCTCGACGAAGGCGCGCGCAGCCTTGCCAACAGCATGGGCCAGGTGCGCCAGGGCATGCTCGGCCAGCAGAGCGAGACCGACCAGGCCGCCACCGCCATCAACGAGATGTCCACCACCGTCCACCACATCGCCCAGCATGCCGCCGACACCCGTGACCAGTCGCAGGAGGCCGACCGCCTCGCCGGCAATGGCCAGCAGGTCGTCGGTCGCGTTGGCCAGTCCATCGCCGGGTTGTCCCAGGGCGTGCAGCAGACCGCCGAGATGATCCAGCAGCTGGCCCAGGACAGTCACAAGATCAGCAGCGTGGTCAGCGTGATCCATGGCATCGCCGAACAGACCAACCTGCTGGCTCTCAACGCCGCCATCGAGGCCGCCCGCGCCGGCGAGATGGGTCGCGGTTTCGCCGTGGTGGCCGATGAAGTGCGCAACCTCGCCAAGCGCGTGCAGGACTCCACCGACGAGATCACCCAGATGATCAATGCGCTGCAGTCCGGCACCCGTGACGCGGTGGAATTCATGCAGGAAAGCTCGATCAAGGCCGATGGCTGCGTAGAGCAAGCCCGTGAAGCCGGCGAAGCCCTGGCGGCGATCGCTTCGGCGGTGGCGCTGATGCGCGAGAGCAATACCCAGATCGCCGTGGCCGCCGAGCAGCAGAGCCAGGTCGCCGAGGAAATGACCCGCTCGGTCGTCGGTATCCGCGACGTGACCGAACACACGGTGCAGCAGACCGTGGACTCGGCCGGCACCAGCCACCAGTTGGCGGACCTCGCCGGCGAGCTCAGCCGCGCCATCCGCCAGCTGCGCCTGTAATCCCTATCGCCCGCATAGCCTGCGTCCATTGGCGCGGGCTTCGGCGCAGCACCTAGACTGCTGATAGTCCGCCCGCCTGCGCTCAGGCGGGCCTTTCAGTCTCGGGAGCACCCACATGGGCAAACGTCATCCCAACCTCCTCGCCTGGCAGTGGCAGGGCTACGCCGCCAACCACCGCAACCCGACCAACCTGGCGTTGCACATCATCGCCGTGCCGCTGTTCATCCTCGGCGCCCTGACCCTGCTCAGCGGGCTGTTCGGCCTGAGCCTGTCGGCGATCCTGCTGGGGGTGATCGGCATGGTCGCCTCGCTTGCCATCCAGGGCCGCGGGCACAAGCTTGAAGAGCAGGCGCCCGAACCCTTTAAGGACCGCAAGGACGCCGTCAGCCGTCTGCTGGTCGAGCAGTTCGTCACCTTCCCGCGCTTTGTTTTGAGCGGCGCCTGGTGGCGTGCCTGGCGCAATCGCGGGCGCTGAGCCGGCCATAAGAGCAGGGCGCGGCATTGCGGCCATTCAAGTACCGGGCAGGTTCGCCGATATAATCGTCGAGATTTCGTCGCGAGCTGTTGAGATGTCGGCCTTTCGTCATTTTATTGGCTTTTTTGCCTGCCTGTTTATTGTCACGACTGCGAACTCAGCCCCGGAATCGACGGCCGAGCGCACCGTGCTGACCATTGCAGTCAAAGGCCAGCCGCAACTCCAGCGCCACTACAGCCTGCGCGAGCTTGAAGCGCTGCCGCAGAGCGAGCGGCGCTCGATGCTCCCGGAAGAAACCCGGGTCCATGGCTGGCAAGGCGTGCGCCTGAGCATCCTGCTCGCCGTCTTCGAGCGCGGCGACGCCCAGCGCCTGCGGGTCGAGGCACTCAACGACTATTCCGCGCTGATTCCACTGAGCGACCTGGACGCCTTCGACCCGATCCTCGCCTACCGCCGCGACGGCCAATCCATCGGTATCGCCGAGCGCGGCCCGCTGTTCGTCATCTACCCGATGCTCGATTACCCGGAGTTGCGGACCCAGGTCTATTTCAACCGCACCGTCTGGCAGGTAAGCCGCATTACCCTGGAGTGATCGCCGTGCCCCCGCAACTTCCCAGGCGGCGCTATCGCCGCCTGACCGTCATCATCCTCAGCGGCCTGATCGCGGCGCTGACCGCCGGCGCCGGCGCCGCGCTGCTGATGGTGCACCAGCATGTCCGCCAACTGGCCCACCCCGATGCCCACAGCGAGCTGTGGCAGGCCTACCAGCTGCGGGCCGAGCTGGAGCGCTCGTTGAACAGCGCCCGGCAGGTACTCGCCGGGGAGAGCGACAGCGATGCCCTGGCAACCCGTGTCGAAGTGCTCGCCAGCCTCCTGCCGCCGCTGCGTAATACGCCCGTCTACAACTACCTGGCCGTACCCCGCCCGGAAGTGCAGGCAACCCTGGAAAAGATCCAGAACCTGAGTGACGCCTGGCTCAAGCGTGCGCCATGGGGGCAGCCGCAGGCCGCGAAACTGCTGGCCGGCGAGATGCTGCACGAGCTGCCGCCTCTGCTCGAACCCACCCACGAACTGGTGGTGGTCACCAACATTGCCCTGACCAACTACATGGACGCCGAACGCCAGGACCTGCAGCGCGCCTTCAACCTGCTGGCCTGGGTGCTTTTCGGCCTCGGCCTGTGCAGTGTGCTGCTGGCCTTGCGGGTGATCGCCAATTCGCGGCGCAAGCTCCTGCTCACCCAGCGCCTGCATGACCTCAACCAGTCGCTGGAGCAGCGCGTCGAGCAGCGCACCCAGGAATTGAGCGAACGCAAGGCGCTGCTGCGCTATATCCTCGACACCAGCCCCAGCGACGTGGCGCTGCTCAGCGACGAAGACTCCCGCGCCCACTACGTCAGCCCGCGGCTGTTACAGCGCACCGGCATCCGCCCGCACGAACCCTTCACCCTGAGTCGGCTGTTCGACGATCCCGACGAGGAAGCACGCTTCCGCCAGTCCCTGGCCGATCACGGCCAACTGGACAGTTGGGAGACCCGCCTGGCGGGCAATCCGCCTTTCTGGGCGATCGTCTGGGCACGGCGCATGGAGGTGGACGGACGCCCCGCCTCGCTGGTGTGGAGCTTCGACATCAACCAGCGCAAGACCATGGAACAGGAGTTGCGCCTGCTGGCCACCACCGATCCGCTGACCGGCCTGCAGAACCGCCATGCCTTCGTCAAACGCGGCGTCGCCCTGCTCAAGAGCGCACAGCGCTACGACCGCCAGTGCTCGGCGCTGATGCTGGACATCGACTTCTTCAAGCCGATCAACGATACCCACGGCCACGCCTTCGGCGATGCCGTGCTTCAAGCCGTGGCGAAGGAGTTGACGCAGGGACTGCGCGAAGTGGACCTGCTTGGCCGCCTGGGTGGCGAGGAGTTCGCCGCAATCCTTCCCGAAACCGACCTGCAGCAGGCGCTGCAGGTCGCCGAACGGGTACGCAACAGCGTCCAGGCACTGTCCTTCACCAGCGAAGACGGCAGCCGCGTGCGTCTCACCCTGAGCATCGGCGTGGCGGCCCGGCGCGAAGGCGAGCTGCGCCTGGAGGACCTGCTCGCCCGCGCCGACCGGGCCCTCTACCGGGCCAAGGCCGGCGGCCGCAACCGCACGGAGACCGCACCCGGCATTTAGCGGGGGCAGCCCTAGCCGAAGATGGTCACCGTCTGCCGGCCGATCGCCAGGAGCTGGCCATCGGCCGACCAGGTCTGGGCGGCGATGTGCCCGTAACCGTCGCGGGCATGCTCGATGGTCGCCAGGTACTGGCACCAGCCATTGGCGGGCATCGAGGGCAGCGGCTGGACGAACTCCACGGTCCAGGTCAGCGAGCTGGAAGGCGCTGGCGATTTCAGATGCGGCAGGTTGGCCGGCGGCCAGGCGTCGATCAGCGCCAGCAGGTGGCTGATCTCCATCGGCTCCTCGCCCACGTCGCCGCCGCGGAAGCGCATCCAGCCACCCATCTCGCGCTCGCGACTGGCCGAGAACGGCATGTGCCCGACCGCCCAGCGCATGGCGATATTCTGGGTGAAGGCCGGCATCAGCTTGCGAATGTACGGCAGCTCCTGGCAGTCCTCGACGGCCTTGAACATCGGTGGCGGCAGGCCGTCCATCTGCACGGTGGATTCGCGTCCCACACCGAAGCTGCCTTGCGCCAGCAGCACCACCTGCCCGTTCTGCACCGCGCGGCAGAATACCTGGCTGACCGACTTGCCCTCCCGCAGCACTTCGGCCTCGAAGCTCACCGGCACTTCCACCTCGATGGGGCCGACGAAAGTGATCGCCAGCGAACGCACCGGTCGTCCGGCCTCGGCCACCGCCGCCATGGCCTCGTAGGCCAGCGCCGCCACCAGGCCGCCGAAACTCGCACGGCCCTGCGCCCAGGCGGCGGGGATGACAATGGACAGCGGTGCGGCACGCACCGCCCGGAGCAGTTCGCTGAAGGACATGATCGGACTTCCCTGAGGCTTCTGGAAAATGGCAGCTGGTTGCGATCTTAGGGGCACCGGCAGCCCCGGCAAACCATCCAAAGCCTTGTCCCTTGCAGGAAATGCCCTGTCATCAACGAGCCCTATGCAGCGCTTTCCGCAGGGCTTCGAGGCTCTCGTCGGCGAGGCGCTCGGCGAGGTCGTGGCGGGCGTTCCAGTGCGGCTGCAAGGGCATCAGGTCGAGTTCGCGCTCGCTGCGGATCAGCCACTGCTCGTAGTCATGCCAGTCGCCCAAGGCCGATTGCGCATCCTTCAGCGGCGCGAGCAGTCGCTGCGGCACCGCCGACTCCTTCGGATAGGCCTCCAGCGAATAGCGCACGCGCTTGATCAGCAGGCGCAAGCGATGGCGATCGTGGGCCGGATCTTCCAGCGCGTCGCGCAGCTTCCGCCATTCCCGGGCAAGGCGCTTCTCCACCTTGCCGTGCAACCCCTTGAGCACGCCATGGCGCTCCGCTGTTCGCCACAGCTGCGGCCAGCCATCCAGGCGCAGCAGCAGACGCTCCCACTGCGGGCTGGCGAGCAGCGTGGCATAGCCGGAAATCAGCGCCGGCCGGCGCAGCGCGGCGGCACGCTCGTAGCCCTCGGCCTCCAGCGCCGGCAGCAGCACTTCCAGATCACGCAGCGGACCGCTGAGACGGCCCATATCACCCAGCGCCTGCTCCAGTTCGTCGATCCCCGGCATGCCCCGCACCGGGTGCAGCAGACTGCGCAGCCGGCGCACAGCGATGCGCAGGTCGTGCAGCGCCTCGGGATCGGACTCCGCCTTCAGGCGGGAGGACGCGGAGAACAACGCGACCTCCTGCTCGATCAGATGGCTTACCAGGTAATCGCAGAAGGAGGTCACGGCAGGCTCCACGCCAGAGGGTGAGCTATCAGGTTAGCCCCCGCCAGCACACCGGCAAGGGCCGCGATGTCACGTCCCGTTTCTGCGCGCAGACCACAAGCGCCAGGGCAGTTCGCGACGCAGGCGCGCCAGGTGCGCACGCAATTGGGCCGGAGCGGTGGCGGCTCCGCCATAGCGCTGTGCTTCGAAGGCTTCCAGGTAGCTGCGGATCGCCTGCGCGTGGGCCGGGAGGACCCTGCTCGCGCGCCGGCAGAAGTCCCGCGCGCCCTCCCCCGGCTCGCGATGCACCCCCAGGGGCGCGAGCATCCTTTCGAAACGCTGGAAGCTCTGCAACTGGAGATCGGTGGAACGCCGCCAGGGCTTGAACAGCACCAGCGCCAGCACAGCCAGCAACAGCGCGCCACCGCCCACCAGCAGGGCGCCGATCCACTGCCGGTCCAGTCCGCCGAACCAGTTCTTCAGCATGTCGCCCTGCTGCTCGGCCTGGTAACCCAGCACCCAGCGCTGCCAGCCGTAGTTGACGTCGTCCCAGGCCATGCGCAGTTGGTTGAGCAGCGCGAAGTTCCGGTAGCGCAGGGGTGAAAACGGATCGGCCTCGAGGAAGCTGCCTTCCTGGCTCATGGCCGCCTCCAGCCCTTGCTCGATCCGCTCGGGCGATACGGCGCCCGTGGGGTCAACGCGCGTCCACCCGCTGCCCGGCTGCCAGTACTCCACCCAGGCGTGGGCATCGAACTGGCGGATCGCCAGGTAGTTGCCCGACGCGCTGGCCTCGCCCCCCTGGTAGCCGGTCACCACGCGAGCCGGAATCCCCGCCGCGCGCAGGACGAAGGTCATGGCGCCGGCATAGTGCTCGCAGAAGCCGGCCCGGGTGTCGAACAGGAAACCGTCGATGCGCTCCGGGCCAACATCCGGCGGGCGGAGTGTGTAGCGGAACGGCTGCTCGCGGAAGTGCCGGAGCATCGCCTGCACCAGCTCGGCCGGCTGTGGGTAGCGTTCGCGCAGTTGTCGCGCCCAGGCGCGGGCCTGGGGATTGCCGCCCTGCGGCAAGGCGAGGTTGATCCGTTGTGCGCGGGTGGCGTCGTCCGGCTCCAGCAGAGCGTGCGGCCAGGAGGTGGCGCGGTAGAGCAGCCCCTGGCGTACCGGCAGGCGCCGCTCCAGGTGGAAGTCGCTCATCATCCGCGCATCGCCCAGGCTGGCCTGCGCCACATCCAGCCCGAACAGCCAGGGCCGACCGTTGGGCTCCATGATCACCTGGTACTGCAAGGGCTGCCCCTGCCGCTGCCATTGCGGCTCACGGTCGCCACGCTGGAACGCGGTACTCCAGCGCACGCCGTCGAAGCGTTCCAGGGTCAGGGCGCGCCAGTACAGTTGCGAGCGCGGCGGCGGGCTGCCGTCGAAGCTCACTCGAAAAGCCAGCGCAGCAGACTGGCTCAGTTCCACCATGTCGCCGGGCGCCATGCTGTCACTCAGCCCGGTCATGGATTTGTCGCCGGGCATTGGCAGCGACCACAGTGGCCCCATGCGCGGGAACAACAGGAAAAGCAGCAGCATCAGCGGCAAGGCTTGCAGCAGCAGACCGCCGGCCAGGCGCAAGGTCGGCATCGGGCGCGCGGCGAAACCGCTCTGCTGCAGGCCGATGGCCGCCGCGAGCAGCGCCAGCACCGGCAGCAAGCTGAAGGCGGCGGCGAGGATGTCATCCTGGAACAGGTAACTGGTGGTAACCGCGAAGAACCCCAGCAGGATCAGTACCCAGGCATCGCGGCGAGTCTTGAGCTCCACCAGCTTGACCACGAAGGCCGAGATCAGCAGCACCACGCCGGCATCCAGGCCGAGCAGCGAGCCGCGGGAAAACCACACGCCCAACCCGGCCAACGCCACCAGCGCCAGCTTGGCGATACCACTGGGGTAGTTGGCGCGCATGCGAAACACCTGGATGCGCCAGGCGGCGCAACCCAGCCAGAGGGCGACGACCCACAGCGGCAGATGTTCCAGGTGCGGGATGATCACCACCGCCTGGGCCACCAGCAGCCAGGTCAGGGCCACCCGTGGAATGGGCTGGGAGGAAGTGGCGGTCGCACTGCTCATCGCTTCGTCCCGTGCAACGCCAGAGCGCGCAGGCAGGCGTCGCGATGGGCATCGTCCAGGCCGACCGCCAGTTGCGCATCCGGCAGGCGCAGGCCGAACGGCTGCTGGCGCCGCGTGAGCTGCAGGACCCAGAAGCACAGCCGGGACAGGCGCCCCTCGGTGTCGCCGCCCAGGCTGTCGAACTCCAGCCAGATGTTGCGCCCGGCCAGCGCGGAGAAATCCTTCACCAGCAGGCCCTGGCCACGGGAGTAGGCCTTCCAGTGCAAGCGCCGGCGCGAATCGCCCGGCTGGTAGGGCCGCAGGCCCTGGTAATCATCGACGCCGCGCCCGCTGGGCCGCACGCCTTCCTCGTCGTTCTCCGCCGCCCCGCTTTCCAGCGGCAGGTCGCCGGGCTGCGGATGCGGGTAGACCAGCGCCGACTGGTCCAGGTCGACCCAGCTCCAGGCGACCAGCAAGCCCAGCGGGAAGCGACTCTCCACCCGCAGGCGACCAGGGCGCAACCAGCCACGGCGCTCGGCTGGCACGCTCAGCAGCAACTCTTCGGCGTGGTCCGCCGTGACATCGGCGAACTGCATGCGCTCGGCTTCCCACCCCAGGCCGATGGCCTGCCGGTTGCGCCCTTCGCCCTCCAGCCGCACCCGGAAGGCTGCCTGCTCGCCGACGAACACTGGCTGCGCGCCGAGCGCCGACAGACGCAGGCCGCCCAGGTTGCGGTAGGTGTGGAGGATGGCGACGATGAACAGCGACAGCAGCAGGAAGGTCAGGCCATAGGCCAGGCTGTTCTGATAGTTGATCGCGGTCAGCAGCATCAGCAACAGCGCGACGCCGAACGCCAGGCCCTGCCGGGTGGGGATGATGAAGATGCGGCGCTGGTTGAGCTGCAGCGAGGGAGACGGCGGTATGCGCCGGGCTATCCAGCTCTGCCACAGTGGCCTGACCTTGACGAGCATGGCGTGCCCCTCAGAGAGCCGGAACTTCGCGCAACAACCACTGCACCAACGCACCGCCGCCATGCCCGGCCGGGTCGGCCTGGTCGCGCAGGCGGTGGCCGGCCACCGAGGGCAGCACGGCCTGTACGTCCTCCGGGATGACGTAGTCGCGCCCGGCCAGCAACGCCCAGGCGCGAGCCGCTGCCAGCAGCGCCAGGCTGCCCCGCGGTGACAGGCCCAGGGCAAAGGCCGGCTGGGTGCGCGTGGCTTCCACCAGGCGCAGCACGTAGTCCACCAGCGCATCGCTGGCGCGCACCGCCAGCACCTCGCCCTGCAGCGCCTGCAGTTCCTGCGGGTCGAGCATCGGTTCCAGGCGCGGCAGCAGGTCGCGGCGAGCTTCGCCCAGCAACAACGCCTTCTCGGCGGCGCGGCCGGGGTAACCCAGGGACAGGCGCATGAGGAAGCGGTCGAGCTGGGATTCAGGCAGCGCAAAGGTGCCGCCCTGGGTCACCGGGTTCTGCGTGGCGATGACGAAGAAGGGTTCGGGCAGCGGCCGGGTCGCGCCCTCGATGGTCACCTGCCCTTCCTCCATCGCCTCGAGCAGCGCGCTCTGGCTCTTGGGGGTGGCGCGGTTGATCTCGTCGGCCAGCACCAGCTCGGAGAAGATCGGCCCGGGATGGAAGACGAACTGCCCGCTGTCCTTGTCGAACACCGAAGTGCCCAGCACGTCGCCGGGCAGCAGGTCGGAAGTGAACTGGATACGCTGGAACCCCAGGCCCAGCACACGCGCCAGGGCATGGCTGAGGGTGGTCTTGCCCATGCCGGGCAAGTCTTCGATGAGGAGGTGACCGCGCGCCAGCAGGCAGGTCAGCGCCAGCCTTACCTGAACCTCCTTGCCGAGCAGGACTTCGTCAACTGCCTTCAGACAATTCTCCAGCTTGGCGCGCATCCTGACCTCACAATCTAGGAAAACTCCGATCCTACTGGTGTCACGCCGGGCATCAAAGGCCCCGACACATTTAGTCCGGAAACTGTGATGCAGAGCGCCTCAACGGCCCAGCAGCCGCTCCGCCAGCCAACTCGCGGCCGGCCCCAGGCGTCGTTGCCGCGACCAGATCACATCCACCGCCACTCGGCGCGGCCAGCCGGCAACCTTCAGCTCCTGCATACGCCCGCCGGCGAAGCGTCCTACCATCCAACTGGGCAATTCGATCCAGCCGAAGCCGAGCACCGCCATGTCCAGCAACAACAGGTAGTTCGGCGCGCTCCAGCAGCGCCCGCCCAGCAGCGGTGCCGCATCGTCCAGATAGGTATTCAGGCGCAAGGCGCGGTAGGCCAGCAGGTCTTCGCGCTCCACGTGCTCGCGGCCAGCCAGCGGGTGGTCGCGGCTGACGAACAGGCCGAACTCCGCCTGTTCGCTCAAGGTCGCAGAGCTGATATCCGGCGCGTAATCCTTTTGAGCGGCAAGCAGCCCCAGGCTGGCGCGCCCCTGAACAACCAGATCGAGCACATCGCTGTCCTCGGCGATCAGCCACTCGAACTCCAGGTCCGGGTAGCGCGCATCGATCTCCGCCAGCCGCGCCTCGAATTCGGCGGACTGGTAGGTGTCCGACATCGCCAGGGTCACCCGCGACTCCAGCCCGCCTACCAGCTGATGGGCGAGCTGGCCGAGGCGGTCGTTGGCCATCAGCACTTCCTCCACCCGCCCGAGCAGCGCGTGGCCGGCTTCGGTCAGTTGCGGCTGGCGACTGCTGCGGTCGAACAGGGTCAGCCCCAGATCGATCTCCAGCCGCGCGATGGCCTCGCTGACGGTGGACTGGCTCTTGCCCAGCTTGCGCGCGGCGGCGCTGAACGAGCCCAGGCATGCGGCCTCGGCGAAGGCCTGCAGGGATTCGGGGGAATATTGCATGGAGCGACACCTCTACCATCGGTTAAACCGATGGTATCCAACTTAGATCCAGCCGGTCGACCGATGATAATGGCGCCAGACCGACGGAGTCGGCCTGCCACTGCCTTATCTGGAGAAACCCCATGAGCCCGACTAAAACCCTGAAGGAACGGATGTTCCACGCCGGCCTTTTCGAACTGCTGGCGGTCGTCATCTGCGCGCCGACCCTGGCCTGGCTGATGGACAAACCCCTGGGCCACATGGGCGCCATGACCCTGATGTTCTCGGCCATCGCCACCCTGTGGAACATGCTATTCAACGCCGCCTTCGACCGTGCGCAGAACCGCATGGGCTTCAGCCGCACCCTGTCGGTGCGCGTGCTGCACGCCTCGCTGTTCGAGCTCGGCCTGATCGTCCTGCTGGTGCCGCTGGCCGCCTGGTGGCTGTCGGTGAGCCTGCTGGAAGCCTTCATCCTCGACATCGGCCTGGTGCTGTTCTTCCTGCCGTACGCGCTGGTATTCAACTGGGTGTACGACGTTGTGCGCGAGCGGCTGATCAATCGCGCGCAAACCACCGCTCAAGCGCACAGCTGAAACCTGTAGGAGCGAGCTTGCTCGCGAACCGCCCAGCTCATGTGCTGCCGGGAGATTTGTTCGCGAGCAAGGACTGGGCGCGCCCCTCGCTCCTACAAAAAGCAAAAACAAAAAAGCCCGCATCGCTGCGGGCTTTTTCATGTCCGAAAGAACGCGATCAGGCCAGGCTGGCAGCGATCTCGGCGAGTGCCTTGGCCGGGTCGGCGGCTTGGCTGATCGGGCGGCCGATCACCAGGTAGTCGGAGCCGTTGTCCAGCGCCTGGCGCGGGGTGAGGATGCGACGCTGGTCGTCCTGGGCGCTGCCAGCCGGGCGGATGCCGGGGGTGACCAGTTGCAGTGCCGGATGTGCAGCTTTCAGCGCCGGCGCTTCCTGGGCGGAGCAGACCAGGCCGTCCATGCCGGCCTTCTGCGCCAGCGCAGCCAGACGCAGTACCTGCTCCTGGGGCTCGACGTCCAGGCCGATGCCGGCCAGGTCCTCGCGCTCCATGCTGGTCAGCACGGTCACGCCGATCAGCAGCGGCGACGGACCATTGAAGGCATCCAGAGTCTCGCGGCAGGCACTCATCATGCGCAGACCGCCGGAGCAGTGCACGTTGACCATCCACACGCCCATCTCGGCGGCGGCGCGCACGGCCATCGCGGTGGTATTGGGGATGTCGTGGAATTTCAGGTCGAGGAAGACTTCGAAGCCGCGGCTGTTCAGAGTCTCGACGATACCGGCAGCACAACTGGTGAACAGTTCCTTGCCCACCTTCACCCGGCACAGCTTCGGATCGAGCTGGTCAGCCAGCGCCAGCGCGGCTTCGCGGGTGGGGAAATCCAGGGCGACGATGATCGGGGTCTGGCAGGCGGACATGGGCTCTCTCGCGGGTATCGAAAAAATCGGCGCGCATTGTCGCAGAAACGCGCCGACTTCCGTAGCCCGCCCGGCAGGAATGCTCCGTCGCCGACGGCGATCAGGCACTCAGCCGCTCGCGAAGGCGGCCGAGCATGCCCAGCAGGCTGCCCACTTTCTCTCGCTCACGATCCTCGCGAGGCACCTCGGCGATGCGCGCGACTTTCTGCTCCGGCTGGGCGCGCCAGAGCAGCGTCTGCTCGGCGGCGGCCTTCAGGCCCTTCTCGAACAGGCCGCGGCGGATCGGCTTGGGCAGGTAGCGAAAGATCTGCGCCTGATTGATCAGCGCCAGCAGGTCCTGGGTGTCGCGGAACGGCGTGACGACGATGCTCAGCAGGCGCGGATGAGCCTGCGCCAGGGACTTGAGCAGCGGCGCGGTGTCTTCGCCGGCCAGCTTGAGGTCGCTGACCAGGATATCGATAGGTTCGCTGTTCAGTCGCACGATGGCCTCGGCGAGGTTGCGCGCGCGGTGCAGCTGGTGGGTACCGGCGCTGCAGAACTCGCCGACGCACGCCAGGGTCTCGGCATCCTCGTCCAGCAACAGCACGTTGAGCGGCGCAACGACGCGGCTGATCGCCTTGGTATCGATGGGCTCGGCCGGCGCCTGGCGCTGGGCGATCTCGGCCGCCTGGCGCAGGGTGAAGGCCATTTCCTGCGGGTCCCAGGGCTTGGTCAGGTAGCGGAAGATGCCGCCGCTGTTGAGCGCGTCCACCGCGGCGTCGAGGTCCGAGTAACCGGTGAGCAGGATGCGCAGGGTGTCCGGGGCGATTTCCCGGGCCTGGGCGAGCAACTCGGCGCCGGTCATCTGCGGCATGCGCTGGTCGCTGACGAGAATATCGATGTGCTCTTCGCGCAGGCGCTGCAGGGCCTTGTGCGGATCGGTTTCCACCAGCACGTCGTAGTGACGGCGGAACTGCATCGCAAGGCTGCGCAGAATGCGTTCCTCGTCGTCGACGAAGAGGATGCGGACAGGCTGCTGAGTCATGTTCAGGCGCTCCGTTTCAGTTCGCTGGCCTGCTGGATCGGCAGGCTGATGAGGAATCGTGTGCCGCGTCCGGGTTCGGATGCCACGCGGATGCGGCCGCCGTGGTCCTGGACGATCTTGTAGCTGATCGACAGGCCCAGGCCCGTGCCCTGCCCCACCGGCTTGGTGGTGAAGAAGGGGTCGAAGATGCGCGCGCGCACCTCATCGTCCATGCCCTTGCCGTTGTCCTGGACCGAGAGGTGCACATGGGTTTCGTCCGCCCAGGATTTCACCTGGATCAGGCCGAACTTCTGCATGGCCTGGGCGGCGTTGGTCAGCAGGTTGAGCAGCACCTGGTTGATCTGGCTGGCGGCGCAGGCAACCTTGGGCAGCGCGCCCAGCTGGGTGGCAACCTCGGCCTTTTCCTTGATGCTGTTGCGGGCGATCAGCAGCGCGCTGCGTACGCAGTCGTTGAGGTCGACCTCTTCGCTGCGGGCGCGGTCCAGGCGGGCGAAGTCCTTCAGGCCGCCGACCAGCTCGCCGATCTGCGCCAGGCCGAAATCGGTGTCGCCGAACAACTGGTCGAGATCGCCCACCAGTTGTTCCAGCGCCGCTTCTTCGCGGGCCTGTTCGAAGGCTGCGCGGGTGCGCGCCAATTGCTCGGGGTCGCAGGCCGGGTCGTCCAGGCATTCGTTGAACAGGGCCTGGGCTTCGGTAAGGCCGAGCAGTGGCAGCAACAGCTCGCGCAGCAGCGCGACGTTGTTCTTCACATAGCCCAGCGGCGTGTTCAGCTCGTGGGCGACGCCGGCGACCATCTGCCCGAGGGACGCCATCTTCTCCGATTGCACCAGCTGCGCCTGGGACTCTCGCAGGTCCTGCAGCGTCTTGTTGAGCACGCGGTTGCGCTGGGCGACGCGCTGCTCCATGGCTTTCAGCAGATCGAGCACCGTGCCCAGGCCGAGGTAGCGTCCCTGTTCGTCCACCAGGACGAAGTCCTCGGTGATCGGGTAACTCAGTTGGGCGGTGACCTGTTGCGAGGCTTCTTCGAGGCTCAGGTCGGCGCGCACCTTCAATGGCTGCGCATTCATCACATCGCTGGCCGGGCGGCGGCCCCAGAGGTCGCGGCCAAAGCGCTGCATGAAGATGTCCTGCAGGCCGTTGCGGCTGACCAGCCCCAGCGGCAGCCCGGCCTCGTCCACCACGGGCAGCGAGAGGAAGGCGCGGTGCTCGGCATCGAGGAAGCGATCGGCGACGTCGCTGATGCTCAACTCCGGGGCCAAGGGCGCTACCTGGCGCAACAGTTCGTGCAGGGCGCGGGTGGTCATCGGCGAATCTCCGGTCGCTGGAATGGGCGCCAGTAGACCAGCGGCAGATTGCCATCCTGTGACAGCCGTCGCGGCTCCGCGAAGCGTCACGCTGCGGTCATCGCCGTGCAACAAGCGCGGGACCGCGCACCTGAACGAATCGCCGCGCCCCCATTCGAGGCACGCCAATGTGCCGCGAATGTTCACGAAACGACGCGAAACCACGCTTTGCGACCTGATCTCCGGGCATGGCACGGCCACTGCACGAATCAGCGGGCCGTGTTTTTCATCCTCGTTCGGACTTTCTCTTCTCTGACTTTCTCTTCAGGAGACGTCGCATGAGCACGCAACTCAAACCCACCCTCGGCACCCTGCACCTGTGGGGCATCGCCGTGGGCCTGGTGATTTCCGGTGAGTACTTCGGCTGGAGCTATGGCTGGGGCGTGGCCGGCACCCTCGGCTTCCTCGTCACCACGCTGCTGGTGGCAACCATGTACACCTGCTTCATCTTCAGCTTCACCGAGCTCACCACGGCGATTCCTCACGCCGGCGGGCCCTTCGCCTACAGCCGCCGCGCCTTTGGCGAAAAAGGCGGACTGGTGGCGGGCCTCGCCACGCTGATCGAGTTCGTCTTCGCCCCGCCGGCCATCGCCATGGCCATCGGCGCGTACCTCAACGTGCAGTTCCCCTCCCTCGATCCGAAGCACGCGGCGGTCGGCGCGTACCTGATCTTCATGACGCTGAATATCCTCGGCGTCAGCATCGCGGCGACCTTCGAGCTGATCGTCACCATCCTCGCAGTGGGCGAGTTGCTGGTGTTCATGGGCGTGGTTGCGCCGGGCTTCAGCTTCAGCAATTTCGTGCTCAACGGCTGGGCCGGCTCCGACAGCTTCGGCGGTGCGGCGATCAGCGGCATCTTCGCGGCGATTCCCTTCGCCATCTGGTTCTTCCTCGCCATCGAGGGCGCGGCCATGGCCGCCGAGGAAGCCAAGGACCCGAAACGCACCATTCCCAAGGCCTACGTCAGCGGCATCCTGACCCTGGTGGTGCTGGCCATCGGCGTCATGCTGTTCGCCGGCGGCGCGGGCGACTGGAAGGCCCTGTCGGGCATCAACGACCCACTGCCACAGGCGATGAAGATGGTGGTCGGTGAGAACTCCGGCTGGCTGCACATGCTGGTGTGGATCGGCCTGTTCGGCCTGGTCGCCAGCTTCCACGGCATCATCCTCGGCTACTCGCGGCAGTTCTTCGCCCTCGCCCGCGCCGGCTACCTGCCACGCGGGCTGGCCAAGCTGTCGCGCTTCCAGACCCCGCACCGGGCAATCATCGCCGGCGGCCTGGTAGGCATCGCGGCGATCTACAGCGACGGCCTGATCGCCCTGCAGGGCATGAGCCTGACCGCGGCGATGATCACCATGAGTGTGTTCGGCGCCATCGTCATGTACATCATGAGCATGCTCAGCCTGTTCAAGCTGCGCCGCAGCGAGCCGCACCTGGAACGCAGCTTCCGCGCGCCGGGCTTCCCCGTGGTGCCGGGCATCGCCCTGGCGCTGGCCGTGCTGTGCCTGGCGGCGATGGTGTGGTTCAACCTGCAGATCGCCGGGATCTTCCTGGCCTTCATGGCGGCGGGCTTCGTCTACTTCCAGCTCACCGCCGCCCATCGCGCCAGCGCCCCGGCGGACGCCATGCTCACGGGTGCCTGAGCGCCGTCCGCGCCCTGCCCTCGTGGCGGGGCGCGGGATAATCCGAGCGCCAGGCCATATCCCCACCCGACAACCGCGCTCAGTCAATGTGCGCCCGCAGGATCTGTCCTACGCCAGTGGCGTGAAGCTCAAGGGCGATAGCGAGCTCTGCGAGGCGATCAGTCTGAACCGGTCCGCGCCTGACAAGGTCTGAATCACAGCGTATCGTGATATTCCACTGCCACTGTCGGAGACGGGACCATGCCCTGGTATGCCTGGTTGATCATCGCCCTAGCCCTGGGCTCCATCGTCGGCGCGCTGATGATGCTGCGCGACACCGCGAAAAAGCTCCCGCTCACCGAGGAACAGCTCAAGCGCATCCATGAGCGCAACGCCGAAATGGATGCCAAGGAAGCCGAAGATAAGCGCTGAAATGTCCTAACTGACTGACGTTTCAGTAAAAACTGGCCACAGCGATGGCCAGTGGCAGTCGAAATTGCCTAGACTGCGCCTCCCTGGATGGAGGAAAGAATGCTCAGGAAACTCCTGCCGCTGCTGCCAGTCGTGTTGTTGCTCTGCGGTTTTGCGCTCGGATTCGTCCAGCCAGTGGGGTTGCTGATCGGCGCGTTCTATGTCGCCTGGACTCTCTGCGGCGAGACCCGCCTGCCCCGCCTGCTGTGGTGGCTGGTCTGCCTCGTGCTCAGTATTGCCCTCGCCGCGCACCTGTTGCCGGGCACTACCTCGTGGACACTCTGGCCAGTGCGCCAGCTCAGCCCCGACGCTCCCGTCTATGCCCTCCACCTGTCCTGGGACAAGGCCCTGGTCGGTGCGACCCTGCTCGCCTGGTGGCTGCGCCGCGATCCGGTGCCCGAGGGAAGGCGCTCGCCGGACTTCGCTGCCATCGTCATCGTCACCACGCTGTTCGCCGTGCCCCTGGTTGCAGTGGCCGGCGGCCTGGTGGTGTGGAACCCGAAATGGCCGCCGGGCTTCTGGCTATGGATGCTGGTCAACATCTGCGTGATCTCGCTGACCGAGGAAGCGTTCTTCCGCGGCCTGCTGCAGAGCGAACTGGTGCGCCGGTTCGGCGCCTTTGCCGGTGTGGCGGTTGCCAGCGTGCTGTTCGGCATGGTGCACTGGCCGATCAACCCGTTGTTCGCCGTCGTCGCCGGTATCGCCGGCCTGGGCTACGGCCTGGCCTTCCACTTCAGCGGCCGCCTGGCGGTACCCGTGCTGCTGCACGCGGCGGTGAACTGCCTGCACCTGCTGCTGTTCAGTTATCCGTTGCGAATTATCTAAGCCAGTAGCAGTCTTGTAGGAGCGAGCTCGCTCCTACAAGAGCCTCAATCGCGCATCACCAGCAGCAACGCCTGCTCGGCCAGCTCGTCCAGCGTCAGGCTGCCCTCGGGGCGGAACCAGGTGATGGACCAGGACAGCGCCCCGGTGAGGAAGCGCCGCAGGATGAACGGATCAGCCTGAGTGAATCCGGCCACGCGCGCCTCTTCCAGCACTTCCAGCCACATCTGCTCGTAGATGTCGCGCAGGCTGAGGATGTAGGCCTGGCCTTCTTCCGACAGCGAGCGCCACTCGTAGACCAGCACTGCCATCGCCTCGCCGGTACCGCCGGTGATCGACTGCAGCTCGCAGCGGATCAGCGCCAGCAGGCGCTCGCGCAGGTTCGTGGCATCGGCCAGGGCGGCGCGCATCAGGGCGGTGTTGTAGAGGATGGTTTCCTCCATCACCGAGCGCAGGATTTCGTCCTTGCTCTTGAAGTGATGGAAGATGCTGCCGGACTGGATGCCGACCGCGCCGGCCAGGTCGCGCACCGTGGTGCGCTCGTAGCCCTTGCTGCGGAACAGGTGCGCGGCGGTCTGCAGCAACTTGCCACGGGCGCTCTCCGGGTCGGTGATCTGCCCGGTCCCGACCAGCTCCAGCATGACTTCGCGGGCTTTGCGGTCATCCACGCTTTCTCTCCCCATGGGTCCCATCTGGCCACCTTGCTCAGGGCAATTCATCGAATCGCCCCGCAAGTGCTTGTGTTGTCTGACGAAATGTAAGCCCGCGAGTGCCAACCAAGCAAGCGCTTGGCCATCCAATGGTTGGGGTAGTCATCGACTCGGGGCTTTTCAACCAAGCGCTTGCTTGGTAATGTCGATCCATCACTCAGCGTCACGGGCAGAACAATGACTAGAACCGTACGTATCGGCTGCGCCTCCGCCTTCTGGGGCGATACCTCCACCGCCGCCGCTCAACTGGTGCGCGGCGCGCAGCTGGATTACCTGGTGTTCGACTATCTCGCCGAGATCACCATGTCGATCATGGCCGGTGCGCGCCTGAAGAACCCCGAGGCCGGCTACGCCACCGATTTCGTCGAGGTGATGACACCCCTGCTGGGCGATATCGCTTCGAAGCAGGTGCGCGTGATCAGCAACGCCGGCGGGGTGAATCCGCAGGCCTGCGCCAGCGCCCTGGCCGCCGCCTGCGAGAAGGCCGGCGTGGCGCTGAAGATCGCCGTGGTGCACGGCGACAACCTGCAGCCGCGCCAGGGTGAACTGGCCAAGGCCGGCATCCGCGAGATGTTCAGCGATGCACCGATGCCGCCGATGTGCGTGTCGGTCAACGCCTACCTCGGCGCTCCCGGCATCGTCCGGGCGCTGGAGTCCGGCGCCGACATCGTCATCACCGGTCGCGTGGTGGACAGCGCGGTGGTCAGCGCCGCGCTGGTCCACGAATTCGGCTGGGCCTGGAACGACTACGACAAGCTGGCCCAGGCCGCACTGGCCGGGCACATCATCGAATGCGGCGCGCAGTGCACCGGCGGCAACTTCACCGACTGGGAAAGCGTGCCGGACTACGAGCATATCGGCTTCCCCATCGTCGAAGTGCAGGCCGGCGGCGAATTCGTCGTTACCAAGCCGCAGGGCACCGGCGGGCTGGTCACGCCACTGTCGGTGGGCGAGCAGATGCTCTACGAGATCGGCGACCCGCGCGCCTACCTGCTGCCCGATGTGATCTGCGATTTCACCCAGGTCCAGCTGGCCCAGGTCGGCGAGAACCGAGTAGCCGTCAGTGGCGCGCGCGGCCTGCCGCCGACCGGCCAGTACAAGGTCAGCGCCACCTACCCGGACGGTTTCCGCTGCACCGCCAGTTGCCTGATCGCCGGTATCGACGCGGTGAAGAAGGCCGAACGGGTCAGCCAGGCGATTATCGCCAAGACCGAGGAAATCCTCATGGAACGCGGCTGGGGGCCGTATCGCGAAGTGAGTGTCGAACTGCTCGGCAGCGAGGCCACCTATGGCCCGCACGGGCGCCGCGAGGACAGCCGCGAAATCGTGGTGAAGCTCGCCGTACGCCACAGCCGCAAGGAAGCCCTGGTGCTGTTCTCCCGCGAGATCGCCCAGGCCGCCACCGGCATGGCGCCGGGCCTGACCGGCATCGTCGGTGGCCGCCCGACCGTGTACCCGGTGATCCGCCTGTTCTCCTTCCTGATCGACAAGAACGCCTGCGAGCTGGCCGTGGAGATCGATGGCGAGCGCCAGCCAGTCGCCCTGCCCGCCATCGACCACTTCGACCCGGCCGCGCTGGCCGACGACATTCCCGTGCCGGCGGCCATTGGCCCGGCGCAGGCCAGCGTGCCCCTGGTGAAACTGGCGGTGGCGCGCTCCGGCGACAAGGGCAACCACAGCAACATCGGCGTGATGGCGCGCCAGCCCGAATACCTGCCGTGGATCGCCGAGGCGCTGAGCGAAGGCGCGGTGGCCGAGTGGATGCAGCACGTGCTCGACCCGCAGCTTGGCCGCGTCAGTCGCTGGCACCTGCCAGGCACACACAGCCTGAACTTCCTGCTGGAAAACGCCCTGGGCGGCGGCGGTATCGCCAGCCTGCGTATCGACCCGCAGGGCAAGGCCTTCGCCCAGCAGTTGCTGGAATTCCCGGTGGCGGTGCCGCAAGCCCTCGCCGATTCGCTGCAAACGTAGGGCGAATAACGCCACCAGCGTTATCCACCCATCGACAACGGCGGATGAAGCGTTCCGCTTCATTCGCCCTACGGGATACCTCGGAGTCAGAACAACAATGAGCTACGACTCGATCTTCAAGCCCGGCCTGTTCGACGGCCAGACCATCATCGTCACCGGCGGCGGCAGCGGTATCGGCCGCTGCACCGCCCATGAGCTGGCAGCCCTCGGCGCCCACGTGGTGCTGGTGGGGCGCAAGGCCGAGAAGCTGGAGAAGACCGCCGGCGAAATCATCGAGGACGGTGGCAGCGCCAGCTGGCACAGTTGCGACATCCGTGACGAGGAAGCGGTGAAGACGCTGGTGGCGCAGGTCATCGCCGAGCGCGGGCCGATCCATCACCTGGTCAACAACGCCGGTGGCCAGTACCCCGCGCCACTGGCGTCGATCAACCTGAAGGGCTTCGAGGCCGTGGTGCGCACCAACCTGGTGGGCGGTTTCCTGATGGCCCGCGAAGTGTTCAACCAGAGCCTGAGCAAGACCGGCGGCAGCATCGTCAACATGCTCGCCGACATGTGGGGCGGCATGCCCGGCATGGGCCACTCCGGCGCCGCCCGCGCCGGCATGGAGAACTTCACCAAGACCGCCGCCATCGAGTGGGGTCACGCCGGCGTGCGGGTCAACGCCGTGGCGCCGGGCTGGGTCGCCTCCAGCGGCATGGACACCTACGAAGGCGCGTTCAAGGCCGTGATCCCGACCCTGCGCGAGCACGTACCGCTCAAGCGCATCGGCACCGAGTCGGAAGTGGCGTCGGCCATCGTCTTCCTGCTCTCCCCCGGCGCGGCCTTCATCAGCGGCAACACCATCCGCATCGACGGCGCCGCCAGCCAGGGCAGCCGCGCCTTCCCGCTGTCGAAGGTGAAGCCGGGGCAGAGCCGCTCCTATAACGGCTTCCACCGCGCCTACCTGCCGGACGTCCTCAAGGATCAGGAGTAAGCGATGCCCGTCATCCAATCCGAACTCGATCCCCAGGGCGAAGACTTCGCCCGCAACCGCGAGGCCATGCTGGCCGCCGTGGCGAGCTTCCGCGAGGTCGAACAGAAGGTGCTCGACAAGGCCGCCGAGGCCAAGCCGAAGTTCGACAAGCGCGGCCAGCTGCTGCCGCGCGAACGCCTGAACCTGCTACTGGATGCCGGCGCGCCTTTCCTCGAGATCGGTTCGCTGGCCGGCTACAAGCTGCATGACGACAAGGACGGCACCCAGGCCGGCGGCGGCATCATCTCCGGCATCGGCTATATCGCCGGGGTGCGTTGCCTGGTGACCGCCAGCAACAGCGCAATCAAGGGCGGCACCATCTCCCCCACCGGGCTGAAGAAGACCCTGCGCCTGCAGCAGATCGCCTTCGAGAACAAGTTGCCGGTGGTGGCGCTGACCGAGAGCGGCGGCGCCAACCTGAACTACGCGGCGGACATCTTCGTCGAGGGCGCACGCGGCTTCGCCAACCAGGCGCGCCTGTCGGCGGCGGGCATTCCGCAGGTCACCGTGGTGCACGGCTCGTCTACCGCCGGCGGCGCTTACCAGCCGGGGCTGTCGGACTATGTGGTGGTAGTGCGCGGCAAGGCCAAGATGTTCCTCGCCGGCCCGCCGCTGCTCAAGGCCGCCACCGGCGAAATTGCCACCGATGAGGAACTGGGCGGCGCCGAACTGCACGCCCAGGTCGCCGGCACCGCCGAGTACCTGGCGGAGAACGACGCCGACGGCGTGCGCCTGGCACGGGAAATCCTCGCCGCGCTGCCATGGAACAACCAACTGCCAGCCCGCGCGAAACTGACGTGGGACGAGCCGCTGTACCCGGCGCAGGAACTGCTCGGCGTGGTCCCGGCGGACGCGAAGAAGCCCTACGACGTGCGCGAGATCGTTGCGCGCATCGCCGACGGTTCGCGTTTTCTCGACTTCAAGCACTCATTCGACAGCCAGACCGTCTGCGGCCACCTGCACATCGAAGGCCACGCCTGTGGCCTGATCGGCAACAACGGCCCGATCACCCCGCAGGGTGCGGTCAAGGCGGCGCAGTTCATCCAGCTGTGCGAGCAGAGCAACACGCCGATCCTGTTCCTGCACAACACCACCGGCTTCATGGTCGGCACCGAGTCCGAGCGACTGGGCGTGATCAAGCACGGTTCGAAGATGATCCAGGCGGTGGCCAACGCCACGGTGCCCAAGCTCACCCTGGTCGTCGGCGGCTCCTACGGCGCCGGCAACTACGCCATGTGCGGCCGCGGGCTGGACCCGCGCTTCATCTTCGCCTGGCCCAACAGCCGCACCGCCGTGATGGGCGGCGCCCAGGCCGGCAAGGTGCTGCGCATCGTCACCGAGGAAAAGCACGCCAAGGGGGGCAAGGAAGCCGACCCGAAGATGCTCGATATGCTCGAACAGATGACCGCGCAGAAGCTCGACGCCCAGTCCACCGCGCTCTACGGCACGGCGAGTCTGTGGGACGACGGGCTGATCGATCCGCGCGACACGCGGCAATTGCTCGGTTATCTGCTGGATATCTGTGCGGAAGCGGCCGTGCGACCGCTGAAGGGTAATAGTTTTGGGGTAGCGAGGTTCTGATCGGGAATTGGGAGAGTGGGCAGAAGACCCTCTCCCCCCGCCCTCTCCCGCAAGCAGGAGAGGGAGCCAAAGCGACCCGGCGTAATGCGAACCGTCCAGCCACTCCGGACAGCCCCCTCTCCCTTCAGGGAGAGGGTTGGGGAGAGGGCCAGAGACGGGAAACCAGACCAGGCATCAGGAGAACAACAACAATGATCTTCACCCAGGAACACGAAGAACTCCGCCGCACCGTGCGCAACTTCGTCGAGCGCGAGATCAACCCTTACGTCGACGAGTGGGAAAAGGCCGGTCGCTTCCCCATCCACGAAGTCTTCAAGAAAGCCGGCGACCTGGGCCTGCTGGGCATCTCCAAGCCGGAGAAATTCGGCGGCATGGGCCTGGACTACAGCTACTCGGTGGTCGCCGCCGAGGAGTTCGGCACCATCCATTGCGGCGGCGTGCCGATGGCCCTGGGCGTGCAGACCGACATGTGCACCCCGGCCCTGGCGCGCTTCGGCTCCGATGAGCTGCGCGAGGAATTCCTCCGCCCGGCCATCGCCGGCGAGATGGTCGGCTGCATCGGCGTCTCCGAAGTAGGCGCCGGCTCCGACGTCGCCGGGCTGAAGACCACCGCGCGCAAGGATGGCGACGACTACGTCATCAACGGCAGCAAGATGTGGATCACCAACTCGCCGTCCGCCGACTTCATCTGCCTGCTGGCCAACACCTCCGACGACAAGCCCCACGTCAACAAGTCGCTGATCATGGTGCCGATGAAGTCCAAGGGCATCAGCATCAGCCCGCACCTGGACAAGCTCGGCATGCGCAGCTCGGAGACCGCCCAGGTGTTCTTCGACGACGTGCGCGTGCCGCAGCGCTACCGCATCGGCGCCGAGGGTTCGGGCTTCATGATGCAGATGCTGCAGTTCCAGGAGGAACGCCTGTTCGGCGCCGCCAGCGGGATCAAGGGCATGGAGTACTGCGTCAACGCCACCATCGACTACTGCAAGGAGCGCAAGACCTTCGGCCAGGCGCTGATCGACAACCAGGTCATCCACTTCCGCATGGCCGAGCTGATGACCGAGATCGAGTGCCTGCGCGCCCTCACCTACCAGGCCACCGAACAGTACATCCGCGGCAAGGACGTCACCCGCCTGGCCTCCATGGCCAAGCTCAAGGTCGGCCGGCTGTCCCGCGAGGTCACCGACGCCTGCCTGCAGTACTGGGGCGGCCAGGGCTTCATGTGGGAAAACCCGATCGCCCGCGCCTACCGCGACACCCGCCTGGTCTCCATCGGCGGCGGCGCAGACGAAATCATGCTGGGCATCATCTGCAAACTGATGGGCACCCTGCCGGGCAAAAAGAAGGGCTAAGGGCCTGGGCCCTTTGTAGGAGCGAGTTTGCTGGCGAACGCTGTTTCGCTTGGCACCCCGGTGCCATGCGGTTCGCGAGCAAGCTCGCTCCTACGAAAAGACGACGAATCGACGAGGAATTGCGGCATGAGTGAACTGCCGAACTGCGAAACCCTGCTGCTGGAACGTGAAGGCGGCGTACTGCACGTCACCCTCAATCGCCCGGACAGCCGCAACGCCATGAGCCTGGCGATGGTCAGCGAACTGCGTGCCGTGCTCGCCGCTGTACGCGACGACCGCGCCGTGCGCGCCATTGTCCTGCGCGGCGCCGGCGGGCACTTCTGCGCCGGCGGCGACATCAAGGACATGGCCAGCGCCCGCGCCACCGGTCCCGATGCCTATGCCGCGCTGAACCGCGCCTTCGGCGGCCTGCTGGAAGAAGCCCAGGCACAGCCGCAGGTGCTGGTCGCCGCGCTGGAAGGTGCGGTGCTCGGCGGTGGCTTCGGCCTGGCCTGCGTCTCGGACATCGCCATCGCGGCGGCCGACGCGCAGTTCGGCCTGCCGGAAACCAGCCTCGGCATCCTGCCGGCGCAGATCGCGCCCTTCGTGGTGAAACGCATCGGCCTGACCCAGGCCCGCCGCCTGGCCTTGACTGCCGCGCGCTTCGATGGCCGTGAGGCGCTGCGCCTCGGGCTCGTGCATCACTGCGCCGACAACGCTGAAAACCTCGGCGAGCAACTGGCGGAAACCCTTGACCAGGTCCGTCGCTGCGCGCCGGGCGCCAATGCCGCCACCAAGGCACTGCTGTTGGCCACCGAGACCGAAGCCCTCGGCCCGTTGCTGGACGGCGCTGCCCGCCAGTTCGCCGACGCGGTGACCGGCGCGGAAGGCGCCGAAGGCACCATGGCCTTCGTGCAGAAACGCAAACCGAACTGGGCGCAGTGACCCAACGCGCGCACCGAACAACCCCCTCTCCCTTCAGGGAGAGGGCTGGGGAGAGGGAAACAGCCAGCATGCCCAGCTTCGACAAGATCCTGATTGCCAACCGCGGCGAGATCGCCTGCCGGGTGATCCGCACCGCCCACGACCTGGGCTATCGCACCGTGGCCGTGTACAGCGAGGCCGACGCCGACGCCCGCCACGTGCAACTGGCCGACGAGGCCGTGTGCATCGGCCCGGCGCCGGTCGGCCAGTCCTACCTGAAAGCCGAGGCGATCCTCGACGCCGCGAAACGCACCGGCGCCGGCGCCGTCCACCCCGGCTACGGCTTCCTCTCGGAGAACGCCGACTTCGCCCGCGCCTGCGAGGCTGCCGGCATCGTCTTCATCGGCCCCGGCGTGGAAGCCATCCACCTGATGGGCAGCAAGCGCCTGTCGAAGATCGCCATGCTCGAAGCCGGTGTGCCCTGCATTCCCGGCTACGAAGGTGCCGATCAGGACGACGCCACGCTCAGCCGCGAGGCCGAGCGCATCGGCTACCCGCTGATGATCAAGGCCAGTGCCGGCGGCGGCGGGCGCGGCATGCGCCTGGTGACGCGCAGCGAGGACCTCGCCGAACAGCTGCGCACGGCGCGCTCGGAAGCGCAGAACGCCTTCGGCAGCGGCGAGCTGATCCTGGAGAAAGCCGTGGTGCAACCGCGGCACGTGGAAATCCAGGTATTCGGCGACAGCCACGGCCATATCGTCTATCTCGGCGAGCGCGACTGCTCGGTGCAGCGCCGCCACCAGAAGGTCATCGAGGAAGCGCCCTGCCCGGTGCTGACCGAGGACCTGCGCGCCGCCATGGGCAGCGCTGCGGTGAAGGCCGCCGCCTCCGTGAACTACCTGGGCGCCGGCACCGTGGAGTTCCTGCTGGATGCCAGCGGCGCCTTCTACTTCCTGGAAATGAACACCCGCCTGCAGGTGGAGCACCCGGTCACCGAACTGATCACCGGCCAGGACCTGGTGGCCTGGCAGATTCGCATCGCCGAGGGCCATCCGCTGCCGCTGACCCAGGAGCAGATCCAGCTCAAGGGCCATGCCATCGAGGTGCGCCTGTACGCTGAGGATGCTGGCAACGGTTTCCTCCCGCAGACCGGCCAGGTGCTGCGCTGGACGCCGCCGCAGCTGGACGGCATCCGCATCGATCACGGCCTGCGCGAAGGCCAGCCGGTGACGCCCTTCTATGATCCGATGCTGGCCAAGGTCATCGCCTACGGCGCCACCCGCGAGGAAGCCCGGCGCAAGCTGGTGCGCGCCGTGGAGGACTGTGTGCTGCTGGGCGTGACCGGAAACCAGCGCTTCCTCGCCAACCTGCTCAAGCACCCGGAGTTCGCCGCCGGCAAGGCCACCACGGCGTTCATCGGCGAACAGTTCGCCGGCGACCCGAGCTTGGCCCCGCGCCAGCCGCAACCTCTGGAACTGGCCTGCGCCGCCGCCCTGCTCTACCAGGCTTCGGCCAGCGACCGAGCGCACCAGCCTGGGCTGTCCGGTTGGCGTAGCGCGGGCAGCGCGCCCTGGCGTTTTGCGCTCAAGCATGGCGAGGAGAAATTCGCCGTCGAACTGGAAGTCCGCGAACACGGCACCCAGCCGACGCTGCTGGCCCGCATCGGTGAGTCCGCCATCAAGCTGCGCCTGCTCGGCGAGGAGAACGGTGACGCGATCATCGAAGCCGACGGCGTTCGTCGCCGCCTGCCCTTCCACCTCGACGGCGCGCGCCTCTGGCTGTACGGCGCGGACGGCAACCTGGAACTGCTGGACGTCACCCGCGAGCCCGTCAGCGCGGCTGGCGGCGCAGGCTCCGGCACGGTGAAGGCACCGATGGATGGCGCCATCGTCGACGTACTGGTGAGCGAAGGTACGCGGGTCAGCAAGGGCCAGCTGCTGCTGGTACTGGAAGCGATGAAGATGGAGCACCCGCTCAAGGCCGGCGTCGACGGCGTGATCCGCCGCGTGCAGGTATCCAAGGGCGAGCAGGTGAAATCGCGGCAATTGCTGGTGGAAGTCGAAGCTGAAGACGCCTGACACGCTTTCCGCTTTTCCTAGGAGCGAGGGGGACGCCTATTCCTTGCTCGCGAACAGCCCCCGCTGCGGGGCCCGGGTTCGCGAGCGCGCTCGCTCCTGCAAGTCACGGTCAGTGCCACAGCTGACGACTCATAACAAGAACACGGAGCCCCAACCATGTCCCTTTCTACTAACAGCCTGGCCGGCAAAACCCTCTTCATCACCGGCGCCAGCCGTGGCATCGGCCGCGAGATCGCCCTGCGCGCCGCACGCGATGGCGCCAACATCGTCATCGCCGCCAAGAGCGCCGAGCCCCACCCGAAACTCGAAGGCACCATCTTCAGCGTGGCCGAGGAAGTCGAGGCCGTGGGCGGCAAGGCGCTGGCCCTGCAACTGGACGTGCGCGACGAGAACGCCGTGCGCGAGGCCATGGCCCGCGCCGCCGAGCACTTCGGCGGCATCGACGCCGTGGTGAACAACGCCGGCGCCATCAAACTGGTGGGCGTGGAGCGCCTGGAACCCAAGCGCTTCGACCTGATGTACCAGATCAACACCCGCGCCGTGATGGTCTGCAGCCAGGCCGCGCTGCCCTACCTGAAGCAGAGCAAGGGCCACATCCTCAGCCTGTCGCCACCGATCAGCCTGGCCGGCAAGTGGTTCGCCCAGCACGGCCCCTACACTGTCACCAAGTACGGCATGAGCATGCTCACCCTGGGGATGCACGAGGAGTTCAAGAAGTACGGCATCAGCGTCAACGCGCTGTGGCCGAAAACCATGATCGCCACCGCCGCCATCGAGTTCGAGCTGGGCAGCCGCGACGCCTTCAAGCGTGCGCGCACTCCCGCGATCATGGCGGACGCCGCCTACGCCATCCTCTCCAGCAGCGAGCGCAGCATCAGCGGTCGGCTGCTGATCGACGAGGACATCCTGCGCGAACAGGGCCAGAGCGACTTCGAGCAGTACCGCTTCGACCCGAACGGCGGCAGCCTGGTGCCCGATCTGTTCCTCGACTGAGCCTGCTCGCGCACCTCTTCGTAGGGCGCATGACGCAGAACCCGTTATCCGCCGTTCACTCCCCACGGACTGACGGCGGATAACCGCAAGCGGTTATCCGCCCTGCAGCGCCCTCTCCTGGCATCGTTCGCGACGTTTACCAATCGACACAATCCCGCCCTGGCCGTCCGGCCATCGCTCTCTAGACTGCGATGAACGCCTAGCCGATGCGTTTGCCGATCTGCCCTGCGCCACGCGCGCAACAGCCATAGGCGCACGTCGGACGACGACCTAGAGTCGCTCGCAAGCGTCTGCACGCCACAGACAACAATGACAATAAGGGCACGCGTCAATGAGCCACGCCGATATCATCACCCCGACCCGCTTCCTCGCCCACCTGCCGGCCACCCTCGGCCGCGTGCCGCGCATGCTCCGCGGGCTCTACTACACCGGCATCCGCAACCGCGAGAAGAACCTGTCCCTGGGCTGGGCCCTGGAGCGCGCCGCGCGCCTCTATCCGGACAGCCCGGCGCTGATCGACGAACGCCGGCGCCTGTCCTACGCCTTGTTCAACGGCTGGGCCAACCGCCTGGCGCGGGCCTTCCAGGCCGAAGGCGTGCAACACGGCAGCGTGGTGGCGGTGATGCTGGAGAATCGCGCCGAATTGATGGTGGTGCTCGCCGCCCTGGCCAAGCTCGGCGCCATCGGCGCGCTGGTGAACACTACCCAGCGCGGCCAGGTGCTCAGCCACAGCCTCAACCTGGTCAAGCCCAGCCATTTCGTGGTCGGCGAAGAGTTGCGCGAAGCCTTCGAGGACGTCCGCCCGGCCCTGGAGAACAGCGGCGGCCGCTGCTACTGGATCGCCGATGGCGATGAAGCGGCACAAGCGCCCGCGGGCTGGCACAGCCTGATGCGCCTGGCGCAGAAACAGGACTCGAACAACCTCGCCGACACCGCCAAGGTGCGCCTGAAGGACGCCTGCTTCTACATCTACACCTCCGGTACCACCGGCCTGCCCAAAGCCTCGATCATGAGCCACGGCAAGTGGATCAAGGCCTACGGCGGCTTCGGCCACTCGGGCCTGGCGCTGACCAACAGCGACGTGCTTTACCTGACCCTGCCCTGCTACCACAACAATGCCGTGACCGTGTGCTGGAGCGCCGTGCTGGCCGGCGGTGCGGCGATCGCCCTGCGCCGCAAGTTTTCCGCCAGCTCGTTCTGGAAAGACGTCCAGACCTACCAGGCCACCTGCTTCGGCTACATCGGCGAACTCTGTCGCTACCTGCTCAACCAGCCCGAGTGCGCCGAAGAGCGCGGCAATACCTTGACCTGCATGATCGGCAATGGCCTGCGCCCCTCGATCTGGAACGAGTTCAAGGAGCGCTTCGGCATCGAGCGGATCACCGAATTCTATGCCTCCAGCGAAGGCAATATCGGCTTCACCAATGTGTTCAACTTCGACAATACGGTGGGATTCTCCCCAGCAACTTACGCCATCGTCCGCTATGACCTGGAAAACGACCAGCCGGTACGGGGCGCCAAGGGGTTCATGGAAAAGGTCGACAAGGGCGAAGCCGGCCTGCTGATCAGTGAGATCAGCGACAAGTGGCCGTTCGATGGCTACACCGACCCGGCCAAGAGCGAGGCGGTGATCTACCGCAACGTGTTCAAGGAAGGCGATACCTGGTTCAACACCGGCGATCTGATGCGCGACATCGGCTTCAAGCACACCCAGTTCGTCGATCGCCTGGGCGACACCTTCCGTTGGAAGGGCGAGAACGTCTCCACCACCGAGGTGGAAAACGCCCTGGGGGCCTTCCCCGGCGTGGAAGACGCGGTGGTCTACGGCGTGGAGATTCCCGGCACCAACGGCCGCTGCGGCATGGCTGCACTGCGCCTCGCCGACGGCGTCAGCCTGGATACGACAGAGCTGGCGGCCCACCTGGACCGCGAGCTGCCGGCTTATGCCGTGCCGCTGTTCCTGCGCCTGCTGGCCCAGGTAGAGACCACCGGGACCTTCAAATACAAGAAGACCGACCTCAAGCGCAACGCCTACGACCCCTCAGCCGTGACCGAGGCACTGTTCGTGCGGCTACCAGGGGAGACAGCCTATCGAGGGCTGGATGGCGCGCTGTTCGAAGCGATTCGCGGCGGCGCTCACCGTTTCTAAGGGCCACCATAACGAACTGCCTCGCGAAGTCTCCCCTCTCTCCCGTCCTGGCTGTGCGCCCCGTTCGGAAGGGAGAGGGCAAAACGCAGGCACGGCATCGCACAAGAAAACAGTCGGTCCTGGAGGGAAATCGAGCGATCAGTTGCGGAACTTGAACTGCAACTCGGCGCCACGGATGTCCGAGTGCCAACTGTCGTCGTTGGGTTCACGCTCGTTGGGCTCGCGCTGGATCAGCCGGCCACCGACCTCGAAGGGGCTCTGTCCGGCTTTTTCGCCGAACATCGGCGGCAGGATCGGCTTCTCCTCGATCACGGTGATCGTATCGTCCGGCTCCAACTGATGGACCAGGTCCTTGGGCAGACGCAGGTCCAGCTTCACCGCCGGCAGTGGCTGCTTGACCACCGGATCCAGCGGCTTCTTCACCTGCGCCGGCGTCTTCGAGGGCGCCTTGGCCTCTGGCTTGATGGCGGCCTCGACCGCGGCGGACTTGGGCGACGCCACGACTTTGGCAGCAGCAGGCTTGGCCTCTTCCTCACGCGGCTGCTCGGCGGCAGGTTCCGGCGCAGGTGTGCTGGCAGGCGCAGTCACGGCTGGGGCAACAGCCGGGGCCGGAGCCACAGCCTTGTCCTTGTGCTCATCGCCACAGGCAGCGAGCAGCAGGGACAGACTGGCGACAACGAGGATTCGAGACTTCTTCATGGAGCGGACCGTGAGAAAAACCGCGCAATGCTGGCGCGAGTTGCCTTGCGGAGCAAGAGTCTTGCCATGACAAACCGTTACGTCATGCAGTCTGACAGGCGCAGGCTGAACCCGGCCTGTCATTGATCAAGGGTTGTCAGGTAATTCCTTCAGAGCCTTGTCGATGTCCAAGTCGGGGAAACGCTGCCGGAGGCTCTCACGCACTTGTTCAGCCTCTTCCTTGCGCCCCTTGCCTTGCAAGTCGCGCAGGTGCAGCAGACTGGCACGTGGCTCGTCGGCCTCCTCGGCGAATGCCTGGAGCTTCCCCTCGGCCGATACACCTGACCGCGCCTGTGCATCGGCAGATTCGCGGACTTCGTCCCTTGCCGCCGCAGCCGCCATTTTCTTGCTCATCGGCGCAGGCTTGGCGAGCTCCTGGACCGATGCCCCGGCAGCGGCACTGTCCATCTGCGGCGCGGCCATCCGCGGCTCCGCCACTGAAGGCGCAGCGGCCGGAGCCGCCGGTGGCGCCATGGCCGGTGCGGGCGCTGGCGCGCGCATCATTGCCGGGGATACCGGCGCGTCAAAGCGCTCTGGTGCGTCCTCGAAGGTCCGCAGGGTCAGGCTCAGGCCGATGCCCAGGGTCGCCAGGCCCGCCACGGCAACGCCCCAGCGCTGGCGGCTGCCGGCGCCCAGCAACCATTGGTGCAGGCGCTGGGCGAAACTCGGGGGCTTCTGCTGTACGGCGGCGCGAGCGGCGGCCAGGATGCGCGCGTCCAGCTGCGCCGACGGCTGCGCTTCGCTATGCCGACGGTAGAGTTCGAGCAGCTCCTGCTCGTGCGGATCGCGGTTCATGGGTTCACCTCCTCGGCCACCGACGGGTCGGACAACAACCGACGCAGTTTCTGCATCGCATAGCGAAGTCGGCTCTTCACGGTTTCCGCCGGAGTCTTCGTGAGCTCGGCAATTTCGTTCAGTTCCAGATCGCCATGGGTGCGCAGCAGGAAGACTTCGCGCTGCTCCACCGGCAAAGACTCCAGTGCGCCCTGCAGGCGCTGCTGGTCGCGGGCAAGGCTCAGCTCGCGCTCGGGGTCGGTGCTTTCGCCGCCCAATGCATCGCCATGCAATTGTTCGTCGAAGCTTTCCTGGCGCCCCAGGTGCCGACCCAGCTTGCGCCAATGGTCGATCAGGCGGTTGCGGCCGATCTGGTACAGCCAGGTCTTGAAGCTGGCCGCGCCCAGTGGCTGGCTATCGCTGCGGATCAGGCTCAGCCAGGTTTCCTGGAACACTTCCTCGGCCTGGGCATTGTCGCCGCACAGGCCGCAGAGGAAACGGAACAGGCCAAGGCGATGACGAGCGTAAAGCTCGCCGAACGCTTCGGCGTCGCCTTGTCGGTAACGCCGCAGCAGGGCGACGTCGTTTTCATCCGTGAGGGGTCTCTTCAACTCTCTCGATCCGTAGCGGTGCGGGTGGTGGCTGGCTTCTCGCCAGCGACCGGGTATCACCGATGGCGCAGGCACGGGTGTAACGCAGTGGTCATCCGGCAGCGTGGCGATCGGCACGGCAGCGGTCTCGTCGAGGGATTCAACTTGCTTTGACGAGATCGTCTGAAGAAATGGGTTAGGCGGACACAGAAACAAACAGGTGTTTTCGTAGGAGCCGACTCCGTCCGCGATGTCCTCCGGCGCGGTGCGGAGCTATCGCGGACGGAGCCCGCTCCTGCGACGGTACGATCACGCCGCGATCAGTTCCTCCTGGCACAGCTGGCAGGCCAGCATGCCGAGGGTCATGATCGCCCGCTCCGCCTCGCGGTCCCACGGGATGCCGCAGGTCAGGCGCAGGCAGTTGTTGAACTGCTCGGTGTTACTGAAGATCAGCCCCGGCGCGATGCTGATGCCCTGCTCCAGCGCGCGCACGTGCAGCTCCTTGGTGTTGACCTTGGCCGGCAGGCTGACCCAGAGGATGAAGCCGCCCTTGGGCCGGGTCATCTGTGTGCCTTCGGGGAAGTACTGCTGCACCGCCAGCTGGTAGGCCGTCATGTTCTTGCGGTACTCCTGGCGGATGTAGCGCAGGTGCCGGTCGTAGCCGCCGTTCTCCAGGTAGGCCGCCACGCCCATCTGGGTGACGGTGCACGCCGAATGCGTGGTGAAGGTCTGCAGGCGGCGGATTTCCTCCTGGTAGCGCTCGGCGATGATCCAGCCGATGCGCACTCCCGGGGAAATGGTCTTGGAGAAGCTCGAGCAGTACACCACACGACCGTCACGGTCGTGGGCCTTGAGCGCCTTGGTCTGGCCCTGGTCGAACATCAGTTCGCCGTAGATATCGTCCTCGATCACCCCGATGTTGTGCTCGGCGGTGAGCTTGAGCAGTGCCTTCTGGCGATCCTCGGGGATGGTGCCGCCCAGCGGGTTGCTCAGGCGCGCGGTCAGCACCAGCGCCTTGATCGGCCACTGGTTGGCCGCCAGCTGCAGGGCTTCCAGGCTGATGCCGGTCAGCGGGTCGCTGGGGATCTCGATGACCTTCAGACCGAGGATGTCGGCCAGCTGCAACAGGCCGTAATAGCTCGGCGACTCGGTGGCAATCAGGTCGCCCGGCCGGGTCATCACGCGCAAAGCCATGTGGATGGCGTCCACGCAACCATGGGTGATGGTTACCTGAGTCGGATCGACCACCACACCGGCATCGCGCATGCGGATCGCCACCTGGCGGCGCAACGGCTCGTAGCCGGGGCTGAACATGTAGCTGAAGGCACGCGGGCTGGAGAAGCGGGTGACCTTGGCCAATTGCTGGTGCAGCGCACGGACCGGGAGGTAATCCACGTGCGGCACGGCGGCGCCCAGCGGAAACACGCCTTCGCGGCGCGCCTCGGCGAGCACCTGATTGATGATGCTGCTGCGGGTGACCAGCCCCGGCCGCTCGACACGGGCGATGTCCGGTGTCGAGGCAGTCAGCGCCGGCGTGCGGTGCACGTAGAATCCGGATTGCGGGCGCGCGCGGATCAGCCCCTGATCTTCGAGGGTGGCATAGGCCTGGAGCACCGTGGCATGGCTGACGTTGAGCTGGGTGCTCAACTTGCGCACGGACGGCACGCGCTCGCCCGGCTGGTAGACACCACGACGGATGTCTTCCGCCAGTTGCTGGGCGATGCGCTGGTAGAGCAGCAGATTGGACATGACGGCCATCCCTCGGTCATTGAACCGAAACAGTAGCCAAAAAGTGCAAACTGTTCCAGAACAGTCGTCAGCATTCCGTCCGATACAGTTGCGCTGTCCTCTGCGCTCAGATCTCCCCGAGCCAGTCCAGCAAACCCGCCACCACCAGTTGCGCATCGGTGGTCAGGCCGAGCTTCTGCATGGCGTTGCGCTTGTGGGTACTGATGGTGGAGACACTCCGATTGGTCCGTTCGGCGATCTCGCCCACCGTGGCGCCATGGGCCAAACGGCGGATGATGTCGATTTCCGTCGGGCTCAACGGTTTGCCGGTATGCCGGGGGGGCCGCAGCATCGGGTCTATATAGGTCTCGCCCTTGCGGATACGGGCGAAGGCGTCGTCCAGCAGGCTCAGCGGGTTGCGCTTGCAGACATAGCCCACTGCACCGCATTTCACCGCTGCGCTGGCCAGCAGCGGTGCGCCCATGACCGAGTAGACCAGCACCGGCACGTGGGGATAGTGGCGCTGCAGCCATTCGATCAGGTGCACCCCATCGCGACCGCGGGCGCCGGGCAGCGCCAGCTCGACGATGGCCAGGTCGACCTCGGGATGGGCAGTGAGCACATCCAGCAGGCTATCGGTGTCGCTGACGAAGGCTTTCACCTGCGCCAGTTCGCGCTCCAGCAGATAGCGTTCAAGGCCCCAACCGATCATCGGTTGCGGATCCGCCACGATTACATTGAAAAGCTTCTTTTCCGATGACATCACATTCTCTCGTTTACAGCTCCCCTGAGGGGATTAGTCGCACCCGGCCATTTTCGCCAAGCTGCCACTCGAAAGATTTCGAGATGCCCCTGATGAAAAACCCCGGAGCCGAGGCTTCCGGGGTTTTCCTGTGACGGGATATTGCGAGTCGGATCAGCGTTCGGCGCCGAGCTGGCCCTTCTCGTCGGAGAAGACGATCTCCACCCGGCGGTTCTGCGCGCGCCCCAGCGACGAAGCGTTGTCCGAGATCGGATAGGCCTCGCCATAGCCATGTACCTGGACGCGCTTCTGGTCCACCCCCAGGTCGGTCAGCGCAGCCGCCACAGCCTGCGCACGATCCTTCGACAGCTGCAGATTCTGCTCGCGGTCGCCTTCGGCGTCGGTGTAGCCCTCGATGCGGATGACCCGCCGCGGGTTGAGCTGGAGGAACTGCACCACCTTGAGCACAGTGCGGTTGGCCGCGGGCTTCAGGTCGGCTTCGCCGCTGTCGAACAGCACGTCCCCCAGGGTCAGCACAAGGCCGCGCTCGGTTTCGTTGGTCGCCAGGCTGACCATCTGCTGCTCCAGCCACTTGCTCTGCTCCTGCACGCCCAGCAGGCGGGCTTCGCGCATCGCCAGTTGCAGGCGTTCGCGCTCCATCTGCTGCTTGGCCAGGCGCTCCTGATTCAGCGTCAGGTTGCTGTGCTCGCGGGCAATCTCGCTGTAGCGCTGGCTGAGGTAGGAGTACTGGAGGACGTCATCGCTGCTGCCCCAGTAGTTGGACAGGCGTTCGGCACGGGCCAGCGACTCGCCGGCACGGATCACGTCCTTGGGCGCGCTGCGCAGCACGGCGGAGTCTTCCTTCACCGCCTGGAACTGCTGGCGGGCCTGCTCCAGGGATTTCTCGCTGAGCTGGCTGTTGGCGCAACCGGCCAGCAGGACGGCACTCGACAGTGCAGCCAGACGCAACAGTTGCAGGGAAGTCATTGCACTTCCCCCAACTGTTTACGCAGGCGGTTGATGCTCTTGCCCTGCTCGGCCAGTTGCTCGGCGCTCTTGCGTGTCAGCTCCTTGGCCTCGGACAGGCGGGCATCGAGTTCAGCCTGTTCAGCCAGTTGCCGGGCCTTCTTGTTCGAGCCGACCGCCAGGGCGCCCTTGGCGGCCTGGTACTTGTCCTCGGCGAGCTTGAGTTCGGCCACGTCATCGGTCGCACCCACGGCTTTGGCCTGTTCCAGCGCCTGTTCGGTCAGGCGCATCTGCTCGTTGGGTGCCGGGTCGTTCGTCGCACAGCCGGCCACTGCTAACAAAGCCAGGCCGGCGACCATCATCCGTCGATTGATCACGAAATCTATTGTCCTACTCGGTGGGAGTGCTGGCAGGCCGAAGTTGCTGGGCCTTCCAGCGGGCCAGGTTGTCCTGCAGCAGGCGCTGCGGGACTCCGGCGGCCGTCAATTCTGTCATTTTTTTCGCCAGTTGTCCGCGCAGCCACGGGTCGTTGCAAGCCGAGTTGTGCGCGACTGTCAGGTACAGACCCTCGCTGGAGATCGGCGGTTCCAGCGGCTGCAGATCATCGGCCATGCCGAGGGTATCGGCGACCGCGAGGCCGGGATAGTGCTCGTAGATCACATAATCCGAGCGTTTTAGCAGCAGCTTCTGGAACGCCTGGGTCAGGCTGGGCACTTCCTCCAACGTCAATTGTTCCTTGGCGAAAGTGTCGAAATCCGCGCCGAAGCTGTTGTTCACCAGGGTTCCGCCCTTCAGGCCCTTCAGATCGTCACGGCCGCTGTAGGCCACGACGGCATCCCTGCGCATCCAGACGACGTTGTCAGTGGTGAGAAAAGCCGGATGGATATAGTCCATGGTTTCCAGACGCTCCGGCGTTAGAAATGCGCCAGCGATCAGGTCGACCCGACCCAGCCGCGCTTCTTCCTGCGCTCGCGCCCAGGAGCCGGTGTAGATCACCCGGATGTTCACCCCGATGGCCTTACCGATCTGCTCCAGCAGGTCGGCATTGGCACCGATCAGCCGTTCCGGCTGCGCCGGGTCGCGCCATAGGTAAGGTGGGTATTCCGGATTGCCGGTGGCCACCAGGCGCTCGCACTTGCCGGCCGCGAAACCGGCCAACGGGATGGAGAAAGTCACCAGCAACAGCGCCGCACGGATCAACGTGGAGCAATCAGGCATCGGTAGTCTCACTCACCAGAAGAAGGTAAGGCCCTGCTTAGAGCCGCAAAATGCTAGCGTAAAGCACACCGCCCCGATTTGGTAATAAGGACTTCTCATGAAGAAAGCCCTTCTGGCCCTTCTCCTGCTGATTGCTGTCGCCGCAGGCGTTCTGTATGCCTTTCCCTCCACGCTGCTGGCCACTGCGCAATACGTCGAAAGCGCCCGTGCCCGGCTCTCGACCAACAGCCTGCAGGTCGACAACCTGGACATCGCCTATTACGAGGGAGGCCCGGAAAAGGCCCAGACCATCCTGCTGATCCACGGCTTCGGCGCCGACAAGAGCAACTGGCCGCGCTTCGCCCGCTTCCTCACCCAGGACTACCACGTCATCGCCGTGGACCTGCCTGGCTTCGGCGATAGCAGCAAGCCTGCGAACATCAGCTACGATGTCGGCACCCAGGCAGAGCGCCTGGCCGACTTCATGCGCGAGCAAGGCATCGGCCGTTTCCACGTGGTTGGAAACTCCATGGGCGGGCACATCGCCGCGCTGCTGGCCGCCCGACATCCGCAGGAGGTGCTGTCGGTCGGGCTGTTCGACAACGCCGGCGTGACGGCGCCGCACCCGAGTGAATTGTTCGAGCGCCTGCTCAAAGGCGACAATCCGCTGGTGCTGCGCTCGGTGGAGGACTTCCCCGCCCTGCTCGACTTCGTCTTCGTGCAGCCGCCGCCGCTGCCGGGGCGCCTGCGCGATTACCTGGCCGAGCGCTCACTGCAGCGCAGCGCCTTCAACGGCATGGTCTTCCAGCAATTGCGTGAACGCTATATCCCGCTGGAACCGGAGCTGCCGAAGATCTCCGCACCCACCCTGCTGCTGTGGGGCGATCGCGACCGCGTACTGGACGTTTCCAGCATCGATGTGATGAAGCCGCTGCTGAAGAAGCCCAGCATCGCCATCCTGCGCGATTGTGGCCACGTGCCAATGATCGAGCGCCCCGAGGAAACCGCACGCCTTTACCTGGATTTCCTCAAACAGAGCCACGGCCCCGTCACTGCGGCGAACTGATCGCCGGCGGCAAACAAAAACGGCGCCCTCGGGCGCCGTTTCTGCTGGTGCGAACTCAGAGCTGGATCAGATTCGGAATCTGCACGTCCGGGTTGACGTCCTGCTCGTAGTCCACGCCGGCGATCTCGAAGCCGAACAGGCGCAGGAACTCGGTCTTGTAGCCGGTGAAGTCGGTCAGTTGGTACAGGTTCTCGTTGGTCACCTTGTTCCACAGATCCTTCACGGTGTCCTGCACGTCCGGCTGCAGCTCCTTGTAGTCAGCGCGCAGGCGGCCGTCGGCGTCCAGATGCGGCTCAGCACCGTACAGGCTCTCGCGGAACAGGCCGTCGACCTGCTCGATGCAGCCTTCGTGGGTGCCCTTCTCCTTCATCACCTTGAACAGCAGCGACAGGTACAGCGGCATCATCGGGATGGCCGAGCTGGCCTGGGTGACCACGGCCTTCAGCACGGAAACGCGGGCATCACCGCCAGTGGCAGCCAGTTTTTCACGAATACCCAGGACTTTCTGGTCCAGGTCCTTCTTGGCGGCGCCGATGGAGCCGTTCCAGTACAGATCGTGAGTGATCTCTTCGCCCAGGTAGGTGAAGGCAGTGGTCTTGGCGCCGTCGGCCAGGACACCGGCCTCCTGCAGCGCATCGATCCACATCTGCCAGTCTTCACCGCCCATCACCGCTACGGTGTTGGCGATCTCGGCCTCGGTGGCCGGTTCCATCACGCTTTCCTTGATCACTTCCTTGTCGGTGTCCAGCCCACGGAAGTTCACGGTCTTGCCGACCGGCTTGAGCACGGAGTTGAAGACTTCGCCGGTCGTCGGATGGGTACGGCGCGGCGCGGCCAGGCTGTAGACCACCAGGTCGACCTTGCCCAGGTCCTGCTTGATGGTGTCGATGGTGACTTTCTTCACTTCATCGGAGAAAGCGTCACCATTGATGCTGCGCGCATACAGGCCCTTGGCCTTGGCGAACTTCTCGAAGGCAGCGGAGTTGTACCAGCCGGCGGTGCCCGCCTTGGTTTCACTGCCCGGACGCTCGAAGAACACACCCAGGGTATCGGCGCTGGCGCCAAAGGCGGCGCTGATGCGCGCGGCCAGGCCATAGCCGGTGGAGGAACCGATGACCAGGACCTTCTTCGGACCGTTGGCGATGGGGCCATGCGCCTCGACGTACTCGATCTGTTCCTTGACGTTGGCTTCACAGCCGGTCGGGTGGGTAGTGACGCAGATGAAGCCACGCACGCGCGGTTTGATGATCATGAAAACCTCGGTAGCAGGTGTCGTTGAAACACGTTCAGGAACTGAAGACGACGCGCATTGTAGATGAGACACCTTCGCCCGTGGACTTCTCGGCAAAGATTCGTGACCAATGGGTCACCCGCACGGCGAAATAGTTCTTTCCGGAGGAAAATCAAGGCCCTGAAATGAAAGAACCCGCTACGGGAGCGGGTTCCTTCATCGAGCGAAAAAGGCTTAGACGGCCTTTTCCAGCTCCGGTACGGCTTCGAACAGGTCGGCGACCAGGCCGTAGTCGGCGACCTGGAAGATCGGTGCCTCTTCGTCCTTGTTGATCGCCACGATCACTTTCGAATCCTTCATGCCCGCCAGGTGCTGGATGGCGCCGGAAATGCCGACGGCCACGTACAGCTGCGGAGCAACGATCTTGCCGGTCTGGCCGACCTGCATGTCGTTCGGCACGAAGCCGGCGTCGACCGCGGCGCGGGAAGCGCCGACGGCAGCGCCCAGCTTGTCAGCCAGGGAGTAGAGGATCTTGAAGTTGTCGCCATTGCCCATGCCACGGCCGCCGGAAACGACGATCTTGGCAGCGGTCAGTTCCGGACGGTCGGACTTGGCCAGCTCTTCGCCGACGAAGGCGGACTTGCCGGCATCGGCCGGGCCGGAAACAGCTTCAACAGCGGCGGAGCCACCTTCGGCAGCAACGGCGTCGAAGCCGGTGCCACGCACGGTGATGACCTTGACGGCGGCCGAGGACTGCACGGTAGCGATGGCGTTACCGGCGTAGATCGGGCGCTTGAAGGTGTCGGCGCTGACGACTTCGATGATCTCGGAGATCTGGTCGACGTCCAGCAGGGCGGCAACGCGCGGCAGGAAGTTCTTGCCGTTGGTGGTGGCTGCGGCCAGCACGTGGCTGTAGCCCTTGCCCAGCTCAGCGATCAGCGGAGCTACGTTCTCCGGCAGCTGGTGAGCGTAGGCGGCGTTGTCGGCGACCAGCACCTTGGAAACACCAGCGATCTTGGCAGCGGCTTCAGCCACGCCACCGACATTCTGGCCAGCGACCAGCACGGCGATGTCACCACCGATCTTCTGCGCAGCAGCAACGGTGTTCAGAGTGGCAGCGCCCAGTGCGCCGTTGTTGTGCTCAGCGATTACCAGGATAGCCATCAGATTACTTTCGCCTCGTTCTTCAGTTTCTCGACCAGTTCGGCAACGGACTTGACCTTGATGCCGGCGCTACGGGCAGCCGGAGCTTCGACTTTCACGGTCTTCACGGTGGAAGTGGTGGAAACGCCCAGGGCGTCCGGGGTCACCACGTCCAGCGGCTTTTTCTTCGCTTTCATGATGTTGGGCAGCGACGCGTAGCGCGGCTCGTTCAGGCGCAGGTCGGTGGTGACGATGGCCGGCAGGTTCAGGGCAACGGTCTGCAGGCCGCCGTCGATTTCACGGGTGACGTTGACCTTGTCGCCAGCGACTTCGACCTTGGAGGCGAAGGTGCCTTGCGCGTAGCCGGTCAGCGCGGCCAGCATCTGGCCGGTCTGGTTGTTGTCGCTGTCGATGGCCTGCTTGCCGAGGATGACCAGCTGCGGCTGCTCTTTGTCGACCAGGGCTTTCAGCGACTTGGCGATGGCCAGGGAGCTCAGTTCTTCGTTGGTTTCAACGAGGATGGCGCGATCAGCACCCAGAGCCAGCGCGGTACGCAGTTGCTCCTGGGCAGCGGTCGGGCCGACGGAGACCGCAACGATCTCGGTGACGACGCCTTTCTCTTTCAGGCGTACGGCCTCTTCCACGGCGATTTCGCAGAAGGGGTTCATGGACATCTTGACGTTGGCGAGATCGACGCCGGAGTTGTCCGCCTTGACGCGGACCTTGACGTTATAGTCAACCACTCGTTTGACAGCTACAAGAACCTTCATGGATTCCTCGTTTTTCTCCGGTGAATAGGAATGTCGCCAGACAGGCCTGGCCGGTAGTGCACGCCATCTGCGACTACATCCAGCGCAACGCGACCGCAAAACCGCAGGTATCTTGACCGCATCGACCGGGCGGGTCAATACACGAAAATACCCCTTCATAAGCCGCGGACCCCGATTCTATCAGGGTTACGCGCGATTCAAACAAACGTTTGTATTGCCCTCGATAAAGGGTTTAGATATAGCAACAGGTCTAGCTATAATGCGCCCCGCTCTTACTGGGTGGGGGCACGCCCATCCCAATACCTACAAAATGCCCAGAGCCTTGATTCAGGAGAGATCGATAGTGGAACGCGAATTTATGGAATTCGACGTCGTCATCGTCGGCGCCGGCCCTGCCGGTCTGTCCGCCGCCTGCCGACTGAAGCAGAAGGCCGCCGACGCCGGTCAGGAAGTCAGCGTCTGTGTGGTCGAGAAGGGTTCCGAAGTGGGCGCCCACATCCTCTCGGGCGCCGTGTTCGAGCCCCGCGCGCTGAACGAGCTGTTCCCCAACTGGAAGGAACTCGAAGCGCCGCTGAACACCCCCGTCAAACGCGACGACATCTATGTGCTGAAGAGCCCTGAGGCGGCGGCCAAGGTGCCGAACTTCTTCGTGCCCAAGACCATGCACAACGAAGGCAACTACATCATCTCCCTGGGCAACCTGTGCCGCTGGCTGGCCCAGCAGGCCGAAGGCCTGGGCGTCGAGATCTACCCGGGCTTCGCCGCCCAGGAAGCGCTGATCGACGAGAATGGCGTGGTGCGCGGCATTGTCACCGGTGACCTGGGCGTCGACCGCGAAGGCAATCCGAAAGAGGGTTACTACACCCCGGGCATGGAACTGCGCGCCAAGTACACCCTGTTCGCCGAAGGCTGCCGTGGCCACATCGGCAAACAGCTGATCAAGAAGTACAAGCTCGACAGCGAAGCCGACGCCCAGCACTACGGCATCGGCATCAAGGAAATCTGGGACATCGATCCGTCCAAGCACGAGCAGGGCCTGGTGGTGCACACCGCCGGCTGGCCGCTGAACGACGACAACCCGGGCGGCTCCTTCCTCTATCACCTGGAGAACAACCAGGTCGTCGTGGGCCTGATCATCGACCTGTCCTACACCAACCCGCACCTGTCGCCGTTCGACGAATTCCAGCGCTACAAGCACCACCCGGTGATCAAGCAGTACTTGGAGGGCGGCAAGCGCGTGGCCTACGGCGCTCGCGCCATCTGCAAGGGCGGCCTGAACTCGCTGCCGAAGATGGTCTTCCCCGGCGGCGCGCTGATCGGTTGCGACCTGGGTACCCTGAACTTCGCCAAGATCAAGGGCAGCCACACCGCCATGAAGTCCGGCATGCTGGCCGCCGACTCGGTGGCCGAAGCCCTGTTCGCCGGCCGTGAAGGCGGCGACGAGCTGACCAACTACGTCGAGGCCTTCAAGGGTAGCTGGCTGTACGACGAACTGTTCGCCAGCCGCAACTTCGGCCCGGCGATGCACAAGTTCGGCGCCATCGGCGGCGGTGCGTTCAACTTCATCGACCAGAACATCTTCGGCGGCAAGCTTCCGTTCACCCTGCACGATACGACGCCGGACTACGCGACCCTGAAGAAGGCCAGCGAAGCGCCGAAGATCGACTATCCGAAGCCGGACGGCAAACTCAGCTTCGACAAGCTCTCCTCGGTGTTCCTGTCCAACACCAACCACGAGGAAGACCAGCCGATCCACCTGAAGCTGGCTGACCCGAGCATCCCGGTTGGCAAGAACCTGCCGCTCTACGACGAGCCCGCGCAGCGTTACTGCCCGGCCGGCGTGTACGAAGTGGTGAGCAACGACGACGGCAGCAAGCGCTTCCAGATCAACGCCCAGAACTGCGTGCACTGCAAGACCTGCGACATCAAGGACCCGGCCCAGAACATCACCTGGGTAGCCCCCGAGGGCACCGGCGGGCCCAACTATCCCAACATGTAAAACAGCCCAACCTGTAATCGACCTGGGCGCCCCTGGCGCCCCGTTAGGAGCGTGGCACATGACTTTCGAAACTCTGATTCTCGAAAAGCACGACAACGTCGGCTTGGTCCGGCTCAACCGCCCAGAGGCCTACAACGCCCTCAACGACCAGTTGATGGATGAACTGACGGCAGCCCTGGACGCTCTGGAGGCTGACGACAGCATCGGCGCCATCGTCCTGGCAGGCAGCGACAAGGCCTTCGCCGCCGGCGCCGACATCAAGATGATGCGCGAATGGGGCATGATGGATGTCTTCAAGCGACAGTTCATTACCGCCAACTGGGAGCGCGCCTCGCGCTGCCGTAAGCCGGTGATCGCCGCCGTCAGCGGCCTGGCGCTGGGCGGTGGCTGCGAGCTGGCGATGATGTGCGACATCATCCTCGCCGCCGAGAACGCCCGCTTCGCCCTCCCAGAAATCACCCTGGCGACCATTCCGGGGGCCGGCGGCACCCAGCGCCTGACCCGCGCCGTCGGGAAATCCAAGGCCATGGAAATGATCCTCAGCGGCCGCCCGATGTTCGCCGAGGAAGCGGAGCGCTGCGGGCTGGTCAGCCGTATCGTGCCGCTTGCCGACCTCGTCCAGGAGGCGGTAACCCTCGCGAGCCGCGTCGCTGGCTTCTCTCAGCCAGTGGTGGCTCTGGCCAAGGAGTGCGTGAACCGTGCGTTCGAAAGCGGCCTTAGCGAAGGCGTGCTCTACGAGCGGCGTATGGCCTACATCACCTTCGGTACCGAAGACCAGAGCGAAGGGCTTGCCGCGTTCGTGGAGAAGCGCCCCCCGCAGTTCATACATCGCTGAACTTCGACGGAGCCCACCATGTCGACGAATTCGCCCACGCCCGGCAAAGCCATCCGCTATGCGGACTACCGTATCGAAGTGCCCTTTCTCGACCACCTGGACGTATTGGTGGAGCCCCACCCGGACTCGCCAACCTTGGTAGTCGAACTGCAACGCAAGCACCTCAACGGCGGCGAACAGGCCCATGGCGGCCTAATGATGACCCTGCTGGACATGGCTATGGCCGCGGCGGCACGCAATTCCAGCAAGGACGGAGGCTTCTGCGTCACCGTGGAAATGAAGAGCAACTTCCTTCGCCCCGGTGGCGGCATCGGCGGGCGACTCGCCGCACGCGGCAAGCTGCGCCACGCCAGCAAGAGCCTGGCTTTCTGCGACGGTGAACTGCTGGATGCCGAAGGACGCCTGATCGCCACCGCCAGCGGCACCTTCAAGTTCGTTAATCGATCGGCGGGCGACGCGCCCTGAACCGGCTCGTTTCCCCACTCCAGAGGCGCCAGGGAAGGCGCCTCTTTTTTTGCCGGGACGAATTGATATTGATCTGCAGCGCTCCATTTTATAACGTATAGATTATATAAATAAGGAGCGAAATTGCTCATGACCCCGGATATCCGCATACAACTGCGCGAACGACGCCGCGCGCTTAAACTCTCACAACGCGAACTTGCCCAACGCTGCAACCTGCATCAGCCGCAGATCGCCCGTTTGGAAAACGGCGGCGAAGTCCAGCTGTCGACACTCGAGTCGGCCGCTTCCGCCCTCGGCCTGAAACTCGGCCTAGTCCCCTCCGCGGAAGCCCTGGAATCGCCGAGCGAGCCCGAAGCACACGACCTGTTGGCCAGCACCGAGCACTCCTGGCAGCGAGAGTGGCCAAGCAGCCGACCGAACGTTTTCATCCTCGCCGCCAGGATCTTGCGCGCCGCCCAGTTCATTCGCCAGGGTCTCGATGAAGTTGCCCAACGCCACGACCTGCACGGCGGCGAGCTGGTGGTGCTGGGCGCATTGCGCAGAAAGGGCGCGCCTTACGAGAGCACCCCAAAACAATTGCGCGACGAGTTCTGGATCACGTTGCCCGGCATGACCAAGCGCCTGGAGCGCCTCGAGTCTCTGGGATTAGTCGAGCGCCGCGCTGCCTCGCCGGGGCGCGGCAGCATCATCCGCCTGAGCGCAACCGGGCACGCCCTGCTGGACGAACACGTGGCGGGGGACATGTCGCTGGAATACCAGGTCATCAACGCCCAGCCGGAAGCGATGCGCTCCTTGCTTTCCCATGCACTGGGCGACCTGCTGGAACAAATGGAGCAGCGCCGCTCCTGGGAGGCAACGAAATAGCCTTGACGTTCTGAACGGCGTTCAATAAATTCAGGTAACTGGTTAACCAACAACAACAAGACTCGGCTTCGGCCGAATCACCAGGAGACTGAAAGATGAACGCGTTGCAAACCCTGTCCGCTCTGATCGACAGCGACGATCCACACGGCTCGGCACCGGACAATCTGGCCGAACTGCACCTGGAAGTCCTGCGTCAGCGTTTCGCCGAAAAGCGCCAGCAGATTCGCGTGCTCGACAAGCGCGCAGTCGACACAGGTACCGACACCCTCAGCCACCTGGCCGACGCCATCCCCCTGCTCTTCGCCGACCAAACCTACAAGAGCTACCCGGAAAGCTTCATCGAGAAGGGCCGCTGGGATCACATGAATCTCTGGCTGCAAACCCTCTCCGCCCAACCGGTGAAGGTTCCCACTGACGGAGTGGAGAACGTCGACCAGTGGATGCTGCGCCTGCGCGAGCACGGCCACATGGTCTTCAGTTCCAGCGGCACGTCCGGCAAGTGCACCTTTATGAACCACACCCGCGACGACATGCCTTTGAGCCACAGTGCCGGGGTGAATAGCATCCGAGCCGGCAATCCCATGCTGCGCGGCGCCCGGCGCAAGCAGTTCGTGCTGTTCCCGCGATATGGCAGTCACCGCATGATCGACATGGTCAGCATGCTGACCCAAGTGATCGGCGAGCCCGGCAACGTCCACTACCTCTCCGACGAGCCCGTGCTCGCCGCTGACTCTATGTACATGGGCAGCATGCGCCGAGCCATAGCTGACGGCACCGCTAAGCCCAGCGACATCGAGCAGTTCCAGCGCCAGGGACTGGAGCGCCAACAGAAGATGCAGCAGGCCATGGCCGACCTCGCTGGCAAGGTCTACGCCGCCCGTCACGAACCCATCTACATACAGTGCCTGTGGTCCACCCTCTACGGCCTGGTACAGGCGCTGCGCGACCAGGGCGTTAAGCCCGGACAGTTCCACCCCGACACCCTCATCACTCTCGGCGGCGGCCTCAAGGGTGTGAGCCTGCCCGAGGATCACCGCGAGCAGATCCGCAGCTTCTTTGGCATCGCCGATGAGAACTTCGTCGACACCTACGGTATGACCGAGATGTCAGGTACCTGTCCTTGGAACTACGAAGTTAAGGGTTTCATGCTGCCGCCGTGGGTGGTTCCCCTGATCCTCGACAAGAGCGGCGAAAAGCTGCTCAACCCCGCTGATGGCAAAGGCGTGGTGGAGGGCCGCTTCGCCTTCTTCGATCCCCTGATCGACGGACGCTGGGGCGGCCTGATCACCGGCGACAAGGTGGTGGTCGACTTTTCCCCCGGCCACGGTCTCAAGGTGCCGGTGGTGAAGTCAGTCGCCCGTTACGCCGACCTGCCCGAGGGGGACGACAAGCTGTCCTGCGCCGGGACCATGAACTCCTATGTGCGCGGCATGATCGAGGTATAACACCATGACCCAGACCCTTCTCGTACCCCATATGATCCAGGGCCGGCTTTTAGACGCGGCCGCCGTCGAGCATGCATCGCGTGATCGCGGCCAGAGCTTCAGCACACCGACACTGGATCTCGACCAACTGATCTGGCCACGCGGCAGCGAACCGCCGGCGGCCAACCTGCCCATCGACCAGATAATTGATTTCCTGGTGGCGGTCGGCGAGCGCCTCGACCTCGACAACAACCCCTATCTGCGCCAAGCCTTGGATGACATGGCGCAGGTCAGCGAGCTTGGTCCGCGCGTCCTAGAGAACTGCTATCGCGACCTGCGCCACATGTTCCAGCGCTCGGTGCTGGAAGCGGAGCTCCAGTGCAACCTGGGCAGCAAGGAGGTAGTCGACGGCTGGCAGGCGCTGGACCTGCATGGCCAGAAAAACCGACGCCGCGCTTACCCACCACGCCTTGTCCACGTGCTGGCTGGCAACTCGCCCATGGTCGCCGCCATGACGGTCATCCGCGGCGCCCTGACCAAGGGCGTGCATCTGCTGAAGATGCCCTCGAACGACCTCTACACCGCCACCGCCATCCTTCGCACCATGGCCGAACTGGACCCGGAACACCCTGTCACCCGTTCCTTCTCCGCAGTGTACTGGCGTGGCGGCGACGCAGCCGTCGAGTCAATTCTCTACCGTGCGCAGTACTTCGACAAACTGGTGGTCTGGGGCGGCGAATCGGCGGTCCGCCACGCCCAGCGCTACATCGGCCCGGGCTTCGACCTGGTGTCCTTCGACCCCAAGGTGTCCATGTCCATGGTCGGTCGCGAGGCATTCTCCGACGAGGCCACTCTGCGCGAAGTGGCGGCGCGTGCAGCGGCCGATGTGCTGTCATTCAACCAGGACGCCTGCAACGCCTCGCGCTACCAGTTCGTCGAGGGCGACAGCGAATCGGTGGACCTGTACTGCCAGTTCCTAGCCCAAGCGTTGCAGAACGACGTGCGCTACGGCAACGGCCAGGGAGCGCCGACGCCGAAGGACATCCGTGAAGAGGTCGAGTCACTGGAGTTGCTCGAACCCGTCTACCGGGTGTTCGGCAGCTATGACGGCAAAGGGCTGGTGGTGCGCTCGGAGGAACCCGTGGACTTCCACCCCAACGGCAAGACCGTCAATGTCGTGCCGGTGGCCAGTCTTCTCGACGCTTGCCGTTTCGCCACCGTGGCCACCCAAACGGTCGGAATTTGGCCGGCGCAACGGCGCGCGGAAGTGCGCAACTCTCTAGCCAGCGCCGGCGTGCAGCGCATCGTCACCCTGGGCGCGGTCAACGGCATTGGCGGCTTCGGCGGCATGCCACATGACGCGTCCTACCCCATTCACCGGTTCATGCGCTGGGTCTCCGACGAAGGCGAAGACTGACAGTCATATTGATATTTGAACATCGTTCATTTATATAACCTCTCAGTCCATCGAGAGGTTACCCCCTGTCCGCTTTCCGGCCATTACGGACAAGTGCCTCGAGCCTTCGACTCAGGAGCCCTGAATGTTGCAGAACCGTATCACCCGCCTCTTCGGAATCCGTCACCCGATCGTCCAGGGCGGCATGCGCTGGGTCGCCCGCGCCCCACTGGTCGCAGCTGTTGGAAACGCTGGCGGTATCGGCTTTCTCTCGGCGCACACCCAGCCCAGCGCCGACGACCTGCGACGCGAGATCGACCATGTTCGCGCGCTCAGCGACCAACCATTCGGCGTCAACCTGACGGTGTTACCTAATGCCAGCGGCTTCGACTATGACGGCTACGTCAAGGCGATCTGCGAAAGCGGAGTCCGCTTCGTCGAAACTGCCGGCAGCAATCCTGCGAAGTACATTGGCCTGTTCAAGGAAGCCGGTGTCTCGGTGATCCACAAATGCGTGGCCGTGCGCCATGCGCTCAAGGCGCAGAGCCTAGGCGCCGATGCTGTCAGCATCGATGGCTTCGAATGCGCCGGCCATCCCGGCGAAGAAGACATACCCGGTCTGATCCTGATTCCAGCGGCCGCGGCCAAGCTGGACATCCCGATCCTCGCGTCCGGCGGGTTCGCGGACGGTCGCGGCCTAATCGCCGCCCTCGCGTTGGGCGCCGAAGGAGTGAACATGGGCACCCGCTTCATGCTGACCCAAGAATCGCCCGCACATCCGGCGATCAAGCAGCACCTACTCGCCGCCAGCGAGCGCGACACGCTTTTGGTCGGCCGCAGCTTGGGCGACTCCTCGCGCGTGCTGCGCAACAAAGTTAGCAGTGCCGCCGTTGACCTAGAGAAGACCACCGGCGCCAGCCATGAGCAGTTGCAGAACCTGACCGGCGCCGCCCAATGGATGAAGGCGTTCGAGACTGGCGAACTGGAAGGCGGCGCCTTCCCGGTGGGCATGGTGGTGGGCCTGATCAATGACGTGCCCAGCTGCGCCGAACTGATCGACGGCATCATGCGCCAGGCCCGAGAGATTCTCACTTCCCGCCTGCCGAGCCTGATCGATGGCTGAGATCGCGCCGACTCTGGAGCAACTGCGGGCCGTGGTGGCGGCTAACCCGTTCAACAGTTGGCTGCAACTGAGCGTGGAGCGCTTGAGCGAGCAGGAGATCGTGTTGCGCGTACCCGGGCGCGCGGAGTTCATCGGTACGCAGGCACTGAATCGCGTGCATGGCGGCGTGATCAGCAGCCTGATCGACGCCGGCTGCGGTTATGCGGTACTCGCCGCCACGGGCCATGGCGTCAGTACCATCAACCTACATACCGACTTCCACCGAGCCGCCAGCCTGGGTGAGCTTCGCGTTACCGGTCACCTACTGCACCAGGGTGGCCGAATCTGCAGCGCAGAGGCGTTCATACACGACGCCGAAGGCACCCTGCTGGCCAGCGGACGAGGCACATTCTACAAAGCGCGGCATCCCCACCCGGTTCTTTCCAGCGGCACCCCGGACGCCCGCCAAGGAGAACTGATCGAAGAAGAGCTGGAAATCCCCCATGCGTGAAGCACTGTTCAAGACCAGGATCACCGAGCTGCTCGGCATCCGCCACCCCATACTCTGCGGCGGTATGGGCCCCCGCGTATCCGACGCCGACTACGTCGCGGCCGTCGTAAACGCCGGAGGCATGGGCTTCATCGTCGCCGCCGGCTTCCCCGATCCGGACGAGTTCCGCGAACAACTGCGCCGCTGCCGTCAACTCACCGCGGGCAAGGGCTTCGGCGTTAATCTGTACATTTCTCGACAGGCCGGCGGCGCCGAGCGGCTGCAACGGCAGCTGGAAATCCTTACCGAAGAGGGTGTGCATTGCGTCGAAACAGCGGGAGCCAGTCCGGATTCAGTTATTCCGGTCCTGCGCGACGCTGGCATAAAGGTCCTGCACAAGGTTCCGGCAGTACGTTATGCGCGCTCGGCCGCGCGCCTGGGCGTGGATGCGGTCATTGTGGTTGGCAACGACTGCGGTGGGCACCCCGGCATCTATGGCATCAGCAGCATGGTGCAGGCAGCCCTGGCACCCAGCGAGATTACCTTGCCGATAGTCATCGGCGGCGGCATCGGCACCGGTCGGCAACTGGCGGCGACCATGGCAATGGGTGCGGACGCTGTCCTGATGGGCTCTCGTATGCTGGTGTGCGAGGAGCTGTCGATTCATAGGGACTACAAGGAACAAGTGGTGCAGGGTGACGGTACCGAAAGCGTGGTGGTCAAGACCGGGCTGCGCGACCATCACCGCGTGCTGAACAACGACAGTGCCAAGGCTGTCGCCGCCTTGGATGCTTCCGGTGCGAGCGAATTCGAACAGTACAAGCCGCATGTGATCGGCGCGCTGGCAACCCAGGCCTACCAGACCGGTGACAGCTCGCTGGGAATGCTCGATTACGGACCGGCGGTGGCCTTCGCGGACGCCATCAAACCGGTCGAGGCGATCTTCGACGAAATGCTCGACGACGCCCAGCGCGCCCTGCAGCGCCTCAGCCAGCTGCGAAGCTGCGTCTAGGCTCCCCATGAAACTCTCGGGCCTGCAGGTTGTGGATTTTTCCCAGTTCATGCCGGGCCCGACGCTGACCTCGGTGCTAGCGGACCATGGCGCCCGGGTGATCAAGGTGGAGCCGCCAGCTGGCGATCCTACCCGCCACGACCCGGAGAGCCCCGAGGATTTCTACGCGGCCTGCAACCGCGGCAAGCAGAGCCTGTGCTTGGACCTGAAGCGCCCCGAAGGCCTGCAGGTGGCCTTGAGCCTGGCGGCCCGCGCTGATGTGCTAGTCGAATCGTTCCGCCCGGGCGTGGCTGAGCGCCTCGGCCTAGGCTACGAAGCACTAAGGGCCCTGAATCCCCGTCTGGTCTACTGCTCACTGAGCGCCTTCGGCCAGACCGGCCCCTTACGCGAACTAGCGGGGCACGACAGCGTCGTCCAGGCACTGGGAGGCACCCTGCCCAGGGAGCGCGATGGCACCCCGGTAACCGGCGGCGCGCCGGTCTCGGCGTTGCTAGGGTCACTAACCGGACTGGCTGCCGTGCTGATGGCGCTGCTGCGCGTGCGGGACAGCGGCATCGGTGACTACCTCGACATCGCCATGCACGACTGCCTGCTCAACGCTCGCCCCTACGCCATTCGCCACGCACTCACATCCAATGGCGCCTCTCATCGTGATGAACTGGCCATGCTGTCCGCCTATCGCTGCGCCGACGGCGAGTGGCTATGCCTGGGAGGCCGCGAGCCACGCTTCTGCCAGCAACTACTGACACCACTGGGACGAGCAGATCTCATTCCCGCCGCACAAGGGCCTGGCGGTCAGGCTCAACAGGAACTGCGCGACTTCCTCGCCAGCACCTTCGCCAGCGATACCCGGCAGCATTGGCTGGCTTGGCTGGAGGCGCGGCAGGTCAGCGCGGCCCCCGTGCTCGACCTGCCACATGCACTGCGCCACCCGCAGAGCGAAGCCCGGCAGATGCTGACCGAGGACGCTCAGGGCGCCCTGCATTACGCGGGGGCGCTGAAATTCCGCAACGAGCCGGCCAGGCCCGACCTGCGCTCCGCTCGGCTGGGCGAACACAACGATGTTCTCCTCGCCGAACTGGGCTTCGACGAACATGCCCGCGCTGCCTTGTACCGAAGCGGCGCGGTCGTCGGCACGAACTAAAGCGCCAACACATCGCCCAACCGAGACTTTCTCGCCAAGGCTACTTGGCAGCGCCAGGCCACAACTATAATATGAACGCCGTTCACAATTAAGAACGAAATCATGGCCAAGCTCTTGTCGCAAGAAACGCTGGACCTGACCTCGCTGATCCGCCCCGGCGATACCGTGCTCTGGGGCCAGGCCAATGCGGAACCCCTGCCGCTAACCAAAGCCCTAATGGAGCAGCGTCACGATCTGGGGCGCATACGCGTCCTGCTCGGCATCCCCAACAGCGATAGCTGTCGGCCCGAGCATGCGGACAAAATCGACTTCCTTTCCTACTGTGGAAGCGGCGCCAACCGGCAACTGGCCAAGGCCGGAGCGCTGGACATATTGCCCTGCCACTACTCCGAATTCCCGCAAATGATCCGCAGCGGCTTGCTGCGCGTAGACGTGCTGCTGCTCCAGCTCGCCCCGGCGGACGAACAGGGTCGCTACAGCCTGGGTCTGGCCCACGAATACCTGCTACCCGCCCTGGAGACGGCCCGCGTGGTCATCGCCGAGGTGAATCAGGCCTGCCCCTGGACCTATGGCGAACGTTACCTATACGAGGACGACCTTGACGCGATCCTGCATAGCGACCGCGCGCCCCTGGAAAGCCCACTGCTCCAGCCCGGTCCGATGGAGCGCTCGATCGCCGAGCGCGTCGCCGGCCTGATCGAGGACGGCTCGACCCTGCAGCTCGGCATAGGTGCGATTCCCGAAGCCGTGGTCCAGGCACTTGAAGGCCACCGCGAGCTCGGCATCCATTCCGGAACTATCGGCGACGGCGTCGCCGATCTCATTCGCCAGGGTGTCATCACCAATTCGCGCAAAACGCTGGACACAGGCCTGACCGTCGCCGGCGTGCTGATGGGCAGCCGTGCGCTGCATCGCTTCGCACACCGCAACCCGCAGATCCACATGCGCTCGACCGACTACACGCACAACCCGGAGATTCTCGCCGGGCAGGACCGCCTGGTGGCGATCAACTCGGCTATCGAGGTGGACCTTAGCGGTCAGATCAATGCGGAGACCGCCGCCGGCAACTACGTAGGCGCCCTGGGCGGTGCGGTCGACTTCCTGCGCGGCGCGCGGCGCTCCCATGGCGGCCTGCCGATCATCGCCCTGCCCTCGACCGCCGGGCCCAACAGCCGGATCGTCGCCCGCCTGAGCGGGCCGGTCAGCACCCCCCGCTGCGACGCGGGCCTGATTGTCAGCGAATACGGCATCGCCGATCTTCGCGGTCTGAGCCTGCGCCAGCGGGTCCGCCGCATGATCGACATCGCCCACCCCCAGTTCCGCGAACAGCTGGAACGTGACGCCGCCAGCCTCTGAGCCGGCCAGTTGGAGATCACCATGAGACGAGCAGCAATTGTCGCCCCACTGCGCACCCCAGTGGGTACCTTCGGCGGCAGCCTGCGCCCCCTGGCCGTGGAGGCACTGGGAGCGCACGTGGTCAACGCGATCCTGCAGAAAACCGGCCTGGACCCTTTACGGATCGACGACATCGTATTCGCCCAGTCCTACGCCAACAGTGAGACCCCCTGTGTCGGCCGCTGGATCGGCCTGCAAGCCGGCCTCCCGGTGTCGGTACCGGGCATGCAGCTGGATCGGCGCTGCGGTGGCGGCCTGCAGGCAGTAGTCAGCGCAGCGATGATGGTGCAGACCGGCGCCGCAGACGTGGTTATCGCCGGCGGCGTCGAGAGCATGAGCAACATCGAGTACTACAGCACCGACATGCGCTGGGGCTCACGCTCGGGCAGCGTCAAGCTGCACGATCGCCTCGAGCGTGGCCGCGAGCGTTCGCAACCCGAGGAACGCTTCGGGCACATCTCTGGCATGATCGAGACGGCGGAGAACCTGGCGCGCGACTATGGGATCTCCCGCGAGGACGCAGACGCCTATGCGCTGCGCAGCCATCAACGCGCCGCCTCGGCTTGGGCCGAGGGACGCTTCGATGCCGAAGTCGTGCCGATCAGCGTCCCTCAGCGCAAGGGCGATCCCCTGCTGTTCAGCCGCGACGAAGGCATTCGCGCTGACGCGAGCCTGGACAGCCTCAGCAAGCTGCGTCCGCTGATGCGTGATGGCACGGTCACGGCGGGCAACTCCAGCCAGCAGAATGATGCGGCGGCTGCATGCCTGATCGTCGCCGAGGACAAGCTCGCCGAACTGGGTCTGGAACCCATGGGTTACCTAGTCGGTTGGGCCGCCGCTGGCTGCGAGCCTTCGCGCATGGGTATCGGCCCCGTTCCCGCAGTGCGCAAGCTGCTGGCCAGGACCGGCCTGAGCCTCGAACAGATGGACCTTATGGAAATCAACGAGGCCTTTGCCTGCCAAGTGCTCGCCGTGCTCAAGGGACTCGAATGGGATGCCGCCGAGCGCCTCAACGTCAACGGTTCCGGCATTTCCCTCGGCCATCCGATCGGCGCCACCGGCGTGCGCATGCTGACCACGCTGCTGCATGAGCTCCAGCGTCGCCAGGGCCGCTATGGCCTGGAAACCATGTGCATCGGAGGCGGCCAGGGCCTGGCTGCGATCTTCGAACGTTTTTGAGCGTATCCCGGCCTCCGGCTCCAGGGCCGGTACGCCGGGATTTTTTTATCCCCGGGCGACACCGGCGCGCCAAGTAGCGCCGGTGGTGGCGTCCTGGCTACCGGCCGCCTTCGCGCTTGCGCTTGGCGGCCGCCAGTGCCTCGGCGAACTCCGGATTGATCGAGGCGATGCCCGCCGACAACCGGGCGCCAGACTGATCGGAGTTCGACGGCACGGCATAGCCAGCCTCCTCGAGGATACGCGGCAGGTCCTCGTACAGTTTTTCCGGGGACATGTTGTCCAGCGTGTAGACAGTGCCGGGCGTCTCTCCGACGAACACCCGGGAGACGAACCCGCCGCCACAATGGAACATCTCGCCATTGACCGGGCATGCGGTATGGGCGAGCAGCGTGACCAGGTGACTGACCATGATCGGCGGCGCAAAGCGCTCCATGATCGAAGGGATGCCCTGTGCGCTGGACTGTTCGGTGAACGCCACTGGCCCCACTAGGTTGACCATGATGTCCTGCCGCTCCCCCTCGGCGGCAAGTACTTTGGTGAGGCCGATCAACGCACTCTTCGCCACACTGTAGGCTTGGTCACGACGACGTCCGAACATGCCAGCCCCGGAGCCGGTTATCACGATGCGCCCCTGGCCCTGGAGCTGCATGTACGGCCAGACAGCCTGGGCAACGTTCCAGCCGCCGGTCACGTTGACCCGCATGATGCGCTCCAGGTCGTTCACACGTGCCGATTCGAAGGGCCCCAGATCGGCGTAGGTGCTCGCGTTGTGTATCAGCGCATCGACCCCGTCCCATTGTTCGACGGCCTCAGCCACCATCCGCTTAACCTGTTCGCTATCGCCGATATCACAGCAGACGGCGATCGCCTGTCCACCAGCAGCGCAAATCTCAGCGGCTACTGCCTCGGCAGGACCGGGATTGCCACCCTGCTCACCACGCCCGTCGCCACCGAAATCGTTGACCACGACACGGGCGCCACGTTGCGCCAGGAATAACGCGTGTTGCCGACCGATTCCACGCCCGGCGCCAGTTATCAGAACGACTTTCCCCATGAAACTCATCATTCCAGACTCTCCTCTGCAGACGGCCGCGAGGCGACCCGGCACGTTCGGCCGGGACCACCATGGACAAAAAAAAGAGCCTGCCGAAGCAGGCTCACGAGGACGCCACAAGGGGCTGTTAGGCCCGTGAGGCTGTAACCAGCGACTGCAGGCGTAGCCTGCAGTCTGGCAAGCGTCATTCAGCGACCCTTGAACACTGGCTTGCGCTTTTCCCGGAAGGCGTTGACCGCCTCCTGATGATCTTCGGTCTGGTTCGACAGCGCTTCATAGGCCAACGAGGCATCGATCACCGAGGTGACCACCTGCTTCAGCGCGATGTTGATGGAGGCCTTGGTCCACTGAATGGCGTTGGCGGCACCGTTGGCCAGCCGACTTGCCACTTCCTGCACACGACCGTCCAGCTCTTCGGGGGCCACCGCGTAGTTGATCAGGCCGATGCGCTCGGCCTGATCTGCCGTCAGCAGGTCACCGGTGAGCAGGTATTCCTTGGCCCTGGCGAAACCAACCAGTTGTGGCCAGATCGCCGCCCCGCCGTCACCAGCGACGAAGCCAACGGCAACATGGGGATCACCGATCTTCGCCGGAAGCGCCGCATAGGAAATGTCACTGAACAGGGCCAGCGTAGCCCCCAGGCCGATGGCGTGGCCGTTGATCTTGGCGATGATCGGCTTCTGGCAATCGAGCATCGAGAACACGATCTGCTTGCCGCGCCGCATGCTGTCAACGAAGCGTTGCGGCTCGTCGATGACCCTCTGCATTTCCTCGATGTCGCCGCCAGCGCTGAATGCGCGACCGGCGCCGGTGAAGATGATCACCCGGGTCTGCGGGTCATGGCCGGCCTCGATGAAGACACGGGCCAGTTCCTTGTCCATATCGTCGTCGATAGCATTGAGTGTCTCGGGACGATTGAGGGTGATGGTGAGAACGCCATTGTCGCGTTCGAGTTTGAGCGCCTGGTAGCTGGAGAAATCCATTGAATGCCTCGTTCCACGGCTGATGAGGTTATGGCTGTCGTCGCCGATCAGATCTCGACCATCTGGAAATCACTCTTGGCCGCGCCGCATTCGGGGCACATCCAGTCCTCGGGGATGTCCTCCCAGCGAGTCCCGGCGGCGATGCCCTCATCAGGCCAGCCCGCAGCTTCGTCATATATGAAACCGCAGAAAAAACATTGCCATTTCTTCATCACTTATATCCCCAGGCGCCTCACGCCACTTTCCATTGCAATGGCAGGTAAAGCATGCCGTTGACCATGCCCGAGGCACAGCGCGGCTGCTCACCAGCCTTGATCTCGAACTCGGGAATCCGCTTCAGCCATTCCTGCAGAAATACTTTGATCTCGGTACGCGCCAGGAACGAACCCGGGCAACGATGCGCCCCATTGCCAAAGGCCGCGTGCACGACAGGCTTGCGCGCCAGATCGATCTCCATCGGATTGGCGAAGCGGCGCTCATCCAGCCCGAACAGCGCGTTGGGTACCTGGATCTGATCGCCTTTCTTCAGCTGAACGCCCTTGAACTCGATGTCCTCGACCACCACGCGTGCGGTGTTGGTCACGCCATGGCGGCGGATCAGCTCATCAACGGCGGTTAGAATCAGCTCGGGCTCCTCAGCCAGGCGCCGACGTTCAGCGGGATGCTCGGCAAGGAAACGGCAGATGAAACTCATCATCGCGGCTACGGTATCCAGGCCGCCGAATAGAACGACGATCATCATTCCAAACATGCGTTCGGGCGATATCGGCTGACCATCGATCTTGGCATTTACGATCAGGCTGATCAGGTCATTCCCCGGATTGCTGGCGCGCTCCTGGACCCACTTACCGATGTAGCCCATCAGCATGCCCTGCGAGCGCTGGCGCTCCTCCAGGTCTCCGCGCACGGATAGCTCGGCCATTTCCAGAAGATGCAAGCGATCTTCCTGGGGCAAATCGACCAGGCGCAGGAAGATGACGATCGGCAGCATCTTGGCGAACTCGCCGACAAACTCGCACTCACCCTTATTCTTGAATCCTTCGATGAGTTCGATGGTCAGCGCGCGTACGTCACTCTCCATCGAGGCGATGGCCTGCGGCAGGAACGACGGGGTAATCAGGGTGCGATAAGCGGTATGCTCCGGCGGGTCCAGTTCCAGCGGCACCAGCGTGACGTCATCACTGCGGGGTATGGTCACCCGGGCATGGGAGAAGCGCAGGTTGTCCTTCTGGATGGTCTCGATATCTTCCGCGCGGGTGGCGATCCAGTGACCGCCGTTGTAGGGCGACCAGACTATGTCCGGCCCTCGGTGCAGGGCCTTCCACGCGGCATGCACATCGCTTTCGGCACCCGGCGGGTGCATGAAGTCGAAGTCCACTACGCGGTCTTCGGGTACGTGTTCGGGTACGGTCCAAGTTGCCGGTTGGCTCATTGCAAGCTCCACGGGAAGGAATGCCATCCCTGCTTTTGTTATTTTATGAACATCGTTCGCATATTTATACGACAGCCAGGTATTCGAATCAACCAGGCACGGTCAATCGCACACCTCGCTAATGGCACCCTCCTCGGCGCCACCATGCTGAAGCCATTCCCGCAGCTGCAGCTTCTGCAGCTTGCCGTTGAAGGTGACAGGCATGCGATGCAGGATCACTATCCGCGAGGGACGCTTGTATGGCGCGAGCTCGCGAACGAGGTAGGCCTGCAGGTCGGCCATCGCCAACCGTTGCCCAGCCTGGAGTTCTACGAAGGCGACGACGTCCTCGTCGCCGCCGCTACGAGCGTGCCCCACCACCGCTGAAAGCTGGATTCCCGGCCACGCGTTGAGCACCGATTCGACTTCCACCGGGTACACGTTGAATCCCGAGCGGATGATCAGGTCTTTGGTCCGACCGGAGATGAATAGCGCACCATCGGGCTCGAGCCTCCCCAGATCGCCTGTGGCCAGCCAACCCTCGGCGGACACAGTCTCGCGAGTGGCCTGTGGATTGCGGTAGTAACCGCGCATAACACCAGGCCCGCGAATCTGGATCGCACCCACTTGTCCCGGAGCGACTTCGTTGCCGTCGTCGTCCATCAGGCGGATCTCGACTCCGTCATTGGGATAGCCGGAGGAATCGTCGTCCCTCGGCGCGGCGGTGCGGGTAATGAACATTGAGCCAGCGTACTCGGTCATGCCGTAACCCTGATGCAAAGGCAGGCCGAAAACGGCCTCCACTTCACGCTTCACTGCCAGGTCCAGCGAGGCCCCTCCCGAATACAGGTAACGCAGGCTCGTGCTAGGAAGGCGCGTGCCGTTTAGCTTCAGGTGCTCGACCACCCTGGTGAACAAGGTCGGCACTCCTTGGAAGGTGGTGATGCCTTCACGAAGCAGGGTTTCCAGCAGTCGTTCGGGCGTGAACTTGCGCTCCAGCACCAAGCAGGCGCCGGCGTACAGGGTGGTCAACAGGATTGTGGCGAAGCCGAAGATGTGCGGCAGCGGTAACACGCCGTAAACCCTGTCAGAGGCCCCCAGCGAGCGGGAGGCACAGGAAACTCTGGCGAAGTGCAGCAACCCCTGATGCCTGACCATCACCCCTTTGGGCGCGCCGGTCGTACCGGAGGTATACACCAGCGCGGCCACGTCCCTGGCCAACTCATCTTCTTCCGGAGGCACCTCACCGAGCGCGGCAATCATAGAGAAGCCATCGAACAGCTCGTCCCCGCGCCAAGGCAAGGCGCCCTGCCTGGCGGCATGCGCCTCGGCATCCGCTGACAGTGCCGAACTGAACACCATCAGGCGTGGCCGACAATGCGTACGAATACTCTCAATCTCGCGCGCGCTGAGACGCGCATTGACGTTCACCGGCCAAGCGCCCAGGACCACGCAAGAGAAGGTCAGGACTACTTGAGCTATGCAGTTTTCCGCGACCAGCATCACCCGATCGCCACGGCTCACACCCTCGATAGTCAGGCGCCTTGCGGCGCCCTCAATGGCATACCACAGCTGGGCATAGCTCAACTCGCGTCCTGGCTCTCGCAACGCCGGGGCGTCGCCGGCGCACTCCGCCCAGATCCGGACCAAGTCACCGATATTAGTGGCCAACGCCAAGCGTGTCTGCACGTCCACAAGCAGCCCCTCCCCAGAAAATCAGACCGGGTCCCAGGTGAAGACTTCGCCCGAGCGCTCAACCGGAATGAAGGAGCCCTTCAGCGCCGGCATGCCGTGCTCGGCCAGGCTTTCAGGGGTCCAGCCTTCGGAGCGTTGCACCGAACGAATCGGTCGTGGCTGGCTCATTAGGAATATCTCGTTGTTGCGCACTGCGAAGACCTGGGCGTTGACTTCGGCGGCCTGATCGCTGGCCAGGTAGACGCAGATTGGCGCGATCTTGGCGGGTGTCATCTGCTTGATCTTCTCGACCCTGGCCTGCTGTTCCGGCGTATCGGTCGGAATGGCGCCGATCATCCGGCTGTAGGCGAAAGGAGCCACGCAGTTCGAACGGACGTTAAATTTCTCCATGTCCAGGGCGATGGATTTGGAGAGCGCCATGATGCCGAGCTTGGCTGCGTTGTAATTCGCCTGGCCAAGGTTGCCGATCAGACCCGAGGTTGAAGTCATGTGCACGAAGCAACCGGACTCCTGCTCCTTGAAGTAGTTCGCAGCGGCCCGACTGACATAGAAGGAGCCGTACAGATGGACTTTGAGTACGGCGTCGAACTCTTCGGCGGTCATCTTATGGAAGAAGCGATCCCGCAGGATGCCGGCGTTATTCACCACACAATCGATGCGCCCGTACTGCTGTACCGCCTGTTCCACCATGCGTGCGGCTGCGGCCGGATCGGAAACGCTGTCGGTGTTGGCCACCGCCTCACCGCCGGCAGAGACGATCTCGTCGACAACCTTCTGGGCAGGGCCGACGTCGGCCCCTTCCCCCGAGACGGATGCCCCCACATCGTTGACCACAACCCTGGCGCCGTGGCGCGCCATCAGCAGGGCGATGTCGCGCCCGATGCCGCCACCGGCGCCAGTGACCAGCACCACCTTGCCTTCAACCATCGATCCCATAACGAACTCCTCGAACCAAGCTGCACCGTCCGAATGGACGACGTTCAGTCCACAGACCCATCGATAGTCTGGTGGCCAGGCGACACGCCCAAATGCATATTAATGAACACTGTTCGACTATGCAAACAGGTGCTAGCATGGAAATCGTTGCAGGAGCGCTGAAGAAGTAGTGCGAATCAGCTGAGAGCCTGATGGGAATCAATGAAAACGTGGGCAGCACTAAGCCTTGAGGAGATTGTACTTACTAGACGAAAAATTCTAAACGCCATTTGATATACTGCACGGCATTCGCGCCGCAAGAGGGCGCGGCCCTTTATCCCCGCCCACTAAACATTGGGATACTTCATGAAAAACAGGGAAAACGACGTGGACGCCGTAGAAACACCGACTTCGATGGGCCCTCGCTCAGTTACCCGCATTCTCGGGCTGTTCGAGGTCCTGGCCAAGGCCGGCGACGGCATGTCGCTCGCAGAACTGAGCGGTATTCTGGAAACCCCTAAGAGCAGTCTGTTGACGTTGCTGCGGCCGCTGGTCGCTGAGGGCTATCTCAGCCACGGGAATAATCGCTACCGCCTTGGCCCGTTCATCTATCGGCTTGCCGGCAACATCCTGGCGACACGCAACTTCCCCAAGCTGATGCGTCCTTACCTGGAAGAGCTCGCGGTCAAGACAGGCGAAAGCGTGTACTTGTCTGTAATCGACATCGAATCCCAGATGGTGACGCACATCGACGGGATCGACTCGCAGAATCCTGTGCGCTACGTTTCGCCGCTTGGTGCGCCTCGTCCGTTGCACTGCACCGCTCCTGGCCGACTCCTGCTCGCCTATCAGGACGAGAGGACTCAGGAACACTACCTAAAGACTGCAAAGCTCAAAGCGATGACTTGGCGCACTGTCACGGACCGCTCGACGCTGAAAAAGCAGCTCAAGGAAATCCGCGAAACTGGTGTCTCAATCAGCATCAGTGAGCTCAGCGAAGGCGCCGCTGGTATTGCCGCTCCAGTGTTCGATACTGATGGCTCGGTTGCAGCAGCGATCGTCATTGCTGCACCTGCTGAGCGCATGCAGCACAAGCTGAATGAACTGCGCCAGATGCTTATCGAAGCTACTTCTGAAGCATCCGGTCAGCTCAGCAACTAACACGAGGAAATTGCGGCGAGGTCGCCACTGACCAAGGCCTAACGATCCTCCGAAATAAAAAAGCAAAGCCCCCATTAGCAACGTACCATGCTAATGGGGGCTTTGCTTTTGAGCTTGCACAGCATTCTAATCTTTAGACGGTCTTAACAGGTCTACTGAATTTCTGAGTAAATTTTCCCACGCCATTCGTGGAATAGAAGGCAAGAATAGGAGATGCTTCTCGGATTACGTCAAACCCAGACGGAGGTCTTTACAGGGAAAAAGCGAAGAATAGCGGATGATTAACTCACTGCACCGCGTTACGTAGTGCGGCTACCTGATAAATTCAACCCAACCAGCATCCAGTAGCACCGATCCGAAACTCTAAGCCCACAACCAAACGGCTAGTGAGCTCGAATCCAGCCTGTAAATTGGCGCCGCTTCGCGACACCAATTCATCAAGCAGGTATGCATTATTTATCTAGCCAAGACTCAAAAGTTTCAGCACAGTGCTCTGCCTTCCATGCTTTCAGAATCTTGTGGTTACCCCCTTGTGTTTCTACGATTTCACCAGGGTGCGGATCTTCGTACACCTTGACCGTACGTATGCGACGCGGCGATTGAATTGCCCGCACCCCACGGCGAGAGGATTCCGGGTTAAGGATCGTGATCACATCACGCAAGTGACTTGCCGTACTGGCTCATCAAGCTTTTAATTTTCTCAAAGCTACAAAGATTGAGAAGCGCCGGCGAGCTAAGTTGGCGTAATTCGACGTTAATATGGCGCACTTCGCATGAGACTGGAACCCCACACTTTTTATACTACGTATGAATTTCGAATGGGGACAGCATACTTCCCTCATTGAGTGGCGATGGAGTTCCGGCGGTGCAAAAAAAGACCTTCCCAATCAAGATCGGCTGGCAGCCACTGCTGAAGGACCTTGGTCTGAAGCCTGGTCATGTGTTGCGTCGTGCCGGCCTTCCCGACGACTTGCTTTCTCGTGGAGCGCCCGGCCTTTCCACTGCGGACTATTTCCGATTCTGGTACGCCCTGGAGATCGAAGCCGGTGCCCCCCTGTTCCCCTTGCGCCTCGTCGATACCCTCTCCGCCGAAACCTTCGATCCTCCCTTGTTCGCCGCCCTGTGCAGCGCCAATCTCATGCAGGCCGTACAGCGCCTGGCCAAGTACAAGCAGCTCGTAGCACCCATGCGGCTAGAGGTAGAGGTTGGAAAGGACGGCGATCTCACGCTGACGCCTCAATGGCTATCCGTGCAGGCCGAAGTGCCCTGTTCGCTGCAGGTAGCCGAGCTCGCTTTTTTCCTGCGCCTCGCCCGACTCGCGACCTGCGAGCCGGCCAAGGCGCTTCGGGTGACGCTTCCGAAAGTGCCGCCCAGCGATCACGCCCGGCGCTACGAAAGCTTCTTCGGCACTCCCGCCCAGCAGGGAACGAGCCCGAGCGTCACATTTGCCGCCGTGGACGCCTTGCGTCCCTTCATCACGCTCAACGAAAACATGTGGCGGGTGTTTGAGCCGGACCTTCGCCGCCGCCTCGGTGAACTCGACGCGACAGCGACCACCGCGGATCGCGTTCGTGCTGCACTACTGGAGTTGTTGCCAGGCAAGATCCCAATTCCTTCCACCGCGCATTTCAGGACTGGACTGGTCAGACACCCGGCAGCATCCGACATGCTAAGCGCCTGAGCTGAGGAGGCCATCGCAAAGTGCAACTGGCCGGCGCCACGGGCCTTGTGTGAGGCCAGATGCTCCAGGAGCTGCCAGCGGAAAGCTCTGTCCGCGAGGTGCACGCCCTGAGTCGTCGGCCATTGAATCTAAGCCATCCCGAGCGCCAGGATCACATCGTCGACTTCAGATACCTGCCTGTGCTGCCAAAAAGCCAACGAAGCCAACCTGGCACTCGTCGTCCGTAAAGGCACGCCGTCCCCCCTCGCCAAAAGGAGCTTTGGTGTCGCGCCCTCGCAACAGGCGTCCAACTAATGTCTGCGGGCTTCGTAGCCGCGCGGCGGCTCGTGTGATTCTTCACTCAAGAGCAAAAGCTCTTGCACTTGTAAGTGTTTGCCGCAGGAGACGTATCCCCTCTCTGAGGACTTTTTCGGCGAGAAGCACCAACGAATCTGTGCTGATTAGCTTGCCGGAATCTGTAGTCGTATGCAGCTGAACTCGACGGCCAAACGCTGCGTTTACCCCAAGGTTAAGGCATCGGGCTTACCGCCAGTCACAGTGTTCAGCGTCCGGGTGAGCCAATGCCTTAGCCACTCCGCGCAACATCTGCTGCCCTAAAAAGACATGGATAAAAATCGCTGCTGAGACCTCAATCCCAATGAGCAGAACCCATACCGGAATTTGTAGTTCTTTCGAGTGCGAGGAGATCTTTCAGAAGCCTTCCGGGGTAAAGCCTTTGGCCGAGTCGGTGGCTGTAAACAGTGAAGTCAGCGACGATTCATCCAGATCCAGGTGCTCCCGAGAGCTGTATGGAATACCCTTGCGCTAGGCAATCAACCTCGAAGCTGTGAATCGAACAATGGGTTTTGAACAACTAGCAGGGCTACGTGACCTCCTGCGGGCTGAGAAAGAGCAGGCGAAGGCCGCTAGCGAGAAGCACCTTAAGCGAAAGTCCGGACCTCGAGAAAAGCCCCAGGGCCAAGATCCAGTACTAGAAGCAATCTGGCGACTTCAGAAGTACTTCCCATTGGCCTTCCCTGCCAGTCCAGCGCCTAAGGTTCCTCTCAAGGAGGAGATTTTTCAGGATGCTGAGCAACATCTTGGGCTGCTCGGAATCACCCGCGAACAGCTCAAGCTAGGCATCGCTACCTGGTGTAGGGGAGCCCGATACTGGGCAAGCATGGTAGAGAATGCGCCGCGCCTGGATTTGAACGGTCAAATAGCTGGCACTGTGACGGCGTCTCAGATGTTGCATGCGAAGCAGCAGGCTTCACGGCAACGAAGCCAGAACCGACGAAATCATGCGAAGCCGAAAGCTCAGGTGCCAGCCCTCTCCGCTGATGCAGCGGTGGAACAGACCACGGACTGAGCTATGTCGCGTCTCACCCCCAGATGGCTGGCTAGGTGCGCGGGTTGTCAGTGGGCTGGATGTGACGGTAATGAGAGGCGAGGCCACGGCTGCCTGATCAGGCAATCGGCGTCTGGTCTATAACGTACTTTCTTCCGACAGTTATAGAAACGAGAAGCCCCGCTGGGTGTGCGGGGCTTCGACTCTCCTCATCTGGTCAGCCGGGCATGCATGTCCTTGATCACACCGTGCCAGATAATTCGCGTCTGTCGGCATTCCCCCGCGCTCATCTGCGGCTGACATTCCTTAAGCAAATTTGGCCCCTCCGCCATGACTGGCTCAATCACCTCCTCGAGAAGGCGCGTTGATTGTCTGGCTGTCAGCCCCAGATGAGCGCCCATATTGAGGGTTGCCTCAAAAGTGAGGTCGTCATGAGTTCTCAGCCCCTCCAAAGGCCATGTCAGCAGAGATGACAACCACGGCGTCGGCTCCGCCCCATAGACTGATGTGCATACGAGATCGTAATGCGGAGCCAACTCGAAACCGTCTGGCCTGACCTCAAAGCTCAGGTTCTTGAGGTGTGAATCATCATTTCCAACCAGCAGGTTGAAGACCAGCCACTTGTACAGACGTATCCGGGTAACCGCCTTGGTCCGTACAAGCTCAATGAGTTTCCGCATGGTCTCCATCGTCGCCTGCTGGTACTTGAAATGACTGCTGATGCCTAGGATCTGGCAACCATCCAGCATGTGCACTCGCTCGACCTCATCGTCTCGAATGCGCCGGTCAAACCGCTCAATGAGATAGACTGGCTCAGGCACTCGGCGTATCTCGACATCGGGAACATTTAGGCCTGCTATGCGGGCAAGGCTCATCACAAACCACTCATTCGCCACTGAGTGGCTGTAGAACCCTGTTTCGTTGTCAGGCTTCAGGATGTGGGTGCTGATCGTGTTGCCTTCCGGCTCGAACAGTTTGCCTTCCTTGATGACGACGGGAAGTTTGTGTTGTGCGCCGGCGAGAGACATTCGTTTGGGCGCACCGGTTGCCAGTGCAACGCGAGGCAGGTTTCTGATGCGTTGGCTCAGAACGTCATCTGGCAACGGCTTCATGCCAGTCGCCAGTGGCTGTGTGGCATCTGGCAGCAGTGTTACAGCCCCTGCTGATTCAGCTCCGTAATAGGCCAACAAGCCAAAATTATCTGTAGCAACAATCTTGGCGTCGTTGGCAAGCAATTGCCTGGCTTGCTCTTCTGGAAGCAGGTTGTCGAAGAACCACTGCACAGGACGTTCAGACGCGCCATCGAGAATGACGCCTTTCGACCTAGGCAGAGAGGGTGCGAGATCGAAGGCGTCCGCTCTCATCCGCCAATCTGGCGTGTAGGTGAGCTGCCACACCTCGTTCTGCTCACTCAACGTTGCTACGTGGTCATCGTTGATCAGGACTTCAAGCGATCTGCTCATGGATGCGGCACATCCAGGTAAACCCGGATTCCCAGCTCTTCGAACAGCTTCAGCACGCTGCTCAGTGCAACGGTGCCCTTCCCTTTCTCTATGTCGCGCAGATGGACATGGCTTTTTCCGATCATGTCAGCCATGTCGTCCTGAAGAATTCTTTGCGTTTTCCTAGCTTTTCTTACGACGTTGCCGATGTCTTCGGCAGTACGCACCTGGACGTAGCTCATCATAGCCCGCACCCTTAAAAATCTAAGCTTTGGCTTCGATTATGGGGATGACATATGTAAAGTCAAGAAAAACGAAGCTATGGTTTCGTTTGTTGATTTTCTGGCGGCGAGCCTCTAAAAATGAAACTATCCTTTCGTTTCCAGAAGGGGATTAGCCTATCCATGGAGAATCGAAAGAATAATTTCGAAATCTCAAATCCAGAGCTAACGGCACCGGATCATGCAACGCCCAGAAACCGACCGGGCGTGCAGAATAGGCGGCCTTAGGATTTGCTAGCGGTCTCAAGCCCCCGCTTCAACTCTCCTACGCACTTTTTGAGTTCCGGAGCGAGTCTCGGATCCGAAGTGTTTTTGCCTACAGCAGAGCCTGCCACTTCTGCAGTCCCCTGAACGGCATCTGTCGCTGTAGCTTCTGCAGGGAGCCTTTTCTGAACCTCGGTGAGGAATTGCTTCACCTCACCTTGATGATCCGCGATGTTGGTCGAAAGCCTCATGCACTCGTTGTAGTCACCAATCGTCGAGTAGCCCCCTATCATCATGCCGGCACTGATGAACAGATATGCCCCGTAGGCCATAACGCCTAAGCCCCCAACAACACCGCCACGAACTACAGCTTTATTCACTAGATCATCCTTACTAGATCAAGAGTTAGAATCCGCACAGCGCAACTGATACGAGGCCGGCGCATAGCCACAAAGCTGGCCACCCACAGCACTCTGCACGAGCTTCATCGCAGCTCTAAATTGCCGAGCCCCATCGTCATCGCAATCTCGCCCGCGAAGCTTGCACCTACGCGATTCGCGAACCGGTCAAAAGCATTTCCTCGCGGCGTGAAATCCACAATTTTCTCAGCGCCGACCACGTCGCGCGCGACGTAGTCAACGTCACCGAGCTTGTCGACCAAGCCGAGCCCCATTGCCTGATCTCCAGACCACACCAAGCCAGAAAAGAGCTCTGGGTGGTCCTTAGTCTTCAACCTATCGCCGCGGCCGTGCTCCACAGCCGCAATGAATTGCCTATGGGTCTGTTGCAGCACGCCCCGCCAGAACTCGGTCTCAGCGCGATTCTCAGGCTGGAACTGATCAAGGAAAGCCTTATGTTCGCCAGAGGTGTATGCGCGCCGTTCGACGCCCAACTTCTTCATCAGGTCGACATAGCCAAAGCTCGCTGCAGTTACCCCGATCGATCCAACCAGGCTGGCTTTGTCAGCGAAAATCTCATCCGCCGCGCTGGCGATGTAGTAAGCCCCCGAAGCTCCAAGATCTCCTATCACCGCATAAACCTTCACGTCTGGATGGAGGCTCCGCTGCCGCTTGATCTCGTCGTACACCCGTCCAGCCTGCACAGGGCTGCCGCCAGGACTGTTGATGTCCAGGATCACTGCCTTCGTCCGGGGTCCTTGAACGCAGCCGCTAAGCCGCGATTCACAATCGCAGCACCCGCGCGCTCGCCTTCGGCGATCGTTCCGCTGACCGCAACCTTCGCGGTAATTCCAGCGCTCTTTTCTCCCCACATTTCGGAGAGTGGCGGGCCGCCGGCGGTGTAAGCCGCTACCACCAAGCCGAGCGTGCAGAGCTGGAAGAAACTCTTCCAGCGGCGCGCGGCCCGTTGCTCGCGAATGCTTGCCTGAAGAACCCGCTCCAGGACCTCTAGCCCATTATCCAATCATCACCTCACTTGATCGCCGTCTGGTCAACGGCGGTACCAGGTTGCCCAAGGGAGAAAATCAGTTCCACCGAAGTGGGGTACATGTTCTCCCTCTGCTCTGCGCGCCCGGAACGGTGCCGCTCCTACAAACGGCTTGCTACTTCCCAACCAGGTGGCTGGAACGGCGCTTGTCACACCTGATGCGGGCACGCAGAACGAATTCTGAGAGAGCGCGAACTTGGGATCGGCTTTTTTCCGTCCAGTTTCGTGCAGGAAAAAGCGTCTCGCTGAGTTTCAACGTCGCTACCTTTCGAGTCGCCTTACAACGATACAAGTAGTAAGGCGATGCAATAGAGAAGGACCAGTTAGTCAGAATCAATTAATTCCAGAATAAACTTGGGATAACTCAGGGAACAGATAACTTGGAATCAAGAGCAGCGGACGGAGTTAAAAAATCGAAACCCCACCCTGTTCTGACAACTATCGGGGTTTGACCCCGCCGACTTACCAAGAGAAATTACCATGTACAAAAACTTCATCATCGCTGCTGTGATCTCCATGGGTGTAGTGGCTGGCGTTCAAGCTGGCTCCGGTGGTAACGGCAGCGGTAATCCGCGCAATTCCTGGGATAAACAGCCGGTAGGCGAGCCGCACTACGTTTGGAAAGACGGTAAGTTGGTTTCGGCCAAAGAAAAGGCCGACGACCAGAAGGTCGTTAAAAACGACGAGAAGAAAGGCGAAGTAGCTTCCAAGTAACGGAGCTAAACCCAACCAGAGAGGCGGCCATTGGCCGCCTTTTTTGTTCCACAAAACTGCAAGATAGAGGCTTTTGTTCTTTCTTCGGCTTGGTAGCTTATCACTACCAACTCATCGGATACTCAAATGAAACCCACGCCTAAGTACCGCATTAATCATAATCTTGGCGATGTAATTTCTCTGCTTTCCTGCGCAATCGGCTGTATTCATATCGCGCTTATCGTCTCCAGCGGCTTCACACTCTGGCCAGTAACTCCACTTGAGATTTTGGGCGGACTTTTTGGGACTGTAGGCATGCTGATTTATTTAATTCTGGTCCAGATAACTTGGATTCTCTTTGGTCTACTCATTGGATTTCTCGCAACCACCATTAATATCTGGAGAACGCTTGGGTTGTTCTAATAGCAAGATAAATTAAAGAAAGTACCAGCAAGGAATTGCCTGAAATGTCTCAAGCCCAAGTTCAAGAAGTCGCTGTATCCCGTATACGCCGCAATCCGAAAATTGACCCGCGCAAGGGCCGAAAGAAAGCGAGCTATTCAGCTTTTGTTGAAAGTGTCCGAGCAAATGGCGTACTTCAACCAATCCTTATCCGTCCGGTTAGTGATGATCCGTATTACGACTTCGAAGTTGTGTTCGGCAATACCCGCCACGCCGCCTCCATTGACGCGGGCAAGACGACGATTGCCGCAGAAATTCGCGGTATGAGCGATGAAGAAGCACGCATGCTGGCAGCGGTTGAAAACCTGCAGCGGTCTGACCTCACACCCATTGAAGAAGCACAGCACGCCGTGGTGCTGCTGGCTGACAACGCGAATGACCATGCAGCCGTCATGAAGGCGCTGGGATGGTCGCGCACTATGCTCGACAGCCGCATCCTGCTGTCGCACGCCTGTGATGCCGTTGCAGAGGCGCTGCTGGAGGATCAGATCAGGATTGGCCACGCCGAACTGCTTTGCCGCCTTCCAGCTGCCGATCAGCCGGCCATCCTTGGCCGGATCATCGAAAAGGGATACTCCGTTGTCGATACCCGCGACCGCCTGCTGACACTCACCCGCGATCTTGGATCGGCGCGATTCGACACCGAAGAATGCCGCTCCTGTGTCCATAACTCGGGTGCTAATGCTGACCTGTTCGAGGTGAGTCTTGGGGAATCGCGCTGCCAGAACGCGGTCTGCTGGAACCGAAAGACCGCTGCGCTCATCGAGGTGAAGCTGATCGACGCGCAGCAAGAGTTCGGCGTCGCCCATACCGACAAGACTCTGCCCCAGGACGGATATATCCGTCTGGAAGCGAAGGGCTCCACCGGGGTCGGCGAAACCCAACTCGCGGCTTGCGTCACCTGCTCCAACTACGGGGCGGTGGTATCCACCACTGCTGGGCGCGAGGGTGAGGTGGTAGGCGGCTACTGCTTCGACCGAAAGTGCAACGCCGATAAACATGCTCAGTACAAGGCACTGGTCGCTGAGGCGTCGGGAGCTGCCACACCACCACAGCAGCCAGACGGGAACACCACCGGGGGCAGCGCCGGGCCTCGCCAGCCCGCCAGTGAACCGGGCACGTCCCGAAAACCGGGGGCAACCTCGACACCAGCGCAACCGGCGCAGTTGAAGCGAGCGATCCGCCGCGAGGCATTCACGCTGTACAGCCGGATGGCGACCAAGGCAGTAATGGATGACCGTCGCCTTGCTCTCGCAGTGGCTGTCACCAGCATGTACTTCGACGTGCGCAACGAGATTCCAAGCCAATTGCGGGAACGCATGGAGGGCAACCTCGGGATACAAGGCCGGGGCCTTATCAGCAACCAGCGCGCTGATCTGGAAGTGAAACTTGCGCAGCGCACCGAGGACGACCTGATGCGACTGCTGTCGAGCATGGCGGCGTGCAGCGTGTTCCGCACTGACGCTACCGACCAGTTCGACAAATCGGTGTCGGGTCGCCAGTCGCTGGCATTCATCCAGCACGCAGGCATTCAACCAGTCGAGCACTTCCAGATGAATGAGGCGTACCTCAAGGCGCAGGTGAAGGCCGGCATCGTGGAGGACTGCAAGCGGTCTGGATTCGCCGAGAAATACAACGAAGTCAACGGCGAGAAAGCGTTTGAGAAACTCGCCACTGGCAAATCGGAAGACCTCATCAAAGCGGTCCTCGCATTCACCCAGTTCAATTGGTTGGGATATCTGCCGGCTGCGTTAGAACTATCGGCACAGGGAGGCAAATCGGCCCCCCGCTCCCAACAAACCGCAGCCTGAACAGGAACCGATCATGAGCACCACTTTCTTCTCCGCAGTGGCACCGGCAGTAGCGAACGCCAAGCAGCGCATCACCGTAGACATCGAAGGGCTGGGTGAAGGCCGAATCAAGGTTCTGCTCAGTGCGAACCTCGGCCCAACGCCGGAAAAAGCAACTGACGCAGAGGCGGCGCTGCGGGCGGCGCTGGCTAAGCCGCTGGTGGTCGCGGGCACCCCAGCCGAAGTAGAGGCTGCACTACTTGACCGTGTGACCCACCACATTCAGGCGGTCAACGAAGGCTCGGCAATGCTGGAGCAAATTCGCTCCCTGGGCGCTCAAGCAATTGCTGCGGTACAGAAGCCTGCAACCAAGCCTGCGGCCACTGTTGAGGCTTCTGACGAGGATGACGAAGAGGCAGGTGACTCCCAGCCGCCTGCGGCGGAACACGCTCAGCAGCCCGCTGCGCCGGCTCCCTTCGACAGCCTTGCCGCCTCGTTCTAAGGATATCCCCATGACTGTTGCAGTGATTTCTCTGGACCGAGTTTTCCGCATGTCTGGCCGTGATTTGCCGGACCCGAACCCCAGCATGGAAGTCGAGGCAGTTCTCAAGCACTACGCCCGCCAGTACCCCCGCCTCACCGGGGCCAAGATCGTCCCCCCCATTCAGGAAAACGACACCTATGTCTATGAATTCCGAGAAGCCGGGTTCGGCGCCAAAGGCTGATCCCTTGTCCATCCTCAAAAGCTGGGAGCGCGGCGACCTAACTGCCCGCGTCTCTCCAGCCGAGGACGATGACTCACTTTCACAGCACCAGAAGAGGCGGTTATGGGCGCTGCTGCAATCTCCCTCAACACCCGGCGTTATCAGCTTCCCCCTTCCGCGCTGAATCCGTTCGCGCTGCCCGGCATCGCGCAAGCGATGCGGGTAGCCCAGAACGAGCAGTTCGCGCTGTCCAACGCTTCCTGTGTGGACTTTAAAGGGCACAGCGCGCTTTGCACGCAGGCTCTGGACAGCGGGCTGATCGGCCCCGAGGCTCTGGAGTGGCTGGAGCATTACCCGAACGCCTATGGCCTTCATCGGCTGACTGGTGAGGTCGTTGCCGGCATCGAGCGTGTTCTAGCTCTCCCAACCAAGGGGTTGTTCAAGGACAAAGCCGCTCTGCTCAAAAGCTTAACCACTCCCTACGCCGATCCCTGTGTTGCCGCTGGGGCAACCCTGCACTGTATCGACGCCAGCCTCATTCAGATCGATGCGGTGGCCGAACTCATTGAGCAAGGGCCTGACTGCGCTAGCGCCCTGTTCGACAAGATCGGCGCAGCGCTGGATGGTGTCCTTACCCTTCCCGAGCCTGCTGAAAGCAGCATCGAGCGAGGTATCCAAGGGGAGCACTACGTTCTCGAAGGCGGGTGCTTCTCGGAGTTTTTCCTCGAACTCCCCGAAGTGGATGACTTCCATGAGGTCCGCGTCATCCTGTTCAAGACCTTGGACGCGATGACGCACTACCTCATCCCCTTCAACACGCCGGCTACGTTCCTCGGCGAGGGCAGCTACTACAACCACGAAGTCGCCGGGGCCTACGCCTCGTTGAAGCAGATGGTCAGTGCAGCAACAGTGGAGCAAATGACGGAATACCTGCTCACCACGCCGGACGAGCAGTTGGGCTTCGATACCTGGAGCTTTACCGGCGACGAAGGATTCGACGAGGAATCTGCGGAGCGTTTCGCCGCGATGTTGGTGGAGATGCATGAACTGACCGAGCTGTCGGGCTTCTATCTGGGGGCCGACAAGCCGCAGGAGATGCGAACCCTGCGTAGACAGGCGTTAGAGGCAATGAAGGCAGGCAACCCCTACTCCGACACGCTGATGGTCTTGGTTGAGGCGCTGGAACTGTGCCTGTCCAAAGCCGAACAGGGTTACTGCTTTGACCACGACCTTCACAGCATGGCAGGGACGGCGAGCGATGGCATGACGTTCTTCGAAAGCATCGTGGTTCAGGTTTCTGGGGATTTTCCAAACCTGCTGGATAGTACCTATGAAGGTTACGACGGGCAGGTACACGGGTGCGGCTACCCCGCAATCGGGTTGCCCCTGAAAGGCCCGGAGATGGCAAGCCAAACGCTTCCGATACTCCGTGATACCGCCTCCTGCATACAGCTACTGGGCAAAATCTGCGAATCCCTAGGAACCCCCAATGATCAGCAATGAGACCACCAGCAAAGCCATGCTCATTCACCACCACGCGCAGACCGGGCAGGTGAACGTCACCAGTCATGACGTGCTCGCAATCGAGGGCGGCAAAGGATTTGTTCTCGGGGCGGGCCGAGCGTTCAGCGAGCACGACAAACGATCCTTGGTCGAACTGCTGCTGAACGAGCAGCCGCAGATCGAGTTCGTTCCGAGCAATCTGGTAGTGCGCGGTCGCGGCTGCTTGGTCTGGTATGTGGCTCCGCAAGTGATCGATGTGCCGTTCCCCGAAGCCACCATTAAAGCGCCGCTTCCGGGCCTGATCTTCTGCGCTGGCGAAGGAAAGCCTCTGCGCTGCTTTGCTTACAAGGGAAACAAGCGCCCGGAGCCGAGCACCCCGCTGTTCTACGCACCGCTGGGCAACGTCTATCAGGATGGTAACTTCTGCACTGGCAACGTGAAGCTACCGCAGGAAGTTCTGGTGGAAAACATCCCCACCTGGGAGCGGTTCGTACTGGAGAGCGTCAATACCCACCTCGGTTCCGTCACGCCCATCAAGGGGTGCGAGAACTTCTCGGGGATGGTCGCTTACTACCGTGGCTTGGCCGAATCCAGGGCGAAAAAATTCCCTGCAAAATCGCTTGTCCCGGTCATGCGCTATCGCGATCAGGTCACCCTTGAGGCGATTGTGCAGGAGGCCCAGCGATGAGCGCGGCGGTTGCGATCAAGCCGGCCATGACCACGTTCAAGGCCCCAAACGACTGGCTCTCGTCGCCAATCAACATCGTCGTGATCGGTGCCGGGGGCAACGGGAGTGAAGTGGTGGACTGCCTCGCGTCTTTCCATCACGCAATCCGTTCCCTTGGCCATCCCTATGGGCTGAAAGTCACGATCATCGATGACAGCGTTGTGCGCGAGCCGAACCTCGTCCGCCAGCGGTTCTGGACATGCGACCTCGGGCACTTCAAAGCCGTCAGCCTTGCGAACCGCTACAACCTGATGCTCGGCATGCAGTGGGTGGGCCTTCCCTATCGTTTCCCCTGCGTGGAAACCGAAGAGGCCATAGCGCACGCCGCCCTCATCATCAGCGCAGTCGATGTCCCCTCCGCAAGGGTTGCTATCGGGAACCTGAAAGCCAAGGCCATGTGGCTGGACTTGGGCAACGATGCGCGGCATGGACAGATCGTGTTTGGTGCCATCGACGCCAAGCTGCGCAAGACGTTCCCCAACGTGCTCGACGCCTACCCGGAGATACAGACCCTGCCTGATGACACCAGCAAATCGTGCTCGGTCGCTGAGTCGCTGCGCAGCCAAGACTGTCTAATCAATCGGGCCGTCACTACTGCCGGCATGACCATCGTTTGGGAACTACTTCGGTACGGTGAAACCAGCAAGCACTGGCTGATGGTCAACCTTGAAACTGGCGAACAGAGCGCCTTCCCCTTCCCAGCTTCCGCCTGACACCGGGCTATCCGGACGGCATACGTCTCCAACTACCCCGGCCCTGCCGGGGTTTTTTATGGCTCGCGGTTGGCCTTGGCCTGCCACAGCATTCCTGGTTGGGCATTCACTTTCAGCAGCAACCACTTGGCCGGCTGCGGAGGGAATAACTCGCCTCACGTCCCTTACCGATCCTCACAAGCAGATTCAGCATGAGTCGAGTTTCTGCAATTGAGCTTCCTGTATCCGCGACCACTTCCCTGCAGTGAACTCCTGACCACCAGGTGGCCGCCTATTCAATTTGCGGGTAGGCATGCGCTATCTTGGGGCTAATGTCATCGCGACAGCAGAGCCCGAGATCACAAGGAAGGAGTCACCTCTTGAAGCGAGTATTGACTGTTGGTTTGAAATACACCGGCGCACCAATCCAAGGAGTTCAATTTGACAACCTTGGGCTTTGTAAGGCTGATATCAACAAAGACAAATCAGCATTTTCACTTTACGAATATGATGTCATCGTAATCAACCCGGCTAGCTATTCACACTTCCTTTTTGGTGAAGAAGGCCCGCACTCCAATTCAGTTACTGAACTTGGAGACCTCAAGCGAGAAAATAATCTCTACGACATCGATACCGCCTTTGACAAGGAGGATCGAGAGAACGAGATGCTAGCAGCCCTGCAGAATGGAGCAACAGTAGTTTGGTGCTTCGCGGAAGCAAAGCGCATGAACTTCTTTGGATATCGAAAGACTTGGATGGGTTACATTGCTTCGCCCATTGCACGCCTAGTAAACAATGGTGACTTGCTAGTTAAGAAGAGCCGTCGTCTCGTGAATGAAGATCCCAACCAACCATTCTTTCGATATTTCGCTGAACTAAGCAAAAGTGGCTGGTCGCTTTGTCTTCGCGACTCCGACTTAACTGGCTACGTTTCGGTCGCATCCACCCCTGAGGGTTACACACTCGGGGGAAAGGTCTCTATCGGGGGACTTAACGGCTGGCTCGTCACTCCGCCCACCTCTGAGGAGTCTGCAAATCGGTTGATATTGGACGCGGTAAACGTTGAGAAAAATAGCCCCAACCAGGAGAAGTACCACGGGATTTTCCTTAGTCACACGGGGAAAGACAAGCCATTTGTTAGGCAGCTGCGCAAGGATTTGATGGCTAGCGGAGTTACGAGAGTCTGGGTGGACGAGGCAGAGATCGAGATCGGCGACTCATTAATTGATAAGATCACGCAGGGAATGCAAGAGACAAAATACATTGGGATTGTTCTTTCCAACAAATCCATCAACGCCCCGTGGGTAAGAAAAGAGTTGGATATCGCACTAAACCGAGAGATTGCAGGAGGCGAGAGTATAGTTCTGCCTATTCTTTATGAAAAGTGTGATTTGCCGACTTTCCTTCAAGGAAAATTGTACGCAGACTTCACCACAGAAGAAGACTATGAATCCTCTTTGGACAAGCTTCTGAGGAAACTTCGAATCAAGTAGCTCCATTTTTTACCACCGGGAGTGGAAATTGAAGCGTCTTCAACGCAACCCAGAGAAATTCGAGGTGATCGATCTATTCACTTCGGTCGGCAAGGGGCGAAATTATCGACTCAGAGCTGACGAGAACTTTGAAGACTTCATTATGAGAATGCGTGATTCTTTAAAGTCATCCATGGCCAATGCCAATCTCCTACATGGAAAGAGAATTGAAGCACTATTCTCTTACGTTGCAGGCGCTCTTGGAGAATGCTTGTTCATCAAGAAGGAGGATGCTGGGGCTGTCTTCAGCAACATACCAAACATCCAACCTCCTGACTATACCGTTACATTGAAGAACGGCAGTCGCATGATGATCGAGGTTAAAAACTGTCATATTGGGGATTTTAAAACACCGTACAAACTTAAGAAGGACTATCTGAAGAGGCTTGAAAATTATGCAGCCATGCAAGGTGCGCAGCTAAAAATAGCGATCTATTTCTCACGACTCAACAAATGGTGTCTTCTTTCCAAGTCATCACTAACAGAGAAGATGGGGCGATACGAAATAAATATGATATCCGCCATCGCGAAGAGCGAGATGGCTATCTTGGGAGACAGGTCAATCGGCGTAAAGCCGGACATTGGAATTGAATTCATGGCTGACCCTGAGAAGGAGTCGTCAATTAATGATGACGGCACAGCCAGTCTAACAATATCCAAAGTCAGAATATTCAATGCTGGTGTGGAAATTCACGATTACAACGAAAAAAGTATAGCCTTCTACCTTGCCCGCTTTGGAAAGCTAACATGCGATCTCCCTCAAGCAATACAAGAAGATGGTAGATTAATATCTATCAAGTTTGATTTTCGCGTTGATGATGAAGATGAGTTACACGAAGGGCAAGAGTTTTTAATTGTTGGAGACTTAAGCTCAATGATAACTAATGCCTACAATGAGCATACCGTTTACGAGCAAAGCGTAGTTTCGCTCGACCCAGAACTTGATCCAGACTTTTTTGCAATCAATATAGATCCTGACCACGTATCTAAGGACCTGCCTCTCTGGCAGTTCTCAATCCAGCCAAATCACGATTTCTTAATTAATTGAGTCTGGAATAGAGAAATGTCTCGACACCGGCTGAGCAAGTTAGCTTGATCATGCCGGCGCCGGGCGAACAGCTTTGCATGGGGTTCTGATCCACCGTTGCACGGCTTGGGATCGCAAAAGCGCATGTGATCGTGGTGCTCCAGCTCCTAAGCAGGTTGCACCATGAACGCCACGGCAAAAATCCCCACGGTCACTTCTGAAGTACACCGCAAGAACATCGTCAAACTCCTGGAACGTGCCAGTCGCCGTCACCACCTGTGGGACGTCTTCGGCGACTTCGTTGAAATGGCCGCAATCGCAGTATCCAATGGCGTCGACCTTTCACAGAGAGAGCCGCGCGAGGCACGCTATATGGCGTTGATGCAGCGCTACGAAGCGGATGAGCAAAAGCTGTTCCCTCAAATGCTTGCCGAGTTGACGATGGCCCTCGAGTTTGGTCCCGATGATGTCCTAGGAAAGGTCTTCGGCGAACTCGAATTGGGGAACACTGCCCGTGGTCAGTTCTTCACGCCCTACTCGGTGTGCGCCCTCATGGCACGTCAGCAGGTAGGCGACGGCCGCGACTTACGACGCCTCATTGCGAGCAAAGGGTTCATTACGCTGCTCGAGCCTGCGGTCGGAGCCGGCGCCATGGTCGTCGCCATGGCTGAGGCCCTTCAGGAAGAAGGGTTGAGCTATCAGAACCACATGCACGTGACGGCCCAGGACATCGACTCGCGCGCCGTTCACATGAGCTACCTACAACTCAGCCTGCTGCACATCCCCGCAACGATCATTTTGGGCAACACCCTGGCGGCCGAGGAGCGGGAGCACTGGTACACGCCGGCCCATATTTTTGGGCTTTGGTCGGTCAGACTCCGCCGCGGCTATGCCCTTGGCAGCGATCTGGATCAGGACCAGCAGAAGCCAGCTGAAACACGACAAAATATTATTGTACCGGTTAGAAATCAGGACAAACTGACGCAACTAGCCCTGTTCTAAGGCTGTAACTCCGGCAATCCCGAATAGGCATGCACCATATAATAATATTATACGAGTATTGTGGTCGATAAATTACTTCCCCCAATCCCAGCTTGCGCGGAACAAATATATTATCCTTGACTAACTCCAGTTTGCGCTTAATTATTCGCACGCCGGACAATTTCGTCTTTAGGGAATCTCATGAATCAACTTCGACACTGCATACTGGCGGCGGGGCCCGTCTTGCTTTTAGCTCTCCTAGGCGGGTGCGATTTTCTCGAAACCCCTACTAAGGCTCATGCCGTCCCTAACCAGGACGGCAAGTATGTACAGTTCTTCTTCGGTGAAACTGGAGACACACTCTACGTAGAGGCGGCGGTGGTCACGGGGAGCAAGAAACAGGTCGCGAATGGCTCTGCAAAGGGGATTCCACGTGGCCCTGTCGGCCGGATAGGGCTTATTCAGGTGGATTTCGAAGCCTGCGGTCGAGTGTCATTAGGCCAGAACGGAAGCGATCAGAATACGATTATTGCTGTTCAAGATCCTAACTTGTCGATACCCACCGCAACATGTCCTATCGCATCGTGGAGCGGTGATTGGCGCGTTATACGAAAGTAACCAAACGCACTTGGGAATATTTTTTACAGACGTAAAAGGGAGATTCCACACCACTGGAGTCTTATCTATGAAGCCCCTTCAGATCCAATATTTTAACCATTCCGTATTGGCGACGCGACTTGCTAAAGAGGTTCAAAGCAGGGCGGTTACGCTGGATGAATTGAGCGCTGCGACTCATATCCCCAGCGATTCTCTGAATGATTTCATCACCGGAACGCAGTGCCCGACGCTCCATCAACTCGCAACAATCGCGTCCGTGGTTGGCCTCTCGCCGGCATGGCTCGCTTTCGGCCAGGGCGAAGCGGAATTGCCGTCCGTGGCGTCCGCCCGGGGCGAGTACGCAAGTGACTTGCGTCTGTCACCGGATGAGCTGAAAGCTAAGTACAGCTTCGAGCATCCCCTTTTCAACCAGGCCACGTGGATCAACCAGGTAGCCGCCGGCATTTACCTCGAAGGGTACTGGGCGTGGACAGCTGAGCAGCTCAGAGAGCTCAACTCACCCGAGTAAGCGGACGGCGCCGCCGCAACACAATACATGTGTGGGACAAACTGTGGTTCAGAACTGGAGCTATTAACCTGAACTTAGTATTGGCGCTGCCTCTAGCCTTTAAGTACGGGGATAATTTATCCCCGTACTTTTCCAAGAAATCTGGTACTTTTCGCGACCGTAGTAGAGGGAAGAACGATGCCTCAACGAACGAGCGTCCACACCGGGCGACTTGCCATTCCGTTGCCTGAAAACTGCTCCGATGAATTTGCCGCGGGATGGTCGCTGGCTGACATGCACTTAGCCGTGCCCCCCCTCCCCTCCTTTGTTCCCCCCCAAGACTGGACGGACGAAAAACAGGTTGGGTATCAGGCGCGCATGGCTGCGACGTGCTTTCTGTCGCGTGAAGAGATGAAAAATTAACTGTTGCTACTAGCAACACACTCAACAGCAGAACCGAAGGCCCAGCGTGTCAAAGCTCACTGCCGCATTCGTCAAGGATCAAACCAGTCCCGGTTCATACGGTGATGGCCGTGGGCTCATTCTTAAGATTCGAAAGAACGGGACAAAAACTTGGCTTTTTCGCTACAGTTTCGGCGGTGATCGCTTCGATTTGACCATTGGCGCCTATCCCGGTGTGGGGTTGAAGGAAGCCCGCCTTGCCGCGGATGAGTACCGCCTGCAGATCGCTAAAGGGACAAACCCTCAAGCCGAGAAGCGACAGCAACGGCTGGAGGCGGAAGCGGTAAACCGTAGCCGCGTGGCATTTGAGGATGAAGCCGGTCGATACATTGCGACCCATGCTCCGGCCTGGAGCAAGAAACACCGACAGCAGTGGGAGAACTCTCTCGCCGACTACGTGTTTCCTGTGATCGGTACCATGCGCCCGGCCGATGTCGACACCGACGATGTTCTTGAGGTCCTCGAACCGATCTGGTTGAAAATCCCGGTCACCGCACGGCGTGTGCGAAACAGAATCGAGCTGGTCCTGGACGCTGCCAAGGCTCGAAAGATGCGCGAAGGAGAGAACCCCGCGCGCTGGCGAGGACACCTCGACAAGCTGCTGCCCAAGCAGATCCGTACGAGTGTCCCCTTCCCTGCTGCCACTCCAATCGAAGCTAGGGCTTCGCTTAGCCAGCTCGACAGCATCGATGGAATAGCTGCACGAGCAGCTGAACTGATAATCCTGTCGGTCCTTCGTAACGGAGAGGTATGTGGTGCGCAGTGGCCAGAGTTTGATTTCGGGAACCGCATCTGGACGATTCCACCTGAGCGAATGAAGAACAACCGCACCCACAGGGTCCCTATTACCGATCGAATGCTTGAAGTCATCAACCAGGTGAAAGGGGAGCACAGCGTATGGTTGTTCCCCAATGCGCGCGGAAAGGGACCGTTGCCGAGCAATGCGATCGGGCGCGCACTCTCGAAGCTAAAGGCTCCACAAGGAGTTCCTCACGGCTTCCGATCGACCTTCCGGACTTGGGCAGCTGAGGATACGAGCGTGCCCAGGGAAGTCTGCGAGATGGCACTGGCGCATCGGGTCGCAGGAAAAGTCGAGGCGGCCTACAACCGAAGTGATTTCTTGGAGAAGCGTCGATCGCTGATGGAGCTGTGGCACAGCTACCTGAGTGGCGGCGCCGGCAGTGTTGAGCTCGAGGATTCCTCAATCCCTTCCCAAACGAACCCATCTCCCTGACATAGCGCGCAGGCCTCGCGGTCGGTGGCGTCGTTGTGACAACGTGGGCACTCATAGAACGCCGCCAGGTCGAGGCGAATGCCAATGCCAGCGGCGCGCTCCACGTCGCCGGCATCCTCGGCCAGTTCCTGGGCGGCCAGCAACACGCGATACTGATCGGCGTCCTCGATCCTGGGCGCGCGGTGCGGATCCTCGCCACGCGGCAACGGAACCAGGTGCAACACCTCCCCCGAGTTGAACACTACACGCGTGCCCAGGATCACCCCGCCGCGGTTGGAGCGCATTAACAGCTCCGGCGGATCCACGTCCACCGAGCGCACCACGCCGTCCCAGGGCGTCAGCGGAGTCACTTGGAAGTCGCGGCCGCGGTAAACGCCGTCGCGGATACTGCCGGCGTCATCACCGTTCGCGTCACGCAATTGGTAGCAGGCGAACGGGCTGTAGGGGCGTTTACGCATCAGGACACGGGATGCGCTGCAGTTGGTAGCGCTGGCCGTCGGCGGCGGTGTAGATCGCGCTGGCTAACTCGATCTGCCCGAGCTCGTCGGCGCCGGCGAGTATGCGGAAGGGGGCCAAGCTGTTATTGAGCTCCACGCGGCCCAACGGCTCCCCGTACAGCCGCCCGTTAGGCATGAGTTGCTGCACCGGGTAGAGGTTGCGGTCGACCAGGTAGAAGGCCGGGAAGGGATCGAGGCCGCCGTCGTCCTGCAAACGACGCAGCTTGTAGCAGTGGTCAGGGTAGTAGCCAATGTCGGTCGCCACGAGCGTGCTCCAGTGCGCGGGATTCGGCTCGGATAATATCCCGCTTCGCTCTGCCGCCAATACTGGCCCTAAATTGGCGTACCAGTAGTGGTACTTCTGGCAACCAGTCCCCAACAAAAAGCCCGCCGGGTGGCGGGCTCATGTGGGGGGCAATTTAACAATGGGCCCGTTATGCAAACTCGGCCAGCTGGCCAATTTCAAATGTCATCGTTTGCCGGCGGCCGGCAGCGCTCGAAAGTAACCCGTATCTGATCGGCGAACGCCGCGCAGTCCTCGGCGCTCAACATCCCGGCGGCCTCCAGCTCGATCAGCCGGCCATGCAATACGCCTTGCCACCACACGCGCAGGTCCGCTTCCGGCTCTTGCACAGCCAGGGCCAGAGTGTCGCGCAGCTCGGCCAGCTTGCGCCGGCGGCGGGCTTCGGGGATGTCATCCGGGCACATAGCAGGGGCGGGTTCCTTTCAAGCTGCGATTCGAAGTGACGGATGGGGCTTGCCGACGCGACCGTCGTGATACCACCCGCACCGGCAAGCGCCGGCGTGGAAAACCCACAACAGGACACCAGAAGGTCGTGACGCCAGGATCAGGGGCGAATCCACTACCGAGGCGCCAACGATGCCCGATCTTCATAACCTGGCCGACATCTGCACCATCCTGGGCTTCGCCTTGTCGATCTACCTGATCGCCCGCCGGCAGCAATGACGCCCCGGAAGACCCCCTTAATCACTGAGGAGAGGGTTCCTTTCTGTGTGACGGTAATGCGACACGCCTTGCGGAACTCCATCGATGCGGGGTTGGTGCCTACTCGCTCCCAGCCACCTTAGGGCTGTTAGTACTCGTGAGTTGCGCTAGACGATAGTCGCGCCATGAAGCGGCGATATTCCGCAGAGCGCGATGGTTGTATACGGACAACATCCCTACGTCCAGGAGCGCGTCGTAGTGTCCCTGCACGATACCCGTTCGAACATGGACTTGAAGAGGATCAGTCTCATGACTGATCTGCTCGATGAGCTTCATCATTTTCGCAGAAAGTTGAGGCGATATTTCATCCAGCTTTGGTGTTCTGGGGGCGGTGTTCATTTAAGGTCCAATCACGAGATACCAGAGAGATGTCACAAGCTAGTCGATTTCCTGGTTGATTTTCACGCAGGACCACCGTTCATTTCCATCACCGTCAACGGTGATGCGGTACCTGAAAAGGTCGCCGTCTTCTTCATATAACCGTGATGCTGATCGGCCGCGGTGCCAAAGCTGGCCAGCTGCAGGCCCGTCGACGACAGGAATTTGCGGCGAGTTCATCTGGTGCACGACTCCGTCCCCTAAACAACAAAAGGCCTTTCGGCCCTTTGTTAATACGATCGCTGTTACTGAAGCCAGCTCTCTACGACTTCTGCACCGTACTCCGCCTTCCAGGCCTTCAGGCCGCTGTGATTGCCACCCTTGGTTTCAATCACCTCGCCGTTATGAGGATTTTTATAGGTCTTCACCTGGCGAGGTTTGCGACGGGAGTCAGCTTGGGCGCCTGCCACCTGCCCCTTCAGCCTGCTATCCGGATCCAGGAGACTGATCACGTCGCGCAGCGACTTCTGATGCTTTTCCATGAGATCGCGAAGCTTCTTCTCGAACTCGAGCTCCTTCTGCAGCTGCTCAGAACCTTTGAGCTTCTCCAGTTGTTGTTGAAGCCGATCGATCTCAGATTCGATATTGCGATATTCGTGGATGATTGACATGGAGTCCTCCTCTAATTCCCTCGATCTTATATAAATCGATTATGGTCCGCTACGACTTTGTTCAGATTGCCCCGATCCAAATGGCGGCGCTGTAACCAAAAAGGAATCCGAAAGCAATGTATGCAGGGTAGTTAACAGAATTTTTGATCTGCTGGATCATGCGACACCTCGTAATTCCTTTGCTACGTCTATTTGTTACATCCGTTGTGATGTCAGGGACTGCGAACCTCTGTCACCATCATCCAAACACACCAGAAAGGAATCCCAACAAAATTTTATCTTCTGTAGAGCCGGCTTCTAATCTTGTCCCTCAGCAGCACAGCTATTTCAGTTGTGAAGGCAAGCAGCTGCAAATCTAGTCCCTCGTCGACAGCGTCGAGAATTTCTTCGACCACGCTCGCTGCCTCCCTCCCCTCCTGCATTCCAGAATCTGCAAGTTCGAAAAGCAGCAACGCTGATGGTTTCCTTGTTGGCTCTGACGTGGCATTCGAGTCATCTGAAGGTAGCAACGCAAACTCTTCTGGTTGGGGTGCTTCTCGGCGATCAGGAGCATCCTGGACTGGTGTTTCTTCAGCGCGATCCTTCGGCTGCTTCATACGCTGTGCTGCCAAGCGCAGCGCCTTTGCCCCTCGATCACACAGTTCGTCTTGCTGCTGTACGGGGAGCTTTGCCAACTGTTCAGCGATGGAGATGCTCACCTCTCCGTTCTTTACCGCCTTTACGAGCTTGGGTGCTCCATCACGCAAGACTCGCTTTGCGGATGAGACGGATCTAGGGGAGACATTCATCGTCTTTGCAGCGTTGGGAAGTAGTATGCGCGGGGCTCGCTCTGCTGCGTCTCCGTCGACTTGGGGATCCTCCTTGGCCAGCTCTACAGCTATCAAGGCACGCTGTGCTGTCGTCAGGTGCCTCCTGCGGAGGTTCAGTGCGACGACAAAGGCGAGAGGATCACCACCGTCATAGTCCTTGGTGATCGGGGTCACCCCCAACTCTAAGCAGACTCGATAACGGTTGCGACCGTCGAGGATCTTGCCTTCGAGCAGAATGATAGGTTCGAGCTGACCTTGTTCCTGGATGTCGGCCTTAAAGCCATCGAAGTCAGCCCCCGATAGGAGCGGGAAGATGTTTGCGAAGGGGTGGTACTCAAGGACCGCGGTCTGCATCGAAGGCTCCCATGGTTGGTCTTCGATGCAGCCTAAGTTGTTGCCGGAGAGTGTTTGATTCTTTTCCAGCAACAAAAGTGCAAGAAATTGGTCGACACTAATCCTGGTTTGACATCGACTCTATTTCGTCGATAAGAGCCTGTAGAGCCTGCGGATCAGGGTCAGTTTTGACGAATTGTACGGAGTTGTCGGAAAGCACTTCCAACACGCCCCATTGGAGCTCACGCAAGTCCTGGCCTGGCTCCGGCGGGTTTTCCCAGTACGGTATCCTCCGTACGACGTGTGGCGTTTTCGAGCTGTTCATAGTTTGTCTCGGCCGGTTCCTCGAGCGTATGGCAGTTTCATGCGTCGCTCCTTGTGACGCTAAGACAATATATTACAAAACTTCAGGTAATGACCAATTGCCATTACCGCGATTCCTTTCTCACTTCCTAAAAAAATGATCTAACCGCCGGCGTTAAAAAATCGTCAAATACTTGTCGGCTTATTTTCTGCAACATTTACGTTCGAAATAGCATGTAACCTAACTAATGCAGAAGAGCACCCTCCCCTCCCCTGCTCTGGAGCGACTGCGCGATCGAAATGATGACTTCATCGAGACCATCTATTTCGGCAATTCCCCCACTTATGGTGGGCCTATTTTCGAGCTTATCCGACGGAAGTGTCATCACGAATCGGTCCGGTGATGCTGGGTCTACAAGGATAGTGATCCCAGACATACTCTCGAAGGCGATAACAAATCGGCCATTACTTATCGACAGGCTCGCATTAGTCTTGAGTGCTTGCGCACTCAAGACCTCCTCTGCCCCGTTTTCGTGCCGGATCGTGATGAGTCCCATTTTCACTCTCCGGACTGCAGCTCGGTTGTATCAAGCGAAGCGAGAAACTCCTGGAGTTTGGAGTTCAGCTTCTCGGGATTGATGCTTTTTTCGATTGTGAGTTCCAATTTCTCACCGGCGACCTTCAGCTTCCCAATACCCTGAATGGTCTGGATCTGGGGGCTACGTCGTGGTGAGTGGTTGGATTCGGGCCGCGCCAGGAAGCGCAGAGCGGCTTCTTGAGTCATGCCCTCCTCTGCCATTTTCGTAACCACATCTCCGAGCTTTTCAGGATCTTGCTCACCGTAGGCGACGAACTTTGGTGCGTAGTTAAGCGTAATTAGCCACGGCTTCTCATCGAGAATTGCCTTAACCGAGTCTGGAAGCGACATCATTGCGACACAGCGACTTACGGACGAGACGTTGATTCCAAGTTGCCGTGCAAGTGCACGTTGTGAGGTGTCTCCGTCTGCCAGGGCGTTTTGGTATGCCCTTCCCCGCTCATAGTCCGTCAGGTCTTCTTGTTCATTGTCGGTAAGAGCTAAGACCAAAGCGACCGCATCTGTCATAGGTCTGACAATGGCTGAGATCGTTGGCCGGCCAAGCAGCTTCGTTGCTCGCCATCTGCGTTCCCCACCGACCAACTCGAACATGCCGTTCTGAAGTGGTCTCACCAGGATGGGCTTAGCCAGGCCCAGCGTTTGGATCGAGTTCGCGAGCTCTTCTAATGCTTCCTCGTTAAATGTAAGGCGCGGTTGATACGGAGACCGAACTATCTGGTCTACTCCGATATCTTGGAGAACCGCTTCGTTGGCGAGAATAAACTCTCCTTCCAGCGGCTGGATGACAGCGTTCTCTTGTTCTGGAGTGATGGGGCTTGGCGTGGGAGCTGGTGGCGGACCTTCACCATCACCCACAACCCGGGCAGGTTTGCGCACCCCAACCATACCGCCTGGTTTTGCTCGACCTGGATAGTCGTTCGACTTCATTTTTTGTCTCCTAATGGGTGTTGCTACTAGCAACAGCCGCTGGATTCTGCGTGGCTCTTTCGCATCAGATGAGTGCTTTTGCTGAGTGTTGCTACTAGCAACACTTCGTCAGACCACACCATTTTCATCCGTGTTGCTACTAGCAACAGATTGTGGCGTCGGTGGTCGTTCCGTTTACCTGATCACCGCTGGGCCAGTGTTGCTACTAGCAACATCATCACTTCTCGTTTGCCCCATGATCGCTGTGTTGCTACTAGCAACACCTACATCAAGAGGCATGGCCGATTTTTTGAACCACTTGAAGGATCTCTTGGTAAACCTTACGAGCGGCTTCCAAGGTATCGGGCTTGGCATTCTTCCAGAGGAGCAGCGGGAACCCTTGATCCATAGCCTTCGAATAGTCTTCAGAGAAGTACAGGTTTTCCTGAGTCACACGCCCAGGGAAGTACTCGTTGAGCAAGGCGAGGTGCTGAAGAATTCTTGGGCGATTACGAATGAACATCGTTGGGATAACGGCAAGCGCAGGGCTCCGTTTGTAGTCCTCTGCAAAACGCAGAAGCCAATCGTTCAGGCGATTCAGCGCGCGGAACGAAAGCTTATCCATGCGGATGGGGCAAAGCTGCAGGTCACAAGCTGCTACTGAGTTCTTTGTCAGCCTGGATGCTGCCGGCGCGTTATCGAAAATGATAACGTCATACACTGACAGATCACAGTTCGGAAGCTTCCCGGAGTTACCGGCCTTGATCCATTCCGAGTACCAAAAATCGGGGTTATTGGCAGCATCCAGTGCGATGCTCAGATCTTCGAGCGAGTTGTCAGCTGGAATGATGTGAGGACCGTCGACGCCAAAGGGCATTTTGACTACCTGGTCGAGTGTCTTGGTCTCGAACGGCTTCATGCGGAGGAGGGGAGCGATTAGGTTGCCCAAATGGCCATCGACAATTCGATTCTTGGGAATCCCAAAGGCCTCAAGGTCCTCATAGCTGAGGTCCGCGTCATAGTCGAACATGCTCGACGTGTCCCCTTGAGGATCGTTGTCGATAACCAGAACGCGCTGTCCGGAAAGCTGGAGTTGAATAGCCAGATTGGTTGCGTTGGTCGATTTTGCCGTGCCGCCCTTGTGAATGAACACAGAGATGACGACCTGTTTCTGTAAAGGCTTGGTGTAACCCCGTTGACGGCGCACAGCGGCAATTTTGAAGAGATCAGATGGACGATACGCGCGTGTAGTGACGGTACCGCGAGGGACGCGAGGAATATCGATGCCGTTCTCTTCCTCGATATCCTTCAACCTTCTGGTGGTCAATCCAAAGCAATCAGCTGCGAATTGCGGTGTGTAGTAGACCTGTTCCCAGTCGACGTAGTTTTGCATTTCTTCTTCGTGTTCGACGTGCGTATTCATCATCCACCTTCGGCATCAAGTTGTGCATCGAAGGAGATCATAGTTCCGGATTTTAAAATTCCCAAGCTTTCAGTTCAGGCTTTCGTCTGATTTTAGGCAGAAAACCTGAACTGAGGTCTGATTACTAGGCATAACGAGGAAGCAAGGCCCGATCTGCTCTATAGCCGAAGGTTGATACCGTGATGGAGAAACGATCACTCAAACCATCATTTTCGACAGTCACCTCGAGATCACCTTGTCGATAGGTCACCGAGGTGAAGCCGGCCTGGCCTTCGATCTCAGTTACTACGTCCAGCTGCTCATTCAGACGTTCCAGGATCGGTTCGAAGTAAGGCGTATCGATTTTCGCCAAGGCAACGTCAAGGATCCCCCTGGAGTTGAAGGACAGCTGTACATCGTGGAGTCCTTCCGTTTTGAGCTCCCAGTCGTTCAGACCGTAAACAGGACCCCCGGTGTATGAAATACCGATTTCATCGATGATCTTCATTGCTTTCTGTACATCGGAAGCAGTGGTTCCGCCGACCTGGACACAGTGATGAAGATGATTAGTGCCGTGCTGTGCGTCTGCCCTATGAGGCGTTATCAAAGTGAGCGCTTCCAGGAATCGCTCCAGCGGCTGTTTTTCTTCTGCAGACATCCAGTAGCTCCGGATTTGGTTGGTCCGGACAATTTTGTGGAGTGGGGTAGGGTGCTAGCGGTCTTTTCTGACCGAATTCCTGCCTGAATTGAAAAATTTTGCGCAAGCTATGAACCACAAACCCTCAGAAACCTTTTTAGAGCTTGTTTTTCTCTTGTTTTTTCTTGTTTTTCTCTTGTTTTTAGCAGGCTGGAGGCCTTGTGGGGCGGGGCTTTCAGAAGGGCATCGACTACAAGAACCGGTATTGCGACTACAGATTCCCTGCTTACGACTACGAATCGCGGGCTCACGACTACAGTAACCGGCGTTAAAAGCTACAGCTACCGGCTGTTATCCACAGGTTATGAGCAGCTTTTGAACTGGGTGACCGATTGGGTATGGCCCGCAGGACAGATGGGCAGACCAAATTGTGACTGATAAGGCGTTCTGCGTTTCAGTGTGAGCGAACTTTGGCCATGGCGAAGCAGTAACGACTACAGATTCCGGCTGGATGTGTATCAGAAGCATAACTACGACTACAGATTCCGGTAGGAACCGCCAGGAATCCCTACTCATCGACTACAGATTCCGGCTCGCGAAAACCATCTCAGTTATGAGCTCGCCGGAAGCCGCGTAGCACTAAGGCTAGGCTGCATCGACTACGAATTCCGGCTGCGCATACTTGGATCTCCTTTCGACTACACATTCCGGGTATAGCTCGGTGTTGAGCAAGCCAAGGATCGACATCTACAGCACGAGCAGCCCAATGCGTGGCTTCTTTTCTAACCGACTTTGTGCAGGAAAGCCGCTCTTGCATTCCTCCCGCCCCGAGAATAGAGCGTAATGCATTGATTTATATAGATTTAATCAAATCGACTACGGATTCCGGCTGTGAGTAGATATCCGATCATAGCCGGGGAGGAAATGGCTTCGTGACTCGACTACAGATTCCGGTACTCGAGTTGGGGAAATCCCTCAACAGCAATCGACTACAGATTCCGGCCGTTGCTAAACGACTACAGATACCGGCTGTGTCATGCGGTGAGTTCTGCCCCTGTTACGACTACAAATTCCGGTAGCGGAGGCACCTCCAGGAGGTGAGGGTTCTTCAAGAGAGCGCATCGACTACAGATTCCGGTACGTATGCTGGCATTGAAGACGTGGGAAGTGCTCGGAGAGGAACAAACGCATAGGGAAATCAGATGCTTGTACTTCAATAGCCGGAATCTGAAGTCGAATCCATCCAGCTAGCGACTACGGTTTCCGGCTGGTGAAATGTCCAGCCCTACCTTACATGCGGTCTATCGACTACAAAGCTAAGTGCCGGTAGTCTATGGGGCATACGGGGGGAGCCCAAATGACCGCGAATAACGAGCAAGAACAACCTGGTTCTAAATCGAAGGATAAGGACCAGCGGCCGCTACGTGTTTCCAAGTCCAATGACCTAATCCAGGCTTCGTACAAACTGACTTTGCAGGAGCAGCGCTTGGTACTGGCTGCCATCTGTAAGCAGGATCCGCGCAAGCCGATGGAGAAGGTGATCAGTGTTTATGCCTCCGACTTTGCCAAGATCTACGGCATCCCACTCCGTCACTGCTACGAGTACATGAAGGAGGCCGCGGACTCCCTTTACGAGCGTGACATCAAGACCTACGACAACAAAGGAATGGACCGGAAGCGCTGGGTTGATCGCGCGAAGTACGTGACGGGGGAAGGGCGGGTGGATCTGTACTTCACCGTTCACGTGATGCCGTACCTCTCGCACCTGACCAAACGCGTAACCACTTACGATCTCCGCCGTGTCGCTCAACTTGAGTCGACAAATAGCTATCGACTGTTCGAGATGTTGATGCAGTTTCGGAGTACAGGTTGGGCGCATATTGAAGTAGATCGGCTGCGCGAGGCCCTTGGGCTAGATGGAGCCTACGAGCGCTTTAACAATCTGCGGCAGCGGGTGATTGATCCTGCGGTTAAGGAGCTCGAGGCCAAGAGTGGGCTGATTGTGACCTACGAGCTGCAGAAGGCCGGGCGCAAGGTGAAGGCAATCAAGTTTGCCTTCAAGGACGCAGTGCAGATGCCATTGGTTCTGCCGGACCAACCCGAATTCATTCCTGGGAGTTGGGACAGTGACACGCCGCTTTCTGACGCATTTGGCGAACTGCTGAATGAGGAGCATGAGATGGCGGACGCCGAAATGCATTGAAGAGTGTTGCTACTAGCAACAGCATAACCCGGCCTAGCCGGGTTTTTTTATTCCCGACTATTGGCCGTCATTCGTTGTAGGGCTGTTGCTCGACGCTGCAGTCAGGCAATCGAAATGTAGCTGTGCCGTAATCTGTAGTCGTTTTGTGGTCAGGCAGGAGCCGCCGCCGGGGGCTGCCCAGCTAACGACCGTCATCCGTTGTCATTTAAAGGTCAATGTTGAGAGTTCGGGACGACAGCAAACAGCGCACGTCGCCATCGAGCGACCTGCTCGGAACTCGCTTTACCCTGGTTCTTGAGGGCAGAAAATACTGCAACAGAAAATCGCATCGCTTCGTCGTCATCGTCATGGTGATCAATCATCACGATAGGGAAGGCACCGGCAGTCCCAAGGTCCAACGAAACAATTGCGATAGTTCTCACCAGGTGAACACCCCCGACATCGACATCTTCTGCCAGATATCTTGAGAGCGACGAGACGATCCCTTGCTCGCAAAGAGCAACCAATCCGCTTGGCTGCGTTGCTGGTCCTGCGAAAACAAATTCCGGATCAGTAATTACCATTTCATCCTCGTTGCTGCATCCAGTTGTAGGACCAGGCTATCGCGAATGTTGAGCATCCCAAGCGTGAATGCAGCAGAGACCCAGCCCTGCTGAGCAATCCCTTACCGGCCCCTGGCAAGTTGATTTCCGGCCATTTTGAGGGAGGAAAAGCTGACCTACGAGCGCATCGATCCCCGAAGCTTGGTGCTGTCCCTTACTTGGGATCCTCAAAGCGATATTTAGCGTGATGAGTAGTCAGCCGCTCGGCGATCTGAAAATTAGCTCGAAGGATAACGCCTATGTACCAAGCCCTTGCTTCAAGACCTGGTGTTCCGACCTCCACTGCTTCCCTAGCAACACCGCCGGAAGTTCCCCAACCAGAGGTGGTCCTGCTGCACCAGGCAATCCAGCTCTTGTGGGAGGTAGCACAATGCAAGGAAAACGCAGTTGATCCCCGATGGCATGCAAAGCTCGACGAACTGATGGGCAGAATTGGAGATTCACTTCCTGATCTACTCGCGCCGCAGTCAGAAGTTGAAACGCAGCAGAAGGGGGCCTGGACCGCAAATCTGACTCTGGCGGGGGTAGTTCAGGCGGCTGCATGGATGCTCAGGACGCAGGACGAAAGTCCTGGTCTCGGAATGCGCTGTGCAGAAATGTTGTCTGCAGCGCTGCAGGCCGACGCTGAAGCTGAACGAGCGCCTCTGGCTGACGCCGAAGCAGTGGTGACGCTGACAGAAATCTGGACAGCGATCGGACGCCAGCCATCAATGATGCCCAGGAAGAATGGGGTAGTAGGGATGCTGCGAATTATCGCAGGCACCTCGGGTCAGGAGATGACGGCCGCACTGCAGGACGTTATTCGTGAGCGCCGGCGTCAGCAGGATGAAGAAGGATTCACCTTCGCGCACGACGATCGTTTGTCAGTTGCTGAGCTGGCCCGGGCAGCCGGATGTTATGCGATGGGGGCAGCGGACTTGATACGGACTATCCGGCCGTTCTGGCCCTGGGACCAGGCCAGCCTCAAGTTCAAGCACCAGCGGCAGAATCTGGTAATGGCCGCAGCCACCAGCCTCACGGCTTTAGAGCGGTTCGACCGGTTGCACAACCCGCAGCCGGTGACCGACCGGTGAGCAAATACAGAAAAGGGTGCATGTTCATTCGTCGTTTGAATCCCACCGATCGAACGGACAGTTTCTTGCTGGCAGTACGTATAGCTGCGCTAAAAGTTCTGGCTGAGAGGAGAGGGCGCCTCCCTTACGTCGTCGTTCGACACGGATTCGAAGATGTCATCGCCGCCGGCGCAACCAAAGCGGAACTCAAACGAGCCATACATTGCTCCCATGCGGTGGACTGGAAAGAGGCTGCGCGCAGAACACGCGTATGGCATCGCGGAGTAAGGTGGCTCGCCTGATTAATACCACCCCTTCACTTCAGGCATGAAGGATGCTGACTCCCCTCTCCCTGTTAACAGGGGAGGGCAGGACGTTCCAGGGAGCGTTAGCTACAATAAGTGAAGGGGTGGTATTATTGGGCTGAGTGAATGACACAAGCGATCGCCGACGCATACGCCGAACTGCTGCGCGCAGTAGCAACCTTCAATGAGCGCTGGCCTAGCCTAGTGGAGGAGGGGGCAGTTTGGGAGTTACCGCTCCTGCAGGTGCAGAAGACTCCGAAGCAAATCCCCGTGAGGCATCTATCAGGCGAGGAGGCAGTGAGCGCAGCTCTGGCTGCATTCAAAGAATTCGAGCGTGATATAGGCCAAGCGCCGGGTACGGTCATGCGGCTACCTGGCTATTTCATCCTGTCCTCGTCAATCCTGGCAGAGGGGAGGGCGGTAAACCGTCGCAAGGCGGAGCTGGAAAGCGCGATTGAGGCAGAACGCCTGTTCCGCAATGTCTCTGTCAGCCGGCGGTCGCAGATCATGCGACAGGCCCTAGGGAAAAACTTTTCCCTCAATCAGCTCAAGCGAACGATCCAAGTGTTCGACGCCGCGCCAAGGCAAATCACATTTACATGGGCAGGCCACACTTCCGGCAAGGAAAAAATCCGCGTTGCCCAAGTGCGTGAACTGTTGCAGGCCGAGGCAAAGGAGCGAGCTTCCACTGACGGGATCCAGCTGGAGCAAACGCCCCAGTGGCTGGATCTCCGAGGGCTCTCGAACATGGCTGAGGATGACCTCCTCGATGTCCCCAAGCTGGTCGCACCTCATCCTCGTTGCATGCTTTGGTTCTCCGAGAGCAGTCGCTACGACGCAATGCTGCACGCAAATCTCCCATTTTTCGTACTACGTGGAGATCGCCGGCCGAAGGTCGTGGGACTCAAGGACTTTGATAGCGCAGCGCGAACTGCCAAGCGGCCGGACAGTAAATCGAGAGAGCCTGCGCTACCAGGCGGCCGATTTTTCGTCGCGGAAGATTCCTCGCCGGCTGCCGGGGCCCCCGCAGCCGGTACCATCGAGGGCATAGAATCTACCTACGCTGAATCGCTGAATCCGCAACGGCACGAATAGCCGCCCGGGAGCGCGCATGCAGTTTTGGCCGCTAAGTCATGAGGGCTAGGTTGCACTTTCCCGCATTCGAGTACTCTCCACCGAATCGATCAACAAGGGCATGGGAAATGGACTTCGACCGAGTAATCCGAGCAGGGGCCGATCGCGCAGAAGCGCTCATCGGCAAGTATCTTGGCCTCCGTCCGGGCAACCTTGACTTGGCCGAGCTGAACATCTCGGCGCTGGAAGGAGTTTCCGCGGACTTCAAGCGCTGCGCGCTGATGATCCAGGATCTGGCTGCGGCCCCGCCGAGCAGGATCGCCGCCAAGAACATGATGATCCTGGTGAACGCCCTGGACGAATTAGTTAAGGTGCCGCGCCTGCGTCAACCGTTGATGGCCATGTGGGAGCTTGAGGAGTCCCTTTCCACCGGCGGCCTCATGTTCGTTCGCCACGCGCTGGTCATACTGCTGACCTTTCTGGGAGTTGGTTTCGTCTCGCCCGTGATGCACGGCGTTCCGATGGCCATCAGCTACACGGCATTGATCGCCGGATACGCTTCACTGGCGCTGGGCCTGACGCACTTCAAAAACCCAACTGCAGCGTTCTTCATTGGCTGCCCGCTCGCCCTCGTTGCCGGCGCGGGAATCATGGTGTTGGGTAATGAAACTCTGCTGATGGCTGCACTGCTGCTCGTATCGCTGGGCATGCTCATCAAGAACGCAGTGACCATGGTCAGGAGCCGCACGAGACCCGCCCGCCACGTCGACAACGGTGTCCCGTTTGTTCTGGATACAGACTCGAACCTGTTCGATGATGAAGGGGATCCCTTCATGCACAACGTCGCCGGCACGTATCCCTACGCTGCAGACGATTAACGCCTACGTTACTGCACCTACTTGTCCGCCCGTCGACAATCGACCACATGCGGAGAGGCTGCAATCTCCCCCAAGCCGGCATCGCCCTCCGTCAAGTCCAAGTCTTCCCCGATACAGCAGGTTGTGGGCTATTCAGCGACGCCAGGCCCCCATCGTCAACTCAATTTGCCGATGGGCCGCAGCACTGGCACCGGAAGAACACGTTTTCGACTTACTCGCGAAGGGGTTTTCAGGTAGTGTTCATATGATATTTGACTTAATGCACTGGGAGATGACGCTTGAATGCCAGTGAATCTGCCTGCTCTGGCGGTACTCTTTGACATAGTGATTATTCAGGTTTGAGATAGCGAGAATATGCCTACCTTCACTCACTACGATTTGGCGCTGCTTAATCCGTCCTTCGATTCGCCGCTTGTCGACGTATTGACCGAGCTGGAACACCTCCGCCGCTTCAGACTCACCGGGTCGACCCCGCCAAGCCTCTTCTTCCAGCTCAAGAGTGTATTCCACATTCTGGAGAGCCTCGGCTCTGCCCGCATCGAGGGCAATCACACAACCCTGGCTGATTACGTGGAAAGTAAGATGGAGGGCAGTGACGCAGCCACCGACCAGCTGCGCGAGATCTCCAACATCGAGAAGGCCATGACCTTCATCGAGGAGCATTTCACGGAAGGTAGCGAGGTTAGCCAGCACCTCATTCGAGAGCTGCACGCCATCACTGTCGGCGAGCTAGACCGCGAAGGGGATCGCACCCCAGGTCAGTTCAGGACTGGGCCAGTTCGCATTGCGCAATCGGAACACCTGCCCCCCGACCCAGTACAGGTTCCGGCTTACATGGACGAGCTGGTGGCTTTCGTCAACACGCGCGACCCGCAGAAATACGACCTCATGAAGGTGGCGATTGCGCACCATCGGTTTGGGTGGATTCACCCGTTCACCAATGGTAATGGCCGAGTTGTCCGCTTGTTGACCTATTTGATGCTGATTAAGTACGGATTCGATGTCTCCGCTGGCGGCCGTCTACTGAATCCCACTGCAGTGTTCTGTAACGACCGCGAGCGCTATTACGAGATGCTCGGGGAGGCTGATCGCGGAACCCAAGAAGGCCTGGAGAGTTGGTGTGTTTACGTGCTCAAGGGCATCCTAGGTGAGCTGAACAAGCTCGATCGCCTGTGTGATTATCGCTACCTTAAAGCCGAGATCCTGGTGCCTGCACTAAACTATTCCCGCGAGCGCGAGCACATCACTCAGCAGGAACAGTCGATCCTCCGACGCCTGTTGGAAACTGACACTGGAGTGGCCAAGTCGGCAGAGCTTGCTGATGCTATGCCTGGCTTGAATGGGCCGCAGCGGACCTACCAAATCAAGAAGCTGGTGGACAGGGGGATGCTGGTGCCAATCCAGCCCGGTGCTCGGCAGTACACACTCGGCTTTACCCACAACTTCCTCCTCCGCGGCGTGATCCGCATGCTGACCGCAGAGGGTTTCATTCCTGCACCCGTAGTCACAGCACGGCCATAACAAGTGGCCGCTTCTGGCCGGCTGGTGCCTCTGGCGAGAGGCTGCTACCGACCCATAGCGGACACTGAGGCTCTACGCTGAAAGTCTAGGCAGCTTGCCGTCCTCTAAACGTTCAACTTTGGTTGTCAGCGTCCACTGTCGGGACAAGGTGTGTCTCTGCAAGTCAGCTATCTGTCGTCGCTCACTTGCCCCCAAGGTTCGCCCGAGCCCATTGCTCAGCGGTGGTTACTGGAATCGACTGCTGTTCGTTGAAGGTGCCCGCTTTAGGCCATGCCACACCTCTGCCTTGTGCGAATACAGCGCGGTACTTTTTGATGTGATGGGTAGGGTCTTTTCTCAGCTCATCCATCAAGTACGGAACAGTCCACACGTTAGTTTGGAACGGACGACCCAGTACACGTTCGAGGATGTTCGCGACCTGTCCATACGACACCGTGTCGCCTGAGAGATAAACAATCTCGTTGCGGAAGCGAGGTTCAAAGAAGACGATTTCCGCCGTGAGAGCACCGATGTCGTCTGGCGTGGTGAGCGTCACGCTGTTCTCGAGACTGCCGAGCGCGTTAACGGTGTCATTGTCGAAGTCGACTACCTCAAATACGGGCTCGAAAAGGAAGCTGGTGAACATGCCCGTCGAGATAATTACCCATTCGGTTTTGTCTTGCGCGCGGAGCGCCTCGCGTACATCGAGTTGAGCATCGAAAAGATCTTGGGGGCTGCCCCGACCGATCACTTCGAAATCCACGCCAAACTGCCACGGGAAGTAGCGCTTCACGCCCGACCTTAGCGCTGCTGTCGCCAACTTCATGGGGGTTTCTCGACCTGCGACCATGCCGGCACAACCTATGACGGTATCGAACCGGGCGAACACTTCAGCTAACTGATCAATTGAGTCGTTCACCAGATCCGCAGCGACCATCTGAATGCCCAGCCCACGAAGCTCGTCGATTTCGGCCTTTTTCTCCGGTATCTGGGTGTTGATGGTCGACTCCCTGAGAAGAACGCTGATTTGGGAGCCGGGTGCGCGTTTGGCCACTCGCGCGAGATTGCGCAAAACCGGGAGACCCAGTTCGCCAGCGCCGAGAACAAGAATGGATTGAGGGGAAAGCGGGGTTGCTTCGGTCATGATTTCTCCTGAGGCGTGACGCCTTTAACATGAGCGAATGCTGGCATGATCAGGCACTACTCGTAAGAAGGCACACGCGTGATACCTAGGAGGATAAATGACCAATCAGGACGCTCTGAGCCAGGCAGAAGCCATCTGCCGAACGCTCCGAGAAGATGACGATGGCGTCAGACGGGAAGTCCTCGCCCACGCGGGTAGCCGATGGTCATTGGGCATCCTGCATGCTTTGGGCGTGTACGGCACGATGCGCCACGCCGAGATAAAAAGGCAGATGACTGGGGTGACCCAGCGAATGCTGACCAAGACGCTACGCGCAATGGAGCGGGATGGATTGCTGCTTCGACGGGAGTTCGGGGAAATTCCGCCGCGCGTCGAATACGAGCTGACGCCGCTGGGTATGGAACTGTTGGTTCGGATGTCTCCTGTTTGGATGTGGGTGGTCGAAAACGCCGAGGAATTCCGCAAGGCGCGGCGCGCTTTCGACAGTCAAGATGACAAGAAACCAGCCTGGCAAATCCCCACGTCGGTTCCCTCTAATCCAGAGTAATCGATAGCGTGTACTTCTCATTCAGAGCAGTGGCACTCGACCTAACCTCGCCCAAAATCGAACGCCCGCTTCTGGCCGGTAGCTGCCGGTCGCCCCTTCGGTACATTCAAGCGCTTGCTTCAACTCTCGGCCGCCGCGTTCAGGCGTGCTTCCAGGTCAGCGCATGCCGACATCAACTCGGCGAAGGAGGGGGGCGTCGACTCGAACATGCCGCCATCAGTCATCCTGAAATAGTCCTCTTCCAGGCTTGCAAGGGCACCGCCGGTTGGTACGAGCGGCAGGTTCCCCTCTACAGCGTGTCGGTAGTCCACTACCGAGTCATCTGCAGCTTTCTCCCTGAAAAACCAGGAATTGTGCTCAGCGACTTTCCTTGCGATGTCGCGCTGCGAAATTACGTCGGCGAACTCCGAGTTGCTGGCGATCATGGCCAAGTCGTGCCAGTGGCGGGCAAACCGCTCAGATTTCAGGCGCTCTTGCACGCAGTAAACATGGGCAGCCGTAGCCTTCTCCCAGAAGGTGCGCGCAACATCCATCACGACAGGGTTCGCATCGGGGAAGCTGACACACTCCATCTCTGCCCGGGCCAGATCGCAGGTTACGATGCGACGCGCATGTGGCTCTCCGGTGGACCTAGCCCCGAACTCAAGCAGGACTCGTGGCTGGATGTAAGAGCTCGCGGTTGTGCGGGGAGGGTAGTGGAGGTAGAGCTTGTCACCTTCCTGCTGCAGATCCAGTTGGATGCCGGCGTTTGCGATCGCTTCCCCAAGCAGGGGAGCGACGGCCTGCTCGATCCAAATTGGTAACTGCTTGCGTACTTCCTCAGTCCAGCGACCGGCCTGAGTGCGGCTCTTCGGAATTTCGGTCTCCGCCGCAGGAAGCATCTGACGGACGTCGTACGTCAGATCAATATCCTCCGAGAAGCGATCGATCAGCCGATATACCTTCGACAAGGAGGTGCCGCCCTTGAAGGTGAGATGGTCACCAAGCGGGGCAGAGAAAATCCTCCCCAGTGTCCACACGACGTAGATGTCCTTCGGCTGGCCGGCCAAGCATCTGCGCCGCTGTTTCCAGAACCTCGGATTGGTCATCTGCGCTGAGTTCGAAGAAATCAGGCATTCATAGCCTCCTTACCGAGGAGTGTGGCCATCCATGAAGGCAGGGTAGAGCGGCGCGCGAGCAGCATGGTCCATTCGGAGGCAGGCAGCTTGCTATGCAGCTGCTTGATTGCCGAATAAGCGTGATGCTCACCCAACCAGGCCAGCGCACGAATTGCTTCGCCGGCGGCCGACACCCCCAGCATCCAACGAGGCGCATGCCTCACCTGAATTTCGGTTTTGCCGAGCTGCAGGGTTCGCGGCCGGCCACTCGTTAGAAATATCTCGCGAACAGGCACCTGTTGCGTTAGACCGAGTGCGTTCGCCGCTCGGGCGCCAGTCGAGGTCACAGTTTCATTGTTCATCTCGGCGAGGGCCTGGACGATTTTCTCCGCAGCCGGCGCGCGGGTACCGAATTGACTTTTCACAGGCACCACATACGTACCGCGGCAGATGCGCAAAAGCTTCCCGGCCTTCGCCAAACGAGAGAACGCTTGGTCAATGGCAGCACGTGATCCCACACCCAGAAATTCTTTCGGTGCAAGCACGCCACCTTCCGGCAAGGTCCGACTGTGCTCCAGGATGAGTTCGGGAAGCTTCTTCATATCGCCACCACTCGGTGATTTGATGCAATGTCATAAATATATCAAGGTTTCTGACATTTGGTCAATTTTCAACCGAATACGCCGCCTTTGAGCAGCTTCCATCGCGCATCAGTGAATATAAATAACCTTGGTTATTCCTTCGCATAATAAGCATTATGTTAAATCGCTTAGTGCGCAATATTTTGGCGTGGCTTTGAATGCCCTCGAAGCACACCTCGAAGCCCGCTTGGGATCAGGCCGGGGACCAGTAGCGTGGGCTTGTCATCCAAATGCGGAATCCGCCCATGAACATCCGTGTCATCGCCCTTTTGCTGATCGGTCTTCAAGGCTGCCAGGCCGTTGAGCCGCGTCAGCTCTCCAACGATGAGCCGAATGCGCCAGCCGTCTTGCGTTTGGCGCCAAGCTGCCAGGTCCTGGGGGGCGTTTACCGATGCGCGTGGGTCGAACCGGCGGGTTCCACTCGAACCCTCATGCTTTGAGGTAGTCCCCGATGAACTACACACACGAGCAGCTACCGGCCATCAACTCGCTTGCGCGGTTGGTAAAGCTTGTTGCCTTCGCAGGCACAGGCAAAACCACCACGCTAATCGGCTATGCCTTGGCGCGGCCGCAGAGCCGCATCCTTTACCTCTGCTACAACAAGAGCGTCGAGCAGGCGGCAAAGCAGCGGTTCCCCAACAACGTCGTATGCAAGACGTCTCACGGCCTCGCTTTCGGTGCCGTCGGCACGCGCTACAAGCACAAGCTCACGCAAAACCTCCGGCTGATCGACGCAGCGAAAGCCATCAACAGTCAGAACTGGGATTTGGTCAGGACGGTGCTGGAAACGCTGAACAATTACCTCGCCAGCGCGGATGCCGGCATTGAGCTCGACCACTGCCCTCCCGAGAAAATGAAGAACGAGCGGATGCGCCGGGCCGCCGCCGGCGTTGTGGCCGCAGCACGTCTACTCTGGGCCCGGATGCAGGACGTCGAAGACCGAGCGGTTGGAATGACGCACGACGGCTACTTGAAGCTATGGGCCCTCTCCAGGCCCAACCTGCGAAGCCGGTTTGATATTGTCCTCGGGGACGAGGCCCAGGACATCAATCCAGTGGTTGCCGGTGTCCTTGCAGATCAGGCCAGCTACGGCTTAGGGGTGGTGGTGTGCGGAGATGGCCACCAAATGCTCTACCGGTTCCGTGGAGCTGTGGATGCGCTGAACGCTTCGTGGCTCAATCGCGCCGAGGTGCATTACCTCACTCAGTCCTTCCGCTTTGGCAGCGCGGTTGCACACGTCGGGAACATGATCCTTTCGTTCAAAGGTGAACAGCGCCAGCTGGTAGGGCTTGGTCTGGCAACCCGAGTGACCAAAAAGCTCCCCGAGGGCCTGGATCACCGCGCCATCCTTTGCCGAACCGTGGTCGGAGTAATCGAAAGCGCGCTGCGCTTGGCGGACCAAGGAGAAAAAATCTTCTGGGTCGGGGGGATTGATGGATACAACCTGCAGGCCTTGGAGGATCTCCATGCGCTGTCGATTGGTCAGTACGACCGGGTAAAAGGGAAAAAGCTGCTGCAGGAGTATCCGCAGTACACCTTCTACAAGGAAGTGGCGAGCGACAGCCAGGATCCGGAAATGCTGCGATCCATCCAGATCGTCGAGCAATACGCAAAAGACCTCCCTGCTCTCTTTGCCAAGCTGCGGTTAAACGCCGTCGCCGACGAGCTCGAGGCGAGTGTCACGCTGAGCACCGCCCACAGAGCCAAGGGATTGGAATGGGATGCTGTGCAGCTCGCAGAGGATTTTTCGTTCGAGCCCTTCAACCCGAACAATGTCCGCGAAGCATGGGAGGACGAAATGAATCTCCTGTACGTCGCCTGCACCAGGGCTATGCAGGTTCTAGCGGTCAATGCCCCTGTTCTCGCGATTATGGCGGAATTCGTCGGACGCCGAGATGGCGTCAGGCCGGCCACGCCGCTCGTATTCAAACAGGATCGCCTTGCAGCGTGAATCTGCCTTGGGATTGCTCAGGATGGGCATAGCGTGGTGATTCCCAAGAAATGGAGAACGCCCATGCCTCACCCTTTCCTCATGATCCAAACCAGTGCTGGAGAGAGGCTCACGCTAAACCTCTCGCCCATGCTGCCGAAACAAAACACCGAGGACCCCGAAGAGGCTGAGCCGCGTCGCCACTGGCAATTCACGAACACGGGCGCCGCGCGTATCAGGGAGTTTCTCAGCAAACATGAAGCCGGCTCGCTGTACCTGCGCCAGCAGCTGCTCATCCTGGTTGGGAATACTCTGGTCGACGCTGCTGCCAGCGCGCACGCGAAAACCTGACCGAAGGCTCAGTGATGGCTCTTTGCCACAAGGCCAAAGCCGTGGATAATGGCGGATTGCATGCGGACTGGATGCTTTGCCGCAGATCGTATCGAGGACTGAAAGATGCAAAACAAATCGGGGACGCCAAACAGCCTGTTGGACATCTGGCGGGAGCTTGAAGAAGTGCGCCTGGCCGCCCGCTCCAAGGCGCAAGGAGGCGATAAGGCCTCGGACACGCTACTTGGCTATGTGTCCAGCATGATGGACCTCGCGCTGTACCCTATTGATTCGACCATCTACAGCAAGGTCGACGAGCGCGACGGTACTGCTATGACCCCGGCGGGGTACCCGTGGCTGGTATCGGCGACCGAAGGGAATGTACGGCAGCTGGTGTGCATGGCTACCGGTGCCGTAGCACTGAAAACCATCGAGCAACTCACCGCGGAGTTCTCGCTGGTACCGGTATCGCTCCCCGAAATCTATCGCCCTGACGTTCGTCTTTCCCCTGCCCAGCTCGATGACAAGTACAGCGATGGCTCTGCCCCCTCACATCCGTTTTTCACCAGCCTGCAGTGGCGCTACCATGTTGCCCAGAACCGTACCATCTACGGTTACTGGGAGTGGCTCAGCCAGCAGCTGCACTTCCTAAGCGCGGCCGAAGCCGCGTAAAGAAAAGGCCCGCAATCTGCGGGCCTTTTTCGTTATCGGGCTCAAGAAGGTCGGCGAGCCAGGGTGAGACAGCCTCAGGTCACTTCGCCCCCAGTTCGCGCTGAAGTTGCGCGATCAATAGCGCCGGCGTCATGCCCGGGTTTTGCAGAAGAACCGCGCGCGCGATCAGTGTCACCAGGTCGACGCCCAGCGCGTCCGCGATCTCCTGAGCCTTCACAAGGGAAGGCGTTTTGAGGCCGCGCTCCACCTCGCTGATGTAGCTCTGGCTGGGACCAACCGCTTCTTGCTGTACACCCCTCTCCTTCCTTGTTTGGCGAACGGCTTTGCCAAACGCTTCGCTCATATCCATTTTGCGTCTCTGGCAAAAGGGACGATGAAGCCTTCTGAGATGGCAAACAGCTATACTTGATAGCGTATATTTTTCGCCCCAGGATAGAGACTTGACCGGCAGTGACGCCCTTGGAGTCGGCATGAAAAACACCTAACCCGTAGAGTCAGTCCTCTACAGCAAGCAGGACGTCCGGACGGAGGCTGCTGGTGGCATGAACAGCATTGTGCCGGCAGGACATGCCTGGCTCGTAGTCGCCGCATCGGCGTCGACGCGCACGCTAAAGAGCACCACGACCGGCATAGAAATAGGGAGAGTTGTGGACGAGATTCTTGATGCTTTTGCGCCAGCTCCGCTGACTGTTCCCGAGGCCTACCGGCAGGATCTCCAACTATCGCCGGTAGAACTAAGCGCCAGGTACGCCAGCAACTCCGTAGACACCCACCCGTTGTTACCTGTTCAGCTGTGGCGCCAGCACGTACAACAGCAACAGACCATGACGGGATACTGGGATTGGGTCAGCCAACAACTGGCCATGCTAGCGGGCGTAAATCGAAGCTAACGGCAGACAAACAAAAACGCCCGCTAAGCGGGCGTTTTTGCGTTTGGAGGGCTGCACCAGCAATTCTGCAGCCTGGGTATGGGAATGGATTAGCGCCTCGTAGCGAGCCCTGTTGGAGCCCTACTCGCCGGGCAGGTGAAATCGGGTGGTGTGGTGCCCTACTACAGTGGTCAGCATCATCAGGATCGGCTGATCGTCCTCTGCCAAAGAAACGAGATAGGTGGACCTGATCTCGCCCTCGTGAGCTAGCACGGCGAGGTTGGTTTCCACGATCTCCTCACCAGCTACACCGAAGTCCCCACAGCAATGGCGCTCGAGCAGTGGAGCGAAAATTTCGTGTGCTGCAGCCGGCGAGCCGCACAGATGGACGATGCCCTTGGATACGAAAACCGCGCCGCAGTCGAAAAGGTGGTTCTGGGCCATGCCAAGGTCCTTGGAGAGTGAGTAGTCGCAACCAGGATGAGCTACCTCTGCAGGAACCCAAGCCGTCAGTACTTGGCTGGCAGGTCCACTCCTCCCTCCCATAGGACTCGCCACTCCTCAGCGTACTGGCGCGCCAGCTTCGGCACGTCGCGGAGCAACAGCACATTCTCGGCATTCTGGGAGTGTGCTGCTGCGGAGTAGTTGAAGCTGCCCAGCTGGACGCTACGGCCGTCGATCACCATGAACTTGTCATGCAGGATCGCGTATTGGCTGTTCAGCCGTACGGCAACGTTCTTATTGGCAAGAAACTGCGCCGCGGAGTAGCGCCGGCCAGTCCGGCTATTCGGGTCGTTCGCCTTCGCATCGGCGACTACTGCGACTTGGACACCTCGGTTGGCAGCCTTGAGCAGGGCCATGGCCACCGGCTTGCTTGTGAACGAATACGCCGCTACCAGGATTTCTGATTGAGCCGATTGAATCCCTTGAAGCACCACGTCCTGGGCGCCAGCTCTGGGAGAAAACCCAACCAGGTAAGAGGCCTCAGGGATCGGCGTGGTGGCGCCGGCGGCGCTCGCCCCCAGAGCAAGGACGAAGGAGATGAGCAAGGCCTTTCTTTGCATAGTGAACCTCAGCGGAACGTGATGTTGCCGATGAGGTTATTGGCCTGGCCACCCTGGGAGATGCGTTTTCCGGGCAAGAACACGACGAAAAGAACTGCTCAGCTTGCTCGTTCTGAAGCGCTGCCTTCAGAACTTGGGATTGCTTGATGACTGCGTAGTGTGGGTGCCAGTACCAATCACACGAGATCGAGCATGTACCAGAGCACCCGCACCTCCAAAGCCGTAGGCCTTGAACTGAAAAACCTGCGTTCCTGCGCAAGCACCGACGGTGACGCATGGAGCGCCTCGGTGTACTTCGGCGGTAAGCGCATCGGCACCGCAATGTACGGCGGAACCGGAGGCCCGGTAGAGGTCGACGTCGATGACCAGACACTGATCAGCATTCGAAAAACGGTCGAAGGCGCTGGATATCAGATGCTGGATTTCAACGGCAGTCCCTACGTCGAGCCCGCCACTCTCCACGGCTTTGCAGAGTTCTTCTTCCACGAGTTGGCCGAGGAATCCATGATCCTGAAAAAGCTTCGGCCCAAGCTGCGGAACTCGACTTACGTCCACCTAAAGGGCGCGCCGGATGGTCAGTTCGTCGTTTACAGCTGCTCTTTCACGCCTGATACGAAGCGTGAAATCGAGAAGGAGGAAGGCTCCAAGCTGGAGTACTTCTTGAACGAGAAGATCGCCGACCTGCTGTAACTGCGCTGCACTCTGGGCCTGAGTTTTTGATGCCTTCTTCAGTGGCGGTCTAAGGCCGCCACGCTAAGAAGCCTCGCCTGAGAGAGTCTCGGCTACAGCAGCGGAATGCTTCGCTCTCCCCTTTGTCGCCGTGACCTTTTGGGTCGTGGTAACCACCTCGACATGAAGGGAATAGTTACTCGCGTATGGACGGCGCTGAAAAGCCTGATGGAGGTACGCTACATAACGTTCGGCGAGCTCAACACTGTCTAGGTAAAGCGTCTTGTAGGAAAGCCGGCCTGTTGGGGTCGCGTAAAGCCCATCGACGATATCATCGTCTCTGTAGTGCGGATTCTGAAGATTCGATGGGATAAGACGATGTGGAATCCGTACCCGAATGGTCGCGTACTCCACAGCCGATTTGTTGGGGAAGTCTCCAGCACTGCGCAGTTTTTTGGGTTCAATCACGACGCTAATCCTTTACTGTCCGTTGTGCCAGACGGTAGCACCGTCGTGATCCGTTGGCATCACCTGCCATCTACAGTGACCAGCACTAAGCCTAGAGAACCGCATGAGCACACCATCAGTACTGGACGAACTTGTTAAGTCGTTGGGAACGCAAGCTTCGAGGCTGATCATATCCTCCGAAATGGAAGCAACAGGGCCAACGGATCCGCGCGACGACTTTGTTCGTAAGCAGCTGAGGCGAACAGCTGAGTTGGTAAGCGGAGCGGCGGTTTTGGGCGCTGCGGCAAACCCCGGCTGCCTGGGCGTCCTGAGTCGATGCCTACTGGAGCAGTTGATCACGGTTTTGTGGGGTATTCGATCCATTGAGAATGCTGAGTCGCAAAGCAGTGCAGGCACCGCTCAATTGGCGAAAGCGTTCAAATTAAACCTAGAAGCAGGAACCATGCAGGTCTTCGACCGCAGCACTGGTGAGGATGTTACGGCTCGATACCTAGAGCAAGAACGACCAAAGCGACGTTCCCCTCCCAGTATTCAGCAGCAAGCCAAGGAGGCAGACGTTGCCGACCTGTACACCGCTGTCTACAGATTTTTGTCGCTTGAGACGCACGGACACAGCGAAAGTCCCAGCGAGAAATCAGAAATCGCAGATCTGTGCGGTATCCACCTTCAAGGCATTGGCGCCGTAAGCAGCGCCATTGGCCAGGGTGGTGTCTGGTGGTTAGTTAATCGTCACTGGCCTGACAACGAATCGCTACGAGAAGTGCTGGGGCTGAACCAGAAGAACCAGTAGCGCTACGCGTTTTACAGTGCGGTTTAAAAGCCCCGCAGAGATGCACTGGGCCTCAAGCATTCACGTTCATAGAGGCACTCTCTCGAAGCACCGTCAGCCTAGCGATTGCGGCAGCGTTATGAGGGAAAGCGAAACTGGGCCAGCTGGAAAGACACCATCACCAGGCGCAAACGCCGTTCTGAATCTGTTGAAGTCGATAGCACTCATTCAGGGTTCGACCACGTCGAGCAACGCCCAAGGCCTGTAGCCAGCTGCACGAGCTGTCTTTTCCGCATCGAGTATGGCCTCTGTCCTACTGATTGACCGCGAGCGATGTTCGTACCTGAAGGCCGGCCCACCGTCGCCCCGCACGCTCAAAATGACCAAATAGCCACGCATTGGATTGCTGGCTTCGATGGTGCGTTTCTCCTTTTTCGGAGCAACACCCAGGGCTTGTCGCATCTGCCGTTCGAGGTCATCAGTTGGGTTCATTCAAGCTAGTCCAGAGTGGGGAGTTCAAAGTCTATCTGAATCACAGACAGTCGCGTTCACGCACTCTTTCCATGCCGTGGAAAGATGCAATAGCATTGCGCCATTACTGCATGGAGCAACCAGATGGCACGACGCCGTTCGAGATCATTTCAATCCTGGGCGCTAGGGCTAGTCGGGGTCATCGTCACCGCCGTGGCGATGTATTACGTACGCGTGGCAGCCATTGACTACATCGCTGAGCGCCAAATAGAGCGAACACAGCGAGCCCTGGAGAAGCTTCAGGCGCTCAACACGCGCCCCTCAGCTGCTTCAGCTCCTCAAACCTACCGTCAGCAAGATCAGTACGACGCCGAGGTTGTCAGGGTTGCCGCCGAGACACAGCGCCAACACGACATAGCGTGGGAGCGCTTTTACCAGCCACCCCGTGGTTGCGATAACTGGAGAAGCGACCAGCACATGGTCGAGTGCATCGAACATAAGAGCCATGCCAAGCAAGAGTTCGAAGTGAAATGGGCGGCCGGCCAACTGCGGTAGGCCGGCACAGCTATTGAAGACAGCATCGCAGAGTCAGGACCATGGACGATATTGAACTCGCCTACGGGGTAACATCGAGGATCGGCGACCTCTACAAGGAAGGAAAGCTCTTCAGCCTCGCCACACCAGGGTATGCGTTGACCCAGCTACGGGGACTCGCTTCGGTGTACTGCGATCTCCTTTTTCCTGACTTCGACGAACGCACGGAGCTGGCGACGAAAATCCGGATGCTAGACGAGCGCCGCTTGCTGACCTCAAAGGAGAAGCGCCAGCTCAAGGTACTTCAGCTCAACGGCAACAAAGGTGCTCATCCCGAAAAGTACGACTTTCAGGCCGTTGGCTTCGCTGAACAGGCCCTTGAGTCACTATATGCCGCTCGATCACTAATCGAGGCCAACTACCGCTCTAGGGGCCAGGAGGTTCCTGACTACGAGGTCGTCGACGTCACGGAAGACCCGCTCAAGGATGTCTGCTACCGCGCCATGATTGATGGGGATGTAGATGCAATTCATCAGGTAGGGGTTTACTTCAAGGAGCGAGCGGATCTGCTCAAGAGACAGGATCAGTTCATCCTGCAGGATGGATACGGTCCAGCATCCAGGTCAGACATCGACAAGGCCATGTACTGGTTCAAGCAGGGGGCCGACGCCCGCCATCCGGACTGCATGTACCAATACGGATCCTATAAAGCTAAAGACACTGGCATGGACGAATCGACGCGTCTGAAGGGCGAGCAGTTGGCCCTCCATGCTTCAGAGCTTGACCACCCTGATGCATTGGTCTTTATCGGTGACTGCAACCTCCACGGCTCTCCTGGAGTTGCCAAGGACGAGGCCGCTGCCCTCCTCTACTTTGAAAAAGCTGCACGGCATGGGCACCCGGAAGCACTCAGCCAGTTGGGAGCGATGTATGCAGTGGGCCGAGGCTGCGAAATTAACCTCACCAAAGCGGCAAGCTATTGTCAGGAAGCTGCAGAACTTGGCTATCCCCAAGCTCAGTTCAACTTATTCGTTCTCTACTCCACCGGGCAGGGCGTTCCAACTGACAAGCAACTTGCCCTCAAGTGGCTGATAGAGGCCGCCGCTCAAGGCTTCCCCAACGCAACATTCAGCCTTGGGTACGAGATCTGGGAAGGAACTCTACCTGACCGTAATCTCGCAGAAGCGGTGGACTGCTTTGAACGCAGCATCAGCTTCATCGAGTTTCGAGTGCGTGCAGCACGGGCATACGCTCAATTAACGCTGCGCTTGGAGGACAACAAGGCTGGCTGGGAAAAAGCTGCAAGCGCCCTGCAGCTCTGCATGGAGACCATCGCCACTGATGGTGACCCGCATGATGATGAGGCAGCATGTCTGGAGCTTTCGCGCATAGCAGTGGGTAAGCTCCGGAAATGGCTCAGTCAGAACTGGACCGCCGCCGTATTCGATCTGAACAGTCTGCTGGTGTGTGGCCTCTTCGACAGGAATGCAGTACCGGTTCGCAGCAAATTTAAGCGACTGGCCGAGCTGAAATTGCTGATAGACGCTCTTTCACAGGGCGACACCACCCAGAGACAGCGCAACATGTTCCGCTTACTTAGAGAGGTGGGGGTGGAGGGAACCGATGCAATCGAGCGCCTGCAGCATGATTCACCGATTCCGGCGCGCACTGGGCGGGGCAGCCGCGAACAGGGACGGAATGATCCGTGCTGGTGCGGCTCCGGCCAGAAGTACAAGCGGTGCCACGGCACTTGATGACCAGGAGAGCGACACTCCCTCCACTTCCTCAGCGTGCCGTGCTTAGCGGCATTCATTCGCTAGTTCGAACCCTGCCGACCTGGCGGCCGCCGGCGAGTCGAAGTCAACCTGGTCGCGACGGTTCAAGCGACGTTTGGTGGTACACCCCTCGGGCAAGTAGAAGATGTTCGTTCGCCTGTTCCCAACCACGGGACCGGTCCAGCTGCTGACGGTGCCATCTTCCACCGTCAGCCGTAGTGCAGACTCTCGATCTGCAGCATCCAGCCCATCAGCTGACGGGACATAGCCCGATACCCACGATCGCGCGCCAGTTACGAAGAGATTGGACACACCGGTTAGGGCTTCGAGCTTCTTCTCGCGCTCAACCTCCCAGGGCGTTACCGGAAAGCTCCGGTCCCATTCCATAAGCAGGTCCTGCTGCTGCTCGCTCAAGCGAATCGCGTACCGGTCGACCATGTAGAAGGTCGCCCGGGCGACAAAGCCTTTCACCTCATCGCGCGGCTCGAACAGTCCAGCTAATCGATCAAACTTTGAAGGACACAGCCCATAGCGCGGTAGCGCACTGGGTATCTCCCCGAAGTCAGCGCCAGCGCGATCCATTGCGACTTCGCCGCCGGCCGGCACCAGATTGTGTAGATCGGAAGCCATGGCCTGGAATGCGTCGTCACCGGCGGAGCAGGCTTTCTCTCCACCGCGACGCCAGCACTCCCTCCCCTTACCCATGGCCTTCAGGGGAACGATAGGTGCCCAGGTCAGTTGCTGAGCCGCGCGGGGCTGGGTGCTGGCCACGTAGCCGCATGCACTCAACTGCATCTTGCCGGCGCCGTTTTTCGTCCAGGCCCAAGTGCAACCGCAGTACAGGTCACCAATCCCGGTCTGGTTCCAACTGGCGTAGAGCTTGCGCAGCTCAAGACTTGCTGCCTCTGGCGAGTGGACGCGGTCCGGTGCTGCGTGTACTGAGCAAGCCATGAAAGCGAACCACAGGCCGGTAAACCCGATTCCCCGGCGTGAGGTGATGTGCAGCCGCTGAGGATCTGCGGCCACAGTATTGAGGGACATATTGTTCATCGAGCACGTCTCCACGAGATATCTCAGGCACGCTACTCGCTCAACCGAAGCTGAGGCGGTGTTTTCCCCCTCGCTTACGGTCGGAAAAAGATGGACCTGGTCGCTGGGTGCCACTGGGAAAGGGGCAAAGCCGATCAAGCACAGGCATCAATTCATGGGGGTAAAGGAAGTGCTACACCTCCTTTACCCTACCGACTACCGTGCCGGCGCCTTCACCGTCGCAAGGCGGGCTGAAGCAAGTTGCTTCAGCATGTCCCGCAGAGGCTTGCTCTCAGGGTAAGACGCGATGAGCACAGATTGAATACGGTCCAGGGCAGCAAGTTGCTCCTGTGGGCTACGATAGCGTTTGGTAGCCTGTCCGCCGTAATAGACGTCAAAGGTAGCGGTAGCCGAGGCACTGGTATCACGAGGGTACTCAGCAAAGAGCCAGTTTTCGAGCTCGCTCCGTACCCGCTGCAGCTTGCTATGCCCGGCGTTAGTTGTCGGTGACACGCCAAGGTTTTTGAGCTCATCCCCCAGCAATTTATGGTTGGCCAAGCTCATCGGGCGATCCGGGCGCCAGAGAGACTTGAACCCCACCGAGCTGCGGTACTCGATAGCGTTCTTACTCCAACCGTAGGTCGTGCCAGCGCGGGGTTTGCGCTTGCCACCAGCAGCACTGCGTGACGGGCTAATGAACTGGGCCCAGTAATCACCAGAGACCCATGGCCAATGGGGCCAATCACCCGAAATCACGGGGGGTAAGGCTTCGAGGGTCAGCTTTAGCTGATGCAAGAGGGACGGGTTAGCCGTTGTTAGATGCGGTCGCGTCTGGTCTGGCGAGTAGAGCCCACCCCAAGCGATCCAAGCCCCGTGCTGCCCGCGGTCAGCCAACCAAGTCTCGCGGCGCTGGAGTTCAGATGGACGCTTAGCAGAGTCGTAAGGCTCATCAAGGTGCACCCAATCACCAGACTCGGACACCCAACCAGAATCGTGGTCGTTGTTGGGCAAGTGGTGCAGGCCATTCATAAGGTTCCACTGACGCTGATTGGTGGCTGGGCGCAATCCGGTGGCCTCAGCAAATTGCAGCGTCAGTGCTGCCATGCGCAGGTGCTCGCGGGCGCGCTGCTGTGACTCTTCGTTAGCGCGCAACTCCAAATGGTCTGGGCTCTCCAAGAAAAAGCCATGAAGATTACGTGCACGACCAACCTGGTGCCTTTGGAGGAAGGCGTGGAGTGGTCTGGGGAGCTCGATCCTAATGGTCTCAAGTCCCGCTTGAACTGGCCTAGTTGAGATATCCCGCCAGTATGCTGAGAGGTAAATGCTGTAGGTCTGCTGCTGGATTAGAGCAGGAGCATTTTCTGCTCGCCGGATACCGCGCTCCGCGTTTTTGAAATTTTCAAAGCCTGCCATGCGAGCTGCCAAATCGAGCGCGTCGAGGTGGGTAAGCTGGGCTTGCTTGGCGATAGCTTTCGCGCGACGTTTGATTCCGCGGATGGTGGAAGGCTGAGCATGAAGGGAGGATTGGCGCATGATCTTTCTCCGCCCCAATACGCGAACGTCACCCGTCTCCGTTGCTTTAGGGCATGGAAAAAATGCATGGCCTAGTGTGCGGTGCCTAGCGGGTAGTGCCGTTTCCAGCTTTCCAACGACGGGTGGGATGCGCCTACCTTGCGCTCGATTAATCTACCAATCGGTCCTGCCTTGGGCAATAGGCTGAACGTCCACAGACGAAAACGCCTCATCTGCGGGGCTTTCGTTTGACTGGACCTAGAAAAGTAGCTCTCGCCGGAGTGCTGCGACCGTAACCGCTGAGGCCTCGTCAAAACCACGCCCGACCATCCAACGCGTCCACCTACCAGTCGCGTAGGCTATTGGCCGACACGCGACAAGCGCGACGACTGAACCGGTCTCGACTTCTCGGTGAGTACGTACCGACCACCCTAATTCGGAGCTTGTTCCCCCACGCCGGAATAGCAACAACTGCGCTGAGTCGCCGTAGGAACGAGTAGGCATGAGGTTCAGGTGAGAAATTCCCAGCGCCGCCAGTACCCACGCATCCATTTCAGGCGAGCCAGGCATTCTGCCCAGAAGAGCTATCCGCTCCAGTACCTCTCCCCTGCCAGGAAGCACCCGGGAAAAGGTTGCCTTGAAACCTTCGTCTGCATTCGAGTCCGTCTCTGCAGGTTGGCATCCCCAGCGGAACCACGCTTCATTGCTGACCTGGTCGATTTGATGCCCAATGCGTACAAGTGGGCAGTCAGAATTTGAGAGCACGCCGGCAATCCATCCCGCGAGAGACGCCCTCTGGACGACCTTTGAGTGGCTATATCGGGGACTGATGCGTGATATTTGCACCGGCTGATCAACGCGGGCTAACGCCCTTTGATTGAGCGGAGTAAGAGAAGCGCCGGATTTCGCAATATTGCGAACAGAGAACTCGTGAGGGAGATCGACCTCCATGCCATCTCCTTGCGAGCTAGGGGGTACCTGATGCGTGGGGTGATCGGCCGAATTCGCTTGTTGCATCATCTATGGCGCCTCCTGAATGAGAGCTCCCATGATTCCTGGGCTGTAACCACGCCAGCGGCTATTTCCGTCGCTTTAGGTGCAGGAAAGCGAAACTCATAGCTTGCTGGCCAGCTTGGGTTACTAGCAGCCCCGCATAGCCTGGCAATCCCTCCACCGAAGGATTCCCAGGGTATGAGCATCAGTGTTCCCAGCTGGCTGTCGCGCTACCAAAGCGGCGAGCGCCTCGGCCGAGCCCAAGCCGTCATGTCGTATGCCGATTACTACTGCATCGATGGATCCGCAGACACCGATCCGGAGATCGAGGAGCGCCTTGGCTACTCAGCGCCAGCCATGACGGCCTACGCAAGCCGCACAGGAACACGCACTACCCTGGCGGCGATGCGGGAAGCCGGTTGGCGGCTGTTGATTTCCGCCGCCGGCGCGCTTCGAACGGAAGGTTTCGAGCGGTATGCCCTTGATAACGGTGCCTGGAGCGCGTACGAAGTTCGACGAAACAGCTTTCGGCCGGGCGCTGGAGAAGGTCGGCGAGAAGGCCGACTGGGTGGTCTTACCCGATATTGTGGCCGGCGGCATGGAGTCCTTGGATTTCAGTCTCCAGTGGCTTGAGCGCCTGCAGGGATTTCCCCAGACGCTGCTGCTCGCGGTGCAGGACGGTATGGCCCCCGACGATGTGCGCGATCTTCTGAGCCCAGCAGTTGGCATATTCCTGGGTGGATCCACCGAGTGGAAGCTGCAGACGATGGAGGCATGGGGTGTCCTAGCTCGCCGCCGCAACTGCTACTTCCACGTGGGCCGAGTGAACAGCGCGCGCCGGATCGCAATGTGCTCGGCGGCCGGCGCCAGCAGCTTCGACGGCACTAGCGTCACGCGATTCGCGAACACGCTACCGCGGCTTGACGCAGCGCTGAGCTTCGCCGGTGAGCAGAAGGATCTGTTCGATCTGAGCTACCAGCATCTTCAGGAAACGCCATACGATTGCCGATGGCCTGCACGCCAGTGTGGAAAGCTGCGTTAGGCACGGAGCCGCTGACGGAGACGTTTAACGTAGGAGCCGTCGAGCAGTTCATCATCGACCAGATCCAGCGCACAGTTGGCTAGTGATGCGAGGCTGCCGTCAGATGGTTTGAAGCCATTCGGAATCCATCCATGTTGGGCTTGGGTGTTCTCAGTGATGGCTACGAACAGGGCCTTGAAGTAGTCGGCCAACGAGGGACGCGATGCGTCGGTTGCAGCCTGAGTGAGCGGATCCGAAGCCTCAATGACAGCGTTTCGAGCATCATCGGCGATCGCCTCGATGCAAGCGTCCAGTGGTGGCCAGTATTTGAGGTCGTACTGCGCCTGCAGCGACTCCAGCTCCTCCTCCAGGTACATGGTGAAGTGCCCATTGTGCTCACCTGCCACCTTGATCACATCGCCTATGTGATAGCAGGTGTTGCTCCGGAAGCCTGAGTGGTTATGCAACTGATCACGGCGACGAAGAAGGCTTGCAAGCCCCTCCCCCAGCTCGGCAATTTGAACATTGATCCTCTCCAACTCATCGCGTTCTGCCCTGGCTTTTACATTTTTCTCAGGCCCCCAGAACGCAGTCGCATCGAGAAGCACCCCAAAAAAGGTGTTTAGCGCGTGAGGGTGCTCGTGAAGCTTCTTGTGCAAGTCGATGAACGCATCGCGCAGCTCAAGCTTGCGCTCTAGCAATCGATCAATGACGACGTTGTGACTGCGCCAAATGCTGTGCTCAATGTTGTACTGCTTCCGGGAGCAGAGCATCTGTTCACAGATTGTGGCCGGGTGGTTTGCATCGGTGGTTTTCATATACACGTCCATCTTGAGAGAGGACATCACGGTAGCGAGTTGCTGTTCGACATTTGGTACCTGGCATGTCGAAATTTGAAGATGCTTCAGGTACCCAGACCTCTGCCAGATAGATCGGCGTGATAAGGGGTTAATCGATATCGACTACAGATTCCGGCACGTCATCCTCGGTTGCGGAAGCATCCTTGTCCCGGTAATTGATCGCCCGCTCGGGGAAGGGTGGAATTCCACTCCCCTTAGGGTCCTGGAAGGCGTCCCAGTGCCACCACCCCGTAGAACCGTACTGCCCGTTGTACCAGCGAATCTTCCGTTGCCGGCGAGTCCGGTACTCTTCAGTGTCCATGCCGAACACTTCCAGGGGAAATTGCGTGTCTCGCCCCATATCCAGCAGCCAGAAATCGGGGAATATTTCGTCCTCAGCTTCGAACCGCGGTGGCTTGAAGAAAGCACGGCCTTCGGCGTGAAGCTTCGCCTCGATCAGGGCCTCATAGCCGGAGTCGAGGGGAATCATCCGCTCGCTCACGCGCATGAGCGCCAGATCCAGGACATCCGCATAGCGTCCTTCCTTGAGGTTCAACTGCGCGATCGCAATCACCTTATGTCCAGCCTTCCAGGCTGCAAGCTCCGCAGCGAAGCTGCGCTCAGCGCGGCTGCGAACCTCAAATCGAATGTCCATCGTGGGCATCCCGAAGGGACCTGCTAGCGGCAGTTGCCGGAGGTCGTGGCGAGTTGCGTCGTATCGCGCAAGAGGTGCTACCGCGATCAGTCGTCGCTTGTGCGCGCGCGCGGCCGCGACCACACCGGCATTCTCGGTAGCGCGGCCAGAACCCTTGCTGGCCGACACCACCAACACGTCGTGGATAGTCATTCGGCTAGCTCGAACCCGCTTCGCCGCTTCCGACACCCAATACGACACCGCGCCCGACTTCCGCTTTCCCTCCATGAGGGGATACCAGTTGGCCAAGCCGGCCTCCAGCCACAAGAGTTGAAGCAGGCCAAGGAGCTTCATTGAAGGCTTTTTCACACCCGGGATACGAGGTGGAAGGTCGTGGCCATCGCCGGAAGGAGCCGCGTCGTTGATCCGCAGGCCATGGGCCAGGCGAATCCTCAAGGTGTTGTCTTCGGCCTCCTCTACCACACCAACGTCGTAGCCCTGCAGGCCCGATCTTTCTGCTGCAGGCGCGTAGAACCGGCAGTCGGTGGCGTGTTCGGGGCCAGTGTTGGCGTACCGGGCAAGGTGATAGCTGTCGCTTCCCTCTCGGTGCTTCACCGAGAGGTAACGGTTGCCATTGCCGGGGCAAAGGCAGATCACCTGAGCTCCGTGTGCCCGCTGCAGAACTGATTTCCAACCATCCGCGAATTCCTTCTCGGTCTGGAACTCTTTGGAATACTTCTTCTGAGTGCTGACCACACGTACTTCGTAGGTCGTCGGCATACCCCCTCCCTGGCCTGGCAAAAATCGCTATCAAACTACCTCGTCAACATGCCAGAAGGCGTGGGAAATGATCCAGCACCAGCCGATCTCACCTCGCCTGCCTCCTCGCCTAATTGATAGGGCCACCGAGATCTACTCGGCTCCAGGCGCTGTTTGGCCGATTGCGCGTAAGCGGCCCAGTATCGCGGCCAACTCGTCTAAGGCATCCAATCAAGAAGCCAACATGAAAAAGCCCCACCGTTTCGGGCAGGGCTTCAGGGTCTTGCTTGTGTGAAGTCGACTAGTCAATCCAATACCAGCACCTCACCAGCGGCTCATGCCGCGCGTTGGACCACCGAGATCTCCAGATCCAGGCCGGCAGCACCCAGCAGGTTTACCAGAGCATCAAGGGAGAACTTGTCGATCTTTCCTTTGAGCAGGTCGTTAAGTCTCGGCTGCGTGACGTGCAGACGAGCGGCAGCATCTTTTTGCGGTACATCCCAACCGTTGACGGTTCTTGTGAGTTCCCGCATGAGTTGAGCACGGATACGCAGGTTTTCGGCTTCTTCTGGCGAATCAACCAGCGCATCCCAAACATTGGTAGCGCGTTCGTTTGCCATGGATTTATTTCCTCTCGATGAGTATGTGTTTCTAGTAGAGCAGGACAGCAGTGACGAGGAGCCCCCTCTCGGCCAGACCTTGACCGGAGGGGGGTCGCCCATCTCTCTCATCCCAGTGATCTCAGCCTGTCTTTCGCCAGGTCGATGTCACGCTTTTCCGTCTGCTGTGTGGTCTTCTGGAAGACATGTAGCACGTAGATCGCGTCTGGCCGGTTGGCCACATAGAACACGCGAAAAGCCCCTTCACAACTCACCCGGATTTCCATCACGCCAGGTCCAACCTCTGGCATCGCCTTCCAATCGCTTGGCATGTCACCGCATTGCACTTGGGAGAGCTGGAAGCCAATCCGTTGCTTGGCTTTAGCAGGACAGTCCCGCAGATCGTCCAGGCTGCTCCCAACAAACACCACATCCTTCTGCTGCTCGAGTTCCATAGAACCTCCGACGTCGACCCAGATTGTTAGCACATTCCCGTTTCATGGCCCTTTCCTCATTTGAGTGCTGGACGCATCTGCCGAAGGACCCCAACCTCAGAAAGGTTGATCCGCCGGCGCCGTTGCCTCATTGCGCCCAGTGAAATCAGCCTATATCCATTTTGATATAAACGTCAAGACGTGAATGCTTGGGGTCATTTTGAGTGAGGGAATTTGGAGCAGGATGGTCGTTAAGGACTGTGGACTCGGGCGTAGCACTCAGAGCGAATCAGTTCAGTCGAAGTCCAAGCCCAGCCGTGCCGGATTTTGTAGTCGATTAACCAGCAGCGGATGGGCAGCTGTATTTGACTCAGGCAGTGAACGTCTCAAAAAATCAGAACCAGTCCCGACGCTCAGCGTCATCGTCGTGAAAACGCGCCTCAGCCTCGTATCTCTCGGCAAGCCACTCAAGCGCTCTTGCGGTGAAAGGATGCTCTAGAGCCACGGACTGCGCCCATCTCCGGTATTTTTCCACCTCGGTACGCTCAAGCGCTCCACCAGCGCTAAGAAGCCTGGTTGTGCCGCCACGCCGGCTTACTTTTCCTGCATAGAACCCATTTAGCAGCGTCTTGTTGCGCAGTTCATCGATGACTTCTCGCACCGGCTCCGCCGGCCAGTTCCCATCAGCGCCCATTGGAGAAGCAGACAGAATCGCCCCGATTTGATCGTAGGCAATGTCCTTACGATGCCGTGCTTCGGCCAAGACGATCACTTCGTCAACCCACTTGATGAGTGCGTCATGGTCGATGGAACCGTCTTCACGTGTACCTGGTAGATGACTCCACAGTCTTAGGAGGCGATAGGCTTGGCTTGCGACACTGGCGTTTCTGTCCTCCTGCTGAGCAGTCTCCTGATTCGATTCCTCGCTTGGAGAGAACGCAGCCGAGAGCATCAGAACAAACAACGCTGGTTGCTCAGCCAGGGCCACAAGAATCGCTTTGGGCGGACGCCGTGAATGCTCTAGAACTTGCAGGTACTTCCACTCCAGAAGAGCTAGAGCGTTTTTGTCCAGATCGTCTCGCTTATCCAAGCACTGGAAAATCTCGCCTACGTAGTGCTGGAACATTGTCCCGTCGTTAGGGTCGGCTGATGGTTCTGCTGACTCCAGCGCCGCTCTATTTAGCAGATCGACAAGCAATTCCGTCTCTAGTTGTAGGCCGGTGTCTCGCCCAGCAAAAGCGACTGCAGCTCGAGCTCTGCTGACTGACACAAACTTCTTGATGGCGAAGATGACCTCGTCCTTATGTTCCTTCGACCAGAACACAGGAACGGACTTCCAATAGCTCTCCTCAATCGCCGTTCCGGCATGATGCGCTTGCTCCCAGGTCCAAGCATTTCCCGGAAGTGAGAGCAGAATCGCGAGAATTGATGACGGATTCCAGTTAGAGGTACGCGCTTTTTTTAGCAACGCCTCGGCCCACTCTTTCCCCTTTTGGTGGAACCTAGGCGCGATGTATCCCCTCGCCACTTCGCGTTGCCGGCTGTCGCCGCTAAGAAGAGCTGCCTCTACAACTGCCTGAACAACAGGCTCTGGATTGTCAGTCTGGAATAGTGCCTTCCCCACAAGCATCGGATGCTCAACCTGACGAGCGAGCTCAAGAACGGCCTCCGGCCCGCCAGTTTGAACGAGCTCGTTGACTGCACGTCTTCTGAGCTCGTCAATGTCTCGTTCCTCTGCCTCCCATCCAGAGGAGGGCCGTGGCACAGAAACGCCGCCAGCAAAGAGCCAATTCAGGCTCTGTATTTCGTCCTTAGGGGTAAATCGCTCGTAGATCATCTCGAGCCGAGCCAGCGTGTCCTCAGGCATAGCCCAATCCATGTCGTGGAATTGGCGATGGTGGTGTAGCGTCCGTCGAATAGCCCCCCAAAGCGCAGTGCGCCCCTCTTCGTCCGATATCTCCCTTTCCGCCACCTCAAGCGCACCCAAGACATCACCTGGTCCCGAGACAAGATCAGGCAGCCGATCTACGAGGTCCTTCCAACGCAGCGCACTGCGACCTGCGTCTGCGATCAGACGCTGAGTAATCTCTACAACACCGCGGCTTATCAAACTCCAAGAGACCTCCTCGACCCTTTCTGGGGTGAAATCGCGCCACCGCGGACTTGGAGAAGGGGTCGATGTGTCATTGCCCTTAGGAAGCATGCCGAGCATCAAACGCCAAGCAGATTCGCTTTCACGCTTCCTGAGTACATCAAGGATCTTTAGTCTTTGCTCCAATGTTGCATAGGTTTGAGGGCCCCAAAGGAGAAATACATTTCGCAGGCTGTTGCTAGGCCGGTTCATGTATCGCGCGGGGGTGGTGTCGATGGAGTCGAGCTTCGCCAGAACCCGAGCCACGCGAGCAAGATGCTCCGGAGACCACGCTAGTGACTCGAGAGCCCAGAGGAGATCGCACAAGTGCGATGCTCCTGCGCCAATTCCGTCTTCAATGGTGAAGAGTGAGCCCAGCGGCTGATCCTCTTGCTCCAGGCTGTCCTCTAGCGCGTCGAGAAATGCCTGGGGCGATGCTTCGGCAAGCAGGCGGAAATCCTTGGAGAGAGACCACCAGCGCACCTGGTCGGCATTTCCCATCAATTTCCGAACGATCTGGTCCGCGCTGCGCTTTGCTTCGGCAGTATCTCCCCACAATGCGAGCAGGATCAGCGTTTTCCCAACGCCGTGGCGCAGCAGCTCCGAATAGCTGGGGCGAATGTCTTGCAGAGAAGCCAACCAGCGCTCATCGGGAGCCATTCCAAATCGCGGATCTTCGGCCTCCAAAACCTGAAGTGCGACATTCTCAAACCGCGCCAACTCCACGCTGCTCAACGACTTAGAGAGCAGCATCCACGCATCGATAGGAGATCTGACCCGCCAGGCTGACGCAACCTTCTGAAGCGGACTATCAAAGTTGCCAGCAAAGGAAGCCAATTCAACCACGAGCTTGTCGTACGGCAGGTCAGCGATCTCCGCGATCCGCGCACAGTCGGCCTCAGAAGATTCGTCCCAGCCGCCGGCTAGAAGGGCAGCACGGAGCACAGGGCTCGGAGAGGTATCAGCCCACCGCGGCCGACGACCGGGTGCTGCAAACATAAGGCGCCTTAGCACGGTCAGATTGCGTGCACAGTCGCGAGCGAGCGCATCAGCTTTCGCTTCGGGAACCCCAGCCTGGGTAAGGGCAAAAATGATGCCCTCACGTGATGGTCTCTCCAACACGCGAAGGTCGCCCTGAGTTACTTGGCGATCGTCGTAGCACTGGAGGACATAGTGCCCACGGCCAACTAGCACCTTCGCCAAACCTGGATCAGGTTCCATCAGCAACATAATCAGCGGCGCTGGCGCCACTGCTAGATCTCGCGCAGCCTTTGTCGTCGCAGCGACTAGGGAACGGGCGCGATATGCCATTGAGAGTTCGTTGGGGAGCATGCTCAGCGTGGCGTGGAAGAACGCGACTACCTCTTCAGTTGTGCTCGCTTGAAGCGACAACATGGAAGGGACGCCTCTAAGCCAACGAAGTGTTTCTATCGCGTCTTGGTCGCGATCGCTGAGCACCAGCTCTTCCGAGAGTGGCTGGATCGACGCCAGAGACCATTCTTCCCAGACTTCGCTGAGCTCATGCACGCCGTCAGGTCGTTTATTCAATCGCCTGGCGAGCCACAGCCCAACCGATGGAGTTTGCTCAATCCAATGGACGAGATCATCAGCATCGTAGGCTCGGACGTCCTTCCACACACCCTCTTTGTTCCGCTCGTTAACCCACTCGTGCTTCTTAGGCCAAGGGCGTGTTGAGATGAACACATAGGTAGAGGTGGATGGGTCAAGCGGGTCAGGATTCTCTGTTCGCTTCCTGTAGTCGCTAGTTGCCTTTCCCGCGATGTCCATTCTCTGGGTGGTGATCTCCCAACCGGTCTCCCCTGGTGGCACGTAACGACTGCGGGCCTCACCCGAGGTCACGCCATCCCACCCTGAATGCCTAACGCTTTCTTCTGCAGGGAATCGCCGCCAGATACCGGCCCCCTCAGACGCATAAACCAAGTGGGAGAGCAGCGTTGACATGCTTCCAGCAGCATCAGTGCGATTGGCCCAATCGGTAAGATCTTGCGACGTCACCCAACGCAAAGGGATGCCCGATGGAGCGACTGATGCAGGCGGCGCTATAGGGGGAAGAGCCGGACCGATCACAGCGCCTTGGGGCGGGAAGCTGATGCCGGCGCGCTCTAAGGCATTGCGGATAGCCGCCGCATTATTGGCCATAGGTGTCCGGTGGCCGCGCTCAAAATCGGCCACGGTGGAGGTCGCTACGCCAGCATTCTTGGCGAGCTCCTGCTGAGACCACGCCAGTAGGGCTCGGGCTGCCCTTACTTGCTGGGGTGACAGTTCGTCGGGGGGGCTAGACTGATTCATGGTCATATGAAATATATGACGTCATTGATTATCTCTCAAGTGTTATATTTTGGTGACAAATAATCGTAAATGCCTACGATAAATAACAAATGATCCAGAATGATTTGACTCATCGGGAACGAGCCCTTCGCCTTGTTCAAGACAGGGGAATCGTTCGCGCGCGAGATTTCACCGCTGCCGGCATCCCGCTGGTCTACCTGAAGCGTCTTTGCGATTCGGGCGATATTTTCCGTCTTTCCCGGGGGCTCTATCAGGATCCAAATCGTCTCGGCGAGCACGCCGCCCACGATCTGGCTGAAGCGGCACGTAGAGTACCCAACGGAGTGATCAGCCTAATCAGCGCCCTCCACTACCACCAACTCACCACCCAGCTGCCCCACGCGGTCTGGATGACGATCCCCCATAAGGCTAGAACACCCAACGCCCAGGGGCTGCGACTGGAATTCATACGCGCGACCGGCGAAGTGATGTCCGCCGGCATCGAGCACATCAGTATCGAAGGCGTGCTGGTACCAATCTTCTGTCCAGCCAAAACCGTGGCGGATTGCTTCAAACACCGGCGAATCGTGGGTGAGGACGTAGCAGTAGAGGCACTGAAAGACGCCATTCGGCAACGAAAAGCGACGCCCAGTGAGTTGATGCGGTTTGCAGCAATCAATCGAGTGGCTGAGCGGGTCGCGCTCTACCTGAGAGCCCTTCAATGAGCGTCAGGTCCATCAAGAACCCCGGGGCCTCCATCAACGCCCGCCTGATGAATCGCGCGAGAGATCGAGGCGATATCTTCAACCTCGTCCAGACGCGCTATGCGCAGGAGCGTCTGCTCTATCGACTTAGCCAACTCCCCGAGGCGGAAGGCTACATGCTCAAGGGTGCAATGCTCTATGGGACCTGGCCCGAGCACGTGTACCGCCCGACGAAAGACATTGATCTACTCGGCCATGGAGATCCCAGCCCAGAGGCGGTTCTGGCGCTGTTTCGAAAGGTCTGCATGGTCGTCGTACCAGAAGACGGCATCACCTTCGATCCCGCAACGCTCTCCGTGCAGCCAGTGAGGGAGGATGAGCACTATCGAGGGATCTCCCTAACCGTGGAAGGGCAAATCCACACCGCCAGGGTCACAGTGCAGGTAGATATCGGTTTTGGGGACCACGTTTACCCTGCGCCAAAGTCGCAAAGATTTCCCGGTCTTCTGCCAGGACTGCCCGAAGCTCGCATCCTGATGTACCCGCAGGCGACAGTAATCGCCGAGAAATTCGAGGCGATGGTTCGTTTCGGCGCGATCAACAGCAGGCTTAAGGATTACTTCGATATCTGGGTGATCATCCGAACATTTCCGCTGGACATGCCAGTTCTGATCCGGGCGATCTCCGGGACATTTGAGCGCCGCGGCGCAACAATTCCTACCGGTATCCCCGTTGGCCTCAGTCCGGATTTTGTTCAGATCGTCGGCCAACAGTGGCAGGGCTATCTGCGCCTCAATCCGCAGGTGAACCCACCGTCGCCATTCGAGGATCTATTGTCCGACCTACGCCAGTTCTTTGGTCCCGTGATAGCAGGCTCCCAACGTCCGGAGCTCCACCAAGGCCAGTGGGACCCGAGCAAGAAGGAATGGACCTGAATAAAGCCCTGGACTGCTCCGCCAGATGCAACGTAGAGACAGTAAACACCCTCAGGCTGGCCCGAAATCGGTAAGCCAAGTCTTCGATACAAATACAGATCCATACCGGAATTTGTAGTCGTCAAAAGACCATCGACTACGGATTCCGGCTGTTCAAGACTCCTCGTCGGCAAGCTCATCTTGTTCCAGATGACGTCCCCACCGCTTAACAGCCGAAACGACCTGCTCCTTCGCCAAACCAAAATCCATCGGCTCCACCTGTTTGGCATGTCTCTGAATGGCGTGGCGGCTTTTATCGCCGCTTGCGGATGCGTTATTCGCGACAGAACCGATGCGATCAAAATGTTCAATCACCCCCCAAGATTTCAGAGTGGTGCGCCCGACCGTCTGCACGAGTTCTGTGACGTTGAAAAGCGTCGCCCAATCATCTGCCTGGAGAGTACTGAGCAGACGCAGCGCCTTGGCGAAGTATTGATTCTCTTTCGTGGAGCGCCGGTATAACTGCGGCAACGGTGGTGTAACTGTCCCATCGGGACCACGAGCGCAAATAGTTGGACGTCCATAGGCGGTACCCTCTATCCCCTTGGGACAGAGGTAGCTAGTGGGTGGACCTTCATTTCGAGACTGTTCCAGTCCGGCAAGCGTCCAACTGCCTCGCACGCGCTCTATTACAGCTATGCCATTCAGTTGCAACAACTCCTGCCTACCAGCCGCCAGAGCGGACTCCGGGCCAGAGTGTTCTGACGCAAGATTGAAGTACATTCCGCTCGGTTCGGTATAGATGAAACCATCTAAGTCCGTTCTGGCACAAAGGTGAATACACTCCGACTCATCACCCTCCCAACGAATCCGTATTCTCCAAACCCAAGGCAACGTCTGTGGCATTTGCCCTCCTCAAAGCCAATGATGGCGATAGGTTTTCTTTGACTGCACTCGCGTACTTTCTGCTGTTAAATTGCCAGTAGCAACAGCTAAAATAAAGATTTCTGCTTAGCCTGGACTCTATCAACTACAGATTCCGGCATAGTGAAAGACCCTGTGGGCGGAAGAAAGCCACCCGAATCACATCCGATACACATTACTAATGGAGCATGAATATGGAGCGTATTGAATTACACCTGACGGATGAACAGTTCACATCCATTCAGCGCGACTTGGTACGCGGCAAGAGCTCAAACACTGGAAAATTGGCAATGGCGATTGCTGAGATTCATTTCCGGTCTCTTTACCCGGATTGCACGTTTCAATACAACCTTGACGATGCAGACTTGGTAGTGACCACTGCCGACATAGTCATAGCCTTAGAGGTAAAGGGCACTGAGACACTTAACAATATTTGGAGTGGATTGGTGATAAACGGAGATAAATCGCACCAGAAAATCACATCCGGAATGCCAATCTATCGCGTCACAGGAGTTTACGACCGGTCACCCGTCATTTACGTTCTCAGATATGGCATCGACTTCACAGCCGATCAGGAGCCAAGGTGGAGAGTAAGACGGATTAGCTGACATATGAGGCACAGGTTATTCCTCTGAACTGCCGGCTTAGAGGAGATCACGGATGATTTTTCTTTAACTCCTGCTACGAACTACACGCCCCTTCACTGCGCGACACGGGTCAGTTGAATCTCATCCGCTGAGCTTCGAAAGTGATCCTGTTTAAGAGGCAGTACCCTACCGGGTAACCTTGAACGAAGTCCGACTTCAGCCCTGACTCGTTCTGGATCATGCAGGCGTCGACGTTGAATGAAAATCCAGCGGATGCATATTTCCGGGAGTTGATGCGGCATGTGGTGCCCACGAAGCTCGTGCCTTCGATCTCGGACCACAGCAGATGAATGCCCTCAGCGAACAGCCCGTCGGCGGTGACGCTGAATATCCTCATCACGCGTCCACTCTGTGGCACCAGGGAGAAAAACTCCCCATTGGGTAGTATCGGGGGGAAGTACTTCCCCCCCTCCAGCTTGCGGAACTCCAAATCCTTCCTCCGGTTGAATTGCTTTCCCTCGCCCTCAGTGGGAGTCAGAGGGGGTAAGCCGACGCATCACATTCCTGCCTGGCGCATGGGCCCTTAGCACTGGCAGCCCCACGCCAATTATCCGCTGCGTATCCGAAACCCAAGCCCGAAAGCGTGGGTCGTGATTCGAAGGAAAACCGGCCTCAAGTTGTTCTTCGCTTCGCGACACGGTGTCAGTCACAGTCAGACTTCCATCTCTTATCTATGGAAGTCTGGGCCTTCATTTCGCATAGCAGCATGGGTTAAAACACCTGCTTATGGCTGATGCCTCCAGATATGGCTGACACCTAGTGCCCCGGCACAGATCTCTATCGGAGCGGGGGAACACCTACGCCCGACTCAGCCATCATGTTCAGCTATCCCTTGATGACTGCTGGGATGGCTGACGCCCGTATTTCTGCGGGTTGCGCTGCACTTGACTCCATGGGATCACGACAAAGGCTGACGTCATGTCAGCTACTCGGATCGCGCGTCAGGCACCTCGGCCAGGCTGCGGAACGAGGCTTGTGTAACCTGCCTGGTGACTTTCCCATGATGAGCTTGAAGCGACTTTCGAAGGGCACGGTTTTCAGAGGCAAGCTGCCGCAGTGTCGCGAGCTCCATTTCATAAGCACGCACCAGCCCTTTCAGCGGCTGCTTGACGAAACTGAACGCTCCAACTGGGTACTTGAAGCCAATCCCTTTGTTGATCGTGCGCACCGACCGCCCCTGCGCAGAGATGAAGATCCGGACCCAATACGCTGCAAACGAGTTCTCGGATGGCTCCAGTACAGCGATCCCGATTGGTACGTGCCCCTTCTTATCAACCTGCAGCGCCAGCGCCCGCTGGAAAAACTGGTCACGCATTTCCTCGGCCTGCTCGCGAAGCTGCTTGTACAGCTGATCGACGACGGCAACAGGGTCTGGGGTTGTGCTTGGTGATGATGACAAAAGCGATCTCCTACTTGGCTTGGGATCATTTTTTGCCGTGGTAGAACAGAAATAGGTTTTTTTCTTACCACTTTTTGGTTGGAAAAAGCCTTTCAGACGGAATCTTGGGCGCCAACATCTGCATCGCCGTCAAACGTCGCAGCTTTGTTGCGTGACTCACCTGGTTAGCAGTTGAGCCAGGAACTCCAAACGAAGTGATGCGTGTTGCGCCGTCATCCAACGGCATTCCGTCGCATGATCAACTGAAGGACAGATCCAGATGCAGAGATTCCTTGGCCTCGATATCGGCTATAGCAACGTAATCGGGGTGTATGGCCACGGCGAATCCGAGTTTCAGACCTTTCAAGGCCCCGCTCAGGCTGCGCCTTTGACCTGTCTACCCGGTGATGCGGGCCTTCGGGCTGGTGAGGTAATTGTTACTGTCGGCGATACACAGTGGGTTGCATTTGCTTCTCCGGGACGCGTTCAAGAAGGAAGAGAGCTTCACGAGGACTACACGGCAACGGATGCTTATGAGGCATTGTTCAAAGCATCGCTTTTGCATGCCGCACAGGATGGCGACACGATCCACAGGCTTGTGACCGGGCTTCCCGTAAGCCAAGCGCGTGATGATAGCTACGTCGAACAAGTACGGAGCCGGATGCTTGGTCGCCATAAAGTGTCTCTCAAACGCGAAATTACAGTTGAACATGTGCAAGTGGTTGCTCAGCCACTCGGAACACTCACTGACATCTATTGCAATACCGCGCACGGCGCCGTACTGGAGCAATCCCTCACCCTCGTAATCGATCCTGGGTTCTTCAGTGTTGATTGGGTAGTTTTTGACCATCAGGAACTGGTGGCGAAATCCAGTGGAAGTAGCCTGAAAGCTATGTCTGTACTTCTTGACGCCTGCAACGAAGAAATCGCCAAGGATAACGGTGGCGTGCCTGGTGTTGAGAAGATCGAGCATGCACTCCAAACTGGAAATGACTACATCTACCTCTTCGGACAAAAGGTTCTCCTTGACGACTACCTCCGTCTCGCAGCAGATCGCGTAATTCCAGGTGTGTTCACCGAAATCAAACAAGGTCTGCGCTTCTTGCGCGGGCGCACTGTCGACTGTGTTGTTCTAGGCGGTGGTGGAGCAGATACCTATGAACGATTTGCTCGTAGTGAATTCCCGGAAGCGCTAGTCATTAAACCCGACAACAGCGTTCGCAGTAATGCGGACGGATTTGCCTGTTTGGCAAAAGACTAATCTCATGGCGCAGGGACGCGCCGGCCAAGGAAATATTATGCGCCTTCAATGCAGAATAACGCCTGCGGAGCAAGAGTTGTACGAGCACTTGGATAACATTCCGCCCGAGTACCGTGCCAAGCGGTTAATCGTAATGGCGTCTATGTACCTCAGCAAATGTACTCAGAGTGCGGGAATACCTGGTGACGTTACTCAACCTCCAGGTACATCACAGGAAGTACAACCAGCGAGCACGTCGCATAAGCCGAAGAAGCCAGCGGGATGGATAAGGGATGCCGGTATTCAGAAGCCATAAGGCAATGCTGCTAGCAGGAGTGCTGTGCACTTCAGCGCTGACACCTGCATTTGGCGAGTCGATAGGTTTCACTCTCAAGGGAACAGTTTGGGAGCGAGCAGCTCTGAGCGCTCCGTGCAAGATTGAGCCTGAACTACTCTTCTCGCTGGCATTGAAAGAGTCGCACGGCGCGGTAGCGAAAGGCCTAATATCCCCACAGCCCTACGCTCTAAGAAACGGCCCTAGTGGTCCTGCTTACCCTAAAACCCAAGGTGAAGCAGAGGCTCTCCTCGTCAGATACCTACAGGAAGATAAGCTGACTGATATAGGTATCATGCAGATAAACTGCAGGTGGAACTGTGGCCGGGTGAAAAATGCTAGTGCTCTGCTCAATCCCGTGGAAAATATAAAGGTAGGCGCAGCCATACTCTGTGAGTCAATATCTGCAAACCCTGCGGATATGCAGCTTGCCATCGGCGGTTATCACACGATGAATCCCACCCGCGAGCTCGATGCGCGCCTGTACGCTCAAGATGTAATTGCCATCTGGCGATCTATTCAAATGCTGAAGAAATAAGGACAACTAAGCATGAAGTTTACGATCAACCGAACCCTGGTCCAAATGGCGGTCAGATGGCTAATTCAGGATGAAGCTGCATTCAAGCTGGTGCTGATGCAGCAGCGCTATCGTCAGGATGATATTGTCTGGCTCACAAATGTTGTAGCGAGCCCTCCCAAGCTACAAGCCCTGGATGCACTGCCGGTGTCGATCAACCGAATCGAGTACGAAACGCTGAGCGTGGGGAATACGCACCTCGACGACAAGCAGTTTTTCAATCTCGGCCTTCGTCTGACCATGTTTACTGAACTCTTCAACTTCGCGCGCCACAATAGCTTCAACACTCTTAGCGCCATTGGCTTGGACGACACAGCGTTTCGCCTGATGGAGACCTCGTCTTTCGAGGAGCGGCTGATGCTGATCCGATCCGGTGGGTTCACCATCAGCATCCGGTCACCTGTCCGAAAGCTTCGGCTGAATCCAAATTCCGCCCGAGACCAAATCCACGATACGACCCTGGTGCTTCTCGGGGACCTCCGATTTTTCCTGAAAAAGAACCCGGATGGCAGCGGCCGCATGCAGGACTTCGGGCCCACCATTCCAACCGAATCTATCGCGCGCGAGCTATTGCTAGCTCGCATCCAGCCGAAACTCGTCGCGCTGGCAACAGGGATGTCCCCTGAGGACGCCGGGAAGCTCAAGCGGAACATCACCCGCGGAGTACCCGGGGCGCAGTCACAGAGCGGGCGAATTCAAATCCCAGAAACGACACTCGCTGAGTACCCGATGCACAGCTTGCTGTACCTCACAATCTACAGGCTGCTAGCACACGATCCGTTGCGGAGAACAAACGTCCGCGCCCTGATGGCTGCCCATCGGGAGTACGAGCAAATCTGCGATGCCTTGAATGTGCCCAAGGGCGACACCATCAGCCCAACGAACGCATTCCAGTTGAGCAATGCGATAAAGTCTGGGGAGATCCTGATGCAGGAGTGCTCCAGCTGCAGCGAGATCAACGCTCGATTTGTACTCAAGCCAGCCAAGTGCATATGGTGCAGTCACTGACAAAGGCAAGCCCGACCAAGGAAAGGTCTGAATAGCACTAGCTCAAGTGCTGGGGCCAGTGCGCCCCTCTTGCAGTCCCTGCCCCCCTCACTGTCGGGCTTTGGCGAATGAACTGACCGAGATGAGCAACGTTGGCAATCGCCCTAACCTGTCATAGACCTGGCGTTGATTGATTTGGGATTCAGTGAACCCCATGCGATCATGACATCAAAGCGATATCAGGAGACCGCCTCATGACCCAGTCCACCGTGCTCTGCCATTGCTGCGGACACCACATGGTGCCGCAGGTAGTCAGGAGCCGAGGCATTTATGTCGGTTGGGAATGGGGTGGTCGCATCGGTGCTGGCCACCCGATCGACTCAGTTTGCCCGTTCTGCCTTTCGTCCAACTGGGATGGTGTAAAGCGCCCTGTGCATAGGAGCCCTGGCCAGAAGCTACTTCTCCTTCTTATTCTTTACATTGCCGGCCAGGTGATGAACAACGTCGTTAGTGCGATCTATTCACTTGCGGGAAAATCAGCGACTTACATTGAATATAAAGGAATGATTAGTGCTGCAATAGTATTCCTACTCTTCCTTGCTTATCGCAAATATCGATTCGAGAAACAAAGCATTTGACCTGTATAAGAAAAGGGGCCGTATGGCCCCTTTTTTAATCGATCTTCGGCGGGCGTTCCTTCGCAGAAGCAGCCTTCACTGTTTCGAGTGCGGTTGTTATTGGCGTAGATAATTGTCTAAGAGCGGTGAATGTGGAGTCAATCGGATGTGTTAGATAGCTACTCGTCGTTTGTACAACAGGATTATCTTGTGAAACCCCCAGCGTCTCTGCCACCTTCTCTACCATGACGCCGTTTAGCTCCATTGGGTTCTTCACATAGTCTTTAGCAGATTCCACGTACTCGCTTTTAGGGTCTGTATTGGTAATTCCAACTGCCTTATCGATCAACTGGGTCATCCCCATTCCAACTGCGTCGAGTCCGTTGGTGGCGAAACTCTCAGCGGTATCATGCACGGGTGTGGTGGACGCCACGGCGATCTTGTTCACTGGTACCGGATTGTCAGCCTGCAGCGCGTTCATCCGCTCGTTCGACATATCCCTTTCTTCATTGACTCTGTCGATCGCACCGTCGCGCGCCTCCTGGACGACCAGGGGGCCACTCTCTTTCATGTCAGTGAGGCCAGATCTGGTCATGTCCTGGTTACTACGGAAAGCCTCGGACGCTCCGGCGTCTAGCTGACTCATCCTGGTCTGCAGGTTGCCTGTACTGATTGAGGTCTCGGTCAGCCCCGAGCTCTCGTTGCCGCTGACGGCAGCCATGGAGAAGTCGAACGGCGACATCTTCGAGCTCACCAAGTCACCCAGCCTTCCGTCCTGGTTCAACGCGCGTATTGCAGCCATGGCAACACGCTCTTCCCTATCGGTCGAGAGCCCGCGGATAGAAGCGCTCGCCATCGCCGTATTAAACGCCGCACGCCCTCCTTCGGTTTGGCCGGCAATCTCAGCAAGGGCCTGGGCAGACTCCGCACGAGACTCTCCACGAAGCAGCGAAGTTACTGCTGCCTGCTTGAGGTTCAATGACTGACTCGCAGCGTAAACATTCTCCATTTTCGAAGCCCGGGAGTAGGTTTCCTGCGCTTGACGCGCCTGCCCGATGGACTGACTGAGAGTTTCACCAGTCGATTGGCTTACGCTCGCCTGGGAAGAGCGACTGAACGAGTCTGCAGCGTTGAAGGCGGTTTGGTCGTTCGAGCTTGCCTGCACCGCTGAAGTGAGTTGGGTAAAGGCCTGTTGGGCTTGCTGCTGCTGAGTGGATGACAGTTTCTGGAACTGTTCGGAATCCTCAAGACGTGCGCCTGCCAAGCCCAAAGGCGCCGCCGCTCCAGCGCTGGCTGCGAAGACCCCCTGAGCAATTTTATTCTCATTGAATCCCAGACTTTTGAGCTGGCTCGCGGCATTGGTGAACTGGGAGTTCTGCGAAAGATTCAGGCTCGACGCCACCTGGTGTCCCAGCGATGCGAGGTTCTGCTGACCCGTGGTTGTCTGTGCAGATTGCTGAATCGCGCTTTGAAGAGATCGCTGCATGTTCTCGGTCGCGGTTACCGAGGCGTTCTTCGAGCTCTGAACGTAGGCGGAAGCCGCTTGCTGCCCACTGATCGTTTCGGCCAATTGTGTCGCACCGGTAACGCTGACGCCCTTGCCAACCTGGTCGGCTGTGTAGACTGCCTCCGTCGCCATAACTGGAGAAGGCCGCTGAGTCCGAGGGGTCATATCCTCGCTGTTGAACTTAGTGTCAGAGGTCGCACCCGACATGATCGCAGTCATGCCAAAGGCTCCAGCTCCTACGATCGATGCGGCGATTGCGGGAGTGTAAGCCGCGAGGTAACCACCCAGGCCAAGGGCTGAGCCTATGGCTTGGTCGATGTCCAAGAGTTGCATCTGAGCGAAGCCCGTGGAGATCGGGTCGTACCCGTTGAATATCGCTTCCATTTTGGCGCCGGCATACCAAAGCGTGAACGCATTCACCACCGACAGCAGAGGCATGCAGAGCGAAGTCGACAGCGGCAATGCGCAGAACTTCGCCAGGGTCATTGCCCCCCTCGAACCCATCATCAGAAGCAACGCCATGAACGGCGCAACCGCATAGACCAATCCCTCAAGGAAGCCAAGCATGGGTTTGATATAGAACTTGAAGCTATCCCCCTTCCCTGCCCACTGGATCTCCTGTTGGCTGAGCGACTGCTGAAGTGCCATCGCTGCACGCCGCTCTTGCCAATGGTTCAGTGCATCAACACGGCCCTGATTGAAATACCGCTGAATCAACGAAGCAGCAACATACTCTGACGCTTTTTTATTAGACAAAGCAAAGGACTGGAGGGAATTATCGATCTCACCTTGCATTTGGGTGAAGTTGACAAGCTTCCCAGAATGAACATCATCACTAAAGCCTTTCTGCATGATATCTTCAAAGACAGAAGGAAGCACATCTTGAAGTGCAGCAGTAAGCAAACGACCGGCTTCAGCGCAAGTTTTCAAAGAAGGACTCGGGGAGTCATAGAAATATACCGATTGCGCCTCCGAAGTGTTTGATAGAAGCGATGCTACATCTCCGGCGCGCTGTAGTTGATCCACAGATGCTTTATTGCGGAGGAAGACTGGATTAAAGTTGCAATAGGTCATGTACTCTTGGAACGACCGGCCCAAGTCCCATCCCGCGCCTTTCTTGTAGTTCTGGAACTGGTCAAGTGCAACCGGATTCCTTAGCACATCTCGCACGCGTGCAAGTGTAGTCAGACTCGAAAAAAGACCGTAACGTGTCATTCCAGGGGTTGAGTTTGCTTGTTCAGCCAGCTCAGAGATTCTGTAACCAACAGTCGAAAAAACTGATCCAACAAATGCAGGCCCAAGCGGAACATTATCAACAACACGAACCTGGTCAGTCGTAGTGTCTTGCACAATAACAGTCGCAGTGGGACCATAAAAACACATGTAACCAATTAGCATGATGCCAACTGCGTGAAAAGGAATCGGCTGGTTTTTGAAGCCTGCCTGGAAACCGATAACCAAAACCCCCATCAAAGCGCCAATACGCGCCATATCATCTATTGAACCGCTGCCGGTAAGCATGGCGCATGAATTGAGCATTATCTGGAGAAACTCGGAGCTCCCCGCAGTGTATATTGTAAAATCCATGCTTCCCCCTTATGAGCCACTGCTCTGATTGCTCGACCCTTGATACAAGTGTCCACCATCGTCGGGCGGGCTCATCTCCATCATGCTGGATGCATCAGCGTCGGCGTCTTTATCTTTAAGACTCACCTGGATGTACTGGTCGTACTGGCTTCTGATGTCAGCCCTGGCGGATCGCAGACTTTTAAGGTTCTGCTTTGCGTTGGGCATATCTGAACTCGTAACTCCTGCTTCCGCAACGCCAAGTAGCATTACAATTAGGTTATAACTCGACTGAGCTGCGATCGTAGTCGCGTACTTATTCAAATAGTCGTAACCAGCTTGCGCCCCGCTCTTCTGAACGATTCTGACGAGGTTTACACCGATACGGCTAGAACCAAGGTAGCCGATATGCGCATCATCTCCCGGCGACAGCACGCCATTCGCAATATGCTCGAGAACTTGATTATTTTGTAAGTCTGCAACAATCCGTGTGGAGAGTCCGGTAAAGGTAGACATGTTTGCAATATTTGGGCTCGTGCATCCGCTATCGTTCGAATCGCAACGGTAGACCTGATAACCTGCGTCCTTAGTACCCTCTACGAAGATCTTTAAGCCATCGCTGCCGATGAGCGTAGGGAGAGGGTTGACTGTGAAGTTCTTCCCTCCCTTCTCGTCTGTTGCTGGTGTAATTATGAAAGACCCCACCATCGACATAATGAACTCGGCATTCTCATCACTTCCAAACAGAATCTGAGAAGCTAAGCTTGTCTTCTGCATGGCACACCACAGAACATTGCCAACGTCCTTGCAATTAGTTGCTTTCCCGGAAGAGACCAGTCTGTTGGCAGGTGAATCATCTGCGGTAGATTTTGCACTGAAGAAGTCCGTAGCCACATTATTACCGAAGGCACTGATCGCCGATGATAAGTCTGAAGACTCTTCATAAGCCTTTTTTGCATCAGTAATTAGACCGCTGGCAATTTGACAGCTATTCGAGAACATCTGATTTAGGGACTGGATCTTATTCGCCAGGTTCCGAATGACACCTGCAGTTTGAGCATCCATTGCATCAATAGCGAGATCAAATGCAAAGCCAGATACGATCCCAGTCGCGTTTGCAGCGATGTTCCGCATCAGTGCCACGAACTCCTCGCCATTAATAAATGAAAAAGAACCGGAGTACAGATTAATACCGCCACATCCAGCTTTAGCGCTGGGAGGAGTAATGCTGATCAAGTTTGACGTTGAGATTCGATTCCTCAGTACTACCGACCCGCCCGTAACAACGCCCCTCGATGCGGTTTGATAAGCACCAGGCTTGGTTGTATTGATCATTCCGTTAAACATTTGATCAACCTGCTCTTGAATTGAGCACTGACCAATTATCGGGAACATTGAAATAGCCACCAAAACAGCGAGCCGCTTTAGATTCATCACTCACCCCCAACACTTTTAATGAATGCTTTGCGCGCTTCTTCCCGCACACGCTTTGAAAACTCTGATGGATTGTTTACTACATCCGGAGGAAGGTCCGACAAAGAAGCCGAATCGATGAGGCCGACAGTATTTACCCGTGAAGTTGCAGCCAATTCCTCACCAGTAATTAGCCCGGAATCCTTAGCTGCAACTAAGATTCTGCTTATTGCCGTGTCCATAGACACGGTACTGAACGCTACAATTTTTACATCATGGGGTGGGATTGCGATGGCTAGGGCTGGAGCGGTAATCACACCAAGTTTTTTGGCAAGCCCGTTATCATATTTCGTTTTTGGATATTTGCCGTTAGGCAGCGGATTGCCATCCATAGAAATCGGAAGGACGGAGAACCCATATTTAAACTCTAGTGCCGAAAATGCGGCTATTGCCTGATCACATAGGACGCAACTCGATCCCTTGTAGAAAAATACAAGAGATGATCTCTTTGCAATTTCGCGCATCAGTAGATCGCGTTGCTTTCCAGACTCGGTGGATATGGCGTCAGCTGCCGCGTTTGAAGCTGGATAACGCATGTCCTCATCGAGGAACGGATCATTACGAATAGTTTCAACAGAATTGCGCGAGAACCTCTCCGCTTTATCTAGCATTAACCTCTGAGCAAAGTAATACGCGCTCATGTTTTCGCGAGTGGGATTGTCAATCGCCTGGTCCCGTAATTTTGGGAGCATCACGCGCAACCACGCGACGGTACCAGGGGCTGGATCAGCAGCCGGCGCTGGTTCAGGAGTTTTCGGAGACTCCGGCGCTTTGGGTGGATCAGGCTTCTCAGGTTCCACCGGCGGAACAGTCTCTTCTGGCGGATCCTCATACCAGAACCACCCACGCTCCTTGTCCTGGTAGAACGAACTCCCAGCCAGGGGATCAGCAGGCGCGGCCGCGGGTACGTCTGCCGCTATCGCTCCAGTAGCGAAGACGGCGAGAACAGCGGCAGAGAAAGAGTGAGTAAGCATGGCAAACCGCCTTGGCGCAGCAATCGATGCTCAAATTCTGCGTGGCGGAGTGAAGCGCAAAGGGCGTTTTCAGGCAGAAAAACGTACGGAAAAAAGTAAATCAGGAGGGAAGGCCTGAGGCCTACCGCACGTGGCGGTAGACCTCTTGCCCGGGGAAACCGGCCGGGCCCTGCCAAAGCAGGACGTCGTTCCAATCAACCCCTTTGGCGCCATGCGGTATGTCTAGTGTCGGCTCCAGAATTCTGGCCCTAACTCCCAAACTCCACAGGCGCTTTTTGAGCGCGACTCCAGCATTCACGCCGGCGCTTTTTCGGTCCTTGTCGATCCAGATTCGAACCTCCTCAGTTCCCGCCGGCGGCACGAACATCTCCATCAGGTAGGTGTTTACCAGTGGCCATACCGGCAACCCCGTTGCGGTCTCGATTGCCAACGCTGTTTCCAACCCTTCGCAGACATCAATCACGCTGCCAGGCGAAGCTGTCGGAATCGCGCAGCCAGGCAGTGCTCTATCGCTTGGAATTGCAAACATCTTCTTCGGCTCCGCGATCGGGGCTTTCTCACCCTTTGGGGTCAGAAAGTGCCTCTGGACCGTCACGGCCTGCTTTGCCGGGGACATCAGTACACCGATGATCCCAGGGAAGGTCGTTTTCTCCCCATCAGGGCCTTTGTGGGTCAGCCTTGGGTGGAACCGCACGAAGCGGCTCAACTCAGGCCGGTCCCAGACAAGGATTCCGCGAGATCGAAGGTAGAGACGAGCAGGTTCGGCATCCGGGTGGGTCAGTGCGACACTCTCTTGCACCATCGTTCGAAGAGTGGCGATTACCCATTCATCCGATAGGCCCTTACTGGCAGCCTTCGGTACAGCACGCTGGGGTATCACCCGCTGAACGTCACCGGCGGTCCGACCATGCTTGTCCTTCACTCCCATGAGGCTTCCGACTTCCTGCAGCGCCTCGTGGAAACTCCAGCTGTTTACCCACATCACCAACGCCAAGCCGTCCGGCTTGATTCCACAGGTACGGCATACGCCGCCACTGGTTGTGTCGCTGGTTTTTCGGAAGATCTTGAACCCATCTCTACCACCGTGAACCGGGCAAGGATAGTTTCGGCCAGGCTTGCCGTTGGCATCTGCCAACCCTGGTGCCAGTTGCTCGAAGACGAATTTCCACCGTCCTTCTGCAGCTTCCAGCACGTCTAACTTCTCGGGGGCGTATACGCCCATCTGATTTGCAGACATGAGTAACTCCAAGGAAATGAAAAGCGCCCCGTAGGGCGCTTCGTGGTGGATCAGTCGATACGGTCGATTTGCCAGGAATTCCTGTGCGTGTTCTTCCATTCGACTTCGTCGTTTTCTTTTCGAATCGGCACAGTGACCGGCGTCTTCTCAAGGAAGGTGAGCCGGATTCTGTCCCCCTTCTGGATATTGGTTCGATTGATCTCCATCGCCAGCTCCGCACCCCAAACGAGGTGATTGCCAATGCGCAGATAGAACGACCGACCATTACGTTTATTGAAGCGATACCAGTGCGAACCTGAACCGTTGTAGATCCCTTCAACAAACTCCCCCTCCATGCCCTGCCGGAAGGAAAGCTCGATGTCTTCTTCAGCAGCACAGGAGTTCGAAGCTTCGGCATCGACTGCATCCAGTCCCCGGTGGTCATTTTGCTCAAGGAGTTCCCCTTCGACCGAAACAACTGCAGCCTGCATTGCCGGCTGTAGCCGATCCTGCGGGCGATACAGGCGATTGAGGATGACGGGCTCGAGAGCCAAGACATCATCATTCAGCTGCAGCGTCACATCGTCACGACAGTACCGATGCGAATGGACGCACATCCCCTTGTAACTTCTGAGGTAGGCCGGCTCATCAAAATCAACACGGACAGTATTCATCAGCACTCCTCCCCTTGGCGCAGGTAGGTGGGCATGTGGAAGTTGTCGTAGTCGATGTGGTCGCACCAGACTGCAGTAGCCGTTCCAACGCGTGTAGCTTGCTGGGACGTCGTTCTCGCGCGGCGTTTCAGAGCCCCTCGGATTAGCGCCATGAGCGACGGAGCGTGCATCAAAGCAGCAGCGAGCACGATGCAAAGTGCAAAGGGCACAACTGCCTTTACGAACGCCGGGGCATACAGCGCGCCCAGGAAGGACAGCAGAAAGCCATAACCAACCAGCACTTTCGCCTTCAGGGTTTCATTGGATTTGATCATTTCAGTTCTCCGTTTTTCCGACGGAGAACCCCCTAACGGAGGTGTGCCCCGTCAGGGTTTTTGAAACGAAAAAAGGGAGGCCTATGCCTCCCTTTTTTGATGACGCTCTGCAGGTTGCAGAGCAGCTTTTTAAGCTGATTGGCTCAGCTGGGCACAGCCCCAAGTGCATACACAGCTTGGGAAACCCACAACTGCACAGCAGCTATGAAGGTTGGCGGAGCCCTAAGGCAATTTTTGATCGGGACAACCCGATGGATGCGGTGATTTTCTCTACCGGTACAGCGGTCGTCAACACCTCCAGGGAGAACTTCTATTTCCGGCGTAAATCAAGCAGAAAAAAGCCATTCCAGTCTTCCTGCCGCTGTTGCAATGCGGTGGCCACCAACACTGGAGATCTTGAACATGACCACCCAATCTGCAACTGCACCGAAGAAATACCAATACTCCACAGCGCGGCTGAAGGGGCATCTCGTACTCAACACTGAACAGGCTAAAGCCTTCAGCGGCAATCGTTTCGATAACGTGATGACCGCCCTCTTCGTTATCGATGTCGTCGCCCGGAAACTGGCGCAGAAGCTCAAGAGCTTCGATTACCAGGCGGTGGCTTCCGCAGTAAGCACCAAGCTCGCCGACACGGAAAAAGCAATCAGCGACGACACCGCGCGTATCAGCGCCCTGCTGGGCGCGCTCGCCCAATGCCTTCCGGAATACGACCATCCCCAGGAGCGTGCCTACGAGATCACCAGCCCCGAAATCGCTCGGTTCGGCGCCCTGCTGAAGGCTTACGACCACCTGATCATGCTGGTCGACGCAGGTTGGTTGGGAGGAGTGATTGAAAGCGGTGAAGCTGACGCATTCCGCCAAGAGAAGCATAAGCAGATCAACAAACTCGTCCGCTTTCTGGTTGGGACCGGTCAGGCCGCAAGAACCAAGGCTTACGCCAGCAAGTCCTTAGAGATGAAGGCCGATCTTGAGCAGGCAGACGCTCAAGAGCAGACCGAAAAGGAAGAGCGCAAAGCAAGCGGCTTCGTGGAGCCGGAATCCAATGACCTTGATGCCGTCGAGCAGATCGAGGCGCGCGAGACTGCGATTGACTGAGTGGCTTGCTGACGCCCCTCACAGGGCGTCAGCTCCTCTACGGAGAAGCATCGATGTTGTCGACGCGCGAAAAAGCTACTGCAAACGATCGATTCGAACATTCCAGGTGGCTCAGCGTTCTTCAAGACCCGCCGGAGGCCTCCACGGATAAAGGTAAGTTTTGGAGTTTCTCAGTGGTTGCCCTGGTCGTCATTGCGGCCACTGCTGGGATCGCTCTTGGCATTCCTCTTGGGGCGTACTGCTGGCTGCACTTTTCCTTCTAGCCTCTTTCCTCTTGAGCAGCTCGACGTGGCGTTTAGCTGCCCAATACCCCCCTTTGACCCGACACCTTTCAAGCGCCTTCGTGATCGAGGAAACATGCCCGGCGGTGAATACCGGTGCGCGAAAGGCTTGGATCTTCCGTACAACAGACCAGATGCTGAAAACGCCCTCCGGCATCCCATAGACAAATTTCGCCTGCCCCGCCATCACGACGAAACTCCGAATTTGCTGAGAGTGGATTCCGGTTACCCGGTGAAGCGCTTTGACGTGAGCATAGTTCTGCAGCAGCGGGTTCCTGACTTTGTACTTCCTCCGGCCTACCCGTTGCAGCCAGGTGTCCGGTGCATTGGGGTCCGTGACTATGCGCCCGCGAAAGCACTTCGTCTCGATGACAAACAGGCCATACCGGCTCACCACGATGTGATCGATCTGCGTGGTCTCATCATCGGTCTGCCCGCGATAAAGTGCGTTGCTGAAAACACGGTACTCTCCACTCAAGCACACCTTCAGCATGAAGTTGACCTTGTATTCTCCCCACCAGCCACGGTATGCCGGCCGGGCCAATAGAAGCGTGTGCGCAACGGCGCCGACCAGTAGCATGAGTGCTACTGGCGGCGCGTATATCCAAAGGAAATCTGCCATAGAGATGCCCCTCCGGGCCTCCTGTTAGAGGTTGGAGCAGCAGTCTGTCCAACGCCAAATGAGGTACATGGAGTCATTTCCAGTACCTGGTACGTGGCGCGAAGGGCCACCATCCCAAAGCTGTGGTGGCGTACCGATCCACATTGCCTTCTGGTTCTGCGACTTCGGGTAGAACTGAGTGAGCTTGTACTGGCTCTTCGGTAAGGTCGGGTAGATGCTCGCGTTACACAGGTTGTCGTCACCCATTGTCCTACGCGCCAGTCCCCTGCGATGTTGCTGAGCAAGCATCCGTGCCGCCAAAAGCGCGGAAGACCGGTTCACGTCTTGCGCCGGCGTAACGCCGGTAAGGGGATATACGCCGCCCCACGTTCCGGTGCACCACCACATGCTTTCCAGCGGCTCCTTTCCTGCAGCAACCATTGCTGAGTCGGCGGCACATGCCGCGATCGCAAGCGGATTCGCCACTGCAGCAGCCTCAGGGTTCTGAAAGAAAGCGAGTGTCGGAGATGACCAGGTTGGATCGATCTCTGTGAAGGAAATGATGTCGAGATCCAGGTAGCCATCTGGGTTGCATTTCGTTGGCGTGTACAGATCGAGTATCTGCAGCAGCGGGAAAGCGTAGTAATGGGTGTGATAGAACGATCCCGCAGCCTGGCCGGTCTGTGTGAGGTTGTCCTGCCTCAATCGTCCGTACGTGCGGGAGTTCCCCATCGGGAGTGTGATCCCACCCAGAGTGGGCGAACACCCGGCCTTGCGCACGTTCTCGACGATTCTCGCCGGCTGCCACATGGAGGTTACGACGCCGGGCGTATAGATCCCGGAGCTGCCTTTCTGGCAGACGCAAAGCACTTGCTTCGACGCTCCTTCAGGCGCTACTCCAGGCGTGATTTGGGCACCCGATACCCGAATTGGAAACAGGCAGGCCCAGCAAATGTCGGTGAAGAGTTTTGGGCCCAGCAGCCCAGAGTCCTCACACATCACCTCGCTTGCCCGAGCGCCGACACAGACCAGCAAAGCCAGCGCTAAACCAACGAAAATCCTACTAGCGAATCGCATCGATTGCCCCCTGCGCATCGGATTGAGATATCTCCCGTACAACGAACTTCTTGTCCTCGGCCGTAACGACTGAAGGCACAGCCGTCACCTGATACCGCGCGGCTAGATCCTGCTGGAGGAGATACAAGGGAGCTGCAATCGAGTCCTGAACATCGTTGAACAGCTCCCAACCAGATGGGCCAACGTCCGACGTTGAACCGGGAATGTGGCTGGCGATCACGATGACCTGAAGCCCATCCTTCGTAGCAACCTCGCGGCGAGCAAGGTCCACCTGCCAGGAGGAGGTTGGGTCGATAACCACCAACTTGATACCGAAAGGCATCACATCCAGTGGGTTCATCCGGCCAGCTTTGATTACTACTCGGCCGTCTGGGCCCAGGATGTCTTGCGGGATGATCACAGAGGGGTCAACGGGCCTGATGCTGCTGTGTTCAACGGTTGGCAATACAAAGCCCGGCTGCTTGTCCCAAAAGCGAGCAATCGCGCGCTGCTTCATCGCGCCGACGTCCAACTGCTCGATGCGCGACTTCGCCACGGCCATGAGGTCAGGCTCAATGATCTCGGTGGTAGAGCCGAAGGAGCCAAGATTTCCGCGCTTACCTTGGGCAACCCTTTGAGAAAGCAACGAGGTCGACGAGCTGCCAGTAGCAAAGGCAACCTGATGCTGCTCGCCATCCTCACGTCCAATTGATGGCACCGCGAAGACACCGTGGCGCAGGAAGGCGAGTGGATCGAGGAGGATTGGAGTTGTGGAACGGGTGACTTTGGTTAGGCGCTGCATTCTCGCCACTGCCGTCGCCATCGGCACATCCTCCGGGATGCCCCTAAAGACCACTCCAACCCCGGGGACTCCGTCGTAGGCCACCAAGATATCTTCGATGGCACGAGCGCCCATGGACCAGGAGACAAATATCAAAGTCTTTTCCCCATCTCCAAGGGGGTGCGGCGGCGGATGAGAGCTGTTGTCGGCTGCCCCGTCTCGCTCTCCCGTACTCGCTCGCACCTCCTCTCCGGCACGCTTGACCCACTCGTAGTCGTGCGGGGATGCATCGGCCGCTATCGCTCTGCTGTTGTCCACAATCGTCTTCGCCTGCTCAAGCAGAGTCGGATCAAGGTCACTAAGCGCGGGCCTGCTTGGAAGGGTGTCTACAGCCAAAGCGGCGGTGGAGAGAGCAGCGCTGGCAGCCAGAACCACAAAACGCCTCACCATAGTGGATACGCCCTCCCCCACAGCTGCGAGCGCGCAACAGACCCCCAGTAGCGCGAGTCAAAGGAGTCCTGCGTTCTGCCCATGAACCAGTATCGTTCGATCTCTATACGGCCATGACGCACATACCGCGCAATATCAAGGTTCCGCTCGGTGGCAACGGCCAAACCATTGCCGACTACCTCTCCGTTAATGGCTGTTGTTGCCTCAGTCACTGAAACTTCATCGCCAGGCAGGCCAACCATTACTTTCACGATGTTGGTGCCATCGGGGAAAACTGGCTGCAGCCCCTTAGCTTTGAACGCAAAGGTCCCCCCACGTACCGGGGTGGTGTCTGCCTTGTCGATGACCCAGACCCGGTACGGTGGGAGGCACAGGGCCTCCTGAGTGGCAATCGCAATGCTGTAGCGGCTCGCGAGGAGGACAATTCCACCTGCCAGTAGCGAGGCAAGCGTTACCCCCTTCAGCAAAAAGCGAGAATCCAGCGGTCGGCATTGCCGAGCCGAATTCACGGCCTCGACAGTACGCCGCACCTTGGCATCGATGCTGAACGGATTCCGCATCACGCAGCCTCCGAAGCAATGATTCCCACGTCGATGCCACGGTCGCGCAGTACTTGGAGGATCGCCTGATCCTGTGGCATACCCGCCTGGGTGTAATTCCTGATCGCTTGCACGTCCTCCGGTGCAGTGGAGTACAGCAACATGGAATAGGGGTCGACGGTGAGGCGTGCAATGCCGGCGCCACGCGGCGTGAGCATGAAGATTTCGGAGTAATGGCCCTTGTAGGAGCGAACTGTCTTGAGGATGCGATAACCGCCGTCGCCCAGAGGCAGGCGCTTCTTCTCTTTGATCGAGTCGATGGCCTCAGCCTTCTGGCCCAGGAGAAGGGTAAACGCCGAGTTCTCCGCGATAGCTTGGCCGACCTTGTTTTGATAGAGGTCGTTGACGCCCTGAGTGATGACAATCGCGCCGCCACCGTACTTACGGAAGCGACGGTAGCCGTGTTCGATGAACTCACCGACGTTGCCCTGCGCCAGCAGCGACCACGCCTCGTCGATGATCACGATTTTTGGCCGGTCACGTTCGCCGAGGTACATGTCCTGTTGGATCTGGTAGATGAGCTGCAGTAGTACTACCTGCTGAAGGTGGACGCGTCCTTTGAGCTCCTCCAGTTCCAGCACAGTGAAGGGGTTCTGGAAATTGAGGTTGTTGCGACCGTTGAAGTACTTGCCGTACTGGCCGCGGGAGGTGAATGCATAGAGCTGGCTGCCGATGTCCTTGATCCGCTGGTCTTCATCGCTCAGCAAGGACTGCTCGATGTGATCGACCAGCAAAGCCTTGCCATGTTTATCCCAGCAGTTCGTCAGGTGGCGCTTCAACCCAGCAGTTTGGAAGTCCTTCAGCGGCTCCGTCGGCGCCGCCATCGCAGAAATCAGCCCAACCAGGACGTCTTCCTCGTCGCTGAAATCTTCTACCAGTTCAAATGGATTCAGGCAGATCTGGGAGCCCTTATCGAAGCACGCGAAATCACCCTTGTATGCCTCGGCGAGTTTCTCGTAGGAGCGACCTACGTCAATGCACCAGACCTTGGCCCCCATGCTCAGGTAGGAGGTGATGAGGTAGTTGGTAAGGAACGATTTACCTGACCCCGACTGGGCAGCAATGGTGCCGTTGTAGTTGGTGTCCGAATCGTAGAGATGGAAGCTGATTGGCTGCCCGTTTCGGGAAACAAACGGGGCCACAGGGGTACCGGTTCCGCGCCAATCGCCGTAGATCGGCAGAATCGGTAGAGCCTGCGCCAGGCTCATAGTTCTGTAGCGGAACATGTCCTGGATTGCTCCGGTGTCCGCGCACATCGGCAACGCATTGATGAAAATTGGCAGGACGATGAATTTGTCCTCGAGGAGCGTGAAACCTTGGGTCGAGAAGTGGCTCTTCGCGCTCGCCGCAGCCTGGATCAAGTCCTCTTTACTCTTTCCGAAGACAACGAGGGTGGTGTTTAACTGGATGTTCGGCAGCCCCTTGTCCAGGTCCTCGAAAAGGGTGTCATACCCCTGTTTTTTCTTTCGGAGCGCCGGCACGAAATGGGGCATCGGGCCGACCGCCTGCTTGATCGACCATTGGCGTCCACGGTTGAGCTTGTCCTTGGTGGAAAGCTGCGGGGGAAAATAGATCGTGCTGGTGAAGATGCAATTGCCGCGGATTCCTCCCCGCTGGGAGAGAATGTCCGAAAGGTACTGCGAAGCATCCCCTTGCCACATCGAATCCGGATATGCCTTAGGCGAGAGGGTTTTAACGAAGCAGTCATCACCGATTTTGAGGTGATCCTTTTTCGGCTCGACACTGCGGTCGAAGTCCAGTAGCTGCTCGTTCAGGGGCTTGTCGAGATCAGCATGCAGTTCGGGGTTGTTTCGCCACGAGGCGTTCGGCCCCTTGTTCAGGATTGACTGGAAAATCTCGACATACGCGTCATTGGTCAGAGCGACAGGGGCTAGGTTGCAGCTGTCCAGGGAAGTATTGAGACCGTCAGCCAGTTCCTTGGCCATGTTGGCCTCAGTAGCGGACGGTAGTGCATCCTTGATCGGCATCGTTACAGAGATCACCAGGTCCTGCTGGCGAACCTTCACGCCGGAGATACTGTCGACAGGCAGTAGCGTGCGATCGGACAGATACTGCCCTCGAGCCTGAGTGACCTTCTGCAGGAGAGCCTGTGTTTCCGGCGGTAAGTCGGATACGCCTCGCTCCACAAACGCTTTGCGTAGGTTAAGGAATCCCGCTTTCAGATGGTTGATGTTCTCGGTACAGATCAGGCTGAAGCTAATTGCAGTACCTTCCGGCCAGTCGACAGTAAGACCTGCCTTCAGGCGCGCTGCCTCGTCGCCGCTGGAGCCGGCCAGAGGCGAACAACGGAACGCAAAACCCAAACGGTTCCCTTCCAGTTGAAACAGCTGCATTTCGGGATCGTAAGCAAGGCCGTTGATCAGTTTGGAAAGGCGCGGAAGAGGTGCCAGAAGCGATGAGAGAAGCGACATAAGGCCCCCTTAGTTCGAGCGGTTGCTGAGGATCCACGAGCGCAACCCTTCGGAAGGCTTGCCTTCGTGGGTGAGCCCGTCATCGCGGATCAAGAAGGGGACGTTGCGAGCGCCCAGGAACTGTGCCGTGAGGCGACGCTTGTCGATAACCTCCAGAGAACACGCACCCTCCGGTTTTTGAGCCAGTGGAGTGTCCAGATCCCCGGTCACGCCAGCCTTCCAGGCAGCGACTTTGTCCTCGGCGCAAAGCAGTTCTTTAGTCCGCGACGCACTGCGCTCAGTCAGCAACGGAAGCTCCAGCACGTCGAGGCGGTACCCTTCCGGTAACTCCTTACGTGCCTCTTCCATAATCTGCTTGCAGTAGCCGCAGGCGGGATCGGAGAACATCGTCACCGCCTTTTCCCCATTACCGATCGTCATCGGGGCCAGGTCGGCAAATCCTGTTTTCACTCTGTCGACCGGCACGTACTGAGCAGCGTACCGAGCGTCGTCAAGGTTCTTGATTTCCTTGTTTTGCCAGACGTCGAAAACTGTGCCCTGGATGAGGAATCGACCGGTATCACTGATGATGGCGAATTTGCCATTCTTCTCGATGCCGATCATCGCGCTTGCAGGGAGGATGACGATGTCCTTGGAAGGGGTATTGCCAGGAACTCCGGCCAGCGCGCCGGAAGTGACGAATGCGCCCAGGAGGGCTAGGAAAATCGATATCGGTTGCGATGGCATGTGCCGTTCTCCTATAGGGGATTGGCACAGCGTAGGGATTGCAGAAAAGCGAAGGCCCCGCTTTTCCGCCGCTTTAGCGACGGAAAAAAACGGGGCCTTGAGCGGTGGCCGAAGCGCTGTTACAGCGCCACAGGCAGATGCTGCAGAGCGCTGTTCAGGCCATTCATCACCGGCACAGTGGCGGTCATGATCGATTCGATCACATCGGGCGCAGCGTACAGACCTACGCCACCGCCGACGCCAGTTACGAAGGGCATCAGGGATTGGCGCAGAACGCCGGCACCGATGCCGGTCAGAATCATCAGGCCGATGAGGATACGGCCCAGGGTACCTTGCATCCAGTCGGTCAGGGTTACCCAGACCGAGTCGAAGGTATCGCCGCCAGTACCGGCGACAGCAACCCCTGCGACGACCATCAGCGCGGCGGTGAGAACGACCGGGTTGACCATCGCCTTCGCGACTTTACCCGGCTTGAATTGAATGTTTTGGACTTGCATCGTGACTCTCCTGGAAATGCGCAGGGCCTGCGCTCGCAGGAGAGTTTTCCGCCTTGCAACAATCGTTAGTGGCGCTTTCCGACGCGGTTTTTACTCAAAATAGAAAAAGGCCGCAAAGCGGCCTTTTCTAGGGTTACTTGTTCGCCACCGGTGGCGACTCAGCTCCCGAGTCATCGATACCGATGAGGGTTATCACCGGCTCCCCATCCGGGTAGCGCCACATGGGGATCGAGATGTTGTTGGAGTTCAGTGCCTGCTTGTCTCCATTGATGTACCAGTTGTTTTTCGACACCCTGCCATCCGGATCAGTGCAGGTTGCCTTGGCCAACCAAGAGGTACGCCCATTAGTGACTTCGAGCGAGCAGCTCGGCGCCTGGTTGGCGACCACTGGAATTTGGACCTCCCCACTTGCCTCATGCCCCATCTCCGTAGTGATGTTCATCGTTACCGTGTGAGGGCCAGGGGTGGCCAAAGTCGCGCGACCGTAGTCTCCCGTGCTGTCGAGCTCTTTCCCATCCAAGGTATAGGCCTTGGTCAGAATCCTGTCCTTGGGATGACCTCCGCTGATCGATGGTCGCACCAGCACTCCAAGGGGAGCGCGGCCGAACTTGTTATCGCCGGACCACGACAGCAGCACGTTCCAGTCAGGCGGCGGAAGAAACTCCATTTCGGTGGACACGGTACTCAGGTTGCCTCGTGCATCGGTGACTGTGTATCCGAACTGGTAGGTTCCTGGCTCGGTCACTCTGACAATCCGGCTCTTCTGGTCGGAGTCCTTGACCACGCTCATCCCCTCATACGGGGGGACATCCCAATCAATCTTTAACCCTTCGAACTGCTGGAAAGTGCCACGGTTCCTTGCGGTCATCGTGAGGTCCGCAGGCGCGTAAATCGCGCTCGTTTTGCTCTGGATGTACCAGTCGGGCCAAACGTACTTCCAGAACTGCAGCAGCTTCTGGGTAAGGCCGCTGCCGCCACGGTCTTCGTAGCCGTTGATCCACCCCTGGAAGCCGATGTAGGTCTTCTCATCCGACATATCAGCGGATGTGGGGGTGTACTCAGCCTGCATGCTGTGGACCTGCTCTCCGTTTGGCATGATGAAGTAACCATCCATTGTCACGTCCATGTTGGGGTATGGCAGCATCATGTTGGCCTTCCATGTCCCCTTGGTGTCGACCTCCGGATGGCCTGGCCCGATCAGTTGCACCCGAGGCGGGCGAATCTGGCGGAACGCGACTCCTACAGTGACCTTCTTGTAAACGCTGGGATGGTCAGGGGAATCGTTGTACTTCAGCCGCCCGTACAGCGTGACACGGACTGCTTCATCACGAGTCAGGCGGTAGACGCCATCGCCTGTGCTGCTGGGCACCCACGTCTTACCCCGGTCCAATGACCAGTCCACGGTCATATCAGAGGTGTCAAGCGGCTGCCCCTGCAGATCGACCAGCTTGAAGATGGCGGTGTCGCCGATAAACACGTTTTGCGGCCCCTTCAGCCGTGCCTGCGGGACCACAAATGCAGTGATATCGATCACCGGCGTAGTCGATTTAGCTCCCGAGTTTCTGTTGGTGAGTTGCGCACGCAGGAGATAGTGCCCACGCGGGAAGGTGTAACTCAGGTGCTGGGGGAGCTTCGGATCCGAGCTAACGACGTCCCAAGTCACACCCTCATCCTTGCTCAACTCCCACACAACTTCACCAAGATCACGACTTTGGGTGCGGTCGGTAGTGACTGCGTAGAAGCTGTTTTTCAGCGGGGCCGGCCCGAGGATACGCAGCGCTTGGATCTTTCCATCGAGCGCCTCCCCGTTGAGGACGGTGAGCATCAGCGGTGCACTTCCTTGCCGTGTAAGCGAGTACTCCGGCACCGGCGAGTGAACTCGCGCCTCCGCGATGATCCGAACCGCTTTATTCGTCAGGCCGGTGAGATCAACTTTGAAGGTGGAATTGCCCTCGGCATCTATCGGCTGCCAATCCGCTAGCTGCTGATAATTCACGCCCGACGTGGTCGACAGAAGGCGAATGTCCCAATCACCCACCGTCGAAAGGCTATAGGGGTCGCTCATTGCCACCGTATCGCGAATGCCAGCCGTGATGGCTAGACCGTCGGTGTCGAGGACCTGGCGCTCATCATTAAGGATGACAGGCTTGATGGAGTCCTTAGGAACCGCGAGCAGCTGCACGGTTTTCTTCGTATGGGCCTCTGGAAGAGCGCGATAAGCCACGTCGACAACAAACGGCATCTGCGACCACAGCGGAGCGGTCTGGCCGGAGATGTACCGTGTGAAGCGTTGCGCCTGACCGTAGCTTAAGGAGACAGAGTTTTCGAGTTGGGCGCCGTCGAGAGTCGCCTGATAGGTCAGGTCTGCGGCTATGGCACTGATAGACATTGCCCCCACCGAGCCACCGGCCTGCGAAACCCAGTACATCCCCTCCTTCACAAAGTTCGTGGTCGGCAACGAAACCTCGATTGCAGGCGGTGGAACCACGTTGAAATCCTGCCCGCCGTTGCCGCCATCAATCTGCGCACCACTGGGCGTGAACAAAGTGACATTCCATCCGATCGACTGCAGCCCAGGGACGTTCATTGAGCCGTTTAACTTGGCATCGGTTGTCGAGCTTGGTTGGACTATCCCCTCAGGAAGCTGGATCCACTGGATCAAGCAGCTTACGTTCGTCTGCCATTGCTGCGCTGACTTCTTGGCCATGTCTGCGCTAACCGTCGGCGTGCAGGTTGCTTGGCTGGCGGTTGACTTAAGCGAGAGCGAAAGTGACTGGACCTTCTGGTACACATCGCTCACTTGGGGGCTCAGTGCAAATCCGAGCTGGCCGGCCAAAGGCTTGACGATCAAATCGTGCTTGATGTCGACCATTTTCTGCGGCTGGCCACTCTGGTCGAAGACAAATGCCGTGGCCTGAACCAGCTGCTTTCCAGCGGCCATGCCAGCGGCAACCATTGCGAGGTTTGTGCTCGAGCTAGTGTCCTTCCATTCATCTGGCGTCCCAGTCCAGGACAGGAAGCAGGTGGGCGTGTCCAGGGCGTTCCGGGACTTGGCCATCTGGGCATTCGTCAGCAGAGCGCATGCGCCATTCGACTGCTCAACGCGAATGGCTGTCCGCCCAGTGCCTTGATAGATCGACCAATTATCTGCAGCGAGCGCACCTTCAAACGCCCAGATACTCACAGGTACCGAATAGACCGGTCCAGTACGGTCCGCGCGGCTCAGGTACACGTTGGATGTGCCGGCTACCCCGATATTCAATGCCCCCATTGGGGATTGCAGGTCTGTTGCAGTGAGCACCTTGGGAACCAAGCGCATGCCGATTCCTGGGGCCAATTGCCGGTGCTGCAACGTCACGCCAACTGATGATGAGGGAGTGACGATTGCAACCAGGTCGTTGCCCAACGACTCAAGCACCTCTGGCTGGCTGACTTGGAATGCCTGCTGACCGTTGGTATGCACGAGTTGGGCGGCTACCGCCGGAATGCGAGGAACAGACTTTGTGGTCACGACTTCTCGCCCGTCAAAGAATTCCCAGGCCGGCTTGAAGGTCAGCTTGATGTCCTTCTCAACAAACAGGCCGTCCTGATCCGTCGCTCTCAGCCGAACAGTCGCGGGCTGATCATCATCAGTGCGGTAGGTCAGCGTATTCCCGGAAATACTGACTTCTCCATTGCTCGGCTGCTGAACCACTTGCAGCGAAGTCGACCCCCACAGGTTGGGATCGACAACGGAGAGCTCAGCGCTTCCGCCGATGCCGGCGTACATTTCCAGCGTGTGGGGGAGGATATCGGTAGGTGCATAGTTGAACTTGTTCACGACGACGCGCACCTGTCCGTCCACCCACAGGCCGCCAGAATCTGTTGCGCGAATCGTGAGGGCGTCATCACCGAAGTACCGACTAGACGGGGTGTAAACGAGTGCCCCGGCGACCAGCTTGATCGAGCCGTGAACGGGCTGGCCAATTATCTGGAAGGTGAAGGTGTCGCCGTTCCCTAGATCGGGATCCACGACCCATGGAATAACCGAGGAACTGGTTTTCCCCTCGTCGGTGACGATCGTCGCGCCAGTCGCCTGGGGAGCATCGTTGACGGGCACGACGGTAATCGTAACCGTCCCGACGTTCGACTTGGCCCCGTGTGAGTCAGTCGCCTGGTATTGGAGGGTTGTTTTTCCATTCCAATCCAGACTGGGTGTGAAGGTCAGCTTGTTGCCACTGATCGATGCTGCTCCGTGCTCGATCTCAGGAGCAGTCACGATGCTGAAGGTATGACTGTCACCCTCGAAATCAAGATCGACGTCATGGACTGGAAGAGTTGCTTCAACCGCGGTGTCTTCATTGGTGGTGAATTGCAGGTCATCCACGGAGGGCGTGTCATTTACCGGCGTGACAGTTATCGTCACGGTCGCGATGTTGGACTTCGCACCGTGCGAATCGGTCGCCTGGTACTTCAGAGTCGTGGTGCCGTTCCAATTCGCCGTAGGCACAAACGTCAGCTGGTTGCCGCTGATGGTCGCTTTCCCGGCCGAAGCAGGGGGAGCCGCTGTAACGATGAAGGTGTGCGAGTCCCCTTCGAACGCCAGATCGACGTCGTGCACAGGCAATGTCACAGCACCTGTCGTGTCCTCAGCAGTCGTCAGTTGCAGGTCGTCCACCGAAGGCGTGTCGTTCACCGGAGTGACGGTGATCGTCAGGGTGGCGATGTTGGACTTCGCTCCATGCGAGTCGGTGGCTTGGTATTTCAGCGTCGTAGTGCCGTTCCAGTTTGGCGCAGGTACGAACGTCAACCGGTTACCACTGATGGTGGCCGTTCCCGCTGCTGCTGGAGGAGCTGCCGTGATGGCGAAGGTGTGGGAGTCGCCCTCAAACGCAAGATCGACATCGTGTACGGGCAACGTGACAGCGCCAGCGGTGTCCTCGGCAGTCGTCAGTTGCAGGTCGTCCACCGACGGCGTGTCGTTCACCGGTGTGACGGTGATCGTCAGGGTGGCGATGTTGGATTTCGCTCCACGCGAGTCGGTCGCTTGGTACTTCAGCGTCGTGGTGCCGTTCCAGTTTGCTGCCGGCACAAAGGTCAACTTATTCCCACTGATGCTCGCCGTTCCGGCTGCGGCCGGGGGTAATGCCGTGATAGCGAACGTATGGGAATCGCCTTCGAACGACAGATCGACATCATGGACAGGAAGCGTCACTGTGAGGGTGGTGTCCTCTGCTGTTGTGGCCTGCAGGTCGTCCACAGAGGGTGGATCGTTCACTGCAGTGACGGTAATGGTCACAGTTGCCGGCGATGACCAAGCACCGGCGCTATCCTGCACGCGGTACGTGACCAATGTCGTCCCGTTCCAGTTGGCAACCGGGGTGAAGGTCATTGTCGAGCCGGATATCGTGGCGGTCCCATAGGGCGAGCTGGCAACAATCTGGAAGACTGTCGGCGCCGGCGAGTCGATGTCGGTTGCGGACAAAGTGACGGAACCAGTGGTGTCCTCCGCCATTGTGAGTGTCTTGGCCTGGGCAACCGGCGGATCATTTACCGGCGTGACGGTGATAGTGATCGTAGCGGCAGCAGACCAAGCGCCTGCTCCATCCTGGACCCGATAGGTGATGGTGGTGACCCCGTTCCAGTCCTGGTTGGGGGTGAAGCTCAACGTGTTTCCGGAGATCGAGGCGGAGCCATTTGCCGGACCACCTAGAATCTGGAAGGTATACGGGAATGGACCGTCATCACTGACGCTTAGGGCCGCGGAAAGTGGGGTGTCCTCAGGAGTGCTGAGCGAGACATTCTGTACAGTTGGAACTTGGTTGTAGCAGTTGTTGTAAACAGTCCAACCGGAGTAGTTCTGAGTACTGCCGTCTGAATACACATCATAGGTACGGTTCTGGTAAATACTCCCGCTAGGAGTATTCGCCGGGCATGAAAGCCATTGGGTTTCTGTTTGCGTCGAAACATAGGTTGGGCCGGACGCAACACAGCTACTACTCTTAAGCTTCCAATACTTTGAGTACGACGGATTGTTAATAGTTGTCGACTTGCACTTCGGCTTTGTTTTCAGCGACCCATCTGGATCGGTTGTACAAGAACCACCATTTACACTTTGCGAACATGTGTAAATTTGCGACCCCGTCTGCCCTGCCGGGCATGCAACAGTTTCTTCACATGCAATGTTGACTGTGCCGCCATCTGCAAATGCAATAAGCGGTGCCCCCATTACAGCAAAGAATATAGCTAAGAATCGTCTCATATTGCGCTCCAATACAAACGCGAAAAGGCAGATACCTGCCTTTTCAATTCCTTGGTTCGAAACATTGGCCTAGCGGCTGTTCATGCCGGGAGTCGTTCCGGGAGAGGCACTCTTGTTTGGTGTGACGATGCTGAGCGGTCGCAACGTCGGGCTTGCTGTTGCCTGACGCGTACCGATTTCCCAGCGGCGAGGTTCGATTTCGGTGTAGATGTAGCCAGGTACGATCAAGTCGCCGTTGTCGTCTTCCCACGGATCGATCGCGATGCGCATGACTACGGCCTGAGTCCGGATCGGGATAGGGTTGCGAGCACGCATAGGCATCGGCGCGTTATCTGCACTCTCGGCATACAGGACTCGTGTTTCAGGGACGGCGGCGGCCTTCCCGGCACCATGCCCGGCGGCTGCCTCCTGCTCCTGCTTCAACTGAGTCTTATAATTTTCACCCTCAGTGGCGGTGTACACATCCTTGGCGGACATGCATGTCACACCATTAGGCATACCTTTACAGGCATATTCGCTCTCCCCCACGTTTAGCATATTGGAACAACCGGTGAGCGCCGAAGATGACAGAAGGATTACTACGATGATTTTTTTCATTAGTTACTTCTCCCCTTCGCAGCGCCAGCCGCCGAGTTATCTTTGGTTTTTTTATCCGAATTCAGGCCCACGGACTCGTTGGACTTTAATGTGTCCGAGTTAAACTTGACGGTCATACCCTTATTTACGATGAAGTCGACTTCACGCATTGCGTCGATTTCGATTACGGGGAACAGGTTTTGCGCCATTTCCAAGTAGTAATTCGCAATTCGATCTAATGCAGTGCCCATACCAGTGGCAGCTGCAGCTTGCAGGGCATTGGAGTCAAACACCTGTTCGTACACCGCACTTTGTTGGTCGCTACTGCCGTTACTACCACTTCGAGTGATGTTGATCGACGGGACCTGGCGGACGTTGAAGACGGACGAAGCACCTTGCATCAAGCCAGCCATAAGGCTTCGTGCGAGTAGTTGTCCTTGTTTGCTAACCAAGCGGCCGCGAAGACCGTTCTTGCCATCCTCACCCGAGGCGAAAGCCTCAAGAGGAGCTTCCAGCGTCTTGCCATCTTGGCGAACGCAGGACAACCGCTCGGCGCGCAAGTAGGCACGCTCGGAGCTCATGTCTCCCCATCCACCAGCAATGAGGAAGCACTCGCGAAAGTCTGCACGGAAACGGTTCGGCAGAATTGCCTCGGACTTAATCCGAACGAGCGTTGGGAATGGGTCCCGCTTCGCCTGCTGCCCGGTTGGTGCGTCCATACCGGTGACAAGAACACCCGACAGCATGGAGCCGGCCGGGAGCGACACCGAAATATCCTCCGCCTTCTCCTTCTTCTCTTCGTTCTGATTCCGGATTGTCCGGATCTTCACCGGCTCCTTCTTCACAGAAGAGCGAGCTTTGGGGTCCTCCTTCGGAGCGGCGGGAAGGTTGCTGTAGACATCACCCAATGCAGCAGACGAGCTTGTTGCCTTGGGGACGAAGCGAGCAGGCGCCGAGGGCATAGCGTCTTCGTCGGCGGTGAACTCCTCATCGGAACCACCATCGGCCCCGCCTTTCCGTCCCTGCCGCTGCGTTGCCTCCTTCTCGACACGCCCCAACTCCCCCTGAAGCGTCTGCAACTGGGCCTTCAACTCATCCATCTCCTTGGAGCCCTTTTCGTCCCTGCCACTGCTCTGCTGCTGTTCCAGGAGTCGCAAAATCCGAGCTTGGTCGCCCTGCAGGTTACGCACCTGGGTAGCGAGCGATGCAATGCCCAACTGACGTGGGTCGTTATCGGTCAGAACAGCCTCAACTTGGGGCTTCTTCGGTAAGCGGTCTTTGTGCTTAGGACCAGCCCACTGCAGAACGATCCCAACCAGGGCACCCACGGCGATGACTGTGCCGCCGATCACGAGAAGGCGCTTCGCGTTCGGGTTCAGCCGGTCAAGAACTCCTTGAATTCCGCTCATGGCCGCCCCCTCAATTCAACAGGCTCGGCCGGACGGAAGTGTCCGGCACGTCCACGGGTACACGGGTCACCACGTACACCTCACTCTTCTGGCCAGGCTCCAGAACCTCGTTTGGCCAGACGCTCACGGCCGCGCGGTTTGGGTGAGTGCAATCCGCATAATCGAACTCGACCGTGCGGGCGGAGATGTTCTCAACCGTGGCCACAAAAACGCGGAAATCGTGCCCTTCCAAGAGCTGCGCATGGCTGAAATCGAAGCTGAGGTTGGGTTGCGCGCAGGCGGGGACTCGACCGCCATTGGCTGGGGCACCCATCGAATAGCCCCGAGGCAGATTGCCCAGCGCCAGCTGGCGGAGGAGCTCCCGGAGCGTCTCCATGTAGGGCATAGAGCGCTCCCATTTCTTCGCTTGGCCGCTGTAGGAGCGAACCGAAGCTGCAGCGATGCCACCAGCGCCTTGCGGCTGGGCGGCACCGGGCAGTGACTTCGAGAAAATCAGGTTTGCCTGGATCGGCGGGATGTCTTGCGGGAAGAGCGTGAGAGAGATCGCAACCGACTCATCGTCAGCGGGTGTCACGTACATGGTGACCGGGCGCTCAGGCACGATAGTCGTTACGTAGATGACGTTTCCGCTCGTTTCGATCGTCGCATCCGAAACGGTTTGAACCTTCGGGTCTTCGAAGGGCGTGACGATACGGTTGATCTGTCCGAGGCTAATCGGAATCAGTGTGTTGGTTCCGTTGGTGACGACCACGTCTTGTCGAGTGTCGACCGGAGGCAACGACTTGACCGGCTTGGGCAAGACGCTGCTCGGTACCGCAGGGTTATCAGCACTTCCCGGTGTTACCTGGACGAGGCGCGGTTTTGATGCCGCCGGCGCGGGAGCAGGTGCATGACCTTGAACTGCCACGTCCGGTTCAGCCTCTGCAGCATCAGCAACGCGCTGCTGTTCAACACGAAGGGCGGCCTGCCGCTCGGGCTGCTGCGTGCTCGCGGCAACGGGCATGTTCAGCCCTGGGATCTGAATCTGTTCTTCAGCAGCGGCGTACGGGGCAATTGCCAGAGCCAGCGCCAGCGCAGCCGGGCGGAAGAGTGTTGGGTGCCTCAGGGACATCGTCATGACCTCTGTACTTTGATGAGGTCATTGTGGGAAGGCGTCAGGCTTCGATTTCGGCTTTTCCAACCAGAAAATGGTCAGAAAAAATCTGCACTGCCGCGGGCGCCAAATCGGGAAACAAGCCGTGGTCAAAACATGCAGGCAAAAAAAACCCCGGACCTAACGAGGGGCCGGGGTAGGAAAAACTGGTAGGTCAGCCGCGTGAGTGTGACTGCCGCTTAGCCTGGCGCTCGGCCGACTCGGCTTCGCGATCCTTCACGTCCTGGGTGCGAGGGTCGCCCCGGTTGGTCGCCATCCAGGTCAGGTTGGGCCTGTAGTCCTTGATCACGAGTTCAAACTCATAGGTCCGGTTCTCACGCTTACGATCGCCGGCAGGGCCTTCAGCGACGGAGTAGCCGGAAACGTAGAATTTGCTGGGATTGAGGTTGTCCCGGAGCACCTTCTTGGGCTCAAAGCTGAGGCTGACCCGATCCTGGCGGATCTGCTGGATCTGCTTGTCGAGCACGACCATGACGTCCTGATAGATCGATGGGTCGAGAATGGGACCAATCGCCTCTTTGATGATGTCCGCGTTATCCGGATTGACGTTGCCTAACATCATACCGAGATAGAGCGCCCAAGCGCTGGTGTACTCGCCCGATGCCTGTGTTTTGCTGACCCACGCTTTCTCGGTGAGGGTTGGTGGAATGACGGTCACTTTTTCTTCTCGGCGCAGGGACGCACACGAGGTGACCATCTGAGCGAAGACCAAAAGAATCAGCGCAGTTCGGTAGAACTTCACCTCCCCCTGCAAACCACTGAACGATTTTTTCAGATTGCCGAAGAGCATCAGATGAACTCCCGCTCATAGGAGTTGGGCATGGTACGTGTCTCCTTCATGCCGATGGACCCCATGTACCAATAGATGGCGTGGAGCAGATATCCATCAGGCCGGTTATCACAGAAGCGACGGTAGAAACGTGCCGCTACCATGCCCACCGCGGAGCAGATGATCAGTTGGGCCATCAGCACGCCGGCAACAAGTCCAATGCCGATTGGCATGACTTCGTCCAGGCGCCAGAAGAGAACGTGGGGAGGCTCGTCGATGTGCGCGGGGATGACTGTCGGCTCGTTGCTCATGGCGCATTAGCTCCTTTGGATGGGGATAGTTTGGCAATGGCGCTGAGGATGCCGGCAGGACTCGCGTGCTCGCCCTGCAGAAGGAGGGACTTACCGGTTTGGTTATCCAGCACGAGGGTGGACGGAGTCTGCGTGACGCCAAGCTGGATCACCTGTTCCAAGTCCTTGCTCACTCGTTTCGCCACAGCCCTGGACTCCGAGCAAGCTGCAAAGCGGTCGCCGTCGAGCCCCATTTCCTTCGCAATAGTCACCAGGGGCTTGCCAACGCCCTGCCCCTCGCTTCGAGTCAGATCGAACACCTTCTGGGCGAACTTCCATGCAGCGTCGGAACCCCCTTGGTCGCCCGCGCATTCGATTGCGTTGGCCTGATTGCGCGAGGTCTCACCCAGGAAAGGAACCTGCAGCAGCGCCGCGTTGATTTGGCCTGCAGACGATTCCACGAGGGATTTCAACAGGGGGAAGTGTTCTTTGCAGAAAGGACACTCGGTGTCGGTCATCTCGACCAGGGTGTAGCGCGCTGAGACGTTTCCGTAGACCCAGTTGTCGGGGTAGTGCTCAGGCGCAGCAGCAGCGGGGGCCGCGGATTGCAAACCCGATACCAGCTCGTTGATCTCCTTCGGTGTGAGACCTTTAGCGCTGGTATCGGAAAGCTGATTGCTGACCTCGGAGAGCTGCGACTGCAGTACGCTCACTTCACCGAGCGTTTGCACGTGGAAGTAGCCCAGTACAGCCAGTGCAGAGGACAAGGCCGCGATCGCAATCGTCGGCCCGTAGGATTTCCCGGGTGGGGCTTGGGTGGGAGCACTCATGAAGGCGAACCTGTTCAGAGGAATGCACCGATTTTTCACTGCCTCGGAACGATGCAAGCGCCTTTTCCTGCCAGAAAACGGTCGAAAAAAATTGGCTGATGAGTCAGGGGCCCTCTCTCGTATCCGATCAGGCTGAGTAGCGACTTTTGGAAAAAGCTACCCAGCCAACTTTTGCTTTACGTTACCCGTGCAAGTCTTCATTGATGAGCTGCTTCCACTACTTAACGGTTTGTCGCGCCGCGCTACTGATTCGATTGATTACATAGCGATGAGTCGCAACGTAAGCAATATCCTTTATTCCAAGAAAGTATAAAACGCATCCTTAGACATTCACTTATCTTCGGGCTAGCATCCAGGATGTCATTTTGATGGCAGCCTAGTGCTTGATTAATGCCTTATGCATGGAAGCTGCAAATAATAATGGAGTGAACATGGCAAGAGCAAAATGTATTGCTGCTTTTAGTCTGTCTGCAGCGGCCGCGCTTGTTGGGTGTGCCGAGCGGGGCCCAACAATACAGGACGGATTCACATCGTTTAGCCCTATATATAGAGACAACAGAGCCTACTATGTAATCCGTAGAGATCCTGGCGCTACAACACAGATGTTGACTCCCCAAGATCAACCTTCTACAGACACGACAGACGTTGTACCGCGAAACTCCCCATTATCAATAATTGTTCGCTCCATTGAGATCCCTGCGGCAAAGGAAATCGACGCTAATGGAAAAACGGTGGATAGCCTAGTAACAGACGCCGCAGATTACGCCGTGATACTTGACATTGGCACCAAAGACGATGGCACATCAGAGTCAATTGTAGTCTGGTACCAGCGCGGCGTAGAGCCAGATCAATCACTAAACTTCTCTAACCTTCTTGTTTATTATCAACCCATCTGGGATGAACGCATCGCCCCAACATTTCACATTCGTGTAATGGATGTAACAACCGAGAAAAACACAGAAACCAGAAAGGCGCTTGAGCGAGCAGGAAATATCAGCGGGGCTCTGAGCTCTATGGCTGCAAATCCTGCAGTAAAACCACTAATCGGGATTGCATTTACAGCCGCCGAACTTGTTGCAGCTAATAAATCTAACAAGCTGTTGCTAGATTACAAAGTACAGCTATATTCTTCCAGCGCATCCTCCGCAGCCGGTAGTGGTGAGCTAGGGGTTCTGAGAAGAGGCTCATATATCGTTATAGGTCGCCCGCATCAAGAAGGTCGGGAGTTTTGGAGGAATTCTTTCCATTATGAACCGTCCACTCACGCAGTTTATACCACCAGAAAGCGGGTAAACGTTCCAACTGCAGCAATTACTGTTGGCACGTTCGCCAGTATAGTGCCGCAGAGCGTTATGAAAAAATCTGCAGAGTTAACCACTTTACTAGCTACTAATGGAGTGAGCTCTTCAATTGAGCAGATTGACGACACCTCTAATCGCCTCGCAACCAGCATAACCGCCTTTACGTTGGGAGAAAGGCTCACAAAATATCGGAGCCAGTATGATGCCGAGAATATTTTAACCCAAATAAATGACCAAAACTTCACTGACAAAATTGGATCTGATGACAGGTTCCTTCTTCTTCGTTCCATCAGCAGTTGCTACAACGTCAGCCAGTTCAAATCATTCCAAGAAGCCACTGATTACGTAAGCAAACTAAAAGACAAAAAATGCGTGGAAGAAAAATGAAAACAATTGCTTTCTTGATGACTTCCATAGCATTACTATCCGGATGCAAAAGCAGCTACGAAAGTAATGTACAATATCCCAGCTATTATTTAACAGCAAAAGACCTCGGCGATTTCCCCATAGACAAAGGAGTTAACGGCGTTGACTCGCTGATGCTAAAGTTGCAGGGTCTGGCGCCAGCAAAACTGGAAAAGTATAACGTTGAAGCACCATTGTTTGAGGCCGACAGAACGCGCCAGTGGGCGGTATTCACTTGCAGGCATGAATATATATACTGGAAGATTGGAATTCAGTTCATTATAGACCCATCTAATGACAAAAATATATTAGCCATAGCACGGTCAATCGGAACAAGCAACGGAATCTCTCCAGACCCACGGAGGATCGACCCATTCATTAAGATAGTAAGAGACTCATTAAAGGCTGCTAGTCAGGAAGGTTTGACAACGCCATAGACAAATTACCGACAAGCCATTCATATTTATCCTCCTTTTAACAATAAGCCACAGGTATATATTTCTTCGTCGAACGTTCTAATCATCCTCGGATTAGGAAAAGACGCAGTCGCTGGCCGAGAGCGGCCAGCGAAACATCAGCACTAGAACTTCTTGGGCAGGTTGCTGATCAGCAACGACAACAGGATCGGTATCGCCAGTATGAGGAAGGTACTCACCACCAGCGGCGGCAAGGGGAGCGGGAAGATCAAGCTCAACGGTAGCAGTACCGTGCTCATCAAAAGCATGTTCGTCGCATGGTTGTTCACAAACGGCGACGTGTAGCTGAACCCCGCCCTCTTCGCATGCCAACGCATCCAGCCGGCGTAAGCCCCGGGGATAACGACTACAGCAAGGAATGGCAGCCAGAAAAGCGCCAGCACCACTCGATACACCACCTGGTAGATGATCTTCTGTAGTGCCTCTCCCCGCTCGCTTAGGTAGTTGAACCACCAGCCTGCTTTTTCCTCCAGAGCATTGACGGTTCCCCTGGAGCTTCGCTCGCCAATGAATACGTCGGCGACCATGGCTTTCGCCCCTGAGTCCAAGAGAAGGAACGTGTACCAGTCCCTTGTCTTCGACTCCACCGCAGCCAGATCGCTCTGGCCCAGCAGCGCCAGCCCCCAGGCCCTCTCCTTGACCATGACCTTGTCCACAAGCTTGTTTGGGGCGGCGGTGGCCAGCATCAGAACCAGGATGAACCCGAAAGCTATCGACGCAACCAGGCCCTTGGGCCACTTCTCCTCGATGTTCTCAGCCATGGATCAGTTGCTCCGTCACGATCGAAGGGACGTTCGATAACGTGCACCATTCCAGAACCTGTTCATTCGGCAGGGCTGCATCGCTTTTGCGCAGATGGTCTAGAACATGGCTGAGGACAGCACGCAGGCGCGAGAAATCATTGCTCCGCTCAATGCACATCCGCTGGTACTGTCCGAGTACCTCCTGCAAGGCATGACCAATTGCCAGCGGCGGATACCCAGCCTCCAGCATGAGCGTGATCAAGCGGGTACCGCAGCGCCACTCCAAATCAAAAGTGCGAAGTAGCTTGGTGGACTCCGCATCCAGCTGGGTACGGCGTTGAATCTCGAGAGGAGTCGATACAGACACAGGGGCCTCCTATCAGGCTGCTTTGTCAAAATTGATGATCGGGATACGGCCCTTGCGAAGATCTCCGCCAGCAAACACTGCAAGGAACTCTAGGTCGGGCAGTTCGCCCAGCAAGCCGGTAGGGAAACGCTCGCCCTCCTCCTGCATCAGCCGCTCACCGACGTTGCCACCGACACGAATGCCGCTCTGGTCTGGGCTATTTCCTTGCGTGCGCATGACGTACTTGAAGCGCGTCGGTGTGAGTTTGTCCGCGATGAAGGCTTGCGTATCGGTATCGAGCACGCGCAAAGCCACGACGTGGTTGCAGTTGCCGAGAACCTGCATGGCTTTCGATTCATCCCCCAGCCGCGCCTTGAAGTCTGCGATGGTCTGCGTGGCGATGTAGAGGTTGATGCCGGCGCCGCGCCCCTTGTTGAGCAGCTGGATCAGCTGGTCGTTGATAACCTCTGCAGCCTCATCCACGAAGATGTTTACGGGCTTGGGAATGCGGTGGTTGTAGATTTCGCCAGCCGTGGAGGCCAAATCAGCCAGTGCCAGCGAACCGATGGTTGAGCCAACCATCGAGTCCGAGAGCGAGTCGAGACCCATGTAGAGCACCTGGTCCCCGTTGATCACGGAGTTGAGGTCGACAATGGGACGCTCGTCGTCGGGATCCGCCACAGGAGACAGGAGCGGCCCCATGGCGCCAGCAGTCAGCATCACCAGAATCGGCAGCAAGCCGGCGATCATCTTGCTGAAGTGCGAGCGCTCGTGCTCCAGCATGGTGAGAAGGCCTTCAATGTCACCGTTCGCTCTGACGGGCGCGATATCCTGGTAATAGACACGGCGAAGAACCTTGGCCTTCCCTTCGATATCGCCTGGTTTCACCTTTGCGCTGATCAAAGCGGCAGAGGCCATGGCATCGAACTGCGCGTCGCCGAATACTTCCGCGCCGTAGGCCATGATGACCTTGATCGTCAGGCCCGGAACGTCCCCTTCCAGCGTTCGCCTGAGCCCAACCAGGGTGGGTTGGATCTTGCAGATCAGCATGGCCTGAATCACGTTGTTCAGGGCCATCATCGAGAATGCCTGGAAGGGGTCACCGGCATCACTTTTCATCAGAACAGCAACACGTGAGGCAATTTCTGTCGCGCGACCGAAGTTTTTGGTCAGCGACAGGCGTACCGAACGCTCAGGGAAGGCCGGGTGGAAATACTTGTACCGGTGGCTCTTGCCGATTCGTGCCGTTGCCATCTCACAGGTGCGCGCTAGCCCCTTGTCACCCTTTGGATCGATCACGATTACCGGTTCGCCACGGGCGATGCACTGGGTGATGGCCATGTCAAACCAGCGGGATTTTCCGGCGCCGGTGGTGCCCACCACCAGGAAGTGGATGTTTCGCGAATCCGCGGGCCGCATGCAGGGCTCTTCCTCTCCCATACCCAAGCCATGGATCCACTTGGTGCCCTTGACTGTTGCCTTCCGCTTTCCCTTCTTGCCCAAGATGTCTTCAAGGTCCAACGCGAGCAGCTCGAAGGCGTACTGCCCATGCATGTGGCGCCAGGCAAAGGCCTCTCCGAAATAGATATCGCCTTTGTTGGCCCGGACCATCGCGATCATTTGATCCAACGTGATGGTATGAACGCCGGCGCCATAGAGACATGCCTTCGCGTTGTGGACGCGCAAGGCCTTGGGAAGCGCTGCGAGTGCGAAGCCCGCCTGAACCCCTACCGTGATGAGGTACGGAGTGATAGGCATGCTGGTGAGCAGCTGAACGGCCGTGCTGCCGATTATCGAGGTGCCCCATGCAGCGACCTCGTGAGCCTCAAAGTTTTTCCGCCAGTAGCTGGTGTAGTCCCATTCGCTCATTTGGCAGGGATCTCCTCAGGTAGTGCTCTGATGAAAATTTTGCGTTTAACCGCCACTTTCACTGCATCGCGCAGCGCGAATATCGCCTCCTCCAGAAGGGCCGGGGTGACGCCAAACTGATCTGCGATCTGCGAAACCTGGTGCGGAGTGATGGCGCGCAGGCCGAGGCCGGCGATGACCTCGAATGAAGACTTCGCGATCACCTGCTCGACCGCGTTACGCAGAACAGGAAGCTCGCCTGTTGGAAGGCGACTGAGGTGGGGCACGTTCCAGTCCAAACGTGCCAGCTTGCAGATGATCAAGCTGTAGTCCTGCGTGAACAGGAACCCTTCCTGGTTCTTGAGCTTCTTCAGGACAGCAGGTCCCTCCGATGCGATGTCCTGCCAAAGCCATCCGGCCTGCACCAAGCCCTCAACATCATCGTGCTGAAACGCCGAACCCAGGCGAACGAACACCTTGTTGAAAGCACTGCGCAACGTATCTGGCTCTGCTGCTGCAGCTATAAGCTTTCGCGCTAATTCCGGGTGCATCTGCAGCAGGTACATTTCGTGGTCGGCCAACAACTCTGCATCACCAGGGGATATCTCCAGCGGAGCAATAGGTGCTGAAGATTTCTCTGGTTGGGCTGGTTGGACTGCTAGCTGAACTTGCGGAACGGTCGCTGATGAAGCCTGAGGGGTCGGCAATGGGCTCGCGCCGATTTGATCGCCGCGTAACTGGCTGAGGCTGATTCGTCCAGGGCGAGCAGCGCGCTCCGGTGCCGCGGCTGCAGCCGATTGCTGTTCTGGAGCATCGTCAGCCGCCAGCGCGCCGGACGGTGATTCGGAAGTCACCGGAGCCCCGTTATTCGCCCCACTCGCGTTGTCCTCGGGCAACTGCGACAAGTCGCCAAGCATTTGCTCGAGGGTGAACGTCTGCTCCGGCTCTTCTTCAGGCTCCATCGGCTCTTCTGCGGAGCCTGCAGCTGGTTTGGTAATCTCGAGTGAGGGGGATGCGTCTTCAGCTGTAACACCTGCTCGCACACCCGGCGAAGGCTTACCGATCTCAGCCGTCGCTGGAGCCTTCTTCCGCTTTGGCTTGGTCTGTTTATCGGCCGGCGGTACGACCTCCTCGCCACTGTCATCGGCCTGCCCAGGGGATGCAGTGTTTTCCTGCTGGAACAAATCTCCCTGGTTCTCGTTCTTCTGGCTCGCCTGCTCACCCAGCTTGTCGTTGGGTGCGATGAGGTCCCTTGCCTTTCCCTCCTTACCCAAGCTGATTGAAACCGGGGGTGGCAGAGGTGTAAGCGGGAAGAGGATGTCCGGCGAGAGGAGTTTTATGCACCGCAGCGCCGGCGCCTGTCCGTTCTTACGCAAAAGGTGCGGTGTGACGTACCAATAGACGTCGCCATTAGAGGCGCGCTCCGCGATACCGTGCGCAGCTAAAATCCCAACCAGGGTATCTGCGGCGCGCGGGATCGCGACAACACCGTCGGCGACAACCATCTGCACGATCTCGTCGGCAGCCATCGTCCAAGCGATGTAGATTCCGTCGGTAGCTATCCAGACTCGTCCACCAGGAACATTCGCCTTCCAGGTACCCTTCTCGATCAGTCGAAGCATGGCATCGGTAACTAGGCGAGCTACCGGAACGCCTGTATCACCACCGGTGGTATTTCGTGGGCCCTTCAGGAGATCCCGTTTCACTGAGGCCTCATCCGCTGCACGCACGAGCGATGTCAGCGGCCCTGCCCCTGCGCCAGAGATGGCGTCGAGCATTGCCTCGTAGATGTCGTGGCCACCGTCCCGAATCCAGGCCCGGGCCTCATCTGGAATGATGCCCCTAACCAGCGAGACTGAAACTTGAACATGGTTAGCGTGCCGATCAGGATTCCAGTGGAGAAAATACCGGTTGATACCGGTTCGACTTGACCACGCATGGAGCGTTTCCCGCTCGTAGTTCCACTCTTCCCCACCCTCAAAGCTCGTCGCCCGAATGTCCGACAACGGTTTGCCGGCATCGTGAAGCAACCCAGCCGCAACGCCAGCCACGTACCAGCGGCGCAACCGCATGCTTCGCCGCGAAGGCGTTTCGCCAGCGTCGAATGCCGTGGTCAGGCAACCGTCGAGCGTGAACGCTGCCACTTCCATGCTGTGACGGAGCAAACCTCCAGGACCATCATGGTGATGGCTCTGTGAGGCCGGGAGGAGATGGGCCAGCTCAGCGAAGTTATTGAGGATCGGCTCGACATACCTCGCAAACTCTTCATCAGGCAGTCCAAGTGAACCCATGAGCCGGTCGAAGAGATCCTGCTGATATCGGCGCATGAACCAGCGGCCGGCAACCAGGCCAGGGTAGCCTTCCTGGTAGGGTGGGTACCGAAGGTTCCGCCAATTGTGATTCTCAAGGTATGGACGGAGCTCAGGGGCAATCATTTCCTCGGCAGGGTGCGGGTACGAACGGCCGACCCAATCGGCGTTCCGATTACCCCCAAGCGAGAAAATCCGTCTGATAAGCGAGATAGGCGACATAGGCTTCTCTTTGTGTGGACTGGCGCATGTTGCTTGCGCGCAAGCCCGGCAAGAGGCCATTTCCCGCCAAAAAAAGGGCGAAAAAAAACCCGGCACATGGCCGGGCGGGGAACTCAGAACCAGAAGGTTCCGTAAGCGACTGAAGGCTCTGTGGCCTCTTTCGATTCAGCTGGCGCCAACCTGCGAACCCTAGGTTTAGGCTCTGGCAGCGCTGTTGCTTCGTCGTAGTTCGGATTTACGGTATGTCGATATGCAACGGAACCACCCGTTCGATGACGATTCAGGACGTCTTCAGGAATTGCGTCATGCAGTTCCTTCGCCACCCCTTCCCAGTCAACAGCACCGGCGATCTCGTAACACGTCACCCGCACACCAAGAGCATCGGCTCGTCGAAACAGCCCCATCAGCGGTCGGAACGCAGCATCCTGTTCCTTAGCTTGATTGGTCAGTGCTTTGAGCTCTGCTTTCAATTGCGTGATTTTTTGCTCCAACTCTCGTCGTGGTCGGGCCAGCTTGCGCCAGGCGTCCAATTCGAGCTGATCCAACGGTAGAACATCACGCTTTGGATCTGCTGCCGGCGGGGAGCCGGTTTCAACCAACTCCCAGAAGTGGATCTCCGCGGCAATGATCCGCTTGCGCGTTACTTCGTCGAGCGACACCGGTAAGCAACATGGTTCGTGCTTGGGGGACCAAAACCACAGGTACCCTTCACTCGCGCCACTGACGATCATCTGATGCCACACCTGCCACCGATACAGCAGGTATGCATGGCTTTCCATCTGAAGGCGGAGCACTTCCAGGTGATTCGCGTCGGCCAGGTTTTTTATCTCCACCGGTGCGCCGTTGGCCAACAGACCGTCGAAGGATGCCCGAATGATTGGGTACTCCTGCGACTCGCCGCAGACCGGCATGCCCAACTGGCCGTACTTCTCTTCGAACGCCTGCAGAGCCATTGGCTCTCGCTGTACCCCCTGCCGCACCTGCGGAATGACCGATAGGTCCGGCGGGGTAACGATGCCAACCAGCTCCCTCCATAACTCCAGAGGGCTTTTATCCGGGTTTGCACCCATGATCACTGCACAGCTGGTCGCAGAAACTCCCTCACGGCGCCACTCGTGCCAATCGGGGGATCGCTGCGCGAGATCAACGACTTTCATCTCGTTCTCCTTTTCAAGTAGTGAACCACCTGGTCATGCCGACCCAAGTGGTTCCCACCGGAACGAACGAGCCCCTTGGGGCGTCCGCCCCAGAGGGATTTCTTCTGGTACTCCAGGCTGCCCGGCATCAAGCAGCCTCTGCAGCAGTCTGGTACCGGGCATAGATCTCTTCTCGCTGTCGCATGGCGTCTTCGAAGCTGAGCAACCCTGCGTTGCAGGACTGGATCAGACCGACTACCTCCATGCCACGGCGCCATTCGACGGTATCGGCAACACGGTCAAGCGCGCCCGGGTCGGGCGCGCCATAACCGTCGTCGACCAAATCACCGAGACACTCCTCCATCGAATCGAAGGTGACATGCCCGGTAAAACCATCGCTCTGGAACGCCTGCCATCGAAAGCGGCCAGGCTGCGAGGCGTCAGGAAGGATGATCCCCCAGGCGTCTCGCCGGCAGTGCTTCAAGGTCAAACCGACTTCGAGCTGGCCGACGAGAAACTCCAGGAGGAATAACTTCGCCTGAGTCTTCTCGATCACCTCTTCAGCACAGACCGCAAACGGGCCACCATCGTGAAGTACCTGCTGCCACTCGCGTAGCGATTTCTGCAGGCTTTCAACGGTTGACGGCCGCATTGCTCTGCTCCTTGGCCAGGGATGGTTTCAGGAGCAGGAACAGGTCTGGATAGTTCTTCTCAGCGATTTCGATTGACTGCTCAAACGACTCCGCCTCGCAGCGGAATTGCTTCGTTTCATTGGTCAACAGGTTCACGAGGGTATGAATGTAGGTGCGCATGGGATTTCCTTTTCAGAATTCGATCACCTGAAAAGGCAGCGCTCCCGAAGGGGGCGAATGCCCCCTCAGGGTGGGTTTTTCCTGGCGCCCTACGGCAGCAGCAGGGTCAGGATCAGCTTGATGATGTCGAGCATGATGCTTCCTCAGTTTTGCCAGAGTCCCCCGCTAGGGGGGTTCCCTGGCGGGTTGGTTGACTCGGCGTGCCCGGAGGCGGTCGAGGATGAGTTATTCGCCCTGGGAGGCGATGGCATAGGCTTCAGCTCGCGCTGCGTTGATTTGCTTCTCTGCGTAGTTGCGCGCATCGACCGGCCAGGTCGACACGTACTCGAGTGCTGCATTCCAGGCCCCAGAAAGGCCCGCGCGGCGGACCAGTTCAGCAACTTTCTTGAGCGTTCTTTCCGGGAAGTTAGGTGCGGGCACGGCTTCGCTATCAGCCGCTAGCAACTCCCCCTCAACCAACACAGCTTCCGGTGCCGGCTGAAGCTCAGCAGCAGGTACGGCGGCCGGCTCGGTGTCCACCCGGCCAGGCTGCAGACCTTCCTCTTTCGAGGTAGGTAGCGGCTCAATCGGATCGACTACCTGCGCATTCCCCATGTAGCGCTCGATCGCTGACACATGCACGCCAGTGGTACTGAACCCCTCGCCACCATCGGTATTGAGGTACTCAATTACCTTGTCCAGCTTCCCACCTGCGAACGGCCAGTACTTGCGGGCAATCTTGATCGCCGATTTCTTCTGCATCGAGCTTTCATAGTTCACCCATGGACCTTTCTTTTTTCTCCGCCACAGGTCTGAGGCCTCTCTTGCAGCGTGGATCTCCTTGAGGGTCACAACTTCGACGTGGAACCGACCATCAGGGAGTTCCGCTTCGACATAGCAACCCAAGAGTTCTCCTCGCTCCTCCAGGGGGGCAAATGGTTTGCACTTAAATATCGGCTGTTTGCGCTTACCGAGGTATTCGAACACATCGTTCGAATACACCAGCTCGACATTAGCATCTTTAATTGCGCCATCATTCACGGCGACCTTAATCATGCCTCGCCAGGAAACATCGAGGACGACTTGCCCATCACGAGGAACCAGATAGGCCAGTTGCCGTGCAGGATCCAGTGTCAATCCCGACGCAGCAACTTGCGCAAACGCGTTACGAAGTGACAGTTTGTTCTGGATTGCAGCATTGCAGAGATAATCGTTATTCATCATTGCTTGAGCTGCATAAAGCAGCTCATTCTGAAATACGACATCCGAATTGCTCAGCTTGGCAATCGACTTAAACTTATCTTCCTGCTTTGCAATTACAGCCAAAGCGTTTTGAAGTTGCTCGCTCATTAGATTTCCTTTTATAAAAATAACGCACCCGAAGGTGCGTCTTTCTTGAACAGTTCCGACTTCAGCTAATCAACAGCAAGCAGCGGCTGATGGGCGCGAACGGAATGTCGTCATCGAACGAGTCGTAATCCGGAGCTGGCTGCGGTGCCGGCTGCGGTGCCGATTGTTGCGGTCGCTGTGGCGGGCGCTGCGTGGCGTGGCTCGCTGATCGTTGCTGACTCTGAGCTTGTTGCTGCCCATCGTCTTGACGATTTCGGTTACCACCAAGCAATTGCATTTCTCCGTTGATGTCCACAACCACTTCCGTGGTGTAGCGATCCTGGCCGTCTTGCGCTTGCCACTTACGAGTTCTCATCGATCCTTCAACGTAGATCTGAGAGCCTTTTTTTACGTATTCCGCTGCGACTTCAGCAAGTCGACCGAAAAACACCACTCGGTGCCATTCGGTGCGCTCCTGCTGTTGCCCAGTTTGCTTGTCCTTCCAGCTTTCACTGGTGGCGAGCGTTACATTGGCAACTGCATTGCCATTGGGCATGTAGCGAATTTCTGGATCGGCGCCAATGTTGCCAACCAGAATTACCTTATTTACTCCGCGAGCCATAGTTTTCTCCATATCAAGAGAACTAAGGGCGGCATGATCCCGTAAGGGGCATGTCGCCCCTAGGGGGTTTTTGAGAGGTTTTTGGTTGTATTTGTAAATCGGCCAACAAGCCGACCATGTGCAAAGAGCACATGACTAAACCTAAACGCTCAAGCGATTAGATTTAATTAGAGAATTCTGCTGGTCATGCGGCGAGCACTTGGTGTGCCGCAGAGGGTGGCCAGGAAGGCCGAAGATGCTTTTAACGCCATGCAGGCGTGCCGCAAGTCTGCAACAGCCGGTATCGATCTGCAAGATAGCGGGGTCGGCATCTTTTTTTCCGGTCAATTTGTTGCGTGAAAAAGCGAATCCTCACCGTCAGCGGCTCGGACAATTTCAACAAATTGATCCCGAGGATCCACCATGCCCAACTGGAAGTTCACCGGCCGATTTGGCCTCTACGCGGGACTGCTCCTTTCCGCGTCCTGTACGCACCAGCCACCGGCTGACAAAGCCGAGCAATTGCCGCTCGGCGTTCCGTATGTAGTCGAAAGCTACGGCCCTGACTTTCGCGATCACTACACCAGCTGGGGTCATGCGGGCCGCGGTGGCGCCGCGCTTCGAGAACCTACCTACCAGCCGGTCCTGGGAAGCAAGGACGTGCTCGACACCCGGAACGGCAAACTCTATCCGGAGCTTCAGCCGCAGCCGAAAGCATCCCACCAGCCGATGGTGGCCGTGCCCCCCGGCCTGGTGGCAGCCAACTGCGCCGAGAACAACGGTGTCGCCCAGACCTTCGCTCTAGGCACACCAGCAGGTGGGAAGTTCATCACCACGCTGGCCAACGGAAAAGGCACCGTCAACGAGTACGTGCAGGTCCGCAACAAGCTCTGCCGCGGCACTGAACGGCTCACCTATGACGAATGGCTGATCCTGGTGAACGGCACACCCAAAGACTTGCCGGTGCACCTGCAGGCTCCCTCCCGCCCATCTACCCCTCAATGGAAGTGAAACGATGTCCAATTCGAACCTGACCGGCCATATCGCGATCACTGTGCTTGGTGTGGCAGTAGCGGTCGGCGTGTCCTTCATGCTGAACGCGCGTTACACAGACGCCTATGTCGCCACTCAACTGGTAGAGAAGCTTCCAGGCCAAGTCGATAAAACCTTGGAGTTACGGGAATCGAAGGTCATGGCGGCGCAGCGCGATCGAATCCTTGCGGGCTGGACCGCCGCCAAGAACGCCGACATGAAGGATGGCCGCCACGTTTACGGCAACCCCCAGGCCGAGTTCACGCTGGTCGAATTCAGCGATCTGGAGTGCCCTTTCTGTCAGCGTTTCCATGACACCCCCAAACGCATCGCCGACGGCTCCAACGGCCAGATCAACTGGGAATGGCAGCACTACCCTCTGCAGTTCCACGATCCGGCAGCTAATGCAGCCGCCGTAGCAGCCGAGTGCATAGGCGAGCAGGTCGGAAACCAGGCTTTCTGGGCATTCACCGGCGAGTACTTCAGCCATACCCAGCTGAACGGCCAAGGCCCCGAAGACCTCGAGAAGGTAGCGCTGTCGGTCGGCGCTCAGCCGGACCCGCTGCGTAGCTGCATGAGCAGCGGCAAGTACGACGAGAAGATCCAGAAGCAAATCAGCCGCGGTACTTCACTGGGTGTCACTGGCACGCCGGCGACGGTGGTGGTGGACAACACCACTGGCAAGCACCTGATCGTGAAGGGGGCGCAGCCGGCGCAATCGTTCCGCGCCGCGATCGTGCAGCTGGTCGCTATGCGCAACGAAGCTCCCGACCAGGAAGTTCTGCCGCCACCGGAACAATCCCCCGCAACCATGCCAGCCCCGATCAAGCCCTTGGACCTCGGAGGTGCGCATGAGCAGTAGCCACGCCCCTCTCGAAGATGCCTCGATTCGCCGCCTGGCAGACCTTTTGGAGCAGGGCACTGAGCGTGAGCGAGTGTTTGCCCGCCTTCGGGCGGCGAAAAGCTGGTGGGCCGTGGGGGAAATCCTTCAGCAATACGGTCTCAGCGTGATCGGGAACGATGGCGAACTGTTCGCTGTGAACTTCGAGCAACGTGAGTTCTTCGCGCTAGCTGACTGCGGACACAACATGCAGGTTTTCGAGGAACGGCTAGGGCCCTACACCTGTGAAGGATGAGTCCGCGCCTTAGCAGTGCTCCGATCCAAGAGCGCCCTATAGCCGCCGTCAGGCGGCTTTTTCTTCCATAAATATGCAGTTCATATGCTTCACCACTTCATAGTTTGAAACATATGTGTATCACTTCGCTCTGATTGAACCATATGAGTTTCAGTCGTACACTGATGAAACACAGGAGCTTCATTAAGCTCATCTTGAGACACACAAGCTTCAGAGCTGCCGAACCCGGAGCCGTCCCATGAGAACTTCCCTTCTTCAGCAGATCAAAAGCCGGCGGAAGCAGTTGGGCCTCAAGGGCATCGACATGCCCGCACGAACAGGTATCAACAGACAGCAGTACGGTTTGATCGAGAAATCGGGAAACCCAAGCCTCGAGACCCTAGACAAGATTGCAGAAGGGCTTGAAGCCGAGATCATGCTGATACCGAAGGAACTGACTCGGCTGGTGGAAAACATCCTGAAGACAGGAGTGAGCTACCAGAATCACCAGCGCTACCCCATTCTGAAAAGCGAACTTGCCCCCGGCCCTACGCTTAACGAGGAACTTGGGGACAGCGATGACCCATGGGCGATTCTAGAGAAGTCGAAAGAGGAAACGTGATGGCGGGGGAAAAGGTTTCAGCTTTACGCCTGTCTCTACAGGACCAGCTTGTCGGTTACGTGGCTGGATTCGTGAACAATCGAAACGTGCTCTCCCTGGCTCCCGAATACATCGAGAACCAGGGCAGATACTCCCTAACCCTATCGTTGGCCACGCAACAGAAATTCGACACCCTCGCGAATAGGCTCTTCCCCAAAGCCCATCGCATGCAGCTCCACCCGCTTCTGAGCAACCTGCTCCCCGAAGGAGCACTACGAGAGCTGCTCGCGCAACGGCTGAAGATCGATCGGATGAATGAGTTTCCCCTCATGGTCCACTTGGGAGCAGATCTTCCCGGGGCGCTGGTTGCCGAACCCGTCCCGGCGGATGATGTGCCTGATTACGCCTTTGGTGACCATGGCCGGCTGGACAGAATCGCCGTTGATGCGGTCGATCGGATAGCTCATTTCTCACTGGCCGGCGTTCAGATGAAGTTCTCCATGCAGAGCCGCGATGGCAGATACATCATGGGGGACTCGAACCAGCCGGGAGACTGGATCATCAAGACTCCCTCGACCAGGCACCCAAACGTGCCAGCTAACGAATTCACCTGCATGAAGTTGGCCGGCTTGATCGGCGTGGAAATACCCGAGGTCCGATTAGTCGGTCTGGACCAGTTGGAGCAGCTTCCTGAAATCAATCTGCCGAACGAGACGATGGCCTACGGGATCCGACGCTTCGATCGTGCTGAGGGGCGCCGCATTCACGCGGAGGACTTCGCTCAGGTGACCTTCTCCTATGCAGCGAGAAAGTACGAACGAGAGAGCTACGAGAACATCGCCCGCCTTATCTACGAGAACGTCAGCGCGGGCCAGTTGGATGCGATCCAGATGGCTATCCGCCTTCTCGCAAACATCCTGCTTGGTAACGGTGATGCGCACAAAAAGAACTGGAGCGTCATCTATCACGATGGGATTACACCGGCCCTGTCTCCTGCCTACGACATCCTGTTCACCAGGGTCTACATGGGCGACGAGCAAGAGTTCGGTCTATCGATGGCTGGCACCAAGCGCTGGTACGACGTGACGATGGACCACTTCTTAGAGTGGGCGGACCGAGCAGGAATACCTAAATCGCCGATCCTCTATAACCTGCGCCAGGCAATGAACGCAGCGAGAACCCTTTGGCCACAGGCCCTAGAAGAGAGCCCTATGGCGGACACCCACAAGGAGGCCCTACGCGCTCACTGGAAGGCCCTTCAGCCTGATTTCCGGATCGAGGCGTAGCCACTCCGATAGCTGTCCGTTGGGAATCTCAAGATGTGGTCGAGAATGGGATGGAGCTAATGGCTACCCGCTCCCAGGTTCGGCGGGTATCCTGCCGCTCACCATGGAGTCCACGATTAAGGAGTTTTCCCGATGGTTCATCGCTTCGCGCTCGCCAGCGCTATGGCCGTCCTAGTTGGCTGCGCCGCCGCTCCCCAGCAACCTCCTCTGCCTGATCCGCAGACTGTGCCTCGCCAGCAATGGTCGGATGCATTGACCGTGTTCGACGCAATGGGGCTGAAGGGTCAGCGCGATGTCCCGAAAGAATTGGTTGGACAAGCTCAGGGGCAAGGTTCAGCCTCCAACGTGAGCGGTGGTGCCGGTGATCTAGTTGCCGGGCCGTCTGTAGGGGTTGGGCTGGGTATGTTTCTGTTAGGAGGTGGCGGCGCCCCGTCAGAGGGTCTACCCCAGATAGCCGCATGGGTACCAGAAAGCCTGGCATCATCTCCGGAACAGGCAAATCGCCTTGTAATTTCAAACTGGAACTCTGCACGTTCCAAAGTTCTACATGGGAATACTCGAAACATCCCAGTTATAACAGCAAGGTATCCATATGGCTGGAACCCATCAGTTGCGTTCGCAAACACTAAAGATGGTCTATTAGATCAGCCTATACAGTTCGATGGACATGCAACAGCGCGCCCTAGCTTCCTAAAGTCACGACAGGCATATGGGCCAATATTTATCTACCCGAAATCGATAAACATAGAAGCGAGTGACGCTTCAATTACTGCACCTGAGTATATGGCAGCCCTTGCCAAGGAACTACCAAATTGGTTCTACTTGTATTACCCTGGCTCAAAATACTCTAAACTTCAGCTACCAGCCGCAGTTTATAATGAAGGCTCGACACTTCGATTTGTCAGCAAGTAAAGTAAAGCCCCGCAAACGCGTGGCCTTACTTACTGAACCGGCTGCATCTGCTGAGCTGCATTCTTTTTCACTGTATCTACATCTATACCTTTAAGCCGCTCAGTGTTTCGTTCAACAGTGTCTGCTCTACCCGCACCATCGTTGAAGATATCGTTAAGCTCGCTACCACTACCGGTCAAATTTGTTAAAGTCACAGAGTTCACCGTTGGGAGATTTCCTGTGACGCTAAGCATACCGATCCACTCAGAGAGATCAATCTTAGACCAATCCATTTGTTGCAACTGCGCTGGGGTTAAGCCTTCGCAACTCGGACTCTCTGCCTCACCAAAATTCAAGCCAAGCTGCTTCCGCCCTTGCTCTTGGATTATTCGTCCCACGACAGAACCAAAACAACAATACGCATCTCGCTTCTCGATACATCCGCCAATCGATTTGCTCGCACAGTAACTCCCCACAAACGAACACTGTCTTGTTTCATTCTTCGCGGCAAGTTCGAACTCTTTTGGCTCGCACTCCCAAATAATATTAATCAGCATGTCAGTAATTACGTAAACCGTATAGATCCAACCAATTACGTTAACCACCATTGCTGCCTGACTAGACAACCCAGAAACAGCTCCGTCTGTCCCTGTTTGGAACACCGCATTTGCTGCGTTAGCTGCCCCCATCTGAACCATCCCATCGTATGCCCATTGCATGAGCTGCTGCTGCAGAACACCCAACGTCATATCGCCTGCCATCTTGTCGGTGAAAGCACCTGTTGCGGAATCCACGATGCTCCCCCACTGCCCCTTGATTAAGGCACTTGCACCGGACTCCAATGCAGCCTCGCCCGCCTGCCAGTAGCCATTAGCAAAAAGGCTCCCTGTACGATTCAACGCTTCCACCGACGAAGCCATTTTCAGCGACGACATGGTCAGGTTCACGTAATCCATGAGACTGACCCCGCTAGGGGCCTCACAGCAGTCCACATAGCCGCCCAAGGCCTTCTTGCACTCCATGGCCTCGCCGCCGAAGATTTTGCAGTCAAGGCTCTCCGGGGAGGCGCAAGTCATGTCCTGCTCCGCGAACTGGGTGACTTGCAGCATTGCAACTGCGTAGGCGAAATCGCCACTCTTGGTATTCGACGTATCGAAGCATTCGCTTCCCATGCAGCGAGCTCCTCCCGGGCACTCGATCTTCTGGCCGGTGTTCACCACAGTCGGTACCGAAACGTCGTAACCGCAGTCCCAGGTCTCGTTGTAGACGTAACATGTCCCTTTCGAACCACTGGCGCCTTTAACACACGATTGGCTAACAAAGCCGCAGGAACTGTTCTGCTCGAAGCTGGTGCAACTATCCAAACTCGATCCATCGTTGTACGGGCATTGCGTCTTGCCCTGCGCATCCACATAGCAGTCCATTTGGCCTACGTTGTAATCACACTGGAGTGCAGATACATGGACCTTCGTTGCCATTCGATCGACGTTAGGAATGGGGGGCGGTTGCAGCTTCTGATAAATCGGATCGCCTGGGCAAACGTCGAAGCCCGACAGGTTCACACAGCTATCGGCATCGCCGCTGCTCCCGGCAGTGGTGCTATATGACCCAGTGCAGAACTCCTCAAGCGTGGCAGTCGCTGCAGCAAGACAATCTTGGGGAGTCCAGTAGTCCTCAACCACGACAAGGAATTGAGCCATCTTGTAGAGGCCGGTCGCGGAGAAGCTGTTTGCAATCCAGGTCCCAAGAGCCTTCACGCTTCCGTTATCGTGAAACACGTAGGCAGTAACCCCGATCGAAGACATTTTCTGTACCAGCTCAGCTCCACCGCTACCAGCACCGTCCTTGTTACCGATGAAGACGATTACCTTCTGAACGTCGCTTCTCCAGGTAAAGGTATCCAGCACATAGTTAGCTGCAGCGATGTTGTAGGTGTCGCCAGAGGTGGTCCCTACCCCATTGATCCACGACTGGAACGCGCCGGTGTCGTCCGTAAGGTCAATATGGCGGGAGACATAGTCAGTGCCACGGGTTAGCGCGCCACCAATTCTGAGGTCGCCAGAGTTGGTCGCTCCGAGCAGCATGGCCAGGTTGCTAATCGAGCTACGCAACTCGGAAATCACACCCCCCATGGATCCTGAGTTATCGACAAGGAAAACAAGGTCCACAGGACCCGCTTTCACCTTCACCTCATGGCTGATATCGCAGTTTCCCTGCGGCTTTACGAGGCGTTCGCAGGTCTTGTAGTTCGCGATATGAGATTTGATGGTCGCATCGGCAAACTGATCGGTCTTTTTGCAATCTGCAAAGTTTTGTTGGAATGCCTGCATGTAATCGCTCGATCGGACAGAGTCAGCATTCGAGTACATGGGGTCTTTCGAAAGGTCGGGTTGAACCCTACGTGACGAGTCCTGAAGCAGGCGATAGGCATCCCCCGTGGTGCCGGAGTCGCTGGCGAGTTGAGTATTCGCCTTCTGGCCGAGATCGATCGTGTGCGCATCACTCCCATAAACGCCTTCCAGGGACTGGGTGTTCCCATCCTGGTAGCCGGAGAAGATGTCCTTCAGTGTTGCCGATCCGGTGGATCCGTTGAAGACGCTGATGCCCTGCTTTCCAACGTCCTGGCCAGCACTGGACCCTGCTGAAACAGCGTCGGCCCAGGCGCTGAAGGCAGTCATGTTGAGGTACAGCCCCACCACAACCGTACTGACCGCACGGATCAGCGATTGGCGGGCGCGGAATGGGTTTGGCATGGGCGAGTGCTCGAGGTTGAAGTGCCTCGATGCTATGGAAGCTGGATAGAGCCGGAAGGCCTTTTCCAGTGAAGATTGTGCAGAAAAACGAAACCCCGGTCAGCACGTGCTGACCGGGGTCCGTAGGGGTTACGTCGGAACGTGGACGATCACCTCGTCGTCGGAGGAGATGAGATTGTGAATCACTGCCCAGCGCTTGACGTAGCGGGGGTCTGGATTCCTGTCCTTGACGGTATCGGCGATCTTCGGTGGCACCAGAAAGCGCCGGCCGGAATCGACCATCAACTCACTCAGTTCTCGACAGTAAATTGCGTTGGCTGCGGTCACGATTCGTACTCCTGGTAGGTGATCCCCGCAGCCCTCAGCGTTGAGAGGGTTCCGGGGATCACCCACCAGGGGTGATCACAGCGGAGCCTAGCCCGAAGGCTAGGCTCTAGGTTTTAGGTACCGAGCCGCACGAGGCGTCCAGGTAGGTTCATCCGTGGCGGTGAGCTTGACGCTCCTTCTTGTGCCGTTGAATGACGCGATCGAGCAGAAGCGCGGTCCCACCCATCAGGACCGTGAACGTAACGACCGCAATCACACCAATGCCAAGAGGACTCATTCGCCTTCTCCTTTCAGATCTTCCAGTACAGCCATGATCAAACTGACTACCAGGCAGAGAAATCCTACCACAAGTAGCCAAGCTCCCCACTCAAGGTTGTCGACTCGTTCGTCCGGAGGCAAGCCAAGTAGCAGCAAACCAGGCACGATAAAGCCGGCACCCATGGCTAGAAAGAAGTTGATGAACCAATCTTTCAATTTCGTTTTTTTCATTTACTACCTCTCAATCAATGCGCAGAGGTAGCCCTTGCGGGAGACTCCCGCACAGGGTTAATTATTTCCAACTCTGACCCATTGGGCTGAGTTACTACGCTTACAGCGAATCCAGTTCCTTCTGCATAAATCGCATGCGGAAGTTTTCTGTCGAGTGCAAGGCTTTCAGCCTTACGGACAGCTGCAAGGGAATCGTCGAAGTGCATTATTGCCACCCACGTAGAGTGAGAGGCTTCCCGTGAGGGGGAGCCCCTCAGGGTTTTATTCAGAACGTAATGTTCTGGCGAGCCTTTACCAGACTTGCTGTTTGAGACTGTTTGGCAGTCTCGAGAGTTCGGTCGAACAGGCCACAACCAACATGGATGCCACCAACGGTCAGTGCGACAATAACGGCCAGAGTTTTCATTTGTGTATCTCCATTTGCAAACAGCAGACGGAGATACCCCATACGGGATTTCTCCCGCTGTGGGTTTGTGAAAGCATCTATCCGGAAATCCAGAATCAATGCTTTGTTTTTAAGCCAGTTTTAAAGCCTGGCTCCGCTTTTCCATCCGCACATACATGCTTCAGGAGTTGCCCAACCACATAGGTGGTATAGGCGCTTGGCGAGTGCAGCACTGCACATCGCAAAGTTTTGGTGCCCCGTGGGGCTATTCGTAATTCAACCTTTGGTTGTTTTATGGAGATGATACCAAACTGCTCCATCTGAACAAGGTATGAAAATAAGAAAAGGCGCCTACAGACGCCTTTTTTATTTACGCACCTTGCGGAGAAAATACCCGCTGGCCTCTTTTGTGCCGGAATCGGTCTACGACCACTTCCATTTCACTTTCCAATATCACCGGTTGTTTAAAGCCTTCACCCTTAACGTGCTGCAACATCAGCACGCCCCCAGACTCCAACTCCCATAGATGGACTTTGGTGTCGCCACGGGAGGCCCAGGCCTTTCTCTTCACGGTGGTACCGGCAGTCATCTGCGCTGCAGCGAGGATTGGATTCATGCTGCTCACTCCGAGTTGACGGAGCGGCCCCCCATACGGAGTGAAGCCCCGTATGGGTTGTGCATGTCGCCGGCTACGCCGGCGGTCCTGCTGTTGCTATTGCTTGCAGTAGCTGTTGATTGCAGACGTTTTCTGGGAAGCCCAGGCAAGTGCCTGCGCGCGGCGCTCTATCGTCATGTAGCGCCAGCTGGTGTCCACTGCGTCCTGGAAGAAGCCGTAGGCGTCGATCCATTCCCAGTAGATGCCAGCGTGATCTACGCGGCCGAGATCGTGAGCTCGCGGGCGCAGGAGTGAGAACACCTGACTGAGGTTGTTCCCGACCAACGCTTCGCGTACCAAGCTCAGTTCACCTTGGCCCAAGACCGCGGAGCAGACCTTGTCCAGCAACACCAATCCGCTGCGAACCAGGTCGCTCTGAACGGCGTTTACTTCTTGCTCATTGCGCTCACGAAACTCCAGCGCCTGCCGGCGCAGGTTTTCATGGTTGAGGTCCATCTTTCTCTCCTTTCGATGCCGAAAAGAGAAAGCCCGCGAGGGGCTTTCCCCCTCGGCGGGCTTTTTTACAGTTTCAGTTTTGTCTGCAGTTTGCGGCAGATCCAGAGAACACCGTCCCGCACATCCTCGTGATCCGCACCGCGGTCGAGGTGAGCCTCAGTCCAGGCGTTACAGCAAGCCCGGAAGCTGAAGGGATGGTTGTCATCACTTTGGATCCACAGCAGTGCATCCATACGCGTTTCGTTGCTCGACTGGGGATGAACCAGTTGGCGCAACGTGAGCTTCAAGAGGTACTCCCTGAGCCACTGAACGTAGTCGTCAGTAACTTCGTCTTCCCCCCTCAACCGTTCCAGCTCTGCTTCGGACATCTCGATGATGTCGAGAAGACCGAGTTGGATCACCTTGGCAGCAGTGGAGCGGCGCGGGCGTGGCCCGAAGGTTCGGCGTTGGGTTACGACCTGCTCCCCGAACAAATCGAACAGGGGCATGGCAAGTACAATATTTTCCATTTCAGACCTCCACATTCCGCACGGAGGTCTCGCCCATTGGGGGAGACCCCCAATGGGATGATTGGTTACTTCAGGCGACCAGTGACTCTCGAACGAGCTCGTAGAGCGCGTTCTTGAGGTTGGATACTTGACCTATCGCTTGGTACCTCGAGAAGCACTTGGCAAGGACTGTGGCGGTTGCCTTTCCAAAACCCAGGCCAAACACCTCAATACCGCTCGCCTCGCAGCGCGCGACCAGTTCCCTCACCTGCTGCTCAGTTCCGGAGTCAGGCTCGCCATCGGTAGCAATCAGGAGCAGCTTTCGCTCACCCGGTGCCCGAAGGACTTCGCATGCCGCTGGCCAGATTGCTCTGTACAACGGGGTTAGCCCCTGAGCCGAAGCTCCGAAGCCACCCTCTCGCACCGCGGTTACAAGCCTCTCCCGCCAGCTTTTGATCAGCGCGCAGCGCTCTACACCATCGCCAGACATGTTCGGGAAGGACATAGCCCCCGTTGTGACTTGGGGAATGTTTTCCAGCGCATGAAGGACGGCATAGATCGCGGCTTCAGCTTCTCCCATCGACTCGCGCATGCTTGTCGACTTGTCCAGCAGCAATTGCACCGCTGCTGAACTTCGCTCTGCACGCGCCTTGTGACGGTAGATCCTGGTTTCCCCCGCCGGCAGCATGGCCAGGCGCCCGGTATCCAAACGCTTCCCGGAACGCCTAAGGCTTACTCGGCAATCCACCTTCGCCTGCAACAGCCCATACAGGCACTGTTGAAGTCCGGACGACTGGAATACTCCGTACCTGACGCGCGACTCGCCTTCCATTTGTGATCGGTCCATTGCGCGACCGCCCAAGGTGAATGGCGAGAGATTTGGCGGGTTGCTTTTAGCTCCCTGAGTCAGCAGAGCAGCGGCTACGTCACCCACGTCGGAAACTAAACCATCGAGATCAGCTTCCGAGGCCTCCATGGCCAGCTCGCGCAGGTTAGGAGCCCCGTCAGGTGCGCTTTCGCCTGAAGCATTCGGCTTTGCTGCTTCAGCAGGTCCATCGCAGGGCTCAACAGCCCCTTGATTCCCCGCCTCCGATGCATCGTCGCCGGAACTGTTTGGGCCTTCCTGGTTGGACTGTTGCCCTTCCTGGTCAGACTCACCTGCCTCCGGCGAGCCGGGTTCGTTAGCATCACCCGGCTGCGGACCGTTTTTATCGCGTGGCGCCTCAGATGAGGACGGCAGCAACGCAATAATCTCGTCGACCAACTGGAGAACTTCCCAGGTAGACCCGCAGTCGAGCGTCCGCTTCACTATCTCCATCACCGAACGCGCCGCGTCGGTGCCGATTAGAGAGTCCAGGCGGGCGAGGTACGCCTTTGCCGGAACCTCTAATTGCGGCTCCTGCAGCAGCCAGTAGCCCCCGAAAAGAACAGCGTTGGCGACGACGTGCAGCGGAGGACATGCGTCCACCGAAGCTGCCACGAACGGCTCCAACAGAACCTTTCGATTGAGGTAGCGGAGGTTGTCCTCCGTGCCCGGGTACTGCTCCATGCTTAAGCGCTCGATACGGATATCTTCGAGCGCATTCAGCAGGTGCCGGCGAAACGCGACAGATTTACTTTGCTCAAAGGCTTCCAAGTCGGTGTTGCGGACGTGGGAGCACTCGTGGTCGATGTAGCCAAAGGCTAGGTCCAGGTCATCATCAGCGAAAGGGACATACACCTCCCTGTTCACATTCGTGTAAGCAACCGAGCCTTCAACAAACACCTTTACGCCGGTTTTCTCGGCCAGGTGTTGAGCGTAGATCGGCAGTGAGCCGACCAAGGATTTCGTACTCATCGTTGTCTCCTTTCTCGCCACCGCGGAAAGGAGTTCTCCCCTTGCGGAAGAGAACTCCCGCACGGGGTTTTTGATGGTTAAAACCAGAAGTTTTGCGGTATCGGTTGAGGGGCTACCTCCACCGGCGCCGACGTTGCTGGCGTTGGGCTCGGGATCTCAGCTACCACCGGGGCGGGAGCATCTACCGGAAAGAGCAGATCGGCGGGCTCCTGTTCGGCACTCGCTGCAGCTGAAAACAGCTCGGCGAGTTGTACCTGTTTAGGCTCCACTCGATCCGCATCACAAGGAGCCGTTGACGTGACCTGCAGTGCAGGTGCGCCGGCGTTTCCCTTGGCCAGATTGAGGTTTTTGACGAGTCGCCGAATCGAGTCCTCGTCGCTCAGGCTCGATACCAGCGTGACCACAGTGTTGTACTCCACCCCCGACACAGGACCAGCCTGCGGCAGGGATGCCAGCACCTCTTCGATATGGTCAGTCAGCACCTTCACATCCGAGGACAGGAACATGAGGCCTCGGAGTTTCGTGCTGATTTTGCGCACGGTGTTCAGTGTCACCTGAGTCACCTGGCCCCGCGTCGCGAGTCCCGTTTCCAGGAGCCGGAGCGCTGTGTCTGCCGTTTCAGCGTAAAGCTGATCTGACAATCCACGGACCTGCTTACCGAGCGTGTCGGACAGGTGGGTATCACCGTCCGGAGCCACTCGGCACGCGGCATAGCCGAACTGCATTCCTTCCTCGACTTTCGCCTTGGGCGTCACCGAAGCCTGAATTGCATTTCGCCACTCTTCTTTGTCCCATCCCTTATCGATCCAACGTTTGACCAGATGGTCATAGTTAGAAATGAACCAGGTTTTGGCTGTATAAAATTCATCTTTGAGTCTTTCGAGCTCTGCGATCACTTCTTGGATTCGGTCCTGGGAAACTGCGTAGCCCCCCAAAAACTTGACCCCATGTGTTTCTAGAAATGCAGTCGCTTTACGCTTGAGTTTCTCAAAGGGCTTTAAAACTTCAGGATCAATGACGCGCATTGACCCGAGTGACGCCAAAGTTTCTGGTGGAACCTTACCCTCAAACATCGAAGGCTGAAGTTTCTTTCTTGCTGTCCAAAGATGAATATCTGAAAGATCCACCAGCAGAAGCTGCTGAAGAATCTTAATTTCATTAGGTTGAATAGCCATTGTGATTTTTCCTTTCTCTCGAACATGAAAGGGGAAATCACGCCCTGTTTGGGGGATGATTCCCCCAAAGGGTTTTTACTTCCAGTCGTTACCGAATACGCTTTTCGCGATTTGGTTGATGGCGATTTGTTGAACTTGATCGCAGCGATTGAGCAGCGACTCAAACAACGCAGTTTTGGCCGGCTCGCTGACGCCTTGGCTGGCGTACCCAGTCGCAATACGCGCCCAACGAAGCACTGTCCTGGTGGACATCGTCACGCTGAGGTACTGGCCGTTCTTGCCTTGGTGCTGGTCACGAATCGAGTTCGCAATCCGCACCATTCGCTGGGCGATCGACGCGTCAACTTCCGGTAGAGCATCCAGCAGTGCCTTCAACTCTTCCTTCTCGGACAGGTACGGGCAGTCGAAAACCCGGAACCGATCCAGAGACGCTAGGTTTTGCATCATCGTCCCCGCGTGCAGTCCGTTCCCGTCTCCTTGGCCTTTGGTGTTACCACAGCCTACGAAGCGGAAGTTCGGATGCGCTTTGACGACCTCACCATTGTTTTCTGCAATCACCAGCGGACGGCCTTCGAGTACAGCATGAAGGCCTACGGTGACAGCAGGATCCAAGGTGTCCCACTCATCCAGCACAAAGAGGAATCCGTTGCGCATAGCCTTGGTGAGGGGGCCATCAACAAACTTGGTGTTTAGATCCCCGGTCAGCTGGTCGGTGACCGGCAGGTTGTACCCCACCAGTTCCGGCATCTCCATTCGGCTATGAGCCGAAACAGTAATGCATGGCCAGTTCAGTCGTGCTGCCAGTTGCTCCACGATCGAGGACTTGCCCGATCCGGTTGGCCCCACCAGCAGTGCGCTGTCCCCGAAGGGTGCGTACAGCCAGTTCATGAACGGTTTGAGCAACATCTCCCGAAAGAAATACTTCTTCTCCGGGGGAACGTACATTTGCCATTCATGCCCCGATGAGAAGGCGGGTGCCGTCTTGTCGGAAACAAAACCAAAAGCCGAAACAGGGACTTGTGCCTTGAATTGCATTTGAATTTCTCCTTTCTCTCAAGCGAGGCCCAGATAAGGAGAATCCCCAAGGGGAAAACTCCCCATAGGGTATTCGGTAGTTAGATCAAGCAGCAGGCACTAACGCGATAACAGTCAGGCCTTCATCGATCGATTTCTTTGTGAAGCTAACGACCGGTGCAATTCCGTGATACATCAACTCACGGCACAGAGCAGCAGTCATCCACGGCGGGCAACTGACCAGAACGGTCTTGTGCCCAGTCTTCTTCGACTCTTTAACAGCGATCTCGCCCAGGCGCTCGACACGCTGAGTGATGACCTCAGTTGTCGGTGCGCTCGGGAAATACAGCAGATCGCGGATTTCTTTAAATTCACTCCAGCTGGAAATATCCTGAACTCCAAAGTTCGCAAGTTCGCTGGTGGTTTTGAATTTGGTCAGGTTGATTACGTTTTCCATTTCTCGCTCCAAGTTGAAGCGGAGAAATTCCCACACGGGGAAATTTCCCCGCGAGGGTTTTTAAGCTGTTGTGTCGCAGCTGACGACCCGTGCAGAGCACGGACAAGCACCAGCGCTCATGCGCTAGCGTTTGATTCTGGAGGATGCGGAGCCGGGAGGCTCAACGCTTGAACGGCACAGCCGAAGGCTGTGCGAGGAAATTCTTGAGCTGCTTGAGCGCGCAGCTTACGCACCTTTCGGCCCCTGAATCATGCCGGCTTGCCGCCAGGGCTGCAAGCCTCTGGCGGTACGCAAAATTGCGAAGTTTGCTTCAAGCAGACGCTCGCTCCCGGCGCATTTCAGCATGGCTCTTCATGATCACCAGCTGGGTGATGGGATTGATGACAAGCACTTTCCGGGCGCGCGTGTTCGCAACGTACAGCAGGTTCAACTCGTCCTTGCGCTGTTCTGGCGTGACCTTTTCTGTATCGAAGATATCGGGGAAATCGTCCTGCAGGAGCACCACGTCCCATTCCAATCCCTTCGCTTTGTGTGCCGTGCTGACGACAATGTCCGCCGCGGCCGGGTCATCGGTGGTGTGGTCTCTCAAGTCAGCCACCAACCTGGGGATGTCGTGATGTTCTTTAGTGATCCGGACCAGGCGATTCATTTCGGCATCTTTGCTCTCCTCCGCCGCCTCGACGAAGGTCCCAAAGTCACCAAATGGTCTGAATAGCCGCTTGTTCCGGATGTCGCCGTGACGATTCGACTTCAGTGCATGCACGTCCTCAAGGTCTGCTAGCTGGTAGGCCTCGATACCCCCAACCCAGTAGACCATCTTGCCGGCTAGCACCGCGTCGATCGCCGTCATCAGCACTCCCATGACAGTACGGTTCAGCACGGTGTAGTGCCCACAACCGAACGGCAGCGACGTCATCACTTTGTCCCGGGGGCCCAACCCAACCAGTGGTCGTGTTTCGCCTTGCTGCCGGAGGATTGCGTTGGCTACGCCTGCGATCATCGGGCCGAAGCGGAAGCTGTTGGTCAGGTACATGACGTCAGCGCCTGCCTCGACCTGCTGGTCCAATGCGTTCTCGGCTCCGCGCCAGCGGTAGATCTGCTGCCACTGGTCCCCAACAAAAATCTTCCTGGCTTGCTGCCCGGCGACCAGCGCCGCGGTCACTGGGTTACTGTCCTGGGCCTCATCGAACAGGATGACGTCGTAGTCCAGAACCGGTTTGCTCAGTTGGTAGAGCTTCAGGTAGGCATCGTGCTGGCACGGCAGAGAATGCTCGACATCGATCATCGCCTCCCACAGCCGAGCCGCGTTGGCCATCAGCTTGTCGATATGGGCTTCCCCGCAGGTCTCGTACGTTTCCTGGTCCAATGCCGCCGCGACGTGGGGAAGCATGACCTCAGAATCCGCGCTCGCGAGGAAGGCATTCAGGACGGCGATCGACTCTCGGACATCCGCCCATTTCCTGGTTTCCAGAAGCTCGGCGGCGTCCGTCAGCCTGATTTTCCCAAGCTTGTGATCGTACAGTCGCCCGAACTGCGGCCAAGCCAGTTGGTGGGACGTCTTGCAGATCACGTTCGGCGGGAACTTCTGAGCGCCCTCATCCCGAATGGCTCGGTTGTAGGCCAGGTAGAGGATCCGGCGATTCGGGTGCGCATTGGCGTATGCGACGAGGGTCCAGGTCTTGCCGCAACCGGCGAATGCCTTAACGACCAACGTGCGCCCCCCATAGGCAATAATGAGCTTCTGTTCGGCTGTACTTCTCATACCTCTCTTCGGCCTCGCTGCTGACCATCGTGTCAGTTGGGTTGGGTATCCACACTGCACATTGAGTGATTAAAAGGACATGTTTCCTGACACCCAAATGTGGCGGGGCCTTTTTCATTCACGATTCCTGCGCGAAATAGAGAAACGTATACCCAGGCGAGACGGTGTCTTTAAGCGTCGGAGCAAATGCCAAAGAATCGGGAGAAGGGATAGCTACAGCGACAGATGTTCCTGATACGTGCAATCAACCGGAGATGGGATTTCACGCCTTGCTGCTTAGGCTATTTCGTACCACGAAAAAAAACCTCAATCATCCATGGTAGGCAATCCTTCCGTGCAACCCGACCTCGCCGCTCAGCTGTGAACAAACCACAAGTCATCGAAAAGAATATCTCTGTGAATGTAGAAGCCGTTATATCAATCCTAAAAACCCCAAGCTTCTGCCCTCGCAAAAAATAACTATCCATTGCGCAACAAAACCTAGTCCAAACTTGGTAACCTTCCTCGCCACACTTGGGCTGAGCCATATACAGATACGCAATCAACTCCCAATTTTCATAAACAGCGGAAGCGATCTCCGGAAGCAGTTCCCCAGGACATTTATCTGTGGACAGCAGCCTCAGGAGCCGGATCATTACGGCGTCGGCACTATCAGTTAGCACCTTGTATAAATTATCGCGAGATCCGAACATTCGATATATTGATGATCGGCTAATCCCGGCCATCGTTGCTATTCCGTCCAGGGTGGCAGCAGGATTATTAACTACTCCCAGTGCAATCCTCCTGATCAAATCACCGGAAACTAAATCACTCATGCCTCCACCAGCCTCGAAATATTCACCATAAAAAATGTAATAGAATCAGTGACTTTCAGGCCAGGAGGTCTCGCAATATTCCTTGAACCGCACCAACTACTGCGGATAGATCCTGACCCACGACTTTAAGCTCAGATATTGATGCTTGTGCACTCGCACAATGAGCAGAAACCACAAACCGCGGTAAATTCCTACAATCAACTACCACCGCTGCAACACAACTAATTCCTAGAAAATGGCGACCTTGATCTATAGACCAACCGGCGTCCTTCGATGCCTGAATACTTTTCTTGTACTGTTCTAGGCTTGGAGCACGCCCCCAATTCAAACTTGAAATACCTTCTTGCAACTCCTCATCGGTCATGTTTCGAAGCGCTGCTATGCAGTATCCAGCCGCGCCAATAAGTTCTGGCTGCCGGCCTCCAAAAGAAAAATCCAATCCTCTTGTGCATTGTGAAAACCTTAATATCAATGAGATTTCAGATTTCTCACCTAAGCGCCAGAAGCCAACACTCATCCGACTTCTTAAACTTAACCCCTCAAGTTCCGAGCAGACAGTCTCAATACAGTTACGGCCTACTCTTCCCAGTGCCAAGCTAAGGAGACCAAGAGCTGGGCGATAGGTCTTCTCCGTATCGCTAAAGTCAACAAGCCGCTCCTTCTCTAAAGTTCTTAGTATATTAAAAACTGTACTAGGACTAATCCCAGTAATTTTAGATACCTCCGATACCCCTGATGGCTGAACGACAGTGCTCAGACAGCGGAGAATTTCCACAGCATTCGCCACCGCTCCGACTTCCTTAAAGGTCGAAGTCTCGCCGTCATTCTTCAATGCTCACCTCCCGCTGCAAACCATCACTCCTGTCCGCACGCCCCCTGGAATCCCACCTTGCCGCTGAGCGCCCAAGGCAAGGAGCCAAGTAAATTTCCATTAATAATCAATTAGTTATTTCGTTACCGACGCTTTTTTTACCCCGCCCAATCATTAGCTTCCCACTTGAAGGATATGCATGTTAGATTATTTTTAGGAACGATGTTCACATATATGAACACACAAAGCAAGCTTGGCCAAAAGGAAGGCGCCCCGCAAGCAACCGTCTGATCTGCAATTTCATCGTTCAAATATGCGAACAAAAAATAGAACGTCCGCAAACGGACAAACCTCACCAATAAATCCAAGAAAGGTTTGTGATGATGAAAAGAGTGCTTACAGGACGGGTGGCTGCGCCGCCCCGTCTGCTTACCATGGCCACCGCGCTGCTAGCGGCCGGACACGCACATGGGTTCAATGTCGACCTGGGAGACTCCGACTTTCAACTGCGATGGGATAACACTGTCCGATACAACTGGGGTATGCGCCTGCAGGACCAAAGCCATTTGGTTGACCGCGCTGGGGGCGGCGCCTATGACCAAAGCAACGCGAGTTTTGGCAAGTACGACACCATCACCAACCGCCTCGACCTTCTCACCGAGCTGGATCTCAGTTACCAAGGCAAGTACGGAGCACGGTTAAGCGCTGCTGGTTGGTACGACGAAGCCTATGACGGTAAGAACCCCGCGCACGTACCTAGCGGCACCAGCTATGTGGACAATAAGTTCACGAACGTCGTAGAGCGCTATTACGCCGGCCCATCCGGCGAGTTCCTCGATGCTTACGTGTACGGTCGATTCGATCTTGGCGAAATGCCTGTCGATGTGCGTGCGGGGCAGCATGCCGTTATCTGGGGTGAAGCACTTTTTGGCAGCACGAACGCCATCTCCTACTCGCAAGCCCCTAGCGACCTACGCAAAACCACGGCCAACCCAGGGGCATCAGCCAAGGAAACCGCACTTCCGATCGATCAGATCTCGACGATGGTCCAGTTCAACGACCAATTGGTCTTCGCAGCCCAATACCTGTTCGACTGGAAACCCAACCGAATCGCAGAGGGCGGCACCTACTTTGCTGGGGCGGACTCAATTCTCGAAGGGCCGAACGTAGGCCGTGGAAAGTCGATCGATGGTGACAAGGGCGACTTCGGCCTGTCCCTTCGCTGGCGCCCTGATTGGTTCGACGGCACTCTCGGCGCCTACTATCGCAAGTTCGATGAAAAGTCTGCTTGGGTATCGCAGCTCGACGCCTCCACCGGACTCGTACGTGCGGTGTACGCAAAGGACGTTGATCTCTATGGACTGAGTATCAGCTCCAACATCGGAGGCGTATCCGTAGGCGGTGAACTCTCGTATAGGGAGAACATGCCCCTGAACTCTAGCGGGGCTGCGGCAGACCAATCACACCGACTCGAAGGTGCGAAGGGTTCGACATGGCATGCAGTGCTTAACGCCGTTCAGACTTACGGCGACACCTCAGTCTTCGATTCGGCGAGCCTTTCCGGAGAGCTCTCTTGGGCACGACTGGACAAGGTGACTGACAACGCCAACGCGTACCGTGCTAAGGGATACAACGCCGGCTGCAACCAGGACGCCAAGCTCCGAGGTTGCTCAGATGACGATTTCTATAGCGCCTCGGTGTCCTTTATCCCCGTGTGGACTCAAGTCTTCCCCAGTGTGGACCTCAAGCTCCCGCTATTCCTGTCGCGCAACATAAGCGGTAACGCTCCCACCAACGGTGGCGGAAGTGAAGGATTCACCACCGCTAAGGTCGGCATTTCGGCGGAAGCCTATGCCCGACATTTCGTGGATCTGGCCGTTACCTACTACGACCAGAAAAGTAGCGACTCGCGAAATCTGATCCTCGGCCCGCCTTATCAAGACAAGGCCTGGGTCTCGCTCACCTACCAGACGACCTTCTGATCTGCTGATGCTCTCGAGGAATCCCTTATGGACATGACCAAAGTTTTCGCCTGCGCTCTGACCACTCTTTGCATCTCATCAACGTATGCCGCAGTAGCTCCCGATGAGGCCGCACAACTTGGCAAGACCCTGACTCTTTTTGGCGCTGAACAGCACGGCAACGCTGACGGGAGCATTCCAGCATATGACGGAGGCCTTCCCACCTCCACAGCCCCCGCTGGATTCGTCAAGGATACCGGTAAGTGGGTCAATCCTTACGCTGAAGAGAAGCCCTTATATTCGATCACTGCTGCCAACATGGCCCAGTACGCCGACAAGCTGACGGAAGCGACGAAAGCAATGCTGCAGCGCTACCCGAGCTACCGCCTGGACATCTACCCAACGCACCGCAGCGTGAACTACCCGGAGTACATCCTAGAAAAGACCCGGAACAACGCCACAAAGGCCACGCTAACGAAGGATGGGAATGCCCTTGAAGGCGCAATCGGTGGTATCCCTTTCCCGATCCCCAAAACCGGGTACGAAGTCATGTGGAACCATATGGCTCGCTACAACGGTGTTGCTGCTGAAGACCACATGAGGAATTTCTATGTGGACAGCAACGGTAAGCTGATCAACTCCGGTGAAATCAAACTCTCGCGGAACTTCACCTTCCATAACCCCGCAGCCACCAGCGAATCTATCAAGAAGGAAGATTCGTTCATTTTCCAGAACGCATACAATTTCACCGGTCCGGCACGCAGCGTTGGTGACGCGACGATGTATTTCGATACTGTCGACATGGTCACTATGCCACGCCGTGCTTACTCCTACTCGGCAAGCACACGTCGAGTACGACTCAGCCCCGACATCGCATACGACACGCCGATTGCATCCCAAGGCGGCGTGACGACCTACGATGATGCAGAACTCTATTGCGGAAAACTGGACCGTTTCGACTTCAAGCTGATTGGGAAACGCGAGCTGTACATCCCGTACAACATCTACGACCTAAGCTTCAAAATCACCTCGGACAAGGCACTTACCCCAAACCATGTAAACCCAGATGCAGTGCGCTGGGAACTGCACCGCGTTTGGGTCGTGGAGGCCACGCTGAAGCCTGGCCTTCGACACGTCTATAGCAAGCGAGTCTTCTACTTTGATGAGGACTGGTCGGGCGCAGGTATGAGTGATGAGTACGACGGAGCAGGCAAGCTCTACAAGGGCCTGCAGATGGGCATGAGCCAGCTCTACGACAAGCAGGCACCAATGTCGCGTACTTATTGGGCCTACGACCTCTCGACCGGTGTGTATTCCTTCTCGCAGAACTACTCCGATCTGAAGTTTGGCTGGCGTGTTCTGGACAAGCCCCTACCCCGATCGACCTTCACCCCGGAAGCATTACAAGCACGTAGCGGCCGTTAATTCGCCCAGCCACTGAGGGCTGCCGGATTTGCTCGGCAGTCCTCCGACGCTCAAAGGTCTTGAGTATGCCAATTCTTTATCGAGGCTTAGTTGCTCTCGTGCTGGTGCTCTGCGCGGGTATTTCGACCGCCTCAGCAGACTTTGTCGATCCACTGAACATACCTGCTCAGCCAAGTAATAAAGCTCAGAGCAGTATTTTAATCGGGGTGACGCAAACGCCAGGCGGGCGATGGGTAGCAGTCGGCCGACGCGGCCACATTATTTACTCCGATGACACAAAGTCTTGGAAACAAGCCAGTGTGCCGGTTTCAGTAGATTTGGTGGCCGTGCAGTTCCCAACCGCTAAACATGGATGGGCCGTCGGTCATGGAGGCATCATTCTCCACAGTTCCGATTCAGGACAGACCTGGACCAAGCAACTTGACGGAAAGCAGCTAGCAGACCTGCTGATTCAGCACTGGAAACCGTTGGCTGAACACGCCAATGAGGACAACCCAAGCTCAACTTATGCGCTGCAAGATGCCGAACGGTTCAAGGAGGAAGGCCCTGGGCGCCCCTTCCTCGATGTTCACTTTACGGACGAAAAAGCTGGATATGCCGTGGGTGCATACAACCTCCTGCTGCGCACGGATGACGGCGGCACCCATTGGCAGGTGCTGGCTGACCTGACGGACAACCCGTCAGCGTTTCACTTCAACGCTGTGCAGGTGATGGATGGAAGCGCCTACCTAGTCGGCGAGCAAGGACTCTTACTGAAAGAAGATCCTGAAAGCCATCGTTTCACCCCCATCCCGACGCCCTATAACGGGACATGGTTCGGCCTCGTTGCCCAGCGAGAGTCTCTATTGCTCTTTGGTCTTCGTGGCTCCGCATACCTGAGCCATAACCGAGGTCAAGACTGGACCAAAGTGGACACTGGTACGGATAGCACTATCACCAGCGGGATTTTACTGCCGGACGGTCGGACGGCGCTGGCCAGCGCCGACGGTGAACTACTGATCAGCCAAAGCAACGAATCTGCTCACTTCGAAAGAGCAATCCCCTTCAACACAACACCGATCTATGGGCTAGCACCGGTCGCAGGGGAGCCTGCAGTAGTCGCTGTAGGTGCCGATGGCATAAAGCGTATCGACTTTGGCCTCACTCCAGATCAATCAAAGCGCTAGGGAGCCGGCATGACTGTGTTTCAAAAAGACGACGCACAAAACACACCTGTTCACGACCCTAGGCTGTTTGACAAGAGCTCCGGCAATCGTCTTGAGCGGCTCCTATTCAACCATCGATTATCCATCATCTTTTTCTGCACGGTCCTCACCGTCCTATTTGTCGTCCAGGCAGGGAAATTAGGGGTCAACGCAGGATTCGAAAATCTCATACCGCAATCGCACCCATATATCCGCAATTATCTGGAGAACAAGGGTGAGCTGCGCGGACTGGGTAACAATCTACGAGTCGTTGTGGAGAACACTCAAGGAGATATCTACGATCCGGCCTATCTACAGGCGCTTCAGCAGGTCAACGACAAGCTTTTCCTCACGCCTGGTGTGAATCGGCCTTATGTAAAGTCCATCTGGATGCCTGTGGTACGGTGGACGGAGGTGACCGAGGAAGGCTTCCGCGGCGGCCCAGTCATGCCAGATACCTACGATGGAAGCGCAAAGTCCATTGCCGAACTGCGCGCCAACATCGGCCGCGCGGGATTAATAGGAACTTTAGTCGCCAACGACCAGCGATCCACCATGATCGTCGCTCCGCTTCTTGAAAAATACGCGGACACTGGCAAGCCTATCGATTACGGCGCTCTTCAGCAGCAGCTAGAAAGCCTAAGGGCTCTCGAACGCTCTGTACTGCCAAATAGTCCTGACAAGATACGGATTCATGTCATCGGCTTCGGGAAGCTGATGGGGGATCTGATAGCAGGGCTGCATCAGATCATGTCCTACTTCGCGATTGCCGCGCTGATCGCTATCGCCATTCTCTTTGCCTACACCCGGTGCGTGCGTAGCACGGCACTTGTTGTCCTCTGCTCATTGGTAGCTGTCATGTGGCAACTGGGAATCGTCCAGCTCCTGGGCTTTTCTCTGGACCCGTACTCGATCCTAGTTCCGTTCCTGGTGTTTGCCATTGGCGTGTCTCATGGCGCTCAGAAGATGAACGGGATCATGCAGGATGTGGCTCGGGGCACACACAAATACGTTGCAGCCCGATACACCTTCCGCCGTTTATTCCTGGCCGGCCTGACCGCTCTAATGGCCGACGTGGTCGGGTTCGCAGTGCTGATAATGATCGACATCCCGGTGATCAAGGATCTGGCCCTAACCGCCAGCATTGGGGTCGCCGTCCTAGTTTTCACAAACTTGATTCTGCTGCCAATCTTGCTGTCCTATGTTGGCGTCAGCACAAAAGCAGCAGCAAATGCGAGCACAACCGGAGGTGAACCCTCACAATCCAAGCTGACCGCCTGGGATTGGCTCGTTCGCTTCACCGATCCGCGCTGGGCCACCGCCACAATAGTGGCGGCAGTTGCACTAGCGAGTGCCGGCTTCATGGTGAGCCTAAATCTCAAGATAGGAGATCTGGATGCCGGTGCTCCTGAGCTAAGAGCAAGCTCCCAGTACAACTTGGACACCGCTTACGTAACCTCACATTACGGCCTCTCCAGTGACCAGTTCGCTGTCATTGTAAAAACACGTCCTGGTGGCTGCGAAAAATGGCAGACGCAAATGGAGATCGACCGCTTGGACTGGGCACTACTCCAAGTTCCAGGCGTGCAAACCACGGTGTCTCTTGCTGGCTCAGTGGCGAGGCTATCCTCGGCCTTGTTCGAGGCATCACCGAAGTGGATCACCATCAGCCATAACCAGGCTCTGGTAAACACATCTGTGCTGCGGGCGCAGGAGGCAAACCCCGAACTTGTAAATCCTGATTGCTCGGTCGTGCCGGTGGTTGCTTACCTATCGGACCACAAAGCTGAAACGTTGGATCGTGTGCTCAAGGCTGTGGAGGCTTTCGCTGCGAAGCACAACAGCGCTGACATCCAGTTTCTGCCAGTCGCTGGCTCTGCAGGCATGGATGCTGTAACAAATATCGTAGTCCGAGATGCAAACCGGAGCATGCTAGTACTGGTCTATCTAGCCGTTGCGCTACTTTGTTTCATCACCTTCAGAAGTTGGCGAGCAGTAGTCGTTGCAGTAGTACCACTGATGATCACCTCCATCTTGTGCGAAGCGCTCATGGTGGGATTAGGCATTGGAGTCAAAGTCGCCACGCTGCCAGTAATTGCATTGGGCGTGGGCATTGGCGTCGATTACGCGCTGTATCTACTGAGCGTGCAACTGGACCAAATGCGAAAAGGGGCGACGCTTGAAACCGCGTATCGGCACGCCCTGCACTTCACCGGAAAAGTGGTCGCGTTGGTCGGTGTCACGCTCGCCGCAGGGGTCATCACCTGGGCCTGGTCACCCATCAAATTCCAGGCCGACATGGGGATCCTGCTCACATTCATGTTCATCTGGAACATGGTCGGTGCGCTGATCCTGATCCCTGCCCTCTCCTGCTTCCTCCTGCGGAGCAAACCAAAATGAAATTTGAAACACTCGCTTCTGTTGATGGGGTTACTGGATACTCTCGTCCATCAGCCGCGTGGTACATGACAGGCGTCCTTTTCCTGCTCTATTGGCTGTCTCTGCTTGACCGGCTTGTGATATCGCTGCTGGTTGCGCCCATTCGTCGCGACCTAGGTATCTCCGACTTTGAACTCTCTCTACTTCAGGGCTTCGCATTTGGCGTGTTCTATGCGATCTGCGGATTACCTTTGGGCTGGCTGGTAGATCGATTTAGCCGCCGCTGGATCATCTTCGGAGGGGTGTCAATTTGGACTCTTGCGACGGTCCTCTGCGGTGCCGCCCAGAACTATTGGCACCTGTTCCTTGCGCGGATCGGAGTAGGGGCTGGTGAGGCAGCACTGAGCCCCGCAGCATACTCGCTAATGGCCGATAGTTTTCCACCGCACAGGCTAACCACGGCACTGGCAGTTTACTCACTGGGTTCGCTGTTTGGGACCGGCATGGCCTATCTCATGGGTGGGCTAATCGTGCAAATGGTGGCCGCCCATGAGCACGTAGTCTTGCCCCTACTTGGAGAGGTACGCTCCTGGCAGTTGGTCTTCATCGCCATAGGTCTGCCAGGACTATTTTTGGGGCTTCTTGTGTTCACCTTCCGCGAACCGGCTCGCCGACAGCCTGCTGGGCTTGGTGATTCAGCACGCAATGCACTCGGGGAGGTATTTGGCTACATACGAGAGCATGGTCGTTTCTTTCTATGCCACCATGCCGGCTTCACCATCTGCGTAATGGCTGTAACAGGTCTCGCTCTCTGGGCCCCGACCTATTTGAGCCGCAGCTTTGCATGGAGCGCGGGGCAGATTGGCGCATGGCTTGGGATTGTCGGCACTGCGGGTGGAGTTATCGGAGCTTTCCTGTGCGGCCAATTGATTGACCGGCAAGTTGCTAAGGGCGGCCATGACGCACACATGCGCCTATTCAGCGGAACCTGCCTACTGAGTTGCCCAATTGCCGTGGCTGGAGTTCTTTGGAACGACCCCTACATTTTTCTAGGTGCGTTCTTCCTGGTGCAGATCCTGGTTAGCCCAATCATGGGGATTTCTGCCGCAGCCTTGCAGTTAGCTGCTCCTGCCCGCTTACGCGGAAGGCTCTCTTCGATTTATCTCTTCGTCATGATCCTACTGGGCATCGGTGCTGGTCCATCTGTAGTGGCTGCATTCACCGATTTTCTCTTTAGAGATGATGCGAAGCTGGGTTACTCCCTTGCGCTACTGTTCGCCATGGCCTGCCCCATAGCTGCGCTCATTTTGCATCTGGGCAGAGGTTCTATGCGGAATGCTGTTTCCAGGAACATTTCAGCGTAACTTCAGCACCGACTTGCCTGGTCCAGGACAGTCGGTGCTGTCAAAGACTACCGGAAGGAGACAGTATGACCGCCGTCTACAGCGATTGTCTGACCATTGATATAGCCCCCAGAAGGTGAAGCCAACAGAACTGCCAATCCAGCGAGTTCGTCAACTTCACCAAACCGCTGCGAAGGATTTCGTCCCTGGTACCACTTAACCATGGCCTCATCTTCCCACTGCGATCGAGCCATCTCTGTCTTGAACGTCCCCGGCGCAATGCAGTTGGCGGTGATGCCCTTGCTTGCGAATTCGTTGGCCATGTTTCGGACGAATTGCATGTCCGCCGCCTTGGTCAAGCCGTAGGTGCCGGTCATGGCATCACCTAGCAAGCCGACGATCGAAGCCACCACGATGAAGCGGCCATAGCCGCGCTCGATCATCCCCGGAACTGTCATCTGCGCTAGCCAGATACTGCTCTGGACGTTTACCTGCATGAACTTGCCGAAAGTCTCCTCCTGCAGGTCCAGCACTGACCCTACCCACGGGTGGATCGCGGCGTTCGCCATAACGATATCCACCCTGCCCCAGGTCTCCACGGCGCTGCTCACCAGGTTCTGCAACTCCTCCTTACGACCGATGTTGCAGGGTACCGCGATGGCTTCCCCGCCCCGCTCGCGAATCTGCGCCACGGCGGCCTCGCAGGCCTCCGCCTTGCGCCCGGAAATCACCACCCTGGCGCCCTGCTCTGCCATCCCCATGGCGCTGGCCAACCCCAGGCCACGGCTCGAGCCGGTGACGATCGCAACCTTGCCGCGCAAATCGAAGAGTGAAGACATCGTATCGGAACCTCTCGCTGAATTTATTCGCTATGCGAATTTGACATCCGCACTGTGAATTACGAATATACGTGGAAACGAGATTTCGAAGGCAACACCATGACCGCAACGCCGTTGAATGAAGTCGTCAATGAGGTCGAAGAAAAGGATCGCCAGTACGTCACGGCACTGGCGCGTGGCCTGCAGATTCTTCGCTGCTTCAGCCATGACAGGCCGGAACTGACACCTCAGCAGTTGGTCCGCATGACCGGCTTGCCACAACCCACCGTCTGGCGCCTATGCCACACGCTGGTCAAGGAAGGCTTCATCGTCTGCGCCGGGGAAAACAACCGCATGGCGCTTGGCCTTCCGGCATTGGCCCTGGGTTATGCCGCGCAGGCCCGCCATGCGCTGCCGCGTACCGCCCTGCCCTACATGCAGGAACTGACCGACCGCCACCGCCTGGGCCTGTCGCTGGCCGTGCGCGATGGCCTGGAGATGCTCTACATCCAGCGCACCCACGGCGACTTCATCTACATGAACGACCCGGTCGGGGCGCGCCGCCCATTCGCAACAGCGCCCACCGCCTGGGCTTGCTTCGCCGCCTATGACGCCGCCGAGCGCGCCCAGGTGTTGCAGCTGCTCGCTGCCGCCAATCGAGAGGCCCAGAGGGAGATATCGCGGCAACTAGAGCACGCCGCCAGCGAGTACGCCGCCACCGGCTTCATCACCAGCATCGGCGTCATGCACGAGCACATGAATGTCGTCGCGGTACCGATCCGCTCTCCTCACAGCGGCACCGTCTACGGGCTCTCGGCCGCAGGCCTGGCCACCGATTGGCCGCGAGAGCGCCTGCTGGAGATCGGCCAGGAACTGCTTCACCTGGCGCGACAGCTGACGGTAGCCGCCGATTGAATCCGCACCTCACTACACGAGAAAAACAAGGATAAAAAAACGTGAATATCGAACAACCTCTGATTCTCGTTACCGGCGCGACGGGCGCCCAAGGCGGCGCCACCGCTCGCCACCTCCTCGCCGCTGGCTTGCGGGTACGCTTCCTGACCCGAAACCCAGAGTCCTCCGCCGCCCAGGCACTGATCGCGGCGGGCGCCGAAGCGATTCGTGGCGACCTCGAAGCGGCGGATAGCGTGGCAACCGCCGTCGCTGGCTGCCAGGGCGTGTTCTCGGTGCAGTTGCCAGACGCCCAGGGCACCGACGCGGAAAGGCGCCACGCCTTCACCCTGATCGAAGCGGCGAAGGACGCCGAGGTCCGCCACTTCGTGCATACCTCGGTCTGCGAGGCAGGCAAACACGCGGCGTTTCCCCGCTGGGGCAGCGGCTACTGGTGGCAGAAGTACTGGACCGACAAATGGGACATCGAGCAGGCCGTACGCGCCGCCGGCTTCGAGCGCTGGACGGTGCTCAAGCCCGCTTTCATGATGGACAACTTCGCCCTGCCCAAGTCGAAGTACATGTTCCCCCACCTGCGCCAGGGCCGGCTCGTCACCGCCCTGCTGCCGACCACCCGCATGCAACTGATCGCCGCCGACGATGTCGGCCTGCTGGCCTGTTCGGCTTTCCGCGACCCGGAATATTTCAACCGGCAGAACATCGACCTCGCTGCGGAATCGCTGACCATGACGGAAATCGCCGCCACCTTGGCGCGGGTGCTGGGCAAACCCGTGGCGGCCGAAAGCGTATCGCCTGCAGGAGCGCTGGAGAGCGGACTGTTTGCCGGCTGGGTGCGCTCCCAGGAGTGGACCAACGAGGTGGGTTATCGCGCGGATATCGCCGCACTCACGGTCGCACTGGGCAGTCGTGAGATCCAGCTCACGCCATTCACCCGCTGGGTCGAACGCCACGCCAACGCTATTCGCATCGACGCCTGATCGCGCTTCCGAAGGAGCTCCGTCATGAAGCTGAACGATAACGTCAGCGCCGTCGTCGTGGGTGGCGCATCGGGCATGGGCGAAGCGACGGTTCGCACCCTGCGTTCGCGGGGAGTGAAAGTCGCGATACTCGACCTGAACGAAGAGCGCGGCGCCAGTGTCGCAGCGGAAACCGGGGCTAGTTATTTTCGCGCGGACATCACCAACGAAGAGAGCGTACTCGGGGCCTTCGAGCAGGCCCGCGCCCGGAATGGCCAGGAACGCATACTGGTCGCCACGCCAGGCGGCGGAGGCCTGTCCTACACGGCATGGCGGGACGGCGAATCAGGTGCCATCCGCCGCCATGATTTCCAGCGTTTCGGCCGCATCGTCACACTGAACCTGAATGGCACCTTCCTCTGCGCCTCTATCGCCGCGCAGGGGATGATGACACTGCCGATCGGGACGGACGGCGACAAGGGAGTGATACTGATGACCTCGTCCGTCGCCTCTCAGGATGGACCAGCCGCCACCATCGCCTACGTCGCTGCCAAGGCCGGCATCAACGGCATGACACTGTCGATGGCCCGCGACTTGGCACCCGAGGCCATTCGCGTCAACACCCTGCTCCCCGGCAATTTCGAGACCCCTCTGCTGTCTTCCGTGCCCGCCAACTACAAGTCCGGCATGCGCGACTGGAACCTGCATCCCAAGCGCTTCGGGCATCCAGACGAGTACGCGACGCTGGCCCTGCAGATCATCGAGAACGGCTACCTGAACGCGGCGCTCCTGCGCCTCGATGGCGGCGCCCGGGTCTGACCCTAGCGAGAGAACCCTATGACCAACCTCTACGATCTTCCCGACGACATCCTCGTGCAGGCCGAAGGTGGCCTGCGCATCATCACGCTCAATCGTCCCGACGACCTGAACGCCTCGACCACGGAAATGCTGTTCGCCTATCCCAAGCTGTTCCGGGCGCTGGCCGAAGACACCGAGGCACGAGTAGCGATACTGACCGGCGCCGGACGCGCATTCAGTGCCGGCGGCGACATGGGCCACTTCGTCAAGACGCTCGACGACACGGACTTCGCCAGGGCGGTACAAGAGAACGCGCGGCGGACCATCCACGGCTTCATCGACGTGCCGATCCCCATCATCGCCGCGGTGAACGGCGCCGCAGTGGGCTGGGGCGCCACGCTGGCCACGCTGTGCGACATTGTGCTGATGTCGGAGAAGTCCTTCATGGCGGAGCCGCATATCAATATCGGCCTGGTGGTCGGCGACGGCATCTCTGTTTCCTGGCCGCTGTACACCAGCCTGCTGAAGGCCAAGGAACTGATCTTCACCGGCGATCGCATCCTGCCCCAGCAGGCCGTGGAGTTTGGCTTGGCCAATCGCGTCGTGCCGGCCGACAAGCTGATGAACGAGGCCCGCGAACTGGCGGCGAAACTGCTGAAACAGCCGGCCCAGGCACTGCGCGAAACCAAGAAGCTGATGAACCTGTACCTGCACCGCTCCGCGGCGCAGATGCTCGACGCCACCTTGGGTCGGCAGTTGGCCGCGACCTTGAGCGAAGAGCATCACGAAATCGCTTCGGCGTTCATCCAGCAACAGAAACGCAACCAGGCCGAGCGGGATTAGCGGAGGGAAACGGGCCCCGGCGCGGCAATGAAGTCAGCCGCGGCCATCCTCCCGCACCGTCCGGACAGGGCAAAGGAAACTAGGCGGGGATGGGGCAGGCCGCTCGGCTCTGCGCGTACTCCTTTTCGACCGCTTCCAGGTAGGCGGTCAGCGCGCGCGGCGCCTCCTCAGAAAACAAACCCCAGGAATTCTGGTCGTTGCCGGGAACGTCCCAGAGAAGGAAGCCCATGGGCAGCCGATAGAGGCCCTGGGCGTATTTGCTGATTGCCGTCCGGCTTGCCTCTGGCATGCGCAATGACAGCACTCGCTCATATAGCGCCAGTAGGTCGAGGCTGACGACGGAACCGTGCTTGGTATTGAAGCGGGCTTCATTCCACAAGATACGAACGTCGGGATTCTCTTGCACGTATATGATGTTGAGGGAGTGCAGTTCCAGCATCACCGTACGCGGCGGCCACTCGATCCATTTTCGGTCCGGGACGGACGTCAGCTTTTCAAGGATCCGCGCGCCACCCTCGACGTGCCTGATCACCAAGGCATCAATGACGGCCTGCTTGTCCGCGAAGAAGTGGTAGAGCGAACCAATCGAGGTTTTTGCCTCTTCGGCCAGGCCATGCATGGTGAAATTCGAACTCGAGTTACGAACCAGCAACCGAGCGCAGGCATCAAGAATCAACGAAACGCGCATTTCCCCCCGACTTTGCGCCGGTATGCGCTTTCGCATTCGCGAGTTGGGCATGCTCATTATTTGAATTGGACGACAGTGGTTCCCGATAGTCGGGTGCTTATAACACCCAGCGGGGAAGCAACTCAAATTCTCGGCCGGTGTGAGCGGCGCCCGGCGGGCGCCGCTCACACCCCTTTAGAGCCCCAGCGCCTCGCGCACCGCCTGAGCAATCGGCAGCAGCGGGTCTTCCTCCACCGAGGTTGGGTTGAACAGCCGATTATGGCAGATGGCCACGGCGAGGTTGAGATCCGGGTCAGCCCAACCGATGGAGTTGCCCTGCCCCGGATGACAAATGGCCCTGGGGTTTCGCACACAACTCACCGGCGGATGCTCGCCACCAAACCAGAAGCCGCCAATGGTGATGGGGATGGGGAAGCCGAACATAACCGGATCGGGCTCCTCGCTGTTGGCCCTTGGCGTGTTCAGCGTCGCCACCCGCTCGGCGGACAGTAGGCGAACACCGTCGAGTTCCCCGCCATTGGCCAGGAAGGCCCAAAAGCGTGCTTCCGAGCGGGCGTTGAAGATGCCACCGACACCAGCCACCTCGGCCCGACGCACATCCGAGCGCTCAAACACTTCGGGCACCAGGGCGACCTGTTCGGGCATGGAAGCTAGGAACAGCGGCGGCAGGTATTCCGCCGGCACGGGCAGCATGCCGTTGACCTGCTTCGCCACGCGCGGCTCCACCTCATCTGGGATGCCGATCCAAAGGTCGTCGATACCCAGCGGCTGGGCGATCTCCTCGCGGACGAAACGCCCCAACGAACGCTGTTGGGGATCGGCGCGACGCACCAATTCACCGACGATCCAACCGAAGGTCATGGACAGGTAGAGTGTCTTGCTGCCAGGCTCGGCGAGCGGCTCCAGATTGGCGATGGCGTTGGTCATCCAGTTCCAGTCACACATGCGCTCGGGGGTCACGTCGGCCGGCATCTGCGGCACACAGGCGCGATGAGTAAGCACATGGTTCACGGTGGTGCCGCCCTTGCCGTTGGCAGCGTACTCGGGCCAATAGCGGCTCACCGGAGCGTCGTAGTCGATGTGCCCGCGCTCGGCCAGGATATGCAGCGCGGTGGCAGCGACCGCCTTGGTCACCGAGTAGACGTTGAAAAGGGTGTCACCATTCACTGCACGCCCGCTGGTGGGATCGGCGCTGCCGCTCCAGGCGTCGATGACCAGCTTGCCGTCCAGGTACGCGGCAACTTGCACGCCCACCTCGCCACCCGCGCCGGTCGCATAGTCCAGCGCTTTCTGCACGATGGCCTGCGCGCGCGGGTCAAGATTGTTCTGCATGGGAGATTCTCCTGGGTCAGTGACTCATGGCGATGGTCGCGAGGCCTTCGAGGGCTAGGCCATGGCCGAGCTCGTCAAGCAGTCGACGCTTAATAGGCTGAGTGAAGGCTACCCGCGTATAACGAGCGGTAAGCGCCGGTTGCCGGGCTATGTCATGGGCCAGTGCCCAGGCTCGCTCCAGCAGTTGATCCGCCGGCAGTACTTCGGCGACCACACCCAAGGCTTGGGCCTCAATCGCCGAAAGGCGCTGGCCTGTTAACAGGAAGTAGCGCCCGCGGTTTGTCCCCAGCAGCATGGGCCAGACCACCTGCACGCCATCGCCGGGCACCACGCCGTGGATGAAATGCGCCATGTCGGCCAACTCAGCGGTCTCGCTGGCTAGGACGATGTCGGACAGCGCCGGGATTTCCGCATGGATATAGGCCGGACCGTTGATCGCGCCGATCACCGGCACCTCGATGTCGAGGAGGTTCATCAGCAGGTCCTTGCCTTCGCGTAGCAAACGGTGCCAGCCGTGGGCCATGGGCTCCTGAGGAATTTCCTGGAAATTCATCCCGGCGCAGAAAGCGTCACCCTTGCCGGTGATGATCAGTACGCGCACGTCCGGGTCCCGGGCGATTTCTCGGAAGCATTCGCCCAACTGGGTGTGGATGCTGCCGTCCAGCGCGCCCCACTGTAGCGCCCCACCATTCGTGTGAAGGCTCATCTGCAGGATGCCATCTCGCTGGAACAGCTCGATGTTGGCGAAGCGCGTGGCGTAGGTATCGAAGCAACTCATTGGGCATCCTCCAGGATAAGGTCGGCAGCGCGCCAAGCCATGGCCATCATCGGGCCGTTGGTATTGCCAGAAATCAAAGTCGGGATTACCGACAGGTCCATTACTCGCAACCCCGTGACGCCCCTGACACGCAAGCGCGGATCAAGCACCGCCGAGTCGTCCGATCCCATCGCGCAGGTCCCGCTGGCGTGATAGCCGGACTGCCCGCGCCGGCGGAACTCGTCGATGATTTCGTCGTCGGTCTGCACCTGCATGCCGGGATGGGTTTCCTCCATCACGAGGTGGCTCATGGGAGCGCTGTGGATCACTTTGCGCATGAAGCGGAAGGCGCCGATCGACACCTCGCGGTCGTACTCGTCGGCCAAGTAGTTGGTGACGATACGCGCCGGCTGCGCCGGATCGGCCGATTCGATGCTCACGCTGCCGAGACTGCGTGGACGCAGCGGGTAGGTGAACAGCTGCATGCCGGGGTAGTCTTCGAAACGGTAGGTCGGTGAGCTGAAGTCCATTGAGTAAGGCGCCATCATCAGCTGTGCGTCCGGACGCTCCAGCCCCGCGCGGGTGCGGAAAAACCCGCCGACCTGATATGACCCCAGCGACATCACCCCGCCCCGGGTGAGCATGTACTGCAGGGCGTTCTTCACCAGGCGCGGGCCGGCGAATTCGCGGTTCTGGCTGTCTCGCCAATTACGCAGACGCACCTGGAGGAAATACAGCAGGTGCTCGCGCATATTTCGGCCCACATTGGGGCTGTGCGCGACGAGGGGAATACCGAGCCCGGCCAGCATCGCGCTGTCACCGATCCCCGACAGCTGCAATAGACGCGGCGACTCCAGGGCGCCAGCGCTGAGGATGACCTCGCGATGGGCACGATAGGAAACCGCTTCGCCATCGCCTCGGCGCGCCTCTACACCGATCACCCGAGAGCCGTCGAAGAGTAGCCGCTGGACCTGGGTGTCGGTGACCACTTCCAGGTTGCGGCGCTTGCGCGCCGGCTTCAGGAACGCCTGCGCGGAGCTCTGCCGAACGCCACCGGAAATCGTGTAAGTGAGGTATGCGACCCCTTCGTGGTCCAGTTCGTTGATGTCTTCCTTGCGTTTCAGGCCAAGGCTTTCGCAGGCTTCGATCACCGCTTCGCCGATACCGTTGCGCTCGGCATAGGGCGCCACCTTTAACGGGCCGTTTCCGCCCCTCAGTTCACTGGCGCCCAGGGCATGGTTCTCGATGCTGCGGAAGGCCTCGGCCATGTTGTCCCAGCCCCAACCGATGGCGCCATTGGCCTGCCACTCGTCGTAGTCGGCGGGATGGCCGCGCATGTAGACCATGCCGTTGACCGCGCTGGATCCCCCCAGCAGCTTGCCGCGGGCCCAGACCTCCTGGCTGCGGCCGCTCGCCGGATCGACGGCCACCGGCAGGTGCCAGGCATGCGCGGGGTCGGTTAGCAGCTTGCCGAAGCCCTTGGGCATGCGCACCAGCGGGTTGCGATCCTCCGGCCCGGCCTCTATCAACAAGACGTTGTGCTTACCGCTTTCGGAAAGCCGGTTGGCCAGCACGCAGCCCGCCGAACCCGCTCCGACGATGATGTAATCGAATTCCTTCATATGATTTGGCTCGCTTGCCCGTCCGCCACTAGTTCGTCGCAGACGGGAGAACTCAGAGGGGCGGCGGTCAGCCGAATTTCACGTGGATCGAGTGCGGCACCCGCATCATGCTTCCGCGGATTTCCGGAGCCGGCTTGTCCGGATCCAGACGCAGGTTGGGCAACTTGTCGAGAATCGCGCTGAGCGCCCGGGTCATCTCCACGCGGGCCAGGTGTTGGCCGATGCAGACGTGCGGCCCGAAGGCGAAAGCGAAGTGCCGGTGCTGCGGCTTGCGGAAGATGTCGAAGCGTTCCGGGTCAGGGAACTTGCGCTCGTCGCGGTTGGCCGAGCCAGCCACTACGTCAATGAAGGCGCCCTGAGGAATCTCGATGCCACCCAGCGTCGTGGCCTTGCTGGCGTAGCGCGACTGCATGAGCACCGGCCCATCCCAGCGCACGGCCTCCTCGATGGCTTGCGGAATCAGCGAGCGGTCCTGTCGGATCGCTTCCAGCTGCTCCGGATGGCTCAGCAGTGCGGTGAGCAGCACGCTGGTGGCGCGGTAAGTGGTGTCACCGGCGGCGTTGATCAATTGACGGAGGAAGGAGATCAGCACTTCCTCGGGCAGGTACTCACCCTCTACCTCGGCCACGGCCAGGGCGCTGATCAGGTCGTCACCCGGGTTTGCCCGGCGTTCGGCGACCAGGCGTTTGAAGTAGGTGCCAAGTTTGCGCGAAGCCTCGGTGCCGTGCTCGATATCCACGGAGACTACGGTTTGCGCGATGGCTAGCTTGTGGAAGGTGCTGACGTCTTCCGGCGGCAGCGCCAGTTGGCGGTAGATGATGTGGAAGGGATAGTGCAGGGTGAACTCCTGCACCAGGTCGGCCTCGCCGCGCCCTTCGAATTTCGCCATCAGGTCGTGCACCACCGGGTCGACCAACTCGTCGCCCCAGGCCGCCACGGTCTGCGGCAGGAAGGCCTTCTGGAAGATCCGGCGGAAGCGCGGATGCTCCGGCGCGTCCATGGTAGAAATGCTGCGGCCGAAGCTAATGCCCAAGTTGTACGAATAGGCGTGGTTGCTGAAGGTCTGCGGATCGCCGAGCACCTGCGCCACTTCGTCGTAGCCGAATACCGAGTAATGCTGGGCATCCGGCGGGCAGGTGATGTCCGGATACAGCCCCATCATCGCCCGATACTCGCCTGGCAGCACTGAAGCGTTATGTCTCAGCTCGGCGATCCTGGCGTATGGATCCAAGTGATCGCCGAATACCAGGGCATCCTCCATGAACGGATTGAACGACGGATCGTCAAAATCCTCGATAGACTGCACTGCACCCATTGTTTTTATTCTCCGACTTCGGCAAAAGGTTGAGTGCGCCTGTGCCAACTTCTTGCGGCCGATCGCCGCCGGCAACACGCGCATTCAGTTATGCGAACGTCGTTCAATTTAAAACAGGGGCAACGACTTGGCAAGATGCGCTTTGCCAGGCCATCGCTCCCCAGGTGACAAGTGCACTCAGCTGATCAGGAAGCCCCCGTCCACCGCTAGCAACTGGCCAGTGATGTAGCGGGCTGCCGGGCTGGCGAGGAACAGCGCGGCGTTAGCGATATCCTCCACCCCGCCCATGCCGCCCAAAGGCACCCGCCCCGGACTGAGGATCGGTCCCTTGAGTTCGATCGCCGCCGAGGCCGCACGCGCACCCGGTGTAGGAATGCCTCCCGGCAGAACGGCGTTCACCCGAATGCCGTCGCCGCCGAACTCCAGCGCCGTGGTTCGCGTCAAGCTGTTAACTCCCGCCTTGCTGGCGTTGTAGGTAGCATTGTGGTGAACCACGGCCTGCATCGAGGAAACCGAGGAGATGTTGACGATGGCGCCGCCACCGCGCTCCTTCATGCGCAGGATGCATTCCCGCAGGCACAGGAAGGTGCCGCGCAGGTTCACCGCCTGCAGCCGATCCCAGAACTCAGTGTCCACCTCCAGAAACGGCCGCTTGGGAAAGATCGCAGCGTTGTTCACCAGTACATCGAGGCTGCCGTAGGCGGCGAGCGCTGCGTCAAACAGCGCCGCCACCTCGCCTTCATTGGACACGTCGACCTTCACGGCCCTTGCCTGGCCGCCGCCGGCAACTATGGCCTCGGCGACAGCACGAGCCGCGTCCAGATCGATATCGGCGACCACCACCCGGGCACCGACGTCGGCGAAAGTCTCGGCGATGCAGCGTCCGATACCGGCGGCTGCGCCGGTCACCACGGCAGTCTTGTCATCGAGGCGAAAGGCGTTTTGCGTAGTCATTTCCAGCTCCTTGGCAGTGAAAGGTTCAGAGGTCCCAGACGAGCGGCAGGTGGTGCAGGCAGCCGTTGACGCCGCCACTCACGCCCACGCTAGCGCCCGGCTTGATGCGGAAGTCCGGGATGCGCTTGAGCCACTCCACCAGGAACACTTTCATTTCCACCCGCGCAAGGAAGGAGCCCGGGCAACGATGCGGACCATTGCCGAAGGTTGAATAGGTACGCGAGGTACGCTCGAAGTCGACCTCCAGGGGGCGCTCGAAGCAGCGCTCATCCAGGCCATGCAAGGTGGTCGGCAGGATGATCATTTCGCCCTTCTTCATCGTCACGCCCTTGTAGACCAGGTCGTGGTCGACCACCCTCCCCTGGTTGACCACGGGGAAGCGTCGCAGGAACTCGTCGGCCGCGCGCGGCGCGAGCTCTGGATTTTCGATGAGCTTGCGGCGGTGCTCCGGATTGCGTGCCAGGAAATGCGCGACAAAGCCTAACGCCGAGGCCACGGTGTCCAGTCCACCGATCAGCACCAGCGAGCACAGCCCAATCAGTTCCTGGTCGGACAGCGCCGCGCCCTCGCGGACGATGCGGCTGATCAGGTCGTCACCAGGCTTGGCGCGCCGTTCGGCAATCACCTTGCCGACGTACTCGAAGATCTTGCCGATGGTCTCAACCTTCACCTCGTGACCGAACGGGCGGACCATCTTGTCTGCTAGCGACAGCAGGTAGCCACGGTCTTCGCTGGGGAGCTTGACCATGTTCATGAAGATGCCGATCGGCAGGTGCTGGGCGAACTCGCTGACGAACTCGCACTCGCCCCTGGGCTGGATACCATCAAGGAGTTCCAAGGTCAGCTGGCGCGCCTGCTCCTCAAGGGACCCCACCGCCTGCGGCGTGAAGGCCGGCGCGATCAGAGAGCGGTAGGTGGTGTGCTGCGGCGGGTTGAAGTGGATCGGCGGCAGGCGGCCGTGTTCCTCTCGGGGCACAGTGCTCCACTCCGAGGAGAACTGCTCGTAGTCCTTGAAGATGTGGTAGATGTCCTCGCCACGGGTCGCCACCCAGTGCCCGCCGCGCCGCGGAGTCCAGAAGATGTCCGGCACTCCCTGGCGGTGTAGCGCGTGGAAAGCCAGGTGGTAATCGTCCTCCGCTCCCGGTGGGTTGTAGACGTCGAAATCGAAGACCAGTTCCGGCGGTACGTGCGCCGGAACGGGGGCTGCTGCAGTCGGGTCGGTCATTGTTCTTGTCTCTCGCTGGCAGTGGATCAAAGAGGCGTCCGGGGCGCGGCTACCCACCCCGCTGGTGACGGCACCCGTCCAATCTATGCAAGCTGAGTGCATGGATAAACGCGCATGAGTTGAAGGAATCCTTCAAGAAAATTGAATAATCCCCCCACCGACCGGCTTTCCCTTCCCGCGCTTTCCTTCCGGCTTCTTCAGCACCCCTTCGCGCCATCGAGCATTTGACAGTTCGCGCGCACAGCGTTCAGAATTCCTAACGACGTTCCAAAAATACAAAAGCTGCTCGACGCAGCATCGTCCAGTCAGGTGCCGAATGACCGAAACTGCTTCGCTCACTGCCATCATCGTTGGTGCCGGCCACGCCGCCGGCGAACTGGCGACCAGTCTGCGTGACAACGGCTGGGAGGGCCGTATCCTGCTCATCGGTGAGGAGCCGCAGCTCCCCTACCATCGGCCGCCCCTGTCGAAAGCCTACCTCTCTGGCGCCGCCACCTCGGAAAGCTTGCTGATCAAGCCCCGCGCTACCTATGAAAAGGCCAACGTGGAAATCATCAGCGGCGTGCGCGTCGACAGGATCGACCGCGAAACCGCCACGGTTCACCTGGCCGACGGCCGCACCGCACAGTACGACCGCCTCATCCTTGCGACCGGCGGGCGACCGCGCCCGCTGCCGATCCCGCAGATCGAGCAGGCCGAGCGCTCGGGCAATTTCCACTACCTGAGAACGCTGCAGGACGTGGACCGCATCCGCCGCCAGTTCGAGCCGGGCATGCGCCTGGTCATCGTCGGCGGCGGCTACATTGGCCTCGAAGTGGCCGCAGTGGCGATCAAGCGCGGCCTCAAGGTCACCGTTCTGGAAGCATTGCCGCGGGTACTGGCGCGCGTGACCGCGCCGGAGCTTTCGGCGTTCTATGAGTCGCGCCATCGCGCCGCTGGCGTCGAGATCCGCACTGACACTCAGGTCCGCGACGTGCAGCTGGACCCTTCGGGCGACGCGGTCGCCGCCCTGCAGTGCGCCGACGGCAGCAGCGTACCGGCGGACCTGGTGGTGGTCGGCATCGGCCTGCTTCCCAACGTGGAATTGGCGGTCGACGCGGGCCTGGAAGTCGACAACGGTATCCTAGTCGACGAGTTCGGCCAGACCAGCGACTCGAACATCTACGCCGCCGGCGACTGTAGCAACCACCCCAACCCCCTGCTCGGCCGGCGCTTGCGCCTGGAGTCAGTGCCCAACGCCCTGGAGCAGGCGCGCAGCGTGGCAGCCTCGATCTGCGGCAAGCCCAAGGCCTACGCCTCCATCCCGTGGTTCTGGTCGGATCAGTACGAGCTCAAGCTGAAGATGGTCGGCCTGTCCCAGGGTTACGACCAACTGGTTATCCGCGGCACTCCGGAAAGCGACTCCTTCTCGGCCTTCTACCTGAAGGACGGCAGCATCTTGGCCGCCGATACCGTGAACCGCCCTCCGGAATTCATGCTCGCCAAGCGCTTTATCGCGGAGAAGGTCCGCGTGGACCCCGCGCGACTCGCGGATGACAGCCAACCCCTGAAAGACCTGTTGCCCAGCGCCTGATATCCCAACTCGCCAGGAATAGAAAAAATGCCAACGATCATCTTCGTCCAGCAAGACGGTAGCGAACAGCGGGTGCACGCCGACGTCGGCCAGTCCGTCATGCAGGTGGCGGTCAACAACCAGGTGCCGGGCATCCTCGGCGACTGCGGCGGTAGCTGCAGCTGCGCGACCTGCCATGGCTACGTGGAAAAGGACTGGGCCGCGCACATGCCGGCCGCCGAGTCCTACGAGAACGACATGCTGACCTGCGCCATGGATGTCACCGATGCCAGCCGCCTGACCTGCCAGATCATCGTCACGCCCGAATTGGATGGCCTGGTAGTCCGGCTGCCGGCCTTGCAGACCTGAGCCGGCCCAGCCCGGCCGTACCACTCACCGCAACGACAATAAGAATGGAGAGGACCAACAGATGAGTGCAGTCGATTTCAACGGCCGCGTGGCCATCGTGACCGGCGCCGGCGGCGGCCTGGGGCGTACCTATGCCATGGATCTGGCCAAGCGCGGCGCCGCCGTGGTGGTGAATGACCTCGGCGGAAGCTTCGACGGCCAGGGCAGCTCCCACAACATGGCCGACCAGGTGGTCGAGGAGATCCGCGCTGCCGGTGGCAAGGCGGTGGCGAACTACGACTCCGTGGGCACCCGAGCGGGCGGCGAAGGGATAGTGCAGTCCGCGCTGGACGCCTTCGGCCGGGTCGACGTGGTTATCAACAACGCCGGTCACCTGCGCAACGCAGCGTTCGACGAGATCGACGACGAGATCCTCGACTCGCTGATCAACGTTCACCTCAAGGGCGCCATCTACGTGACCCAGCCGGCCTACAAGGTGATGAAGCAGCAGGGCTACGGCCGAGTGGTATTCGCCTCCTCAGCGGCCGGCGCCTTTGGCAATCCGCAGCAGGGGGCCTATGCCGCCGCCAAAGCGGGCCTGCTTGGAGTCATGAATGTGCTATCGCTGGAAGGCAAGCAGCACGGGGTACTGTGCAATGCCCTGCTACCCACCGCCAACAGCCGAATGGCGGCGGCGATGGATCCCAAACAGCTGGAAGCCTTCGGTGCACAATACGCCGCCTTTGGCGAACAGCTCGGCAACGCTTACCTGCCGGACTTCGTCACGCCGCTGGTGGTCTACCTGGCCAGCGAGGCCTGCACCAGCACCCATGGCATTTACTCCGCGTCCGTCGGCCACTACGCGCGAGCATTCATCGCCGTGAACGATGGTTGGACCGGCCCGCGCGAGGCTCCGGCCAGCGCCGACGAACTCGCCAGCCACTTCCAGCAGATCGCGGAAATCGGTGAATTCAGCATCCCCGAATCGCTTTCGGATGAGTTCGCTATCATCCAGCGCAATTTCAGCAAGAGCCGCTAATACCGCAGCACACTGCCTCGATGGCCACGGATAGTCATCGGGGCAGCCCCTTCCGCCGCCTACACCCTAACCACGACATTGCCGACCTGCTCGTTGGACTCGAGCATGCGCTGGACGTCCTGGATGTCGCTCAAGGCGAATGTCTTGGTGATAATCGGCAGTAGCGCTCTCGCCTCTAGCCCCTCGAGAATGAACGCCTTGGCCTGCGGGTAAGACGCGATCTCGGCGTAGTGATAGCCCTTAAGCGTGAGGCTCTTCCCCAGGCGTTGAACAACGGGGAAGGTTTCGGTTCGGGACTGAGTGAGCCGTAGTCCAACAGGATGCCGTCGTGCGCCGTAGTATGGGTGAGTGATTCAAAAGCCGGCCCGCCGACGGGGACGAACACCACCGGCGCACCCTGCCCGCCGTCAGCACCATGACTCGTTCGAAGATATCTTCCTCGCCGCTGACGATGACATGGGCGACCCCGGCATAAAGCAGCGCCTGTTTCTTGGCCGCTCGGGCAGTTGCACCGACCATCTTGGCTATCTGAAAAGCCGTCGTGCCTAAGCTGCTCGAGGCGGCGGTGACCAGCAGCGTATCGCTCTGACGCAACTTCGCCCGATCCACAAGCGCGCCCCATGCCGTGACTACTGCATCCAGGATGCGGCGGCTTCTTCGAACGACAGGTTCGCAGGGATTCCAACCACCAGTCTGGCCGGAGCATTCGCCAACTCGCCATAGGTGCCCCAGCGGGCGATATCCAGCGGCGGAATCAGTGCGCTCCGTTGCTGGCCACCGCCTTCGCCGGACTGGATATCGTGTCGCAACCACTAGAGCTGGTAGGCGGCGCGCTACGTAACGGCACCTTGGTAAACCTGCTTCCTCACTACCCGGCGCCGCAATCGCCCATGCACCTGCTCTACGCCCCCGTCCGTCGCCTGACGCCTGACGCCTGACGCCTAGGCTGGGCAGCTTCATCTACTTTACCGTGAGGCATTCCGAGTCTGGCAAGAAGTGTAAGTGCACCGCCTGGGGGCCGGCTGAACGACCGGGGCGGCCCCTATGCCGACAAAGCGCCCCGGCTCCGGCTAGCCGATCAACTGGTCAGCGCCAACAGATTCTGCGCCTTCAGCAACACCGGCAGGTCGACCATGGCGCCATCCACGGACACAGCAGCACCAGCCGACTGTTCCGTGGCGGCAATCACTCGCCGAGCCCAGTCCAGCTCCTTGGTCGAGGGGCTGAACGCCTGGTTGACCGCTGCCACTTGGCGCGGGTGGATGCAAAGCTTGCCGACAAAACCCAGGGTACGACTACGGCGTGACTCCAGTGCGATAAGAGCCTCGTCGTCAAGGACGACCGATACCCCGTCGATCGGCGCCTGCAGCCCCGCCACCCGGGATGCCAGGACAATCTGCGAACGAGCATGGAGCAACGCTTCGTCGCTGCCGTCGCAGCCGATATCTACCTGGAAGTCAATCGAGCCAAAGGCAAGGCGCTCGACACCAGGAGCCCTGGCGACGTTCAGTACCTGCCAAAGTCCCAGCGCACTCTCGATCAGCGGAATGATCGGAGCAGTGGTCGCCGCAGCCAGCTCGACCATCGGTTCCACAGTTTCCGCCTTCGGCAGCATCACGCCACGCACCGGTAGATCACGCAGCAATGCCAGGTCCTGGGCAAAATCGCTGCTGCCGAAACCGTTGATGCGCAGCACAACGTCGGCACCGCCCTCAATCGCCTTGCGCACGTGTTCCCGGGCTGCGGCCTTGTTCTGCGCTGGCACAGCGTCTTCCAGGTCCAGAATCACTACGTCGGCGCCGGCCGCCAGCGCCTTGGCAAAGCGCTCGGGCCTATCGCCCGGTACGAAAAGATAGGATCGCATCGTTACCTCAAATTCATGAAAGTCAGACACAGAACGAGCAACCAGAGCAGCACCCAGCTCAGGTTGTTTCGCCACGATTCGCGGATAGTCATCTCAGGCAAGCTCCGCCTGGGCGTCCATGCACAGGAAGCCGTCGGCGTCCTCGGCCCACAACTGGATACTGCTGCCGTTGGCTTCGGGTTTCGCGCAGACGCGGAACGCTCGGGTATCGAAAAGCGGCCGGACGGCGCGGAACGAGAAGCCCACGACTCGCGCCTGCGGCAACTCGTCCCGCAACAGATTCATTAGCAGCGTGGCTATCAACGGCCCGTGCACGACCAATCCCGGATAGCCCTCGTCGTGCATCGCGTAGGGGCGGTCGTAGTGGATGCGATGTCCGTTGAACGTCAGCGCGGAATAGCGGAACAGCAGGACCGGGTCAGGCACAACCTCCCTCGACCACTTCGCCCTTTCGGGCGCGGCCTGTGGCGCCGGCAACGGGTCACCCGGGCGAGGCGGGTCGCGGTAGACAATGTCCTGCTCCTCGCGCACCAGCACGTCCCCGGCATGCGAAAGCTCATGGCGAACCTTGACGAACACCAGGTCGCCACTGCGGCCACTCTTATGCGAGACATCGAGGATGGTGGATAGGCGCTCAACCTCGGCGTCGACCGGCAGCGCGTCATAGAAACGTAGGCGGCCCCCCGCCCACATCCGCCGCGGCAGGCTCACCGGCGGCAGGAACCCGCCTCGCTGTGGGTGGCCGTCGCTACTGATTGCCGACTGCCGAGCGATCGGTAGGAAGTACAGCCAGTGCCAGAGTGCCGGCACCGACGCGCCGGCGACGTAGCCGCGCTCTTCACGGTCCAGGGTTGCCGCCAGGGCGTTCAGGGGCGCAAGAGTCAGACGGTCGCGTTGCCGCTCCTGGCGCCCCACCCATTGCTTGAGGTACTGCTCGTCGATACTCACGTACGCCATTCCTTGTCTGGGTTTCCGGTTTCAATCAGCGCGCCGCGGGAGATGCGAGGAAACGCTCGCGGCTTCGGATGATTCGCTCATCGGCCATCAGGGCGTCATACAAGCGTCGGGCAGTGGCCAGCCCATCGTCGAAGCAAGGGCTAAGCACTGCGGCTTCGATGGCCTGGAAGGCGGCCTGCGCCACAACGTTGGGCTGGCGCAGCGCCAGCCACAGTTCGGCGTCGGTCAGAGCACATTCGGGGTCGGCTTCGCGCCAGGGATGATTGCGCACCAAGCGTTGCGCCAGGGCATCGGCCGCAGGCGGATCGGCGAGTATCTGGGTGGCCAGCCTCCTTGCCGCGTCCAGCCCGCAATCGACCGCCACGACCTGGTGGAACAGCGGTCCGCAGGCGTGATCCCGCGCCGTTTGCTGCGTTCCCTCCACCATCAGCCGCAGTGCCGGCAGGATGCCCAGAAGGCGTGGTAGGCGTTGCGTCGCCGATAGCGCGAGCGTGCCCAGGCTCACCTCCGGGAGAGCCAGACGAGTATCGGTTTCCGCTATCCGGTAGTGGCAGGCCAGCAGGGTTTCCAGGCCACCGCCCATGGCGAAGCCGTGGGCCAGGGCGATCACCGGCTTGCCCAGCTTCTCGATGGTCACGTGTATATGGCTCGACAGCCCAGGCTCAGCGGCGGCATCTGGCGTGCCGAACTCGCGGATATCCCCGCCAGCGCTGAAGCCGCGCCCGGCACCAGTCAATATCACAACCGCCACCAACGGATCGGCGCCGGCGCGCTGTAACGCACACAGCAACTCTCGACGCAAGGCCAAGCTAAAGGCGTTAACCGGAGGCGCCACCATGCGTAGCACGGCGACGCGCCCCTGTGCCTCGTGGGTGTATTCGACTTGAGCTTGGGTCATTGCGTATGCCTCAACTTGCAACGCCTCTCCAGGGGGACGAGTAGTGGACCGAGCAACGCGCCGATGCTCAGCGCGAGCGGTGTTCGACCCATGAACGCTATTCATATTTCTGAATGGCGTTCAATTTATTGCAAATCATGGGCGGGTGGCAAGTGGAATTGCAATGCCACGGAGCAATGGCACGATTCCATGCGGAAATGCTAGATAAAATCGAAAGCTGCAGATTAGGATTGCATCAGGATTGATAAATAACGAGAGCACCGATGGATAAGTTGCGCAGCATGGAAGTCTTCATGACCGTAGTCGATCGCGGCAGCCTCAGCGCCGCGGCGGCGGCACTGAGCCTCTCCCCGTCGATGGTCTCCACGCACCTGAGCAATCTCGAAACGGACCTGGGGGTGCGCCTGCTCAATCGCACCACGCGGCGCCTGAGCCTCACCGACGAGGGTGCCGTCTACTACTCGCATTGCCAGCATGTGCACGAGGAGATCGCCAGCGTCGAGTCCATGCTCGCCGGCAATCACATGCAGCCGCGTGGGCGCCTGCGCGTGGACATCCCGAGCACCATCGCGCAGTGCTTGATCGTCCCGCTGCTGCGGGAGTTCCGCCGCCGCTACCCGGACATCCAGCTCGACTTTTCCGACTCGGAGCAAATCTCGAACACGGTGGAGAGTCAGCACGACGTGATGATCCGCCTCGGCCCGCTGGGCGACTCGGGCATGATTGCCCGCCAGTTGGGGCACACCCCCCTGCTCACCGTGGCGTCCCCCGGATACCTGGAATCACGGGGGACGCCGCAGTCTCCCGAGGAGCTGCGCCAGCACGATTGCATCAGCTATATGGTCGAGCGCACCGGGAGAATGCTGCCCTGGACCTTCGAGCGCCATGGTCAGCGCAAAATCCTGCAATTGCAGAGCAGCTTGTCGATCACCCAAGGCAACACGCGGGTCGAAGCCGCGCTGAATGGTCTGGGAATCATCCAGGGCATGGGCTTTCATCTGCACGGGCATCTGAGTACCGGCGCGCTGCGCCAGGTGTTGCCGGACTGGAGCGTCCTCGCGCCGGCCATCGAGGTGCTCTATCCGCGCGGACGCCGGGAATCGCGCAAAGTGCACACCTTCGTGGACTTCCTGCTAGAGCACTACCCGGCAGGACGGGAAATCCGCGTGCCGGCGCCCTCCCGTGGAGAGAGCGCCAAGAGCGGAGTGCTCGACTGAGCCATTGCATCTCGCTCCAGGAGCGGCCCCGCATCGGGGCCGGGCTGCTCGGCCCCGTCAGAGCAGACCGCTCTCGCTCGCCGTGCGAGTACCGCCGTCCAGGCCGCGTTCACGCAGCACTTCGATGGCCACGCCGAGGGCGCTGGAAACGGCCGGGAAGCCGACGTAGGGCAGTGTCTGGATGATGATTTCCTCGATCTCCTGGACACTTAGACCATTGTTCAGGCCGAAGCGCAGATGGTTGCGCAACTCGTCCGGCTGCCGCGAGGCTATCAGCGCGCCGATCACCACCGCGCTGCGATGCTTGAGTTCCAGCCCCGGGCGCGACCAGACCGCGCCGAAGGCGAACTCCACCGCCATGCGTCCGACGTCGGCGGCGAAGCGCCCCGAGTTGGCATTGGCTTCCATGGTCTTGGCGAACTCTGGGCCCATCATCCGCACCATGTGGGCGTAGCCCTCTTCCCAATAGTTCTTTTCGCTCATCGTTGAATGCTCCGTGTAACAGTGTGGTCGGTGAGTCCAGGCGGCTCAGCCCTGCACTAGGTCGAATGCGGTCAGCGGCGCGACCTCTGTGACGCCGCCGTCCACCGCGAGGCAGCTGGCGGTGATGAAGCGGGCCTCATCGCTGGCCAGGAACAGCGCGGCGGAGGCCACGTCCCAGGCGTCACCTTCGATCGGCAACGGCGCGATGCGCCGGCGCCGGGTGCGTAGTTCTTCGCTCAGCAGGCCATCCACCAGCGGCGTGAAGATGTGCCCAGGCGCCACCGTGTTGGCACGCAATCCCTTGCCGCCGTAGTGGGTCGCAAGGTCGCGAGTGAACTGCACCATGGCTGCCTTCGAAGGCCCATAGGGACCACTGCCCATGCCTTGCAGGCCGGCGGTCGATGAGATGTTGACCACTGCCGAGCGGGGGTTGGCCGTCAGGTGCGGAAGCGCATGGCGACACATGCGGAACACGCTGCCAAGGTTGATATCGAGTATGCGGTTCCACTGCTCGGGCGGATATTCCTCGTAGGGCAGTGCGCGGCTGGCGACGCCCACGTTGTTGACCAGGATGTGCAGGGCGCCGTAGCGCCGGACACTGTCCTCGACGAAGCGTGCGCAGTCCTCGTCGCGCGTCACGTCGCCGGCTGCGACGAACGCTTCGCCGCCGTCAGCCAGAATCATCCGCAGGGTCTCCTCCGCGCGTTCGGGGTGCTGGTCAACCAGGCAGACGCGGGCGCCTTCGCGGGCAAACTGGTAGGCGATCGCCTTGCCGGTTCCGACGCCCTCTCCCTGAGACCCAGCCCCGGTAACGATGGCGACCTTGCCAGCCAAGCGCTGGTAGTAAACGGTGGGTTTTGGCATGGCGGCGACCTCAGTGCGGCGGACGGATCAGGGTGGCGCGGCCGCCCTCGAAGGCGACAATGGCCGGGTCGCCGGCCTGCATGCGCATGGGGATTTCGGCCTGCGGTACCTTGCGCCCGTCTATGCCCCGGCAGTAGGTGTCCGTGTCCACCCGGAAGGTACCGCTACGGCCGTCCTCGCCGAGCACGCTGACGGACGTCGAGGTCAGATCGGTTAGGTGACCGATAATCGGGGTATGCCCCGAGGCGGGCATGACGCGAATATCCATGGACAGGCGGAAGCGCCCGGAGTAGTTAGCTAGGCCGCTGTGCGGCGTGTTGATATGCATCATCAGCAGGTCGCCAGGCTGGTAAGTGGCGCGCCGCCAGGCATCGTCCGGGACCGACCCTGCGGGGATCGGGAACAACGGCGGCTGGTTCACGTCATGCAGGTAGGGTCCCTTGTGTAGGCCCTCCGCAAGCGCCAGGCCGCCCACCTGCTCATCGATGGTGGACAGCGGAATCCAGCAGATCTGGAAGGGAATGCCCTTGTTGTAGAAGCCGTCCTGGTGCAGGTAGTCGAAGCGGCTGCGCTCGCGGGTCTGTGCCGGTGGCGTCGCGCGGTACTCGACCGTGGGAATCCAGAACGGGTCGTCGCCCAATACGCGCTGGAAAAAGGCATGGATGGGAGCTTCGCCAACGAATTCGCGCCAGGGTTCGCGCGCGACCAAAGGCTCCATGCGGAACGGAAAGCCCGTCAGGTCCTCGCCGGTGTAGTCGGCCTCAGGGTCGTCCGCCCGGGCCACCCTGTGCTCGTCGAGAACCGACATGTAGACCTTGCGCAGCCGGGCGACCGCGCCCTGGTCCAGTACGTCACGGAAGAACCAGTAGCCGTCTCGTTCCCAGGCGGCCGCCAGGGCCTCCCGGTCATCAAGCAGATGATTGGAGACATTCAGTTCGCGCATGCTCGGCAGCGCGTCTATCGGCATCGGATGGGTCATGCTCTTTCCTATTGTTCTTGTGGTAAATACGACAGGCCTTTGGCAAAGGCATGAACCGATGGTAGCGAGCGAGCCCTTCTGGAAAATCCGCGCCGGGCTCAAAACACCTTTCAGTTGTACCGATGAATCGATTCCGGCTTTTATTCTCGCCGATGAGTTCACTGCCTAGCCGCCCACCCTAGCGTCACTCAGGTCGTTGCCGTTTCCATCATCCAGGCCTGGCGCGGCAGCGAAGTCCGGGTAGCGCCCCAAGGCCAGGTAGCTAAGGGAGGAACACAGGAAGCAGCCGGACGCGACCAGCAGCGCTAAGTCGTAGTTGCCGAAACGGTCGTAGGCCTGACCGATCAGCGAGCCGGCGAGGGCCACCAGGGCCGCGATGAACAGAACGCTGAGCCCGTAGATCGCGGCGTAGGAGCGCAGGCCGAAGTAACGGGCGACCATGAATGCCAGCAGGTCGATCTCCGCGCCCTGCCCCAGCCCCAGCAGCACCAGCGCGAGCACCGCCATCCCGGTCGACAGGTGCGGCTGCAGCAGTATCAGGCAGCCCAGCGCTGGGCCCAAGGTGAACACGCAGGCCACCAGGGGTGCCCAGAATCGATCGACGAGCAGGCCGGTCAGCAAGGCGCCGGCCAGGGCCGACAAGCCAACCAGGCCAATGGCCGCCGCAGCCTCGCCGGCCGCCAACCCCTTGCCGGTAAGCAGCGGCTGGAACTGGCTGAGAAGTGCGACTATGGGCGCGTAGCTCAAAGACGCGGCAAGGCAGATCAAAAGCACCCGCCGGTTACCCAACAAGGCGAACCAAGAAGGCCGCGTTGCGGAACCGGAATGCCCAGCGCCCGCCAGAGGTGCCACGCTAGCGCCGCGAATCCAGAGCCAACTGCTCGGCAGCGCCAGTATCAGGATCAGCGCTCCGAGCGTGACGAAGCCCATTCGCCAGCCGTACCAACTGATGACGCCGAAGATCAACGAGGGCAGCAGCGCGCCCGACAGGGCCAACCCCGATCGCGTCATCGCTAGTGCCAGCCCGCGGGACGACACGAAGGCTCCGTTGACCACTCGCGTATAGCTCAACCCACTGGTGGTCACGCCGACAATGCTGAGGAAGGTGTACAGCACGTAATACAGCGGCAACGAGCCTTGAAGCAAGGCCAGGAGGAAATACGCAAGACTGGTGAGCAGCAAGCCGCCGAGCAGTACCGGGCGCACCCCAAGCCGGTCGATCAGGCGTCCCAACACGGGCGACAGCAGCGCCGCCGCCAGATTGGCATTCTGCGCCAGCGCGATCTCGCCACGGCTCCAGCCGAAGGAGTCTTGCAGGGGCGCGATGAATAGGCTGGAGAGCGACGGCCACACAGAGAAGGACACGGCCGTGCCTACCAGCGCGGCCGTACCCAAGCGCCATTGCTCGCGCCATTCCTTCAGCGCCCCGCCAGTAGGCGAGGGGCGAGTATCGATGGTCATGGTGCGATCCTTCCTATCGTGGGGAGCTCGGCTCAGGTGAGGACTTTCAGGGAGTCGTTGGAGAACGGTTCGAAGGTCTCACCGAGGCGCGCCTTGCGGGTCCAGTCGGGGTCGTGCAGCAACGACCGGCCAACCCCCACCAGGTCGAATTCGCCACGCTGGAAGCGCTCCATAAGCAGGTCCAGGTTGTCGCTGGCGTTGGAGCCTCCCTGCTTGTTGCTGTCGTACATACCGTTACTCAGGCCGACGCCGCCGACAGTCATCGTTAGCCGGCCGGTGATCTTGCGCGCCCAGCCGGCGAGGTTCAGTTGCCCGTCGGCGCCCGGCAGGTCGGCGAATTCCGCGCGGTTGAAATAGCGCACGCTGGCGTCAAAGATGTCCACGCCGGCCTCAGCGATGGGTAGCAGGATTTCCTCAAGCTCGCCGGGCGTCCGGGCCAGCTTGGCCTTGAAGTCCTGCTGCTTCCATTGCGAGAAGCGGAAGAGGATCGGCATGTCCGGGCCCACCGAGCGGCGGATGGCACGCACCACCTCGGCTGCAAAGCGGCTCCGCTCGCGGCGCCCGCCGCCCCAGGCATCGGTACGGCGATTGGTCACGTCCCAGAGAAAGGTGTCGATCAGGTAGCCGTGGGCTCCGTGTATGGCTATCCCATCGAAGCCGCACAGGTGAGCGTGGACGGCGCTACGCGCATAAGCGTCGATGACGTCCTGAATTTCGCTGTCAGCCATCGGCGCAGTTGGCAGCAACTGCTGCTGCACGTATTCCGCAGTGGACGAGGTGAGCCCATCGGCGGGCCCCCAGAGTCCGGAGGGACGCATGGAGGCCGCACCGGGGTTTGGCCCGGTGCCAACCACACGCATTACTCCCTGGTGCCACAGCTGCGGAAAGATCAGCCCGCCGGCCGCGTGCACCTGCTCGACAACATGCCGCCAGCCGGCCAGCGCCCGCTCTCCATGCAGCTGCGGCAGATCGCTCTCGCCGATACCCGCCTCCCCCAGGGCTGCGGGGTGATCGATACCCACACCTTCCGTGATGATCAGCCCGGTCTCGCCGTAGGCGCGGCGACGGTAGTAGCCGGCGACGTCATCCCCGGGCACACCACCGGGGCAGAAATTGCGGGTCATGGGCGCCATGACGATGCGGTTCCTGAGTACCGCAGAACCGATCCGCAGGGGTTCGAACAGGGGCGCTAGCGTTGCATTCATTTCGAGGGTTCCTTCGGCTCGCAGGGCTGGCGGCTGACGCTTGCGCGTTGCTGCGGTGAGGTGCGCGACCAGAATCCCTGCCAGGTCGGGAAGCTGGCCGGCAGGCGCGGTTGGAAGCGCTCGCCGGTGTACTTGCCGGGCCAGTTCTGCCAGTGCGGCGCGCCGGGACGTTGCAGCCAGTCGGTGGAATACCAGTGGCGCTCGTCGCGACGGGCGAAGTACCACTGACCGTCACGGCGCTCGTAGTGGTCGAAGTAACAGATGGCCATCACCACCCAGTGGTCGCCGTCCTCGTGCTCGGCACGGCAGTAAACGGTGCCGGTGGCGTGGTCGGCGTCTTGGAAGTCGAGGGTCTGCCCGCAGATCTGGTGTACGCAGCGATAGAACGCCTGCAACACTGGTTCGGAGGCGTAGTACACCTGCAGGGCTTCGCGCCCGCTCCCCCAGCGACCACAATCAACATCCTCGACGAACAGCGCGGTGAGGCCTTCGAGGTCGCGGGAATCCACGGCCAGTGCGTAACGCGCCGGCAACTGGCCAATGGCAAGCTGTGCCTCAACCCGTTCCATCCGCGCCAATAGTGCCTGGTCGCTCATGCTCCCATCTCCTTCCCCGCCTGGCGGAAGCGCATTTCATCTGCGTAATAGGGCTGATGGGAAAGCAACCCGCCATCGACGTTGATGATCTGCCCGGTGATGAACGCTGCCTCGTCGCTGGCCAGGAAAAGCACCGCGTTGGCGATGTCGTCGACGTTGCCCAGGCGCGGCGTCAGGTGATGTGCAAGCATCATCTCGCCAGCCGGTCCGGCGTAGTTGTCGGCGGTCGCCGGGGTCACGATTAGGCCCGGCGCCAGCGCATTGCAGCGAATGCCCTGCTTTCCGTGCTGAGCGGCGACATAGCGCGTGAGGTTCTCGATGCCGGCCTTAGACACCGCATAGGCGCTGTAACCCAGCGCGCCAGCCTGGGCCGAGCCGGAGCTGGTGTTGATGATCGAGCCACCACCGCGGGGCAGCATCGCTGCGAGCGCGTACTTGCTCGCCAACATGGTGCCGCGCAGGTTGATGCGCAGGGTGTCGTCCCAGACCTGGGTGTCCATGTCCGCGACAGGCGCATCGAGCCGCGACGAGATATGCGTTGCAGCCGCATTATTGAACAGCACGTCGAGGCCCGCGAACAAAGAGACCGTCTGCTCCACCAGCACGCGGATCGACGCCTCGTCTCCCAGGTCGACCGCCAATGCGGCGGCTTGCAGCCCTGCCCCGCGCAACGCAGCTGCCTGCTCCTGGGCGGCGCTGAGATTGATGTCTGCGAGCACCACCCGGGCGCCCTCTTCTGCGAGCCGCCTGGCCGCGGCGAGGCCGATACCGGAGGCCGCGCCGGTTACGATGGCGACCTTGTCTTGTAGACGTTTCATGGCACTTCTTCCTCAGACGGCGGTGTACAGGCCGCCATCGACCTGAATGATCTGCCCGGTGACATAGCCCATTCCTGGTCCGCAGAGCCCGGCGACGGCGCGCCCGACGTCGTCCCGCTCATGGCCCATGCGGCCCAGCGGGAACTTGGCGAGATAAGCCTCGCGCAAGGCGGGTTCAGTGGCGAAGAACGCATCCGCCGCGGCAGTCAGGGCCGCCGGGGAAATCGCGTTGACGGTGATGCCGAAGGGACCCCACTCGCGCGCCAGGGACTTGGTCAGGCCGCGTATACCGCCCTTGATGGCGGCGTAAGCCGGGTTCAGCGCGGCACCGTGCAGGCCGAACGCAGAGCAGAGGAAAATCGCCCGGCCCGCGTCGCTGGCGCGCAACGCTTCAAAAGCGGCGATGGCGCAGTGGTGGGCGCCGGCCAGGTCCACCGCAACCTGCGCGTCCCAATCCTGATCATCGAAGTTCTCCAGTTGCTTGGGATGCCCGGAGGCGCCGTGGGTCGCGTTGTGCACCAGAATGTCCAGTCCGCCGAAGTGCCGAAGCGTGGTGGCCACGGCTTCCTGCAGCGAGGCTAGGACGGTCACATCGACTTCCAGCGCCAGCGCCTCGCCGCCTTCGGCGCGAATCAACCCGGCGGTTTCCTCGCCGGTCGCGCCGCGGCGTGCGGCGATCACAACTTTCGCACCCATCTCAGCCATTGCCAGGGCGATACCCCGGCCCACGCCGCCGCCGGCGCCAGTTACCAGGGCGACACGCCCGACCAGGGTTTGTGCTTGCGTGATCTGCTTCATGGCACCATCCAGAAACCGCCGTCGACGGGAATAGAGGCGCCGGTGAATGCATGGGCGCCGATCAGCAGGGCGAGGCTTTCGAGCACCCCGGTAGCGAGGTCGGGGGTGTAGCCGAGCGCCGGTACGGGCGTGCCCATCTCCGGGCTCTGGGCGAGCATGCCGGCGCCCAGTTCGCTGGCGAACACTTGGGAATCGACACCCAGCCAGTTCAACTGGATACCCTGTCCGCCCCATTGCCGGGCAGCGGACTTCATCAGGCCGCGCTGCCCTTCACTGAGCACGGAAAGTGCCGTGAGCCCGGCTGCACCGGTCAGCGCCAGGTTCGGACCGACCAGAACGATGCGCGCCGGGCGCCCGCCCAGGGTCCGCCAGGCGGCCTGCAGGCAATGGCGGGTGGTACGCAATGGGTCCAGGCAGGCGCTCTGCCATTCCCCGACCGAAAGAGACACCAGCGGTCGCGGCTGGCGGTTGAGCGAACTGCCGACCGCGAGAACCAGCGCGTCGAGCCCGCCGAGTTCGCGCAGCGCGGCATCGAAGGCCGACTGGATGGTCGAGAGGCTGAGGAAGTCGCCCTCGGAGGCCAGTTGGCGGCACTCGGCGCCCTGGCCCTGCATTCCCGCGCAGAGCCCTTCCAGCGCCCAGCAGCCAGGCGTGGCGATTAGCACACGACGGCCGGCGAGCGATGGCGCCATGCATTCTTTCCCGGTCATACGCCCCTCCTCTTGTTTTTATCGGGGTCCTAGTGGGTCACCTCGCGAATCGATAGCGAAGCAACATTCATTTATACAAACATCGTTCATAATAATGTGTCAACCGTGCCGCACCGCTCCGCGCATAGACCGGTCGTTACTGGAAAAAGGGAAAGAGATGGGCCGGGCGCCCACCAAGTCAGCCGAGCAGCGCCGCGAAGGTGCCGTGGTCCAGTGCGGCCATGGCGAATCGCGGCACTACCGCGCAGTTGTTCACCTCGGCCTGGAATTCGACCGGGTTAACCAGCCAGAAGTACAGGCCGTCGAGAATCTGCCGGCGGAATGCCTCGTAGGCTTCCTCGAAGCTCGGTGGACGCTCCACGCCATGTAGACGCAAGCGTTCCAGGTAGTAGCCGAGCAAGGCCATGTCCCAACGTTTACGATCGGCAATGTCGAGCGCCGAAACCATGAAGTAGGTGACGTCGTGCGACCAGTGCCCCTTGCAGAAAGACTGCCAGTCGAGCGTCCCAGGGCGACCGTCGGCGTCGCTGTAGAGGTTGCCCAAGTGGTAGTCACCATGCAGGAAGCAGTGAGGTTCGGCGCGCCCGAACGCGCTCAGGGCTAGCAACGCCGCCTGCATGCGTTCGCGATCGAGCATGTGCCGTGGCACGGTGACCCCGCGCGGCAGGCGGATGTACTCGGCCCAGACCTCGGGCTGCAGCTGGCCCCAGTGATAGGCGCCGGCTTCTCCGGGAGGCAGCGCCTCCCAGATCGGCAGATCTCCCAGCAAGCCGCCCGGGCGAAGTTCGGGGCTGTCCCACCAGCGCGCTTGGTAGCGGGCGATGATGTCGAGGTGCGCCGCGGCCTGGGCGAAGTCCAGTGGATCCTGCACGCGGCAGAAGCGCACCCCGCGCAGGTCGAGATCCTCGAGGAGGACGATATGTTGCCGGGCCTCGGGATCGTCGCCGGTGAAGAGCGCTTGTGGCGCGTTCAGGCCGAGCAACGGTTGCAGGTCGCGGTAGAAGCGGGCCTCCAGTTCGTAGCAGCGCTCCATCAGCGCGCGGTGCTCGGCGAAACCGCCCTTCACGTACAGCGCGTCGGGCAAGCCATGGGCTCGGCCCCGGTCGTTATACTGCAGCTCGACGCGCACCTTGGTCCCGGTGCCCCAGAGCACCTTGTCGACGCGGCTGGCGGTGACACGGGTGCCCGGATAACGCTGGTCGAGCGCATCGCTCAACCAGTCCGACGTAATGTCTTCGATGCGCACCGGAAGCCGCATGTTCTCCCTCCTTGTGGAATGCCCGTCCCAGGCGGCCACGGGCTAGACTCGGTCAATCTATGGCGACCACCAACTTTCCGAAGTGACGACCCGCCCGCAGCGCCTGGAAGGCATGGGGTACCTCGTCGAAGCGGAACACCTGCTCGATGACCGGGCGCAGGCGATGTACCTCAATGGCGCGGCACATCTGCTCGAACTGCTCACGGCTACCGACGCGGATGCTGTGCAGGGAAAGCCCCCGATAGAAGAAGGCCTCGCTCAGCTTCGGGCCGCCGCTCAATAGGCCGACCAGACTGATTCGTCCGCCAACCCGAGTGGCCTGAACCGATTGCTCTACGGTGCCGCCGCCGCCCACTTCGACAGCCAGGTCGACGCCCTCGCCCGCGGTATGTTGCAGGACCGCCAGGTACCATTTCGGCTGTTTCCGGTAGTCGATAACTTCGTCCGCGCCCAGCGCACGCAACCGCGCCAGGCGTTCGGCGCTGGAGGATAGGGCGATGACCCGCGCGCCGAACAGCCGGGCCAGTTGTAGGGCGAATACCGACACACCGCCGCCGCCCTGGGTGAGCACGCTCTGCCCCGGCGACAGGCCAGGACCTGCGGTAAGCGCGGCCCACGCGGTGAGCGCTGCGCACGGCAGCGTAGCGGCTTCCTCGAAGGACAGGTGATCGGGGATCCTCACCAGCTCTTCCTGGCTCACACAGGCGAATTCGCACAGAGTACCGTCGACCGAGCCACCACGCCCCAGCACGTCCCGCCCGACCGGCATCTCGCCGCTGATCCAGTGCGGATGGAAGGTCAACATCACCCGCTCACCCACGGCGGTGCGCGTCACGCCGGTGCCGACCGCCACGACCTCACCTGCTCCATCGGAACAGGGAATCAGCTGCGGTTTGCACAACGCGCTGTATTGTCCTGCCAAGATCAGCAGCTCGCGAAAGTTCAGCGACGCGGCGCGCAAGCGCACCAGCACCTGTCCCGGACCGGGAGCGCCAGGTACCGTCAGTTCGCGCAGCGCCAAGCCATCGACATCGCCGTAGCGATCGATCACATATGCCCGCATGGAAAACTCCCGAGGTCAGGGACGACGTGCGCGCAATGGACGCTGATAGGACACGTCCTGGCGATCGCGGCTGCTGTGCGCATTGCCCATCTGGACCTTGCGGAATACGTCCGGCAGATCCGTCGGGGTGATCTCGTTGACCGACTCAGTGACGCATACGCGCTCGGCGATGGCCCAGCGCCCGGCGCGCTTCTCGAAGCGGTCGATGTAGCGGCCGACCGCCAGACTGTCGGGCTTGCTGCGGTTCTCGCCGAAGAACAGCCAGTAGGTTTCGGCGTGCGCTTGGTCGCCGTCCAGCTCGACGCTGTGATTGAAGATCATGTGGTGGTGCGACAGTTGGTATTCGTTGTGATAGCCCAGCGCCCACTCGACGAAGTCGTCGCGCCCCCCACAGAAGCTGCCATGGTCGTCGATGGCGTCTTCGTGGTAAACGCTGCGCAGCATCTCCCGGTCGAAACGGTCCACCGCGCGGCAGTAACGGGTGACGCAGTCGAGGATATCCTGACGGTCGAGCAAAGCCTGGATGCGGTCCTGCGGAACATTGTTCTTGTTGTCGTTCATGCGAGGCTCCTGGGGTTAGCCGCGCCGCCAGGCGGCGCGGTGTCGGTTCAATAACCGGCGGCGAAGCGCGCCAGGTGGAAGTCGATGTCGCCGAACTGCTTTTCCAGCAACGTCATCAGGCGGAAGTAGTGCCCGACCGGATACTCCTCGGTCATGCCGATGCCGCCGTGCAACTGCACCCCCTGAGCACAGACGAAGCGCCCGGACTTTCCGGCCGCCGCTTTGGCAGCGGAAATCGCCTTGCTCCGCTCGGGCGCCGGTTTGTCCAGGTAAGCCATGCCACGGTAGAGGATCGAGCGAGTGTGCTGGGCCTCGACGAACATCTCCGCCATACGGTGCTGTAGCGCCTGGAACTTACCGATGGGCTGTCCGAACTGGTTGCGTGTCTTGATGTATTCCTGGGTCATGTCCATGACCCCCTGCATGACGCCGAGGGTCTGCGCGACCACCGCAAGTGCGGCGCGATCATGGGCCTCCTCGAGAATCGCCTGACTATGCGAAGGTTCGATAAGCAGAGCGGCGTCCGCCAGCTCGACCTTGGAGAAGCGCACATCGGCGGCCCGCGATCCGTCGACCAGGATGTACTCGTTGAGCTCCACGCCGGGAGCGTCACGGTCGACGATGAACACTGCAGGGTGGCTGCAATCCTCGAAACGTGCGGTCACCAGCAGCTTGTCCGCGGACGGGGCGTTGAACACCAGGGTCTTGACGCCGCTGAGCTGGAAGCCCTGCGCAGTCCTGCGGGCGATGGTATCTTCCGCGCAACCGACGCTGAAGCGCGAGCCGCATTCGGAATCGGCCAAGGCCAGCAGCAGGCGACCCTCGATCAGCGCGGGCAGCAGGTCGTTACGATGGTAGTCGGAGCCGCTGCGGTCGACGATCCGCGCGCATAGCACCGCGCTACTGACGAAGGGTTCGAGCACCATGCCGCGACCGAAGGACTCAAGCACCAGCGAGGTCTCGACGAAGGAACAATCCAGCCCACCGACATCTTCCGGCAAAGTAAGCGCCAGCCAGCCCAGGTCGGCGAACTGCTGCCAGTGCGCGCGACTGAAGCCTTCGCCACTGCCGGCCTGGTGCCGACGCTCTTCGAAGGCGTAATCCTCGCGGATGTATCGCTCAACGCCATCGCGCAGCATTAGTTGCTCTTCGGAAAGGTTGAAATCCATAGGGCAGTCCTCAGAGTCCGAATGCCAGTTTGGCGATGATGTTCTTCTGCACTTCGCGGGCGCCGCCATAGATGGTCGCGGCACGTTGGAAGAAATACATGTTGTTACGGCCCGGCGCGTAGGCCGGCCACAGGTCGTCCCACTCGCTGGGTTGTGGCGCGTGCGCCGCGCGACCTGGGCCGTGGTCGTAGAAGCGCAGCGAGCGTGGGCCGAGGGCGTCAACCTGGAGTTCGGTCACCCGTTGCTGCAGCTCCGAACCACGCACCTTGAGCGTGGATACCACGGCATCGAGGTTGTCGCGGAACGACTCCTGAGCCAGAACGCGCAGGACCGACCACTCCAGCGCCAGGATATCGGCCTCAATCTCCGCCACTCGGCGGGCGAATGCCGGGGTCTCCAGCAGCGGTACGCCATCCAGAGTCTCGGCGCGGGCGATGGCCTTTGCCTTTTCCAGCTCGCGTTTATTGAAGTAGATGAAAGCGCTGGAGGTACGCTCCTTCTCCAACAGGTACTTGGCGTAGGTCCAGCCCATACCGGGTTCGCCCACCAGGTTTTCCTTCGGTACCCGGACGTTCTCCAGGAACACCTCCGCCAGGCCATCGCCGCCATCGATGGAAACGATTGGGCGCACGGTGATACCCGGGCTCTTCATGTCGATGAGCAGGAAGGAGATACCGCGCTGCGGCTTTACCGTCGAGTCGGTGCGAACCAGGAAGAAGCCCCAGTCAGCGATCTTGGCGTCGCTGGTCCAGATTTTCTGGCCGTTGACGACGTAGTGGGTGCCCGCATCGTCCAGCTCGGCGCGGGTCTTCAGGCTGGCGAGATCGGACCCGGAGTTGGGCTCGGAGAACCCCTGGCACCAGAACACGTCGCCGGACAGCAGCGGCGGCAGGAAGGTCTCCTGCTGCCACTGGTTGCCGAAGGCGATCACCACGGGCGCCATCATGTGCGTGCCTTGCCAGCCGTAGTCTAGGCCGTCGGCGTTGACCAGTTCCTCGAGGAAGATGTGTTTGCGCAGGGGCGACCAGTCGGTGCCGCCGAATTTCTTGGGCCAATGCGGCGCGCCCCAGCCGCGCTCGTGCAGGATCTTCTGCCACTTGCGCAACACATCGCGAGGCACCGGATGGGCGCCCTCGAAACCGTAGTGCGCCACTTCAGCAGTGACGTGCTCGCGGAAGAACTGCCGGACTTCCTGGCGGAACGCCTCGTCCTCCGGGCTGAACTCAAAATGCATGGTGCTACCTCCTCATCTCGCCTCGAGGGCGCCAGGGCAGGCCCGGCGTCCATTCAGTAATCTTGGAAATCCGGATTCAGGCGGCGCGCTCACGTTCACGCAGCGCCACCTTGTTGATCTTGCCGGTGGCCATGCGCGGCAGTTCGGCGACGAACTCGATCACCTTCGGGCACTTGTAGCTGGCCAGTACCGTCTTGCAGTGGGCTATGAGATCGGCCTCGCCGAGGCTAGCGCCGAGGGCCAGGACAACCACCGCCTTCACCGATTCGCCCCACTTCGGATCGGCGATACCGATCACAGCCGACTCCAGCACCTGTGGGTGCAGTTCCAGGGCCACCTCGACCTCGCGGCTGTAGATGTTCTCGCCGCCGGAAATGATCATGTCCTTCTTGCGATCAACCAGGTACAGGTAGCCCTCGGTGTCGCGATACCCCATGTCGCCGGTGTGGTACCAGCCGTCACGCAGTGCCTCGACGGTGGCCACCGAGTTATTCCAATAGCTGCTGAGCTGGGTTTCCGAGCGCAGCACCACCTCGCCGGGGGTACCGTCCGTGCATTCGTTGCCCTGCTCGTCAAGGATGCGTAGCTCAATGCCGGGGCATGGCACGCCGACCGACTCGAGGCGATGGACCTCATTCGGCGTGCCAAATGGGTTGACTTCGTGTCGCGGCAGCACGCAGGCGTTGCTTTCGGTCATGCCGTACTGGATCGAGAAGATCGGGCCGAGGACGTCGAAGGCGCGCTTGAGCAGCGGGGTAGGAATCGGCGCGGCCGCAGTCACCACGTGCACCAGGCTGGCGAGGCGATAGTCGCCGATGTCCGCAACGTCCAGCACCGCTTGCAGCATGGCGGCGACCATGAAGGTAAAGGTGACCTTCTCTTCCTGCACCGCCTGCAATACCGCGCGGGGGTCGAAGCCCTGGTGGATGACGGTAGAACCGCCGACCCAAGCGGCCGAATTGACGAAGCCAATGCCGCCAATGTGGAACGCCGGGGTGGTCTGCAGGACACGCGTGGCGCCACTGAAATCGCTCATCAGCGCGCAGCTGTCGGCGGTTCGACACATGGCGTGGTGCGTACGCACCACGCCCTTGGGCCGCCCCGTTGTGCCACTCGTGTACATCAGGTAGGCGAAGTCCTCAGGCAGCGAACGGATCGGCGGCCCAGCGGTGTCGCCTTCGGCCATAGCCTGTTCGAAGGGTACTGCCCACTCCGGGGTGGCGCCGATGCACAGATAGCGTTCGATGCCCGGAAGCTCGCCGCGCAACTGTTCCACCACGGCGGCGTACTGCGCCTCGAAGACCAGGGTCTTGGGCGCCGCGTCCTGGAGGATGTAGAGGATTTCCCGCGGGGCCAGACGGAAATTGACGGTCGCCGCGATGAATCCCGCCCATTCGCAGGCACGATAGGTTTCGTAATACTCAACGCAGTTCATCGCCAGGATCGCCACACGGTCCTGGCGGCGCAGGCCTTGCCGGTACAAGTAGGCGGAGAGCCGACGCGCCCGCTCCGCCAGTTCGCCGTTGCTCACCCGTCGCGAGGCGGAAGTGAACGCATTGCCGGCAGGGAAAAAGCGAGCATTGCGCTCGATCATTTCACCGAGAGTCTTCATCGATTTTCCGTCATTGTTATCGGTCTGTTGTTGAACGGATAGCGCGACGCTATGGCTCGCTCGCGGGCAGCCAGAGGCTGGCAGACACGCTCCCAAGATCCAGCGCCGGGCTGATCAGCAGAGCCGCGCTGTCGACTTTGGCCCGCAGCCGCTTCAGCGCCGCTACCGGGTCGCGGCCTACCACTTCGTACATCGCCAGGTAACGTGTACCGTCCGGCCCCTCGCCGGCGGCGCTGCGAAATCGTTGAGCCGCGACGAACCCCGGGGTCGCCAGCACATCCTTCAGGTGACGGCGGTCGTACCAGGCGTCAAACTCCGCCTCCCGACCCGGCACAGGATTGCTGAACACTAGGTAGCGACTGCGCGCCATTGGCTAGCCCTCCAGCGCCTCAACGGTGCCCAGCAGCTCCGCCAACCTGGCGGTAAATCGGGCCGCGTCGGCGCCATTGATGACGCGATGGTCATAGCTCAGCGACAGGGGCAGGACCTGACGCCAGTCGATTCCATCGTCCGCGCCGCGGCGCGGCTTCTCTTGGGTACGGGTAACACCCAGGATGGCCACTTCGGGAGCATTGACGATGGGCGTGAAGCCGGTACCGCCAAAACTGCCCAGCGAGCTGATGGTGAAGCAGCCGCCAGACATTTCGGCCATCGACAGCCCCTTGTCCCGAGCCTTCAGCGAAATGGCCTGCAGTTCAGCGGCCAGCTCGGCGACGCTCTTGCGGTCACAGTCACGCAGCACGGGCACGAGTAGGCCAAAACGAGTGTCGACGGCCACACCGATATGGAAGTACTTCTTCAGCACCAGGTTCTTGCCACTGCCATCGAGCGAGGCATTGAACTGCGGGAAAGCCTTAAGTGCTTCCACCACCGCTTTGATCAGGTACGGCAGCAGGGTCAGCTTGACCGCCTCGCCTGCCGCATTGCGCGCCTTGCGCTGATGCTCCAGCGCAGTGATGTCGGCATCGTCCTGGTGGGTGACATGGGGAATCATCACCCAGTTGCGCGACATGTATTGAGCTGTGAGTTTCTGCACCCGCGACAACGGGCGCGACTCGACTTCACCGAATTCGCTGAAGTCCACTTGCGGCCAGACCGGCAGGTCGCTGCCGAAGGTCGTCGGCGGCTGCGCTGCAGCTGTGGGCTTGGCATTACCGGCACTCACGGGAACATCGGCGCTCATGGGTATTTCCTCTACCGCAACGCGGCTCAGATGATCTCGGCCAGCACGGTGCCGACTTCGTAGGTCTCGCCCGCCTGGGCGATGATCTTCAGCGTGCCGCTGGCCGGCGCCTCGATCTCCTGCATCGACTTGTCGCTCTCCAGGGCATAGAGCACCTGTCCCTCCTCCACCTGGCCGCCGTCGGCGACCAACCATTCGGCTAGGGTGCCTTCATTCATCGAAAAGCCCAGTTTGGGCAGCAGGACTTGAGTACTCATGGGTTTTTCCTTGAACGATTAGGTATCACTTGAGAGTGGTGCGTACGGCGCTTTCGATCTGTTCCGCGCCTGGAACGTGAGCGTCCTCCAGCGGCTTGGAGAACGGCACCGGCGCATAGTTGGCGCCGACACGCTGTACCGGTGCCTTGAGCTGGCCATAGAGCGACTCATAGATGAGCGAGGAGATCTCGGCGCCGACGCCGAAGGGTTTCACCGCTTCGTGGACGATCACGGCGCGGCCGGTCTTGCCCACGGAGGCAAGGATGCAGTCGGTGTCCAGCGGCGAGATGGTGCGCAGGTCGATGACCTCCACCGAGACGCCCTCGGCGGCCAGCTTCTCTGCCACCGCACAGCAGTCCAGCACGCGGCGGCTGTAGCTGATCAGGGTGACGTCAGTGCCCTCGCGGACCACGTTGGCCTTGCCCAGCGGAATCTTCACGCCGCGCTCGGGGGCGGCACCGGGGTTCCAGTAGGTCGGCATGTTCTCGATGAACAGCACCGGATCGTCGTCCTCGATGGCAGACAACATCAGGCCATAGGCGTCAGCCGGGCTGGACGGCGCCACCACCTTGATCCCGGCGGTATGCGCGAACCAGGCCTCTAGATAGTCGGCATGCTGGCCGCCGGTGCCGAAACCGGCACCGGTCATGGTGCGGATGACCATCGGCACATGGGTCTGGCCGCCGGACATGAAGCGCAGCTTTGCGGCATGGTTGATGATCATGTCCATCGCCACGGTGGTGAAGTTCATCAGCATGATCTCGGCCACCGGACGCATGCCGACGATGGCCGCGCCGATGGCGGCGCCGATGATTGCCTGCTCGGAAATCGGCGTGGAGCGCACGCGCGCATCGCCGTACTTGCCGGACAGGCCGCGGGTGACGCCGACGATGCCACCCTCCTCCTTGTCGCCGACGTCCTCACCCAGCACGATGACGTTCGGATCGGCTGCCATGGCGTCGTCGAGCGCCAGGTTGATCGCCTGAATACTGTTGAGCTTGGCTGCTTGGTTCATACGCTCACCTCATCCTTGAAGACGTCACGCTTGAGTTCGGCGACATCCGGGTAGGGGCTGTTCAGGGTGAATTCCAGGGCCTCGTCGATTTCGCCCTCGATGTCGCTTTCCAGGGTCGCCAGCTCCTCTTCGCTGGCGTTGCCGGTGGCGATAAGCCAGGCGCGATACAACGGCACCGGGTCCTTGGCCATCCAGGCGTCCTTCTCGCCCTTGTCCATGTAAGCATCGGCGTCACCGAACACATGGCCATGGAAGCGGAAGGTCTTGGCCTCGATCAGGGTCGGACCCTGGCCGGCGCGAGCACGCTCCACCGCCTCGCGGGCGGTGTGGTACATGGCCACGGGATCGTTACCGTCGACGGTTACCCCAGGCATGGCGTAGGCCACCGCGCGCTGGGCAACGTTGGGCACGGAGGTGCCGTAGGCGTACTTGGTGTGTTCGGCGTAGCCGTTGTTCTGGCAGACGAAGATCACCGGCAGCTTCCACACAGAGGCCATGTTCAACGCCTCATGGAAGGCACCGATGTTGCTCGCGCCATCGCCGAAGTAGGCCACCGCGACGCGTTTCTCGCCACGGATCTGGGCGGCCAGCGCCAGCCCGTTGGCGATCGGCATCGAGCTGCCGACGATGCCGGTGGTGACCATGACGCCGGTGGCCGGGTGGGTCACGTGCATCGGCCCACCTTTACCTTTGCAGGTGCCGGTCACCCGGCCACCGAACTCAGCCCAAAGGTCCTTGAGCGGGATACCCTTGGCAATCATGTCGTGCACGCCACGATAAATGGTGCAGATGTAGTCCTCGTCGGACAGGCACGCCGAGACGGCCGAAGGAATCACCTCCTGGCCCCGAGGGGAGTAGTAGGGCATGACCAACTTGCCGGACTTCAGCACGGCGCGGAAACGCTCGTCGTTCTGCTTGATCCGGGTCATGCGCCGGTAGATGCCGACCAGGACGTCGCGGTCTGGAATTGCGGCTGTCATCTTGTTGTTCTCCGTATGAGCCAAAACGCGGGGGGCGTGCGCCCTTACCAGATCTTGTGGTGCCCGGCCGAATGCTGGGCGGCGATGTAACCGAAGATGAAGGAGGCGGCGATGCTGGTGCCTGCCCCCGGGTAGCAGCGCCCGGTGACGCCGGCGGTAGCGTTGCCGGTGGCGTACAGGCCGGGGATGCAGCTACCGTCTTCGCGCAGGACCCGGGCGTATTCGTCGGTGACCAGGCCACCGGCGGTGCCCACATCACCGGGATACATGCGCACGGCGTAGAACGGGCCTTCCTCGATGCTGCCGAGGTTGGGGTTCGGGCTTACAGTGGGGTCGCCATGACAGCGGTCGAAGGCGCGGGAGCCGCGACCGAAGTCCTGATCCACGCCGCTGGTGCAGAAACCGTTGAAGCGCTCCACCGTGTCGAGCAGGCCGGCACGGTCGATACCGCACATGCTCGCCAGCTGCTCCAGGGAGTCGGCCTTAATCATGTAGCCGCTTTCCAGCCACTGCTTGGGCACTTGCCCGGGCATTGCGGTGCCCCAGGGGTAGTACTTGCGCTGGCGGCTGTCCATCACCACCCAGCTGGGCACCGCTTTGCCGGTTTCCGCCTGGCGCCGGTACATGCGCTGGCCAATCTCCATATAGGAGCCGGCCTCATCGCAGAAGCGCTGGCCATCCTGGTCGACCATGATCGAGTACGGCAGCGATAGATCGAGGTGGTGCATGAACGGCAATGGCTCGCCCTTCGCGGTGCGGGCACCCTCGGGCAGGGTCTCGTTGGGCCCCAGAGAGGTGACCACCCACCACGCCTCGTCCATGCAATCCACGGCGGCGCCCAGTGCCATTGCGGCCTGGATAACCTCGCCGGTATCGCCTGGGTTTGCGTTGGTCCATTGCGCGGACGACGGTTGTGGCTGGTAGCGCTTGCGCATCTCAGCGTTGCGCGAGAAACCGCCGGTATTGATCAGAACGCCGTCCAGCGCCTGAACCCGTACCTGCCGCCCGTTATGCCGCACGACAACGCCGCTCACTCGACCGTCTTCGACCACCAGCTCCTCGACCGGCGTCGAGGTCCAGATCGGAAGCTTCTCGCGCAAGGCGATCTGCAACATACGCCCCTGGATCGCCGCACCACCGCCGAGAATCTCCTTGCCGCTGAGCTTCTGCCGAAGCATGCGAATGCCCAGTTGCATCGCCTTCAGCTTGCCGGCCCAGGTACGTTTCATCAGGAACAACGTGGGAAACTCGTTGGAGTTGGCCGGGATGGCCGGGCCCTGGTAGCGCGACAGACGTCCCGCCCACTCCCCCAGTTCGCGCACGTTGAACAGTTTCGCCACCAGCGACCGGCCGCGCGGTTGGCCACCAGGCCGGTCGTCGTAATAGTCGGCCCAACCGTCGGCGTACTCGAAGGCCATGCCCGCGCGTTCGAGGAAATCCACCATCAGCGGGCCAGTGCGCAGGAACGCTTCGCGGCGCTGCGGGTTCGTGGACGGCCCCTCGTAGGTCACGGTGCTCTGCAGGTACTGCTGGGCCTTCTCGTAGGAGTCATCAACGCCATGGCGCTTCATCACCGGGTTGTTGGGCACCCACCAGACGCCGCCGGAATAGCCGGTGGAACCACCGACTTTGTCGAGTTTCTCGACGATCAGGGCGCGCTTGCCCAACTCCTTGGCCTTGAGCGCGGCACACATGGAGCCGCCGCCACTACCGACGATCACCAGGTCGAAGCTTTCGTCCCATTGACTCATCACTTGGACTCCGCGCCGTAGAGGTATTCGTTGAGCTCACGGTGGAAGTTGGAGATCGCCGACTCCTGCAGCGGGCTTGTCCTGGCGCCTGCGAAGCCGCGGGACTTCATGCCCTGCTGCACCTGCCCCATGTTATTGAAGTCCTGGCTGAGGATCAGGCCGAAGTTCTCCACGGTGTTGGTCTTCCAGTCGTCGACCCCGTGGTAGAACTCGCGGTTGAGCTTCGGCTCCTGGCCCGGCGCGTAACGCTTCAGCGACCAGATGTCATAGATGCAAGAATCGGGGTTGTCGCCATCCGGGCGCGCGCGATAGAACAGCGCGCCGTCCGGGTAGAGCAGGAACACCAGGTTAGGGAACACGTGCCAGTCGGTGCCGGCGCGACCCATCTGCTCAAACGAGATGTCCGGCCAGCCGGCACCTTCCTTGATGGCGGCCTCGCGCTGGAACTCCATGGCCTTGCTCAGCACCAGGAATTGGTCCTGGGTCGGCTCGACCTCGGTCAGCAGGCGCTTGGTGGCCTCGTTGTCTCGGTCGGTGAAGATCGCTTTGAGCTGGTCTTCCATGATCTGGTAGAACTTCACGAGCCCCGGGCGGATGTCGTCCGGAATCGGCTTGCCGGTGCGCGGCGACGGTGTGCCGGGCAGGCGAGTAGCGGTGGGATAGCCGAACATGCCGTGCTTGCCGAAGGCGAAGCTGCGGGTGACGTCGTCACCCTGGGTATCGAGGATCTGCGGGTGGGTCGCTGCGACGTGGTAACCCTCGTTGAAGGCTTCCAGGGCGACTTTCCAATTGCACGGCAGGCGCACCGACTTGTACCAGCGGTAGCGCATCTTCTCGAACTCGAAGCAGTCGGTGATTTCCGGCACCGGGGCGAGGTACTGGGCCAGTGGCTCAGCCTTGGGATCCATGTTGATGAAGACGAAACCGCCCCAGGTGTCCACCAGCACTTCCTTGAGCGCCAGCTCTTCGCGGCTCATGTTCGGGCAGCCGGCCCAGTCGTCCTCGTCGAGTACCCGCAGCACGCTGCCGTCGAGGTTCCACTGCCAGCCGTGGTAGTTGCAATGGAACTTGGTGGCATGGCCACAGCCGCTGGTGAGGCGCCGCCCACGGTGCTGGCAGACGTTGTAGTAGGCCTTGATCCGATCGCCGGTCAGGCGGGTGATGATGATCGACTCGTCGATCACGTCGAAGGTCACGTAATCTCCGACGTTGGGAATCTCCTCGAGGCGGCAGGCAACTTGCCAGACCTTCGGCCACATCCGCTCCTTTTCGAGTTGCACATAGTCCTTGGAAATGTAGCCATCGCGCGGAACGAAATCCGGCCGTACAGCTTGCGGTGCCGATTCTCGAGCAGTCATCTGGAACCTCCTGCATCGGCAGCCCACGGGGCTTGCCTACTGCCTTCTTATTTTTGTAGAGAAGGGCAGCTGCGCTGCCCTACAATATTCTGAACGACGTTCAAGACTATAAACGCGCGTCGGTTCTACTGTCAACGCACTGAAAGCACCCTGAAGTCAGGCCGAAAAGCCCTGGCTTGAGGGATCGAGAATCAGCTCCGGTACTGCTGGCGCAGGGCGATCTTGCTGATTTTTCCGCTGGGCAGGCGCGGCAGTTCCGCTACGAACTCGATGCTGGTGGGGCGCTTGTAGCGAGCGATACGGGTACCGCAGAATTCAATCAGTTCATCAGCCGGTAGCGTTGCGCCACCCTTGAGCACCACTACCGCCTTGACGGTTTCCCCCCACTTCTCGTGGGGCACGCCGATGACGGCGGCGTCCTGCACCTGCGGGTGGTGCATGAGCGCCTGCTCGACCTCCTGGCAATAGATATTCTCGCCGCCGGAAATGATCATGTCCTTCTTGCGATCGACCAGGAACAGGAAGTCCTGGTCGTCGCGCCAGGCCATGTCGCCGGTACGCAACCAACCGTCTCGCAGGGTTTCCAGGGTGGCGACGCTGTTATTCCAGTAGAAAGCCATGTTGGCCGGCGAGCGGATCCAGATCTCCCCGGCGGTGCCATTCGGGCAATCCTGGCCGTGCTCGTCAACTATGCGAATCTCACAGAACGTCATCGGCTGGCCGATGGATCCCAGTCGACGCACCTCCTCCTCACTGCCCTGCAGCTTATGCAAATGCCTCGGCAATACCGTTCCGGTGGTTTCGGTCATGCCCCAGGAGTTGACGAAGATCTGCCCGAGCAACTCCACCCCGCGCTGCAATACTGCCACCGGCATGGGCGCGGCAGCGTAGAGGATGGTCTCCAGGCTGGATAGGTCGTAGTCACGGATGTCCGCAAGGTCGAGTACCTGCTGAACGATGGTCGGCGCCATGTGCACGGTGACGATTCGCTCGTGCTCGATGGTGCGCAATACCTCGCGAGCGTCGAACTTACGGTGCAGTACCACGCAGCCGGCATGCCAGAATTCGGAGAGCATCATCGACAGCCCTCCGGCATGGAACATCGGCATCATTACCAGCACTCTGCCGTTGGTGCGCATGTCCATGGTCGCAGACTGGTTCTGTGCCAGAGCAAGATCGCCGCGCTGGCTGCGCGCCGCGCCCTTAGGACGGCCGGTGGTACCGCTGGTGTAGATCAGGTGGACGATGTCGTCGGGAGTCGCGCGCAAGGGCGCGCCCTGTGGGTCACCGCCGGCGAGCGCGTTGTCGTAGGGCTCGGCCCAGGCCGGGCACTCGCCGATGCACAGGTAGTGCTCGACTGATGGCAGGCTGCCGCGCAGTGACTCGATCACCTCGGCGTACTGGGCCTCGAACACCAGCACCCGGGGAGCGCTGTCCTGCAGGATGAACTCGATTTCCGGCGCCGCCAGGCGGAAGTTCACCGTGGCGCAGATGAAGCCCGAGAGATGGCAGGCGGTGTAGACGTCAAAGTATTCATTGCAGTTCATCGCCAAGATCGCCACCCGATCCTGGTGACGCATTCCGCGCTGATGCAATGCCGAGGACAGGCGCTGCGCGCGCTCGTGCAACTGGCGGTAAGTGATACGACGGTCTTCGTAGACCACCGCTTCCTGGTCGGGGAACAGACGGGCGTTGCGCTCCAGCAACTCACCGAGTGTATTCATGGCAGGGCTTTCTCCTGAGGGATAGTAGGCGCGGATCAGGCAACCGGGATCGGCAGGCAGAGCACTTCGGACACACCGCCATCGACCATCAGGGCGTGACCATTGACGTAGCTGCTGGCGTTGGAAGCGAGGAATATCGCCGCGCCCTGAAGCTCCTCCGGGTCACCCCAGCGCCCCAGCGAAATATGGCTGCGCACGCACTCCCAGAGCGCCGGGTTGGCGGCAACCGGTTCAGCCATGTCGGTCTGGAAATAGCCCGGGCAGATCGCGTTGCAGCGCACGCCGTGCTGTCCGAGTTCGCCAGCCAGGGACTTGGTCAGGCCGACCACGCCGTGCTTGCTGGCCACATAGGCCTGAAGCTTCTCCCGGCCAACGCGGGCAACGTAGGAGCCGACATTGATGATCGAGCCACTGCCCTGCCGGAGCATAGGCCGGGCCGCTTCGCGGGCCAGCAGGTAATTGGCGGTCAGGTTGATATCGAGGGTCTTGCGCCAGTCGTCCAGGCTGGACTCCAGCAATGGCTGCCAGAGGCAGATACCGGCGTTGTTTAGCAGGACGTCGAGCCGGCCGTGGCGGTTGACGATATCGGGGATCGCCGCGATCACCGCGCCTTCGTCGGCAAGGTCGAAGGCCTGGATATCGGCCGCTCCGCCCTGTTGGCGAATTTCTTCGGCGACCTCTAACAATCGCTGCCGATCGCGCGCCGCCAGCACAACCGTGGCACCGGCGGCGGCAAGCCCCAGAGCCATCGACCGTCCGAGCCCACGGGAAGCACCGGTCACCAGCGCAACCTTGCCCTGCAGAGAGAACAGCTGCATAAGCCCATTACCCCTCATTTATTGTTGTTCTGGGTCGTACCGTACGGGTGCGCTGCCGCTAGAAGGCGGCGCGCATGGAGTCGGCGAGAGCCGTGGCAGCGCCTGCCGCGGCTCTCGCAAGCATCAGCCGAGGCTTCCGCTCATCTGCGGCACCGCCTCGAAGAGGTCGGCAACTAGGCCATAGTCGGCAACCTGGAAGATTGGTGCCTCCGGGTCCTTGTTGATCGCCACTATCACTTTGGAATCCTTCATCCCAGCCAGATGCTGGATGGCCCCGGAAATCCCGACGGCGAGGTACAGCTCCGGCGCGACAATCTTGCCGGTCTGGCCTACCTGGTAATCGTTAGGCATGAAACCGGCGTCAACCGCCGCGCGGGAGGCGCCCACCGCGCCACCGAGCTTGTCGGCCAGACCTTCGAGCAGCACGAAGTTTTCGCCGCTGCCCATACCGCGCCCGCCGGAAACCACCACCCGCGCAGAGGTCAGCTCAGGGCGGGACGAGTGCGTCACTTCCTGGCCGACAAAGCGCACTGCGGGATTGCCCTCCACCGCCGCGATGACCTCAACGGCAGCGCTGCCGCCATCTGCAGCGGCGTCGAAACCGGTGGTGCGCACGGTGACCACCTTGATCGGATCCGGACTCTGGACGGTCGCAAGCGCATTGCCGGCATAGATCGGGCGAACAAAGGTGTCGCTCGACTCCACCGACACCACGTCGGACACTTGCGCACTATCCAGCAGCGCGGCCACACGTGGCATGAAGCTTTTACCGGAGGCGCTGGCGGCGGCCACCACATGGCTGTACTGCCCGGCTATAGCCAGTACCTGCGACGCGAGGTTTTCCGCCGAAGCGTGTGCGTGGGCCGGCGCATCCGCCAGTAGCACCTTGCTCACGCCGAGCAACCGGGCGCCCTGTTCTGCCGCCGCAGCGCAATCGCTGCCAGCCACCAGCAGATGGACTTCCGCACCCATCTGCAGCGCAGCGGTCAATGCGTGGCGGGTCGCCGCCTTCAGCGATGCATTGTCGTGTTCGGCAATTACCAGTACAGCCATCTCAGATCACCTTCGCTTCGTTACGCAGTTTGTCCACCAGAGCCGCGACATCGGCCACCATCACACCACCGCTACGCTTGGGCGGCTCGACTACCTTGAGCGTCTTCAGGCGCGGCGCCAGGTCGACGCCCAACTCACCAGCGGTGAGGACATCCAGGGGTTTCTTCTTGGCCTTCATGATGTTCGGCAGCGAGGCATAGCGCGGCGTGTTCAAGCGCAGATCGGTGGTCACCACAGCCGGCAGCGCCAGATCCAGAGTTTCGAGGCCTCCATCGATCTCGCGGGTGACCTTCACCCGCCCACCGGAGACGTCCACCTGGGAGGCGAACGTGGCCTGCGGCCAGTCCAGCAGGGCGGCGACCATCTGCCCGGTCTGGCAGGCGTCGTCGTCAATGGCCTGCTTACCGAGAATCAGCAAGTCCGGCTGTTCGCGCTTGCACAGGGCGGCCAGCGCCTTGGCCACAGCCAGCGGCTGAACCTCGCCCTCGTCTTGCAGCAGGACGGCTCGATCGCCGCCCAGCGCCAGCGCCGTGCGCAGCACCTCTTGGGCGGCTGCGGGGCCGATGGAGACAACCACCACCTCGCTTGCAATTCCCCCTTCCTTCAGGCGTACTGCTTCCTCGACGGCGATCTCGTCGAAGGGGTTCATCGACATCTTCAGGTTGGTCAGGTCGATGCCGCTGCCGTCCGGCTTGACCCGCGGCTTGGCGTTGTAGTCGATGACCCGTTTGACAGCGACGAGGACTTTCATTGCAACTCCACGATTATCTGAATGTCGTTCATAATTCTGAACTTCGTTCAGATAACTTGTCAACTGCCTGGACGCAGTGCCTCGTCGGCCACCACGCCCGAGCGAACCGGTGAGATGCGTTCAGTCCAGGCTCTCGCGACCCACGCCCCGCTCCTCTTGCCATTCGATTAGTGTGGGCGCAGCCATGTCTCCATCCATGCGATGTACTACCTCGAAGTAGTCCTGCTTGAGCGGGTCCTGCATGATCTCCGCCCGCGGCTTTACCTTAAACACATACAGAGTCTGCAGATTCTGGTGATCGAAGGCGCGCCACTGCTGCTCGCCCTTGAGCAGCCGATAGACATGCCCTTCCAGCGCGGCTATCAGCTTGGCGGGGTCTGCGCTGGAACTACGTCGGGCAGCGTCGGCCCACTGCTGAAGGCTGGCATAGGTCGAGGCCGCCGCGCTCGACGGGTAGGCCTGGTAACGCTGTACAAAGGCGTCAATGAAGGCTTGGCCTGCCTGGCTACCTTCTAGGCGCGGGACCTGCGGGGCCCAGGTGTCGGCGCCAATAACTCCCTCCATGAGCCCGGGGCCGGCCTGTTCGACGATGTCCTGATTGAGATAGGGGACGACTACCTGCATGCGCTGACGCAACCCCAGCTTGTCCACCAGGGGCATGGCCTGGACCAGGTCGTCGCCGTAGAGCATCAGCACCAGAACCTTGGCGTCGCTGCTGGCGGCCTGCTTGAGCGCCGCGCGATAGCTCTGGCCGGAGGCCCGATCGGCCATGGACGCCGCCTCCAGAAAGGCGCCGATATCGGCGTCGGCGTAGGTGTAGCCCGCAGTAACGTAGAAGAACTTCTGGTTGGGGAATTGCTGGTCCAGGTATTCGATCAGCGCTCTGCCCGCCATGCGCGCGCTGCATCCCTCCTGGAACAGGTTGCGCCTTCCCGAGCGCCCGGTGATGTCCGCGGAAGCGGCCTGGGGAACCAAATAGAGCATGCCGCGTCGGGCGGCACTTTCGCCGATGGCCAGCACCTCCTCACTGGAAACCCCGCCAATCACTGTCCGCACATTGGCAGCGGCAAGCGCGTCGACCGCTCGCATGGCCTTATCTTTGCGCCCGCCGGTGTCCAGCGGACGCATCTGCACATTCTTGCCAAGGATGCCGCCCTGGGCATTGATCTCGTCGACAGCCAACAGCGCGGCACGCATCTGCGCCAGGCCCTGTTGCTTGAAGTTTCCCGTCCTGGGGTAGATGAGGCCAACCTCAAGGGCCTCTTCCGCCGGGGCTCGTGTACACAGACAGCAAACCGACAGCAGGACAACGGTAACGAATCTTCGCATCACCCATACCTTTTCTTGTTGTTGTCAGGGTGCCCGGCCCGAATAGCGGCTTCGGCGTGCAGTGCAACCGTCCGTCGCGCCAAGCTGGCGGCCAAGATAGTTGATGCTATTTATATTTGTAAACGTCGTTCAAATTAATCTTGCACTATGGCAAGATCGATCCAGCGCCCCGATGGCCCTCGATGGACCACGCATCCTCGTTGGGCTGGGGCGCAAACGACTCCAATAACACTGCTTTAAGGCAGGTATCCCATGAAAAGAGCACTGATGCTGTCGCTTTTCTTCTTCACACTGGTGGCTGCCGCCAGTACCGTCAACGAGCTCCGCTTGGCCGAGAAACGTGCCCAGTTGCACGATTGTCGACTAGCCCCCTATGGCTGCTTCTCCCCCTCTGTGAGTTTTGCTTCGCTGCGTTGAGCCGCCGCTCCGCGTCCAGTCAGGCTCGCGCTAGCTGGCGCCTGGGATTCAGGGATGTTTGGGGCGCATAGCTCCTCAGGCGATTTCCGCCTTTATCGACCAGCAATGGATAGTCACGCACGTTTAAGCGCCCTACGCCGAGGCATAGAGTTAGCGGTATTGCCCGTGAGTCGTCCCTGAACACTGTGCGCAAAAACGGCCAAAGCCCCCGGAGGGGAGCTTTGGCCGTGAACGCGCTGCAGTCAGAATTCCGCGAGAATTGCCTTCAGAGCTGCTATGAGGGCGACAGGCTGGTCGAGCATGAGGTGATGGTAGCCACCTGGGATCACCACGGGAGCCTTGCCGTTGGGTAGCTGACGCAGCAGTTGATCCATGCGCCGCAAGCGATCGGGTGGCACCACGGTGCTCAACTCACCAGCGATCATCCGCAGCGGAACGCGAATCTGCGCAATCAGCGCCGGCCCGTCCGCTTCCACTTCCGGAGGTGGCAGCTGCGGGTCGAAACACCACGCCCAGCCCTCATCGACTTGGCGAATGGACTTCGCGGCGATATGCCGGCGCGCCCAGTCCAGCGACGGCTGTTCGGGCAGCAGCCGGAAGCGCTGCAGGGCCGACTCGCAGTTGGGGTAGACCTTGCCGCCCAGAGGCCGGTCCGCAGCGATTGGGCGAGCGCTGTCGGAGTAGCGGATCGAGCTGTCCACGATCACAGCCAGTCGTAGCAACTCGGGGATCAGTGTGCAGGCACGCAATACCCGCGAGCCGCCGAAGCTATGCCCCACCAGGGTTGCGCCTTCCAGACCGGCGTGTCGGACCACTGCAGCGATGTCGCCAGCGTAGAGCAATGGCGAATAACTCCGGCGCCAACCGCTCTCTCCCATCCCGCTTAAGTCCAGCGCATAGACTCGGAAGTCGTCGATGAACAGTGGCGCGATGTGGTCCCACCAATGCGCGTGCCCACGGAAGCCGTGGACGAAAACCAACCCCGGCTTACGATAGTCGTCGGGATTCCACGCCAGGTAGTGCACCGGGACTTTGTCCGAATCCGCATAGAACGACTCCGGACGGGTGCGTAGCGCCGCTTGCGCCCAGGCCGGAATTTCCTGCTGCAGCACCCGTTCGCTCTGGCTCACAGCAGCGTACCGTAGCGCTCGACATGATGGTCGCTGTCGCCCCAGGTCATGTCGATGACGGTCAGTCGCTTGAAGTACCAGCCCACTGCCAGTTCGTCGGTCATGCCCATTCCTCCGTGGAGCTGGACAGCCTGTTGACCGATGAAGCGCCCGGCCTTACCGATCAGTGCCTTTGCAGCGGAGACCGCACGCCCGCGCAGGCGCACATCCTCGTTGTCCAGGTTTGCTGCGGCGTAGCAGGTGATGGAACGCGCCTGCTCGACGAAGCCGAGCATTTCCGCCACCCGATGTTGCAGCGCCTGGAAGCTGCCGATGGGCTTACCGAACTGCTTACGGGTCTGCAGGTATTCAACCGTCAGCTCAGTCAATCGGGCCATGCAGCCCACCGCCTCGGCAGACAGTGCGAAGCAGGCGCGGTCGGCCGCCCATTCGAGTTCAGCCAGGGCCAGATTCTCGGCCCCCAGCAGTGCATCGGCCGGCAGGAAGACGTCGCGCAGCTCGACCTCCGCCACACGCTGACCGTCCAATCCCGGGAAGCCGCGCACGCTTACACCCTGGGCCCGAGCGTCGACCAGAAACAGGCTGATGCCATGCCGGTCGTCACGCGCCCCGGCAGTGCGCGCCGATACGATAAACCAGTCTGCAGAATCGCCGTGAGCGACAACGCTCTTGCGGCCATTGAGACGGAAGCCGGCGTCCGCCGGGCGCGCCTCGCACGCCACGTCCCACAGGTCAAAGCGCGCCTGCGGCTCGAGCGCGGCCAGGCTCACGCGGCACTCGCCGCTCGCCACCAGTGGCAACAGCTGCACTTTGGCCGATTCGTCGGCGACCCGCTGCAGCAGCTGCGCAGCCACCAGCGCAGAAGAAAGATAAGGCTCCAGGACCAAACCACGGCCGAATCCTTCCATGACCACCAGGACTTCCTCGGCACCCGCGCCGAGGCCACCGTATTGTTCGTCCAGCGCCAGCGCCAGCAGGCCTGTTTCCGCCAGCGCGGCCCAGTTCTCGGTCGACCAGCCGCGTGGCGTGGCCGCCAGCTTGCGGCGCGCCTCGAAGTCGTACTGCCGCTCGACGAATCGCGCGACCAGATCCGCGAGCATCTGCTGCTCGTCGTTGAGGGAGAAGTCCATCGCGACAACCTCCAGAATTCCGCCTAGACGGCGGCGCGATTAAAGGCCAAGGGTCAGCTTGGAGATGATGTTCTTCTGCACTTCATTGGAACCGCCGTAGATGGAAATCTTGCGCCAGTCCAAATAGTGCGGGGCCAGGGCGTTGAGCAGTTCGCCATTGGCCGTGTCGACGCCGGCGTCAGCCTCCAGCGCAGTTTCCACGAAGGGCACCGCGTAAGGTCCGGCGCACTCCATGATCAGCTCGGTGAGTCGCTGCTGGATCTCCGAACCGCGAATCTTCAGCACCGAGGCCTCGATACCGCTGCCCTGGCGCTTGCCCTCCTGGTCAATCAGACGCAGCAGCGACCACTCGTGGGCCAGCAGCTCCATCTCGATGGCGACGACCTTGTCGCGGAAGCGCACGTCCTCGATCAGCGGTCGCCCGTGTTTCAAGCTGCTCGCGGCGATTTCCTTGAGCCGGCGCATGAAGCGCTTGCAGTTGCCCAAACCGGCAATGTTGGTCCGCTCGTGGCCGAGCAGATACTTGGCGATCGACCAGCCCTTGTGCTCCTCCCCTACCAGATTCTCATACGGGACCCAGACGTTATCGAAGAACACCTCGTTGACGTCATGGCCGCCGTCGAGTGTCTTGATCGGGCGCACCTCGATGCCGGGCGTGGCCATGTCGATCAGCAGGAATGAGATACCTTCCTGTTGGCGGCCGTCGCTGTTGGTGCGCACCAGGCAGAAGATCCAGTTGGCCCACTGGGCGAAGGACGTCCAGATCTTCTGGCCATTGACCCGGTAGCCGTCGCCATCGCGCTCGGCGCGGCAGCGCAGGGCCGACAGGTCGGAGCCGGCGCCGGGCTCCGAATAGCCCTGGCACCACCAGTCGTGCATGTCGAGAATGCGCGGTAAGAAACGCTCCTGCTGGGCCGGAGTACCGAACTTCTGGAGCACCGGCGCGACCATCGACAGGCCGAACGGCATCTGCCGGGGCGCGCCGGCGGTAAAGCACTCCTCATCGAAGATATTGCGCTGCGCGGCGTTCCAGCCGGTGCCGCCGAACGCGGTCGGCCAGCCCGGTGCTCCCCATCCCCGGTCGGAGAGAATGCGCTGCCAGCGCACATAGTCCTCACGGCCCAGGTGCTGGAAATTCAGCACGCGGTCGCGGATGTCTGCCGGGAGGTGCTGCGCGACAAAATCGCGTACCTCCTGGCGGAAAGCCTTATCTTCGCTGCTTTCGCGGAAATCCATCGAGCGCTCCTCAGGTCAGTTCGATCACGCCGTTGTTCAGCACGGTGACGTCGCGGGCCTCGACCCGTGCGCGGAGCTGGACGCGCCCATCGGCGCCGCTCCAGAACTGGAAGCGCAACGTCTCGCCGGGGTACACCGGAGAGGTGAAGCGCGCGGCTAGGCGCTTGAGCCGGCTGGCATCACCATCGGCGCAACGGCAAACAGCGGCGAAGGCAGCCATGCCGTAGGTGGCCAGACCGTGCAGGATCGGCTGGTGGAAGCCGGCTCGAGCAGCGACCTCCGGGTCCGCGTGCAGCGGGTTGCTGTCACCGGAAAGGCGGTAGATCAGAGCGGCCTGCGGCGGCGACAGGAGTTCGAATTCGAAGTCCGGCGCACGCTCCGGCACCGCCGGCAGGCTCTGCGGAGGCTCGTCGCTGACACCGCCTTGTGCGGTGTAGCCACCGTCGCCACGCAGGAACGAAACCTGGCGGGTTTGCGCGATTCGCTCGCCACTATCGGCGTCGATGATGTCGCGCAGCAACTCGACGATGGCGCCTTTGCCGGCGCCCTTGTCGCAAATGCGATTAACCCGCGTGCGGCTGGTCACCCGTGCTTCGGCCGGCATTGGCCGGAACCATTGTGTGTCCTGTTCGCCATGGACCAGTTTCAGGTAGTCCACTCCGGTATCCGGATTGGTCATCCACGGCTTGGGCCAGGCGATGGCCGCCGCCAGGGTCGGGACCGCCTGCAGGTCCTTCTCGAAGGTGAAGCGCAGCTGCACCGGGTCCATCGGGTCGCCACCGACCCCCAGTCCCAGCGCGTAGAGGATGCTGTCGCGCTTGCTGTAGGACTGGGTAACTTCTTCGATGGGCCAGTGTTTGACGCGTTCGTAATTCAACATGCCGGGATCACTCGCTGTCTGATCGTGGGGTCAGCCTGCCGACGCCGGTCGGCAGGCTTGGGGAAACGGCTCAGACCGGTTCCCAGCTGTACACCTCGTGGGTTTGCTGCAGCGGCAGGAAGCTCGGGCGCAGCGCCGGAATGGCGTGTTCCGCCACTTCGGCCGGGGTCCAGCCGTTGTCGCGGTGCACCGAGCGGGTCACGCGCGGCTGGCTGACCAGCATGATTTCGTTGGAGCGGACGTAGAAAATTTGCCCGGATACGTCTTTGGCTTGGTCCGAGGCCAGGAAGACCGCCAACGGCGCCTGTTTGGACGGGTGCATCATTCGTTCCATGCGCTCGGCTTGCAGTTTCTTCTCCGGAGTGTCGGTCGGCACGGCACCGATCATGCGGCTCCAGGCCGCCGGCGAAATGCAGTTGGAGCGCACGCCGAAGGCGGCCATGTCCAGGGCGATGGCTTTGGACATGCCGACGATGCCCAGCTTCGCCGCCGCGTAGTTGACCTGGCCGACGTTGCCTACCAGACCAGTGTTGGAGGTCATGTGGATGTACGAACCCGAGCCTTGGGTACGGAAATGCGGGGCGGCGGCGCGCGCCATGAAGAACGAGCCGTTGAGGTGCACATTCAGCACCGCCAGCCACTCCTGCTCGTCCATCTTGTGGAACATGCGGTCGCGCAGGATGCCGGCGTTATTGACCACGCTGTCGATGCGCCCGAAGGTGTCCAGCGCGGTCTGCACGATGCGATGCGCAGAATCCCAGCCAGCGACGCTATCGGTGCTGGCGACAGCTTCACCACCGGCGGCCTTGATCTCATCGACCACACGCTGGGCCGGGCCTGCGTCCTGCCCATCTCCATGCACGGAGGAGCCCAGGTCGTTGACCACTACGCGGGCGCCCTCGGCGGCCATTGCCAGCGCGATGGCGCGGCCGATACCGTTGCCGGCGCCAGTCACTACTACTACCTTGCCTTCAACCATTCCACTCATTGTGCGTTCCTCTTGTTATAGGTGGACGAGCCGCCCGTGGCGCGCTCGGCGTCCAGTGCTCAGATTTCGTCGTCGGGGAAGTTCGGCTTGCGCTTCTCCATGAAGCTGGCAATGCCTTCCTTGTAGTCGGGCCCCTGATTGGCAATCGGCATGTCCAGGCCGGCGCTCATCACTGCCTCATGGCAGGTCTGGAATGGCACTTCCCAGAGCTGCTGCTTCATGATTCGCATTGAGCGAGGCGAGCAGTTTTCCGCTAGGTCGCGGGCGTAGGCGTAGGTCTCCTCTACCAACTGCTCGGCGGGAATCGCGCGGTTAACCAGGCCCATGCGCTGCGCCTCGATGCCCTTGATCTTGCGGGCAGACAGCAGCAGGTCCAGGGCGTTCGCATGGCCGACATGGCGCTCCAGGATCCAGGCCATGCCATATTCGGCAGTCAGCCCACGACGCGAGAACGCGGTAGTGATGGTGGCGTCCTCCGCAGCGAAGCGAACGTCACAGAACAGCGCGTGAATCAAGCCGATGCCTACGGTGGCGCCATTGAGCATGGCGATTACCGGCTTTGGAATGGCTGGGTAATACGAGCAGCGAGTCTGCCAGTCCGGGCGTTTGCGCATGTCGAAGGGACGCGGAAGCTTGGTCATCAGCTTGTGCGGATCACCGCCGAAACTGTTGATGTCGCCGCCCGCGCAGAACGCCTTGCCGGCGCCGGTGAAGACGATCACCCGCACGCCCTTGTTGGCGCCAGCTGTCTGCATGGCGTCGTACACCTCGGTGGCGACCTGGTCGTTCCAACTGTTGAGCTGGTCCGGCCGGTTGATGGTGATGGTCGCGATGCGATCCTTCACCTCGTAGAGAATGCTCTCGTAGTTCATCCCACCACCTCGCTCAGAAAGACCGCGGCAGGCCGAGGATGTGCTCGGCTACGTAGGACAGGATCAGGTTGGTGGAGATCGGCGCCACCTGGTACAGGCGCGTCTCGCGGAACTTGCGCTCAATGTCGTACTCGCAGGCGAAGCCGAAACCGCCGTGGGTCTGCAGGCAGGCGTTGGCGGCCTTCCAAGAAGCGGTAGCGGCCAGGTGCTTGGCCATGTTCGCCTCTGCGCCGCAGTTCTGGTGCGCATCGAACAGCTCACAGGCGCGATAGCGCATCAGGTCGGCAGCGCGCAGATCGATGTAGGACTCGGCGATGGGGAACTGGATGCCCTGGTTCTGGCCGATCGGGCGGTCGAAGACCACGCGGTCGTTGGCGTAGCGGGTCGCCCGGTCGACGAACCAGTAGCCGTCGCCGATGCACTCGGCAGCAATCAGCGTACGTTCGGCGTTGAGGCCATCGAGGATGTACTTGAAGCCCTTGCCCTCCTCGCCGATCAGGTTTTCTTCTGGGATCTCCAGGTTGTCGAAGAACAGCTCGTTGGTCTCGTGGTTGACCATGTTCGGGATCGGCCGAACATCGAGCCCCTTGCCGATGGCGTCATGCAGGTCAACCAAGAAACACGACAGGCCTTCGGACTTCTTCTTCACCTCGGCCAGCGGCGTGGTGCGCGCCAGCAAGATCATCATGTCCGAGTGCTGGACCCGAGAAATCCACACCTTCTGCCCGTTGACCACGTAACGGTCGCCTTTCTTCACCGCATTGGTCTTGAGCTTGGTAGTGTCGGTGCCAGTGGTCGGCTCGGTGACTGCCATGGACTGCAGGCGCAGCTCGCCGCTGGCAATCTTCGGCAGGTACTTGCGCTTCTGCTCTTCCGAGCCGTTACGCAGCAGGGTGTTCATGTTGTACATCTGCCCATGGCAGAAACCCGAGTTGCCGCCATTGCGGTTGATCTCTTCCATAATCACCGAGGCCTCGGCCAGGCCCAGGCCCGAGCCGCCGTACTCTTCCGGGATCAGCGCGGCCATCCAGCCGGCCTTGGTCAGGGCATCAACGAAGGCTTCGGGGTAGACGCGGGCGTGGTCGATCTTGCGCCAGTACTCGTCGGGGAACTCGGCGCACAGGTCGCGCAGGGAGTCGCGCAGCTCGCGGTACGGATCGTTTGCGTCGTGCTTCATACAGGCTCTCTCGTCAGTCAGGCGTCGGCGGCAATCAGGCCGCCATCGCGGGCCAGTTGCGCCAGGTGGTGGTCGGCATCGCCGAAAAGGATTTCGATCATCGACAAGCGGCGCATGTAGTGGCCGACCTGGCATTCTTCGGTCACGCCGATGCCGCCGTGCAGTTGCACCGCCTGCTGGGCGACAAAACGCGCCGAACGGCTGATCTGCACCTTGGCCGCGGCGATGGCGCGGCGGCGCTCCAGGGCGTCGTCCTCGCCGACCATCATGCTGGCGTAGAGCGCCATGCTGCGGGCCTGCTCGATCATCACCAGCATGTCGACCGCCTGGTGTTGCAGAGCCTGGAATGAGCCGATGAGCACGCCGAATTGCTTGCGCACCTTCAGGTATTCGACGGTCATGTCGAAGGCTTGCTGCATGGCGCCGACAGCCTCGGCGCACAGCGCCGCTAGAGCGCCATCGACCGCCTTCTCGATCAGCGGGAGTGCTTGCCCTACAACGCCGAGCAGCGCCGCCTCAGGTACGCGCACGTCCTTCAGGGTGATATCCGCGGCGCGCAGTCGGTCCTGCGTCTGATAGCCGCGACGCTTCACGCCAGGGGCGTTGGCATCGACGAGGAAGAGAGCCAGGCCGTCGGCATCGCGGCGCGCGCCAGAGACGCGGGCGGAAACGATGATTTGATCCGCGCAATCGCCATGCAACACGTAGCGCTTGCTACCATCGAGCACCCAGTCATTGCCTTCACGGCGGGCGCTACTGGCAACATCGGCCAGGTCGTAACGCGCCTGGGACTCGCTGTGGGCGAAGGCGAGCAGGCGCTCGCCGGCGATCAGCGCCGGCAGGATATCGGCGCGCTGCGCCGGGCTCGCGGCGTTGGCAAGCAGGCCACCTGCGAGCACTACCGTCGCCAGATAGGGTTCGAGCAGTAGGCCACGGCCCGCCGCCTCCATGACGATCAGAGTTTCCGCCGGACCGCCGGCAAAGCCGCCATCGGCCTCGGCGAAAGGCAGCCCGAGCAGGCCGAGTTCGGCATAGCTGGCCCAGAGCGCACGGCTCCAGCCGTCTGCCTCGCCCATGTAGCGGTTGCGCTGCTCGAAGCCATAGCGGTCGGCAACCAGGCGCTCGACCGCATCCTTGAGCATGCGTTGTTCTTCGTTCAGATCGAAATTCATGCTTAGAGTCCGAGCAGGGATTTGGCCAGGATGTTGTGCTGGATTTCGTTGGAGCCACCAACGATGGACACGTGGCGCACCCAGTAGTAGTTGGGCGCGATGGTGCGTGCCCAATCGTCGTTACCCTCCACCTCGCGGTCGCCAACGACGAACTCGTGGTCGTATTCCAGAGCGTTGTAGCCGGCCACTTCCATCAGCAACTCGGTAGCGGCCTGCTGCAGTTCCGAGCCCTTCATCTTCAGGATCGAACTGCGCGGATCGGGCGCATGGCCGAACTTCTCGCTATCGGCGATGACGCGCATCTGGGTCATCTCCAGCGCCTTGAGCTCCACCTCCAGCGCGGCGACGCGCTCGCGGAAGCGCGACTCGTCGGCCAACACGCCATCACCGGCGGGCACCTGCGCGGCCAACTGCTTGGCACGGCGCACGCGGAACTTCGACAGGCCGACACGGGCGATGCCGCCGCGCTCGCTGCCGAGCAGGAACTTGGCGACATCCCAACCGCGGTTTTCCTCACCGACCAGGTTGGCCACTGGCACGCGCACGTTGTCGAGGAACATCTCGTTTGTTTCGTGGTGGCCGTCGAGGGTGACGATCGGGCGTATCGAGATGCCCGGAGTCTTCATGTCCATGAGCAGGAAACTGATGCCCTGCTGCTTCTTGGCCGTGGCGTCTGTGCGCACCAGCACGAAGCACCAGTCGGCATGGTGCGCGGTGGAGGTCCAGAGCTTCTGACCGTTAAGCACGTAGTGATCACCATCGCGAACGGCGCTGGTGCGCAGCGAGGCCAGGTCCGACCCCGAGCCCGGCTCCGAGAAGCCCTGGCAGAACCAGTAGTCCATCTTCGCCACGCGTGGCAGGAAGTGCTCTTTCTGCGCCTGGGTGCCGAAGGCGATCAGCACCGGGCCGATCATGTTCATGTTGAAAGAGATCGGTTCAGGCGCAGGTGCCATGTGCAGCTCTTCCTTGAAGATGTAGTGCTGCGTGGCGCTCCAGGCCTGACCGCCCCACTCCGGCGCCCAGGCCGGGCAAGACCAGCCCTTGGCGTGCAGGATTTTCACCCAGCTCACCATTTCGTCCTTGGACAAGCGCTGTCCGAACTCGACCTTGCGCTGGATCGACGCCGGCACGGCGCTCTTCAGGAAGGCGCGGACCTCATCGCGAAAAGCCAGCTCTTCAGGGGTGAATCGCAGTTCCATAAGGGGTCCTCAGTCGATGATGCCGTTGCCGCGCAGCTCCGCGATCCGTTGCGGATCGAACCAGGCAGCTAAGGCAGCATCAGTGTTCTCGGTGGTGATCGGTTGCGGCGCAAACGGCGTGTGTGGAACGCTGCGCGAAAAGCGCGGCGCGGGCGCCGGCTGAGTCACGCCGTCGACTTCGATGAACGTGCCGCGGGCGCGCAAGTGCGGGTGCTCCGGCGCCTCTACGAAACTCAGCACACCGGCGGCACAGGCGTCGCTGGACTCCAGCAGCGCCGCCCACTCGTCTCGGGTGCGGCTGCGGAAGCGCTCAGCGATCGTCTGTTTGGCGGCAGCCCAAGCCGTGCGGTCCATCTGTGCGCCGAGGGTTGCCGGGTCCAGGTCCAGCAGGCGGAGCAATTCCGCGTAGAACTTGCTCTCGATGGGGCCGATGCTCAGGTACTTGCCGTCGCTGCACTGGTAGCAGTCGTAGAACGGCGAACCACTATCAGTAATGTTGGTCCCCCGCCCTTCCTTCCAGATCCCCGCGGCGATCATGCCGAAGAAGGTGGTGGCCAGATGCGCGGCACCATCGACGATAGCCGCGTCGACCACCTGCCCCAGGCCGGAGCGTTGTGCCTCCAGAATCCCCGCCATCAGCCCCAGGGCCAGATACAGCGAGCCGCCGGCGTAGTCTCCCAGCAGGTTCAGCGGAATGCTCGGCGGCTGCCCTTCGCGCCCGATGGCATCGAGGATGCCGGTGAGCGCGAGGTAGTTCAGGTCATGCCCGGCGTATTTCGCCAGCGGTCCGTCCTGGCCCCAGCCGGTCATCCGGCCATAGACCAGGCGCGGATTGCGCGCCAGGCAATCGTCAGGCCCCAAGCCCAGGCGCTCGGTGACGCCAGGGCGGAAACCTTCGATCAGAGCGTCAGCCTGCTCGACCAGCTGCAGCACGGTCTCGACGCCCGCCGGATCCTTCAGGTCGACGGCGATCGCGTAGCGATTGCGCAACAGGGTGTTGTATTGCAACGGGCGTTCGATACCCAGCTTGACCGGTTCCTTGCGGTCGACCCGGATCACCGTCGCACCTAGATCAGCCAGCAACATGGCGCACATCGGCCCGGGCCCGATTCCTGCCAGCTCGACGACCTTGATCCCGGAAAGCGGACCTGCCATTCAGACTCTCCCCAGGCCGGATACGGCCTGCCATTGATCTTCTTGCCCGCGCCGCGTGATTCTGGAGCCGGGTCCCGGTGCCGCTGGCACGGTCAGGCGGCAGCGCATTACGCTGCACACACCCGGCGCGCCCAGGACTCGATGCGATCCCAGAGCAGGCGGCGAGTCCCGGCGAAGTTGTGCATGTGCGCCATGCGCGGCACGATGAACAGGCTGACGTCCGGCGAGGCTAGGTAGGCCGTCGGCTCCGCATGCGGCTCGGGGCAGACGTCGCGCTCACCCATGGCGACCAGTACCGGTACCGTTATCGCGGCGGCCTCCTCCTTGACGATGCCCGGCGTCATCATGGTTACGGCGCACGGCGGCACAGTGAAGCTGCCGAAGCGCGGTGCGGTCTGCCGTATCGGATAGCCGCCGCCCATGTCTGCCTCAAGAATGTCCGGCGGCACGTCTTCCCAGTGGAACGGATAGACGAAATCGACCACCGTCTGGCTGCTGGCCTCGACGCTGATTTCCTCCAGCGGCTTGCCGCCCTGCACAAGGTGCCCCTGGATGCCGAGCTGGCGGTCGCTTTCGTCGCGCTGCGGCAGTACGGTATGCAGCGCGCTATAGCCCAGCGGAGCAATGCCGTCGAAGGTGGCATGGCGGCCCTGCATGGCGATGGTGACGTTGCCGCCCATCGACTGTCCAAGGCCGACCGCCTTCAATCCCGGGAGCGCCGGATAATCGGCGAGCAGGCGGCCCTCGCGCAGCTTGCCAAGCACTTCGCGGACCGCAGCGTCGTTGGCAGTGGCCAGCTGCTGCACGGTGTATTCGCGCAGGTGGTCACCGCTGCTGTCGCCCACGCCCAGGTGGTCGTAGCTGACGAAAATGAAGCCGTTGCGCACATGTGCGAGCGCTTGGCTGTAATCCACGTGGCCGGAAAAGTCCATGTCGTAGTAGTGCCGCGTGTAGCCACCACCGGGCGAAGCGAAAATCGCGACCGGTTGCGCGCCAAGCACCTCTGCCGGCGGCAAGTACACGCTCAACGCGATCCACTGGGGCGACTGATAGGGCAGCGCGGCGCTGACGTCGATGCGCAACTCGAGCGGATTAGCCACGACGAAGCTCCTGCCATTGTTCTTCCGTCCAGTCCTGCATCGCGCGGAACGACGGCCCGCCTACGCCCTGCATCCAGCGGCCGCCGTCGATCACCACCATCTCGCCGGTGATGTAGCCGGAACCGTCGCTGGCCAGGTAGCTGTAAAGGTTGGCCAGCTCCTGGTGGTCGCCGAAGCGCCGCAGCGGAACGCCCTTGTCTTGCGGCTCGACCTGCGAGCCCGGCGGGTACAGCTGTTCCCAGGCCCCAGGTGTGGGGAACAGGCCCGGAGCCACACAGTTCAGGCGAATGCCCTTGGGGCCCCACTCCACCGCCAGGCTGCGGGTCATCGCCAGTACCCCGGCCTTGGCCGCCGCGCTCGGCGCAGTGAACGCCGAGCCAGTCATGGTCGGCGTGGAGACGGTGCTGATGACGTTGCCCGGCCGCCCCTCGGCTATCCAGCGTTTACCGGCAGCGATGGTGCAGTAGAAGCTGCCGTGCAGGACGATATCCAGCACCGCGTCCACCGCCCGAGGCGACAGCGTTTCGGTGCGCGCGATGAAGTTGGCGGCAGCATTGCACAGCAGCACATCGAGCGGACCGCTGCTCCAGATTTCCTCCATCATCGCCTCGACCGACTCGGCGTTGCGCACATCGGCCTGCACGGTGGCAACCCGCGCCCCCGGAATTGCCTCGCGGAATTCTGCGGCTGTGGCGTCCAGGACCTCCTTGCGACGACCGGCAATCACCAGCTCGGCGCCCAGTTCCAGGTAGCGCTTGCCGATGCTCTTGCCCAGACCGGTGCCGCCACCAGTGATCAGAATCTTTTTCCCCGCCAGAAGCGTGCGTTCGAACATGGCTTCAATTCCCGCTGAATGTCGGTTTGCGTTTTTCCAGGAAGGCCGTCACGGCTTCCTGGTGGTCCTGTGTCTGGCGGGTCAGCGGGTTGAGGTCGACCTCGCGCCGCCAGGCCGCTTCTATGCTGTTGCCGCCCTGCACCAGCGAGGCCTTGAGCAACGCCAGGGTCACCGGTGGCAGCTGGGCCAGCCGCGCAGCCTGGGCGATGGCAGCCTCCAGGGCCTGGCCGGGAGCGACTACCTGGTTGAACAGGCCGATGCGCCCGGCCTCGGCACCGTCGAAGGAGGCGCCACTGAGCATCAGTTCGCGGGCCTTGCCGGCCCCCACCTTCTGCGGCAGGGTCCAGAGCACGCCGGTGTCGGGCAGCAAACCGACCTTGACAAATGCGCAGGACAGCTTCGCCGCCGTGCTGCCGATCGCCAGATCGCAGGCTGCGGCCAGAGAAACACCAGCCCCCATGCAACTGCCCTCAACCGCTGCGACAATCGGCTTGTCGCCGGTGAAGAGCATCCGGAATAGACGCACGCCGATGCTGATGCGCTCGCGCATATCCAGCAGTGAAGGCGAGACCTGGGTCATTTCAGAGAGATCGCCGCCGGCGCAGAAATGCTCGCCGGCCCCGGTGAGGACGATGGCGCGGCTTTGCGTGTCCTCGTGGAGCAGCTGGTGGAAGACCTCGAGCAGCGCGAGGCGCATCTTCAGCGAGAACGCGTTGCGCCGTTCGGGGTAGTTCATGGTGACGATGGCCACCTGGTCGCGGTGCTCGACCTGGACGATGTCGGTGTGTTCGCTCATCTCGGGTCCCTTATTGGCCGGTGAAGACCGGCGCGCGCTTCTCGATGAAGGCGTTGGCCGCTTCCAGGTGATCCTTCGACTGGCGCAGAAGCGGCTGGTAGTCGATTTCCGCGCGCAGCGAGGCTTCCATGTGGTCGGCACCGAAGGTCAGCGCGGACTTCAGCAGGGCCATGCCCAGCGGCGGTTGTTGCGCCAAGGCGCGGGCGTATTCGATGGCCGCCGGCAGCGCCTGCCCCGGCTCGACCACGCGGTTGGCCAGGCCGATGCGCAGGGCCTCGGCCGCGTCGATTTCTCGCGCCAGCGAGAGGAGCTCACGGGCCTTGCCCGGGCCGATCTTCTTCGGCAGGGTCCAGAGGATGCCGGTATCGGGAATCAGCCCGATGCGCATGAAGGCCGCGCAGAAGCGCGCGTCGGATGCCGCCACCAGGTAGTCGGTGGCGACCGCCAGCGACAGCCCGGCGCCGAAGGCCACACCTTCGACCGCGCTGACCACCGGCTTGGGGCCACCGAGCATGTCGCGCACCACTTCACAGGACTCGGCGAGAATCTCGCGGCTCTGCAGCACCGTGCGCTTGGTCATCTCGGAAATGTCGGCGCCAGCGCTGAATTGCCCGCCTGCGCCGGTGAGCACGATGGCCTTTGACTCGGGGTCGGCGACCAACAGGCGGTGCATGGTGTCGCGCAGGGCCAGGCGCATCTGCCGGCCCATGGCATTGCGCCGCTGCGGATTGTTGATGGTGACGATGGCAATTTCGCCATCGCGGCTGACCTGTATGCGCTCGTCGCTATGTTCGGACATGTCGCACTCCTTATCAGTTGCCGACAAACACGGCCGGACGTTTTTCCATAAAGGCCTTGGCGGCCTCCTGGTGGTCCTGGCTGCGACGCAGGATCGGCTGTAGGTTGACTTCGGTCTCGATCGCCTCGTCCAGCGAGGCGATCCCCCCGGCCAACGCCGACTTCAGGTGAGCCACCGCCAGCGGCGGCATGCTCGCGTACTGGCGCGCAACTTCCAGCGCAGCCGACAGGGTCTCGCCAGGTGCTGTCAGTTGGTTGGCGAACCCCATATCCAGGGCCTCGCGGCCATTGAACTCATCGGCGCCGAGCATCAGCTGGCGGGCCTTGCCGCCGCCGACGCGCTGAGCCAACGACCAGAACAGACCGGTATCGGGCATCAGTCCGACCTTGACGAAGGCGCAGGCATAGCGGGTATCGCTGGCAGTAACCACATAATCGCTGGCAGCGGCGAGGGACACGCCCGCGCCCATGGCGAAGCCTTCGACGGCAGCAACGACAGCCTTGGGGCCCTCTACCAGCAATCGGAAGATGTTCAGCGGAAGTAGATTGCGCTCGCGGTATTCCAGAACGGTGCGCTCTTTCATTTCCGAGATGTCGCCACCAGCGCAGAACACCTGATTAGCGCCGGTGAGCACGATCGCCCGGCAAGCACTGTCCTGATGCATCAGCCGATACAACACTTCGTACAGCGACTCACGCATCTTCAACGAGAAGGCATTGCGCCGTTGCGGGTAGCTGAGCGTGACGATCGCCACCTCGCCGTCGCGTTCGACGCGCACCAACTGCTCCGAGGTTTCGATGGCCTGGCTCACAGGGTGTCCTCCGTGCCGAGAATCAGCGTCGCTTGGCTGGACAGCACGCCACCGTTGCCATGGGCGACGGCCAGCCTGGCGCCGTCCACCTGGCGGGCGCCGCATTGGCCCATCAGCTGCTGAGTGGCCTCGACCATGGTGAACAGGCCGTACATCCCCGGGTGGACGCAGGACAGGCCACCACCATTGGTATTCACCGCCAACCGCCCGCCGGGCGCGATACCACCGTCGGCGACAAAGCGCCCGCCCTCACCCTTCGGACAGAAGCCGAGGTCTTCGAGGAACAGGATGGTGTTGATGGTGAAGGCGTCGTAGAGCATGACGACATCGATGTCGGCGGCGCTCACGCCGGCCATTTCATAGGCCCGACGCGAAGAGTCCTGTGCTGCAGTCACCGTCAGGTCGGCCATGGAGGCAATTTCGCGGTGCGTGGTGGCGGAGCCCGCACCCAGCAGGTACGCCGGGTTGGCCACCAAGTCGCGCGCCCGGTCAGCACGAACCATGACCACTGCGGCGGCGCCGTCGGTGACCAAGCAGCAGTCACGCACGGTCAGCGGGTCGGACACCATACGCGCGCCCAGCACATCTTCGATGCTGAGGTCGTCGCGCATATAGGCATCGGGGTTGAGCTGCGCCCACTTGCGCGCGGCGACCGCGACTTCGGCGAGGTGCTCGCGCGTGGTGCCGTATTGATGCATGTGCCGGGCCGCTGCCAGAGCATAGGACGACACCGGGTTTATCGGCCGATAAGGCGTCTCCCACGGCGACGGGCGCGAGGACTGCACCAGCTTGCCGGATGCGCTCTTCTGGTTGCTGCCATATGCGATCAGGGCAACGTCAATCTGGCCGCTGGCCAGCGCCATCGCGGCAGTGTGGGCGTATATCTGGAAAGCCGACCCGCCGGTACGGTTGTTGTCGGTGAAGCGCGGATGGATGCCCAGGTATTCGGAGAACGTCAGCCCCGAGAGCATGTCATCGGGGACACTGACGAACAGCCCATCGACATCGCTGGGCTTCAGCCCGACCTGGGCCAGGGCGCGCACGCTGGCGGCTGCCGCCAGATCCATGGACGACAGCCCGGGAGCCTCGCCCATTCCGTAAGTGGCGCCGGACACGATGGCGGTCTGCCCACGCAAGCTCTGATACATATCGTCTCCTGCCTTGTTCTTGTCTGTGCAGGTTGAAGAAGCGTTCGATGGCAAGCGCCAGGTCAGGCCGGCTCGAACACGAGAACCGCCGCTGCGGGGTCATCACGCAAGATCTTCGCCTTCACCGGCATGCCAATGCGCACCTGCTCAGGGGCCACACCCTCGACACGGCTCATCAGGCGCACGCCTTCTTCGAGGTCGATCAGGGCGACGTTGTAGTTCGGGGTTGGTGGGCGCTGGCGCACAACGGTCGTGGAATAGACGACGCCACGACCACTGGCCTCAACCCATTCCAGGTCGGTGTTGCCCGTGCCAGGCTCCGCGACGCGCGGATAGAAGACATGGCCGCCACTCTGGCGGCTGCGCTGGATCATGAAGCGCCCTTGGCAAAGGAAGCGCTGGTAATCGGATTCCGGTTGCAGGCTGTGCATGAGCCCTCCTTTGAGAGGCCGTTGCAGATCATCTTTATGAACAACGTTCCGAATAGTAAACGTCGTTCAGAGATCGCGTCAAGCCGCCAACCGGATATACCACCCATCCTTTATGCATCATTCCAAACGGCGTTTCCATAACTCCGGCGATGCTTTTGTCACTTTTCTACCTATCTATAAGCGCCATGGATGACCGGCACCCCTAGAAACACAAAACATCCACGGATTTCGCGGCATCCAGGCACTTCAACCGCTAGCTTCGTCGCTTGACACCTTTTATGAACGTCGTTTACTTTTACGAACAGCGTTCAGAATTATACAACCCATGGCATTGCCCGCCGCGCGGCAGCAAGCCCATGACGGAGCCAGCGATACCGTGAACTACGAATTGACCGACGAGCAGCGCGAAATCCAGGATCTGATCCGCCGGGTGGCGCGCGAAAAGGTGGCCCCGCGGGCGGACGAGATCGATCGCAGTGCGGAATACCCGCATGACATGTTCGCCCTGCTTAAGGAGCTGGGCCTCTTCGCCCTGCCCTTCCCGACCGAGTACGGCGGCACCAACAGCCTGCTGTCCGCCTGTATCGCGGTCGAAGAGCTAGGGCGCGTCTGCTATAACACCGGATACCTGCTGGTCGTGCAGTGGACACCGTTCGGCGCCATCCTGGCCGGCGGCACCGAGGAACAGAAACAGCGCCTGCTGCCCGGCCTAGCCAGTGGCGACATCCGTGGCGCCCTTTCGCTCACCGAACCGCAGAGCGGCTCGGACGTCTCCGGCATCAAGACCAGCGCCCGTCGCGTGGAAGGCGGCTATCGCCTGAACGGCGCGAAGATCTGGTGCACCAATTCACACATCGCTGACTTCATCCTGGTCGCCGCGAAAACCGTGGACGAAGGCGGCGCGCCCCTGGGTATCAACCTGTTCATCGTCGACCGGCAGACCCCAGGTCTGACCATCGGTGCCCACGAAAGCAAGATGGGCGCGCGCGGCGTGCCCGCTTGCCCGCTGTTCTTCGACGACGCCTTCGTGCCCGTAGCCAACCGCGTTGGCCCGGAAGGCGGCGAGGGTTTCAAAGTAGCCATGGAGGCGCTGAACACCAGCCGTCCACTGATCGCCGCGCGCGCAGTGGGCCTGGCCCAGGGCGCCATCGATCACTCAGTTGACTACATCCAGAACCGCGTCGCCTTCAAGCAGAAGGTCAGCGACTTCCAGGGCGTGCGCTGGATGATTGCCGACATGGTCACTCAAACCGAAGCAGCCCGTCAGCTGGTATACCGCACCGCCTCCATGGTCGACGCCGGTGTCACCGGGCGCGCCCTCGCCCCCATGGCTGCGATGTCGAAGATGTTCGCCTCCGACGTGGCCATGAAGGTCGCCACCGACGCAGTGCAGCTGTTCGGCGCCGCCGGCATCTCCAATGAGTACCCGATCAATCGTTATTTCCGCGACGCCAAGGTGGTCCAGATCATCGAAGGCACCAACCAGATCCAGCGCAACATCGTCGCCGACAGTGTTCTCGGCCGCGCCAGCCGCGGCGAGGCGAAGCCCCGCTAAGGGCCTTGCGTAGCACCACACGCCCCGCATTCAACAATAAAGATAGGGAAAAGAAATGGAGCAGATCGAAACCGTAGGCCTGGGCATTCACTGGGAAGACCTCCCCGTGGGCCGTCGTTTCAAGACTGTCGGCCGTACCGTGACCGAAACGGACGTGGTCAATTTCGTCTCGGTGACCGGCATGCTCGAGGTGCTCTTCACCAACGTCGAGTTCCTCAAGGAGCAATCGGCAATCAAGGGGCGGGTCGCCCCTGGCGCACTGGTCTTCACTTTCGCCGAAGGTCTGCTGACTCAGGCCACCATGCAGGGGGTCGGCTTCGCCTTCCTGAACATGGAGTTGGACATCAAGGGGCCGGTCTTCGTCGGTGACACCATCCACGTGGAATGCGAGGTCATCGAGTGCCGCGAGAGCAAGAACCGCCCCGGCCTCGGCCTGGTGCGCACGCGCAACCGCATCTACAAGCAGGACGGCACGTTGGTGCAGGAGTACACCCCCCTGCGCCTGGTCAAGGGCAAGGACTACAGGGCTGACTGATCATGGTGCAACGGGCAATGGAGAAAGCCACCGGCCCGCTCACAGGGCTGCGTGTTATCGACCTGACTATCAACGTGCTTGGCCCAGTCGCCACTCAAATTCTTGGCGATATGGGGGCCGATGTAATCAAGGTCGAACCACCCACTGGAGACCAGAACCGTCAGAACGGCCCAGGCCGTAATGCCGGGATGTCGGTCTTCTATCTGATCATGAACCGCAACAAGCGCAGCGTGGTACTCGACCTGAAAAAGGAAGAGTGCATGGAGGCGCTAATGAAGCTGGTCGAGACTGCGGACGTGATCGTCCACAGTATGCGCCCCAGCGCAGCCGCTCGATTGGGCATCTGCTACGAAAAAATTCGTGCTCGTAATCCGCGGATCATCTACGCATTCGCACCTGGTTACCGAGGTGACGGCCCTTACAAAGACATGCCGGCATTCGACGATGTGATTCAGGGGGAGAGCGGTCTCGCTGCAATCAACCGGGATCTGGACGGACGCCCTCGCTACTTCCCCACTGTAATCGTGGACAAGTTCTGCGGGTATGTACTGGCTTCATCGATCAGCATGGCTCTGCTGCACCGTGAGCGCACTGGCGAGGGTCAGCAGGTACTCGTTCCTATGCTGGAGACGATGCTTCAGTTCAACCTCTTTGAGCATATGTGGGAAGGAGCCCTCGGAGAATCAAGCGGCCTCGGCTACACGAGGATGTTCTCTCCACATCGTCGGCCATACGCCACGCTCGATGGCTACATCTGTCTGCTGGCGGTCAATGATGAGCAATGGCGCCGAGTACTCACTGCCATCGGACGGCCAGAGCTTCTAGAAGACTCGCGCTTCTGCCGAATGACTGAACGTATGCGCAACATCAACGAGCTGTACAGCATTCTCGGTGATGCCATCTGCAAACGTACTTCAGCCTACTGGGAAAAGGCCTTTGCGGAAGCTGATGTACCTCATGGTCAAGTCCGCGAGCTCAATGAGCTGATGAACGACGACTACCTAAGGGAGACCGGTTTCTTCCAAAAGGTAGAGCACCCGACAGAGGGTAGCTTGGTGATGACCTCCATCCCAGTGCAGTTCTCAGCCTCTCCGGGGAACGTCCGCTACCTCCCCCCGAACCTTGGCGAACACAGCCAGGAAGTTCTGGCCGAGATTGGCTACAGCACAGAGCAGATTGACCGACTTAGTGCCCCCCGGGCTGCAAGCACGCAGAAGCCCGCGCCGCCGTCCCCATCTCCATCAGTCGATAGTCTGGCCATCGAATCTGCGGCTCAGCCGCGTTCTTAGCGACTCCTTAAGGGTACTTAGCATGAAAGGATTGAAAGATAAGGTCGTAGTGGTGACCGGCGGCGCAGGCGGCATTGGTAGTGCTATCTGCAAGAGATTCGCCGAAGAAGGCTCCGTGGTCGCGGTTTTCGACCTGAATGCTGATGCTGCCAACCGACTTGTAGGTGAGATTGAGTCCGCTGGCGGCCGTGCTCGTGGCTACAGCGTTGATATTACGGATCACGCTGGTGTGCATGCAGCCGTAGAGCGCGTGGAAGGTGAGTTGGGCCCGATTGAAGTCCTGGTCAACAACGCCGGCTGGGATACGGGCGCCTTTTTCCTGCAGACCGAAAAGCCGTTCTGGGACAAGGTCGTCGCTATCAACCTCTATGGCCCCCTGAACATGCACCACGCTGTTCTGCGCCGAATGAGCGAACGCGGCCGTGGCCGCGTGGTGAATATTTCCTCGGATGCAGGACGCGTTGGCTCTTCGATGGAAGCCGTTTACTCGTTCTGCAAGGGCGGTCTGATCGCCTTCACCAAAACCATGGCTCGCGAAATGTCCCGCCAGCAGATCCCGGTGAACGTCGTCTGCCCTGGTCCTACCGCCACTCCGCTGCTGGACAACCTCGCTCAGGGTGAAAAGGGCGAGAAGATCAAAGCCGGCCTGGTGAAGGCTGTTCCGTTCGGCCGTATGGGACAGCCCGATGACATTGCCGGAATGGTGCTGTTCCTCTCCAGTGACGATGCCGCCTTTATCACCGGGCAAGTAATCAGCGTTTCTGGCGGCCTGACCATGGCTGGCTGACCCAAGAATCTTCATCAGGAGTTAAACATGGAATTCAAAGACATCATCTACACCGAAGACAACGGTGTCGCCACCATCACCATCAACCGCCCTCAGGTGTACAACGCTTTCACTTCGAATACCTGTGAGGAGCTGATCCAGGCTTTCAGCCTGGCTGGCTACAACAAAGATGTAGGCGTCGTAGTCCTCACTGGTACCGGTGATAAAGCTTTCTGCACCGGCAGCGACCAGTCTGGTGGCCGCCACAAGGGTCGCGGTGTTGTTGGCCTGCCTATCGAAGAACTGCAGAGCATCATCCGCGATATTCCCAAGCCAGTGATCGCACGCGTGAACGGCTACGCGATCGGCGGCGGCAACGTACTCGTCACCCTGTGTGACCTCGCCATTGCCTCCGAGACCGCCCAACTCGGTCAGGTAGGTCCGAAAGTGGGCTCGGTTGACCCTGGTTTCGGCACTGCTCTGCTCGCGCGACTCGCAGGCGACAAGCGCGCGCGTGAAATTTGGTATCTCTGCCGCCGCTACAGCGCACAGCAGGCTCTTGACTGGGGCCTGGTCAACGCCGTCGTTCCGGCAGATCAACTCGATGCCGAAGTTAAGAAGTGGTGCGATGAGATCCTGCAGATGAGCCCGACCGCCATCGCCCTTGCCAAGCGTTCCTTCAACATGGACAACGAGAACATCCGCGGTATCGGAGCTTTCGCCATGCAAGCCCTGGCGATGTATTACGACACAGAGGAATCCAAAGAAGGCGGCAATGCCTTCCGCGAAAAGCGTAAACCGGAATTCCGCAAATACGTTAAGTGATCCTGAAGAGGCGACCGTATCGGTTGCCTCTTTTTTATGCAAAGAAGCACAACAGGAACAATAACAATGACGGCCAACGTTAGTGCGCTTTCGACAACCCGATCCTGGGCCCTAGTATTCTGGGGAACCCTAGGTAGCGTCTTCCTAGCAGTCCAAATCTACGTTTATGGATCCTGGATTCGCTCCGACGACTTTCGCCCCACATTGCGGGGGACTGACCCCATCCCAGACTACTCGCGCTGGGCAATGACGATTTACGAAGTGCTGAGCTTGGCTACTCTGGCCTTTGCGCTGATCTGGTTCGTTCGCGGCATTCAAAAGAGTGGCCGCCTGGATAGTACGCGACTGATGATGATCGGCTGGCTATCTGCTTATTGGCTAGATCCGTTCCTGAACTTTCTACGGCCGATGTTCACATACAACGCCTACGCCTTTAACTACGGATGTTGGTGCGAATTTATTCCTGGCTGGCAGACCCCTAACGGTTCTCGCATTGCAGAACCGCTGCTGATTGACGCTCCATCCTACTTTTACTCATTCGCGGGAACAGCGCTGATTGGCCTAGCAGTCATGAAGAAAGCCAAAGCTCGCTTTCCTGGTATTGGCGTCGTCGGACTCACGCTCGCTGGCTTCGTGGGTGTATGGATCTCAATGGGGCTGCTAGACATCGTCGCCACTCGTTATCTTCACTTCGATGCTTGGCCTGGCGCCTTCCAGCAGTGGTCGTTCTGGGGCGGTCACTTCTACCAGTTCCCAATCTACGAATTCGTGCTCTTCCCTTCTACCTTCATCGCTTGCGCTTTCTTGCTCATGCATGCGGACTCCAATGGTCACACGGCTATAGAACGAGGAATCGAGAGCTTTTCGTCGGCACCTTGGCTCGGCACCCTGCTGAGAATCCTCGCCTACATCGCCTTCTGCAATTTGCTGAACCTGGCCTACACGAGCGCCATGGGCGTTCATGCGCTCTACGTCGATGCCTGGCCGGTGGACATGCCCAGCTGGCTGAGCAATGAACAGGTGCCCATCGGCGCCCAATGAACCCCGAGCATGCTTGTCACCTTTACCGGTGATCTTTCCGCCGCCTGTCGCAAACCAGGCGGCTTTTTTTTAGGAGTGCCGGCCATGAAAACGCAACCTTCCCTCGCATTCGACGAAGCGACGCAGGCGGTCCTGCCGGAACTTCGCCCGTCCATCACCTTTCCGGTGCGCTGGTTGTCGCTGCGCCCTTTGAATCCACGCAAGGTGCGCGCTATGCGCCTGCTGGACTCCCTGGCGGCCCTGCCGACCCGTCTGCGCGCCACGCGCCGACGCATCCCGGGCCTCCCCGGCCGCCCAGAGGTGAACATCCACCTGATCGACCGCCGGCCAGGCCGGCCACAAGCCACGCCGGCTTTGCTGTACCTGCACGGCGGCGGCTACGTGATGGGCTCGGCGGCGATGCGCGCCGAAAGCCTGGCGCAACTATCTGCCCGGCTCGGCTGCCTGGTCGTTTCGGTCGACTACCGCCTGGCCCCGGAGACGCCCTTCCCAGGCGCCCTCGACGACAACTACGCGGCACTGCGCTGGCTACTGCTGAGCGCCGACGAGTTGGGGGTCGATCCGGCGCGCGTCGCAGTGATGGGCGACAGCGCTGGTGGCGGACATGCCGCTGTCCTGGCCCTGGCGGTTCGCGACCGCGGCGATGCGCAGCTGTGCTGCCAGGTGCTGATTTACCCGATGCTGGACGACCGGACTGCCTCGGACGCTGGGCCGGAATGGTCCGGGCACTTCGCCTGGAACGCCGCTTCGAACCGCTTCGGCTGGGCTGCTCTGCTGGGCTGCCCGCCTGGCTCGGCAAACGTGCCGGCGGGCGCAGTGGCGGCGCGCGCCGAACGTCTCGACGGCTTGCCGCCCACCTGGATCGGCGTCGGCAGCCTCGATCTGTTTCAAGCCGAAGACCTTGCCTATGCAGCGCGTCTGGAGCAGGCGGGAATACCGGTACGGCTGCATGTCCAGCAGGGTGCCTACCACGGCTTCGATTACTTCGCCCCACACAGCGATGCGGCGCGTGAATTCACCCAATCCTGGATGCAGGCGCTGAGCGAGGCTTTCGCAGCCGGCTGATCAGCGCCACCTGGTAAAACCCTCAAAATATCGCCACAACCCCCGCCCCGCCTGGGCTTTGACAATGTTTAGCTACCTAACAGAATCTTCGCTGCGCACTTGACCGAAGCTGTCGAGCGTTTATATTATCGACCGTCGTTCAAAAAAATGCATGGAGATAAGATGAACAAGCACCTCCGCAGCTCGGACTATCTGCTGTTCAATGTCGAGAACCGGGTTGCCCGCATTACTCTGAACCGCCCGGACAAGCGTAATGCGTTGCACCCTGCCCTGCTGGCCGAATTGCGCGATGCGCTGCTCGAAGCCGATGACCGTAATGACGTCAACGTAGTGATCCTGGAGGGCGCCGGCAAGGACTTCTGCGCGGGCTACGACCTTGCCGGGGCCTACGCCGGTTTCAAGGATGGCACCCCGCCGTGGGACGAGTCCCGCTACCGCACTATCAACAAGTCGGTCGACGATGACTGCTGGAACATGGAACAGACCCAGAAGCTGAACATGGTTCTGTTCGACATGCACAAGCCGGTCATCGCCAAGGTCCAGGGCAACTGCCTGGCCGGCGGCACCGATCTGGCGCTGATGTGTGACTTCATCATCTGTGCCGAGAACGCGAAGATCGGCTTCCCTGCCGCCCGCGCCAATGGCACCCCGCCGATCCAGATGTGGATGTACCACGTCGGTCCGCAGTGGGCCAAACGTATGATGATGACCGGTGACAACCTTTGGGGCCACGAAGCCGTGCGCATCGGCCTGGTGCTCGACGCGGTACCGGTCGAGCAGCTCGACGACGCGGTCAACGAGCTGGCTCGGCGGATCAGCTTCGTCGACGCCGAGCTGCTCTCCTCGCACAAGCGCATCATCAACGCCGCGCTGGAACTGCAAGGCGCCCGCACCCTGCAACGCTTCGCCGTCGAGATGGACGCCCGCGCTCACCTCAGCCAGGGCCCCCGCCGCACCCAGTTCAAGGCCGACATGGCGGAGATGGGTCTGAAGGACGCGCTGCGCAAGCGCGACGAACCCTACGGCGACGGCATGGTCAAGGCGCACTGGCTCAACGGCGAGAAAGGAGCGGAATGATGAGCGAGAATTTTCTGATCGATGAACCGATCGAGGGCGTCAAACGCATCACCATTAATCGTCCGGAGTCGACCAACTCCTTCCAGTTCGAGATGTACACCGAGCTGGCCGACCTGTTCAAACAGATCAAGTACGACCCGAAGACCCGCGTGGTTATCCTGACCGCCGCGGGGAACAGGCACTTCTGCACCGGCCATGACCTGAAGAACCCGGGCAAGGCCGATTGGATTGCCGAAGGCCTGGGCAAGCCCTTCTTCTCGCGCTACTCGATCGATGTCATCGCTTCGCTTCCGGTACTGATGCGCAACCTGCCGCAGCCGGTGATCTGCGCCGTCAATGGCACAGTCGCGGGGATGGCGCTGGCCTTTCCGCTGGCGGCGGACATTACCCTCGCGGCGAAGTCTGCCAAGTTCGTCAACGCGATCCACAACGCCGGCTCTGGCGCCGAGCTGGGCATCAGCTACCTGCTGCCTCGCGCCGTGGGCGCGCAGCGCGCCGCCGAGATCCTCTACACCTCGCGCCCGGTGCTGGCGGACGAAGCCGAGCGCATCGGCATGGTGCTCAAGGCCGTGCCGGACGAGGAACTGCAGGACGCCTGCCTGGAAATCGCCAGGAACATCGTGGCTAACGTGCCGATGGGCATCTGGGTCACCAAGCAGTCGCTGTGGCAGAACATGAACGCCGGCAGCCTGGAGCAGGCCATCGAGTTCGAGAGCCGTGGCGTGTACGTGGCGCAGTCCACCGAGGACAAGGTCGAGAAACAGAAGGCGTTCTTCGAAAAGCGCGCCCCGAACTTCTCCTTCAAGTAACCGGCCCGTACCGGGGCCCGCATGTGGGCCCCTTCCCCAACGCAGTCAGGCAGTGACGACGGATCGCTGCCCAGGAGACGATCCCGTGAATTTCGAGACGATTCGCTACGAGGTCAAGGACCGCATCGCGACGGTGACCCTCAACCGTCCTGAAGTCTTCAACGCTATGAACCCGCTGATGATGAACGAGCTCATCGCTGTGTTCGACGAGACCGACCGCGACGACAATGTCCGCGTCGTCGTCGTGACCGGTGAAGGCAAAGGCTTCTGCGGCGGAGCCGACCTGACCAAGGGCGCCGACATTTTCGACAAGAACAAGAACGGCAGCGCGGAAACGGACAGCCCGATTCGCGCCGACGGCAGCTTCGACTACAGCAAGGAATCGGCGCGTGACGGCGGTGGCAAGCTTGCCCTGCGCATCTTCGACAGCCTCAAGCCTGTGATCGGCGCCATCAACGGCGCCGGCGTCGGCATCGGTGCCTCGATGCTGCTGCCCATGGACATCCGCATCGCCAGCGAAAAGGCCCGCCTGGGCTTCGTCTACGCCCGTCGCGGAATCGTCTTCGAATGCTGTTCGTCCTGGTTCCTGCCGCGCCTGGTCGGCATCACCAAGGCGCTGGAGTGGAGCTTCAGCGGCCGCGTCATGCCTGCCGAGGAACTCAAGGCCGGCGGCCTGGTGAGCGAAGTAGTCCCCCATGAGCAGCTGCTGCCTCGCGCCTACGAGATCGCCCGCGAAATCGCCGACAACACCGCGCCGGTGTCTATCGCGCTGATGCGCCAGATGGCCTGGCGCGGCCTGGGCATGTCCCATCCGATGGAAGCGCATCGTATCGAGAGCCGTGGCATCTGCACCCGTGGACGCAGCCCGGACGCGAAGGAAGGCGTGAAGTCCTTCGTCGAGAAGCGCCTGCCGGAGTTCGCCTGCAGCGTGTCGCAGGACATGCCTGACTATTTCCCCTGGTGGGAACAGCCGACCTACTCTTGACCCCTTAATAACAAGACCGGCCCGCGCGCCGGCGCCCAAGGACTCAGCGCATGAACACATCGATTACCGAATTGTTTGGCATCCAGTACCCGATCCTCAACGCGGGCATGGGCCGGGTGGCCTTTCCCAACATGGTCGCGGCGGTGTCGAACGCCGGAGGCCTGGGCGTCTACGGCGCCGGTTCGAACCCGCCGGAAGTCACCCGCGCGGCGATCCGTGAGATCCGCTCTCTGACCGACAAACCTTTCGGCGCCAACGCCCCTCTGGCGCTGCCCAACGGCATGGCCAACGCCAAGGTCCTGCTCGAGGAAAAGGTCCCGGTAATCAACTACTCGATGGGCAAGGGCGACTGGATCGTCAAGGCCGCCCATGCTTACGGCGGCAAGGTGGTTGCCTCGGTCAACGACGTGAAGCTGGCCCTGCGTGCCGAAGCCCACGGTTGCGATGCGGTGATCGCTGCGGGCCACGAGGCGGCGGGACACGCTGGCGAGGTCACAACCTTCGTGCTGATCCCGCGCCTGGCCGAACTCCTGAAGATTCCGGTGATAGCCGCCGGCGGCGTGGCCAATGGCGCCGGACTGGTCGCCGCGCTCGCCCTGGGCGCCGGCGGTGTGTCGATGGGCACCCGTTTCTGGACCACCCAGGAAGGCCCGATGCATGAGAACTTCAAGAATAAGGCAGTCGAGCTGGACGTGCAGGACACCATTTTCTCCGACCGCTTCGACGGTATTCCATGCCGGCAGATGAAGACCGCGGCGGCCGAGCGAATGGTCAACGCAAAGATGCTCAACGTTCTGGAAATCTTCCTCAACTCGTTCACCATCGCCAAGGAACTGAATATCCCCTGGCTGAAACTGGCGACCTCCACTCTGTCGATGGGACCGCGGCACGTCGAGTCGATGATGCGCATGTCGCAGATGCTCAAGATGCACGGCCTGACCATGTCCAGCGGCGACCTGGACAAGGGCATGACCGCCTCCGGCCAGTCAGTAGGGCTGGTGCACGATCTGCCGAGCATCGCGCAACTGATGCAGGCCATAATCGCAGAGGCGGAAGCCGTGCAGCGCCGCCTAGCCGGCCAGGTACCGACTCCCGTTCAGGGAGGCTCGGCAGACAGCCGCGTACACATGAGCAGTCAGCACCAGGCGTAATGGTGCCGACAAACCAAGGGGAGGCATGGCCTCCCCTTTCTATTTCCACGTAAATGCTCAGCCACGCCTCGCCGTGCTTCAGCCCGCGAGATAGCCGCCATCGGCGTACAACACCTGGGCGGTGATATAGCTCGCGGCCGGGCTCGCCAGGAACAGCACCGCACGGGCGATTTCGTCCGGATCAGCGGGCTCGTCCCTCAGAGGAACCCGGGAGAACCACTCCTCCCCCAGTTTGCGCAGCGCCTCAGGCGATAAGCCGTTCTGGGTAACGCCAGGTGTTCCCGGTGTACGGGTGCCGCCGGGGCCAACAGCGTTGACGCGGATCTGGTGCGGCCCCAGCTCCACAGCCAGCGATTGGGTCATCATGGCTACGCCCGCTTTGGCGGTGTTGTAGTCGACCTTGAAGCGCACCGGATGTGCCGCCGCTGTGGAAGCGATATTGACGATGGCGCCGCCGCGTTTCTGCGCGATCATCTGCCGGGCCACCGCCTGGGACAGAAAGAACACGGCTTTGGTGTTCACCGACATGAATCGGTCCCAGTCGGATTCAGTAAGGGTTTCCCAGGTCGCCCAACCACGCAGGGCGGCGTTGTTCACCAAGATGTCGATCCCGCCGTAGGCCCCCAAGGTTCGCTCGACAATAAGCCGTATGCCAGCGGCATCGGCCACGTCCGCACCCACGGTGGTGCAACGCCCGCCCCGCCGGTGAATCAGCTCCAGGGTTTCGGCGCAGCCGTCGTCCATGAGATCGACGGCGACGACACTGGCACCGGCATCGGCCAGGCGCTGAGCGATGGCTTGGCCGATGCCCCGCGCCGCGCCGGTTACGACGGCAACTTGGCCGGAAAGATCGAACAGCTGGGTAGTTGGCACGAAACTCATTCACCCTCCTCTTTCGATTTACCGTGCGTTGGATTCGCAGCGGACCGGCGACCCGCCCTGCTCCCAGCCTTCAGGCCAGCAGCGACAAGGTGTCGTGGCACAGCGCGGCATCGGCGAAACGCGCGCAATAGGCGGTATTCACTGCCTCGGTCTGGAAGCGGGTCTCGTTGATGATGAAAACGAACAGCCCCCAAGCAATTTCCTTGCGATAACAGTCCCACGCCTCGTCGAAATCCGGCGCCGCCACACCTTCGGCAGCCAGACAGTCGAGGTAGTACTGCAAAAGCGGACGCTCCCACTCGCGGCGGTCCATGAGATCCAGGGCGCAGATCAGGTGATAGGTGACGTCGGCGAACCAGGGCGCACGGTTGACCTGCATGTCGAAGAAGCCCGGGGTACCGTCGGCCTCTTCGTAAAGGTTGCCCAGGTGAGTATCGCCGTGGCTCAGAGTAAGAGGATGATTGCCATGCAGCTCGGCGAGCTTGCCGAAGGCGGCGCGCATCCAGTCGAGGTCGTGCAGGCGGCGGGAGATCGCCGCACCACGCGGAGAACCGATGTAGTGCTGCCAGGTTTCCGGTTGCAGATAGCGGTCAGCATACATCAGCGTGTCGCCGGTCATCCGCGGCTCGATCCAGGCGAGCACCCCGCCCTCCTCGAACGCCTGGTGCCGCCACATCTGTGCGTGGTACCTGGCCATAGCCTGCAGACGACGCTTCACTTGCGCGAAGCCCTGCGGCATTTGCGCATGGCAGAAACTCGCCCCGCGAGCGACGAGATCTTCCATGAGGATGATCGACTGGTAGCCGTGTTCGTCACTACCGGCGAAATAGCACCGGGGAGTGCGGATATCCCAGAGCGGCAAGACTTCACCGTAGGTACGCGCTTCCTTGGCGTACATGAAACCCATGCCCGGACTGTGCGCCTCGAAGCCACCCTTGACGATCATCGTTCGTGGCAGCTCCAGGGCCTGTCCGCCGCGGTCGTAATTCAGCTCAATGCGGATCTTGGTCGAGGTACCGAGCATCACGTCAGCGACCCGGCAACCCTCGACAATGATATTCGGGAAGCGGACCCTTAGGGCCTGCTGTACCCATTCGGCGGTGATCTCTTCGACTTTCAGGGGCAATTGCATGAGCAACTCCTGGAAGTGAGGTGCCCGCCCCGGAACGGGTCAGGCACCAGGTCGCGTCAGCGGATGCCTGCGCCGGCCATAGCCGTAGGAGACAGGGCGTTAGGCGAGAAGGCCTCGCTAGCGAACCAGCTGCTGCGCGTGCCGCCGGCCATGGACGCAAGCGCGTAGTTGCCCTTGGAATGGTCATACATAATCACCGCCTCGGAGCGCATCTGAGGCACGTTCTCGTACGCCACGAACGTCACAAAGTTCTGCGAGCGATGAAGCTTGTTGGCGGCGTCGTAGGAGTCGTAGAGCGCCATGCTCCAGCTGTCTTCGTCGAGGTAGAACATCTTGCGCGGGTTGGCGTGGCGTTGGCCCGGCTTCAAGGACGCCTCGACTACCCACACACGGTGCAGCTCCCAGCGAACCAGGTCGGGATTGGCGTACCCCTGGCGGATCAGCTGATCGGTGGGTGCGCCGGAGGTGCGGTAGGTGTTGTAGGGAATGTACATCTCCCGCTTACCCACCAGTTTGAAGTCGAAGCGGTCCATCTTGCCGTCGAACCCGTTGATCTCGTCGAAGGTGATGAGGCCGCCATACTGAGCCGAGACAGTGTCGTACTTGAACTCTGGCGCCAGCCGTACGCGGCGCTGACCCGGTGTGTAGGACCAGGCACTGTCCGACTTCTGGTCCAGGCGCAGCGGGGTGTAGCGCATGTCCTTTGACCCTGACTTCGCGGCCGGCGCCTTGTTGGTATTCAGCAGGCGGTTGCTGAACTCGGAGCTCGACTTGCTGTTATCCCAGTACTCATGTTCGTAGATGACCGAAGAATCAGTCACCAGCGTTTTCTGGCCGGCGGTGTCGATCAGGTAGGTGGCGAAGTTCCCCGACTCGTAGGGGCGGAAGAAACGCGTATTGAAGTTCCACATCGCCTCGGCGCCGGACTTCGGGATTGGGAACGGCACCTGAGCATGGGCGTCTGCCAACCCCAGACCATTGGTCTCAAGGCGTGGTTTGGCGATGTTGTTCAGAGTGTTGTCGCGCGCCCACTGCGGCAGCGGCGGCGCGCTACGGTGCGTCGGATAGACGTCGATGCGGTACTCCGGGTAGCGCGTCAGCAGGGCCTTGTTGCCGTCGTCCAGCTTGTCGGCGTACTGCGCCATGTTGCTGGATGTAATCGAGAACAGAGGTTTCTCACCGGCATACGGGTCCACGTAGGGGAACCCGCCGCGCGGGTCCTGCGGCGCGTAACCGGCCGGCGCCTTGGTCAGCGCCTTGGCCGGATCGTAGGCCGGGATGCTGCCATCGGCGTTGCCGGCGACGGTGGCACCGAACTCGGTGAGGGTCTTGCCGAGCTGGGCTGCTTCCTCCGCGCTGGGTGCCGCCAGGGCCTGACCAGCCAGAACAGTGCTTACTGCAAGAGGCAGCAGGTACTTCACGTGCATCATCGATCTCTCCTGAGCTTCACATTGATGCCGACCGCGTCGAGATCACCTGCCGGCTCTGCGGCACGCAATTCGGCGCTGGGCACCGACAACGTCGCCACTCGCATGGCGTCTTTCGGAACAACGGATGCCTCCTTCTGGACGGGCGTCTCGGCTTGCGCCGAATCGCCCAAGCCGCGCAAGAGGAAATAGGACAAGGCGGGAATCAGGATCAGCGCACCGATCATGTTGCCGATGAACATGAAGGTCAGCAGGATGCCCATGTCGGCCTGGAACTTGATCGGCGACCAAACCCAGGTGACCACCCCGGCGGCCAGAGTCATGCCGACCAGCGCTACCACTCGGCCGGTAAAGCGCAGGGCGTAGCGGTAGGCCTCACCCAGGCTGCGCCCAGCCTTCTGCTGCTGTAATTGCACGCTGAGCAGGTAAAGCGCATAGTCGACGCCGATGCCGACGCCCAAAGTAATGGCCGGCAAGGTGGCGACTTTCATACCAATGCCCAGCAACACCATTAACGCCTCGCACAGCACCGTACTGATGAACAGTGGCAGCACCGCGATGAAGGTCGCACGCCAGTTGCGGAACGCCACGAAACACAGCAGGGTCACGGCGCCGTAGAGCGCCAGCAGCATCTTGCCATTGGCACTCTCCACCACGATGTTGGTTACCGCCTCGATACCAGCGCTGCCGGCCGCCAGGAGAAAATGCCGATTTTCATCGTTGTGCGCCGCCGCGAAGGTCTCGGCCGCTTTCACCACATGGCTGAGGGTGTCGGCCTTGTGGTCCTCCAGATAGGCGACGATAGGTGTCACCGAACAGGTACGATCCACCAACTCAGGCTTGTCGACCTGCACCTGCTCGATCGCCGAGTTGAGGTTGCTGGCGTTACGCGGCACCGACATCCACTTCGGGTTTCCCTCGTTCTGACCAGCGAAGACCATGCGCACCGAGTCCGGCGCGGAGACCGTCATCTGCACGCCCGGTACCTGGCGCAGCTGATTGCTCAGGCGATCGGCCTCGACCAGCGAGGGGTATTCCAGGCAACCGCCTTCGGCGGTCTTCATCATCACGACGAACAGGTCACTGGAGAGCGCGTAGTGGCCGGTGAGATAGGCGATGTCGCGGTTGTACCTAGAGTCTGAGCGCAGCTCCGGCGCACCGGCGTCGAGGTCGCCGATCTTCACGTGGGAACCGACCAGCACGCCGCCCACGGTGACCGCCGCCGCCACTGCCACGGCGATGCTTGCCCGACCGCGCTGGGTGAAGCTGGCGAAGAACTCCCAGAGGCGCCCGGCTGCCTGCCCCTTTTCCTGGGCAATGCTACGCTGCGCCGCCTTGGCGCTGACGCCGACATAGGAGAGGGACACCGGCACAAGAACGAGGATGGTGAAGATCAGGATGCCGACGCCGATGGACATGCTGACGGCCATCTCCTTGATCACCGGAATGTCGATGATGATCAGCACGGCGAAGCCGACCACGTTGGCCAGAAGCGCGGTGATGCCGGCGCGGAATAGACGGCGGAAGGTGTAGCGCGCGGCGACGTACTTGTGCGTCCCGCGGCCGACGTCCTGCATGATCCCGTTCATCTTCTGCGCGCCATGGGATAAGCCAATGGCGAAGATCAGGAACGGCACCAGGATCAGGTAGGGGTCGAGCACATAGCCGATCAGACTGAGGATGCCCAGCAGCCAGACCACCCCGAGCGCCGCGTAAAAGACCAGCAGCAGGGTGCTGCGGATGCAGCGGGTATAAAGGAACACGAAGAGCGCGGCGATCGCGGCGGCGATCGCGAAGAACTCTGCGACCTGCCACAGGCCATCGATCAGATCACCCACAAGCTTGGCGAAACCGACGATGTGAATTTTGATCTTCGGCGTTTCCAGCGAGCGCACCTTGCTTTCCAGCTGGTGCGAGAAGTCGCGGTAGTCCAGCGCCTGGCCGGTGTCCTGGTTCCGCTCCATCAGGGGCACGACGATCAGGCTGGACTTGAAGTCCGAGGCCACGAAACTGCCGACAATACCGGCCTGGAGAATGTTGTTGCGCAGGGCCCCCATGGCCGCTTGTGACCAGTCGAAGGGATCCGGCATCACCGGACCGCCGCGGTAGCCTTCTTCGGTGACCTCGGTCCAACGCAGGCTGGAGGTCCAAAGGCTGCGCAGCGCCGAGCGATCCACCCCGGGCATTAGGAACAGGGTGTCGTTGGCCTTTTGCAGGACCTCCAGAGCGTCCTTGTCGAAGATGCTACCCTGGGTATTTTCCACCACCACCCGAACCGAGTTACCCATCCCACGGAGGGCGTCCTTATTCTGGAAGTAGTTCTGAATGTAGGGATGTGATTGCGGGATCATCTTCTCGAAGCTGGCGTTGACCGGCAGCTTCGCCGCCTGCCACGCCCAGAAGAAGGTGCTCAACAGGCAGATGAGCAGGATCGCCAGGCGATGGTTGAAGATGAACCGCTCGAGCCAGACACCGCTGTTTCGATCAAAGTCCTTGGGATCGCGGATGACCTGCATGTCATCCTGTTCGCCGACAGGAATAGCCATAAATGTCTTCTCGATTGTTATTGTTCAGACGGGATTGCACGCACTGGCCAGTGCGGTCGTTCAACTCATTGCGCCGGGGCTATTTGCACCCCCGACATGCCGACGATCGCCACCCTATCGCCATCCACTTGGCTCAACCCAGCGAATAGGTAGGGGCGCACCGACTCGAGAGCACTGAAACTCCGGCCCAGATCATCGCTGCGCAGGACAGCGCCGGCCTGGCTGGCCACCAGCAGGGTACCCTTGTCGTTGATTGCGCTGGCCACCAGCCCCGCCGCGTTTCCGGTCTCCACACGACTCCAGGTCTGGCCGCCGTCGGTAGAGCGGAAGGCGTTGCCGCGGAGCCCGTGCGCCAGAATGAACCGCTGGTCCCCCACGACGCCGAAGAAGCTGCCGGCATAGCCGGTGCTCAGGGGGACAAAGCGCTGCTGGTTACGGTCGAGCTTGAACACCGTTCCCTGTTCACTGGCGATGTACAGCTCGCCGGCGATACCGGTAATGGCGTTGAGATGGAAACTGTTGGGGTTGTCGATCTTCTCGATCCACGACTCCCAGCTCTTGCCGCCATCGTGGGTGGCCATGAGAGTACCGAAGGCGCCTACAGCGAACCCGTCGCGCTCGTTCTCGAACCAAACCCCCAGAAAAGGTTGCTCGGGACCGTTGCCGAAATTCAGCTTGACCAGGTCCAGGTACTGGCTGGCCCGCTCGTCGCCCTTTTCCGCCTGCGCTTGGAAGTGCGCGGTCAATAACTTGAGCAGATCGCGCCCGTCGAGCTGCTTGCTCCAGCTCTCCCCGCCGTCGGCACTGTGCAGGATAACGCCATCATGGCCCACGGCCCATCCGAGCGAGGCGTCCGGAAATTGCACGGCCACCAGGTCCGAACTCACCGGCACTTTAGCCTGCTTCCAATGCTGGCCGGCATCATCCGACAGCAGCACGACACCGCGAGCGCCCACCGCGACCAATCGAGCTCCTGCCTGGGTAATGGCAGTCAGCTGGGACTGGGCCGCCAGCCGATTGATTTCGGCCGGGGCATCGAGGGGGTCCGCGTAGGGTTGCGCCATCGCCACAGAAATCGGCAACAGGCCGGCCAGCAGAACGGCGGTGAAGGATAGACGCGGCAAGAGAACCTCCAGAACTACGGTCGCCGGTAAATAGATGCCATCGGCAGGTGCCGGGCTTCGTTGCGGAAGCCCGGCGCGCTCAGGCGGTTCCTAGCGAATACCCGCGCCAGCCATCGCCGAGGGCGACAGGAGGTTCGGGGAGAAAGGTGGTACTGCGTACCAGCCCGTGCGGGTGTCAAACGGCAGCGACGCCAGTGCGTAGTTACGCTTGGAGTGGTCGTAGATCAGCACGCCCTCGCTGCGCATCATCGGCACATCGTCATAGCCAACGAACAGGACGAAGTTCTGCGAGTGGTGGAGTTTGCCCGCCGCGTCGTAGGAGTTGTACATGGCCATGTTCCAACTGTCCTCGTCCAGATAGAAGCGCTTCTTCGGGTTGGTATGGCGCTGCCCGGACTTCAGGGTCGCCTCCACTTCCCATACGCGGTGAAGCTCCCAGCGGACCTTGTCCGGGTTGACGAAGCCGCTCTTCACCAGCTCATCCAGCTTCGCCGAAGCCGTACGGTAGGTGTTGTACGGAACGTACATTTCCTTCTTGCCGATCAGCTTGAATTCGAACCGATCCTGCTTGCCATCGAAACCGGTGATTTCGTCGAAGGTGATCAAGCCGCCGTATTGCGCGGAAACGGTGTCGTACTTGAACTCAGGTGCAAGGCGCACGCGACGTTGACCAGGCGAGTAGGACCAGGCGCTGTCGCTTTTGATGTCAAGTCGCAGCGGCGTGTAGCGCATGTCCTTGGAACCCGACTTGGCCGCCGGCGCCTTGTTGTTGTTGACCAGGCGGTTGGCGTAGTCGGAGCTGGTCTTGGACGGGTCCCAGTACTCATGCTCGTAGAAGACCGTCGAGTCGGTCACCAGAGTCTTCTCGCCGGCGCTGTCGATCAGGTAGGTGGCGAAGTTGCCGGACTCGTACGGCCGGAAGAAGCGCACAACAAAGTTCCACATGGCCTCGTTGCCGGTCTTGGGTATCGGGAACGGTACTTGCGCGTGGGCATCAGCCAGGCCGGTACCCTCGCCTTCCAGGTGCGGCTTGGCGATGTTATTGAGGGTGTTGTCGTGAGCAAACTTCGGCAGCGGCGGCGCGCTGCGATGAGTCGGGTACACGTCCAGGCGGTAGTCCGGATACTGCGCCAGCAGCGCCTTGTTGCCGTCATCTACCTTGTCCGCGTACTGCGCCAGGTTTTTCGAGGTAATGGAGAACAGCGGCTTCTCGCCGGCATACGGATCCACGTAAGGGAAGCCGCCTGCGGCCTGCCGCGGCGAATACCCGGCCGGCGGTTTGGTGAGCGCCTTGGCCGGATCGTAGGCCGGAATGCTGCCATCGCTGTTGCCGGCGATGGTGGCACCGAACTCGGTTAGGGTACTGCCGATCTGCTTGATTTCATCAGCGGAGGGGGCAGCGAAGCCCTGTCCGGCGAAGGCATAGGAAACAGCGATGGAAAGTAGGTATTTCTTGTAATTCATTTTTTCACCCATCCATTCGTGCAGTTTGCGTTAGTCAGAAGGCGGTCTTCAAGCTCAGCGAGAGCCAACCGTGATCGTTCTGCCACCAGGTGCCGCCACCGGTCACGCCCTGCGCCCCGGTTGAGGTGTAAGTGTTGTGGTTAGGCGACCAGCTGTCGTTCCAAGCGAGCTTGACGGTGTGGGTCTGATAGATATCGGCCTGAACGCCGAACGAATAGCTGACCTGATCCTCCGCGCCGATCAGGCCGCCGGTGGCAGCATTGCCCTGCACACCCCAGGAAACGAACACCGGCGCGCTCAGGTCGACACCCGGTAGCACCTGCAGCCAACGAGGGGTGAAGTTGGTGGAAAAGACCGTCGAGTTTCGCGTAGCACAACCATATGACTCATCACCGCTACCCGGCTGGTGGCTACCATCGCTGCAAAGAGGCGAGCTGGACCCTTTCATTGGGAAGTTGTTGCCGCCCAATGCGGTGAAGTCGCCATTAATGGAATAGCCGAAGGCGGGGTCGTAGGTAACCTTGTCTAGGTGCTGGAAAGCCAGCTCCGCTGCAATCTCACCGGCATCCCACAGAGGCGTCTCAGGTAACAACTTCACAGCGTTGAGTACGATGCCGTAAACATCGCCGCGCGGAGCATTTTGCGAGTCGAAGCCTACAATTGCCGGCCCGACTTGTTGCAGGCGGCCAGTAACCGTTGTGTAAAGCTGAGCGTTTTTGCGATAGGTCAGCTCTAGGCCCCAGTTGACACTGGCAATGTTCTGCTCCATGGCAAAGCCGAACAGCTGGTTCTTCTTCGGGTTGTAGACTCTGTCCAGCAGGCCGTCGTCAGCGGTGGCGAAGGGGTTGGGGGTCTTCTCGCGGAACTCGCGGAATACCAGGCTCATGTTCCCGCCGTCCATGAAGTCCGGCTGCCACTTGGCCATGACGCCCCAGTCGTGCTGGCCGCTGCCAGGCTTGTTCTTGGTTTCGCCGATGATCGGACCGTCGGCGCCGTAGAAGGCCGGGCCGGCGTATTCGAAGAAGGTACCACCTTCCGGGTAACGATCGCGGCGCCACTCCAGGGAGTACTGCCAAGCCAGCGAAAATTCGGGGTTCAGTTGAAGGGTGCCGGTAAACTGGGTCTGCGGCAGGAACAGCTCCTTGGCCTCCAGGCCCGGACTGTAGGCTGCCTTCTGCAGGTCCAGGGCGGCCTGGCTGTATGCGATGGACGCCTGCTTGGACTGCGGGAACAGCGAGTTGCCCCAGTAGATGTTGTGGCGACCGAACTTCAGCGAGGTAGTGGTGGTACCGACATCGAAGGTTCCGAAGACGAAACCGTCCAGCAACTCGGCGTAGGGACCGGTGGTGTAGTTGCGGGTGTAGTCGGAATACTTGCCATTCTTGAAGAACTCGCGAGAGATGGCATCGCCATAGCTGGGGTCGTCCACGCCACCGTCGTAGGTGGGGTCGTACCAGGCAGCGGCGCTCATGCGGAAACCGTAGTTGTCGCGGAAAATGAAGTCGAATTCCGAGAGAATGTCGAGGCGGTTGAGGATCACGTCCCCCTTGTCGAAGCGGTTGTTCCCCAGCGCGACGGCATTGTTGTTTGGGTCGGGAGTCCCCGCCGGTCCCATCTTCAGTCGGGAGTCGGTGTTTTCACCACGAATGCCGATGTTGTAGCGCACGGTGGTGTCCAGACGACTCTGGATGTCTGAATTGCCGAAGTCCAGATCCACGGCGTATGCGTTACCCGCTGCAGCGGCCACCGCCATGGCCAGCAGGGACGCTTGTGCGTGCAGGCGCTTGGAGGAGGCGAAGCGAGGCTGAGTGAAGCGAGGCATCATTATTGTTTTTCTCCATCTCTTATGCCGAGCCGGTTAAGGCCACAGGGAGGTTCAGGTGAGGTGTATCAGCTCCCGACGTGTTTTCCGAGCGCTCCAGATCAGGCAAAGGTGAGCGTCGGTCGTTTACATTTTGGTGAACGACGTTCGTATAGTTGTACATGGTTCAGGGCTTGTCAATCGCTAATCTGACGCTACCTGCAACGAATTTTTGCGACCATGCCAATGCCAGAAACGGCTCTACGGCGGCCATTGCGAATGGCCACCGTGAGTTCGAAATCAGCAAATACGGAGGGGATCAGTCGTACAGGATGTCTTCGCTCACCTTGCGCCAAGTATCCAGTTGTTCCAGAGTCTGCTGCAGTACTGACCGATAGGTGTTCCAAGCGCTGGGGTGAACCGGCAGGTGCAAGGGCGGCTGCTCCGCATCCACTGCGGCGATGATCGCCAGCGCCGCCTTCGCCGGGTCGCCATCCTGATGACCATCCATTTGTTCCAGCCCGCCGCGCACCGCGCCGGCGGTCTTCTGGTAGTCCTCGATTACGCGCTCGGAGCGCACGATGGCGTTGCTTGACGCCCAGCGAGTACGCAGCGCACCGGGCTCAACATTAGTAACTCGAATGCCCAGTGCCCCGCCTTCAGCGGCCAAGGCCGCGCCCAGCCCTTCCAGGGCGAACTTGGAAGCGCTGTAGATCGGCATGCCGGGAATGCCCATGAAACCGGCCATCGAGGTGATGTTCACGACATGCCCCCAACGTTTGGCGCGCATCGACGGAAGCACCGCCTGGGTCGCGGCTAGGGCACCGAAGAAGTTGGTTTCCATCTGGTCGCGGGCCTCGCGCTCGCTGACCTCTTCCAAGGCGCCGGCCAGGCCGTAGCCGGCGTTGTTCACCAGCACGTCGATGCCGCCATGCCGTTGCGCTGCGGCGGTCACCACGTCGAGCACCCGCGGGTAGTCGCGCAGGTCCAGCTCCAGCGCGTGGGCACGCCCCGGTGCCAGCGCCTCGAAAGCGGCCAGTTGCTCGGGCTTGCGCAACGTGCCGATCACCACTTCACCGCGCGACAGCACGGCCTTGGCCAGCGCTTCGCCGAGGCCACTGGAAACACCGGTGATCAACCACTTTCGTACTGCTGCAGACATCGGGAACCTCCTTCTTGTTGTTGGGAACTGGCTCCGCTATCGCTCGCAAGTCCACCTCGCGGGGGGTAGCGCTTTCCCGGATAGCCGACAGCTGACCAGTGCGGCTCCGAGAGAAAACACCATACACAAAAAGGAACGTCATTCACAATAGCGCACACAATATAGGTCTCTTCGAGCCAGGTGGCGGCTTTCTCCACCTTGCATCGAACAGCCGGCACACGTCTGGGAGCGGACTCAACGGTAGGCGACACGCAAGCGAGCGATGAAGTTGTCCAATTCCGACGTGGGCAGGTGGTTGATCCCGGCCGCCGCCGCGCGCCCACCCCCAGTCAGGAACTGCCGGCACAAGTCTGCCGCGCCGACCTTGTTCGCGAGCGGTGCGCGCACGCTAACCACATAGCCGCCATCCACATTCGGGGTCAGTACAGCGTGGGCTCTTTCGGGATAGCGGTTGCTCAGTTGGTTGCCGTACACACCACTGACGCGCCGCGCCCAGGGTTGATCGGGAAGTATGTAAACGGCCGTTCGCCCGTCAGAGGACAGCGGCACCAGCGCTTCGACGCAACGCATGTCCTCATGGTAACCATCGTGCAGACGTTCGAAGTGTTCGCGGTCGTCGCGGATGAAGTCGAGCGGGTCTGCGTAATGACTGACCCTCAAGAAGAGCTCATCCGGTGCGTAATGCAGGTCCTCCACCCGTTCGCCATAACCGTTGTAGTTGATGCAGGTGCCAAGCTCCTCCAGCAAGGCCAGCTCCGCCGACGTCAGGTCGAGTTGCCGAGCCGCCGCCTGCGCGCTTTGCCGGAGGTTGTCGCCGTAGGCGCCGACCACCGCCCAGCGCGCGAAGCGCCCCTGCAGGTGGCCATTGACCAGAAGGCTGGTGCAGACATCCGGCGCCTCGTTGATCAATGTGCGCAGGCGCGGCGCCGCAGGTATCTCGCCAGCGAAATGATGATCGACGTAGAACACCTCGGCTCCAGCCGCGAGCTGCCGGTCGAGTGAGGCACGATTCTTGTCCATGGAGACATCGAGCACCGTGACCTGATCGCCGGCTGCGGCCCACACCCGGTCAAGCAACTGGATGTCGCGCTTGACGCCAGTGACCAGAACCGCCTCGCGCGGCGAGGCCAGACGCAGCTGGGTGAGTGCGCAGATGCCATCGGCGTCCCCGTTGAAGACATCGAAACTCGTCATGTGCCAGATCCATCTATTGAAGGGCGCGGGTGACCCGTCGAGCGGGCCACCCGCAGTAGCGGCAAGTCCATCGCCTGGGCTCAGATGATTCCCAGCGCCTTAAGCTCCGCGATCACCCGCTGGGCCGCGTCCTCGGCGGAAAGCCCTACGGTATCGAGCCGCAATTCGGGACTTTGCGGCGCCTCGTAGGGCGAATCGATGCCCGTGAAATGCTTCAGCTCGCCACGCCTGGCCTTCTTGTACAGCCCCTTCGGATCGCGCTCCTCGGCAATCGCCAGCGGGGTATCGACGAAGATCTCGATGAACTCGTCCCCTTCCAGCAGTTCGCGCGCCATCCTCCGCTCCGCGCAGAACGGAGAGATGAAAGCGGTAATGACGAGCAGACCGGCATCGACCATCAGTTTGGCCACCTCAGCAACTCGCCGGATGTTCTCGACGCGATCGGCCTCGGTAAAGCCCAGGTCCCGGTTGAGCCCGTGCCGGACGTTATCGCCATCGAGCAGGTAGGTGTGTCGCCCCATGGCATCGAGCGTCTTCTCCACCAGGTTGGCGATGGTCGACTTGCCCGCCCCCGACAGGCCGGTGAACCACAGAACGCAAGGTTTCTGGCTCTTGAGACGGGCGCGCGCGGCCTTGTCCACATCCAGGGACTGCAAGTGGATATTGTGGGCGCGCCGCAAGGCGAAGTGCAGCATCCCGGCGCCTACCGTGTTGTTGGTCAGGCGGTCGATGACGACGAAGCTGCCCAGGTCGCGGTTGTCACGGTAGGCGTCGAAGGCCAGCGGCCGGTCCAGCGCCAGGTTGACGATGCCAATCTCGTTGAGCTCCAGGGCCTTGGCCGCCAGGTGTTCCAGCGTGTTCACATTGACCTTGTGCTTGAGCTGGCTGACCTGGACGTTCGCGGTACGCGTGCCGCATTTCAGCAGGTAGGGGCGCCCAGGGAACAGAGGCTCCTCGGTCATCCAGACCAGGGTTGCCTCGAACTGATCCGCCACTTCCGCAGGGTTCTCGGCGATGGAAATGACGTCCCCCCGGGAGATATCTATCTCGTCCCGCAATGTGAGCGTTATCGACTGGCCCGCCACGGCTAGCGGCAGGTCACCGTCACGGGTGACGATGCGTTCGACGCCGCTTTCCTTGCCCGAGGGTTGTACGCGAATGCGATCGCCAGGGCGAACCTCTCCAGAAGCGATGGTGCCGGCGAAGCCACGGAAATCCAGGCTGGGCCGATTCACCCACTGCACAGGCAACCGGAACGGCTGGCGCTGCATCCGCTCGTCGTCGATCTCGACGGACTCCAGGTGGGCCATCAGAGTGGTGCCCTGGTACCAGGGCATGGCCGCGCCGGGGGCGACGATGTTGTCCCCCTTGAAGGCCGACATTGGTATGAAGGTCACGTTTTCCAGGCCGATTCGCCTGGCGAACTCGCGGTAGTCCTCCACGATGCGGCGGAACACCTGCTCCGAGTAGTCGACCAGGTCCATTTTGTTGATCGCCACCACGATGTGCTGGATGCCGAGGAGCTTCACCAGGTAGCTGTGGCGCCGGGTCTGGGTCAGCAGGCCCTTGCGCGCGTCGACCATCAGCACGGCTGCATCCGCGGTCGAGGCGCCGGTGACCATGTTACGGGTGTATTGCTCGTGGCCCGGGGTGTCGGCAACGATGAACTTGCGCCTGTCGGTGGAAAAGAAGCGGTAGGCTACGTCGATGGTGATGCCCTGCTCGCGCTCGGCGGCCAGCCCGTCGACCAGCAGGGCGAAGTCGATCTGGTCACCCTGCGTGCCCCATTTCTTCGAGTCCGCCTTGACGGCGGCGAGTTGGTCCTCGAAGAGCATCTTCGATTCGTAGAGCAGGCGCCCGATGAGCGTGCTCTTGCCGTCATCCACGCTACCGCAGGTGATGAAGCGCAGCAGGCTCTTGTGCTGGTGGTTCCTGAGGTACTGCTCGATGTCCGTGGCGATGAGGTCGGAAACATGTGCCATCAGAAGTACCCCTCTTGCTTCTTGAGTTCCATGGAGGCGGCGGAGTCATGGTCGATGACCCGCCCCTGGCGCTCCGAGGTACGCGTCAGCAGCATTTCCTGGATGATCGCCTGCAGTGTGTCGGCTTCGGACTCGATGGCGCCGGTCAGGGGGTAGCACCCCAGAGTACGGAAGCGCACATTCTTCATCATCGGCGTCTCGCCCTGGCGCAAGGGCATGCGCTCGTCGTCGACCATGATCAAGGTGCCGTCGCGCTCCACCACCGGGCGGAGCGCCGCGTAGTAGAGAGGCACGATGGGGATGTTCTCGAGGTAGATGTATTGCCAGATGTCGAGCTCGGTCCAGTTCGACAGCGGAAACACGCGAATCGACTCCCCCTTGCGCTTTCGGGCGTTGTACAGCTTCCACAGTTCCGGGCGCTGGCTCTTCGGGTCCCAGCGGTGCTGGTCGGAGCGGAAGGAAAATACCCGTTCCTTGGCGCGTGACTTCTCTTCGTCGCGTCGCGCGCCACCGAAGGCGGCGTCGAAACCGTACTTGTCCAGGGCCTGTTTCAGGCCCTGGGTTTTCATGACGTCGGTATGGATGGCCGAGCCATGGGTGAAGGGGTTGATGTCCTTCTCGACGCCCTCGGGGTTGATGTGGACCAGCAGTTCCATGCCCGTCTCGCGAACCATGCGCTCGCGAAAGTCGTACATATCGCGGAATTTCCAGCGCGTGTCGACATGCAGCAGTGGGAAAGGCGGAATGGCGGGATAGAAGGCTTTCATCGCCAGGTGCAGCATCACCGCGCTGTCCTTGCCGATGGAATAGAGCATCACCGGGTTCTCCGCCTCGGCGACCACCTCCCGCAGAATCTGGATGCTCTCTGCTTCGAGCCGCTGCAGATGGGTAAGCGTCATGAACCTGCCCTCCATCTAGTTGCGCGGCGCCTGGTTGAGAAACTCCAGACCGACGGGAGTGCAATGGATGTACTCCAGGTAATGCCCGAGCACGTCGCGGGTATCGATGTACACGGCCTTCAGGACACCCCCCATTCCACCCTCGTAGGCAATAGCCTGGCCCTTTCGCGTAGCAAGCTGCACGGCCTGCTTCAAATCTTCTTCGCGCTGGAACAGGTGCCCCATGTGATGGTGGCGAATGGCGAAGTCGCCATCTTGGGGCAGCAACAGCTCATAGATACTGCCGCCCTCCCCCTTGGGTTCGATGAGCTCGATCATCACGTCGCCGGCATAGGCGGTGGCGATGGAAACACGGGTGCGCTCGTCATAGGCGACATCGCGCAGTTCGAAGTAGCGCTTCACGCCGTATTGCTCGTCGAAGGTACGCATGGCCTGCTCCAGGTCGGTGGTGACGTAGGCGATCTGGAAGAACCCCGGTAGGAAATGGCAGCCGTTGTGCAGCGAAGCAGTATTCATGGCCTTGTCCTCGTTTTTGTTGTTCTGATGCTGTTCTTCGCGGCGTCACCAGCGGCGGCGCAATTGCGCCCCGCGACGCCGATCCGCGAGCGCGGTCCGCCGCTGCTCTGCTGTCAGCATTGAAGTACTCGCCGGCAACCGCTCGCGCAGGGCGCTCAGCGGGACGCGGGTCAGGGTCGGCAGCGGATGGGAACTGGCTTCGTACCAGCGGCCGATCAGGGTGCCCTGGGAATAGCCGCCGGTATCCAACCAGTTGGCGACGCCAGGGTCGCGCTGTGCAATCACAGCGCGGAAGCAACCATCCGCATCGACGCTCACCTGGCTCCCATTCAAGCTGCTTTGATGACGCAAGTAGTCGATGGCGTTGAACAGCGGATCGTTGAGCTGAACGTTCCAGTAGCGACACGTCTCTGGCAACCGGACCTCAAGAATCAGGGCATCGTCGGGCCCCACCTCGAAGACCGACTGCCAGTAGGACTGACCGCTGACGGCGCCACCGAAGGTCGTCAGCTCCAGGCGGTTGACCTGGCCACGGTCGCGCAGGCCATTCTGGTGCCGCAGCCACATCCGCGTCAGCCGCTGGGTGAAGCCGCCAAGCAGCTCGCGCATGCGTCGATCCACTTCGGCCGGCTCCAGGCGGGCGTCGGCCGCCGGCGCGTCCAGGCGCTCGATGGCGAGCCGCGCGTCCCGTTCGACGCCCCACCGGTAGGAGCGCTGGCGGACCATGACGTAGGTGGCCTCGGGGTCCAGCGCCCACCAGTCCCCCGCATGGCCGTCGGGGCGCTCGCGGCTCAGGAGCACCTCGAAGGCGCCCCCTTCGGCCAGGCTCAGAGTTTCGGCATCGTGGTTGGCGAAGGTCGCCCCCGGCTGCTCGCTTAGACCCATCATGTCCTTGCCGATGGAGAACAGCAGCAGGTGTACGCTGCCCCGCTCCCCACTGATCCGGTAGGTGCCCTCGCCGCAGATCGGCGCCAGGTAGTAAGTGTCGTCCGGGTTTGGCTGCAGCAGGAACACCGAGTTTAGGAACGGCGCCCAGTCCGGATGGGCAGGGTCGGCCTGGAAGTACAGGAAGTACCCAAGCGCCAGATTCATCAACTGCTGGCGGTACAGGTCCGCGCGCATCTGCTCGTCGCCCGGCGCCCAAGTCAGTTCGAGGAGTTCCTCGGCCGGCTGCAGCAATTCCAGGTAGTGGTTCCACGAAAGCAACGTCATGCCTGCACTTCCCCTTCTCGAGTGTCATCGGTGACGCCGGCCAGGCCAAATCGGCGGGAATAGCCGCCGAACTCGCGGCGGATCGCCTCTTGCTCCAAGCCGAAGCGTTGCGGCGTGTAGCGATGCTCGCCGTGCCGAGTAGTGGGGCTCTCGGCGATCCAGCGATCCATTCGCTGTTCCACCTCGGCGTCTAGGGTGAACCCGAAGTGGCCGTACAGCGCCTTGACTACCCCCAGCGGGTCACTGTGGAAGCGCCGGTGATCGACATCGAAAACCCGCCCGCCGAGCGACTCGCGCAGTTCCACGGCGCGATCGAGAGCCTGCCGCCAATAGGCGCTTTCGCGGCCACCAATCCCGAGGAGCTGCACGCCCTCGCCTTCCACCACGCGCCGGGCCATGCTCAGGACGCTGCACAGTGACGGCAGCGCCTGCGCCGGATCGCGATGGGTCTGCACCACGCAGGCGTCCGGGAATACCTGGAGAAGCGCCTCGAGCTGGGCGATATGCCCTGGGTTCTTCAGCAGCCAAGGCTTGTCCGGTTCGTCCGCGCCGATCAAACGCAGAACATCGGCGTAGCGGCGGTAGGAAGGCAGCTCCGACTGGCCAAGGAACCAGGCGTCATAGCTCGGCACGCCGAGGCTGCCGACGAACCAGTTGCTGACGAAGGACTGCTTGAGAATCTCAAGGCATTCGTCCACCTCATCCACCACGATCTCGTGGCCAGCGCGCAGCTCCGGAACTATCGCGAAGAACTGCTCGAGGTTCCTCCGGGAACGCTGGAAGTGGATATTGCCCTCCCAGCTCGCCCGTGGCGGCCGCACCATGGGCGTCTCGCTGAGCCAGTGCTCCAGCCCCTGGAACTGCGTGTCCAAGGCCAGCAACTTGTGCAGGGCGGTGGTGCCGCTGCGAGGCATGCCTGTGATGACCAGCGGGCGGCGTATGTGATGGCCAAGGCAGTCCGGGCGACGGCGCCAGCCTTCCTGGGTATGCAGGCGGGCGCTCATAACCCCGACCAGCATGCCCCAGGCGATTTCCCGCCCCATCGCGGTCGGTTGCAGGTCGGTATCCAGGGCTTTCAAAAGGACACCGAGGCCGTCCAGGTAGTCGTCGCGGCCGAAATCCTCCAGGCCGGTGGCGAGCGAAGCCGATTCATGCAGAAGGGCCTCGCTGCCGGTGAAGCGCGCGGGTGCTGCCACAATATTCTCCTCAGGGTCAGCTGGTGATAGCGATTCGCGTGGGTTCGACGCTCAGCGCCAGGGGTCGAGCAGGACCTTGCATTGCGCGGTGCGTTCGCGGAGCGCCTCGAAGGTGGCCGGCAGGGCCTGCAGGCCGACGGTGTCGGTGACCATCGCACGCGGCTCCAGATGGCCGGCATCGAGCGTCCGCGCCACGTGCTCGAACTGCGCCACGCTGTAGGTGTTGGCGAACTGCAGTCGGACCTCCTTGAATAGGCCCGCTGCCGGGACGAAGGTGTCCGGCACGCTGCAGCAACCGAGTACGACCACCGTTCCCCGACTGCGCACGGCGCCGACTGCCTGGGCGATCAGCCCGGGGGCGCCTGCGCACTCGAACACAAGGTCCGGCGCGCCGCCGAGTGCCGCCTGCGCGGCCTGCTCCGGTGCTAGCTCGGGATCGAGGAAAGCGTCCGCGCCCATCTCCCTGGCCAGAGGCTCGCGGCGCCGGGAAGCGGCACTGACGGCGATGGCTCCGGCGCCCAAGCGGCGCGCCCAGAACACGGTCGCCAGCCCGATCGGCCCCGCCCCCAGCACCAGCACTCGCGCGCCGGGTGCCATCTGTGCCAAAGCCACGCCATGCAGCCCCACAGCGAGCGGCTCCACTAAGGCGCCGTCGGCCAGGCTCAGGCTGGTGGGCAGCTTCACACTCTCACGCTCGGTCGCTAGGGTGTACTGCGCGAAGGCCCCCGGAAGCCCGCGCATGCTTTGGCTGCAGAAGAACGGCGTACCCTCCTGGCAAGCGATGCATGCCCCGCACCCAGTCATCGGCAGGGACGCGACCCTGTCGCCCACCTTGAGCTTGCGCACCCCCCCGCCGATCGCCACCACCTCGCCCGCGAACTCGTGGCCGGGGGTGGTTCCCGCCGGATAGGTGTAACCATGACCACTGGTCATGTGCAGATCGGTGCCGCAAATGCCACAACGCCCCACCTGCACCACGATCTCGCCTGGCCCCGGAGTCGGGTCGGGAACGTCCTCAACTGCCAGGGGTTGTCCTGCCTGCCTGAAGATTGCTGCTTTCATGGAACGCGTGCCTCCCGGTTATTGTTCTGCAGGCGGCCTTTGGCTACCTTTTTGTTTAGGAATTCGCATCTCGTTCCGAATAATGAACTCACGCAGCGTGCAAACCCATTCCCATTTGGGGAGAGAGTTATGATTTCGAGAGTCGCCACCCCGCCCGCGCCACAATCGCCTGCCGACGGCGCGCAGCGGGTCACCGACGACGCCCTGCTGCAGTCGCTCTACGAAGGGCCGATCGAGGCGGCGCCCTGGCGCGGTTTCCTGCGCGCGCTGCGGGACCGGCTGGATAGCGGTTATGCGAATCTCGCCTTCCATGGCCTGGCCGGAGCGCCGCAACACAGGCAGGCCATCCAGGACGCCGACTGGGATTGCGGGCGGCACGAACGTCCCTATCGCGATACCTACGCCCGGCTCGACCCCATCGACTACTTGGATATGCAGCCCGGCACGCTTTACCGGCTGGATGACATCCTGGCCCAGGCCGGCCCGGAGGGGCGGCGCTTCCATCGCGAGTTCCTCAGGCCGGCGGGAATGGACCAGTTGGTGATCCTGCACGTTGCCGAACCCGGCGGCCTGCGCGCCTGGCTCACCCTCGCCCGGCGCCATCCAGCGCGCGCATACGAACCCGCGGAGCTGGCCCTGATGCGGGCGCTAGCACCGCATCTGTCCAGCGCGCTGAAAGTGTTCGCCGTGCTCGCCAAGGGCAGCGTCCAGCAGAGCGTCTATCGCGACGCACTGGGGCACTACGGTATCGGCAGCCTGCTGCTCGACGGCCGCTGCGAAGTGCTAGAAATAGATGAATCGGCGCGACGCATCATCGCCGAGCACCCAGCCTTGGGCATTCATGGCAACCGGTTGAAACTGACCGCTGCCGCGGACGACAGCGCCCTGCAAGCGCTGCTCGAAGACGCCCTGGGCGACGAATCAGCGTCCGGCTGCCACGCCATGCGCGTAGCCGGGATGACACCCCTCGAGTTGCTGGCGCGGGCGCTGCACAGTCCCCTGCGACATGTCTGCCAGAGCAGCCCGGCATTGGTCCTCCACCTCAGGAGCGAAGCCCGGGTGTCGGAGGCCCTCGACTATGAGAACCCCTTGATGAAGCTCCTCGGATTAACCGCGACCGAGGCATCGCTGGCACTTCGTCTGGCACAGGGAAGCAGCCTGGTCGAAGCGGCCCAATTCCTGGGGCTGACCGAGCAGACCGTGCGCACCTACTCCAAGCAGATCTTCGCCAAGACGGCCACTCGGGGCCAGGCCGACCTGGTGCGCCTGGTCCTGAGCAGCGTCGCCCGCCTCGGTGCGGGCTGAGACCGCCGAGCCCGTCAGGCAACGGCGGCGGACGAAGTCAGTACCTGCTCTACCACCCACTGCGCATGCACGGCTTCAGCGAAGCTCGGCGAGGCCGGCTCTTCGCCTCGGATGGCCGCCAGCATATGCTGGAACATCCAGGCCATGGGGAGCATGACCGGCGGGGCGTTGTTCACATCGAACGTTGTTCCCGGCACCGCGAACAGCTCGTCCGGCACTTCCAACCATTCCCCCGCGCTGCTGCCGAAGGCGACCGGTCGGGCGTCGCTGCCGTACAGCTGCGCTGAAATCCCGTCTCCAAAAGACGGATCGACTAGCAGCAGGCGCCCGCGATCCCCCCACACTTCCAGGCGCAAACCCTGGGCGTCGGGTACGCACCAACCGGCCTGCAGACTGCCGATGGCGCCATTGTCGAGGCGCAAGGTGGCGACGCCGAGGTCTTCGTTGCCCGCCTGCAGTGTCGTTCCGTCCGGCAGCTCCCAACGCGGCACGCCGATGTCGACACAACCGCTTGCCTGGGCGACCGGCCCCAACAGGTGCGTCAGCAGCAGTACCGAGTGGGTCGCAAAGTTGCGCCAGCCACTGCCGCCGCTGGCCCGGTCAGCGAGCCATTTGTAGGGCATCAGACCGCCGCCTGGGTAGGCGCAATGCGGATAGACGAAGCCACCGTCACGGAACAGCGGCAGCAGCAACTGCACGTTGAACCCCAGCGGACGCCCGAGGAAGCCCTGTTCGATCAGCTGCTTCATCCGCATCGCCGCGGGAATCCAGCGGAACTGCGCGTCGACCACGCCAACCACGTGGTTGCGTCCGCGCGCAGCCTCCATCGCCTGGGCATGCGCGAGGTCAGTGGCGAAGGGCAAGGCGCTGTAGACATGCTTACCAGCGTTCAGCGCATCGAGCACCATCGACTGTCGAATGGACGGCCGGGTGCCAATGTCGATGATCTCCAGCTCGGGGTCATCGAGCATCCGTCGATGGTCCCAGTACGCCTTGCCGATGCCAAATTCGCGCGCCGCCGCCTCAGCCGTCTCGCGGTGCGCCGTGCAGATGGCAGCCACCTCTACACCCGGTAGAGTGCGCCAAGCCGCGCCATGCACCTTCAGGCTCCAGTTCGCGCTGATGATTCCCACTCTGACCTTGCTAGCCATATCGCCACCTCGCTTAATTGAACGATGTCGTTCGATTAGTATTCACGGTAACGATGAAAGAGCACAAGAACTTTAGGAACGCCATTCATAATATGAAACGAGAAAGAACCGCGACGACCACCCCGCGTGGCCGCCCAAATCGCCAACAGGCCGAGCAGCGTCACGTCCATCTGCTGACTCTGGCGCGGGAGCACTTTCTTGCGGAAGGCTTCGGCGCAGCCACCATAGACCGAATCGCGGCGGCCAGCGGTGTCAGCAAAAGCACCATCTACGCGCACTTCGGTGGCAAGGAAGGGCTGTTTCGCGCGGTGACCAAACGCTCCTGCCATGCCCCCGGAGCCGCCTTGCAGCAGGTGCGCATCGATGGCCGTCGTCCAGCGGAAGTCATCGGCGAATTCATCCGGGTTCTAATCGACGAAGCGCGCGATCCGGACAGCCTCGCCCTCCTACGCCTGGCAATCTTCGAAAGCCCACGCTTCCCTGATGTCGCCCAGGCCATCCACCAGGCGAGCCTCGAAACCTTGGAGCCGCTGCGCGCCTACCTGAGCCATCTGCAACAGACCGGCGAACTGGGCGCCGGCGATATGGACCTAGCCGCACAGGACCTGGCCAGCCTATGCACCGGCGGTTATGGCTTCCTGCTGCTGAATGATCGGGGTGGAGAGTCGGAGCAAGAAGCCGCGCGCATCCTCGGGCTGTTCCTGCGCGGCATGGGGTTGCCGGAATAGAACGGAGCAAAAATCGTGGACACATATACGAACATCGTTCAATAATTCGATGTAATAAAAACAACAATGCGAGCGAATCCCGATGCCCCACCTGCCTCTCATGCGTCGACGATGAATGCCCTGCCGAGCGCCGCTAACAGCGCTCACGCAGCCCTGGGCGTCGATTCCCCGCAGCGAACGTCACCCAGGCCTTCCTAGGCTCGGCTCGCTCCGGGCCGCCGACCACAGGCACTCTTCTCATGCGTTCATTTTCGATCAAGGCCAAGCTGGCCATCATCGCCCTGTTCTCTTCCCTGATGTTGTTGCTGGTGGGCGCGAGCGGCTGGTATGGCGTCCAGCAACTGGGCGACCAACTGGAGCTCATCAGCAACCAGCGGGCTCCTGCAGTGGAGCAGTTGCTGAGCCTTCGCCTCGGCCAGCTGACAACGGTGAACGCCACCCGCGAGATGATCGCCTGGAACCTCGACCAGTTCGAGAGCGTCGACGACAAGGGGCCGATCCTGGAAGAGGCGCGAGGCTTCTACGAATCGGTAGCGCAGGACAAGCAGCATGCCGAGGCGCTAGCGCAGTCGGCCTTCGACAGTTACTCGGCGCTGCCCAAGGGCGAGCAAGAGGAAGCCGCATGGCAGAAGGTCCAACAGGAATGGGCCAACTTCCAGGACACCAATGGACAAATCAACGCGGTGCTGGGGCAGCTTCGACAAATCCGGGAATGGGCGCCTTTGCGCCAGGGCATGAGTCAGATCGTCGGCCTCGACCAGACCTCCCAGGGCGCGATCAACAACCTGGCCCGAGAACTTGATCGGCTGATTGAGCTGAACAAGACCGCCGCGCTCGAAGCCAGGCAGCAAGGCTTCGCCCAGCAGCAGCGGGCACTGACTCTGATCGTCTCGATCTTCTGCGTCGCCCTCGGCGGCCTGCTGATTTCCGCCTGGATGATCGCCCGTGGAATCGTCGGCGCGCTGCGAGGGATGCGTGAGACCATCGTGGCCGTTGCCCGCGATAACGACTTCACGCTACGCGCCAGAGTAAGCGGGCGCGACGAGGCCAGCCAGACCACCGCGGCATTCAATAGCCTGCTGGAGAAACTGCAGCAGTCCATGCGCGATGTGCTGGGCAACGCCGAGCAGCTCGGGGAAATGGCCGAGCACGCGCGCCAGGCCTCGCAGCGAGTGCGCGACTCGTCCGCTGGGCAGAGTGAGTCCGCAACGGCGATCGCCGCCGCCATCGAACAGATGAGCGTCAGCATCGGCCATATCAGCACCAACACCGATGACGCTCGGCAACGCGCGCAGGATGCCGGCGACACCGCAGCTCAGGGAACCCACATCATCGCCCGCAGCAACGACGAGATGGACGCCATATCGTCCACCGTGCAGGGCGCGGAGAGTCTGATCGAAGCGCTGGGCCAGCACTCAAACCGGATCTCCCTGGTCATGCAGGTGATCAAGGATGTCGCCGAGCAGACCAACCTGCTGGCGCTCAACGCCGCAATCGAAGCAGCCCGCGCCGGCGAGCAGGGACGCGGCTTTGCCGTAGTGGCCGACGAGGTCCGGCAACTGGCGGCGCGCACCAGCGGCTCCTCGGAGGAAATCGCCGGCATGGTGCAGGCAATGCAGAGCGCGGCGCGAGATGCCATGAGCGGCATGCACAGCGTCAGCGCGCAGGTCGGCACCGGCAAGTCCCTTTCTGATCAGGCCTCCGAGCGGATGAGCGCCATTCGCGCCTCGTCCCTGCAGGTCGCCGATGCAGTGGGCCTGATCGCCACCTCGATCGGCCAACAGAGCGCGGCGACCCAAGATATGGCGCAACGTATCGAGTCCGTGGCCCACATGAGCGAAACCAACCGCATAGCGGCCGAGGAAACCTCCGAACTCTCCACCGACCTCAGCCAGCTCGCCCAGCGGCTCCGGGAAGCGGTGGGACAGTTCCGCATATGAGCTAACGAGGGGATCGCAGCATGAAGTTCATCACCACGTTGAAGTGGCACAACCCCGAGGCGCCCGCCCTGCCTCGCTCGTTGCAGTGGTGCCTGGCCGAAGGCTGCAGGGTCAGCCAGCCACTCGAGCGGCGGGACGCCGGCTACGATCTTCTCCTGGAGCAGGCGGGCGACTCGCCGAAGGTACTCGATGTTCTGTATCGCCAATTCGCCGACCAGGCGACCCTGGCGAGTTATCTGGTGGAGGAATGCGTGGAGAAGGACTCCCCGACGCTGCCCGCCGACACCGGACCGAACGGCAGGAAACTGGTCACCTGCTGGCGGGCCCGCGCCGACCTGACCTCGGCCCAGACACGTCAGCGGTGGGATGAGCATGTGCCCCTGGCCAAGCGCATCCATGTCGGTTGCCAGCGCTACGAGCGCAACTGGGTGCAGGCACTGGTCCGCGCTTCAGGCGACTTTCCCCCGATCTACGCCGGGTTCGCGTTTCAGTATTTCGCCTCGGCCCAAGACCTCGCCGAGCGCCTGTTTGACACGCCGGAAAACGCCGGCGTGATCCAGCGAGATGTCGACGCCTTCATCGCAGCCTTCGAGGTGCAGGTCTGCACCGATTGGCTACATGGCGCAACACAGGTATCAGGAGGTAATGGCGGATGATCGAGGCAGACGAATTCCCTCAGGTCGAGCTGAATCCCAACTACGGCAACGGCTGCTTCCGCCGCCGGATACGCCTGCATGGCAGCGCCAACGCCGTACGCGCTGAGATGGAGGATGACTACCACGCCTTCCGCCTGCAGATCGAACATTCGGGTGGGCGCCTCACCGCGGTCACCGGCGAGAGCCTGCGCGCCCCCACCGACGCCTGCCCAGAGGCCCCTGCCCTGCTACGGAAGTTCGTCGGCATTCCGATCGATGGCGATCGCCAGCGCTTCCGCGCCCACGCTAATCCGCGCCTGCACTGCACGCACCTGCACGATCTGCTCTGGCTCGCCGTGAGCCACGCCTGCCGAGGCCATGGCGCGCGCCAATATGACGTGGAGGTGGGAGACGCTCGTGCGGGCATCAGCGTTTTGAAAGTAGAGCTGGATGAACGGCCCCTGCTCTTCTGGGCCTGCGGGGACGGCGTGCTAGTCGCCCCCGTCGAATACAGCGGGCAATCCATCCGCGAAGGTTTCTCCCGCTGGGCAGCACAGACACTGTCGGGGGACCTGCTGGAAGCCGCATACATCGTACAGATCTGCGCGCTGATCGCTACGGCGCGGCGCTTCGATGTCAATCAGATGCGCGCGGGGCGCCGCGAGCCCGCGCGAGCGCTGCGCGGTGCCTGCCACGCGTTCCAGCCAGAGGTGGCACCCCGCGCGACGCCACGCATCGGCAACACCCGGGACTTCACCCAGGTTCCGGACGAACTGCTGCTGTTCCGTCAGTGACGACGTCGGGGAGCCAGGCTCCCCGAAGCCTTCGGGTTGTTATACGACGCCCCGCTCGCGCAAGGCCTGGACCGCCGACGCGTCCATGCCCAGGAGTTCGCCTAGCACCCCTTCGGTGTGTTCGCCCTGCACCGGCGGCGCCTTGTAGTCACTGATAGGTGTCGCCGAGAACTTCACCGGGTTGGCCACCAGCCTGACCTTGCCGTCGGCCGCCAGCGGGTGGCTGCTTTCGACGCACATGCCTCGAGCCTGGACGTGCGGATCGGCGAAGACCTGCTGCATGTCGTTGATCGGCCCGGCGGGTACCCCTGCCGCGTCGAGCGCTTCCAACAGGTCGTGCAGCTTCCAGGAAGCCACCAGGGGTTCGAAGACTTCGCCAAGGGCGCGGCGGTTGACCACCCGCAGGGCGATCTCGGCGAAGCGCTCGTCGGTGGCCAGCTCGGGATGGCCGAGCACGGCACAGAAACGGGCGTACTGTTCGTTGTTGCCAGCGACGATCATGATGCCACCGTCGGCGCACTGGAACATCCGCGAAGGCATGCCGCCGTTGCCCTCGGTACCCCGGCGCACTGGCACGTCGCCGGACACTAGGTACTGGCTGGCATAGTGCGAGGTCGATGCAATCAGCGCGTCCAGCAAGGCCACGTCGATATGCTGGCCGGGCGCCCCGTTGACGTCGCGCGCATAGAGCGCTGCCTGAATGGCGTAAGCGGCGTACTGTCCGGCCAGGATATCGGCCAGGCTCGGGCCGGTCTTCATTGGGCCGCCCCCCGGCACGTCGTCCGGAAGGCCGGTGATGCTCATCAGTCCGCCCATCGCCTGGAAGATCGAGTCATAGCCGGGCCGTGGGGAATACGGGCCGGTCTGGCCGAAGCCGGTGAGCGAGCAGTAGACCAGGCGCGGGTTGACCTCACGCAGGCTCGCGTAGTCGAGCCCATAGCGCTGCAGGTCGCCGACCTTGTAGTTCTCCAGCAAGACATCGCACTGCGCCACCAGGCTGCGGATTAGCGCCTGCCCTTCAGCCTTGGCGATGTCGCAGGTGATGGACTTCTTGTTTCGGTTGGTACTGATGTAAAAGGAGGACTCGCGGGTGTTGCGTCCTTCGGCATCCTTGAGGAACGGCGGGCCGAACTGGCGAGAGTCGTCGCCCTTACCCGGGCGCTCCACCTTGATCACCTCGGCGCCCAGGTCGGCGAGCATTTGCGCGGCCCAGGGGCCGGCGAGAATTCGACTCATGTCGAGAACACGGATGTTGCTGAGTGGGCCTTTAGCCATCTTGTTGTCGTCTCCCGGGCTCAACGCCCGACAAAGCGCGCGGCGCGCTTCTCGATGAAGGACTGCACCCCTTCCTTGGCGTCCTCGGTGTTGTAGAGGAATTTCTGCGTCGCCTGGATTTTCGAGTACGCCGCAAGCCACCCCTGCCCCAGGGACAGGCGCGCGTTTTCGCGAGTGGCCTGGACCGCCAGCGGCGCCTGGGCAGCGATCTTCAGCGCGTATTCCATGGCCTTGTCGAACTCACTGCCTGCCGGCACGACTTCCTGGACGAAGTTCATATGGTAAGCCTCGGCGGCACTGAACTCGTCGCCGGTGAGCAGGATCTTCATGGCGTTGCCCCAGCCGGCGCGCTCGACCATGCGGATGGTAGCCCCACAGCCGGCCATGATGCCGCGCTTGACCTCCAGTTGGGAGAAGCGGCAGTTGTCCGCGGCGATGGCGATGTCCGATGCCAGCATCAGCTCCACCGCCACGGTGAAGCAGATCCCCTTGAGGGCGATCACCACCGGCTTCTTGCGCAGTGGCTCGCGCAGGTTGAAGGGGTCCGCCTCGCTGGCCGGGAACAGCGGCAGGCCGGCCTGCCGCAGCGGCGCGATCTTCGGCATGTCGAGCCCTGCGGTGAAATGCTCGCCGGCGGCGTAGAGCAGGCCGCAGAACAGGTCGGGCGACTCCTCCAGGTGGGTGAAGGCCTTGGCCAGTTCCTCGAACATCTTCGGCGTGAAGCCGTTGCGCTTTTCCGGGCGGTCGATGCAGATCAGCAGGATCTGCCCTTCCTGGCGGGTGCTGACTTGTCCATCCGAATCGCGGGTATCGGTCATTCTGCAACTCCCCTTGGCATCGCGAGCATCGCTCGACGGTAGGCCTACTCGCCCGACGCTGGTGGCGGGCCGAGAAGCCGATTGACAGCCCCACAGGGCATATTCAAAATGCTAAACGCCGTTCATAAAATTGACAATAGGCGATAGCGCCAAGGGATCAGCCAGATGCCGTCCGGTGGACAGACTACCTTGACACGGGAACCGCCCACCAGCCTGCCGCCGCTGGGCTATCCGCTGTTCCGCGCGGTATGGTGCGCGGCGCTCACAGCGAACATCTGTGTGTGGATGCAGAACGTCGCCGCAGCCTGGCTCATGGTGAAATTCGACCCAGCGCCGCTGATGGTGGCGCTGGTGCAGACTGCCATTGCCCTCCCCGCCTTTCTGTTCGGCTTGCCGGCCGGCGTCTATGCCGACTTGCTCGATCGCCGGCGCATGCTGATCCTCACCCACGCCTTTATGCTGGCTGCCACCTTGGCGCTGTATCTGATGCAGCTGAGCTCCCTTCTGGGGCCCTGGAGCCTGTTGACGCTGACCTTTTTGCTGGGCACCGGTAGCGCGATCAGCGTGCCCGCCTGGCAGGCTTCCACCTCCGACGCGGTGCCTCGCGCCGCGTTGGGCGCGGCGATCAACCTCAACGGTATCGCCTACAACGCCGCTCGCGCCGTTGGGCCGGCCCTCGCCGGCGCGGTCATTGCCGCAAGCGGGATCAACTGGGTATTCGCCCTGAATATCGTTCTGCTGTTGCTCGTTCTGTTCATCTTTGTCTTTCTATACCGGCCCGCCACGTTGTCGCCGCCCACTCCGGAACCCCTGCTTGCAGCCATGCGCGGCGGCATACGTTACGTTCGCCACGCGCGCCAGCTGCACGGGCAGTTGTTCCGTACGTTGACTTTCATCAGCTGCGCCAGCGGACTCTGGGCACTGCTCCCCCTGGTCGCGCATAACGGCTACGGGCTACTGCTGGGCAGCCTGGGGGCTGGCGCCGTACTGGGCGGCCTGCTGCTCAATCGCCTGCGCCCGCGTATTCGCAGCTACGCGCACCTGGCGACGGCGGCCAACCTGATCTTCGTAGCTGCCATGCTGACCGCGGCCTGGGCACCCAATGTCCACCTGATCAGCCCGTCGCTGGTACTCGGCGGCGCCGCCTGGATCAGCTTCAACTCGACCACCAGCGCCGCCTTCCAGACCACCCTTCCAGCCTGGGTACGCGCTCGCGCGCTGGCGATCTTCATGCTCAGCTTCCAGGGGTCCATGGCAGTAGGGGGCATCCTGTGGGGCGCGGTAGCTAATCGGCTCGGCGTCTCCTGGACACTGACCCTGTCGGCCGGCCTCATCCTCCTCGGCCTACTCGTCACTCGTCGCTATCCGTTGCGCATGGGCAACGAGGCGGAGGTCACGCCTTCCGCGCACTGGGGCGAACTGCCGCTGGCCCAGGAACCCGACGCGCTTGAGGGACCGGTCGCCGTGCAGATCATCTATCAGGTCGCCAACGAATACCGGGACGCCTTCTGTCGCGACATCCACGATCTGGGCCGGACCCGCCGCCGCGACGGCGCCAGCCATTGGCTGCTGTACCGCGACCTGTCCCATCCGGACCAATTCAGCGAACGCTTCATCGTCGCGTCCTGGGGCGAATACCTGCGCCAGCGAGGGCGCAGCACCCTGGCCGACCGTGACCAGGAAAATGACTTGCGGCGCTTCCTGCAACCGGGGACGAGCCCGACGATCTCGCATTTTCTGGTCGTCGCCCCTCTCACCGCCACCCCCTGATGAACGCCGCCCAGCCGTGGCGAAGGAGTTAATCGTTGTCTGATCGTGAGTACATGGAATTCGACGTCGTCATCGTCGGCGCGGGCCCTGCCGGTCTGTCCGCCGCATGCCGACTGAAACAGAAGGCCGCCGACGCCGATCAGGAAATCAGCGTCTGTGTGGTCGAGAAGGGTTCCGAAGTGGGCGCCCACATCCTCTCGGGCGCCGTGTTCGAGCCCCGCGCGCTGAACGAGCTGTTCCCCAACTGGAAGGAACTCGAAGCGCCGCTCAACACCCCCGTCAAACGCGACGACATCTATGTGCTGAAGAGCCCTGAGGCGGCGGCCAAGGTGCCGAACTTCTTCGTGCCCAAGACCATGCACAACGAAGGCAACTACATCATCTCCCTGGGCAACCTGTGCCGCTGGCTGGCCCAGCAGGCCGAAGGCCTGGGCGTCGAGATCTACCCGGGCTTCGCCGCCCAGGAAGCGCTGATCGACGAGAATGGCGTGGTGCGCGGCATTGTCACCGGTGACCTGGGCGTCGACCGCGAAGGCAATCCGAAAGAGGGTTACTACACCCCGGGCATGGAACTGCGCGCCAAGTACACCCTGTTCGCCGAAGGCTGCCGTGGCCACATCGGCAAACAGCTGATCAAGAAGTACAAGCTCGACAGCGAAGCCGACGCCCAGCACTACGGTATCGGCATCAAGGAAATCTGGGACATCGCCCCGGCCAAGCACGAGCAGGGCCTGGTGGTGCACACCGCCGGCTGGCCGCTGAACGACGACAACCCGGGCGGCTCCTTCCTCTATCACCTGGAGAACAACCAGGTGGTGGTCGGCCTGATCATCGACCTGTCCTACACCAACCCGCACCTGTCGCCGTTCGACGAGTTCCAGCGCTACAAGCACCACCCGGTGATCAAGCAGTACCTGGAAGGCGGCAAGCGCGTGGCCTACGGCGCTCGCGCCATCTGCAAGGGCGGCCTGAACTCGCTGCCGAAGATGGTCTTCCCGGGCGGCGCGCTGATCGGCTGCGACCTGGGCACCCTGAACTTCGCCAAGATCAAGGGCAGCCACACCGCGATGAAGTCCGGCATGCTGGCCGCCGACTCGGTTGCCGAAGCCCTGTTCGCCGGCCGTGAAGGCGGTGACGAGTTGACCAACTACGTCGATGCCTTCAAGGGCAGCTGGCTGTATGACGAGCTGTTCAGCAGCCGCAACTTCGGCCCGGCGATGCACAAGTTCGGCGCCATCGGTGGCGGTGCGTTCAACTTCATCGACCAGAACATCTTCGGCGGCAAGCTTCCGTTCACTCTGCACGATACGACGCCGGACTACGCGACCCTGAAGAAGGCCAGCGAAGCGCCGAAGATCGACTATCCCAAACCGGACGGCAAACTCAGCTTCGACAAGCTGTCCTCGGTGTTCCTGTCCAACACCAACCACGAGGAAGACCAGCCGATCCACCTGAAGCTGGCCGACCCGAACACCCCGATCGAGAAGAACCTGCCGCTCTACGACGAGCCCGCGCAGCGTTACTGCCCGGCTGGCGTGTACGAAGTCGTGAGCAACGACGACGGCAGCAAGCGCTTCCAGATCAACGCGCAGAACTGCGTGCACTGCAAGACCTGCGACATCAAGGACCCGGCCCAGAACATCACCTGGGTGGCCCCGGAAGGTACCGGCGGTCCGAACTACCCCAACATGTAAGGCGTTGGCGGTAACGGAAAAGGCTCCCTCGGGAGCCTTTTTCTTTGCAAGCTAAGTACTTGTAGCGATGAAGGACAGGGACTACTGGCCGCGTTCAGACCAACCGGTCACGGCTGCGGCGCGATGGCGAAGAACTCGCCGGAACTCCACACTCCCAGCCACTCAACTCCATCGATCTCGCGGGGAACCGCCAGCTCTACCAACTGGTAGAAGACGTTGCGGTGGATCAGCGCCTCCAGGTTCACCCGCACCAGCACGTAGGGCGACGGCTCCTGGGTCTGCGGATCGAGCTCCACGCGGATCGGATGCGCGGCGTCGGCCACCACCTCATCCTCGACATTGGTGGTGAAGCGCAACACCTGCTGTTCGCCCTCCCCTTCGACGGCCAGGGTAACGGCGACGAAAGGCGCGTCATCGACGGTGATTCCGCACTTCTCCACCGGAGTGACCAGGAAATAGTCGTCGCCATCGCGGCGGATGATGGTGGAGAACAGCCGCACCATCGGCTTGCGCCCGATCGGCGTGCCCAGGTAATACCAGGTGCCGTCGCGGGCGATGCGCATGTCGATATCGCCACAGCAATCAGGGTTCCACAGGTGCACCGGCGGCAGCCCCTTGTCCTTGCTGGCGGGAATCTGCGCCAGCAGATCGCCGGCTTTGCCTGGGTCGGTCATTGGTACTCCTCTCGCGTCTTCACCCCCAGCAGGCTGCGGGCATAGTCTTCCAGCGGCCGCCCGATCAGATCCTCGGGGCTGGCATCATAGAATGTCAGAAAACCGCCGCGACTGCGGATGGTGGCGCTGTCCACCAGGTAGCGGTTGTCGGTCTCGATCAGCATCACCTGAATCACGCTGCGGTCACGGCCCACGGCGTTATCGGTGTCTTCGTACTGCTCGTAAGTGCCGACATTGTCCTCCCCACGGGCAAAGCGCGTATACAGCAGATAATTGGCGCCCGCTGCGCGCGCCTCCTGCATCGCACCTTCCAGGCCCAGCGGACTCTTGGCTCGGCGCACCAGCGGGAAGTACTGGACGAAGCCTTCGAATGCCTCCTCCGCCACCACATTGGGTCGTGCATACGGATGGCCCGGCGGCACGAACGGCCCCTGAGCGATATAGATGAAGGAGTCCTGCTGCAGCCGCCAGTTGGTCGTCCGGCGAGTCTGGCTGTGGTCGAGGAAGCCCGCGTCGCGCAGGTAATAATCGGTGCCGTCAGCCAGGTCGTTGGGGCTCATGCAGCCGCCGAGGGCAGCGAAGGCAAGGATCAGTATCAGTTGGCGCATGCAATGTCTCCGGAGCCGGCGACGAAAAACCGGCATTCGGACAGGCAATGCAGCTTCCGCGCCATCACAGGCCGCGCTGCCATTCCTGGCGCAGCTGCGCGCGCTGCGGCTGCTCGATGGCCTGGCGGACCTGGGCGAGCAGCTTCGCCTTGTCCTTCCCCAGCGTGCCCTTGAGCACCAGGTAGTTGGATGCGTGATCGCTGCGGAACACCGTGTCGCTAAGCTCCAGACCGTTCAGCAGGCGCTCGACTTCGATGAACAATTCGGCCTGCGATAACGACTGGAAATCCGGGAAGCCCTGGCGATAGCGTTCTTCGCCAGTGGGAAAGCTCACCACCAGAGTCGACAGGAATTCCGGCTGCGCCTCGTTCATCAATCGCGCCGAGTTGTCGGCGTGCTGGGCGCTCAGGGTGCTGCCGCCCAGGCCGTTGAGGATCATTACCGAGCGCTTGATCCCCGCCTCTCCCAGCTTCTGCAATGCATCCAGCGTCGAGGCGTAGGTCTCGCCCTTGTTCACCCGCGCAAGCACTTCGTCGTCGCCGGATTCGGCGCCCACGTAGGCCATGCGCAGACCGGCGTCCGCCAGCTCTTTCAGCTCCTCCACCGACTTCTTGCGCAGGTTGCGCGGCAGGCAGTAACTGGAGACGCGGTCCACCTCGGGCAGGTGCTCGCGGATCGCACGGAGGATGTTGAGCAGGCGCCGAGTCGGCAACACCAGCGCATCGCCATCGGCGAGGAACACCCGCTGGACGATCAGGCGCTCGCCACAGCGGCGAATCTCCTCCAGAACCTCGGCCTCGTCGCGGGCGCGGAATTTCTTCTGCGGCTGGGTATACATCTCACAGAAGCCGCACTGGTTCCAGGAACAGCCGTTGGTGACGGGAAGAATGAGCGAGTGTGCCTCGCTCGGCGGCCGGAACACCGGCTCGATATAGGAAATGGGGAATTCGTTGGGCATGGGCTAATCAGGTCTTGAGGGCGATCTCAGCCGCCGATGATCTTCATGATGGTGGCGCCGCCGGAGAAGGCGACTTCCTGCTTGTCCGCCAGAGCGCTCACCAGCAACCGCTGCAAGGCGGGAAGCGCCTGGTGGCGCGGCTTGTCCAGCAGGTCGCCGACGTAATGGCGGTTGCTCGACGACAGGCAGCCATGCAGCCAACCGGTGGAAGACAGGCGCAGACGCGAGCAGGTCCGGCAGAACGGCACGCTTTCATTGGCGATTACGCCAAAATAGCCCTGCCCCGGCACTTCATAGCGAATGGCCGTGGCATCCACCGGCGCATCGGCCTGGATATAGGGATGGCGTTCGCCGATGAGCTCCAGCAGCTCCTGCAAGCTCACGAACTGCCGGTGGAAGCCGTTCGGGTCATGGGCCAGGTGGCCCATGCGCATCAGCTCGATGAAGCGCAGCTCGAAGCCATGCTCCAGGCAGTAGTCCAGCAGCGGCACGACCTGGTCGAGGTTCTGCCCGCGTAGCGGGACCATGTTGAGCTTGATCTTCAGGCCGGCCGCGCGGGCCTCGTCGAGCCCCTTGAGGACCGTGGCCAGATCGCCGCCACGGGCAATGCGCCGGAAGGCATCGGCATCCAGGGTATCGAGGGAAACGTTGAGGCGGCGGATGCCGCAATCCAGCAGCAGCGGCAGCTTCTTCGACAGCAGCTGTCCGTTGGTGGTGATGGCGATGTCCTGCAGCCCGAGACGGCTGACGCCATGCAGGAAGGCATCGAGCTTCGGACTGACCAACGGTTCGCCACCGGTGACGCGCAGACGCTCGATGCCGGCGGACTCGATCAGGTAGGCGACCCCGCGCACCAGGGATTCCGCCGAAAGCTCGTCCTGCGCCGCGACCAGACGTTTGCCGTCCGGCACGCAATAGGTGCAGGCGTAGTTGCAGGCGGCGGTCAGGCTCACGCGAAGATTGCGGAAGCGCCTGCCCTGGCGGTCGACGATCATGCTCGGCTCCGGTGGCGATCACTCATGCAAGTATATCCCCACCGGCGCCGGGAGCCCTGTCGCAACCGCGACGATGAATCGCGCGAATGGCGACTCAGGCGGCCGGCGTATCGCCGTCGCGCTTGCGCTTGTTGCCCATGCGCACGCCGATGTCCATGAGGAACTGGAAGAAGCCCTCCTGATCCTCCAGCACGTCGCGCCAGAACGGCGAGTGGTACAGCGCCACGGCGCCATGTACCAGCGCCCAGGCCGCGCAGTAGTGGAAGTAGGCCGGGACGTCTTCCAGCTTGCCCGCCGCGATGCGTTCCTTGATCAGCTGGCTCAGGCGCTCGAAGTTGGATTCGCGGATCTTGTGCAGCTCCTCGACCATCTCCGGGACCTGGCTGGTCTTCACCACCTTCTCTTCCAGGCGGTCGAACAGGCGGTAGCGCTGCGGATCGCGCATGCGGAACTCGAAGTAGGCGCGCGACAGGCGCTCCTTGTCGCGGGCGACGTCTTCGGAGTGGAACAGGTCGGCCAGATCGCGCTCGTAGTCCAGCATCAGGCGCAGGTAGATCTCCGCCTTGGACTTGAAGTGCTTGTAGATGGTGCCTTTGCCGATACCCACGGCATCGGCGATCATTTCGACCGTGACACTGTCTTCGCCCTGCTCAAGGAACAGCTTGAGGGCGGTGTCGAGGATTTCCTGTTCGCGACGACGGAATTCGCGAACCTTGCGCGGCTCTTTCTGCATAAAAAGACTGTTCGGTCAAAAATAGTCAAAATTCGAAGCCGCGTATTATGCCTATTCAGCGCCAAATTGCACGGATCATCCGACATGATTAGCTTTTCTTCCGAGTTTCCCCAACAACCCGGCCTGCGCTACCTGAACCACGCGGCGGTCGCGCCCTGGCCCAAGCGCGCCGCAGACGCCGTCACGGCGTTTGCCCAGGAGAACATCCTGTTGGGTGCCCGTGACTATCCGCGCTGGCTGACCATCGAGAAGCGCCTGCGCGAACGCCTGATGCGCCTGGTGAATGCCCGGACCACCGGCGATATCGCCCTGGTGAAGAACACGTCCGAGGCGCTGTCCTTCGTCGCTTTTGGCCTGGACTGGCGCGCCGGCGACCAGGTGGTGATCAGCGATCAGGAATTCCCCTCCAACCGGGTCGTCTGGGAAGCACTCAAACCACGTGGGGTGGAAGTCATCCAGGTGAGCCTGGACGGCGATGATCCCGAAGGCGACCTGCTGGCCGCCTGCACACCGCGCACGCGCCTGCTCTCCATCAGCGCCGTGCAGTACGCCAGCGGCCTGCGCATGGACCTGGAGCGCCTCGGGACCGGTTGCCGCCAGCGCGGCGTGCTGTATTGCATCGACGCCATCCAGCAACTGGGCGCCCTGCCCTTCGACGTGCAGGCCTACGACTGCGCCTTCGCCATGGCCGATGGGCACAAATGGATGCTCGGCCCGGAAGGCCTGGGTGTGTTCTATTGCCGCGCCGCCGAACGCGAGCAACTGGCGCTGCAGGAATACGGTTGGCACATGCTGGAAAACGCCGGCAACTACGACCTGGCCGACCGGCAGCCGGCGCGCAGCGCGCGACGCTTCGAGTGCGGCAGCCCGAACATGCTCGGCGCCGTGGCATTGGACGCCAGCCTTGGCCTGCTGGAAGAGGTCGGCATGGCGGCGGTAGGCGAACTGGTGCAGGCGCGCGTCCAGCAACTGCATGACGGCCTGGGCCGCCTCTGCGGTGCCTCGCTACACAGCCCGGCAGAACCGACTCGCCGCGCCGGCATCCTGACATTCAGCCTGGCCGGTTGGGACAATACCCGTCTGCTGGAGCATTTGCGCGCGGAGCAGGTAGTGTGCATCCAGCGCGGCGCCGGCATCCGCTTCTCGCCGCACTTCTACACCAGCGAAGCGGTCATCGAGGAAACCCTGGCACTGATCAGGGCTATGGCGGGGCAATAATGCAGGCGCGACCGAGAAAGCTGCTCAGCCCGGTGCGATGTATTCCAAATCCGTTTAAAAAACACCGGTGACCCTGTGGCAAGCGCGGCATCTTGACCAATACTTGAAGATACCGGTGCGCGGCATCTCCCCCCAAGTGCCCCGCCGGTGAAGGTACCGAGGATCGCGTACCTTATTGTTACACTCCTAATGGTCTTGACCCGGATTCATCCCCCAGAACCCGGGTTTTTTTTGCGCGTCATAAAAGTATCAGCGCCGACGCAATCAGGTCGCGAGCGGGAACAGTCGGCGGAAGTTGGCGGTGGTCTGCTCGGCCAGGGTCTCGAAACTCACCCCGCGCAGTACGGCCAGGTACTCGGCAACCTCGCGCACATACTCGGGCAGGTTCGGTTTGCCGCGATGGGGCACCGGCGCGAGATAGGGCGAATCGGTTTCCACCAGCAGGCGGTCCACCGGCACCTGACGGGCCACTTCGCGCAATTGCTCGGCATTGCGAAAGGTGACGATGCCCGACAGCGAGATATAGAAGCCAATATCCAGCGCCGCCTTGGCCATCTCCCAGTCTTCGGTGAAGCAATGCAGCACACCGGCCTGCGGCAGCGCTGCCTCGCGCAGCAACGCCAGGGTATCGGCGCGGGCTTCGCGGGTATGCACGATGACCGGCTTGCCGGTCACCTTGGCGGCCTCAAGGTGCAGGCGGAAGGCCTCCTGCTGCAGCTCGGCGGCCTCGGGCTCGTAGTGATAGTCCAGGCCGGTCTCGCCGATGGCCACCACGCGCGGATGGTTCAACTCACCCAGCAGCCAGTCCAGCGCCGGCGCGGCGCCCGGCTCCAGGTCAAGCGGGTGGACGCCGACCGAGCAATGCACGTCGGCGTAGCGATCAGCCAGATCCTTCACCGCCCTGGCATTGTCCGCACTCACGCCGATGCACAGGAACTGGCTGACACCACGCGCACGGGCAGCGTTCAGCGCGGCATCCAGCGATCCGTCGTGGGCGGCGAGATCGAGACGATCGAGGTGGCAGTGGGAATCGACGAGCATGAAAACCTTCTCCGGGAAATGACGAAGCGCCCCTCAGGGCGCTCCGTGTTTGCAGCCTGTACAGGCTGCTAATTCTACAGGGGATGAGCTACATGGTATGGGTCGGGCGATCCGACTTCAGCGCGCCGGCGAGATAGGTCTCGATCTTGTTGCGCGCGGTGTTGTCACCGTCGTTGAACTGCACGCCAATGCCGGCGGCACGGTTGCCCTGCGCTCCGCGAGGAGTAATCCAGACCACCTTGCCGGCGACCGGGATCTTTTCCGGCTCGTCCATCAGGTTGAGCAGCATGAAGACCTCATCGCCCAGCTTGTAGGTCTTGTTGGTCGGAATGAACAGCCCGCCGTTGCGAATGAACGGCATGTAGGCGGCATACAGCACGGATTTGTCCTTGATGGTCAAGGACAGGATTCCGTTACGCGGACCCAGATTTGGTGGCAAGCTCATTCAGCTATCCTGGCAGATTTTTCCGATGGCCGGATTCTAGCCCGGCCCAGGGAGACTTGCCCACTGTACGAGCAAGGCTTCGAGAAGCAAGGCACGGTTGAGGTTGGCTTTGTTGAGAACCTTCTGCCGCTGAAGCAGCAGCCAGTCCTGCATTGCCAGCACCTTGGGCTGTGTCGACTTTTCGGCGAGATACTGCACGACCTTGCGCATGTCGGCGAGGCCAAGGCCCTCTTCGTCCCGAGCCAACTGGTAACGCAGGATCAACAGCGACCAGTCGCAGAACCAGTCGAACAATAGTGGCAAAGGTACAGCATTCCAGCTTTCGGCCAGCTGACCTGGGGCAACCTGCTGCTTGAGCAGCTTCTTCACCCCTTCGACCACTTGTGCGCGCTGCTCGCGCACGCCGTGGCCCTGCAGTCGCAGCGCGGTCAGCGGTGATCCGCCAGCGAGCACCAGCAACTCGTCCAACGCCTCCACCGGCTCGGCCGGCAGAGTACCCGCCAGCCAGGCACGGGCCTGCTCGGCAGAAGGCTGCGGGCAAGCCTGTTGCACACAGCGGCTCTTGATGGTCGGCAACAGCCGGCTGGGCTGGTGGCTGATGAGCAGCAGCACGGTATCGCCGGAAGGCTCTTCCAGGCTTTTCAGCAGGGCGTTGGCGGCATTGAGGTTCATGGCCTCGGCCGGCTCCAGCAGCACCACCTTGCGCCCGCCCAACTGCGCGGTCTGCACCACGAAGCCCACCAGCTCGCGAACCTGATCGACCCGAATGGGTTTCTCCGGCTCCTCCGGTTCCAGCTGGAAGAAATCCGGGTGTGTGCCGGCGGCGAGCAACTGGCAGGCCTTGCACTGGCCGCATGCTTTGCCGCCCGCGGGTCGCTGGCACAGCAGGAAGTGCACCAGATTCTCCGCCAGCACACGCTTGCCGATACCGGCCGGCCCGTGAAGCAGATAGGCATGGGCATGGCGCGGGCGGCTGCTGAGCTGCTGCCAGAGGCCCTGCTGCCAGGGATAGATGTCAGCCATTGAGGCGCTCCAGCAGGATCGGCAGCAGGCCATCCAGGTCGCGCTGCACCTCGGGCAGCGTCTGCGCCGCATCGAGGATGTGATAGCGCGCAGGCTCGGCGCGGGCGCGATCCAGGTAGGTATTGCGCACCGCCTCGAAGAAGGCGCGCCCCTCCTGCTCGAAGCGGTCCAGGCGACCGCGGGCAGCTGCGCGGGACAGGCCGATTTCCACCGGCAGGTCGAACACCAGGGTCAGGTCCGGGCGCAGGCTGCCCTGGACGAAGCTTTCCAACTGGGCGATGCGCTCCACCGGCAGACCACGACCGCCGCCCTGATAGGCGTAGGTGGCGTCCGTGAAGCGATCGCAGAGCACTACGGCGCCACGCTCCAGGGCCGGGCGGATCACCCCGGCGATGTGCTGTGCGCGGGCGGCAAAGACCAGCAGCAGTTCGGTATCGACTGCCATCTTTTCATCGCTCGGGTCCAGCAGCAGCTCGCGGATGCGCTCGGCCAGCGGCGTACCGCCTGGCTCGCGGGTCAGCTGGACCTCGATTCCGCGTTCGCGCAGGCGCTCGGCCAGGTACTCGCGATTGGTGCTCTTGCCCGCGCCTTCGGGGCCTTCCAGGGTGATGAACAGGCCGGTCACTCGGCTCACTCCTTGTGTTGTCGGGCTACTGCGCTGCAGGGGTATCTGCGGCGGGAGCGTCTTCGTCCGGCGTCTGCGCCGGCGACGGAACGGGCGCCGGGCTGGAACGGTAGTCGGCGCGGCGCTTGATCTGGAATTCCTGGACGGCCTTGTTGTGATCGTCGAGGTTGTCGGAGAAGGTGTGGCTGCCATCGCCACGGGCGACGAAGTACAGGCTCTGTCCCGGCACCGGGTTCAGCGCAGCGTGGATTGCCTCGCGACCGGGCAGCGCGATGGGCGTCGGCGGCAGGCCGGCGACCACATAGGTGTTGTAGGGCGTTGGCGTGCGCAGGTCGGCCCTGGTGATCTTGCCGGCATAGCGCTCGCCCATGCCGTAGATGACGGTCGGGTCAGTCTGCAACAGCATGTTCTTCTGCAGGCGGCGCACGAAAACGCCCGCGATCTGGCCGCGCTCCTGGGGTACGCCGGTTTCCTTCTCCACCAGCGAGGCCATGATCAGCGCCTGGTACGAGTCCTTGTAGGGCAGGTCCTCGCCGCGCTTGTCCCACTCCTCGGCGAGAATGGTCTCCATGCGCTGGTAGGCATGCTTGAGGATATCGACGTCCTTGGTGCCACGGACGAAGCGGTAGGTGTCGGGGAAGAAGCGGCCCTCGGGGAATACGCCGGGCTTGCCCAGCCTGGCCATCACGTCGGCGTCGCTGAGGCCGTTCAGGGTCTGGTCCAGCTTGGGCTGGCGGGCGAGCAAGTCGCGGACCTGATGGAAGTTCCAGCCCTCGACCAGGGTCAGGCCGTACTGCACGACGTCGCCCTCGCGCCACAGATCGAGCAACTGGGCGGCAGTCATGCCGGGCGTCAGGCGGTATTCACCGCTGTGCAGCGCCTCGCCCGCCAGGTTGAAGCGCCAGTACAGACGAAGCCAGAAGCCGCCGTGCAGGACGTCCTCGTCCTCCAGGCGGGTCAGCAGACGACCGGGGGTGGCGCCGCTGGGAGCATCCAGCAGGCGCTCTTCGGTGAGCTGGAGCGGCTGCTGCAGCGCACGCTGCTGCTCCCAGGCCGCCAGGCCCAGCATGAGCCCGGCCAGCAGCAGGCCGCCTTCCAGCAGCACCAGCAATTTGCGCATCACGTATCAGGAATCCAGAAGTTCGCGGAGTTGGCCCTGCAGTTTACGGGTCAGGGGCCCGACCGGCCAAGTGAACTCGGCCACGCCGAGCACCGGCCAGATACCGTAGAGACTGTTGCAGAGAAAGACCTCGTCGGCGTCCGCCAGTTCGCCGTGCTCGATGTCGCGCACGATGACCGGCAGGCCCAGGCTACGGGCGCGCTCGATGATCTCGGCGCGCATGACCCCGGCAACGCCGCAGCGACCGAGGTCTGCGGTGATCAACTCGCCGTGCTTCACGAGGAACAGGTTGCTGAACACACCTTCGACGACGCGCCCGGAAACATCGCGCATCAATCCTTCGGCGAAAGCCGGATCGCTCCATTCGGCGCGAGCCAGGACCTGCTCCAGGCGATTGAGGTGCTTGAGGCCGGCCAGCAGTGGCTGCTCGGCCAGGCGGGTGGCGCAGGAGAAGAGCCTGACGCCCTCCTCCCAATTCTTCGCCGGGTAAGCCGGCGCAGGCGAGGCCAGCAATAGTCGGCGCACCTGGGCATCGGCCTGCGGTGCGTAGCCACGCACGCCTTCGCCGCGGGTCAGCACCAGCTTGGCGACACCATCACCCAGCAGGGTGGAGAAACGCAGGATTTCATCTTCGACGAGATCGAGCGAGACCGGCAGGGACAGGCGCCTGACGCCCTCCTCCAGTCTTGCCCGATGGCGCGCCAGCAGGCGCGGACGGCCTGCGGACACGCGGATGGTCTCGAACAACCCGTCGCCGTAGGCCAGTCCGCGATCACGCGCGGACAGCACCTCGGCGTTCTGGCCGTCGATCCAGCTCAGCATCAGCCCTGGAACCGGCGGAACACCAGGGAACCGTTGGTGCCACCGAAGCCGAAGGAGTTGGACAAGGCGACGTCGATCGGACGCTCCTTGGCCTGGTGGGCGACCAGGTCGAGGTCGCAGCCTTCGCTGGGGTTATCCAGGTTGATGGTCGGCGGAGCCACCTGATCACGCAGCGCAAGCACGCTGAAGATCGCCTCGACCGCGCCGGCAGCACCCAGCAGGTGGCCGGTCATCGACTTGGTGGAGCTCATCGACAGCTTGTAGGCGTGGTCGCCGAAGATCGACTTCACCGCGGAGATCTCCGCGATATCGCCGGCCGGCGTCGAGGTGCCGTGGGCGTTGATGTAATCAACCTGCTCGGGATTCAGGCCGGCATCGCGCAGTGCGGCTTTCATGCAGCGTGCAGCGCCTGCGCCGTCTTCCGGCGGAGCAGTCATGTGGAAGGCATCTCCGCTCATGCCGAAACCGACGATTTCTGCGTAGATGCGAGCGCCACGAGCCTTGGCGTGCTCCAGTTCCTCCAGCACCAGGGAACCTGCGCCGTCGGAGAGCACGAAGCCGTCGCGATCCTGGTCCCAGGGACGGCTGGCCTTGGTCGGCTCGTCGTTGCGGGTGGACAGCGCACGAGCGGCACCGAAGCCGCCCAGGCCAAGACCACAAGCCGCCATTTCGGACCCACCGGCGACCATCACGTCAGCGTCGCCGTAAGCGATGTTGCGCGCGGCCATGCCGATATTGTGGGTGCCGGTGGTGCAGGCGGTGGTGATGGCGTAGTTGGGGCCCTGCAGACCGAGGTTGATCGACAGGAACCCGGAAACCATGTTGATGACCGAACCGGGCACGAAGAACGGCGAGATGCGCCGCGGGCCCTGCTCGAACAGCGAACGACAGGTGTTTTCGATATTGGTCAGACCGCCGATGCCCGAACCGATGGCAACGCCGATGCGCTCCCGGTTGGCGTCGGTGACTTCCAGGCCGGAATCGCGCACCGCCTGGTAGCTGGCGGCCAGGCCGTACTGGATGAACAGGTCGAGTTTGCGAGCTTCCTTGGCGGACATGTATTGCTCGACGTCGAACCCTTTCACCGAGCCGCCGAAACGGGTGGCAAAGGCGGACAGGTCCATGTGTTCGATCGGGGCGATACCGCTGCGCCCGGCGAGAATGCCTTCCCAACTGCTCGGCACATCCACACCCAGGGGCGACAACATACCCATGCCAGTGATGACTACGCGTCTACGCGACACTGTGACTTCCTCTCATGTGTTTCACGGCAATAACGCCGGCAGAAGCCGGCGTTAAAGAAAAGCCGCACGCCTTTGCAGGCCGTGCGGCTTCTTTCGTCGGGGAACCGACGACTACGTCTTATGCCTGGTGGGCAACGATGTAGTCGATGGCTTCCTGAACGGTGGTGATCTTCTCGGCTTGCTCGTCGGGGATTTCGGTCTCGAATTCCTCTTCCAGAGCCATCACCAGCTCAACGGTGTCAAGGGAGTCGGCGCCCAGGTCTTCGACGAAGGAAGCGCTGTTGGTGACTTCTTCTTCCTTAACGCCGAGTTGCTCAGCAACGATCTTCTTGACGCGTTCTTCGATGGTGCTCATACCTTGTTTTCACTCCTATGGACAATCCGTACAGCTGGGCTGCGGGTAAGTGTATAGAAAGGGATTTCTGCATTTCAAGCTGAACGCTGACGCCCCTTCCGGCAATCCAGATGCTCTGCCTATTCCAGCGTCACAACGCTTGGAGAACTTTAGACAGCGCATATGACATCGCCACGAAGGAACTCGTCACATCAGCTCATGTACATTCCGCCATTCACCGGTACCGTGGCACCCGTTACATAAGCTGCGCCCTCGGAAGCGAGGAATGCTACCACTTTGGCGATCTCTTCGGCTTGTCCCAGTCGACCCAGCGGAATCTGACCGAGCAGTGCTTCACGCTGGGCTTCGGGCAACTCACGGGTCATGTCGGTGTCGATGAAGCCCGGAGCGACCGCGTTGACAGTGATAGCACGGGAACCGACTTCGCGCGCCAGGGCACGGGTGAAGCCTTCCAGACCGGCCTTGGCCGCCGCGTAGTTGGTCTGCCCGGCATTACCCATGGCACCGACGACCGAACCGATATTGATGATGCGACCCCAGCGCGCCTTGGTCATGCCGCGCAGCACGGCTTTCGACAGACGGTAGAGGCTGTTGAGGTTGGTGTTGACCACGTCGAACCACTCATCGTCTTTCATGCGCATCAGCAGGTTATCGCGGGTGATACCTGCGTTATTGACGACGATAGCCGGTGCGCCAGACTCTTTCTGAATGGCCTCGACTACGGCGGTGACGGACTCGTCATTGGACACATCGAGCACCATGCCGGAGCCCTGGATACCGTTTTCCTTGAGGTACTCGGAAATCTTCTGCGCGCCGGACTCGCTGGTGGCAGTGCCGACCACGGTGGCGCCCATGCGGCCCAGTTCCAGAGCGATGGCCTGGCCGATACCACGGCTCGCGCCGGTAACCAGGGCAACCTTACCTTGCAGACTCATGCCTTATCTCCTGTTCAAGCCAGAGCCGCGCGAGCCGCGCCAAAGGCGTCCGCGGAATCCAGGTTATGGGTGGTTACGCCCTTCGCGCAACGCTTGTTCAAACCAGCCAGCACCTTGCCCGGGCCGCATTCGACCAGGTCAGTGACGCCCTTTTCGGCCAGCAACTGGACGCTCTCGACCCAGCGTACCGGGCTGTACAGCTGCGCCAACAGGTCGCGCTTGAGCGAAGCCAGATCAGCCGGAACCTGGGCGGTGACGTTCTGTACCAGGGCAATCTGCGGCATCTGCCACTGAACGGCCTCGACCGCCTCGGCGAAACGCTCGGCAGCCGGACGCATCAGCTCGCAGTGCGACGGCACGCTGACCGGCAGCGCCACGGCACGCTTGGCCCCGCGCGTCTTGCAAGCCTCGATGGCACGCTCGACGGCCTTGGCCGCCCCCGCGATCACCACCTGACCCGGCGCGTTGAAATTCACCGCACTGACCACTTCGCCCTGGGCCGCTTCGGCGCAGGCGGCAAGCACATCAGCGTCTTCCAGGCCGAGAATGGCAGCCATGCCGCCGGTACCGGCGGGAACAGCTTCCTGCATCAATTGGCCACGGCGCTCGACCAGCTTTACCGCGTCGGCGAAGGCCAGGCTGCCAGCAGCGACCAGAGCGGAATATTCGCCCAGGCTATGGCCGGCAACATAAGCCGGCTGCACGCCGCCTTCGGCCAGCCACAGACGCCAGAGGGCGATGGAGGCCGTAAGGATCGCGGGCTGGGTCTTGTCGGTCTGGTTCAGGCGCTCTTCAGGGCCCTCCTGGACCAGGGCCCAGAGGTCATAACCCAGGGCGGCGGAGGCTTCGGCGAAGGTTTCGCGCACGATGGCGTGCTGGGCACCCAGTTCGGCAAGCATGCCGAGCGACTGCGAACCTTGACCGGGGAATACGAAGGCGAGGGATGCGGACATTGCAACAGGTCCCTTTTGTCTATGTCGTCAAATGGATAGCGCCGGCGAGAGCCTGGCGCATTGAACTGACAGTTGGATGACGGTCTGACGACCGCGGTCACACATTAGAGCAGATGTTCCAATCGGCCATGCAGCCGCTGGGGCAGATTCTCGCGAACTTCCAGCAGCGCGCGACGCAAGGCGCTCTGAATGCCCTCTTCCTTCGCACTGCCGTGACTCTTCACCACGATGCCCTGCAACCCCAGGAAACTCGCGCCATTGTGCTGGGACGGCGTCAGATCGCCCCGCAGACGGCGCAGGAAAGGCATCGCCATCAAGCCGACCGCCTTGGCCGGCAGGCTGGAATTGAACAGTTCCTCCAGACGCGCCGCCACCATGGCCGCCAGGCCTTCGCTGGACTTGAGCAGGATATTGCCGACGAAGCCGTCGCAGACCACTACATCGGCCAACCCACGATACAGGCCATCGCCTTCGATGTAGCCGATGTAGTTCACCCCGCGCGCCTGCTGCAGAAGGCTGGCCGCCAGCTTCACCTGCTGGTTGCCCTTGATGTCTTCGGTGCCGACATTCAGCAGCGCGACCCTGGGGTCGATCTTGCCCAACGCTTCCGCCGCCACGGCGCCCATGACGGCGAACTGGTAGAGATGCTCGGCGCTGCAGTCGACGTTGGCGCCCAAATCGAGCAGATGGCAGTGGCCGGTCTGCGTCGGCACTGCAGTCACCATCGCCGGGCGGTCGATGCCGGGCAGGGTCTTGAGCAAGTAGCGGGACAGCGCCATCAGCGCACCGGTATTGCCGGCACTGACGCAGGCATGGGCCTTGCCATCCCGAACCAGTTCGAGGGCAACACGCATGGAGGAGTCGGGCTTGCCACGCAACGCCTGTGACGGACGCTCGTCCATCGTGACGATTTCGCTGGCGTGATGAATGTGAAGACGCTGGCGCTCGGCCGGAGACAGGCCACGCAGGTGTTCTTCTAGCAGAGGAGCTTGGCCGACGAGGACCAGCTGGAGGGAAGCATATTCGGCCAGAAAGGAAATACAGGCCGGAACAATGCAGTGGGGACCGTAGTCCCCACCCATTGCATCAATCGCGATGATTGGTGCGGACAAAGATTACTCGTCAGAGCCTTTGTCTACGACCTTGCGGCCGCGATAGAAACCGTCCGGGGAGACGTGGTGGCGCAGGTGAACTTCACCGGTGCTCTTTTCCACGGACAGAGCGTTCGCGTCCAGGGCATCGTGCGAACGACGCATGTCACGAGCGGAACGGGATTTTTTGTTCTGCTGAACAGCCATGATTGATTAACTCCTAAACGTTTGGGTCACGCTTCAACTGCGCCAGTACGCTGAACGGATTGGGCCGTTCTTCGACGTTCTCGCTCGGTTCGGGCGCTGTAGCGTATCCCACCGGCTGCTGGCAATCCTCAGGGTCATGGACCGGCACGATGGGCAAGGCGAGCAGCAACTCGTCCTCGGCCAGCGAGGTCAGGTCGATGGGGTCATCCCCCACCTCCAATGCATCGTAGCCACTGGGCAGATCATCGATCGACTTGCCTTCCGGAATGATGACGTAATCGTACGCACCACCCACATGGAAGTTGGCCGGCTCGAGACAGCGCTGGCATACCATGCTCACCTCGGCGTCGAGTTCGACGTGCATGACCGCCAGCTTCTGCTGATCACGGAAGAAGGAAAACTTCGCGTGAATCTTGCCATCACTGCTGGTCAGTTGCTCGTTGAGACGTGGCATCTTGGCGATCGGCAGCTCACCTTCGAGGGTGGCGGCGCGTTCTACCAATTTGCGCGGATCAACGTGAGGTGGTATCGGTCCATTCAACATAAGCGCGCCATTATAGGGATGCACCCGAAGCTGTCAAAGGAAATTAGCCATAAACCGCTGTATGGACAGACCTTTTCGCTAGAATCGCGGCGACGCACCGAAGGAGTTATCCATGCTACCCCTGATCCTGGCTTCCAGCTCGCCCTATCGCCGCGAACTGCTGCAGCGCCTGCGCCTGCCGTTCGAATGCGCCAGCCCCGACGTCGACGAAACACCGCTGCCGGGCGAAAGCGCCGAGCAACTGGTGCGCCGGCTGGCGGAAAGCAAGGCGCGCACTCTCGCCCAGCGATATCCCAACCACCTGATCATCGGCTCGGACCAGGCCGCCGTAAATGGCAGCAGGATACTCGGCAAGCCCCATACCATCGAACGCGCCACCGAACAGCTGAAAGACGCCAGCGGCAAGAGCGTGAGCTTCCTCACCGGCCTCTGCCTGCTGAACAGCCAGAGCGGTGGGGCGCAGGTCGACTGCGTGCCCTTCACCGTGTACTTCCGCGACCTCGACGAAGCACGCATCCGCCGCTACCTCGAGATCGAGCAACCTTTCGACTGCGCCGGCAGCTTCAAGGCCGAAGGCCTGGGCGTCAGCCTGTTCCGCGCCACCGAAGGCGAGGACGCCACCAGCCTGATCGGCTTGCCGCTGATCCGCCTGGTGGACATGCTGCTCGCCGAACAGGTACCCGTGCCCTGAAAAAGAAGGCCTGACCCGCAAGACGGAAACAAAAAGGCCCGGAAATCGCCAGGCCTTTTCCTTCCTTATATAAGGAAGAGCACTCAGCGCAGCGCTGGCCCCTGGAAGCCCATCCACATGGCCATGCGCTCGGCGACACTGGCACCAAGCTTCTTGGTGAAGCGATCAAAGGCGGTTTCCTGGACCGTGTAGTCCACGATTTCCTTCTCCTTGATGACTTCGCGCGCCACGTAGCTTGAGCTGCCCAGGCCATCGATCAACCCCAACTGCAGCGCCTGCTCACCGGACCAGATGAGGCCGGAGAACAGCTCCGGGTGCTCCTTGTCCTTCAGGCGGTCGCCACGACCTTTCTTCACGCTATCGATGAACTGCTTGTGCGTGACGTCCAGCACCTGTTGCCAGAAGGCGGTTTCATCCGCTTTCGGCGGCTGGAACGGATCGAGGAAGGCCTTGTGCTCACCGGAGGTATAGATTCGACGATCCACACCCAGCTTCTCCATGGTGCCGACAAAGCCGAAAGTGGCCGCCGTCACGCCAATGGAACCGACCAGGCTGGCCTTGTCCGCGTAGATCTGATCGGCAGCACTGGCAATGTAGTAAGCACCGGACGCCCCCAGATCACTGATGACGGCGTAGACCTTGATATCCGGATGCTCACCACGCAGGCGCTTGATTTCATCGTAGATATAGCCGGACTGTACCGGGCTGCCGCCCGGGCTATTGATGCGCAGGACGATGCCCTTGGTGCCGGCATCCTCGAACGCCGAGCGCAGCGCGCCAACGATGTTGTCGGCACTGGCCGCCTCGTTGTCGGCGATCATGCCTTTCACCTCGATCAGCGCGGTATGGCTGGCGCTGCGCGAGGCGGACTTGGACAGGCCACTGAAGGGACTGAACAATGCCAGGGCGCCAAACAGGTAGACAAAAGTCAGCAACTTGAAAAAGATGCCCCAGCGGCGCGACCGGCGCTGCTCCTGGACACCGGCCAGCACGGCCTTCTCCAGCAGCTTCCAGCTCTTGTCGTCGCCCGCCGCGGTTTGTGCAGCCTTGCTATCGTCCGCCTTCCATTCATCCGACATCAGTTGCCTACCTCGAGCACTGGTTTGACCGAGCGCCCGGCGAGCCAGGCGCGCAATTCATTGAAATGATTCACTTCCAGCGCCGGAGCATACTCCCGAAGGACCTCCAGCGACTGAGCACCATAGCCCACCGCCACCGAATCCATGCCGGCTCGGCGCGCCATTTCCAGATCGAAAGGCGAATCGCCCACCATCAGCGCGTCACGGGCATCGACCCGGCAATGCTCGAGAATCTCATGCAGCATGCGCGGATCCGGCTTGCTCGCCGACTCGTCGGCGGCGCGGGTGATATCGAAGAAGTCCGTCCACCCCTGCCCCGCCAGCACGCGATCCAGCCCACGGCGGTTCTTGCCAGTGGCGACCGCCAACTGGTAGCCCGAGCCCCGAAACTCAGCCATTGCCTCGGCCACACCGGGGAACAACGGCGACGGCCGCACTTCCAGGCTCAAATAGTGATCGCCGTAGTCCCGGCGGAAACGATCCAGCGGCTCGCCTTCTTCGACTTCGGGATACAGGGTCTGAATAGCCTCCGGCAGCCCAAGACCGATAATGCCCTTGATCGCCTCCTCGCTACGCGCCGGGAGACCGGAACCGACCGCCGCCACCCGCATCGCCTCGACGATACGACCGATGGAGTCCACCAGCGTGCCATCCCAATCGAAGATCAGCAGGGAATACTCACGCATCCAGGCGCTCCACGGTACGCTGCCAGATATCGTCCACCGGCGCCTCCAGCTCCAGCACCGAGCCGTCGGGCATCGGCACTCGCAGGAACGCGGAATGCAGGAACAGGCGCTTGCCGCCCAACTCGCGGATCTCGCGGGAGAAATCCTCGTCGCCGTACTTGGGGTCGCCGGCAATGGAATGACCGGCATGTTTGGCATGCACACGGATCTGGTGGGTGCGACCGGTAATCGGGCGCGCCTCCACCAAGGTGGCAAAATCACCGAAGCGGCGCAGCACCTTGAACTCGGTCAGCGCTTCCTTGCCCTCGGGATTCACTTCCACCACGCGTTCGCCGGAGCGCAGGTTGTTCTTCAGCAGCGGCACGGCAATCTGCTTCTTCGCCGCCGGCCAGTTGCCGCGCACCAGGGCATGGTAGCGCTTGTCCACGATGCGCTCGCCGCGCAGGGCGTCGTGCAAGTGACGCAGCATGCTGCGCTTCTTGGCGATCATCAGCAGGCCGGACGTATCACGATCCAGGCGATGCACCAGTTCCAGGTCCTTGCACTCAGGGCGCAGTTGACGGAACGCCTCGATGACCCCGTAGTTCAGCCCACTGCCGCCGTGCACGGCGATACCGGTGGGCTTGTTCACCACGATCAGCGCCTTGTCTTCGAAGACGATGGCAGCCTCCAGGCGCTCGAGCAGCCCCTGCGCCAGCGGCACCGGCTCGTCGCGCTCAGCCAGGCGCAGCGGCGGGACGCGTATCACGTCACCCGCCTGCAGCTTGTACTCGGGCTTGATCCGGCCCTTGTTGACCCGCACCTCACCCTTGCGAAGGATGCGGTAGATCAGGGTCTTGGGCACGCCCTTGAGCTGGGTGCGGAGGAAATTGTCGATTCGTTGGCCGGCATACTCCGGCGCGACTTCAAGCAGCTGGACGCCGGAAGTCGGAGGGGCGGGATTAGTCATCCGAATATAATAACAATTTTTCATTCAATTGAAGCACTTAATCATTGCTGCTATATTCGGGAGGCCGCCAAAAGTGGCCAGGCCTGCGGATGATCGCGTAATCGCCATCCCCAACCGCCTGCAAACACATTGAAAGGACACCAGGCAGTCCCCGGAAGCGTTGCAACGGCCCGAGCGATTCTCGCGCCGACAGCGCCTCGAAACCCAGGCCTTGAGACATGACCACGGCAACCAAGGTCGCCGTGATAAAAGCCAACCCGCTCCCGGATTCAGCGAGTGGCACCCGGCTCTTAGGGAAATGTGCAGGGCGGAGATGCACAACTGTCGGATTGCGTTGCGTTCATGCCTTGAACGCATGCCTTGAACGTAGACGCACTTATCGTCCGCATCTGACAGTCAATTCCTCCTCCTGATGAGTGCTTGTTCTTACACAACAAGCAGGAAACGTAGTCGCGGCACAGCAGTTCTATCCTGCTGCCGCTGGACACGGGAATGGTCCGCCATTCCTGAGTACGTGCCTTAGCACCGACCGTGAGAGTCGTGTGTGCCGATCGCCGTTTCCGGTGGCCCCGGAAACCATTGGTACTACATGAAAAGAATGCTGATCAACGCGACTCAACCCGAAGAGTTGCGTGTAGCGCTGGTAGACGGCCAACGCCTGTTCGACCTGGACATCGAGTCCGGCGCGCGCGAACAGAAGAAGGCCAACATCTACAAAGGCCGCATTACCCGCATCGAGCCGAGCCTCGAGGCTGCATTCGTCGACTTCGGCGCCGAACGCCACGGCTTCCTCCCCCTCAAAGAAATCTCCCGCGAATACTTCAAGAAGAACCCCGAAGGCCGCATCAACATCAAGGACGTCCTGAGCGAAGGCCAGGAAGTCATCGTCCAGGTCGAGAAAGAAGAGCGTGGCAACAAGGGCGCCGCCCTGACCACCTTCATCAGCCTCGCCGGCCGCTACCTGGTGCTCATGCCCAACAACCCGCGCGCTGGCGGCATCTCCCGCCGCATCGAGGGTGAAGAGCGCAACGAACTGCGCGAAGCCCTGAACGGCCTGACCGTTCCCGGCGACATGGGTCTGATCGTCCGCACCGCGGGCCTGGGCCGCAGTTCCGAAGAGCTGCAATGGGACCTGGACTACCTGCTGCAACTGTGGGGCGCCATCAAGGAAGCCTCCGGCGAGCGCAGCGGCCCGTTCCTGATCTACCAGGAAAGCAACGTCATCATCCGCGCCATCCGCGACTACCTGCGCCAGGACATCGGCGAAGTGCTGATCGACAGCCTCGACGCCCAGGAAGAGGCCCTGAACTTCATCCAGCAGGTCATGCCGCAGTACGCGAGCAAGGTGAAGCTGTACCAGGACAGCGTTCCGCTGTTCAACCGCTTCCAGATCGAGAGCCAGATCGAAACCGCCTTCCAGCGCGAAGTGAAGCTGCCGTCGGGTGGCTCCATCGTCATCGATCCGACCGAAGCCCTGGTGTCCATCGACATCAACTCGGCGCGCGCCACCAAGGGCGGCGACATCGAGGAAACCGCCCTGCAGACCAACCTGGAAGCGGCCGAGGAAATCGCCCGCCAACTGCGTCTGCGTGACATCGGCGGCCTGATCGTCATCGACTTCATCGACATGACCCCGGCGAAGAACCAGCGCGCCGTGGAAGAACGCGTCCGCGAAGCCCTGGAAGCCGACCGTGCCCGCGTCCAGGTCGGCCGCATCTCGCGCTTCGGCCTGCTGGAAATGTCCCGTCAGCGCCTGCGTCCGTCCCTGGGCGAGACCAGCGGCATCGTCTGCCCGCGTTGCAACGGCCAGGGCATCATCCGCGACGTCGAGTCCCTGTCGCTGGCCATCCTGCGCCTGATCGAGGAAGAAGCCCTGAAGGACCGCACCGCCGAAGTTCGTGCGCGCGTGCCGTTCCAGGTTGCCGCCTTCCTGCTCAACGAGAAGCGCAACGCCATCACCAAGATCGAGCTGCGTACCCGTGCACGCATCTTCATCCTGCCGGACGACCACCTGGAAACGCCGCACTTCGAAGTCCAGCGCCTGCGCGACGACAACCCCGAACTGCTGTCCGGCCACGCCAGCTACGAGATGGCCCCGGAAGAGCACGAGGAAGTCCAGCCGGTCAGCGCCACCCGCACCCTGGTTCGCCAGGAAGCCGCGGTGAAGACCGTTTCCCCGCAGACCCCTGCCCCGCAGCAGACCGCTGCCGCAGCGCCGGTTGTCGAAGCCACCAAACCCATGCCTGAGCCGAGCCTGTTCCAGGGCCTGGTGAAGTCGCTGGTAGGCCTGTTCGCCGGCAGCAAGCCGGAGCCGACCCCGGTGGCCGCCGAGAAACCGGCCACCGAGCGCAGCGAAGGCCAGGGCGAACGTCGCAACGGTCGCCAGCAGAACCGTCGCCGCGACGGTCGTGACGGCGGTCGCCGTGACGACGAGCGCAAAGAACGCGGTCGTCGCGAAGAGCGCGGCGAGCGCGCCGAACGCCCGGCCCGCGAAGAGCGCCAGCCGCGCGAAGAGCGTGCAGAACGTCAGCCCCGCGAAGAGCGTCAACCGCGCGAAGAGCGTGCCGAGCGCCAGCCGCGCGAGGAGCGCCAGCCGCGTGAAGAGCGCGCCGAACGCCAGCCGCGCGAAGAACGCACCGAGCGTCAGCCCCGCGAAGAACGCCAGCCGCGTGAAGAACGCGCCGAGCGTCAACCGCGTGAGGAACGCCAGCCGCGCGAAGAGCGCCAGCCTCGTGGCGAGCGCGCCGAGCGTCAGCCCCGTGAAGAGCGTCAACCGCGTGAAGACCGTCAGGCTCGCGATGCTGCCGCCCTTGAGGCCGAAGAGCTGCCGAACGAGGAGCTGCTGGAGCAACAGGACGACGAAGGTTCGGATGACGAGCGTCCGCGTCGCCGCTCCCGCGGCCAGCGCCGCCGCAGCAACCGCCGCGAGCGCCAGCGTGAAGCCGGCGTGGATGGTGTTGAAGGTGAAGCGACTGGCGCCGAAGGCACCGCCGAGCAGGCTGCTTCCGACACTCCGTCGCCCGCTGCCATGGTCGCTGCCGCTGCTACCGCCGTTGCCGTAGCCGAAGCTGCTGGCGAGCAGGAGCAACCGGCTGTCGAAGCCCAGGTCGAGACCGTTGCGGTCGAGTCCGGCGTCGTCGAGGCCGTTCGCACCGAGAGCGCCCTGGAGCAGACCATCGAGTTCCTGGCCAAGCCCGCCGAACAGGCTGCGGAGCCGGTCGAAGCCGCCCACGAAACCGTTGAAGTGGTGGCTACCGAGCCTACCATTGCGGAAGAAGCGCCGACCCCGGCTGCTGAAGCCGTGATCGAAGCCGTCGCCCAACTGGTCGGAGAGCCCAAGGCAGAAGCGCCGGCCGCTGCCGAAGAAGCCCCGGCAGCTGCTCCGGCGCCCGCCGAAGAAGCCGCCTCGGCCGTTCCGGCCAACGCTACCGGTCGTGCCTCCAATGACCCGCGCGAGCGCCGTCGTCAGGAGCGCCTGGCCCGCGAAGCCGCCGCTGCTGCAGCTGCTGCCCCGCAGGTCGAGCAGGCTCCGGTTGTCGAAGCGGTGATCGAGGAAGCTGCCGTCGTCGAAGCTGAAGTCGCGGCCGAACCGGCTGCCGACATCACAGCAGAGACTGTTGTGGCCGAAGCGGTGAGTGAAGCCGAAGCCCAATCCGTGGAGCAGGCCGAACCGGCTGCCGAACAGGTTGAAGGCGACAAAGCCGAGAAGACCGAGGAAGAAGGCACCGTGGTTGAGAAACACCACAGCTGATAGCTTCCGAGCATGAAAAGGGGGATGCCTAGGCATCCCCTTTTTTATTGCCCGCAATGCGATAACCTCCCCCTTTTCGCCGTAGCAGACTCCGTCCGCGATTGGCTCGCCATCGCGCCGATATCGCGGACAAACCTGCTCCCACGTTCAGCCTGACTCAGCAGCTAGGGACCGTCCGCGAGCAAGCTCGCTCCTACAAAGCCCCGGCCTGATTTGCGCTGGTGAGCAGGCACAAAAAAGGGATGCCGAAGCATCCCTTTTTCCATCTGAAGCAACCTCAGTAGAGATTCGGCTCCATCTCCAGCTCCACGCCAAAGCGCTGCTGGATGTCATCCCGGATACGCAGCGCCAGATCATGCAACTGCGACCCGGTAGCGCCCCCGTAGTTGACCAGGACCAGCGCCTGCTGCGCGTGGACGCCAGCAGCGCCCTCGCGGAAGCCCTTCCAGCCAGCCTTGTCGATCAGCCAGCCAGCAGCCAGCTTGCTCTGGCCGTCACCCTGCGGGTAGGCCACCAGGTCGCTGTAGCGCTGACGCAGCGCCACTGCCTGATCCGCGGACACTACCGGGTTCTTGAAGAAGCTGCCGGCATTGCCCAGCACAGCAGGGTCCGGGAGCTTTTCGCGACGAATCGCGCAGATCACCCGCGAGACGTCGGCCGCCGTCGGTTCGGTCACGCCCTCCTCCGCCAGGCGCTGGCGCACAGGACCGTAGTCCAGGTGCAGTTTTGCCACACGGCTCAAGGCGAAGCGCACACGCAGGATCAGCCAGCGACCGGGCTCGCGCTTGAAGCGACTTTCGCGGTAGGCGAAGGCGCAGTCCTCCAGGTCGAACTCGCGCAGCTCGCCCGTCTGGCGGTCCAGCGCGGTCAGGCCGGCGAACACATCCTTGAGCTCCACGCCATAGGCGCCGATGTTCTGCATGGGCGCAGCGCCCACGGTACCCGGAATCAGGCTGAGGTTTTCCAGCCCAGCGAAGCCCTGGGACAGGGTCCAGCGCACGAAGCCGTCCCACACCTCGCCGGCCTCTGCCTCGACCACCACCCGCTCGCCATCATCACTGAGGATGCGAACGCCGCGGGAAGCCATGCGCAGCGCCAGCGCCTCGACGTCGCGGGTCAGCAGCAGGTTGCTGCCGCCACCGATGACCATCAACGGCAGCCCCTTCCGCACCGCCGCAGCAATGCCTTCGCGCACCTCGGCGTCGTCATGGGCCTGGGCAAACCAGCGTGCCGCGACATCGACGCCGAAGGTATTGTAGGGCTTGAGGGAAATGCGTTCTTGCAGTTGCAGCGTCACAGTCGCCCCTTCACTTCCGTCAGCAGGCCGTCGCAGGCCCTTTCCACCAGGTCCAACACCCGCTCGAAACCATCCTCGCCGCCATAGTACGGATCGGGGACTTCGTCGATTTCCAGCTCGTAGCGAGCCAGGAACAGGTCCAATTCGGCCTTGCCGCTGCTGCCGCGCAATCGCTTCAGGTCACGCAGGTTGGCGTTGTCCATGGCCAGGACCAGGTCGTAGCGGGAGAAATCCGCCGCACTGACCTGTCGTGCCCGCAGGCTCGACAGGTCATAACCACGGCGCAGCGCCGCGGCACGGGTGCGCGCATCCGGCGCCTTGCCGACATGCCAGTCGCCGGTGCCGGCCGAATCGATCTCCACTCGATCCTCAAGGCCCGCCTCGCGGACCTTGTGGCGGAACACGCCTTCGGCGGTGGGAGAACGGCAGATATTGCCCAGGCAGACGAACAGGACCTTCATCAGGCCCCCAGGATGCGCCGCACGCGCTCCAGGTCTTCCGGGGTATCGACGCCGGCTTGCGGCGCTTCCAGGGCGTCCGCCACATGGATGCGCACGCCATGCCAGAGCGCCCGCAGCTGTTCCAGGCATTCGGTGTCTTCGAGCCAGCACGGCCCCCAGGCCACGAAATCACGCAGGAAGCGCGCGCGATAGGCGTAGATGCCGATGTGGCGGCGGTAGGGCACGTTGGCCGGCAGCGATTCGCGATCCACGGCGAAGGCATCGCGCGCCCAGGGCAGCGTGGCGCGGCTGAAGGTCAGGGCCAGGCCGTTCTTGTCGCTGACCACCTTGACGATGTTCGGGTTGAACAGCGCGGCCGGATCATGGATTTCCTCGCACAGGGTGGCGATGCCCGCTTCCGGGTGTGCCGCAAGATTGGCGGCCACCTGGTCGATGATCGACGGCGGCACCAGCGGCTCGTCGCCCTGCACGTTGACCACGATGGCGTCGTCGGCCAGGCCCAGCGCATCGGCCACTTCCGCCAGGCGGTCGGTGCCGGAGTTGTGGTCGGCGCGGGTCAGCACCACCTGGGCACCGAAGCCTTGGCAGGCATCGAAGATGCGCTGGTCGTCGGTGGCGACCACCACCTGGGTGGCAGAACTTTTGCCGGCCTGCGCCCAGACGTGCTGGATCATGGGTTTGCCGGCGATGTCCTGCAGTGGTTTGCCGGGCAGGCGGGTGGAGGCGTAGCGGGCGGGAATGACGACGGTGTAGGCCTGGCTCATGGGATTACTTGTCCAGACGCTCGTCGACGTTCAGGGTACGCGCCTCGCCTTCGAGCATCACCGGGATGCCGTCGCGCACCGGGTAGGCCAGGCCGTCGGCCTTGCAGATCAGCTCGGACTTGTCGTCGGTGAGCTTGAGCGGGCCCTTGCACAGCGGACAGGCGAGGATATCGAGGAGTTTCGGGTCCATGGTGCGTTCCTTGAGCTTGAAAGGATTGAAAGCTGGCAGCGCAGGTTACGACGGCGGATCAGCGGGCGACCAGGCGCTCGAGCTGGGCGTCGAACCAGGCGACGAAGGCCGGCGAGGGCTGCGCTTCGACGGCGAGGTACCACCAGTCGGGCGCGGCGAAGGACCGGCATTTCACCGCATCCTTCTCGGTCATGACCAGCGGCAGTTCCGGCGTGAAGCGCAGCTGCTCGGCGGTAAAGGCCGCATGGTCGGGGAAGGGATGCGGAATCGGCCGCCAGTTTAGCGCCTCGAGCGTCGTGAAGAAACGCCGCGGGTTGCCGATGCCGGCCAGGGCATGGAGTGCCTGACCGGCGGGGAAATGCTCGACGCCACGGCGTTCGCCGCTGGCCAGGTTGATCAAGGCAGATGGTTGCAGGGTGAAGGAGAACGCCCCCGGCGGGTCGCTGGGCGCGCCGTTGTACAGCACGGCGTCGACTTCACCCAGGCGCTCGGCCGGTTCGCGCAGCGGCCCGGCGGGCAGGCAGCGGCCGTTGCCGAGACCACGGGCGGCGTCGATCAGCACCAGTTCCAGGTCGCGGGCCAGGCGGTAATGCTGCAGGCCGTCGTCGCAGAGGATCAGGTCCAGCGGTTCTTCGGCCAGCAGTGCGCGCACGGCACTGGAGCGATCCGGGTCGATCATCAGCGGCACGCCGCAACGGCGCACGATCATCAGTGGCTCGTCGCCCGCTTCCGCCGCCGATTGCTCGGCGCGCACGCGCCAGGGCGTCTGCGGCGGCTTGGCGCCATAGCCACGGCTGACCACGCCGACCTTCAGCCCGCGGGCGCGGCAGTGCTCGATCAACCAGAGGATCATCGGCGTCTTGCCGGTGCCGCCGACGGTGATGTTGCCGACCACGATGATCGGCACGGGGGCACGGTAGGCTGGCTTGGCGCCGGAGAGGAAGTCTTCCCGGCGGCCCCGGGCGATGCGCCGGTAGAGCAGTTCGAGCGGCTTGAACAGGGCAAGGGCCGGGTGGCCCTTGTACCAGGCGTCGAGCAGGCGATCGGAGAACGCCATCAGGGGCTCTTCTTGTCCGCCCGGGACTCGATGGTGGTGATGCGCAGGTGGGTGAAGCCCAGCTTGCCGGCGGCATCCATCGCGGTGACCACGGACTGGTAGTCCACCTTGCCATCGGCGGTGATCACTACCGGCAGGCTGTTGTCGCCGGCGGATTCGCGCTGCATGGCGTTCATCAGGTTTTCCAGGTCGTCGCGCGCCAGGCTCTGGCCGTTGAGCGCGTAGTGACCCTCGACGCTGATGGAGATTTCTAGCTGCTTGATCTCGGTGGCTTCGGGCGGCGTGCCGCTGACCGCCTCGGGCAGTTCAACCTTGAGCTGCGACGGCTTGGTGAACGAGGTGGCGACCACGAAGAACAGCAGCAGCACGAAGATCACGTCGATCAGCGACGCCAGGTTGATGAAGACGTCCTCGCGGGCCGCTCCGCCCGCTCTGCGGCGGAATTTCACGCTTTGCCTTCCTCGACGAAGTCGACTTCGCGGTCGCCCTGGGTCACTTCCACCAGCTTGATGGCTTCCTGCTCCATGGCGATGACCAGCTCATCGACGCGGCGCAGCAGGTAACGATGGAAGAATACTGCGGGGATCGCCACGATCAGGCCGGCCGCGGTGGTGATCAGGGCCTTGGAGATGCCGCCGGCGAGCATCGGCGCGTTGGCCATGCCATCGCCCATGAAGGCGCTGAAGATCTGGATCATGCCGAACACCGTGCCCAGCAGGCCGAGCAGCGGCGCCATGGCGGCGATGGTGCCCAGGGCGTTGAGGTAGCGCTCCAGCTCGTGGATCACGCGGGAAGCGGCTTCCTCGATGCACTCCTTCATGATTTCGCGGCCGTGCTTGGAGTTGGCCAGGCCGGCGGCGAGGATTTCACCCAGCGGGGAGGATGCGCGCAGGTCCTTGAGGGCCTGGCTGTTCATCTTCCTGTCCTTGATCTGCTTCCATACCTGGCCGAGCAACTGCGGCGGGGCCACGCGGCTCAAGCGCAAGGTCCAGAGACGTTCGGCGACGATCGCCATGGCAGCGACGGAGCTCAGCAAGATCGGCAGCATCATCCAGCCGCCAGCTTTGACCAGTTCCCACACAGTGGTGAATCCCCTGAAAAAAAGTGGCGCCACTCTAGCACAGGGGCCGTGACGAGCCGACCGCCCCAGGGTCAATTTTCCTGCCAGAAATGTGCGCCTTCCCGCACTCCCCCAAGCTCGCCATGGGCACCGAGGGTCAGGACTAGCGCGCCCTCCTCCGCCGTATCCTGAATCCGTATGCCCAGCGTACGGAAGCGCTCGACGACCGACGGGTGCGGGTGGCCGTAGGGGTTATTGGCACCGCGCGAGATGATCGCGGTGGATGGACGGATCGCCCGCAGGAAGGCCGGCCCGGAGGAACTACGGCTGCCGTGGTGCCCGGCCAGCAACCAATCGATGCGCTCGGCCGGATGCGCCGCCAGCCAGGCCAGTTCGGCAGATTGTGGCAGGTCGCCAGTGAGCAGGATGCGCTCGCCATTGGCCTCGACTTCCAGCGCGCACGAGCGGTCGTTGCTTTCCCTGGCGCCTGCCCACGTCCAGCTGGACAGGCGTACGTCATCAACCCTCCATTCCTCGATTCGACAGGGGCTTGCCTGCAACTCTGGCGCCAGTCTTTCCGGCTCGCCACTGATAACCTGCGCAGGCCGGAGTGAATGCTTCACCGCCAACGCACCGCCGGCATGGTCATTGTCCGCATGGCTGAGCATCAGCAGATCGAGCTTGCCGACGCCAAGACTCCGCAAGGTCGGCACCACCACCCGCTCGCCGATATCGAAATCTCCGTTGCGCGCACCAGTGTCGTAGAGCCAGCTCTGACTGCGGGTACGGATCAGCACCGAAAGCCCCTGCCCCACGTCCAGTACCCGGATCTCGGCCATGCCCGGCGCGGGCAGCGGAATGCTCGGCCAGAACACCGGCAGGAACATCGCCAGCCCGAGCGAGCGCAGCGGTACTCCCGCCGGCGCCAGCAGCAGGAGCGCACCGAGCATCGCCAGTATCAGCGTCCAGGTTGGCGCCGCCACCGGCTGCCAGGCGGGCGCCAGCTCGGCCATCCATCCGAGCAGACGAAACAGTATTTCCAGCAGGCCGCCGGACACCCAGAGCAGCAACTCCCCCACGCCGGGAACCCCCAGCGCCAGACTGCCCAACAGAGCGAGCGGAACCACGACCAGCTCCACCCAGGGCACCGCAATCAGGTTGGCGGCGACACCGGAAATGCTCAGCGGCAGGCCCAGCGCGATGGACGCCGGCAACAACCCGATCGCCATCAGCCACTGCGCACGCAGCCAGGTGCGCCAGGCCGTCCAGCGCCCCAGGCGGCCGGAGAAGCCGAAGATCAGCAAAGCCACCGCCGCGTAGGACAACCAGAACCCCGGCAGCAACACCACCAAGGGCTCAGCCACCAGCACGGCTAGCAAAGCGCCCAGCAGCGGCGTCCACAATCCCCGATGGCGATAGCGCAAACGCCACAGCAGGACGATGGAGACCATCACGCACGCGCGCTGCAACGGCACCTCGAAGCCCGCCATCAGGCTGTAGGCCCAGGCACCGCTGGCAGCCAGCAGGCAGGCGCAGGGCAACCAGGGCAGACGGGATGGCCAGCAGCCCAGGCGCGCCAGCCCCGCCACGACGGCGTAGAGCAGGCCCGCCAGCAGGGAAATGTGTGAGCCGGAAATCACCATCAGGTGCAGGGTTCCGGTGTCCTGCAGGACCTGCCAGTCCGCCGTGGTCAACCCGGAAGCGTCGCCCAGCACCAGCGCGGCAAGCGCACCAGAGCGCCCCTGGGCGTCCACTGCCAGCAGGCGTTGCCTCCAGGCTTCGCGCCAGGCGCGCGGGCCGCTGGAAGCCTCCAGGCGCTGCCCGTCCTTCACGCTGCCGGTGGCGCCGATGCGCTGGGCAGTGAGCCAGGCCTCGTAATCGAAGCCCACGCCGTTGACCATGCCGTGGGGACGCTTGAGCTTCACTGCCAACCGCCAGCGCTCGCCACCTTCTACCGGCGGCCCGCCGAACCAGGACAGGCGCAGTGTTGCCGGAACCTGCGCGCGCGGGCTGGAAGCCTCGGAGAGCACGAAGCGCACTGAAGGCCCCGAACGATCCGGCAAGCCCTCTACCCTGCCCTCCAGCCACAGCGTGCGGCCGTCCAGCTCCGGCGCCAGCCGGTCATCCAGCGCCCACTGGGCCGATTGGCAGGCCCAGGCGAAGCCGAGCAGGAACAGCCCGACGAAGTAGCCGCGAGTGAACAACAGAGGCAAAGCGCACAATGCGAGAAGCAGCAGCACCCAACCGGATGGCAGCGCCGGCAGCCAGCGCAGCGCCAGCAGTCCCAGGGCCAGAGCGAACATCCCTGCAAGTGGCAACGAATTTATCCCCCAGCGCCACCGAGGCCTCGCACGACTACCGATCCGACAGGCCGACGGCGGTTACACACGGACATAGTTGGCAACGAATGACTGTCACCTAGCTAGGCATAATGTCGCGTCGTCCGTCTGCCAGAGATTTCCTTCATGCCGCGCCGAATCTTCAAGCGCTACATGCCGGATCCGGAGAGCATCAGGAACCACAAGGGCCTGCGCTTTCTCGGACCGCTGATCCAGTCGCCCAACCTCTGGCACCTGAATCGCCGCTCCGTGTCCCGCGCCATGGGCATGGGGCTGTTCGCCGCGTTCATCCCGATCCCGCTGCAGATGCTGCTGGCCGCCTCGTTGGCCGTGTGGGTACGGGCCAACCTGCCGATCTCGGTCGGGCTGGTCTGGCTGACCAACCCGATCACCATGCCGCCGGTGTTCTACTGCACCTACAAGATGGGCGCCTGGGTCATGGGCATCCCCGCTCGCGCCCTGCCCGAGCACCTGACCTGGGAATGGATCAGCGGCGAGTTGTCGCTGCTCTGGCAGCCCTTCCTGCTGGGCTCGGTGATCTGCGGCATCCTGGTCGGCCTCCTCGGTTACCTGCTCACCGAGGGGTACTGGCGCTGGTGGATCGGCCGCAGCTGGCGGCGTCGCCGGGCGCTGCGGAATCTGCAGCGCGGGCTTTAGGAACTTCCTTGCAGGAGCGAGCCTGCTCGCGAACCGCCCAAGCCCCGGAGCCGTGGACAGGTTTGTTCGCGAGCAAGCTCGCCTCCTAGGGTGATCCCTGAAACGAAAAAGCCGCCCCGAGGGGCGGCTTTTTCGTGGGCCGGTGAATCACTCGTAACGCAGCGATTCCGCCGGCTGGGTCGAGGCCGCGCGCCAGGCCGGGTACAGCGTGGCGAGGAAGCTCATCGACAGCGCGGCGACGCAGATCAGGACGATATCGCTGATCTGCGGGTCGGACGGCAGGTAGTTGATGAAGTAGATGTCCGAATTGAACACGTGGGTGCCGGCGATGCGCTCCAGGGTCGAGACGATGGCGGTGACGTTGTACGCCGCCAGCACGCCCAGCACGCAGCCGATGACGGTGCCGATCAGGCCGATCACCGTGCCCTGTACCATGAAGATCGCCATGATCTGCTTCGGCGTGGCGCCCAGGGTGCGCAGGATGGCGATATCCGCGCGCTTGTCGGCCACCACCATGATCAGTGTGGCGATGATGTTGAAGGCGGCGACCGCAACGATCAGCAACAGCAGCAGGCCGATCATGGTCTTTTCCATCTTCATCGCGCTGAACAGGCTGCCCTGGGTGTGGGTCCAGTCCACCGAGCGGTAGCCGTCGCCCAGTTGCCTGGCGATGGCCGCACCGACTTCCGGCGCCTGGAACAGGTCTTTCAGGGCGATGCGCACGCTCTGTACCTGGCCCGGTTGCCAGCGCAGCAGGCTGGCGGCGTCGTCTACGTGGATCAGCGCCAGGGTGCTGTCCAGTTCGGCGCCGACCTTGAAGATACCGACCACGTTCAGGCGCTGCATGCGCGGGGTGATTCCGCCGGGCGCCATGCTCGGCTCCGGCACGATCAGCAGCAGGCTGTCGCCGACATTGACGTGGAAGCGCCGCGCGGTGATCTCGCCGATGACCACACCGAACTCGGTAGCCTTGAGGTCGTCCAGGCTGCCTCGAACCATGTGCTGGCCGATGATCGACACCTGGGTTTCCAGCGCCGGGTCGACGCCGTCCACCTCGATGGGCTGCATCATCCCCTTATAGGAGAGCATGCCGTCGACCTCGGTGTAGGGCACCGCGCCGACGATCTTCGGGTTCTGCTTCGCCACCTCGGCCACATGCTGCCAGTCGTCCAGCGGACCGCTGGTCTTCTGCAACACGGCGTGGGGGACCATGCCGAGGATCCGCGAGCGCATTTCCTTCTGGAAGCCATTCATCACCGAGAGCACCACGATCATCGCCAGCACGCCCAGGGCGAGGCCGATCATCGAGGTCAGGGAAATGAACGAGATGTAGTGGTTGCGCCGCTTGGCCCGGGTGTAGCGGGTGCCGATGAAGACGGACAGGGGTCTGAACATTCCGGTATCCCTCAGGCGGCGACCAGCCGACCCTCCTCCAGGCGCAGCACACGATCCATCTGCTGGGCGAGGTGGGTGTCGTGGGTCACCACCAGGAAGGCGGTGCGCAGGGACTGCGACAGCTCCAGCATCAGCTCCTGGATACCGTGGGCGGTGTGCTGGTCGAGGTTGCCGGTAGGCTCGTCGAGCAGCACCAGCTTGGGCGTGTTCACCAGGGCGCGGGCGATGGCCACGCGCTGGCGCTCGCCGCCGGACAGCTCGGACGGTTTGTGGCTCAGGCGATGCCCCAGGCCCACGCGTTCCAGCAACGCCGTGGCGCGCTGACGCGCCTCGGGGATCGGCGTCTTGCCGATCAGCAGCGGCATGCAGACGTTCTCCAGCGCGGTGAACTCCGGCAGCAGGTGGTGGAACTGGTAGACGAAGCCCAGCGCGCGATTGCGCAGCAGGCCGCGCTGCTTCTCGTTCAGCGCCGACAGTTGCTCGCCGGCCAGCCAGACGCTGCCGGTGCTGGGCGTATCGAGGCCGCCGAGCATGTTCAGCAGGGTACTCTTGCCCGAGCCGGAGCTGCCGACGATGGCCACGCGCTCGCCGGGCAGCAGTTCCAGTTGCACGTTGGACAGCACTTCGACCGACTGCGGGCCTTCCTCGTAACGCTTGCCGAGGTCGCGGCAGCTCAGGACGGCCTGATCGTTGTTACTCATAACGCAATGCCTCCGCGGGCTGGGTGCGCGCCGCACGCCAGGCCGGATACAGGGTGGCGAAGAAACTCAGGATCAACGCGGCGCTGCACACCAGGATCACGTCCTCGCTCATCAGTTGCGAGGGCAGGTAATCGATGAAATAGACGTCCGCGTTGAGGAATTTGTGGCCCAGCAGCCGCTCCAGCAGGGCGATGGCCGAGCTGACGTTGAGCGCCGCGAGGATGCCCAGCACACCGCCGATGAAGGTGCCGATGACGCCGATCACCGTGCCCTGGACCATGAAGGTCGCCATGATCTGCCCCGGCGTGGCGCCCAGGGTGCGCAGGATGGCGATGTCGGCCTTCTTGTCGGTGACGACCATCACCAGGGTGGAAATGATGTTGAACGCGGCGACCGCGACGATCAGCAACAGCAGCAGGCCGATCATCGATTTCTCCATGCGGATGGCCTGGTACAGGTTGCCGTGGCTGCGGGTCCAGTCACGGGCGAAGTAGTCGTTGCCCTTCAGGGTGCGGGCGATTTCCCAGGCGGTGCGCGGCGCCTGGAACAGGTCGTCGAGCTTCAGGCGCAGGCCTTCGACCTGGCCTTCCTTGAGGCGGCGCATGCGCGCCGCGTCGTCGATGTGGACCATGGCGACGTAGCCGTCCAGTTCGCCGGCGCCGACGTGGAAGGTGCCAACCACGGTGAAGCGCTTCATGCGCGGGAACATGCCTGCCGGGGTGACCGAGACTTCCGGGGCGATGAAGGTGACCTTGTCGCCCACTTTCACGCCGAGGTTCTTCGCCGCCTTGTCGCCGATCAGGATGCCGAACTCGCCGGGTTTGAGGCTCTGCAGCGACCCTTCCTGGAAGAACTGGTCGATGATCGAAACCTTGCTCTCCTCGTTCGGGTCGACGGCGTTGATCAGCACCTTCTGCACCGTGCCGCCGGCGCTGAGCAGGCCCTGCATCTGGATGAAGGGCGCGACTTCCAGCACGTTGGGGTGCTGCGTCTTGATCTGCCCGGCGATGCCTTGCCAGTCGGAAATCGGCTGGTAGGACTCGACCGTGGCGTGGGGCACCATGCCCAGCACGCGGGTACGCATCTCGTGGTCGAAGCCGTTCATCACGGAAAGCACCACGATCATCACCACCACGCCCAGCGCGAGGCCGATCATGGAGGTGAGCGAAATGAAGGATACGAAGTGGCTGCGGCGTTTGGCGCGTGTGTAGCGCGTTCCGATGTAGACGGAAAGTGGTCTGAACATGAGGGGCCGATTGAGAAGATGAAGAGTGCGTCGAGCGTCAGATCCTTCTGGCGTGCGACTTCCGTGTGGCGAGGCCGGGCAGGCGGCTTTACACTCAGACCATCACTGCCGCCGTGGGTTCGCCATGTCCACTCCAGACGCGGATAACCGCCGCGAATACTATCGTATTGAAGATACGCTCGCATTGGAATTTCGCCCGCTGCGCGAGGGCGAAATCCAGTCGCAAGAAGTGCTTCAGGATGATTCCGCGCTGTTCAATCTGCTCAGCGACCTGCACCTGGCCGACTTCGAGTCGCAGCACCTGCTGCGTCATATTCACGATCGCGACCGCCCCCTGGCCAGCTATCTCAAGGTGATGAACAAGCGCATCGACCTGATCGCCCAGGCGCTCACCCAGAGCCTGCTCAGCGAGATCGGCCCGGCGCGCCGGGTGACGCTGTCCGAAGGCGGCATCAACTTCCGCGATGCCCAGCCGCTCCCGGTCGGCCAGGACCTGGCGCTGAAGATCGTCCTGCTACCCCACGGCCTGGGCCTGCTGCTGCGCGCGAAGGTCACCCACTGCCAACAGCAAGCCGAGGGCGACTACGAGATCGGCACCGAATTCGAGATGCTCGGCGACGCCCCGCGTCAGCTGCTGGCTCGTCACATCCTCCAGCGCCAGGCACTGGAGCGACGGCAGGCCAAGGCCCGCGAAGAATGAACAAACGCATCTGCTTGCGCCACCTGCTGCTCCTGTTGAGCCTTGTCACCCCGCTGCCACTGCCGGCCGATATCCTCTCGATACCCGTGGGTGACCAGGGCGATCCGCATATCGTGCTGCCGAACCGCGGCGACAGCCAGAAGGCCGTGCTGGAACGCTTCGGCTTGCCGGACGAGGAACACCCGGCAGTGGGCAAGCCACCGATCACCCGCTGGGACTACCGCGAATTCAGCGTCTATTTCGAGAGCGGGGTGGTGGTCGATGCTGTCCGCCAGCACCGCTCGCAGTACCTCAAGGACCTTTCACCGACTCCCAAGGAGCCCCAGTGACTCTGATCTATGGCCATCGCGGCGCCAAAGGCGAAGCACCGGAAAACACCCTGAACAGCTTCCTGCACTGCCTGGAGCACGGCGTGAAGCGCTGTGAGCTGGACCTGCACCTGTCCCGCGACGGCGAGCTGATGGTCATCCACGACCCGACGCTCAAGCGCACTACCGGTCGCCGCGGCAAGGTGTCCGAGCAACTGGCGGATGACCTGGTGACCATGGACGCCCGCGAAGGCGGCCCCGGCTGGTTGCGCCCCTGCCCTATCCCGCGCCTGGCGGAGCTGTTCGAGCGTTGCGAGTTCGAACACTGGCAGCTGGAAGTCAAAAGCGCGTCGAAGGATCGTGCCAGCCGCACGGTACAGGCCATCCACCAGTTGGTGGGCCGTTTCGGTCTGCGCGACCGGATTACCGTGACATCGAGCTCGCGCACAGTGCTGCGCGCGCTGGAGGAACTGGCGCCGGACCTGTCACGCGGGCTGGTGGCCGAATACGCCTGGCTCGACCCATTGAAGGTCGCCGCGCACTACGGCTGCGATCTGCTGGCGCTGAACTGGATGCTGTGCACCCCGGAGCGCCTGCTGAAAGCGCAGAAGCAGGGGCTGCATGTGTCGGTCTGGACGGTCAACGAGCCGGCCCTGATGCGCCGGCTCGCCGATTTTGGCGTGGATAGCCTGATCACAGACTTTCCCGGTTTGGCCACTGCCACGATCGGGAATCGCTGAGCAGGTTCCCCCCGACCGGCTCAGGCCGCCGGTCGGGGTATTTCAAAAAATCCGGTTCAGGCCGTCGAACGCCGCTACGCGGTAGGCTTCGGCCATGGTCGGATAGTTGAAGGTGGTGTTGACGAAATACTTCAGGGTGTTCAGCTCACCCGGCTGGTTCATGATCGCCTGGCCGATGTGGACGATCTCCGAAGCCTGGTCGCCGAAGCAATGCACGCCGAGGATTTCCAGGGTCTCGCGGTGGAACAGGATCTTCAGCATGCCCACCGGCTCGTTGGAGATCTGCGCGCGGGCCATGCCCTTGAAGAAGGCCTTGCCTACCTCGTAGGGAATCTTCGCGACCGTCAGTTCCTGCTCGTTCTTGCCGATGGAGCTGATCTCCGGAATGGTGTAGATGCCGGTCGGCACGTCATTCACGAAGCGCCAGCCATCGTGCTCGACGATGTTGCCGGCGGCGGAACGGCCCTGGTCGTAAGCAGCGCTGGCCAGGCTCGGCCAGCCGATCACGTCGCCCGCGGCATAGATGTTCGAGACCGAAGTACGGTAGTTCTCGTCCGTCTCGATCTGGCCGCGGCTGTTGACCTTGATGCCGATATTCTCCAGACCCAGGCGATCGGTGTTGCCGGTACGGCCGTTGCACCACAGCAGGGCATCCGCCTTGATCTTCTTGCCGGACTTCAGGTGCAGGATCACCCCGTTGTCCAGGCCTTCCACGCGCTCGTATTCCTCGTTGTGACGGATCAGCACGTTGTTGTTGCGCAGGTGATAGCTCAGCGCATCGGAGATCTCGTCGTCGAGGAAGCTCAGCAGTTGGTCACGGGTGTCGATCAGGTCAACCAGCACGCCCAGGCCACTGAAGATCGAGGCGTACTCGCAGCCGATCACGCCGGCTCCGTAGATGATCAGGCGGCGCGGGGTGTGGCTCAGCGAGAGGATGGTGTCGCTGTCGTAGACGCGCGGGTGATTGAAGTTGATGTCCGATGGGCGATACGGACGCGAACCGGTGGCGATGACGAACTGGTCGGCCACCAGGCGCTCCACGGCGCCGCTGGGGGTGACGACTTCGACGGTGCGCTCATCGACGAAGCTGGCGGTGCCGTTGAACATGTCGATGCGGTTGCGCGCGTAGTAGCCGGTGCGCGAGGAAACCTGCTTGGAGATCACCCGCTCGGCGCTTTTCAGTACGTCCGGGAAGGAGAACCAGCGCGGCTCGCCGATCTGGCGGAACATCGGGTTGGTGTTGAACTCGATGATCTGCTTCACCGAGTGACGCAGCGCCTTGGACGGGATGGTGCCCAGGTGCGTGCAGTTGCCGCCGACCACGCGACGGCTGTCCACCACCGCCAGCTTGCGCCCGTACTTGGAGGCGTTCATCGCCGCCCCCTCGCCTGCCGGGCCCGTGCCGAGAATCACCACGTCGTAGTTGTAGACAGCCATGCGTACTCCTTCAGAACAGGCCGGGGCGCCCGCTTGGCGCTCCCGGCGAAGCCCCGGCACCACATGCGCCGAGGCGGATCGAAATCATTGGCGCAGCTTAGCCCTGCGGCAAAAGGCTGCACATTAGCGGTTGGTCGGCAGGTAGGCGAATTTTGCCGCCACTACAAGCCGTGCCCCTCACTGCGGGCCGCCATCATGCCCGCCGAAGCTTTCATTCAGGCGACGGGAACAGCGCTTCGAAGCGCGGCGTCGCGCGGGTCACGAAACCTTCGCCTTGGCGCACGATGAAGAAAGCTGCCAGCCCGTTGCGCTCGGCAAAGGTATAGCCCTCCTCCGGCCCCAGCACCATCAGCAGGGTCGACAGGCCATCGGCACGCAAGGCCTGGGCTTCCGCCACGGTCACCGACGCCAGCGCATGCCGGACCGGCGCGCCAGTGCGCGGGTCGAAGGTGTGCGAATAGCGCTGCCCACCTTCCTCGAAATAATTGCGGTAGTCGCCCGAGGTGGACAGGCCGAAACCGTCCACCGCCACCGAGCGCTCCACCTGCCGCTCGCGCTCGCCGCTGGGCACTTCCAGGGCGATGCGCCAGGGCGTGCCATCGGGCTTGTGGCCCACGGCCTTGAGCTCGCCGGTGATTTCCACCAGGTAATCCGTCAGGCCCAACTCCGTCAGCCGTGCACTGACCTGATCCACCGCGTAACCGGCGACGATGCTGTCGAAGTCCAGCTGCGCGTCGACGTCCTTGCACAACTGCTCGCCTTGCAGGCGCAGGTGCTGATGGCCAACGCGGGCGCGTTCACGCTGCAGATCGGCCGGAGCCGGTACCTGCTCGCGACGCGACTGCGGGCCGAAGCCCCACAGGTTCATCAGCGGCTCGACGGTCAGGTCGAAGGCACCTCCGCTCTGCTGCGACAACTCCTCGCCATAGCGCCAGAGCTTGAGCATGTCCGCCGGCAACGCCATGCAGGCGCCGGCCGGCAGGGCATTGAAGCGGGAGACCACGGAATCGTCGCGGTAGGTCGAGAACTGCTCGTCGAGGCTGGCCAGAATCGTATCGACTTCCACCTTGAGCTTCGCAGCGTCCGGCGCCTTGCCGGTCGGCACGTATTGCACCGTGTAGCTGCTGCCCATGGTCGGGCCACCGAAGCGTTCGATGGACTGCCCGCAGCCAGTCAAGGTCGCGACCAGTAGCACGATCAACAGGCTTGCACGGGACAAGGTCTTCTCCATCAGCCGGCAGGCGCGCGGCGCCGGGCATTCTACCGCAAGCACCCCGCCGCACTGTTTCCGCTGTGGCAAAGGTGCATTACCAAAAGAAAACGGGAGCCGAAGCTCCCGTTTCCCGACCGGCTCAGGCGTCAGCCTTGGCCGGGGACTTGCGCTTGAACAGGAAATAGCAGGCGCCCATCAGCACGATCCACACCGGGATCGCATACACCGACACGTCGATGCCAGGGATCTGCAGCATGATGCCCAGGATGAACACCACGAAGGCCAGGCACAGCCAGTTGCCGAAGGGGTACCACAGTGCGCGGAAGAACGGCTGCACGCCCTTGGCCGCCATGGCCTTGCGGAACTTCATGTGGGCCAGGCTGATCATCGCCCAGTTGATCACCAGCGCGGCGACCACCAGGGACATCAGCAGCTCCAGCGCCTGGTGCGGGATCACGTAGTTGACCACGACGCACGCCAGGGTGATGAAGGCCGACACGCCAATGGCCAGCAGCGGTACGCCACGGTCATCGACCTTGGCGAAGGCGCGCGGGGCGTCGCCCTGCTCGGCCAGGCCGTAAAGCATGCGGCTGTTGCAGTACACGCAGCTGTTATAGACCGACAGCGCGGCGGTGAGCACCACGAAGTTCAGGATGTTCGCCGCGTACTCGCTGCCCAGCAGCGAGAAGACCTTCACGAACGGGCTGCCGCTGTAGGGGTCGCCAGCGCTGTTGATGCTCTGCAGCAGTGCATCCCACGGGTACAGCGAGAGCAGCACGGCCAGGGCGCCGATGTAGAAGATCAGGATCCGGTAGATGACCTGGTTGATCGCCTTGGGGATCACTTTCTTCGGCTCGGAGGCTTCGGCGGCGGTGATACCGACCAGCTCCAGGCCACCGAAGGAGAACATGATGATCGCCAGGACCATGATCAGCCCCTTCCAGCCATTGGGGAAGAAGCCGCCATGGGCCCACAGGTTGCTCACCGAGGCCTGCGGGCCGCCGGCGCCGCTGACCAGCAGCCAGACGCCGAGCAGGATCATGCCGATGATGGCGACGACCTTGATGATCGCGAACCAGAACTCGGTTTCGCCGAAAGCCTTCACGTTGAACAGGTTGATGGCGTTGATCAGCACGAAGAACACCGCCGCCGTCGCCCAGGTCGGGAAGTCCGGCCACCAGAACTGGATGTACTTGCCGACCGCGGTCAGCTCCGACATGCCCACCAGGATGTACAGCACCCAATAGTTCCAGCCCGACATGAAGCCGGCGAAACCACCCCAGTACTTGTGCGCGAAGTGGCTGAAGGAACCGGCGACAGGCTCCTCGACGATCATCTCGCCCAGCTGGCGCATGATCAGGAACGCAATGAAGCCGCCGATGGCGTAGCCGAGGATCATCGACGGGCCGGCGGATTGCAGGACGCCGGCCGAGCCCAGGAACAGGCCGGTACCGATGGCGCCGCCGAGGGCGATCAGCTGGATGTGGCGGTTCTTCAGACCGCGCTTCAGCTCGCCTTCATGCAGATGTTGTCCATCCATTTGAAGTCTTTCCAGGTTCAGGAATTGGCAGATTTTATTGATGATTATGGTGGAGCCAGTAACGAAAAACGGGAGCCCGAGAGCTCCCGTTTATCTAGACCGCCTGGATCAGCGCGGGAAAGCCGGCGGATTCACGCCAGCCATGTCTTCCATCACGCGGACGACCTGGCAGCTGTAGCCGAACTCGTTGTCGTACCACACGTACAGAACGACGCGGTTGTCGTTGGCGATGGTCGCTTCGGCATCGACGACGCCCGCATGGCGGGAGCCGACGAAATCGGTGGAGACCACTTCCTGGGAAGCAACGAAGTCGATCTGCTTCTGCAGGTCCGAGTGCATGGCCATCTGGCGCAGGTACTCGTTGATCTCTTCGCGGGTAGTGGCTTTTTCCAGGTTCAGGTTCAGGATCGCCATGGAGACGTTCGGCGTCGGAACGCGGATGGCGTTGCCGGTCAGCTTGCCCTTCAGAACCGGCAGAGCCTTGGCGGCAGCGGTCGCGGCGCCAGTCTCGGTGATCACCATGTTCAGCGGCGCAGCGCGGCCACGGCGGCTGCCCTTGTGGAAGTTGTCGATCAGGTTCTGGTCGTTGGTGAACGAGTGAACGGTTTCGACGTGACCGTTGACGATGCCGTACTGGTCGTTGACGGCTTTCAGCACCGGCACGATGGCGTTGGTGGTGCAGGAAGCGGCGGAAACGATCTTGTCGTCAGCGGTGATATCGCCATGGTTGATGCCATGCACGACGTTCTTCAGCGCGCCCTTGCCCGGAGCGGTGAGGATCACGCGGTCGATACCCGGGCACTTCAGGTGCTGGCCCAGGCCTTCGGCGTCACGCCATTTGCCGGTGTTGTCGACCAGCAGGGCTTTCTTGATGCCGTACTGGGTGTAGTCGATCGACGCCGGGTCGTTGGAGTAGATCACCTGGATCAGGTTGCCGTTGGCAGTGATGGTGTTGTGTTCTTCGTCGATGGTGATGGTGCCATCGAACGGACCATGCACGGAGTCGCGACGCAGCAGGCTGGCGCGCTTGACCAGATCGTTCTCGGCGCCCTTGCGGACGACGATGGCGCGCAGGCGCAGGCCGTCGCCACCACCGGTCTTCTCGATGAGGATGCGCGCCAGCAGGCGGCCGATACGACCGAAGCCGTACAGGACGACATCGGTGCCTTCGCGAGCGCCGCCGTTCTGCTTGCCGACCACGTCGGCCAGCTCGTCCTTGGTGAACTGCTCGATGCTGCGACCGTTACCTTCGGCCTTGAACTTGGCAACCATCTTGCCCAGGTCGACGGAAGCGGCGCCCAGCTTGAGCTCGCTCATCGCCTTGAGGATCGGGAAAGTGTCGTGAACCGACAGCCCGCCTTCTTCGGCCAGGCGGTGACGGGCGAAACGGTGCGCTTTGAGGATCGCGATCACCGAACGGTTGATCAGGCCACGGCCGTAGATCGAGGTCACCACGTTGTTGTTACGGTAGAGTTGGCCGATCAGCGGAATCATGGCTTCCGCGAGGGCTTCACGATCGATCCACTCACCGAGACACTGGTCGGGCTTCTGGGTCACGGGCAATACCTTCCACATGTAGGAGAAGAAAAAAGGGGCTACATTATGACGGCGTGAACAATCGCCGGCAATCCGCAGCGGTCGTATGACTGACATCCGTCAATCGGGATAGTTACAATCCGACCGGTCAAATTCCTCGACCGGAGCCACGAACGCCCGTGTCCGTATTGCGTATCCCTACATTGCCGACAGCTGCCGGCAAGCAATCCTGGGGCAACCTCCCCGGGGCCGCCCTGAGCCTGGCCATCGCTGAAGCGGCCGGCCCAGCCAAACGTTTCACCCTGTTGCTGACCGCCGACAGCCAGAGCGCCGAGCGCCTGGAGCAGGAGCTGTGCTTCTTTGCGCCAGACCTGCCGGTTCTGCAGCTGCCGGACTGGGAAACCCTGCCCTACGACGTCTTCTCGCCGCACCAGGACATCATCTCCCAGCGCGTCGCCGCCCTTTATCAGCTACCCGAACTGCGCCGCGGCGTGCTGGTGGTGCCCATCACCACCGCCCTGCACCGTCTGGCGCCGGCCAAGTTCCTGCTTGGCAGCAGCCTGGTGCTGGACGTCGGCCAGAAGCTTGACGTCGAGCAGATGCGCAGCCGCTTCGAGGCCGCCGGCTATCGCTGTGTGGACACCGTCTACGAACACGGCGAGTTCGCCGTGCGCGGCGCATTGATCGACCTGTTCCCGATGGGCAGCGAACTGCCCTACCGCATCGACCTGTTCGACGACGAAATCGAGACGCTTCGTACCTTCGATCCGGAAACCCAGCGCTCCATCGATAAGGTGGAGAGCATCCGCCTGCTGCCGGCCCGCGAGTTCCCGCTGCGCAAGGAAGCAGTGACCGGCTTCCGCGGCCGCTTCCGCGAGCGTTTCGACGTCGACTACCGCCGTTGCCCGATCTACCAGGACCTGGCCAGCGGCCTGACACCTGCCGGCATCGAGTACTACATCCCGCTGTTCTTCGAAGATGGCGAGACATCGACGCTGTTCGATTACCTGCCCCAGGACACCCAGGTGTTCTCCCTGCCGGGCATCGAAACCGCCGCCGAGCAGTTCTGGACCGACGTACGCAACCGCTACGAAGACCGCCGCTACGACCCGGAGCGCCCGCTGCTGCCGCCCGCTGAAGTCTTCCTGCCGGTAGAGGACTGCTTCGCCCGCCTGAAGAACTGGCCGCGCGTGGTGGTCAGCCCCGAGCCCATCGAGACCGGCGTCGGCCGCGAGCGTTTCCCTGCCGAGCCGCTGCCGGAGCTGGCCATCGAGGCCAAGGCCACCGAGCCGCTGGCACGCCTGCGCCAGTTCATCGAGCAGTTCGACGGACGCATCCTCTTCACCGCCGAGTCCGCCGGCCGCCGCGAGGTGCTGCTGGAACTGCTGGCGCGACTGAAGCTGCGCCCGGTCGAGGTCGAAGGCTGGCCGGGCTTCCTGGCGCACAAGGACCGCCTGGCGATCACCATCGCACCGATGGACGAAGGCCTGCTGCTGGACGCAGGCATTGGCCAACCGGGCATCGCCCTGGTGGCCGAGAGCCCGCTGTTCGGCCAGCGCGTCATGCAGCGTCGGCGCCGCGAGAAGACCCGCGACGGTGGCGAGAACGTCATCAAGAACCTCACCGAGCTGCGTGAAGGCGCGCCGGTGGTGCACATCGACCACGGCGTCGGCCGCTACATGGGCCTGATCACCCTGGAGATCGACGGTCAGAACGCCGAATTCCTCGCCCTGCAATACGCCGACGAAGCCAAGCTTTACGTGCCGGTGGCCAACCTGCACCTGATCGCCCGCTACACCGGCAGCGACGATGCCCTGGCGCCGTTGCACAAGCTGGGTTCGGAAACCTGGCAGAAGGCCAAGCGCAAGGCTGCCGAACAGGTCCGCGACGTCGCCGCCGAACTGCTCGACATCTATGCCCGCCGCGCCGCGCGCAAGGGCTATGCCTTCAAGGACCCGCAGGTCGACTACGCCACCTTCTCCGCCGGCTTCCCCTTCGAGGAAACCCCGGACCAGCAGACCGCCATCGAAGCCGTGGTCGCCGACATGCTCTCGGAAAAGCCGATGGACCGCCTGGTCTGCGGCGACGTGGGCTTCGGCAAGACCGAAGTGGCCATGCGCGCGGCCTTCGTCGCGGTGCACAGCGGCAAGCAGGTCGCCGTGCTGGTGCCCACCACCCTCCTCGCCCAACAGCACTACAACAGCTTCCGCGACCGTTTCGCCGACTGGCCGGTAACGGTCGAGGTGATGAGCCGCTTCAAGTCCGCCAAGGAAGTCGAAGGCGCCGTAGGCCAGCTCGCCGAGGGCAAGGTCGACATCGTCATCGGCACCCACAAACTGTTGCAGGACGATGTGAAGTTCAAGAACCTCGGCCTGGTCATCATCGACGAAGAGCACCGCTTCGGCGTGCGCCAGAAGGAGCAGCTCAAGGCGCTGCGCAGCGAGGTGGACATCCTAACCCTCACCGCCACGCCGATCCCGCGCACCCTGAACATGGCGGTCGCCGGCATGCGTGACCTGTCGATCATCGCCACGCCGCCGGCGCGCCGGTTGTCCGTGCGCACCTTCGTCATGGAAGAGCAGAAGTCGGTGATCAAGGAAGCCCTGCTGCGCGAACTGCTGCGCGGCGGCCAGGTGTACTTCCTGCACAACGAAGTGAAGACCATCGAGAAGTGCGCCCGCGACCTGGCGGAGCTGGTTCCCGAAGCGCGCATCGGCATCGGCCACGGGCAGATGAACGAGCGCGACCTGGAACGGGTGATGAGCGACTTCTACCACAAGCGCTTCAACGTGCTGGTGGCCTCGACCATCATCGAGACCGGCATCGACGTGCCCAGCGCCAACACCATCCTCATCGAGCGCGCCGACAAATTCGGCCTGGCCCAGTTGCACCAACTGCGCGGCCGGGTCGGCCGCAGCCACCACCAGGCCTACGCCTACCTGCTCACCCCGCCACGCAAGCAGATGACCCCGGACGCCGAGAAGCGCCTGGAAGCCATCGCCAACGCCCAGGACCTCGGCGCCGGCTTCGTGCTGGCCACCCATGACCTGGAGATCCGCGGCGCCGGCGAACTGCTCGGCGATGGCCAGAGCGGGCAGATCCAGGCGGTGGGCTTCACCCTCTATATGGAAATGCTCGAGCGCGCGGTGAAGGCAATCCGCAAGGGCGAGCAGCCGAACCTGGAGCAGCCGCTGGGCGGCGGCCCGGACATCAACCTGCGCGTACCGGCGCTGATCCCGGAAGACTACCTGCCGGACGTCCACGCCCGCCTGATCCTCTACAAGCGCATCGCCAACGCCGCCGACGAAGACGGCCTGCGCGAACTGCAGGTGGAAATGATCGACCGATTCGGCCTGCTGCCAGAGCCGGCGAAGAACCTGATCCGTCTGACTTTGCTGAAACTGCAGGCGGAAAAGCTCGGGATAGTGAAGGTAGATGCCGGGCCCCAGGGAGGCCGGGTAGAATTCGCCGCCGATACCTGCGTCGACCCGCTGGTGCTGATCAAGATGATCCAGAGCCAGCCCAATCGGTACAAATTCGAAGGGGCCACCCTCTTCAAGTTCCAGGTGCCCATGGAGCGCCCGGAAGAACGGTTCAACACGCTGGAAGCGCTGCTCGAGCGCCTCACGCCACAGACTCACTAAGGATTCCGTGCAATGCGCCTGTTCCAACCCCTGCTGCTGTCGCTGGCACTGCTGTCGCCGGCGGCCTTTGCCGAGCCTTACCAGGTAGAGCTGATCCTCTTCCAGCAGTCCGGCGACGTCGTGCTCGCCAGTCGCCCCGCCCCGGATGACTGGGCCAAGGGTGCGCAACCGCCCGGCCCGGACAGCTCGCGCCCTACTGCCATGGACGCCCAGGTCGCCAAGCTCAAGCAGAACGAAGGCTTCCAGGTGCTGATGCACAAGGCCTGGCGCCAGGAGATCGATGCCAACCCGGTGAAGGTTTCCCTGACCGAGGGCGCCCAGCGTGACAGCCACTTCCCGGTGGAAGGTACCGTCACTCTCAGCCAGCAACGCTTCGTGAACACCCAGACCGACTTCTGGATCAACCAGTTCGGCCAGGACGGCCTGCTCGCCGCCAGCCAGCACATGGTCCAGGAAGCCAGCCTGAAGAACAGCGTGCTGACCTACCTCGACCACCCGAGCCTGGGCATGTTGATTAAAGTGACCCCGCTCAACGCCAAGCCGGCCGCCGCCCCGCCGCCGGGCATGGAAGACGAGGCGCCGACCGGCCCGGATGCGCCGCAGCAGCCTGCGCCGGCCGCTCCGGCAGACGGTGGCTTCGACGCCCCGCCGCCGGCCCAGCCCGCGCAATAAAGAAAAAGCCCGGCAATCGCCGGGCTTTTTTTCACCTGCAGGAGCGAAGCGTCAACTCACCAGCACGCGCCCCAGCACCTCGCGCACCTTGCCGATGCCGTCGTGCAGCGCCTGCTCGATCTCGGCCATGGTGATGATGCCGCTGGACTTGCCCGCCGCGGGATTCACCACCAGCGACAGGCAGGCATACGGCAAATCCAGCTCACGTGCCAGCGCGGCTTCGGGCATACCGGTCATGCCGACGATGTCGCAGCCGTCGCGCTCCAGCTTGGCGATCTCCGCCACGGTTTCCAGGCGCGGCCCCTGGGTAGCCGCGTAGACACCATGACTGCTGTACGCATATCCCAACGCCTGCAGTGCGGCGATCAGCTTCTGCCGCAGTGGCTCATCGTAGGGGTGGCTGAAGTCGATATGGGTGACATGGTCAATGTCACCGGCGAAATACGTGTGCTCACGGCCCCAGGTGTAATCGACGATCTGGTGCGGCACACACAGGTGACCACTCCCCATCGCAGCATGGATGCCGCCCACGGCGTTCACCGCGAGCACGGCCTGGGCGCCAGCCTGCTGCAGCGCCCAGAGGTTGGCGCGGTAGTTCACCTGATGCGGGGGGAAACGGTGCGGATGGCCGTGGCGAGCGAGGAACAGCACCTCGCGGCCGGCGAACTCGCCGCGCTGAACGGCCGCCGAGGGGGCACCGTAGGGCGTCTCCAGCTCGATGGCATCCTTCAGGGTCAACCCTTCCAACTGGGTCAGGCCGGTACCGCCGATGATGGCGTAGACAGTCATGGCAAATCCTTAGTCGATCAGTTGTGCGGCACGCAATTCGCCGACGGCTTGTTGCCAACGCGGCAGTTGCTTGTATTCGGTGCCCGGCCAGGCTCTGGCACGCATGCTTTCAAGGCGCTGCGGCGCGCGGACCTTCAGGCGCTGCAGGGCACTCAGGGCCAGCTCGGCGGAGGCGCGGTCATTGCACACCAGCCCCATGTCGCAGCCGGCACTCAGAGCGGCCTCGATGCGGTTGGCGGCATCGCCGACCACATGGGCGCCGGCCATGGACAGGTCATCGCTGAAGATCACACCGTCGAAGCCCAGTTCGCCGCGCAGGATGTCCTGCAGCCAGCGACGGGAGAAGCCGGCTGGATTCGGGTCGACCTGCGGGTAGATCACGTGGGCCGGCATCAGCGCATCCAGCTCGCCGGAAAGACGCTGGAACGGCACCAGGTCCACGGCGCGGATCTGCTGCAGCGTGCGCTCGTCCTCGGGAATCCCCACATGGGAATCGACTTCCGCCCAACCGTGGCCGGGGAAGTGCTTGCCGGTAGAGGCCATGCCGGCGGCGCGCATACCACGGATGAACGCACCAGCCAGCGCAACGGCACGCTCCGGATTGCCTTCGAAGGCGCGGCTGCCGACGACGGCGTTGCGCTGGTGGTCCAGATCCAGCACCGGAGCGAAGCTCAGGTCGAGCCCCACCGCCAGCACCTCGGTCGCCATCAGCCAGCCGCACTGCTCGGCCAGGCGCTCAGCGTTGGCGTTATCGGCGATGGCACGCATTGCCGGCAGACGCAGGAAGCCCTGGCGCAGGCGCTGCACGCGGCCACCTTCCTGGTCCACCGCGAGCAGCAAATCGGGGCGCACCGCGCGGATGGCGGCCATCAGCTCGCGCACCTGGGGCGGCGACTCGATGTTGCGGGCGAAGATGATCAGGCCACCCACTTCCGGGTGGCGCAGAATCTGGCGGTCCTCGGCGGTGAGCCAGGTGCCGCCGATGTCGAGCATCAGGGAGCCTTGCATATGCATTCCTTTCAATTCAATTGCGCTGCGTGCCACTCAGGGCATGCAGCCTCTTCGATTCGGACCCGGCAATGGAGGGGAACCCGCGGAAAGAGTTCCAGCAGGTCGTCATTGCGCAGGCGGATACAGCCGTGCGACAGCGGGACGGCCATGGGCTCGCAGTCGGGAGTGCCGTGCAGATAGATGTAGCGGCGAAAGGTGTCGACCTCGCCCATCCGGTTGCGGCCCTGTTCGCAGCCGCTGAGCCAGAGAATGCGCGAGAGGATCCAGTCGCGGCCGGGAAACTCTTCGTGCAGCGCAGGCGTCCAGGTTTCCCCGGTCCAGCGCCGCCCCTTCAGCACCGCTCCTTTGGGGAGCCCATCACCGATGCGTGCGCGTATCTGGTGCAGGCCACGCGGCGTGCAGCCGGACCCGTTGCGCTCCCCCGCGCCGTTGACAGCAGTGGATACCTGAACACGGACGACGAGACACCCCGCGGCAAAGCCGTAGAGCATCTGGTCAGCAAGGGAGATATGGAGAAGATCAAGATCGGCCATGGCCGGCTACTGTAGCCGATCGGACCGGCGCAGCCCAGCGCGAAGCCGGGCGCAAATCAGACTTTGGCGGGAGCCTGTGCGGCGCTCGACTTGGTGCGCGGCTTGAGCTGGGCGCCGGCCAGCGACGGATCGCTTACACCGCTATCGGCTCGCATGCCGGCAGCCAGGAACGGCACCATCAGGCGCATCACCTGCTCGATGGAGGTGTTCACGCCGAAATCGTTCTCGGCCATGGCGCGCAACGCCTTGATGCCGGACATGCTGAATACGGCAGTACCCAGCATGAAGTGCACACGCCAGAAGAGCTCCAGCGGCGGCAGACGCGGTGCGGACTCGTTCACCAGCAGCATGTAGCGGCGGAACACCTTGCCATAGACCTCTTCGAGGTACTTGCGCAGGTGCCCCTGGCTCTGGCTGAACGCCAGGCCCAGCAGGCGCATGAAGATGGACAGGTCATTGCCGCTGCGCGGCTTGACGGCCATGGCCTGGACAACGAGCAGTTCGAGCAGCTCTTCCAGCGTGGCACGCGGCGCATCGGGCTTGGCCTGGCGGCGATCCAGCTCCTTCTCGAGACTGGCGCAGAACGAACCGAGGAAGCGCGAGAAGACCGCCTGGATCAGCGCCTTCTTCGAGCCGAAGTGGTAGTTCACCGCCGCGAGGTTCACCCCCGCCTTGCTGGTGATCAGACGCAAGGAGGTTTCGGCGAAGCCTTTCTCCGCGAACAGCTGTTCCGCAGCATCCAGGATGCGTTCGACGGTTTCCGACTGGGCCATGGCTACTCCGCCTGACAAACACTTGTTTGAAACATACGTTTCAGCGTCTTCTATTGTCAAGCAAAGTGCGATGGATTGTTACCAATATCATGGCAATGCGACGAGAGACCGTATGTACAGCAAGACGCCTGCCAGCGTCCAAAGGTTACATGCACGAACGTTCCACCAACAGCCTCGCCCAATAAAAGCATTGCCAGCCCGCTATCACTGTATATAATTCCAGGCACTGTATAAAAAGCCAGAGTATGGACATGCTGAAGCTCACGCCGCGCCAAGCCGAGATCCTCGCCTTCATCAAACGCTGCCTGGAAGCCAACGGCTATCCGCCCACCCGCGCGGAGATCGCCCAGGAACTCGGCTTCAAGTCGCCCAACGCCGCCGAGGAGCACCTGAAAGCCCTCGCCCGCAAAGGCGCCATCGAGATGACCCCGGGCGCCTCCCGCGGCATCCGCATCCCCGGCTTCGAACCCAAGGCCGCCGCCAATGACGACGAACTGCCGATCATCGGCCGCGTCGCTGCCGGCGCGCCGATCCTCGCCGAGCAGAACGTCGACGACACCTGCCGAATCAACCCCACCTTCTTCAACCCGCCGGCGGACTACCTGCTGCGCGTTCGCGGCCAGAGCATGAAGGATGTCGGCATCATGGACGGCGACCTGCTCGCCGTGCATGTCACCCGCGAGGCGCGCAACGGCCAGATCGTGGTCGCCCGCCTGGGTGAAGAGGTGACGGTCAAGCGCTTCAAGCGCGAAGGCAGCAAGGTCTGGCTGCTGGCCGAGAACCCGGAGTTCGCCCCCATCGAGGTCGATCTCAAGGAACAGGAACTGGTCATCGAAGGCTTGAGCGTCGGCGTTATCCGTCGCTGAACAGGAGACAACCATGCAGTACCCGCAGCCACAGAACCTGCCGCAACTCCCGCTGTTCCAGGAAGCACTCTGGGCGAGCGGTACTGCCCCCCTGCTCCCTGAACTGCTGGAAGACGAGCCGGTTGCCGACGAGAGTGCCTTCAGCGAGATTGCCCTGCGCGGGCTACCCGGCCAGTGCCTGACGCTGCTGGCGCCAATGCTCCGTGGGCTCAGCGAGGAAAGCGACTCCCGCTGGCTGACACTGATCGCCCCGCCCCCCAGCCTGACGCCGGACTGGTTGCGCAAGGCCGGCCTGAATCGCGAACGTATCCTCCTGCTGCCTGCCCGCGATCACGCCGCAGCACAGGCCCTGGCCTGCGAAGCATTGCGCCTGGGCAACAGCCATACGGTGGTGAGCTGGCTGAATCTCAGCGAAAGCGCGCGCAGGCAGCTTTCCCGCGCTGCCGTTGCCGGCCAGGCGCAGAGCCTGAATATTCGTCTGGGATGAACTGAACAAGAAGCCTCACCGCGAGCGCAGTGAGGCGGCAGAACTCAGTGCAGGACGCGCGGACCTTCGTCGTCCATGCCCATGTCACCACCTTCGGCGAGACGGCCGGCCATCTGCACACCGACATTGAACATCGCCTTGGCGATCTCGATGTGCTGGCCCTGCAGGAAGCCCTTGGCATCGGCGGAGAACTCCAGGGTCACCAGCGCCTCCTCCTCGTCCGCGCGACGCAGCACAATGCGCCCGTCAGGCAGCTCGACAATTTCCAGAAATGAGGTTGGCATAGCGAAGTTCTCCACAACAGAACGCGTAGTGTAACAGCCACACCCACTACGCCCTAGCCAAAGCGCGCATCGGCCGACCAGAAGGCCGGCACAGTGTGAAGCGGGAATCAGAGCTCGGTGAGCGAAGCGCGGAAACGCAGCACCAGGTCTTTCAGGGCTTTGCGCCAGGCCTCCAGCTCTTCATTGCCCAGTTCGTCCGGCACCTCGTCGTCGACATTCACCGCCTGGATCAGCGGCTGGGTCGGATCGACCTTGGCTTTCTTCGGCTCGCTCGGGGGCTGGAACAGCGCGGCATAGGCGGCCAGCAGGCGACCCAGCCAGGCTTCGGGCGATTGCGCCAGCTCGACCATTTCGGCCAGCTCCGGGCTTGGAGCGGCGGCCAGCACCTCGGCATTCAGCAGCATATCGACGCGCGGCGCACCAGCCTGGGGCAGGCGGTAGTAACCGGCGATCTCATGGGCCACACCCAGCACGGCACCATAGAGATGGAACAACGCCGCTTCGCGCTCGGCCTGGATGCGCGCCTGGGCATTCATCGCACGCGCCGTTTCGGCGCTGCGCCAGGCTTCCAGGGCAAGGCCGGCGAAGAACAGCTTCTGGTTGGTGCGGGTATAGAGTTCGTTCGCCATGACCGGGCTCTCTGCAGTCGACTTCGGCAGTATAAGCACGCCCCGCCTCAGCGGGGCGCGCCTTCCATCAGCGCTTGTCTTCGACCTTCCACTTGCCGCCGTCGAAGAAGGCACGCCAGCCGGTGGGCTTGCCGTCGACTTCGGACTGCACGTACTGCTCCTTGGTCTTGCGGCTGAAGCGGATCACCGCCGGGCGGCCATCCGGATCTTTTGCCGGCGCGGCGAGCAGGAAGTGGTACTTCGGATCCAGCTCTTCCTTGTGCGGAATCAGCTCGGCCACCAGCGGAGCACGGGTCTCGCGATTCTTCGGGAACTGGCTGGCGGCCAGGAACAGGCCAGAAGCGCCGTCACGCAGTACGTAGATGTCGTCGACCTTCTCGCACTTGAGTTCCGGCATGCGGATGGCATCCATCTTCGGCGGTGCAGGCTCGCCATTCTTCAGCAGCTTGCGGGTGTTCTTACAAGTCGGGTTGGTGCAGCCGAAGAACTTGCCGAAGCGGCCGGTCTTGAGCTGCATCTCGCTGCCGCACTTGTCGCATTCCAGGCTCGGGCCTTCGTAACCCTTGATGCGGTACTGCCCCTCTTCGATCTCGTAGCCGGCGCAATCCGGGTTGTTACCACAGATGTGCAGCTTGCGCTTCTCGTCGACCAGATAGGCATCCATCGCGGTGCTGCAGATCGGGCAGCGATGCTTGCCACGCAGCACGCGGGACTCGGACTCGCCCTCGTCATCCGCGGCAATCTCGTCGCCTGGGATCAGGTTCACGGTCGCCTTGCAGCGCTCCTTGGGTGGCAGGCTGTAGCCGGAGCAGCCGAGGAACACACCGGTGGAGGCGGTACGGATCATCATCGGGCGGCCGCACTCGCGGCAGGGGATGTCGGTCAGGGTCGGCTGATTGGCGCGCATGCCGTCGTTGGCGGCCTCGGCCAGGTCGAGCTTCTTGCGGAAGTCGCCGTAGAACTCGTCCAGCACATTCTTCCAGTCGCGCTCGCCCTGGGCCACGTCATCGAGGTTCTCTTCCATGCCGGCGGTGAAGCCGTAGTCCATCAGATTGGAGAAGCTCTCGTTGAGGCGGTCGGTGACGATGTCGCCCATCTTTTCCGCGTAGAAGCGGCGGTTATGGGTGGTGACGTAGCCGCGCTCCTGGATGGTGGAGATGATCGCCGCGTAGGTGGACGGGCGACCGATGCCGCGCTTTTCCAGTTCCTTGACCAGGCTGGCTTCGGAGAAGCGCGCCGGCGGCTTGGTGAAGTGCTGGCTCGGGTCGAGCTTGAGCAGCTTCATCGCATCGCCCTGGTTCATGACCGGCAGGACGTCGTCCTCGCCCGGCTTGCTCTGCTGCGGCAGCACCTTGGTGTAGCCATCGAACTTGAGGATGCGGCCCTTGGCACGCAGCTCGAAGTCACCGGCAGCGGCGCTGACGGTGGTGGACAGGTACTCGGCCGGCGGCATCTGGCAGGCCACGAACTGGCGCCAGATCAGGTCGTACAGGCGCTCGGCGTCGCGCTCCATGCCCGACAGCTGGGTCGGACGCAGGTTGACGTCGGAAGGACGAATCGCTTCGTGCGCTTCCTGGGCGCCTTCCTTGCTGGAGTAGAAGTTCGGCTTGGCCGGCAGGTACTTCTTGCCGAACTCGCTGTCGATGAAGCCGCGCACCATGTCGATGGCGTCGGCCGACAGGTTGGTCGAGTCGGTACGCATATAAGTGATGTAGCCGGCTTCGTAGAGACGCTGGGCCATCATCATGGTCTTCTTCACACCGAAGCCCAGGCGATTGCTCGCCGCCTGCTGCAGAGTGGAAGTGATGAACGGGGCCGAGGGCTTGCTGGAGGTCGGCTTGTCCTCGCGCTTGGCGATGCTGTAGCTGGAAGCCTTGAGCTTCTCCAGGGCGGCCATGGCCTGCGCTTCATTGAGCGGTTTGAAGGCTTCGCCCTTCTCGCGCACCACCTCGAAGCGGACCTTGTCGTTCTTCGGCGTGCCGAGGTCGGCATGCACTTCCCAGTACTCTTCCGGGACAAAGGCGCGGATCTCGCGCTCGCGCTCCACCACCAGCTTCACCGCCACCGACTGCACACGGCCGGCGGACAGGCCGCGGGCGATCTTCGCCCACAGCAGCGGAGAGACCATGTAGCCCACCACGCGGTCGAGGAAGCGGCGCGCCTGCTGGGCATTCACGCGGTTGATATCCAGCTCGCCGGGCTGGGAGAAGGCCTCCTGGATGGCCTTCTTGGTGATTTCGTTGAAGACCACGCGCTTGTAGCGCGAGTCGTCGCCGCCGATGGCCTCGCGTAGGTGCCAGGCAATGGCCTCCCCTTCGCGGTCCAAGTCGGTTGCGAGATAGATGGTGTCGGCGTCCTTGGCCAGGCGGCGCAGCTCCTCGATCACCTTTTCCTTGCCGGGCAGGATCTCGTACTTGGCCTTCCAGCCGTGCTCCGGGTCGACGCCCATGCGGGTGACGAGCTGGCGCTTGGCCTTCTCCTTCGGCGACAGGGCCGGCGCTTCGGAAGCGGTCTTGCGCGCTTTCGCCGCAGGCTCCTTCGACGCGGACGAGCCGCTGGTGGGCAGGTCGCGGATGTGGCCGATGCTCGACTTCACCACGTACTGGTTGCCCAGGTACTTGTTGATGGTCTTGGCCTTGGCCGGTGATTCCACGATGACCAGCGATTTACCCATGGATCGGAAGATTCCTGCGTCGAAAAGATGAATTTACAAGGAGGGAGGCGCTTGGAGCGGCACCGCTATATATAGTGGCGGTCGCGCCAAGGTCAAGCTTGGGTTTCGCCGGACGGGCCGGTCTGGAGACCCAACGGATCATCTTCGGCGCTGATCAGAGCGAATCGAGGAACCTTCTCGCCATCCACTTCCACCGCCTCGGTGAACATGCTCAGCGGGCGTACCCAGAGGCCGAATTCGCCGTACAGCGCCTGGTAGATCACCAGGTCTTCCTCGGTCTCCGAATGCCGGGCGACGCCGAGCACGCGGTACTGCTGTCCCTTGTAGTGTCGATACAATCCGGGCTGCAAATGCATGTCGGTTCTCCCTCCGCCGGCCAAAAGGCGGCGATTGTGCTGATTGCGCGGCCGCCGGGCAATCCCCACCCGACAAAAACGAAAGCCGGGGCACAAGGCCCCGGCTCTCCCATCCACGAAAGCTTAGACGCGTTCGAAGACGGTGGTGATGCCCTGACCGAGGCCCACGCACATGGTGGACACGCCCAGGGTGCCACTGTTCTGCTTCATCACGTTCAGCAGGGTGCCGGAGATACGCGCACCGGAGCAGCCGAACGGGTGACCCAGGGCGATGGCGCCGCCGTGCAGGTTGACCTTCTCGTCCATCTTGTCGAGGATCTTGAGGTCCTTCAGCACCGGCAGGGCCTGTGCGGCGAAGGCTTCGTTGAGCTCGAAGAAGTCGATGTCGTTGATGGTCAGGCCGGCGCGCTTGAGCGCCTTGTTGGTCGACGGAACCGGGCCGTAGCCCATGATCGCCGGATCAACGCCCGCCACGGCCATGGCGCGAACCACGGCCATCGGCTGCACACCCAGGTCCTGGGCGCGCTGGGCGCTCATGACGATCATGCAGGAAGCGCCGTCGGTGATCTGCGAGGAAGTACCCGCGGTCACGGTGCCGCCCTTGGGGTTGAACGCCGGTTTCAGGGCGGCCAGGCTTTCCAGGGTGGTTTCCGGACGGATGGTTTCGTCGAAGTCGAAGATCTTCAGGAAGCCGTTCTCGTCGTAGCCTTCCATCGGAATGATTTCGTCTTTGAACTTGCCTTCCTGGGTCGCTTTCCAGGCCAGCTGGTGCGAACGCACGCCGAACTTGTCCTGCGCCTCGCGGGTGATGCCGTGCATCTTGCCCAGCATCTCGGCGGTCAGGCCCATCATGCCCGACGCCTTGGCGGCGTACAGGGACATGTGCGGGTTCGGATCGACGCCGTGCATCATGCCGACGTGGCCCATGTGCTCCACGCCGCCGATGACGAAGACGTCACCGTTGCCGGTCTGGATCGCCTGCACGGCGGTGTGCAGGGCGCTCATGGACGAACCGCACAGGCGGCTGACGGTCTGGCCGGCGCTGGTGTGCGGGATCTGGGTCATCAGCGACGCCATGCGCGCGATGTTCCAGCCCTGCTCCAGGGTCTGGTTCACGCAGCCCCAGATCACGTCCTCGACTTCCGCCGGGTCGATCTTCGGGTTGCGCGCAAGCACGCTGCTGATCAGGTGCGCGGACATGTTCTCCGCGCGGGTGTTGCGGTGCATGCCACCCTTCGAACGGCCCATCGGGGTGCGGCCGAAGTCGACAATGACGGCGTCTCTCGGATTCAGGCTCATAAATTCACTCTCGCTCTATTCGTTGCGCACTCAACCGAAGAACTTCTGGCCGTTCTTGGCCATTTCACGCAGCTTCGCGGTCGGGTGGTACAGCGCACCCAGGTCGGCGTACTTGTCGGCCAGTGCGACGAATTCGGCCACGCCTATGGAGTCGATGTAACGCAGGGCACCGCCACGGAAGGGAGGGAAGCCGATGCCGTAGATCAGGCCCATGTCGGCCTCGGCAGCGGTCTCGACGATGCCGTCTTCCAGGCAGCGCACGGTTTCCAGGCACAGCGGGATCATCATGTAGTTGATGATGTCCTCGTCGCTCAGCTCGCGCTGTTCGGTGACGATGGACTTCAGCAGCTCATAAGCCTGCGGGTCGGTGACTTTCTTCGGCTTGCCGCGCTTGTCGGTCTCGTAGGCGTAGAAGCCCTTGCCGTTCTTCTGGCCCAGACGGTTGGCGTCGTACATCACGTCGACGGCGGTCTTGCCTTCCACGGCCATGCGGTCCGGGAAGCCTTCAGCCATCACGTCACGGCCATGGTGGCCGGTGTCGATGCCGACCACGTCGGACAGATAGGCCGGGCCCATGGGCCAGCCGAACTTCTCCATGATCTTGTCGATGCGCACGAAGTCCACACCGAAGCCCAGCAGCTTGGAGAAGCCGCCGAAGTACGGGAACAGCACGCGGTTGACCAGGAAGCCGGGGCAGTCATTCACCACGATGGGGTTCTTGCCCATCTTCTTGGCGTAGGCCACGGTGGTGGCGACGGCGACGTCGCTGGACTTCTCGCCACGGATGACTTCTACCAGCGGCATCATGTGCACCGGGTTGAAGAAGTGCATGCCGACGAAGTTTTCCGGACGCTTGAGCGCCTTGGCCAGCAGGTTGATGGAGATGGTGGAGGTGTTCGACGCGAGGATCGCGTCTTCCTTCACTACGCCTTCAACTTCAGCCAGAACGATCTGCTTGACCTTCGGATTCTCGACCACGGCTTCGACAACGATGTCGACGTTGCCGAAGTCGCCGTAGGACATGGTCGGGCGAATGGCGTTCAGTGCCTCGGCCATTTTCGCCGGGGTCATGCGGCCTTTCTCGACGCGCTTGCCCAGCAGCTTCGAGGCCTCGTTCAGACCCATCTGGATACCCTCTTCGCGGATATCCTTCATCAGGATCGGAGTGCCCTTGGAAGCGGACTGGTAGGCGATGCCGCCGCCCATGATGCCGGCGCCCAGTACGGCGGCCAGTTTCACGTCCTTGGCGATCTCGTCGTACTGCTTGGCCTTCTTCTTCAGATCCTGGTCGTTCAGGAACAGGCCGATCAGGCTCTGCGCAACCGAAGTCTTGGCCAGCTTCACGAAGCCCTGGGCTTCGATTTCCAGCGCCTTGTCACGACCGAAGTTGGCGGCTTTCTGGATCGACTTGATCGCTTCAACCGGAGCCGGGTAGTTCGGGCCGGCCTGGCCAGCAACGAAGCCCTTGGCGGTCTCGAAGGCCATCATCTGCTCGATGGCGTTCAGCTTGAGCTTTTCCAGCTTCGGCTGACGGCGGGCCTTGTGGTCCAGCTCGCCGGCGATGGCGCGCTTGACCAGGTCCAGAGCAGCGGCTTGCAGCTGCTCGGGAGCCACGACGGCATCGACGGCGCCGACTTTCAGCGCGTCTTCAGCCTTGTTTTCCTTGCCCGAGGCAATCCACTCGACCGCGTTGTCGCAGCCGATGATGCGCGGCAGGCGAACGGTGCCGCCGAAGCCCGGGTAGATACCCAGTTTCACTTCCGGCAGGCCGACCTTGGCGGTGGCGCTCATGACACGGAAGTCGGCCGCCAGGCACATTTCCAGACCGCCGCCCAGGGCGATGCCGTTGATCGCGGCTACGGTCGGAACGTTGAGGTCTTCGAAGTCGCTGAAGATCTTGTTGGCTTCGAGGTTGCCGGCCAGCAGCTCTTCGTCAGGCAGCTTGAAGTTGTCGACGAACTCGGTGATGTCGGCGCCGACGATGAACACGCCTTTGCCGCTGGTCACGATCACGCCCTTGACGGACGCATCGGCCTTGATGGTATCGACTGCTTGGCGCAGTTCATTCAGGGTGAGTCGGTTGAACTTGTTGACGGACTCGCCCTTGAGGTCGAAATTCAGTTCGACGATGCCGCTCTCAAGAGCCTTAACCGTGATGGCTTTACCTTGGTAAATCATCAACTGATCTCCACGCTAGGGAAGCTTGAAATCACACGTCGGACACCGTGTATCGGGACGGCCCGGCAGTCGCCGAGGATAGTCCCAAAGCTTGCGGCACACCCGCCGACGCGATAGCCGGGGCGTTCTGATAGAGTCACTGCGCAGGGCAAACGCTCGATTCATACGCCCGTTTGATTTGGGTGCGCCCACCTTCTAGCAAAAGCCAATGCTTGTCAATCGGCGAGACGTAACAGTCGCAAAGCGGCCGGGGCGTCTGGGCCGGAGCATTCAGCGCAGTCCTGATACCCCATTCATCACGCCTATCATGACAATCGCTACCTGGCACCACCGTCCCGACAGCCACTGTTCAAACCCCATGGCCCGCGCTAGAGTCGGGCGCAATGGCGATCTGCCTCCTGCCAACACTGGCGGACGCCTGGAACCTGTGCAAAACAAAACAACAAGAAGCCCATGGCTCCAAGGAGTTGGAACGATGTCCAGCCGTTCGCTCGTGCGTCTGCTGTCCGCGCTCGCGCTCACCACCCTGCCCCTCATCGCTGCCGCCGATACCGCCAGCGACCTGCTCAACATCCACCAGACGCGCCTGGCCGCCCAGCGCAGCCTCGGCGATTTCTTCATGTTCAACGCGATGGAAGGCGACCAGAAGTACGCCAAGATGGTCGACGCCTCGTCGCAAAGCGCGACTGACGCTCTGGGCAAGCTGGGGGAAATGCCCGGCAACGAATCGAAGAAGCTCAGAAGCGAGCTGCAGGATGAATGGAAAGCCTACGCGGCTCAGTTGCACACCCTCACCGGCGCACTGGACAAGAGCGGCTACACCGACCTGCAACCGGTGGCCGACCTCGCCGCACAGAACCGCAAGCTGCTGGACACCGCCGAGCAGCTCTACGCGAAGATCCAGGAAGAAAGCGGCAGCAAGGTCCCGCCGCTGACCCAGCAGACCCGTGAGCAGAGCCTGCTGATGCAGGACATCGCGGTGGACTACGCCTCACGCAATGCCTCGGTGGGCGCCAGCTTCTTCGGCGGCGGCGAGGAACGCCCGCTGGACGACCTCGCCAACCGCTTCGCGATCAACCTGGTGAAGCTGCAGCAGGCGCCGCAGACCACGCCGGAGATCGGCCAGGAGCTGCGCGGCGTGGCGATCAAGTGGCGCTACATCGAAAAATCGCTGCAGAACTACAACCAGAACAGCGTGCCGTTCCTGATCAACAAGTACTCCGACCGCATCATTGAAGACCTGGAGAAGGTCTCCGGCCTTTATGCCGCGCAGCAGAGCTGATCGAATCAGGCATGCTGCCTGAGGAAGGTCGCGACACGCTCGAGATCGCTGCTGTCACCCCGCTCGCCCCAGTACAACGCCAGGAACTGCGGCGTGGCCTCGACCATGTAGACATCCTTCGGCAGGCTGGCCAGCGCCTGGGCCAGCTCGACCGGGGCACTCGCCTCGCGCCAGCGGTCCAGCCAGACACCCGGCTCGCTCTGCCAGTAGCACCAGACATCGCGGTTCCTGCCGCGCGCGCGGTGGTACTGGGCGCACTGGCGCGGCGGCTGCCGTTCCAGCCAGTGCGGCCAGTCCTGCTGCACCATCTGCATGGCCAGGCCCAGGCGTCGCGCCTGCAGGCGCAAGTCCATCTGCCCGCGCTGGCCGCGCGAAGGAATCAGCCAGGTCAGGGGGCTGAGCACCAATGCGATAAGAAGAATTACCATCCACGTGGTCATATCGGGTATACCGGTCAAACAGGTCAAGCACGGCCGTTAGGGCCATACTGATAATTATCGAGTCCCCCGGAGGAGACGCTCATGCCCTACCAACACATTCTGGTCGCCGTCGACCTTACCGAAGAATGCGACCCGGTGATGAAACGGGCGGTCGCGCTGGCCAAGGCCAATGATGCCCGGCTCTCGGCGGTGCATGTGGTCGAGCCCATGGCCATGGCCTTCGGTGGCGACGTGCCGATGGACCTGTCGATGCTGCAACAGCAACAGTTCGACCAGGCCAAGGAGCGCCTGCACCAGTTCACCCTGACCTACGCCGAAATCACCAGTTCCCAGTGCCACCTGGTCTACGGCCAGCCACGCCAGGAAATCCACCGCCTTGCCGATGAACAGGACTGCGACCTGATCGTCGTCGGCAGCCACGGCCGCCACGGTCTAGCCCTGCTGCTGGGCTCTACCGCCAACGACGTGCTGCACGGTGCGCCCTGCGACGTTCTCGCCGTGCGCCTGCAGAAAACCAGCTGAACCAGCTCAAGGTGAGACAGCGGGCCCTGCGGGGCCCGCTTCGTTTCAAGCCCCGAGCATGTCCCCGCTCATCAGCAGTGGTCGCACCTTCTGCAACTGTGCCTCGAGCGAATAGCTCATGCTCGACGCCATGGAGAAGAAGCTGAGGAATGCCTTCAGGTTCGAGTCGCCTTCGCAGGTCTCGTGGATGCGCTGCCAGAACGCCTGGTTGACCAGCTGCAACTGCTGGAACTGCTTCACCAGCCCCTTCAGCTCCCAATCCGCATGCCGCCCTTCGCGGAAGTTGAAGTACTGCCGCATCAGGTAGAGCGACACTGCGCGCAGGATGAACTCCTGGTTGCTGGCGAACGGAAGGTGCTGCTGCGCCATGGGCTTGAGTCGGCCCAGCAGCGGACAGGCGCTGGTGGCCATGATCACCCCCAGCAGTGCACGCAGTCCCTCTTCCAGCCCCGCATGCTTGATGTATTCCCGCTCGGGCGTACGGACCTGCACCGAGACCTTCTTGAAAGCCGGCAAACCACGAAAGTCCTCGATCACCCGGTGCAGATCCACCGCCGCCGGGCAGTGGCTGTATTGCGCCGTACTCAGCGGGCAATTGCTACAGCGGTTGTTCTCCAGGCGCGTCCAGCGCGGCGCCTGGGCGGCTATCTGCGGATCGTACTGGCGCTCCAGCTCGATGCGGTAACTGAACTCGTGCTCATCATCCAGGGTGATGCGGTACTCGATTGCCATTCGGCCATTCCTAGCAGTCTTTGATCAGCGATATGCACGGGCACATCGCCGGACCGACCGGATTATTCTTCCAGTTCGGCCCAGCGCTCGATCAGCCGGTCCAGCTCTTCCTGCAGGGAGCTCAGGCGCGCCAGGGCGGCCTGGGTTTCGCCCTGCGGGCGCTGGTAGAAATCCGGCGACGCGGTTTCTTCCTGCAACGCTGCCATCTCGCTTTCCAGGGCCTCGATCTGCCCGGGGATGGCTTCCAGCTCGCGCTGCAATTTGTAACTGAGTTTCTTCTTCGGCGCGGCTTCCGCCGGCGCACTGACAGCCACCGGCTGCTCGGCAACGGGGGCAGCAGCGGGCTTGTCACCCTTCTCTTCACCTACACCGAGCAACTTGGGCGAACCGCCCTGGCGCAGCCAGTCCTGGTAGCCGCCGACGAATTCGCGCACGCGACCTTCACCTTCGAACACCAGGGTGCTGGTGACCACATTGTCGAGGAAGGCTCGGTCGTGGCTGACCATCAGTACGGTGCCGTCGAAGGTCAGCAGCACTTCTTCGAGCAGCTCCAGGGTTTCCACGTCCAGGTCGTTGGTCGGTTCGTCCAGCACCAGCAGGTTGGCCGGCTTGCTGAACAGCTTCGCCAGCAACAGGCGTGCCCGCTCGCCTCCGGAGAGCGCCTTCACCGGAGTGCGGGCGCGCTGGGGGGAGAACAGGAAGTCGCCCAGGTAGCTGAGAACGTGGCGATTCTGCCCGTTGATCGTGATGAATTCGCGACCTTCGGCAATGTTGTCGATAACGGTCTTTTCCGGCTCCAGCTGGTGACGCAACTGGTCGAAATAAGCCACTTCCAGTCGGGTGCCTTCCTTGACGCTGCCGGAAGTCGGCTGCAGGTCGCCCAGCAGCAGCTTGAGCAGGGTGGTCTTGCCGGTGCCGTTGGCGCCCAGCAGGCCGATGCGGTCACCGCGCTGCAGCACCAGGGAGAAATCACGAATCAGCGCCGGGCCGCCCGGGTGGGCGAAGCCGGCGTTCTCGACGACGATGACCTGCTTGCCGGACTTCTCCGCAGTCTCCAGCTGGAAACTGGCCTTGCCCTGGCGCTCACGGCGATCGGCACGCTCGTTGCGCATCGCCTTCAGCGCTCGCACACGGCCCTCGTTACGGGTACGACGGGCCTTGATGCCCTGGCGAATCCACACTTCCTCCTGGGCCAGGCGCTTGTCGAACAGCGCGTTGGCTGCCTCTTCCGCAGCCAATTCCTGCTCTTTATGCACGAGGAAGCTGGCGTAGTCGCCGTTCCAGTCGATCAGGTGGCCGCGATCCAGTTCGAGGATACGGGTGGCCACGGCCTGCAGGAAGGCACGGTCGTGGGTGATGAACAGCACGGCGCCGGGGAAGTCGGCCAGGGCATTTTCCAGCCAGGCGATGGCACCGATGTCCAGGTGGTTGGTCGGCTCGTCCAGCAGCAGCAGGTCGGGCTCGGCCACCAGCGCCTGGGCCAGCAGCACGCGGCGGCGCCAGCCACCGGAGAGCTCGGCGAGGGTCTTGTCGGCCGGCAGTTGCAGGCGCGTCAGTGTGGTGTCCACCAGTTGCCCCAGGCGCCAGCCGTCGCGGGCCTCCAGCTCCTGCTGGACGCGCGCCAGCTTGTTCAGGTCCTCTTCGCTTTCGATGTGCATGCTCAGGTGGTGATAGCGCGCCAGCAGCTCGCCCACCTCGGCCAGACCTTCAGCGACCACGTCGTAGACGGTGCGGTCGTCGGCGCGCGGCAACTCCTGCGGCAGCTCGCCGATCTTCAGCGCCGGGGCGCGCCAGATGTCGCCGTCGTCGGGCTTCTGCTCGCCCTTGACCAGCTTGAGCATGCTCGACTTGCCGGTACCGTTGCGGCCAATGACGCACACCCGCTCACCCCGGGCGATCTGCCAGGACACCTTATCCAGCAGCGGAGTGGTGCCAAAGGCGAGGGACACGTCGGTGAACTTGAGCAGGGTCATTGGGTATCTCCACAAACAGGGCGCGCAGTTTAAGGGAAAGCGCGGAAAAGTCAGAGGGTCGCGCGCAAACTCGCGCGGCGAGACAGGCGTCCGCCTTTGCGCGGTGCATCTGTGGTGGCGCTTTCGCCGCCCTCGCGCAACAGGCTAAGCTACAGGGCAGCGGGCGCGCGCCATCCAGCGCCCACCGATCATCTTCCCGGAAGAGCCATGCGCGGTCGCCTTTTCTCACTGTTCTCCTGCCTGATCCTCAGCCTGTCCGCTTCGACAGCCAATGCAGCGTCCCTGCCCCAGCAGCGCCAGATGTACGACGAGGCGCAGAAGGCACTGGCGCGCAATGACAGCGGCCCGTATTTCCGCTACCAGTCGGCATTGGCCGATTATCCGCTGCAGCCGTACCTGGCCTATGACGAGCTGACCAACCGCCTGAAAAGCGCCAGCAACGCCGAGATCGAGCGCTTCATCGAGCAGCACGGCGACCTGCCGCAGATCAACTGGTTGAAGCTGCGCTGGATGCGCCAGCTGGCCGATCAGGGCGACTGGAACACCTTCGTCCGTTATTACGACCCGAAGATGAACTTCACCGAACTGGACTGTCTCTACGGCCAGTATCAGCTCGGCCATGGCAACAAGGCCGAAGGCTATGCCACCGCCGAGAAGCTCTGGCTGGTCGGCAAGCCGCAGCCCGACGCCTGCGACACTACCTTCGCCATGTGGCAGGCCGATGGCCAGCTCACCGAAGAGAAGGTCTGGAAGCGCCTGAAGCTGGCCGCCGAGAAAGGCAACTACAGCCTCGCCACCGTGCTCTCCAAGCGCCTGCCGACCCTCGGCAGCCAGGGCGCACTGATGGTCAACGTGGCGCAGAACCCCGCGCAGCTGAGCCAGACCACCCGCTTTGGCGCCCGCGACCATGCCACCGCCGACGTCGTCGGCCTGGGTCTGCGCCGCCTGGCCAAGCAGGACCCGGAAAAGGCTATCACCCTGCTGGACTACTACAGTTCGGTGCTGCCCTTCTCCAGCGACGAGAAGGTCTCCATCGCCCGCGAGATCGGCCTGAGCCTGGCGCGCCGCTACGATCCGCGCGCCCTGCCGATGATGGTCAAGTACGACCCGCAACTGCGCGACGACACCGTCACCGAATGGCGCCTGCGCCTGCTGCTGCGCCTGGGCCGCTGGGAAGACGCCTACGAGCTGACCCGCGCGCTGCCGCCGTCGCTGGCCGAGACCAACCGCTGGAAGTACTGGCAGGCGCGCTCGCTGCAACTGGCGCAGCCGCAGAACAAGCAAGCCGTCAGCCTGTACAAGCCGGTGGCCGACGAGCGTGACTTCTATGGCTTCCTCGCCGCCGACCGGATCAATGCACCGTACCAGCTGAACAACCGCCCGGTTTCGCCGGATGCCGGCACCATGCAACGCGTTCGCAATGCGCCGAGTACCCGCCGCGCGCTGGAATTCTACGCCCGTGGCGAGATCATCAACGCCCGCCGCGAGTGGTACCACGCCGCCCGCCACCTGAGCCACGATGAGCTGCTGGCCCAGGCCAAGATCGCCTACGACATGCAGTGGTACTTCCCGGCCATTCGCGCCATCAGCCAGGCCAAGTACTGGGACGACCTGGATATCCGTTTCCCGATGGCCTACCGCAACACCCTGGTGCGCGAGGCGCGCAATCGCGGCCTGCATTCCAGCTGGGTGTTCGCCATCACCCGCCAGGAAAGCGCCTTCATGTCCGATGCGCGCTCTGGCGTCGGCGCCACCGGCCTGATGCAGCTGATGCCGGCCACCGCCAAGGAAACCTCGCGCAAGTTCGGCATCCCGCTGGCCTCGCCGCAGCAACTGATAGTGCCGGATGTGAACATCCAGCTCGGCGCCGCCTACCTGAGCCAGGTTCACGGCCAGTTCAACGGCAACCGCGTGCTCGCCACCGCCGCCTACAACGCCGGCCCCGGCCGCGTAAGGCAATGGCTGAAGGATGCGCGCCACCTGGCCTTCGACGTCTGGGTGGAGACCATTCCGTTCGACGAGACCCGTTCCTACGTGCAGAACGTGCTGTCCTACGCGGTGATCTACGGACAGAAGCTCAATGCGCCACAACCCATCGTCGACTGGCACGAACGCTTCTTCGACGAGCTCTGACACCCTCCACCGCCCGGCACCCGCCGGGCGGTTTTCATTCCCTCAAGGAAAAAAGGAAATTTCCATGCGCAAGACCGTTCTCTCCCTTTCCATGCTTGCCGCAGGCCTGCTCAGCGCCGACCTCGCCCTCGCCGCCTGCGAAAAGCCGCGCAACGCCTTCGACAGCGTGTACTGCCTGAGCACCGAGTACGCCCAGGTCGACCGCGAGCTGAACAATGAATTCGGCACCCTGCGCAAGATGCTCAACGACGGCCAGAAGGCCGCGCTGAAGAAGAGCCAGATCGCCTGGATCAAGGATCGCGATGCCCAGTGCAGCTATGAGCGCGACGGCGGGTACTTCGTCAACCTGCAGTGCGCCGTGGACAAGACCAACGAGCGCCTGGCCGTGCTGCGCGAGCGTGAGCGCGAGTGTCAGAGCACCGGTTGCGTCGACAGCAAGCTGTAAGGCGCTGACGGTGAACAACCGTGAAGGTTGTTCGCCCTGCGGTTACCTGCAGGCGCTAGCTTGCTCGCGAAAAGTTTCCGGCGGCACAGGCGGCAGGCGGGTTCGCGAGCAAGCTCGCTCCTGCACGCTGGGGCCAGGCGCACAACCCTACGCGTGATGTGACTATGCGCCCTACTCCAGAACTTCTACTTCCATACCCACGCGCAGTGTTCCGCTGTTCAGGGCGATCAGATTCTCGCCGAACAGCGCCTCGCCATTGACGTTGCGATAACCCAGTAGCGTGGCCAGCGGTTCACGGGCGGCGTCGCGCTCGCCAGTATGCGGGTCGATGGTGGTGAGGATGCAGCGCGCGCAGGGCTTGGCCACCTTGAAGGCGACGTCGCCGATGCGGATGCGCTTCCAGCCGTCTTCCGCAAACGGTTCGGCGCCAGTGACCACCAGGTTCGGGCGGAAGCGCAGCATCTCCAGCGGGCGGCCAACCTTCGTCGACAGGTCGTCCAGCGAGCCCTGGCCGATCAGCAGCAGCGGGAAGCCATCGGCGAAGTGCACGTGCTCGCCGGGCGAGGCGTAGGCGGTGTCCACCTGCCGCGCACGCTGCTCGGGCATCTGCACCAGGCGCACATCACGCTCGAGGAATGCGCTCAGCCACTGCGCGGCGGCATCGCCGGCATCCGGCACCTGCAGCATGTCACGCCAAATCAGCACGCCACGCAGGTTGTCATCGCGTCCCGGCACTTGCACCAGCAGGTCGTCCATGCCCGGTGCACGCAGGCGCAACGCCTGGAATTCGTCCTGCCAGCGCGCCTCGATACGGCCCATCTGCGGCAGCAGGCGCTGGGTGAGGAAGCGCCCGTTGGCGGAGTCGACCACCATCCAGCGTCGATCCCCTTCCAGGCCCAGGGCGTCCAGGCGAACGGACTCCAGGGGCTCGTAGGCAGTGGATTTGACCGGGTAGCGGTAGAGCTCGCTGAGGGTGTACATCGGAGGCTTCCTTTCGGGCAGGCGAAAGCGACCTTATACGGTGTGGAACGGGCGTCTAGCAATGGGCACTCTCCTGCAGGAGCGGGCTTGCTAGCGAGCAGCTGGATGCCGGTATATCCGACGACGAGCGTTCGCGAGCAAGAACTAGGCGTCCCCCTCGCTCCTACAGGGAGATCGGAGCTAGGCGGGAACTTTCTGCAGGCGGCGGCGTACCACCTCCACCAGCTGGTCCGGCTGGAACTTGGAGAGGAAGTCGTCGCAGCCGACCTTCTTCACCATGGCGTCGTTGAAGCTACCCGACAGCGAGGTGTGCAGCACCACGTAGAGGTCACGCAGGCGCGGGTCGTTGCGGATCTCGGTGGTCAGCCGGTAGCCGTCCATTTCCGGCATCTCGGCGTCGGTGAAGATCATCAGCAGCTTCTCTTCCATGTCCAGGCCTTCATCGGCCCAGCGCTTGAGCTGCTGCAGCGCGCGCAGGCCGTCGGTCGCCACGTGCAGGCGCAGACCGAGCTGGCCAAGGGTATCGCGCAGCTGGGAGATGGCGACACTGGAGTCGTCCACCACCAGCACTTCGCGGCCTCGGGTCTGGCTGAGCAGCGTGTCGTCCAGGCGGTCGCTGGAGACACGGGTGTTCATCGGTACGATCTCCGCGAGCACCTTCTCCACGTCAATGATCTCCACCAGGCGGTCTTCCACCTTGGTGATCGCGGTCAGGTAATGCTGGCGGCCGGCGCCACCGGGCGGCGGCTGGATCGATTCCCAGTTGAGGTTGAGGATGCGCTCCACCCCACCCACCAGGAACGCCTGCACCGAGCGGTTGTACTCGGTAACGATGATGGTGCTGTTGGCATCCGGGGTCAGCGCGCGCATGCCGATGGCGCGCGACAGGTCGATCACCGGCAACGTCTGGCCGCGCAGGTTGATCACCCCGCAGATCATCGGGTGGCGCTGCGGGATCAGCGTCAGGCGCGGCAGTTGCAGCACCTCCTGCACCTTGAACACGTTGATCGCGAACTGTTGCCGCCCGGCGAGGCGGAAGACCAGGATTTCCAGGCGATTCTCGCCTACCAGTTGGGTGCGTTGATCGACAGTGTCGAGAATACCGGCCATGCCTGCTCCAGATTCGGAATGAGTCGTGCGGGAGAGCTATCGGCCGTATCGGCGCCAACAAGATACTGGCCGTGCGCCATCATGCACGACTTGTCCGGTCCGGACCAGCGCGATCAGCCTTGTTCGGCAACGAGCCGCCCAGTGGACGAGAGCAGCGGCGAGTCTGCCGGCAGGTGCATGGCGAGCGCTGCCGGGCGCACCTCGAAGCGCAGCTTGCGGCCCTCCAGCGGCTCACCGTCGAGATTGACGTCCAGGCCCTCGCGGGCTTCGACCTCAACCCAGGGCAGGCGCGCCCGGATGAAGACGTCCTGGATGCCGAACCCGCTACTGCCCAGCAACGCGCCCAGCGTACCGACCATGTCCTGCGGGGTGGGCAGGATGCTTACGTCCAGCAGCCCGTCATCCGCCGCGGCCTGCGGGCAGAGCACATGTCCGCCGCCAGCCTGTCGGCCATTGCCGATGCCCAGGGCGAGGAATTCGCCTTCCCACTCGAAATCCGGTCCGGTAAAGCGCCCCTGGGCCGCATGGACTTCAGAAAAGCGCGTCAGGCCGGTCAGCAGGTAGGCTGCGCCGCCGAGCAGCTTCTTCAAGTCTTCCGGGGTGTTGGCGGTGACCTTCGAACCGAAGCCACCCGTGGCCATGTTCAGGAAGAACTGTCCGTCGACCTCCCCCAGGTCGATAGGGCGCGGCGGCACGTCCAGCAAGGCCAGCGCGGCCGCGGGTTCGAGCGGAACGCCGGCGGCGCGGGCGAAGTCGTTGGCGGTGCCCAGCGGCAGGATGGCCAGGCTGGCCTTGCCGCCGGCCTGGACCAGCGCCTCGGCGACGTCGCGCACGGTGCCGTCGCCACCGCCGGCGATCAGCGTGGTGTATCCCGCCGCCAGGCCCTCCTCCACCAGCCGCCGAGCATCACCGCCCTCCCAGGTCACCCTGACATCCAACTGGCGCCCCGCTTCGCGCGTGGCCAGCACGGCGGCACGCACTTCGTCGTTGGCGGCTTGCTTGCCGTGCAGGATCAGCAGGGCCCTGGGCTGGGTCATGGTCGGCTTCCTCGCGAGTAGTCCATTGAGCGTCATCTAATGGACCCAGAGTAGCGCGGGAAAATTTCCTCGCTTTTCATCACTGAATCGGGAATGGGCGGTTCAGGCCGGGTAGCCGGTGATCTCCCGAATGCTCTGGTACAGCGGCTTGAGCTGCTTGTACATGCGCTGGTAGACCTCGTTGTACAGCCGCTCGTAGGTCCGCTGCGCCTCGGGGCGCGGGTGGAAGACGTCGCCGACGCGGGTCATGGCGGCGATGGCGCTGGCGAAGTCCGGATAAAGCTTCAGCCCCACCGCGCAATCGATGGCAGCGCCCAGGCCGGAGGCTTCGTAGACGTGCGGGCGCTCCGCCGGCAGGCCGAAGATGTCGGCAGTAAGCTGCATCGCCGCGTCGCTCTGCGAGCCGCCACCGGCCACGCGCAGGCGCTGGATGCGGGTGCCGGAGCGTTTCTCGATGCGCTCCTTGCCCTGGCGCAGCGCGTAGGCCAGGCCTTCGAGGATGGCGCGGTAGATGTGCGCGCGGGTGTGCACGTCGCCGAAACCGATGATCGAGCCCTTGGCCTCCAGGCCCGGCTCGCGGATGCCCGGCGTCCAGTAGGGTTGCAGCATCAGGCCCATCGAGCCGGCTGGCACGCTGTTGACCAGTTCGTCGAAGAGTTTCTCCGGCTCGACGCCCAGCTCCTCGGCACGCTGCATCTCGCGCAGGCCGAACTCGCGCTTGAACCAACTGACCATCCAGAAGCCGCGGTAGATCATCACCTCAGTGTTGTAGTGATCGGGAATCGCCGCCGGGTACGGCGGGATCAGCGGGATGGTTTCCAGGTAGCGCGAACGGGTGGTGTTGATGGTCGCGGTGGTGCCGTAGGACAGGCACGCCACGCTCGGGTCGATCGCGCCCGCGCCGAGTACTTCGCAGGCCTTGTCGGCACCCGCGGCGATCAGCGGCAGGCCCTCGGGAATACCGGTCAGGCGGCTGGCCTCGGCGGTGATCTCGCCCAGTTTCTCACCCGGCTTGTACAGCTCCGGCAATTGCTCGGGGCGCACGTCGATCGCCTGCCACTTCCAGTCCCGCGGCGCAGCCCAGGCGAGCTTCTTGTAGTCGAACGGCAGGTAGGCAACGCTGCAGGCCACCGAGTCCACGTAACGCCCGCACAGGCGCTGGGTGAGGAAGCCCGAGAGCAGCAGCAGCTTGTGGGTGCGCTGGTGGATGTCCGGCTGTTGCTGGGCCACCCAGTTCGCTTCGGCCTGGGTGCGGAAGTAGTCCACCGCGCCCTGCGCGCCCACCAGCTTGAACAGCCAGCCCCAGGGCCCCTTGATCGGATCGCCCAGCTCCGCGCGGCGCTGGTCCAGCCAGATGATCGCCGGGCGCAGGGCCTGGCCGGCTTCGTCGAGGTGAATCACCGTACCGCGTTGGGTAGTCAGCGACACGCCACGAATGCGGCTGCGGTCGATGTCGACACTGGCCCACAGGCGCTTGCACGCCTCGCCCAGTTGCTCCCAGTAATAGTCCGGGTGCTGCTCCGCCCAACCGGGCTGCGAGGAGAAATACGCCTCCAGCTCGACCTTGCCCTTGCCCACCAGGTTGCCCTGGAGATCGAAGAGCAGCGCGCGCACGCTCTGAGTGCCGTTGTCGATGGCCAGCAGGTAGTTGTTGTTATTCATGGGGCTCTTGGTCATGGAGGGTCGGTCAGTGCGGAACGCTGTAGCTGCGGCGCCACAGCTCCAGGTAGTCCTGTTCTTCCTGTTTCCAGCGCGCGTCGTCCCAGCCCAGGCGGCGCTGACACAAGGCGCGAATCCTCGGCAACTCGGCAGCGCCACCATCGGCCAGCAGCAGGCCAATGCGGGTGCGACGCAGCAGCAGGTCGTCCAGGTGCAGCACCAGTTCGCCTTCCGCCGCCCAGGCCAGCTCGGCCCAGAGCGAATCGGTATGGCCGATACACTCGCTGCCCACCTCGCTCAGAAGGCGCGCCAGTTCCGGCAAGGAGCGCCCATGGCGCCCGCGCAGGCGGCGCTGCTGAGGTGGAGTGAGGCCCGGCAGGACGACGTCCTCGACGGCCGCGAAGACGTGGTCAGGCGCAGTTTCCAGCTGGCGCTCCAGCATTGGCGCACAAGCGGCAAGCACCTCCAGCGCCAGCAGGCGGAAGGTCGTGAGCTTGCCGCCAGCAAGAGTCACGCACCCGGGCTCGACCCACAGCGCATGCTCGCGTTTTTCATCCGACGGCTTGAGCGAGGGCGTGCCATCGCTGACCACCGGGCGTACACCGGCCCAGGTAGAGCGCACATCGCCGGCGGTGATCTGCGCAGCCGGAAACTGCTGCGCGCAGGCGGCCAGCAGGTACTCCAGCTCTTCGCGGCTGATGGCCGCGTCATCGTCCAGGGTTTCCCGGTGATCCAGGTCGGTGGTGCCGACCACGGTCGCCCCTTCCCAGGGGAAGACAAAGACCGGACGCTTGTCCTGCCCGTGCATGAAGCTGAACGCATGGGTGACTGGCAGGCGCCAGGCCGGCAGCAGCAGGTGGCTGCCACGCAGCGGGCGGATGTGCTCGCTGCCGTGCTTCTGCCGCAGCGCATCGGCCCAGGCGCCAGTGGCCAAGGCCACGGCGCGGCTACGGAAGGTGAAGCGCTCGCCGCTCTCGCGATCCTCGGCAACCAGCCCCTGAACGCGACCGTCGCGGCGATCCAGTTCGATCACCTTCAAACCATTCAGTGCTTCGCCGCCCTCGGCTCGCGCTTCGCCCAGCACACGCATGACCAGGCGCGCGTCATCGGTTACCGCATCCTGGAAGCGGGTGCCGCCCAGCAGGCGATCTTCCTTCAGGCCCGGCGCCAGGTAGCGCAGTTCCTCCAGGCGATGGAACAGGTGATTGCGCCGCCCCGCCAGTGCGTCGTACAGCGACAGCAGGGTGCCGAACACCCGCGGGCCGGGGAAGCCGCCCTGGTAGTGCGGCATGATGAAGCTCAACGGATCGACCAGCCCCGGTGCCTCGCCCAGCAGGCGCTGGCGCTCGCGCACCGAGTCGCGGGTCAGGCCGAACTGGCCCTTGGCGATGTAGCGCAGGCCGCCGTGAACCATCTTCGATGAGCGGCTGGAGGTGCCCCAGGCGAAATCGCGCTGCTCGACCAGCAGGCAGCGCCATCCGCGCCGTGCCGCTTCGCGCAGGATGCCGGCGCCGGTGATGCCGCCGCCGACCACGATCAGGTCCCAGTCGCGTGCCGCCAGCTCCGGCAGCGCCTGCGCGCGCCAGGCTGCGTTCCAGGCAGGCATGGGTTCAGTCCTGCAGCAAGGTGCCGGGGTTCAGCCGGCCGGAGGGATCGAAATGCCCGGCCAGCGCCTTGATCGCCGCCATGCCCAGCGGGCCCTTTTCCACCGGCAGGTAAGGCGCGTGGTCCTTGCCCACGCCGTGCTGGTGGCTGATGGTGCCGCGGTTCTGGGCGATGGTCTGGCTGGCGGCATGCTTGAGCTTGCGCCAGCGCTCGTGTGTCTGCGCATAGCTGGCGGCCGGGCGGAACACGTAGGTGGTGTAGATGCTAGAACCCTCGCCGTAGACGTGCGACAGGTGGGTGAACACGTGCACGCGCTCGCCCTCGGCGGCCAGGCCTTCGCGCAGGCAGGCCTCGATACGGTTGAGCAGGTTGTCGACGTTGGACCAGTCGGTGGCGGTTTCCAGGGTATCGACCACGTAGCCGTTCTCCCACAGCGCTTCGCGCAGGTAGGGGAAGCGGAAGCGGTTCTGCGCCCATTTCCTGCCCAGCAGGGTGCCGGTGAACACGCCGCCGAAGCCCTTGAGCAGGCGGCGCGCGGCGCGCAGCGACGTCGCGTTCTGCGCGCGGTCACCGGTGACGCCGAAGGTCAGCATGCACTTGCCCTCGGCCGCGCCGCGCATCTTCAGGTAGCGCTCCAGCCAGGCGATCTGCCCCGGATGGCCGGCCAGGGCCAGTTGAGTGGTGGTCTCGATGGCATTCGACAAGCGCAACATCGACAGCGGCACGCGCGCCTGCACCAGGGTGCGGATGCCTTCCAGCGCCTGCTCCCAGGACGGCAGGAACACCGCGTAGAAACGTTCATCGTCGGCGATGCGCGTGACCCGTACCTTCACCGACGAGAGGATGCCGAAGCGGCCTTCGGAACCCATCACCATCTCGCGCAGGTCCGGGCCTGCGGAGGACGCCGGGAAGGTCGGGATCTCCAGGCTGCCGGCGAAGGTTTCCAGTGTGCCGCCGGCGAACAGTTGCTCGATGCGCCCGTAGCGCAGCGACTGCTGGCCACTGGAGCGGCTGGCAACCCAGCCGCCGAGGGTGGAAAGCTCCCAGGACTGCGGGAAGTGGCCGAGGGTGTAACCACGGGCGCGCAGCTGGCTTTCCACCTGCGGGCCGTTGGCGCCGGGGCCAAAAGTGGCGATCAGGCTCTGCTCGTCCAGCTCCAGCAGGCGGTTCATGTGTTCCAGGGAAACGGTGAGCACCGCCTTGTCGGACTCCGGCGGGTTGATATGACCGGCCACCGAAGTACCGCCGCCGTAGGGGATCACCAGGCAGTCCCAGAGCTCGGCGAACTTCAGCAGCTCGCGGATCTGCTCGGCAGTCTGCGGGTAGGCCACGCCATCGGGGAACACACCGAACTCGCCTTCGCGCATCGCCAGCCAGTCCGGCAGGCTCTGGCCTCGGGCGTGCAGCAGGCGGTCGCGGGCTTCGCGCACCACCAGCGGATGCTCGGGCAGGCGCGAGGCCGGTACCTTGGCCAGTACCTGCTCCAGCGTCGCGTCCGGCAGCGTCAGGCCCGGGCCGACCAGTTCGGCGAGAAAACCGCGTCCGTTGTCGGGCAGTTCCACCACCGTCGTTTCTTCACCCCAGCCGTTCCAGCGTCGCATGCCCGCTCCTTTTATTCAGGGTCTCTGTCTGCAATTTCGATTGCTATTTCGGTGCCGCTTGATGGCTGCCTATACTAGCCAGCCGCCCTGCCCTGTCACTGTCGGATCAAGACAGGCGCAGTTGCCGATCGAGACACCAGAACAAGAACGAACGCCATGCATTCCCTCGGCTATACCTCCGTCCCCGCATTGCTGAAATACCTGCGCCACGCCGAGTCCCTCGGCATGGACCTGGACGTCGCCCTCAAGGCCGCGGGCCTTGCGCGCTCGCAACTGAGCGACAACAGCCAGCGCCTGCCCAGCGAGGCTCACGAACGCCTGCTGCAGCATTTGTGCGCGCATTCCGGCGACCCGCTGTTCGGCCTGCACTCTGCACGCTTCGTGCAGCCGGGCTCGTGGAGCGTGCTGGGCTACATCACCATGAACTGCGCCAACCTGGGCGAAGCCATGGGCCGCATCATTCCCTACGAGAAGCTGGTCGGCGACATGGGCGTCAGCCGCCTGGAGCCTGGCGGAGACCACATCAAGCTGATCTGGAATTGCCGCCACGAGGCCGCGCAGATCCGCCGGCACATGGTGGAAAACGTGCTGGCGTCCTGGCTGCTGTATGCGCGCTGGATCGCCGACACCAGCGGCTCCCCGCAGGAAGTCTGGTTCGAACACCCACAGCCCGAGGGCACCGATATCGCCGAGTACGAGCAGCTATTCGGCTGCCCGGTGCGTTTCGAGCAACCCTTCAGCGCCCTGCTGGTGCCCCTGCAACTGCTGAGCTATCCCCTGCGCCAGGCCGACGCCAACCTGCTGCGCACCCTGGAAGAACACGCCCTGGCGCTGATGGCCGAGCTGGACGACGACGAGCCGCTGCCGCTGCGGGTGAAGAACGCCCTGCGCCTGCTGCTCAAGGATGGCCTGCCGCGCAAGGAGCGTGTCGCCGAACGTTTCGAGATGACGGTGCGCACCCTGCAGCGCCACCTGCAGCAGGCCGGCACCAGCTACCAGCAGATCCTCGACGAGCTGCGCCAGGAGCTAGCCGAGCATTACCTGGTACACAGCGACCTGCCGATCCAGGACATCGCCCAGTACCTGGGCTTCACCGAGTCGCGCTCGTTCCACCGCAGCTTCAAGGGCTGGACCGACCAGACACCGGGTGAGTACCGCCAGCAGCATAAGAAAACGCCGGTCTGAGACCGGCGTTGTTCATGGTGCTCCCAGCACTCAGTCCAGCAACTCACTGAAGGGAATGAAGTTCAGCCAATCGCCTTCGGCCAACGTCGTGCCCTCGCGCACTTCCGCCAGCCCTTCGGCCCAGGCTGCGCTAAGCAGCACGCCGGAGCTCTGATTGGCGTAGGGCACTGCACGGCCATTTTCCAAACGCGCGCGCAAGTACTCACGACGGTTGCCCGGCTTGGTCCGGTTGAAGCCGGCCGGGACCTGCAGGCGCAGCGGCTCGACCTTCTGCATGCCGAGGCGGCGCATCAGGTAGGGCCGCGCCAGCAGGGCGAAAGTCACCAGGGTGGATGCGGGGTTACCCGGCAGCCCGATCACCGGCACGCCCTGGTAGTGGCCGACGGTCAGCGGCTTGCCCGGCTTGATCGCCAGCTTCCACAGCGCCAGATCACCTGCTTCGCGCAGGGCCGCTCCGAGGAAGTCCGCCTCGCCGACGGACACGCCACCGGTGGAGAGGATCAGCTCGACGCTCGACAGCCCCGCCAGTGCGGCGCGGGTGCGCTCCAGGTCGTCCGGAAGGATGCCAGCGTCCACTACCTCGCAACCCAAGCGCAGCAACCAGGTGCGCAGCAGGTGACGGTTGCTGTTGTAGATCTGCCCGAGCGCCAGCGGCGTGCCCGGCTCGACCAGTTCGTCGCCGGTGGACAGCAGCGCCACGCGCGGGCGGCGACGTACTTTCAATTCAGCGTGGCCGAGGGACGCGGCCAGGCCGATCTCGATGGGGCCGATGCGCGTGCCGTTGGGCAGCACGCAGTCTCCCTTGCGGGTTTCCTGGCCCTGCGGGCGAATGTGCTGGCCGGCTTCCATCGCTTCGAGGAAGCGCACACGGCCATCCTCCAGCACCTCGGCGTTTTCCTGCATTTCCACGCAGTCGGCGCCTTGCGGCACAGGCGCGCCGGTGAAGATGCGCACACAGGTGCCCGGTTGCAGCGGTTCACCGGCCTGGCCGGCGAAGATCTTCTGGCTTACCGGCAGCGCTTCGCCCCGCCAGTCGGCCAGGCGCAGCGCGTAGCCGTCCATGGCGCTGTTCGGCCAGGGCGGCAGGTCCAGGCCGGCCAGCAACGGCTCGGCCAGCACGCGGCCATCGGTGTCGGCCAACGGCAAGGTTTCGCACTCGGAGACCGGAGACTGTTCGGCCAGCGCCAACAAGCGCGCCAGGGCCTCCTCGACCGGCAGCAGGCCGGGCTTGTCGCAGCAGCTCATCCGCGGCTCTCGCAGGGCGCCGCCTTCTTCAGGTGCGGCACGAAGTTGCAGGGACGATGACTGGCGTCCAGCTGTTCGCCGAGGATGCCGTCCCAGGCAGTGCGGCAGGCGTTGGTGGAACCCGGCAGGCAGCAGACCAGGGTGCCGTTGGACAGCCCCGCCAGCGCGCGGGACTGCACGGTGGAGGTGCCGATGTCGGCCACGGAAATCTGCCGGAACAGCTCGCCGAAGCCGTCCACTACCTTGTCCAGCAGGCAGGTCACGGCTTCCGGGGTGCTGTCGCGGCCGGTGAAGCCGGTGCCACCGGTGATCAGCACGACCTGGACCTCGTCCTCGGCGATCCAGGTCGCGACCTGGGCGCGGATGCGATAGAGGTCATCCTTGAGCAGGACGCGAGCGGCGAGGTTGTGGCCGGCGGCCTTAAGGCGGTCGACGAAGAGCTGGCCGGAGGTGTCGGTTTCCAGGGTACGGGTGTCGCTGACGGTAAGAACGGCGATGTTCAGCGGGACGAATGGCTGCTCGGCCTTGTGGCTCATGATGAGGGCCCTTGCTTGTGAGGTTGGAATGCGCGGTGTTATATCACAGGCCCGCCCCGGAGACCCTGACATGCCACAAGCCCCGCTACCCCGCTGTTCCGTCCTGATTCTCGCCGGAGGACGCGGCCAGCGCATGGGTGGCCAGGACAAGGGCCTGCTGGACTGGCAGGGCAAGCCGCTGGTGAGCTACGCCGCCGCCCTCGCCCGCCCGTACAGCGACGACCTGATCATTTCCTGCAACCGCAACGCGAACGTCTACGCGGGCTACGCCGACCGCCTGGTACAGGACGACAGCCCGGACTTCCCCGGCCCGCTGGCCGGCATTCGCGCGGGTCTCGCCGCTGCACGCCACTCACACCTGCTGGTGCTGCCCTGCGATGCGCCGCTGCTGGACACCGATCTGCTGGAGCGCCTGCTGCTCGCATCGGCTGAAGCGCCGGACGTCGTGCACATGCTGCGCTGCGGCACGCAGTGGGAGCCGCTGTTCAGCATCATTCCGGTGGCGATGCGCGAACCGATAGAACAGGCCTGGCACCAGGGCGACCGCAGCCCGCGCCATGTGTTCTCGAACCTGGGGCTGCAGGCAGTGGATTGCCCGGCGAACGACCCGCGCCTGGCCAATCTCAACACGCCAGAGCTGCTCTATCACGCACGATAGCGCCGTATTCGAAAATTTTCCGGGAACTATGCCAAGAAGCACCCTGTCAGACTTTTCGTACCTTTATGTTCGCTCATCAGGAGATTCACTAATGAACAAACGGATGCTTCCCGCCTTCCTGCTCGCCCTGGGCTTCGGAGTGCTCGCTGGTTGCTCCACTCCGTCGGTCATCACCCTGAACGATGGTCGCGAGATTCAGTCGGTCGACAAACCCAAGTACGACGAAGAATCCGGCTTCTATGAGTTCGAACAGCTGGATGGCAAAACCGCCCGCGTGAACAAGGATCAGGTACGGACCGTCAAGGACCTCTGATTCTCCCGGCGGTGAAAACGCCCCGCAGCCCCTGACCGGTCTGCGGGGCGTTCGCGTTTTACCGGGGGGCGAAAAATATTTTTCGCTAACCCCTTGTGCGTCAAAAGTTTTTCGGTAGAATGCGCGCCATCAAACGGAGCGTAGCGCAGCTTGGTAGCGCGTCTCGTTCGGGACGAGAAGGTCGCTGGTTCGAATCCAGTCGCTCCGACCAAATCCCGAAAAACCCGCCTAACGGCGGGTTTTTTATTGCCTGCGATTTTTCATGCAGACCAATCATCAGGCACAAAAAAGCCCGTCCAGCCGGACGGGCTTTTTCATGGGCGAATCAGAGCTGCCCGGACTTGCGCAGCGCCACCTGCGATAGCGCGCTCCAGTCCAGATCGCCATCGCCGTGGGCAATGGCTTCGAGCAGGTTGTCACGCAGGACGCTGGCGAACGGCAGCGGCACGCGCTGCTCCTGCCCGGCCGACAACGCCAGCCCCACGTCCTTGAGGCCCAGCACCAGGCGGAACGCCGCCGGATCGAAGCGCTGCTCGGCGATCAGGGCGCCATAGTTGCGATACACCGGCGCGTTGAACAGGGTGTTGCCCATGATCTCCATGAACTCGCCCGGCGCCACCCCGTAGGTTTTCACCAGCGCAGTGCTCTCCCCCATCGCCTCGATGGCGCTGGCAATCATGAAATTGCCGGCGATTTTCACCGCAACGGCGCGCAAAGGGTCGTCGCCCAGCGGCCAGGTCTTCTGTCCCAGCACATCAAGGACCGGCTGCGCCTTGGCGATAGCCGTCTCGGGTCCGGCGACCAGGATGTTCAGCTTGCCGGCGGCGGCAACGTCGGTGCGACCAAACACCGGCGCAGCAACGAACTCGACGCCCTGTTCGCGGTGCAACTCCACCAGCTCGGTGACGAGGGCGGTGGACAGCGTGGCCATGCTCAGGTGCACCAGCCCTGCCTTGGCCGAGGCCAGGGCGCCGCTGTCCAGCAGCACGGCGCGGGTGGAGTTGTCGTCGGCCAGCATGGAAATCACCAGCTCGACGTCGAAAGCCTGCACAGGCGTGGTGGCGGCAACGGCACCCAGCGCCACCAGGGGCTCGGCAGCCGCTGGCGAACGGTTCCAGACGACAACCTGGTGGCCGGCCTTGATGAGGTTTGCAGCCATGGCAGCACCCATGCCGCCCAATCCGAGAAATCCGATCTTCATTGCAATGCGCCTCGCATCAGTTGATTGAGGAGAGGAAAAGCCGCCAAAGGCATCAGCGGCGGAGGAAAATGGCGACCTGCTCGGCGTCGAAGGGCCAGTTCAGCTCGGCGCCGGAGTCGCAGCGGCGCAACACGGGAATGCTCAAGCCATATTGCTCGACCCATTCCTCGCGATCGGCGATGTCCACCAACTCGACCAACAGTCCGTGTTCGACAAAGGGCATCAGCACGGCTTCGGCCACTTCGCAGAGATGGCAGCCAAGGGTGCCGAAGAGTTGGCATTCCGGGGGCATGTGAGGCTCCAGGGTTGGCGGCATAGGTTCAGACTCCGGCGTGCTTGAGCAAGGTGTCGGCCATGGCGCGGGCTTCTCGCCCTTGCTGCGCCGGGCCCTGCATATGCGCCATCACCAGCACGCCCTCGAGCAGGTATTGCAGCTGGCGGGCCAGAGCCTCCGGCTCCGCAGCACCAAGGCGCATCAGCTGGGCGGCGAAGAAGCGGCCGAGAAAGGCCTTGTGTTCAGCGGCCTGCTGGTGGATGGGGTGTTCACGGTTGTGGAATTCGCCCGCGGCGTGGATGAAGGCGCAGCCGCAGAAGTCCGGGCTGTCGAGCACCTCCTGCAGGCCGTCGAAGATCGCCAGGATCGACTCGCGCGGCGCGAGGATGCGTCCGGCCACCTCCATGCGCTCGACCATGCGGGCGTGGCGCTCTTCCAGCGCCGCCATGATCAGCTCGTCCTTGGACTTGAAGTGCTTGTACAGCGTCATCTTCGCCACGCCCGACTCGGCAAGGATGCGGTCGATGCCGGTAGCGTGGTAGCCCTCGCGGTAGAACAGGTCCTGAGCGGTGGTGAGCAGCAGCTCGCGTTTGCTGGATGCCATGGCATTACCTCCTGACCGGACATTATGCGCGAGGCTCGGCGCCCATGGGGAGCCGGAGCGTTGCAGGGAGGACCGCGCAAGTGCCGGTGGGTGGACGGTCATTTCGCTTGAACTATACAGACCTGTCTGTCTAATATCTATTCCGCCGTCCCCACAACAATGCACAGGGCTCTCGCCATGAAACTCCACGACGTCGCGCTTTCCGGTAACTGCTACAAGGTTCGTCTGTTCCTCGGGCTCATCGGCCACAAGGCTGAACTGGTGCAGGTGGACCTGCAGGGCGGCGCGCACAAGCGCCCGGCCTTCCTGGCAATCAATCCGCGCGGCCAGGTGCCCGCGCTGGAAGACGGCGAACTGCGCCTGGGCGACTCCCACGCCATCCTGGCCTACCTCGCACGGCAGTACGGCGAGCCGCACTGGCATCCCCAGGACGCCGTGACCCAGGGGCGAATCGCCAGCTGGCTGAGCTTCTCGGCCAACGAGGTGCAGCACGGCCTGGCCCTGGCACGGGTGATCCAGCTGTTCAAGCGCCCCGGCGACCTGGCTACGGCGCAGGCAAAGGGCCGCCATGCACTGGAACTGCTGGACGCAACGCTGGCCGACCACCGCTGGCTGGCGCAGACGGAAAGGCCCAGCATCGCCGACATTGCCGTCTACCCCTACGTCGCCCTGGCGCCGGAAGGCGGGCTCGAGCCATCCGGCTATCCCTATGTGCAGGATTGGCTGGCCCGCGTGCGCGCCCTGCCCGGCTACGTGGCACAACCCGCCCTCTGAATCTGCGCGCCGCCGCGAACCTGGCGGCGCCCTTATCCGCTCCACGAAAAGGAAATCTCGATGCGTCTGCCATCCCTACTGCTGGCCGGTCTGTTCGCCCTCGCCTGCCTGAACAGCCAGGCCGCCGACCTGCGCTTCTCGCTGATCCGCACCTCCGGCGTAACCACCCTCGATGCATTCACTGTGGCCGGCGGCAACTGGACCCAGAAGGTCCCGCTCAACCACACCGCGGTATTGATCCAGCATCACGCCGCGACCTTGCTGTTCGATACCGGACTGGGCAGCCAGGCGGACGCGCAGTTCAAGCAGGACATGCCCTGGTGGGACAAGCCGCTGTTCCAGTACCACGGGCTGAAGCCGGTGCGCGAACAGTTGCAGGGCAGCGGCATCCGCATCGACCGGATCATTCTCTCCCATGCTCACTGGGACCATGCCTCCGGCCTGTCCGACTTCCCGGACGTGCCGGTCTGGGCGACCTACGAGGAAATCAACTACGCCCACATCGCCCAGCCTCCGGCGGTATTCCCCAGCCAGTTCCGCCATCCACTGAAATGGGTACCGTTCCAGTTCGAATCCGGCCCCTTCCTGAGCTATGACCGCAGCCTCGACCTGTTCGGCGACGGCAGCCTGGTGCTGGTGCCGATGCACGGCCATACCCCCGGCGCGGTCGGCCTGTTCATCACCCTCGACGACGGTCGGCGCTTCTTCTTCAGCGGCGATACCACCTGGCGCCTGTCCGGTTTCACCGGTCCCCGCGAGAAGTTCTGGATCAGCCGCAAACTGGTGGACAGCGACCGCGAGCGGACCCTGGCCGAAGTGGCCCGCGTACACGAATTGATGCGTGCGTATCCAAAGTTGACCGTCGTGCCTGCCCACGATGCCCAGGTGCAGGACAAACTCGGCTACTACCCCCGTTGGATCGACTGAAGGCTACGCCAGCTGTCACTCGGCGCTTCAATAGCCAGCTCACTAATCAGCGACTAAGGTCTAAGGGTCGTCAACATTCGGTAATGATTTAGTAGGTAGGCTGTAACAGATCGACATGCCGGCCCGATCCACCGGCATCACCGAACTGCCCCAAGCGCTCGAGGAGACAATAACAATGAGCAAGACCCCGATCGCCCGTGCCGTGGCTTTGTCCACGCTGGGTACCAGCTTTATCCTTCCGACACTCGCCCACGCTGACTTCATCAAGGACAGCAAGGCCACCGTCGAACTGCGCAACTTCTACTTCAACCGCGACTTCCGCCAGGACAGCCCGGCCCCTGCCCAGAACAAGGCCGAGGAGTGGGCCCAGGGCTTCATCCTCAAGTACGAGTCCGGCTACACCGACGGCACCATCGGCGTTGGCGTCGATGCCCTGGGCACCCTGGGCCTGAAACTCGACTCCTCGCCTGACCGCAGCGGCACCGGCCTGCTGCAACGCTCCTCCAGCGACAAGCGCGCAGAGGACAGCTATGGCGACCTGGGCGTTACCGCCAAGCTGCGCGCGTCCAAGACCACGCTCAAGGGCGGCACCCTGATGCCGAAGATGCCGGTGGTGCAGTTCAACGACACCCGCCTGCTGCCGCAGACCTTCAGCGGCTTCGCCCTGAACTCCGCCGAACTGGACGGCCTGACCGTCGACGGCGGCCGCCTCTACCAGGTCAACCAGCGCGACTCCTCGGACTACGAGGACATGACCATCACCGGGGGCGGCAAGCGCAACATCAAGCTCGGCGATAGCCTGACGTCCAACAAGTTCCTGTTCGGCGGCCTCACCTACAAGTGGACCGACAGTCTGAGCACCAGCTACCACTACGGCGGCCTGGAAGACATCTACAAGCAGCACTACCTGGGCCTGATCCACGTATTGCCGATCGCCGACAAGCAGTCGCTGAAGTCCGACATCCGCTGGGCCAAGTCCAATGACGACGGCGGCAGCAACGTCGACAACAAGGCGCTCAACGCCATGTTCACCTATGCCCTGGGCTACCACGCCTTTGGCCTGGGCTACCAGAAGATGAGCGGCGACACCGGCTTCGCCTACATCAACGGTACCGACCCCTACCTGGTGAACTACATCCAGATCGGCGACTTCGCCAACAAGGACGAGAAATCCTGGCAGGCGCGCTACGACTACAACTTCGCCGGCCTCGGGATCCCCGGTCTGACCTTCATGACCCGCTATGTGAAGGGCGACAACATCGACCTGATCACCACCGACGGCGAAGGCAAGGAATGGGAACGCGACACCGACATCGCCTACGTCTTCCAGGACGGCCCGCTGAAGAATCTGGGCGTGAAGTGGCGTAACGCGACCATGCGCACCAACTACACCAACGATTATGACGAGAACCGTCTGATCGTCAGCTACACCATGCCGCTCTGGTAACCCTCACGGCATGACGAAAAAGCCCGGCGGATGCCGGGCTTTTTCTTTGTCTCGTCATGGACCGATCAGTCCTGGCTGAGCGCCCCGATCTTGTGGATCGACAGGTCGGCGCCGTAGTACTCCTCTTCCTTCGTCAGACGAATTCCCACTGCTGACTTCACCAGGCCGTACACCAGCAGACCACCGGCGAAGGCCACGACGACTCCCAGCAATGTCCCGATCGCCTGGCTGGCAAGACTCACACCGCCCAAGCCGCCAAGCGCCTGATGCCCGAAGATCCCGCAGGCGATCCCGCCCCAGGCGCCGCACAGGCCATGCAGCGGCCAGACACCGAGTACGTCGTCGATCTTCCAGCGCACCTGGGTCGCGGTAAATGCCCAGACGAACAGCGCCCCCGCCACCATCCCAGTGGCCAAGGCACCGATGGGGTGCATCAGGTCGGAACCGGCACAGACGGCGACCAGCCCGGCCAGCGGGCCGTTGTGCAGGAAGCCCGGATCGTTGCGGCCAACCAGCAGCGACGCCACCGTGCCGCCGACCATCGCCAGCAGTGAGTTCACCGCCACCAGGCCGCTGGCGCCAGCCAGCGACTGAGCGCTCATCACGTTGAAGCCAAACCAGCCAACGATGAGAATCCAGGAGCCCGCCGCCAGGAATGGAATGTTCGACGGCGCGAAGGCCACCAGGCGCCCTTCGCGATAACGGCCATTGCGCTGCCCCAGCAGGACCACCGCCGCCAGCGCTAGCCAGCCGCCAAAGGCGTGCACCACCACGGAACCGGCGAAATCATGGAAAGCCGCGCCGAACTCGGCCTTGAGCCAGTCCTGAAAACCGAAGTTGCCGTTCCAGATCAGCCCTTCGAAGAAGGGATAGACAAAGGCCACGATCAGCGCGGTCGCCATCAGCTGCGGGCCGAACTTTGCCCGCTCGGCGATGCCGCCCGAGATGATCGCGGGAATCGCTGCGGCGAAGGTCAGCAGGAAGAAGAACTTCACCAGCGCGTAGCCGTTTTCGTTCGTCAGTTGCGCCGCCGGCTGCAGAAAAGTCACGCCATAGGCGATCCAGTAGCCGACGAAGAAATAGGCCAGGGCCGAGATAGCGAAGTCCGAGAGAATTTTCGACAACGCATTGACCTGGTTCTTGAGGCGCACCGTGCCAACTTCCAGGAAAGCGAAGCCCGCGTGCATGGCCAGCACCATGACCGCGCCCATCAGGAGGAACAGCGTGTTGGAGCCGTGGACCAGCGTCTCTACGGCACTATTGAGGTTTTCCATCGCTACAGGCAGCCCCGGAGGTCAAGGGGAAAGCACCAAAACGGCTCGCGGCGACCCTGCGCCGCACCACGCTGAAGCAGTGATGCACCGCAGAAGAGCCGAGCGCTGACCCAGACTGGCCCACAGGCCAACCGACCAGCTTCGCAATTTCCTGTACTTCCTTATGTTTTTCAATGATTTGAGCTTATTTTCCGCGCCGGTCAAGACACCGGAAACGCCCCGCCGTGGGGCGCTCTGCTCTCCATGCGCACCAGAGAAATGCAAGCGTCATACCACCAGTCAGGTCATCAACAGCTAGGCTTCATCTCGCACGCAAGAGCGGCCCCGGGGTGAATTTATGAGAAACTTTCCTCCGCCCCCGGGGCTCGAAAACTAGGAACCTCAACCCGCACAAGGAGCATCACATGCCTCGCAAGACCGCAGTGAACGCCGCCAAGGATGAACTCCTGGCCGAATTCCAAGCCCTCGTCAGCGACACCGAGAAACTCCTGCAGAGCTCCGCCGACCTGGCCGGCGCCGAAGCCGACCAGATGCGCGCGCAGATCCACGAGAGCCTCAAGCGTGCCCGCGATGCCATCTACTCCACCAAGGACTCCGTGCGCGACCAGGGCAAGGCCGCCGTGGACGCAACCGAGGACTACGTCGGTGACCACCCCTGGCAGGCCGTGGGTATCGCCGCCGGTGTCGGCTTCCTCCTCGGCTTGCTGGTCAGCCGGCGCTGACCGATGAGCGACGGAATGGACGCCGGGCCGAAGTCCTCGGCCAACTCTCCTTCCCTGCGGCGCTTCGGCGCCGCAGCCCTTGGCCTGCTGCATGGCCACGTCGAGCTGTTGGGCATCGAGCTGCAGGAACAGAAGACCCGTACCGTGCAGATGCTCCTGATGGCCGGCCTCGCACTGGTCTTCGCCTTGCTCCTGCTGGTTGCGCTGTCGGTGCTGGTGTTGATTGTCTTCTGGGACAGCTACCGCCTGCAGGCCGCCATCGGCCTGTGCCTCTTCTATGTCGGCGGTAGCCTGCTCTGCGCGTGGCGTCTGCACCTGTTGGTCACCGATGAAGGCTCGCCCTTCAGTGCCACCCTCGATGAACTGGCCCGCGACCGGGAGCGCCTGTTGCCATGAGCGAAATGCCGGACGCCCGCAACCTGAGCCGGGCCGAGCTGCGCAAGGCCATCGTCCGCCTGCGCCTGGAAATGCAACGCCAGCAGCTTCGCCAGGAAGGTGAATTGCTGCTGCAACCCCTGAAACAGGCTCGCCATGTCGGCCAGAGCTTGCGTGGTGGACTGGCCGGCAATATCCCGCTGTGGGGCGCCGGCGGCGCCGCAGCCCTGGCACTCCTGTTCGGACGCAAGCGTCGCTGGATACGGCTGCTGCGGCTAGGGATCGCCCTGGCGCCAGTCATCCTGCAGATGCGCAGGAAGCCCGACCATCAGGACCCTCCCGCGCCCTCGACGCACCTCTGACGTCCATACTGGCCACATTCTTGCAAAGTGACATGGATCAGCGCTCCGGCGCTTTCCTGTCACGCCACTAAGGATGTGTCCCTTGATCGACGGGCAACCCATCGCCTGCTTCCAGCCATTCATCGACACCGCGACCGGCCTGATCGCCGGTGTCGAGGCGCTGGGGCGGTTGCGCCAGGACAACGGTGACCTGCAATCGGTCGGCCCGCTGTTCTTCAACCCGCGAGTCGGCCTCGCCGAACTGCGCCGCCTCGACCGGCAAATCCGCGATGCCGCCCTCGCCCGCATCCATGAGGCGCCCAAGGACTGGTTCCTCAGCCTGAACATTTCGCCGCGCTGGATCAGCCGCCTACGCCCGAACCAGCCACTGCCCAGCCTCAAGCAACTGCAACAGCAAGGCGTGCCGCCCGAACGGGTTGTCTTCGAGATCACCGAGCTGGGCGGTGCCCACCAGCGTCTGCCCGAAGTGGTGGCGCGCTATCGAGACGCAGGTGCGCGTATCGCCATCGACGACTTCGGTGCCGGTTACTCGCAGTTGGATCGCGTGCTGGCGCTGCAACCGGACATCCTCAAGCTGGACATGCGCCTGTTCCAGGAGGCAGCACGCGGCGGCCCCAGCGGCGAAGTAGTGAAAGCCCTGGCGCAGATGGCCGAGAAGACCGGCTGCTGGATCATCGCCGAGGGCGTGGAAACCGAAGAGGAGATGGACTTCGCCCTGGAGTGCGGTGCGCGCTATGTGCAGGGCTACCTGTTCGCCAAGCCTGCGTTGGAGTTTCCCACCAGCGACGCCTTCCGGGCCGCCTTTGCCCAGCGTCGCGACCATTACGTGAATCGCAAGCTGCGGGACCGCGCCAACCTCATCCAGTTGCGGCAACAACTCTCCGAGCTGATGAACATGCTGCGTCCCTGGGCCGAAGGCGGCGCCATGCTCAGCAGCCTGCCACCAGCGCCAGAGTCCTTCAGCCGCCTGCTGCGCATCTACCAGTGCGATCGCCACGGCACCCAGACCTCGCCAAACCTGGAGTGGAACGGCCTGTTCTGGAAGGAAAACCGCCGCTACCTGGGGCACAACTGGTCCTGGCGTCCGTACTTCTACCAACTGCTCGCCGAGGGCTGGGAAGAACGCCGCCTGACACTCTCCAACACCTACCGCGACGCCACCACCAATCAATACTGCATGACTGCCGGGCAATTCATCGACCAGGGCCGACGGCTTCTGCTCATCGACATCGATGCCGAAGGTCTCTAGCGCCACGATTGAGATTGCCGGCACGAACGGCTAGCGTTGCCGGTAACTCTCTCGATTGCGGAAAGAAGAATGGATTGGCACACCCTGCTCCCTCGAGAACGCCTCGGCAAACCGGTGCACAGCAGCGCCGAACTCGGCCGCAGCGCCTTCCACAAGGACCACGACCGCATCATCTTCTCCGGCGCCTTCCGCCGCCTGGGGCGCAAGACTCAGGTGCACCCGGTATCGAGCAACGACCACATCCATACCCGCCTGACCCACTCCCTGGAAGTGGCCTGCGTCGGCCGCTCGCTGGGCATGCGCGTCGGTGAAATCCTCCGCGATCGCCTGCCTGAATGGTGCGACCCGGGGGACATGGGCGTCATAGTGCAGTCCGCATGCCTCGCCCACGACATCGGTAACCCGCCCTTCGGCCATTCCGGCGAGGATGCCATCCGCCACTGGTTCCAGCAGGCCGCCGGGCGCGGCTGGCTGGATGGGATGAGCGAAGAGGAGAGCTCCGACTTCCTGAACTTCGAAGGCAACGCCCAGGGCTTCCGCGTCCTCACGCAACTCGAATACCACCAGTTCGACGGTGGAACTCGCCTGACTTACGCCACCCTCGGCACCTACCTGAAATACCCCTGGACGGCACGCCATGCCGACTCCCTCGGCTACAAGAAGCACAAGTTCGGTTGCTACCGCAGCGAACTACCGTTGCTGGAGCAGATCACCCAAAAGCTCGGCATGCCGCAATTGGAGGACGAACGCTGGGCGCGGCACCCGCTGGTCTATCTGATGGAGGCTGCCGATGACATCTGCTATGGACTGATCGACCTGGAGGACGGCCTGGAAATGGAGTTGCTCGATTACGCGGAAGTCGAATCGCTGCTACTCGACCTGGTGGGGGATGACCTGCCGGAAACCTACCGCCAGCTTGGCCCGAAGGATTCACGCCGGCGCAAGCTAGCCATCCTGCGCGGCAAGGCTATCGAGCACCTGACCAACGCCGCCGCACGAGCCTTCGTCGAACAGGAACCTGCTCTGCTCGCCGGCAGCCTGCCAGGCGACCTGGTGGAGCACATGCATGGTCCCGCCAAACACTGCGTGCAGCGAGCCAAGGCCATGGCGCGAGAAAAGATATTCCAGGACAAGCGCAAGACACTGCACGAGATCGGCGCCTACACCACCCTTGAAATCCTGCTGAATTCCTTCTGCGGCGCGGCACTCGAGCAGTACGGCCGGAGTACACCGTCATTCAAGAACCAACGCATCCTTGATCTGCTCGGCAACAATGCACCGGAACCGGACTGGACGCTCTATCGCGCGTTCCTTCGAGTCATCGACTTCATCGCCGGGATGACGGACAGCTACGCCACAGAGATGGCTCGCGAGATGACCGGCCGCTCCAGCCCCAGCTGAAGCGGTCGCGCCGACTAGGCGACGAGTGTCCGCAGTTGCGCCAGCAATTCGTCCTGCAAAAGCGCCATCGCCTGCTCCACCGCCAATGCCCGATTGAGCACCTCCTTGCTGCTCAGGCCATCCTTGCAGCCGCCTTCAAGCTGACCGCACAACTCCTGAAGCGCACCCGCGTTGACCAAGCGAGCGGCACCTTTCATGCGGTGGGCGAGGTCCGCCAGTTGCTTCCAGTCACCCGCTTCCCATAGAGGCCGAACCTGGTCAATATCGAGCCGGTTGCTGCTGTGCAACTCCTCCAGCAGGCGGCGAATCAGACCGGGGTCACCGCCGGTCATCTCCCGCAGGGACTTCAGGTCAACCCCATCGGCTCGCTTGCTCTGGGCGTCTCTTGGTCGGTCATCGGCAGCGGTGATCTTCGGTACTGTTTCCAGCCGTACCCGCAAATTGTCCAGACCAATGGGCTTGAACAGGCAATCGTCCATCCCGGCGCGTCGACAGTTCTCGACCTCGTCCGGTTGGGCATTGGCGGTGAAACCGAAGATCACGCAAGGCTCAGCCTCCATCTCCGCTTCCAGTTCGCGAATTCTGCGCGCCAGGCCATAGCCGTTGAGAACCGGCATGTTGCAGTCGGTAATGACCAAATCAAAATCGCCCGGATGCCATGCCTGAAGTGCCAGAGAACCATCGGACGCCACTTCGACCCGGTGCCCCAGGTGCTCCAGTTGCTGGGTCAGTAACATCCTGTTGGCAGCGTGGTCGTCGACCACCAGCACCTTGAGCGAATGCACAGACCTCGGCACATCCGGCGCCGGACGCACATCTCCTTCGGGCAGGCTCTCGAGTGTTTGCAGCAACAACCGCACGGTGACCGTCGTTCCTACGCCGGGGCGGCTCTCCATACGCACCGTGCCGCCCATCATTTCCGCTAACTTGCGGCAGATGGTCAGGCCCAACCCAGTGCCGCCACGACTTGCGTGGCTGCTGCGGGCAACCTGGCTGAAGGGCTCGAACAACTGCCGCTGATCCTCTTCGGAAATCCCAATACCGCTGTCTTTCACGCTGACTTCGAGGGACAGGCGCTCACCAGCGACCCTCTCTCCGGAGACGTGGATTCGCACATGGCCAATATCGGTGAACTTGATGGCATTGCTGACCAAGTTGGAAAGAATCTGCTTGAACCGCAGCGGATCGATGAGCACGTCACAGGCGGCGTCCGCCTCGATCTCCAGCCGCAGTTCCAGTGCCTTCTGTCGGGCCAGCCCGTCGAACACCCGGGCCACGGACTCCACCAGTTCGCGCAGGTGCGCGCGCTCCGGCAGGAGGGTCAGTCGTCCGGACTCGATCTTGGCCACGTCGAGAATGTCACCGATCAACGTCAGCAGCGAGTGCGCAGAGTCATAGGCTACTTCCACCGGTTCGCGCTCCCAGTGGCCTTGATCGGCGCGAGTCAACGCCAGCTCCAGCATCCCGATCACTGCGTTCATGGGAGTGCGGATCTCATGACTCATGGTCGCCAGGAAGGTACTCTTGGCACGGTTGGCTTCCTCGGCCTGCTCCTTGGCCGCCTCCAGTTGGTGATGCAGGCGCTCTCGCTCGGTCACATCGATCCAACCGGTCACCACGCCGGAGAGCTCCCCACCGGGCCCACGGTATGGCGTCGCCCAGTAATGGATTTCACGAACATTGCCGCAAATCTGCAGCATCAGATCGGAGGCCACTTTGCCATTCTGCTCCATAGCCTGCTGATGAATCAGCTGGAGCGTGGCTGCGTCGCGCGCATCCAGCCACGAGCAATCGGCAACTCGGGTGCCGCCAACCGTGTCGTGGGACATGCCGGTCTCGGTCAGGAATCCGATATTGCAGGTGACAAGACGTCCTTCGCGGTCCCGTACGGCCACCGGCTGGGGAATACCATCGATCAGGGCACGCTTGAATGCGAGTCGGTAATTGAGCTCGCGCTCGGAGTCCTGTCGGTGCCGGACCTTCAACCACAAGCGCCAGTTCCACAGCAATAGCAGGAACAGCAACAGTGTTGCGGCCCACGCGAACTGGATGAATTGCGTGCGATAACCTTGCCAGATGCTGTCCGGCTTTTCCATGCTGGCGGACCAGCGGGTAACGATGTTGCTCATGTCCTCGGGGGAAATGGCGAGGATCGCCTTGTTCAGAATACCGAGAAGCTCCGGGTCCGTCTGGGATACGGCCAGGGAGAACTGGCCCGGCTCCCGGTCGAGGGCAAGTGCCACACGCAGCTCCGGATAATAGCGAGAGATCAGGTAATTGGCGGAAGACAGCAGATGAATTCCTGCATCGACCTTGCCTTCGCTGATCATCGACAGATCATCGACGTTGTTTTCGACCTCAACCAGTTTGGCCTGAGGATGATGCATACGCAGAAAGTCGGCGATGACAGAGCCCTTTGGAACCGCTACTCGACGCCCATCCAGATCACCCAGCGAATGTAGCCAGTCACTCTTTCCGGACACCACGACCACGAAGGAGGCGGCCATGTAAGGGCGAGTGAAGCCAAGCCATTCCTCCCTCTGAGCCGTCGGCGTCAACGCTGAAATGATGTCTGCTTTGCCCGTTTTCACCTGCTCCAGCATTGCCGTGACGCTGGGCTGAGGACGTACCTCGAAGTCGAGGCCAGTGCGGCTCTGGACGAGGTCCAGTACGTCCGCGGCAATGCCGCGGAACTGCCCCTGAGCATCGAAAAATGAGACGGGAGCCAGAGCCTGATCCACGACGACCACCGGGCGCGGATGAAGATCAAGCCAGCGCTGTTCCCGGGGAGTGAGGATGAGTCGCTGATTGACGATCGAGAATGCCCCGCCAGGACTCCAGCGTCGCTGGATTGCGCTCTTGGTCTGGCGTGGAATGGCAGCCAGGGTATGGTTGAGAATATCCAGCAGCTCATGCCCGGAGGAGATGACGGCGAAGCTGAACCCCAGGCCATCGAAGCCGGCGAAATTCAGCGGCTTGAGGTTCGCCAGGTACCCCTGGCTGATCAGATACTGAGCACTGAAGGCATCCCCGACGTAGAAGTCCGCCTGACCGAAGGCAACGGCCTCCAGGGCCCGACGCACCGACTGGTAGCTCTGGATGATGGTTCCGGAAAGGTATTTGTCGCGCTCATCCATGGAGAAATAGTCGCTGACCACGGCAATGCGCTTTCCCACCAGTTGCGCGGCACTCTCCAGGCGTACGCCCTCCGGGCCGATAACCACAGGCTGATTGGAAAAATAGGGTTGAGTCAGGGTGACGTCGGGCCGCATTGCCTCGTAACGGGTCGAACGACTGAGCATGTCGATATCGCCCTGTTCCAGCGCGTTCAGGGCAGTGTCGCGATCCGCATAGCGGCGCACCTCTATGCGGACATTGAGCGTATCGGCAATCACACCGGCGAAGTCAGCCGTGATGCCTTCGAGATCCGTACCACTGGCCATGATGTCGAAGGGTGCATAATCCGGCGCAGTTACGCCGAGACGCAGCGTGCGCTTGTCCCTAAGCCATTGCCAGTCTGAATCGTTCAATTTCACCTTGACCGGCTCGTCCGTCGAACGAGCAAGCAGGTTCATTGCGGTCCAATCGTGCTGCTCCGCGACTCCCCATCCACAACAGAGGAATAACAACACACTGACGAGCAAGCGGAAGCGGTACATCGAACACCTCAGACCAGCGCGTTCCGCTTGGCAAACTCGATCAGATCGACCAAGGAATGGGCGTTGAGCTTCAGCAGCAGTCGGGTCTTGTAGGTGCTGACCGTCTTGTTGCTGATGAACATCTGTTCGGAGATTTCCTTGTTCGAATACCCGTTGGCCAGGTACTGGAGGACGGCCATCTCACGGTCGGAAAGACGCTGAATGAGTTCCTGGTCATCCATCTGCCCGCTGTTGCGGCGGGTCTGGCGAACGGCAGTACTGGGGAAGTAGTTGTAACCGGCAACCACGGCGTTGACCGCACTGATCAGCTCCGCCAGGCCACCCTGCTTGCAGACGAAGCCCGAAGCTCCGGCCTGCATGCAGCGCATGGCGAACAACGAGGCGCTCTGCCCGGTCAGCACCAGGACCTTGAGCGGAAGCTCGAAAGCGGAGATCCGGCTGATGACCTCCAGGCCATCGAGCCGAGGAATACCGATATCCAGAACGACGAGGTCGGGGATCAGATCCTTGACAAGCGAAAGCGCATCCACGCCGTTGTCAGTCTCCCCGACGATAACGTGGCCTTCCTTTTCCAGCAGCACGCGCATTGCCATACGAATGACCGGATGGTCATCGACAATAAGAACTTTGCTCATCAAGCTTCCTCCCACAGACCCATCGAAATTAATATTTGTCCGTAAGATATATGCCAAGCTTGTTCTGTCGAGATTACCCACCCTCATTATTTGTCATTAGAGGGTTTTCCTACGTAACATCTAAATAATTCCTACAAGAATCTCTCTCAGCTCCACCACTCGCCTCCCTTCCGCAAGAATATTCCGACTCCAAACAGGAGAAAATCTGACTTCGAGCCCTGATAAACCTCGGCACTATCTCCGCATACTTCATCTAGCTGGCTCCAGGTATGCATTTCCTCTTGTTTACAGGCAACAATGGATACGCCTCTCCACCATGTCGACCTGTAGGATGCCAAAAATCAATCAAAGACCTCTGCCTAGGCCATTCCGGACACGAAGAGACGTTCGATTCTGCGGCCTGTGCGGCAGCAGATGCCAGACTTAAACTCTATCCATCGTGGGGTTATTCACGGAAAAGCCTGATGATAATCGCTTTCGCCAGACAAGCTGGTGAACACTGAATAAAAACTCACATTTCCCAGGAGAGTTGAAGTCCAACTGGCACAGTGCAATAGATAACATTCAGGGACCATTGAAGATCAGCCAGACCAGATAACAATCACGCTTCGCTCAACACAGAAGCCAAAACAGCCCCAGAGAAATCGAACTAAGCTTTCATCCGCAATAGTGCCCAGAACAAATATAAAGAAGATATTTAAAACCTGAGCACGCATATGAAGGCGCACACTAAAACCTCCAAAATAAAATTATTAGACACCTGTGCTTGCCTGTGAAAAAGCATCAGCGAAGTTCATCAGCTGCATCCGGAGTTTTCAAGGAGCTCGTCATGCAGGAAAACAAACTCAGCATCCTGGTCGTCGAAGATCATCCCTTCCAGTTGATCGCCACCCAGATGCAGTTGAATCGTTTGGGCTTCTTCAGGCTGACCCCTGCACTGGACGCCACGGAAGCGCGCGAAGCGTGCGCACGTCGCAGCGCACCATTCGACTTGCTGCTCTGCGACATCAATCTGCCGGACGTCAATGGAATCGAGTTGGCCTGCGAGCTTGCCGGCGCAGGCATGTTTCTCCACGCAGTCCTGTTCAGTGGGCGCGAAGAAGATGAGTTACAGGCCGAGCTAAAAATGCTCAGAGCACGCGGACTGCCCATCCTGGCCTGCCTGCCGAAACCTCTCGACCCATGGAAACTGATGCAGGTCCTGAGAGCGGAGGAGAGCCTCAAGCTCAGCGAGCGGGCGGATTGACCGGCTGGTCCGGGTACCAGGCATCAATCAGTGGGCTGACGGTGAACTCCGCCAACTCGGGCTGCTGCCTCAACCAGCCCTCGACCAACTCGCGCTGCTCGTTGCTCACCGAGCCACGCCGGGCCAGGCAGATGAAGCCGTACTCATCGCACCCACTGTAGACAAGGTCATTGGGCTCGACAGCATCAGCGGCGAAGCGCTTCATGAAATCGCCGATGGAGTCTTCGTCCTTCCCCTCGCGGTATTTGAAGCTCAACTCGAAACCGAGCTCCTGGAACTCATCGACACACAACTTCTTGCGTAAACGACGGGAACGATGGGTGGCCATCTGAATCTCTCCTCATGAGGGCTTCGCCACTCGACGAACAAGTGTGCCCGAGCCAAATACACAACTTGCGCCAGCACAATCACGCGGTATCTCGTCGAGACGACCGGCGCTCGAAGGCCTGCGCATACGGGGACGGCTTGCGGCATAATGTGCCGCGTCTCCCAGTCCAACAGGGAGTACTTCAACTGTAGTGTTGCGCTTCATCTTTTCATTTTTTCAAGTCAATGCCCGACCACTGGGATGTCATCTTTTCTATGTTCAAGTCTCTGCGCGTCCTCGCTCTCGCTACATTACTGCCCTTTGCCTTACCGGCCGTTGCCCAGATCAACACCACCCTGCCCGAGCGCGTACAGAAGGCGCTGAGAGCCAGCAAGCTCACCGATGACGCTCTCTCGCTGGTGATGATTCCGCTCGAAGGCCCCGGTAACGCTACTTATTTCAACTCCGACGTCTCGGTGAACCCGGCGTCGACCATGAAGCTGTTCACCACCTATGCCGCACTGGAGATGCTCGGCCCGACCTATCAGTGGCAGACCGAGTTCTACACCGACGGCCAGCTCAAGGACGGCGTCCTGAACGGCAACCTGTATCTGAAGGGCGGCGGCGACCCGAAGCTGAACCTGGAGAAACTCTGGTTGATGATGCGCGACCTGCGCGCCAACGGCGTGCTCAAGGTCACCGGCGACCTGGTGCTGGACCGCAGCTACTTCAATATTCCGCAGTTGCCGGTATTCAATGACGACGGCGGCGACGACAACAAGCCGTTCCTGGTCGGCCCCGACTCGCTGATGGTCAACCTGAAGAGCGTGCGTCTGGTAATCCGCACCGAGGGCAGCAAAGCCACCGTCCTGATGGACCCGCCGCTGGCGAACGTGCGCATCGACAACCAGATCCAGGTGAGCAAGGCCGCTGCCTGCCCGGCCTGGCCGAAGCTGCGTTTCAATCCGGTGACCCAGTTCGACGGCACCTCGCTGGTCGCCACCGGGCAGATTCCGCAAGGCTGCAGCGCGCAGACCTACATGTCCCTGCTCGAACACCCGGCCTACACCGCGGGTGCCGTGCGCGGTATCTGGCAGGAACTGGGCGGCAGCATCCTCGGCAAGGACCGCGAGGGCAACGTGCCGAAGAACGCCACCCTGGTGGCCCGTGCCATGTCGCCGGACGTCGTGGAAATCATCCGCGACATCAACAAGTTCAGTAATAACACCATGGCCCGCCAGCTGTTCCTCTCGGTCGGCCGCCAGTACCGCAACGGCGCCGACGCGGACGACGCCCAAGCCGCACAGCGAGTGATCCGCCAATGGCTGGCGCGCAAGGGCATTACCGCGAGCCACCTGGTGATGGAGAACGGTTCCGGCCTGTCCCGCGACGAGCGGGTCAGCGCTCGCGAAATGGCTGCCATGCTGCAGGCCGCGTGGCACAGTCCCTACGCTGCCGAGTACATCTCTTCGCTGCCGATCGTGGCGAAGGACGGCACCATGCGCAAACGCCTGCGCGGCACGCCCATGGCCGGCGAAGCCCATGTGAAGACCGGCACCCTGAACACCGTGCGCGCACTTGCCGGCTTCAGCCGCGATGCCAACGGCCGCACCTGGGTGGTGGTGGCAATCCTCAACAGCAACCGTCCCTGGGGCGCCTCGTCGATCCTCGACCAGGTGCTGCTGGATCTCTACAGCAGCACCAAGCACTGATCCAACGCGAACCCCGGCCGACAGGCCGGGGTTTTCGCATCAGGCTTCGACCTTCTCCAGACGATCCCGCCCCAGGCGCTTGGCGCGATAGACCGCACGGTCCACCTTGCGCATCAGATCATCGGCACTTTCCCCAGGGCACCAGGAGGCAACGCCGAAACTCGCGGTGACCACACCCACTCCTTCCATCGGCTGACCACGCAGTGCCTGCCACAACGCCTCGGCCAACTGCCAGGCCTGCTCCGTGGTACTGCCTGGGCAGAGCACCACCAGCTCCTCGCCTCCCAGGCGACAGAACACATCCACCTTGCGCAGGCGCTGGGAAATGCGTTGGCACAAGGTCACCAGCACGATATCCCCTGCCTCGTGGCCAAAGCGGTCGTTGATATTCTTGAAGTGGTCGATGTCGAACATCACCAGCGACAGCGGCTCGCCGCTGCGCGAGCAGCGCGCCATGGCCTGGTCCAGTTGCTCCTTGAAATAACGGCGGTTGTGGATGCCGGTGAGCGCATCGGTGACTGAAAGGCGCCGCAGCTCCAGCTCCGCTTCCTTGCGTCGGGTGATGTCGGTGGCGATGCCCAGGTAACCGGTGGTACTGCCAGATGAGTCGCGCACCCCGGTGATGATCAGATTGATCTTCAGTTGCCGGCCATCTCGACGCACGCAGGTCCATTCGTGCTCCTCGTGCCCCTCGCCGACCAGGGCACCTACCACTTCGAAGCCGCGAATCTCACGGCCGAGGATGCTCGACAGATCCTGCGCGCGACGGCGGATTTCGTCCTTGACGAAAACGTTCTCCGGCACCGGCCTCCCGATCACCTCCTGGGCGCTGTAGCCGAACATGCGTTCGGCCCCCACATTGAAGCTGCGCACGAAACCGCGCAGGTCGGTCGACACGATGGCAACCTGGGTCGCCGCATCGAGCAGGCCGTGCAGACGGCTATTCACCTCGCCCAGTTCCAGCTCAGCGGCCTTGCGCGAACTGATGTCGGTCTGGGTGCCGATCATGCGTCGCGGCGCGCCGTCGTTGTCGCGCTCCACCACCTGCCCGCGATCGAGCACCCAGAGCCAGCGCCCACTCTTGCAGCGCAACCGATGTTCGCTCTGGTAGAGCGAAGTCTCGCCGCGAAGATGCCGGCGCAACGCTTCGCAGCGTGCGACCTTGTCGTCTGGATGGACGCGACTCAGGCTTTCGTCGGTCGTGGTGCCCACCTCGCTGTCGCGGTAGCCAAGCATCGCTTTCCAGGCGTGGGAGTAGAAGACGCTGCCGCTATCCAGGCTCCAGTCCCATACGCCATGACCGGCACTGTCCATGGCGAAATGCAGGCGCGCCTGGTTCTCCTGCAGCTCCAGCTGGTTGGCGCGCAGTTCGGCCGTGCGTTCTCCCACCAGTTGCAGCGCCCGCTGCCGCTGGCCCAGCAGGATCAGGACATAACCGGCGAGCAACAGGGAGGTCAGCCCACCCGCGAAGATCACCCACAGCTGAGGATGCCCCTGGTTGCGGCGCAGAAAGTCGCTGGATGGCTCGACGCGCACCAGATAGTCGCGGCCAGCGAATGGCAGGTGGCGCTCGGCCACTAGTCCTGCCGTCTGGTCGGGGGAGACCGGGCTTCGATACAGGGGGACATCCGGGCGCAGGTCGCCGGCATCGCGCAAAGTCAGGGCCAGTTGCTCTTCGTGACCCTCCGCGCCTTGCTCGATGAGCAGCCGGTAACTGATGGCCGCCAGCAGGATGCCCTGGATCCCGACGCGGGTTTCCGCCGTCGGGCTGGGCGTCACGCTGGTCCGGTAGAAGGGCGCCGCCAGCAGTACCCCGGTGGAATCGGCCGGCGGTGCGCCGGGCAGGATCACCGGGATAGAGGCCGCAACAGCGCGCGTCCTCACTACGCGCCGGGTCAGCTCGCGCCCTGGCAACGTCGAGTTGAGATCCAGCCCCAGCGGCATTTCCTCCAGATACTCGGAGGCGCCATAAAGGACGGGGAAGTAGTTGTCCCGGACCTGCGCGGGAATCGGCTGCCCCTGCAGGTTGAGCTCGAACAGCATGTAGTCGAGCATCCCGGCAGCATGAGCGCGGGCTTCGAAAGCCTCCCGGTCGTGCTGCGCCACATGGGGCAGCCAGGCATAGCCCAGGGTGTCGCCCAGCAGGGGACTGACGAAATGCTCGAACTCCTCTCTGGAGACCGACCTGGAATTCTCGAAGAAGCGCTGGATCGACTCCAGTTCACTCTGCTGTATCGTGAACCGCTCGCGGACCCGGTCGATCCGCTCATTGGCGGCCAGGGAGAACTGCTGCTCGAGGGCTACACGGGCGTTGCGCCAGACATTCCAGCCCAACAGGGCGGTCAGCAGCAGACCTGCCGCCAGCACCAGGCCGGCGGCGCGCAGAGCCTTCTGCTGGCTGACGACTCCCTGAGCAACGGGCAACTGCTCGTAGGCCGGCAACTGAGTCATGTGGAATCCCGATCTCAGGGTTACTCAGTTTTTATAGCAGCCGATGGCCATTTGCCCAGCGCCCGCGCGACGCACGGCCCCTGCCGCGCGCCGCTGGAAGTTCAACGGACGGTGATGCGCCAGGCGCGGTGGATCTTGCTGTTGCGGGCAAAATCCTGGTCCAGCGTCTGGGCGCTGATATCCTCGATCTGGTAGCGCGCCGACAGCCCTTCGTCCAACTCGAATTTGCGGAAGTTGTTGGAGAAGTAGAGCACCCCGCCCTTGGCCAGCCGCGCCATGGCCAGGTCGATCAGTTCGACATGGTCACGCTGCACGTCGAACACCCCTTCCATGCGCTTGGAGTTGGAGAAGGTCGGCGGGTCTATGAAGACCAGGTCGTACTCGCCGCGGTCTTCGCGCAGCCATTCCATCACGTCGCTCTGCACCAGGCGCTGCTTGTCGGAGAAGCCGTTGAGCGACAGGTTGCGCCGCGCCCAGTCCAGGTAGGTCTTGGACAGATCAACGCTGGTGGTGCTGCGCGCATCGCCCTTGGCCGCATGCACGGTCGCCGTGGCGGTGTAGCAGAACAGGTTGAGGAAGCGCTTGCCGGCAGCCTCGCGTTGGATGCGCAGACGGATCGGGCGGTGGTCGAGGAACAGACCAGTGTCGAGGTAGTCGGTCAGGTTGACCAGCAGCTTCACGCCGCCCTCTTCCACTTCCATGAAACGGCCTTCGGCATTCTGCCGCTCGTACTGCTTCTTGCCGGCCTGGCGTTCGCGACGCTTGATCACGATACGCTCGGTGGGAATGCCCAAGGCCTGCGGCAGCGCCGCCAGTGCATCGAGCAGGCGGGTCTGGGCCTTCTCCGGATCGATGGACTTGGGCGCGGCGTACTCCTGAACGTGCGCCCAGTCGCGGTAGAGGTCCACCGCCAAGGCATACTCGGGCATGTCGGCGTCATACACCCGGTAGCACTCGATCTTTTCCTTGCGCGCCCACTTGCCCAGCGCCTTGAGGTTCTTCTGCAGGCGATTGGCGAACATCTGTCCACCCTCGCTCAGGCGAGCCTGCTCGATCACTGCGGCGCCTTGAACCGGTGACGCTTCGCTGCGCTCGCCTCGCTCGCCGGTCACGAACTGGCGCGGCTCCACGTCGAGCATGATCAGCTTGCACGGCAGCGCACCGTTGAAGAACGCGTACTGCTTGTGGCTGCGGATACCCATGCGCTTGCCCAGCTCCGGCGCGCCGGTGAACACCCCGGCGCTCCAGCCCAGGCAGCTCTGGCGAAGCCGTTCGCCCAGGTGCTGGTAGAGGTACAGCAGGCTGGCTTCATCCCCCAGGCGCTCGCCGTAGGGTGGGTTGCAGATGATCAGGCCCTTCTGGCCCTTGTCCGGGCGCGGCTCGAACGTCGCCAGCTCGCCCTGATAGATCTTTACCCATTCGGCCAGACCCGAGCGCTCGATATTATTGCGCGCCGGCTGGATCAGGCGGGGATCGGCTTCATAGCCACGAATCCACAGCGGGGTCTTCGCCAGACCGACTTCGGCGCGTTGCTGGGCCTCGTCGATCAGCTTCTTCCAGATTGCCGGCACATGGCCCAGCCAGTTGCTGAAACCCCAGCGCTCGCGCTTGAGGTTCGGCGCCACATCAGCGGCAATCAGGCCGGCCTCGATGAGGAAGGTACCGACGCCGCACATCGGGTCGGACAGTGCGCCACCTTCAGCGGCGATCTTCGGCCAACCGGCGCGGATCAGCACCGCTGCGGCGAGGTTTTCCTTCAGCGGCGCGGCGCCTTGCTGCAGGCGATAGCCGCGCTGGTGCAGGCTGTGGCCGGAGAGGTCCAGCGACAGTACCGCCTGGCCACGATCCAAATGCAGGTGCACGCGGATATCCGGATTGACCTTGTCCACCGTCGGACGCTTGCCGAACTCGGCGCGCAGGTTATCGACGATGGCGTCCTTGACCTTCAGCGCACCGAAGTGGGTGTTGTCGATGCCCGAGCCCTTGCCGCTGAACTCCACCGCCAGGCTGCCGTCGGCCTCCAGGTGGTCGCTCCAGGGCACGGCGTTGACGCCCAGGTAGAGGTCTTCGGCATTGCTCACCGGGAAGCGCGACAGCACCAGCAGCACACGGTTGGCCAGGCGCGACCAGAGACACAGACGGTAGGCCGTCTCCAGGTCGCCCTTGCCGCGAATGGCCGAAACCTGGGCACGCGCCTCGGTCAGCCCGAGCGCCTGGGCTTCCTCCAGCAACAGGCCATCGAGCCCTTTCGGGCAGGTGAGGAAGAGATCGTGCAAATCCGCCATGCAAATAGTTCCCGGGCCGCAGCCCTTTCAGCAAAGCCGCTTACGGCCTTGTCGGCCACCTTTTTATTCGACCAAGGCGACCCGTGTATTCATTTTCAGGGATGGACCGGCGAACCGACCTGCGGCCTCGCGTCGCAGAAAGTCATCCCACTCGTCGGAACGAGAGATGGTCTCAATTAGACACACATTCCTCTTGATCCTCGGCAAGCTCCCGCCCCTGGCGGGTTATGCCGTACTGGCATTTTGCAAACCGGGCGAACCTTATGGCTTGAACCCATAAGAGTTACGTCCTTATGACAAATTGGTCATTCACAGCCCCGGAACCTTTCGATAGAACTCGGGGTAATCCTTCACCGCAATGGTGTCGGGCGGGGCGCGTCACGCCGGCAATGCGCCCCATTTGGCGGAACATTCCGCCCGGCCTCCCTGGGGGGCCAACGGGACATAACAGTCAACAAGTGAGGGCAACACCCTATGAGAAGACTTAAGCGTGATCCGTTGGAAAGAGCCTTTTTGCGCGGTTATCAGCACGGCATTACTGGAAAATCTCGCGACCTCTGTCCGTTTACCCATCCCACCACCCGGCAATCCTGGCTCAACGGCTGGCGTGAGGGCCGCGGTGACAACTGGGATGGATTGACCGGCGCCGCCGGTATTCAACGAGTGAACCAATTGCAGCACGCAACAGGCTGAATCCAGGGTCACCCACGACTTCCCCAAGCCGCCCCATCCGGGCGGAAAAGGGCGCAAGCCCAAGGGCTCCGAAAGGAGCCCTACTTATTTCTGCTCCCCGTCCTTACGCCCGCTTGGCCGCTGCAATAGCGTCCACTGCCTCGCGAATCAGCGCCGGGCCCTTGTAGATGAAGCCGGAATAGATCTGCACCAGGCTCGCCCCCGCAGCGATCTTCTCCGCTGCATGCGCGCCTTCGGTAATACCGCCGGCCGCGATGATCGGCAGGCGACCACCCAGTTCGCCGGCCAGTACCCTGACGATGTGCGTACTCTTCTCGCGCACCGGAGCGCCCGACAAGCCGCCCGCCTCGTTGCCGAACGGCAGGTGCTCGACGCCTTCGCGGCCAAGGGTGGTGTTGGTGGCGATCACCGCATCCATGCCCGATTCGATCAGCGCAGCCGCGACCATCGCGGTTTCCTCGTCGCTCATGTCCGGGGCGATCTTGATCGCCAGGGGCACACGACGGCCATGTTGCACGGCCAGGTCTTCCTGGCGCTGGCGCAGTGCTTCGAGCAGCTGTTTGAGCGAATCGCCGAACTGCAGGCTGCGCAGGCCGGGGGTGTTCGGCGAGCTGACGTTGACCGTGACATAGCTTGCGTGGGGGTAGACCTTGTCCAGGCAGATCAGGTAGTCATCCACCGCGCGCTCGACCGGGGTATCGAAGTTCTTGCCAATGTTGATGCCTAGCACGCCCTTGTACTTCGCCGCCTTGACCCGCTCGATCAGGTGATCGACGCCGTGGTTGTTGAAGCCCATGCGGTTGATGATCGCGGTGGCTTGCGGCAAGCGGAAGATGCGCGGCTTGGGGTTGCCCGGTTGCGGACGCGGGGTAACGGTGCCGATCTCGACGAAACCGAAGCCCAACTGGGCGAAGCCATCAATGGCATCGCCGTTCTTGTCCAGGCCTGCCGCCAGTCCCACGGGATTGGCGAACTCCAGGCCCATCACCTTCACCGGCAGGCTCCTGGGCGCCTGCGTCAGCAGGCCATTGAGGCCCAGGCGGCCGCCGGCACCGATCAGGTCGATGGACAATTCATGGGAGGTTTCCGGGGAGAGCTTGAACAGGAGCTCGCGGGCCAGGCTGTACATGGTCGGGCATCGGTCGGCAAAATGGGGCGCTATTATAGCCAGCCTGCCCTCGCTCAGGCGAGGCGACGCAGCGCCAGCAGCCGCCCGGAATCATCGAATTCCAGCTCGAAGCTGCCGTGCACTCCGGAGTGAGTGACGAATGGACGCAGGTGATGCGCAGGCAGGTTGACCTGCCGGCCATCGCGGCTACGTACCTGTACCCGGTTGGCATGCCCGCGATAGAGCGCCTGCAGCCGATCCGCCGACAGAGAAATATCCAGCACAACGCAAGCCATGGAGGCCTCCCGGAAGTGAAGGAAAGAATTTTGCCACAACGCATGCGCCCAACGGCGCCAGGGTTTTCTATGCTTAGGGCAATACGCCGCGCATCCGGCCCGGCGCTTCCTGCACTGACCAGTCGGCCATCGGGAGTCTTGCGTCGTCCATGAGTCAACCACCTCGCCCCCGCAGCGTGACCAGTCGGCTGGCTGCCCTTGCCCAACGCCTGGGCATCGGCAGCGCCGATGGACGGAACATCGTCGAACGCAGCCGGAGCCTGTCCCTGCCCTTCGAACCGCTACCCGACTGGCCCGCCGGCCTCGGCTGGCAGTCCGGGCCGCCACTGTACCGGCTGATTGACCTGCCGCGCGGAGCGCTCTCCGGCCCCGTGCAGGAGGACAAGGCGCGCATCCACGCCGTACTCAAGCGCCTGGTAAGCAGCCGCCACGAGGAACATCCCGCAGTCGACATGCGCAGCATCGACGGCTTGTGCTGCCGCGGCCTCATCGACAGCTCGCTTGCAGGGCTCGAGGAGCTTTCCAACTGCGAGCAGTGTCGCAAGGTGCGCATCATCAGTTACAACGATTTCACCAAGGTCCTGGGCGTGGCCCTGCCCGGCTTCGAACGCAAGACGCAACTGCAGTTACGCAGCGCCGGCTGGCACGGTGAGCGCTTGTTCTGGGACGACGATAATCACCCCTGCGAACTGGCCAACGCGGTGGTCTATGCCCGCCGCCGCGGGCTGGAGATCGTCCTGCCCGCGCGAATCCAGCGCTTCGCGTTGCAGGCTTCTGTCCTGGATGAACTGCAGCGCGACTTCCACATGCTGGCCATGCCGTCCAGAGCCTGGAGCGACGCCGCTTTCATGGAGTTGCTGCTGGAAACCGGCATGCCCTATGCGCGCTTCGGCCTGTTCAACTCGGAAACTCCGGAGAGCCTCCTGTTGCCCAGGGACAATCCAGCGTCGGATGCCTTCGGCCAAGGACTGCAAGAGGCCGGAGCACAGGATGTGATCACTTACCTGCGCGATGTCGGCAGCAAAAACTGACCCGCGGCGTCACACCTCAGGCGCATCCTCGTGGAGCTGACGCTCTTCCTCGTCCAGGCTTTCCAGCATCGTATGATGCCTGGCCTGCCACTCCTCGAGACTGAGTCCCGCCGTCGCCAACAGCTGCGGATTGCGCTTCACCAGGTAGACCGCTGCCCGCTGAGCGGAATCTTCCACCTTCCAGCTCACCTCGGCCGGATCGATCGGCCCTTCATAGGTGATCCAGCGGCTGAAATCCGGATACACACTGCAGACCTTCTGGAAATCCAGGTCCCGCATGCGCTGGTTGCCGTACTCGATATTCTCCACATCCTTGGCCTTCATGCCGACCGTCTCGGCGAAGGCGCGGCGCGACAACCCCGTCAGCGAGCGCAGCGCCCGTAGTCTCTCTCCTGCGGTGAACAGGAAACGTTTCTTTATCATGTGTCGTCCATCTCCGAGACTGCGAAGGCCCCGAAAAACACCCCAACTACTAGGATAAATTGGCTATCCAGACCGAGGCGCAAGCCCGTGGATCAAGGGGCATGATGGTGCGGGACACGAGATGAGGCAGGGAAGAGGATTCACCCCGGACTTGCTCGCGGGTGGCTATTACGTGACGCCGCAGCGCTTTGCACAGCTGATCGGCCTGGGTGATCGCCAAGCCATTGTGCAACGCTGGATCGAGCAGGGAGACCTTCCCTCGCGCTGCATCGGTGGCCAGACCCTGGTGGACCTGGCCGCCCTGCTCCTGATGACCCAGGCCGATCAGTCCTGATCCGCTTCCTGGGCGGCCTGCAACGCTGGCTTGGCAGGAATGCCGATTTCCACGCAAAGTGCCATGAAGCGCTCAAGGTCGTTTCGATACACCAGCACGCATTGCAGTTCGGTATCCAGCGGCTCGCTGAAATCCACCAGCACGTACCCGCCCTTTTCCGGATACAGCGCGCCGAGCTGGGTCTGGATGCGATTCAGCGCGGTGAGCGGATCCGCCTTGCGCAGTTGCTTGGCCTGCAGCACGAAATTGACGCTGGGGTCGAAGGAGGCGCGGATCTCGCCGAACAGCTCCTCGTAGCTGTCGCCCATGAACAGCACGATTTCCGGCAGGCTGCCGACCACGACCCATTCGCCCAGGGGAATGGGGAAGCTGTCGTCGTAGTTGATGTCTGCATTGGCCGCGAGGAAGGCGGCCGGATCGGCATAGGCCTGCGAGGCCTCGTCGGCGATCTGCTGGATCTCTTCCTCCGCCAGGCAGCCGGAGCTGATCAGCGTGAGGAGTTCGACGAGTTGCGCTTTCATGAGGGAGTCCTGAAGAGAGATGAACAGCCGGAAAGCATATCTGCATTCGCCGTAAAACACCGCAGGCAGGGAACTTTCCGTCAGACAAAAGCGTCCGAAGTTGCCAGAAACGATACCCACTATCGAACGGGATGATTTCTGCTCACCTCGAGCGGTTGATAGCCTGACAACCATCCCGAACCAGCCTGCGTGTGAATCCATGAACCGTGCCCTCGCCCTACTCTCCCTGACCCTGCCCCTGTGGCTGGTGGGGTGCGCCAGTCAGCCCGCTCCGCAGCAGGAGCCCTACAGCAACGAACAGGTGAAGTCCTTCGCGCTGAAGATGCTGGGAACCAGCAACATGTCCGATGAGCTGTACGCCAAGTACCGCCGGGCTCTGACCGAGCCCCGCGAGGATGGGCGGAGCGGGAGCTGATTTCGCGTTCGTCGTGTTCCTGACTACCGCTGGACGCCCCCGACGGGCCAGTGCTGTCGTTCTGCCTCTCCGCGATGCTCTTGCTTCTGATGGGGGTTTTGCGCCCCTTTGAAAGGCGCGCAGCGTCCGTGTCATGTCCCCTGCCTGGCCAAGCGACGTAAGCTAGGCAGGTTTCTCGCCCCTCCATCCCGTTTTGCGCTTCGCGAGCAATACCCGGGCCCTTCTGCCTCCTGCAAGGGACACTTCGGCCCGCCCGGACATTTGCCTGGAAATCCTTCAGAGCCAAAGCCCTAAGAACTGTTCGCGAGCAGGCTCACACCTACAGCCCAGTCAAACTGCGGAACGCTCTTCGCAGAAGCGCTTGCCTGCGAATACGCCCCGTTCCCGCGCAGGCAGACTTGCAGATCCAGGCAAAAAAAGCCCCGCACTTGGCGGGGCTGGAGCATCAAAACGTCAATCAGGCTCGCGCATCACACAGGGCACACACCCTGCTGGTTGCTCTGCGCCAGGTCGAGCAGCTCGCGGTTAGCCACGGCGTACATGGCGTAGTCCGTGCTGGTGGAAGCACGCAGCTCGACGAGCATGGCGCGCCAGCGGGCGACCATCGGGGCGTGCTGTTCCAGCCAGAGTGCCACGCGCGCATCGATTTCCGCCGGACCGTCCTGCATCTGCAGCACGGAGACGGTGATTGCCCGCTGCTGCCAGTCCAGGTCGTCGCGGAAGGCCTCGCGGGCCAGCGCCTGCCAGTTGTTCTCCACCGGCAGGGAGCTGAGCTGCTGCAGGTACCAGGTCAGTTCCAGCTCGCTGCCCAGGGCGAAGTAGGCGCGCGCCACGTCGGCCGGGTCGCGGCCGGTGACGTCGGCCGCTTCGACGATCGGCAGCAGGGTATAGAGGTGGCTGGTGCCGGCGACCATGCGTGCCAGCAGCTCCGGCACACCGGCGTCGACATAGGCCTGGTAACGCGCCTGCCACAGCTCGCGGGTCGGGCCTTCGAGCAGTTCGTTGAGCTTCAGGCCAAGGGCGGCGATGCGCGGACCGAAATGCGCCACGTCACGGGCGGCATCCTGCTCGTTGCGGCGGCTGCGCAGGAACCAGCGCGTTGCGCGGCGGCCCAGGCGCATCAGTTCGTCCATCAGGGTCAGTTGCACTTCCGCCGGCACCTGGTAGTCCAGCGCCTCGATCTGGCGGAACCAGTGCGGCAGGTGGAAGACATCGCGCACGATCACGTAGGCACCTGCCACATTCGCCGGCGTCATGCCGGTGGACTCCTTCAGGCGCTGCACGAAGGTGATGCCCATGTGGTTGATCAGGTCGTTGGCGATCTGCGTGCTGACGATCTCGCGCTTCAGGCGGTGCCTGCGCATGGCCGGGCCGAAGGTGTCGACCAGGGTCTGCGGGAAGGCCGTTTCCATGTCGCGGGTCAGGTAGTCATCGTCCGGCACCAGCGAGCCCAGCAGCTGCTCCTTCAGATCGATCTTGCTGTAGGAAATCAGCACGGACAGTTCCGCCCGAGTCAGGCCCTGCCCGGCGGCGATGCGTTCGGCGAGCCCCTCGTCGGTAGGCAGGAATTCCAGCGCGCGGTCCAGCTTGCCGCGGCCTTCCAGGTCGCTCATCAGGCGCTTGTACTCGGCGATGCGCTCGCGGGCACGGCGCTCGGCCAGGGACAACGCCTGGGTCTGCTTGTAGTTGTTGCCCAGCACCAGGTCGGACACCTGGTCGGTCATTTCCGCCAGCAGCTTGTTGCGCTGCTTGCTGGTCATGTCCCCGGCGGTCACCACCTCGTTGAGCAGGATCTTGATGTTCACCTCGTGGTCGGAGCAATCCACACCACCGGCGTTGTCGATGAAGTCGGTGTTGCACGCGCCGCCATTGAGGCCGAATTCGACCCGCGCCAGTTGCGTCATGCCGAGGTTGCCGCCCTCGCCCACCACTTTCACCCGCAGGTCGCAGCCGTCCACGCGCAGGCCATCGTTGGCCTTGTCGCCGACGTCGGCATGGGTTTCATCGCTGGATTTCACGTAGGTGCCGATGCCGCCGTTCCACAGCAGGTCCACCGGCGCCTTGAGCAGCGCGTGGATCAGCTCGGTCGGGGTCAGGCGCTCGGCGTCGATGTCGAAGCGCGCGCGCACTTCCGGGGTCAGGGTGATGCTCTTGGCGCTGCGCAGGAAGATGCCGCCGCCGGCGGAGATCAGCGAGGCGTCGTAGTCGGCCCAGCTGGAGCGCGGCAGGTTGAACAGCCGCTGGCGCTCGGCGAAGCTCGCCGCCGGGTCCGGATTGGGGTCGAGGAAGATGTGCATATGGTTGAAGGCCGCGACCATCTGCAGCTTGTCGGACATCAGCAAACCGTTGCCGAACACGTCGCCAGCCATGTCGCCGATGCCGATGACCGTGACGCTGTCCTTCTGCACGTCGATGCCGCGCTCGCGGAAGTGGCGCTGTACCGAGACCCAGCCGCCGCGGGCGGTGATGCCCATGCCCTTGTGGTCGTAGCCGGCGGAGCCACCGGAAGCGAAGGCGTCGCCGAGCCAGAAGTTGTAGTCGGCGGAAATGCCGTTGGCGATGTCGGAGAAGGTCGCGGTGCCCTTGTCCGCCGCCACCACCAGATAGGGGTCGTCCGGGTCGTGGCGGACCACGTTGGCCGGCGGCACGACGTTGCCTTCCTTGAGGTTGTCGGTGATGTCCAGCAGGCCGGAGATGAAGATGCGGTAGCAGGCGATGGCCTCGGCCTGGATCTCATCGCGCGAACCACCCAGCGGCAGGCGGCGCGGGATGAAGCCGCCCTTGGCGCCGGTGGGCACGATCACCGCGTTCTTCACCTGCTGCGCCTTCACCAGGCCCAGCACTTCGGTGCGGTAGTCCTCCTCGCGGTCGGACCAGCGCAGGCCACCACGGGCCACGTCGCCGAAGCGCAGGTGCACGCCTTCCACCCGCGGGCAGTAGACGAAGATTTCGAACTTGGGCGTGGGCCGCGGGATTTCCGGGATGGCCTTGGGGTTGAACTTGAAGCTGAAGTAGCTCTTGTTCTGCCCGGCGGCGTCGGGCTGATAGAAGTTGGTACGCAGGGTCGCCTTGATCAGGTCGAGGTAGCGCCGCAGGATGCGGTCCTCGTTGAGCACCTGGACGTTGTCCAGGGCCGCGAGAATCGCCTGTTCCAGCTTCTGCTGCTTGTCTTCAAGGTCCTCGGCGGTGAGCTTGCGGGCCAGGTAGAAACGGGTCTTGAACAGGCGCACCAGTTCGCGGGCGATGTCCACGTGGGCGTTCAGCGCGCTGGCGATGTAGCCCAGGTCGAAGCCCAGGCGAATCTGCTTGAGATAGCGCGCGTAGGCGCGCAGCAGGGCCACGTCGCGCCACGGCAGGCCGGCGGTCAGCACCAGGCGGTTGAAGGCGTCGTTCTCCGCATCGCCGTTGACGATGTGGACGAAGGCGTCCTGCAGGGTCTCGTTGAGTTCCTGGATGTTGACGTCCAGGCCCTCGGCGTAGGTGAAGGCGAAGTCGTGGATCCAGTACTCGCGGCCATTGGTGTGGCGCAGGCGGTAGGGGAACTCGCCGAGTACGCGCAGGCCGAGGTTCTCCAGGATCGGCAGGACGTCCGACAGGGCCAGCGGCGTGTCGGCGTGGTAGAGCTTGCAGTGCAGCTGCTGCTCACCCTGGGCCAGCGGCTGGTAGAAGCTCATCACCAGCGGGCGGCTGTCGCCCAGGCTGGACAGGTGCTGCAGGTCCACCACGGCGAAGTGCGGGGCGAAGCGCTCGCGATAGCCGGCCGGGAAGCCTTTGGGGAAGTCTTCCAGCAGGTTGTTGCCCTGCCCTTCGCCGAAGTTCTCCAGCACCAGTGCGGCGTAATCGTCCTGCCAGGAACGGCAGGCCTGGATGGCTTCCTGCTCCAACTGGGCAGCATCGACGTCGATGCGGTTCTTCGGGTCGACGCGCAGGATGAACTGCACGCGGGCCAGGGTGGATTCGGAGAAGAAGGTCCAGAACTCGCAGTCGCTGGCCTTCAGGCGCTCCATCAGCACCTGCTGGATCTTCATCCGCGTTTCGGTGGAGTAGATGTCGCGCGGCACGTAGGCCAGGCAGTAGGCGAAGCGACCGTAGGGGTCCTTGCGCAGGAACAGGCGGATCTTGTTGCGTTCCTGGATCTGCACGATGGACATGGCGGTGGCATACAGCTCGTCCACCGGGGTCTGGAACAGGTCGTCGCGCGGCAGCACTTCGAGAATCTGCGCCAGCTCCTTGCCCAGGTGCGCCTTGCTGTCGAAGCCGGAGTTCTTCAGGACGGCGGCGACCTTGCCGCGGATGAACGGGATGTCGAACACGCTCTCGGCGTAGACCGCCGAGGTGTACAGGCCGAGGAAGCGGAACTCGCGGACGACCTTGCCCTTGGCGTCGATCTCGCGGATCGATACGTAGTCCGGATAGGCCGGGCGGTGCACGCGGCTGGGCTGGGAGGCCTTGGCGAAGGACAGCAGCACCGGCTCGCGCAGGTAGGCCACCGCATAGTCCTCGATGTGCAGGTCTTCCTTGTTAAGGCCGGCGCGCAACAGCTTGGTCAGGCCGAGGAAAGCCTTGTCGTCGTACACCAGGTGGCCGCCATCGGCCTCCTCCTGCACGGTGAATTCTTCATAGCCGAGGAAGGTGAAGTGGTTGTCCAGCAGCCATTCGAGGAAGGCACGCACTTCGGCGGTCTCTTCCGCGCGGGCCTTGACCTTGGACTTGCCCAGCCAGGCCAGCAGCTCCTCGGCCTTGCTGCGCATGGCCGGGAAGTCGGCGACCGCCAGGCGGACTTCGCCGAGCACTTCCAGCAGGGCCTTCTCCAGGGTGCGCAGTTCGCCGGTCTGGGAGACGCGGTCGATCTCCAGGTACATCAGCGATTCCTGGTGCACGTCCTTGCCGGTGCTGTTCTTGGGCAGGATCTCCAGCAACTCGCCCTTGGCATTGCGGCGCACGCTGAGCACGTTGGTCTGCAGGGTGTGGATGCTGTAGCCGCGGCGGTTCAGCTCCATGCGCACCGAGTCGACCAGGAACGGCTGGTCCGGGTGCAGCACCTGCACGGCGGTGTGGGTCGACTGCCAGCCGTGCTTTTCATAGTCGGGGTTGTACACCGCGACGATCGGCTGGGCGGGGTTGAAGCGTTCCAACAGGCGCCAGGAAGACAAGGTGCAGCCGACCAGATCGGACAGCCTGCGCTGGGTCAATTCGTCGAGGGAGATGAAGCCGAAGAACTGCTCGGCGAACAGGGCCACTTGTGGCAGACCCTTGTCGTCGACGTGCTGCGCCAGGGCCGCTTTCAGTTGTTGCTGGAAGTCGGCTTTGCTGGCTGCGGTGAAGAACGCCATGTTGTTACTCCGCTGGGCTCGAATTATTGGATTGAGCGTAGAACGCATATCGTCTTGTGTCGGGCCACAGGTATAGCCGGGCAGTGTGACCCTCGACTGACAGCCCCGACCGGGCGGTCACCGATCCCACCGAGCTTATCGGGACTGGGCCGCCGCTGGCTTACGGGGCTGCGACATATTCGTTCAACGGCATGCAGCCACCACGCTCTGGGGAAACGACAGAATTTGCGGCACGATCGTTCCGCAACTGCCCGAGGAAATATCAAAGCGCTATCATGGCGACCCCTCGCCTGGAACGGACGCCATGCAACGCCACCCGCCCCTGCGCCGCCCGCTGCTGCGCCACCTGGACAACCTGCTGGTCACCCTGCTGGGCGCGGCGCTGCTCGTGGCGGCCTGGCTGTTCCTCGACGAAGCCGTGCAGCCGCTGCTGATCGGCGCGGTCCCGGTCTATCTCGGCGTGCTGCTGCCGCGCATCGTCGGCCGGGGCGAACGTCTGCGCCGGGTGCAGGCCGCGCGGGAACGCTCGGTGGACGAGTGGGGATTCTGCAGCCGCGACCGCAACGGCCCGTGGATCAACTACATCGATTTCCCGCTGGTCCGCGAAGACCCGTTGTTCAAGGGCCGCTACTTCTATAGCGAGTGGCTGGTGGTGCATGACGGGCGCATCGTCATCAACCCCGGCCCCGCCCATGTCGACCTGAACGCCGGCACCGTGAGCTACGACTTCGGCTGCACCCGCACCTATGCCTGGGACGGCTGCTCGCCGAAAGTGCCGTTCTTCTGGATGGCGACCCTTGGCACGCCGGACTGGTGGGAGCACCTGGAAAGCGTGCAGTGCCTGCGCCACGGCCAGCAGCAGGAACGCGTGATGTTCTGGCCGGTGGCGCACCACGCCAGCCTGGTGCATGACGCGCTGTACCAGTTCCTCAATGTCGCCCCGGTGACCAAGGCCGAGGCGGACGAGCTGTTCCACCGCATGCTGCTGGACGCCGGCATGCCGCGCCTGGTGGCCTGGGTCTACCGCTTCGCAGTGGTCCACGGCGGCGCACGCGACATGCGCCGCCAGCTCAACCCCAATACTTCCCTGCGCCTGCTGACCCCGCTGCCTGGCGGCCGGGCAACTCAGGAACCACTAGCGCCGCACAAGGCTCGAAGCGCAGCGCTGCAAGAGTGACGGCCGATGCAGTAAAGTAGGCGGCCCGACAGCCCCACCCTTCGTCCAGGAAATCCACGCGATGGAACATCGTGAGTCGCTCCTTGCACTGCGCCAGTATCTCTCCAGCCAGATCCTCGGCCAGGAAAAGCTCATCGAGCGGCTGCTCATCGCCCTGATCGCCGACGGCCACCTGCTGGTGGAAGGCGCGCCGGGCCTGGCCAAGACCAAGGCGATCAAGGACCTGGCCGAAGGCCTGGAGGCCGAGTTCCACCGCATCCAGTTCACCCCCGACCTGCTCCCGGCGGATATCACCGGCACCGAGATCTATCGCCCGGAGAACGGCAGCTTCGTGTTCCAGCAGGGGCCGATCTTCCACCACCTGGTGCTGGCCGACGAAATCAACCGCGCGCCGGCCAAGGTGCAGTCCGCGCTGCTCGAAGCCATGGCCGAGCGCCAGGTCAGCGTGGGCCGCAGCACCTACGACCTGCCACCGCTGTTCCTGGTGATGGCCACGCAGAACCCCATCGAGCAGGAAGGCACCTACCCGCTGCCCGAGGCCCAGCTCGACCGCTTCCTGATGCACGTGAAGATCGGTTATCCGGAAGCTTCCGTTGAACGCCGCATCCTCCAGCAGGCCCGCGGCGAAGCGCTGAATGGCGAAACCAAGCCCGAGCGCCGGGTCACCCAGGAAGCCATCTTCGCCGCGCGCCACGAAATCCTCGGCCTGTACATGGCCGACGCCGTGGAGGAATACCTGGTCCAGCTGATCATGGCCACGCGCACCCCGGCCAAGTACGACGCCGAACTGGCCGAATGGCTGTCCTACGGCGCCAGCCCGCGGGGCTCCATCGCGCTGGACCGTTGCGCGCGTGCCCACGCCTGGCTGGCCGGCCGCGACTTCGTCAGCCCCGAGGACATCCAGGCGATGCTCTTCGATGTGCTGCGCCACCGCCTGATCCTCACCTTCGAGGCGGAAGCCGCCGGGATCGACCAGGACCGCGTGGTCCAGCGCATCCTCGACGTAGTCGCCGTCGCCTGACATGCACAACGTCCTGGCGCCTGGCGTCGCGATTTCCCTTGGCGAGCTGATCGAGATCCGTCACCGCCTGCACGAAGTCCAGCTGTTTTCCACGCCTTCGCGGCGCAGCCCGTTGATCGGCCTGCACCACTCGCGCCTGCGCGGCCGTGGCGTGGACTTCGACCAGGTGCGCGTGTACCAGGCCGGCGACGATGTGCGCACCATCGACTGGCGCGTCACCGCGCGCACCCAGGAGCCGCACACCAAGCTGTTCCATGAAGAGCGCGAGCGCCCGGTTTACGTCCTGGTGGAACAGAGCGCGCGGATGTTCTTCGGCTCCGGGCAGTCGTTCAAGTCCGTGCTCGCCGCCCGTGCCGCGGCCTTCGTCGGCTGGGCCGCGCTGGCGCACAACGACCGCATCGGCGGGCTGGTGTTCACCGACAGCGAATGCCACGAGATCAAGCCACGGCGCAGCAAACAGAGCCTGCTGCAGTTGTTCAACCTGATCGTGCGCGCCAACAACGCCCTGCTCGCCGGCTCCAACCTCAGCCACAACGGCGACGGCTTCGGCATGGCCCTGCGCCGCGCCCGCGAGGTGCTGCGTCCCGGCAGCCTGATCATGGTGATGTGCGACGAGCGCGCGCTCAGCGACGTGGCCGAGCAGCAATTGTCCCTGCTGGCGCGGCACACCGACCTGGTGATGCTGCCGGTATCCGACCCGCTCGACCACGCCCTGCCCGCCGCCGGATTGCTGAGGTTCGCCGAGGGCCAGGCACAGCTGGAACTGGACACCCACATCGACGAGCAGCGCCTGGCCTACCGCGCCCTCGGCGAGGCCCGCCGCGAGCGCTGGCAGCGCCTTGCACTGCGCCTTGGCGTGCCGCTGCTGCCGCTGACCACCCAGGAAGAACTGGTGGAGCAGCTGCGCAACCTGCTGGAACAGCATCAGCCGGGTTATGCCAAATGAATCCCCTCGACCAACTGCAACCGCTGATCGAACCGGCGACGGTGCCCTGGTGGCCCCCGGCGCCTGGCTGGTGGCTGCTCGCCGCGCTGCTGCCGCTTCTGCTCTGGCTGCTGTGGCGCAATCGCCAGCGCTGGTTGCCCAGACGCAAGGCCAAGGTGGCCACAGAAGCCCCGCTGGACCCGCTGCGCGAAGCCGCCCTGGAAGAACTCAAGCGCCTGCCGCGCCCCTATGACCGCGCGCCGGCCGGCCCCTGGCTGCAATCGCTCAATGGCCTGCTCAAACGACTGTCGCGCGCCCGCTGGCCGGACAGCCACAGCCATACCCTGAGCGGCCGCGCCTGGCTGGCGTTTCTCGACACCCGTTGCCCGGCCGCCGGCCTGACCCGCTGGATGATCCTGGTGGAAGGCGGCTACCGCGCCGAGTGCAAGCTGGACGACAAGGCCATCGACGGCCTCGCCGCCGCCGTGGAAACCTGGGTGCGCAAGCATGTCTGAATTCGCCTGGCCGTGGATATTCCTGCTCGCCCCGCTGCCCTGGGTGATGCGCTTCATCCTGCCGCCGGCCGACAATGGCGAGGCGGCGCTCAAGGTCAGCTTCCTCAAGGAACTCGAAGGGCTCGCCGGCCGCCGTGCCCGTGCGCGCCTGCCGGCCTGGCGCCAACAGGCGCCCTTCGCCCTGCTCTGGCTCTGCCTGCTGCTGGCCGCGGCACGCCCGCAGTGGGTCGGCGAGCCACTGCCGATCCCCGCCACCGGCCGCGACCTGCTGCTAGCGGTGGATGTCTCCGGCTCCATGGACTACGCCGACATGACCTGGGACGGCGCGGAAGTCAGTCGCCTGCACGCCGTGCAGAAACTGTTCGGTGATTTCATCGAAGGTCGCCGGGGTGACCGCGTCGGGCTGATCCTGTTCGGCACCCGCGCCTACCTGCAGGCGCCGCTGACCTTCGACCGCCACACCGTGCGCATCTGGCTGGACGAAGCGCTGATCGGCATCGCCGGCAAGGACACCGCCCTGGGCGACGCCATCGGCCTGGCGGTCAAGCGCCTGCGCCAGCGCCCGGCCGAGAGCCGCGTGCTGGTGCTGATCACCGATGGCGCCAACACCGCCGGCGAGATATCCCCGCAGACCGCCGCACGCCTGGCCGCCGACGAGCACGTGAAGGTCTACACCATCGGCATCGGCGCCGATCCCAAGCAGGGCGGCGTCGCCGGACTGTTCGGCCTCAACCCGGGGTTGGACCTGGACGAGCCGGCGCTCAAAGCCATCGCCGAAAGCACCGGCGGCGAGTACTTCCGCGCACGCAATGGCGAAGAGTTGCAGCGCATCTCCGACAGCCTCGACCGGCTCGAGCCGGTGGAACAGAAGCCGACCCAGGCGCGCCCGGCCATCGCGCTGTACCGCTGGCCGCTGCTGCTGGCACTGCTGATCAGCGCAGTGCTGGTGGTGGGCACGCTGTGGCCGCCCGAGGACTGGCGCTGGCCGGCCTGGATGGCGCGCCTGCAGAAGGAGCGCCGGCCATGAGCAACCTTTGGCCGCACCTGCTGCACCCGCTGTGGCTGATCCTGCTGCTGCCGCTCGGCTGGCTGCTGTGGAAGCTCTGGCACCGTGAGCGCCGCGCCGGCCGCTGGCAGCTGCTGCTGCCCCAGGCCTTCCACCCCTGGCTGCTGGCCGGCGGCAACGGCCGTCATGAACGCCGCCCGTGGATCTACCTGGGCATCGCCTGGCTGCTGGCGGTGCTTGCCCTGCTCGGCCCGAGCTGGCAGCAGGTGGAGCAACCGACCATGGAACGCAGCGACCCGCTGGTGGTGGTGCTGGAACTCACACCGCAGATGCTCGCCACCGACCTCAAGCCGACGCGCCTGGAACAGGCCCGGCGCAAGCTGCTCGACCTCCTGCAGGCACGCAGCGACGCGCAGACCGCCATCGTCGTCTACGCCGGCAGCGCCCACACGCTGGTGCCGCTGTCCAATGACCTGGGCACCGCATGCAACCTGCTCGACGCCCTCAAACCCTCGATCATGCCCGAGCCCGGCCAGCGCGCCGACCTTGCCGTCGCCCAGGCGCGACGCCTGCTCGACAACGGCGCTGAGGGCAACGGCCGGATCCTGCTGCTCACCAGTGCGCTGGACGCCCGCGAACGCCAGGGCATTCGCCAGGCGCTCAAGGGCAAGGGCAAGGATCTGCTGCTGCTCGCCGTGGGCACGCCCGGCGGCGCCCCCATCGCCCAGGAAGACGGCACCTTCCTCAAGGACGACCAGGGCAACATCCTGGTGCCACGCCTGGACGAGAATGGGCTGCGCGTCTTCGCCACCGACATGGGCGGCCGCTTCCAGCGCCTGCGCGCCAGCAGCGGCGACCTGCGCTCCCTCGGCCTGCTGGACAACACCCAGGGCCTGCAGGTCAGCGAGGAAGACGCACTGCTGCGCCTGCAGCGCTGGGCCGACCAGGGCTACTGGCTGCTGTTGCCCCTGCTCCTGCTCGCCGCCTGCGCCGGGCGGCGCGGCTGGCTGTTCAGCCTGCCGCTGTGGCTGCCGCTGCTCTGGGCGCCGCCGCAGGACGCCAATGCCTTCGAGTTGAACGATCTCTGGTTGCGCCCCGACCAGCAGGGCCAGCGCCTGCTCGACGCCGGCAAGCCGGCCGAGGCGGCCGAGCGCTTCGCTGACTTCCGCTGGAAGGGGCTGGCCCTGTATCGAGCCGGCGATTATGTCGACGCCGCCCAGGCCTTCGCCCAGGGTGACGAGGCCGCCGACCACTACAACCGCGGCAACGCCCTGGCGAAACAGAACGAGCTGGAAGCCGCGATCGACGCCTACGACCAGGCACTTGAACGCAACCCCGACCTGGAGGCCGCCAAGCGTAACAAAGCCCTCCTCGAAGACCTGTTGCGCCAACGCAAGGACAATCCGCCCGGCGACGGCACCGACCAGCCCCCCGAAGAAAACCACGACGCCGGACAGAGCAGCGATCCCCAGGGCGCCCAGCCTCAGGATCAGCAGCACGAGGAAGACAACGCCAGCGAACGTGACTCACAACCGGCACCGGCGGCGAAGACCCCATCGCAGGAAGCCGACAAACCCACCACCAGCCAGGCCGACAAGCCCGACGGCGACGTTCGCGAAGATCAGGAAACCAACCCGGAAGATGCCGGTCCACTGGGAGACGAGCGCCGTCAGGCCCTGGAACAGTGGCTGCGGCAGATTCCCGACGATCCGTCCGAACTGTTGCGTCGCAAGTTCTGGTACCAGCAACAGCAGCAGCGCCAGGAACCCAACCCATGAAAAGGCTGATCTGCCTGACCCTGCTCTGCCTCGCCGCCTTCCGCGCCGAGGCCAGCTTCACCGCCAGCGTCGACCGTGCGCGCCTGAACCAGGGCGAGAGTGTCGAGCTGACGCTGGAGTCCGATGACCCGACGCTGTTCGGCAAGCCCGACCTGAAACCGCTGGACGAGCACTTCGTGGTCCTGGGCACCCGCCAGGTCAACCGCCTCACCACACTCAACGGCAAGGCCCAGGCCACCACGCGCTGGATCATCACCCTGCAGCCACGCAGCGAAGGCAAGGTGGAAATCCCGCCGATCCACCTGGGCGGCAACGCCAGCGAGCCGATCAGCCTCGATGTGCTCAAGGCCGAGGACAGCGCCGAGGGACAGAAGCTCGCGCCGGTGTTCATCGACGCCAGCGTCGACCACGAGGAAAGCTGGGTGCAGGCCCAGGTCATCCTCACCCTGCGCATCTACCACTCGGTGTCGTTGTACGACGACAGCAGCCTCAGCCCGCTGCGCATGAACGACGCCCGCGTCGAGCAACTGGGCGAGCCACGCACCTACGAGAAGGACATCAACGGCGTTCGCCATGGCGTGATCGAAGTGCGCTACGCGATCTTTCCGCAGAAGAGCGGCACCCTGGAGATCCCCGGCCAGACCTTCAAGGCCACTCAGGTCGCCCAGCGCCGCAACGACGATGACTACAACCCGTTCGGCCCGCAGCCGGGCAAGCAGGTGCTGGTCACCTCGCCGAGCATCCCGTTGCAGATCGACCCCAAGCCCGCGGACTACCCGAAGGACGCACCCTGGCTGCCGGCTCGCTCGCTCAGCCTGAGCGAGACCTGGAGCCCGCAGCCCGAGGAAGCCAAGGCCGGCGAATCGCTGACCCGCAACATCATGCTGCGCGTGGATGGCCTGTCCGGCGCCCAGTTGCCGCCGCTGCCGGTCACCCTGCCCGAAGGCCTGCGCCATTACCCGGACCAGCCGCAGCTGGCCAACGAAAGCAGTGACCAGGGCATGATCGGCAGCCGCGAGGAACGCGAAGCGCTGATCGCCGACAAGGCCGGCCCGGTCGAGCTGCCGCCGGTGGAAGTGGTCTGGTGGAATACCCAGGAGCGCCGGGTCGAGCGCACCAGCCTGCCGGCGCGCACCCTGCAAGTCGCCGCCAACGCGCAACTGGAAGAACACACCGAGGCCCCCGCTGCCCCCAGCGAAGCGGCAGTCAGCGACACGCTGCTCTGGCCCTGGCAGCTCGCCTGCGCACTGCTCAGCCTGACCACCCTGCTCGGTTTCGCCCTGTGGTGGCGCGCCCGCAGCCAGCCGGCGGTCATTCGCGTGGCGCAGGCCGGCCCGAGCACCCGCACCCTGCTGGATGAATTGCGCCGCGCCTGCCAGGCCAACGACTCGCATGCCACCCGCCAGGCGCTGGATGCCTGGGCCCGGCAACAACCGGAAACCCTGGCCGACATGGCAGCGCGCTTCGTGCCGTTGTCCGATGCGCTGGATGGCCTCAACGGTGCGCTCTACAGCGACAGCGAAGGCGGACGCAACTGGCAGGGCGAAGACCTCTGGCGCGCCATCCGCACCCTGCCCGGTGCCGACCCGGACGCACCGCCGGCGCCGGAGGCCAGCAGCCTGCCGCCGCTCTATCCGCGCTGACGGCTATGCTGGTGGCATCCCCGCCAGAGATGCGTCCATGCCCGCCCACCGGCTGATTCCGGCGCTGGCCGCCGGCCTGCTGCTGATCTGCAATCTCCTCATGGCCGGCCCGCTGCAGGCAGCCGAGGCCCTGCCACCGACCCAGCCGTTGCAGGGCCCCGGCGGTTCGAACTACGCCCATGCCGACGTGCACCAGTGGCACTTCTCGGCCGAGGGCAACGAATACTGGGTGTTCACTCCGGAGCGGCCCGCCCCCGCCAGCGCGCCTGTGGTGGTCTTCACCCACGGCTGGAGCGTCATGCAGCCGGACCTCTATCGCGCCTGGATCGAGCACATCGTCCGGCGTGGCGCCATCCTCATCTACCCGCGCTACCAGGCGACGCTGAAGACGCCTGCGGCGGAGTTCCTGCCCAACGCAGCCGACTCCGTGCGCCGCGCCATCGCCGATCTGCAGGCGGGCAAGCTGGGAGTGAAGCCGGAGCTGGAGCACGTCGCCTACGTCGGCCATTCGGCGGGTGGCCTGATCGCCAGCGGGCTCGCCGCCTCCTGGCAACGGCTGGGCATACCGGAGCCGCGTGCGCTGATGGCGGTGGAGCCGGGCAAGAGCAGTGGCCCACGCTGGCGCCAGGTGCCACTGGAACCGCTGGCCAACATCCCCGCCGGCACCTTGCTGCTGGCGCTTTGTGGTGATGAGGACGAGCGCGTTGCCTGCGATGACGCTCAGCGCATCTACTCGGAAAGCACCCAGGTCGCGCCGCGCAACAAGGACCTGCTCCTGCTGCGCAGCGACCGCCACGGCAGCCCGCCCCTGCTGGCCAACCATGCGGCGCCGACCGCACCGCGCTTCGATCCGCGCTACCCGCCCAGCGACTCTTCCAGCTGGTTGCTCAACCGCGTGCAGGAGCGCGTGAAGCAGCGTCTGAAACAAGGGCAACCCTCAGCCCACAACGCCCTGGCGACCGATGCGATGGACTGGTTCGGGCCGTGGAAGCTGTTCGATGCATTGTGCGATGCGGCCTTCTACGGCCAGGACCGCGATTACGCGCTGGGCGGGGGGCCGGCGCAGCTGTCCATGGGGCGCTGGAGCGATGGCACACCGGTGAAGGCGATGCAGCGGTTGTCGGCACCAGTACCCTGAGCATCCATCGCCGGCCTGGGTTCGCGAGCAAGCTCGCTCCTACAGGCACGCGCCGGAGCGCTTTTGGTAGGAGCGAGCTTCGCGAACAATCTCAACTGCCGCTGTGCTCCATCACCGCCCCCTTGAACACATCGTCCAGCGGCACCTGGTAGCCAATGGCAAGACGGTTGGTCTCGTTGGCCATGGCCACCACGGCCATCAGCTCGCCGAGCATCGCGTCGTCCATCCCGGCCTTGCGCGCCGCCGCGCCGTGGGAGCCGATGCAGTAGTTGCAGTTGTTGGTGACACTGACGGCGACGTAGATCAACTCCTTCACCAGCGGATCGAGCTGACCCGGCCCCATCACCTCCTTGAGGCTTTCCCAGGTGCGCCTGAGGGTCTGCGGGTGGTTGGCCAACGCTTTCCAGAAGTTGTTCACCCAGTCGATCTTGCGTGTCTCCATGATGTCGTCATAGACAGCGCGGATTTCTGGGCTGGCTTCGGCGTACTCGATGAGCTGGAAGGACATGAGGTCTCCTAACGAAAATGAATAAGAAAAGCAGAATTCAGAATTGGATCGCGGGTCGAGCGATGGAGAAAGATAAGGCGCGTTCTCCTATCCCCGTCAAGGAATCAGACCCATGCAACGCCGCCCCACCCTGCTATTCGCCGCCACCCTGCTGCCATTTCTTGCCCTGTCGGCCCACGCCGCCCAGCCGGGTCTGTGGGATACCTACGCCAGCCTCAGGCAGCACGACTGGGTCGACCTGACCCACGCGTTCGACAGCAATACACCGCACTGGAAAGGCTTCGAGCCCATGGGCCGCAAGACGCTCTACACCGTGGACAAGGACGGTTTCCAGGTGGAGCTGTACAGCCACGTCGGACAGTGGGGCACCCACGTCGACCCGCCGGTGCACTTCCACAAGGGCCTGCGCAGCGTCGATCAACTCGACGTGAAGGAGCAGTTCCTGCCGCTGGTGGTGTTCGATATCCATGAGCAGGTGGCGAAGAACCCCGACTACGTGCTGACCCTGGCCGATGTGAAGGCCTGGGAAGCCAAGCATGGCCCGGTACCGGAAGGCTCCTTCGCGGCGCTGCGCACCGACTGGTCCCAGCGCTGGCCGGACCAGGCGAAGATGCAGAACCAGGACGCCAAGGGTGTGGCGCACTATCCGGGCTGGAGCAAGGAGGCGCTGGTGTATCTCTACGAGACGCGCAAGATCACTGCCTCCGGCCACGAGACCACGGATACCGATCCCGGCATCGCTACCAGCAAGGACGACTATTCGCTGGAGTCGTACATCCTGGGCACCAACCACTACCAGATCGAATTGCTCGCCAACCTCGACAAGGTGCCCGAGGCCGGCGCGCTGGCGGTGGTGAGCTTCCCGAAGATTGCCCAGGGCACGGGCTTCCCGGCGCGGGTCTTCGCCATCCTGCCGTGATCCGCCCTGCGCGTAGGAGCATAAAAAAACGCGGCCCGAGGGCCGCGTTTTTTATTGCTCGAGCGTCGATCAGTGAACCAGGATCGAAGCCTTCTTCTGACGCACCTTCTCCGGGTTGATCAGGAAGCGCGCCAGCGCCGGCAGCAGCCAGAGGGCGCCGAACATGTTCCAGAGGAGCATGAAGGTCAGCATCAGCCCCATGTCGGCCTGGAACTTGATCGCCGAGAAGATCCAGGTAGCCACGCCGATGGCCAGGCACAGGCCGGTGAACAGCACGGCTTTACCCGTGGACTTCAGCGTCTCGTAGTAGGCCTCCTGCAGGGACAGGCCCTGGCGCAGGAAGGACTCCAGGCGGGTGTAGATGTAGATGCCGTAGTCCACGCCGATACCCACGCCCAGCGCGATCACCGGCAGGGTCGCTACCTTCACGCCGATGCCCAGGGTGGCCATCAGCGCGTTGCCCAGCACCGAGGTGAGGATCAGCGGCAGCACGATGCACAGGGTCGCGGCGAAGGAGCGGAAGGTGATCAGGCACATCACTGCCACGCAGATGTACACCAGGATCAGGATGGTCAGTTCCGAGTGCTTGATCACGTCGTTGGTGGCGGCCTCGATACCGGCGTTACCGGCGGCGAGCTTGAACTTCAGGTCGTCCTTCTCGTTGGCCTTGGCGAAGTCCTGCACGACAGCCACGGCGCGGTCGAGGGTCTCGGCCTTGTGGTCGTTGAGGAACACCAGCAGGGGCGCCAGCGAGCAGTTGCTGTTGAACAGACCTTCGGCGCGGCTGATGGAGTTGTTCAGCACGTCCTGGTTGCGCGACAGCGACTCCCACTTCAGGTTGCCTTCGTTCATGCCCTTGATCATCTGCTTGGAGACGGTGACCAGGGAGATGGCCGACTGCACGCCCTGGGTGTTCTCCAGGCGCCAGGCCAGCTCGTCGATGGCGGACAGGGTCTTGTGGGTGGAGCAGCCTTCGGCCTCGGACGCCACCATCACCACCAGCACGTCGGAGCTGGTCGAGTAGTTGCGAATGATGAAGTCGTTGTCCAGGTTGTAGCGCGAGTCCGGACGCAGTTCCGGCGCACCCTGGTCAAGGTCGCCGATCTTCAGGTGATGGCCCTGCCACATGCCGCCGGCGAACATCGCCAGGGCGATGACCACGGAGATCGGCGCCACGGACGGGCTGGCGAAGTTGGACAGCGCGCGCCAGAAGGGATGGTCGCGCACGGCGTCTTCCTTGCTACGCTGCACCGCCTTCTTGCTGATGCCGATGTAGGAAATGGCGACCGGCAGCAGGATCAGGTTGGTGAACACGATCACCGCCACGCCGATGGACGCGCCGATGGCCAGTTCGCGGATCACGCCGATGTCGATCACCAGCAGGGTGATGAAGCCGACGGCGTCCGCGAGAATGGCGATCATGCCCGGCAGGAACAGCTGGCGGAAGGTGCGGCGGGCGGCCAGCAGCGGGGTTTCCGCATCACTGGACTGCAGGGCGATACCGTTGATCTTCTGCACGCCGTGGGAAATACCGATGGCGAAGATCAGGAACGGCACCAGCATCGAGTACGGGTCCAGTCCGAAGCCGATGATGTGCAGCAGGCCCAGTTGCCAGATCACCGCCACCAGGGTGGTGGACAGCACGGCGATGGTGGAGCGCACGCACTTGGTGAACCACAGCAGCAGCACCAGGGTGATGACGAAGCAGATGCCGAAGAAGCCGACCACCATCAGCAGGCCGTCGATCAGGTCACCGACCTTCTTGGCGAAGCCGGTGATGTGGATCTTCACGTTGGGGTTCTGCAGCTGGTACTTGTCGCGGATCTTCTCTTCCAGCTCATGGGAGAACTGGCGGTAGTCCAGCTTCATCAGCTTGCCCTGGTCCTTCGGGTCCGGGTAGACCTCCAGCAGCGGCACGTCGACGATGCTCGACTTGAAGTTGTTGGCCACCAGGCGGCCGATCTGGCCGGACTTGAGCACGTTGTTGCGCAGCAGGTCCAGAGCCTTGGCGGAACCGTCGTAGGTCTGCGGGATAACCTCGCCGCCGGCGAAGCCCTCCTCGGTCACTTCGGTCCAGCGTACGCTCGGGCTCCACAGCGACTTCATGCCGGAGCGGTCGACGCCGGGGATGTAGAAGACCTCGTCATGGATCTGCCGCAGCGTCTCCATGTATTCCTTGGTGAAGATGTCGCCGTTCACCGCTTCCACCGAGATGCGCACGGTGTTGCCGAGGTTGGCCAGGTCGTTGCGGTGCTCCAGCATGTTCTGGATGAACGGGTGCTGCAGCGGGATCATCTTCTCGAAGCTGGTGGACGGGCGCACTTGCGTGGCCGACCAGGCGAGGAAGACGGTCACCAGCAGGCACGCGATGATCACGAACGGCCGGTGGGTGAAGATGATGCGTTCCAGGAAAGTCGCCTTGTCCTGTTCGTGTTTGTTCAGAGCGTTCATTGCGGCTCCCCGGCTTATTGTTGTTCTGTCAGCTCGGCACCGGTCGCCGAAGCCAGGTGGATACCGCCCTGGCCGACCAGCACCAGGTTGCCATCGCCGGCCGCGCTCACGCCCGCGAGGGAGAGGCGGTCCGGACGGTTGACGACGCTGAAGCTGACGCCGTCGTCCTTGCTTTCCAGTACGCTGCCGCCGTGGCCGACGACGACGATGGTGCCGTCATCCAGCAGGCTGCCTTCGGAGAGGCCGAACTCCAGCGCTCCGCCATTGGCGGTGGGCAGGCTGACCTGCTGCCAGGTGCTGCCGAAATCGGTCGAGCGGAACAGGTGACCGCGCAGGCCGTAGGCCAGGACGGTGCCGGCGTGGGTGGTGCCGGTGGCGCCGAACAGCGAGCCCTCGTAGGGGCCCTGGAGTTTTTCCCAGGTCTGGCCCCAGTCCTTGGAGCGGAACATACTGCCCGCCTCGCCGACCACGAACAGGCCGGAATCCTTCACCGCCGTGATGGCGTTGAGGTGGTACTGGTCTTCGTTGTCCAGGCGATCGCTGACGTCTTCCCAGCTCTTGCCGCCATCGGTGGTTTCCAGCAGCGCGCCATAGGCGCCCACGGCCACACCGTGGTTCTCGTCCTGGAACCAGATGTCCAGCAGCGGCGCTTCGCGCTTGAGGTCCTCGAACTGGCGCACCCAGGTGGTGCCGCCATCGGTAGTGGCCAGGACCTGGGCGTCGTGACCGACGGCCCAGCCCTTCTTGTCGTTGACGAAGAACACCGAGGTCAGCAGCTGGCGGGTCGGCACGGTGGCCTGGGTCCAGCTCTTGCCTGCGTCGTCGGAATAGAGGATGTGCCCGTGGTCTCCCACCGCGACCAGCCGCTTGCCGGCATGGGCGATGCTCAGCAGCAGGCTGCTGGAGGCCTTGGCGGAAATGATCGAGTTGGCATCGCTGGCGGCGTCCGTTGCGGCGACGGCATGCAGCGGAGCCAGGGACATCATCAGGAAGGAAAACGCGCCGAGCAGGGAAATCGACTTGCGCGACATCGGGAAGGAGCTTCGCACTCCCGATACGGGCTGCTCGCTCGAAGTGCGCCACAGGGGCTCACGCATATGCCTTTACCTCTTTTTCTTATGCAGGCGGTATGTAGTTTGGAGCTATATAGCCAGCCTTTTCCGGGGCTGACAATTAACGGCACGTTATCTTTTGTTAAGCCCCGGGCGCCTCACTCGAAAGGATGAGTGCATTTTGCCATCTCGCCCGAAAGGCGCGCGGGTGGCGGCTTCCCGCGGGTGGAGCGGTAACACTTTCACGCCCTCACGCTTTCGCGCAGGTATAAAAAAGCCCGCCATGGGGCGGGCTCTTTCACGCACGAAGCGAACTCAGCGGGTGCCGCGGCGACGCAGTGCGGACGGGCTGAAGTAGGAGTCGTCCGGTACGGCCTGGCTGAAGTCGATGGTGGTCGGCTCTTCGTTGTCCAGGTTCTGTACGTGGTAGCGACGGGCCTGCAGGTCGTGGAAGGTATCCAGAGCGGTCCAGGTGGTGGGCAGCTCGTAGTAGTTCTTCAGGTACGCCAGCGATACGCGCCACAGTTCGCCGCGACCGTCGTACTGGTCGACTTCGGCGGCGCCCCAGCTGTCCTCGTCGAGGAACAGTACGCGCTTGGAATAGATGTGGCGTGCGCCCGGCTTCAGGGTGCCTTCCACGATCCACACGCGGTGCAGTTCGTAGCGGGTGTATTTCGGGTTCAGGTGGTTGGGGGTCAGCAGATCCTTGTACTTAACCTCAGGGCTGGAAACCTTGTAGTTGTTGTACGGGATGTACATTTCCTTCTTGCCGATCAGCTTCCAGTCGTAGCGGTCCGGCGAGCCGTTGAACATGTCGGTGTCGTCGGCGGTACGCAGGCCGTCGGCGGCGGCGATCGGGGTGTCGTAGGCCAGGTTCGGCGCACGGCGCACGCGGCGCTGGCCGGCGTTGTAGCCCCAGGCCTGGCGCGGCTCCTTCACCTGGTCGAGGGTCTCGTGGACCAGTGCGGCACCACCGGCCAGGCGAGCCGGGCTCTTGGTGAACGACAGGTAGTAGAACAGCAGGTTGTTCAGGTCGGCGAAGCTCTTGCCCTGGATGTAGTACTTGAACAGTGCTTCCTGCTGCGAGGTCACCAGCGAGTAGTCGCCGTTACGCTGCACAGCCACTTCGGAGGCGCGACGCACGACGTAGGTGCCGCGGTAGCGGGCGATGTGGTTCCACACCGCTTCCACGCCGTTCTGCGGGATCGGGAACGGGATGCCGCCGAAAGCATCGACGAAGCCGTTGCCGCCTTCGGCCAGCTTGGCGCTGGTGGCATTCTTCAGGGTGTTGTCGTACACCCACTGCGGCGCCGAACCGCTGCGGCGGCTCGGGTACACCGGCATCTGGAAGGTGTCCGGGTAGGTGGCGAACAGCGCCAGGGTGCCCGGAGTCAGGTTGGCCTTGTACTGGTCCAGGTTCGCCTTGGTGATGGTATACAGCGGCTTGTCGGCGGCGAACGGGTCGATATGGTGCTGGCCCGGCTTGTAGCCGGCCGGTGCCTGGGTGATGCCGCCGGTCCAGGCCGGGATGGTGCCGGCGGCGTTGCCGGCCTTTTCCGCGCCCAGCGGGGTCAGGCTCGACTGCAGCTTGGCCGCGTCCTGCGGGGAAACCGCCGCCAGGGCGCTGCCGGCGGACAGGGCCAGGGCCACTGCGGCGCCGACCAGGGTACGCATGTTGCGCATGGTGATTCTCCGTGAAGTTCACGCGCCGGCCCCTGTGGGCCGACGCGAGCTTGTCGTTAGAAGGAGTACTTGACGTTGAAGCCGACGTTGTCGCGGTCGCGGCTGGCGTTGTTCTGCCCGGCGCCGTAGAACTCGGTGTACTGCAGTTCGGCTTCCAGGGCGTTCAGGTAGGTAGCCTTGACGCCCAGGGTGTAGGCCTTGCGGCCTTCGATGAAGTTGCCGGTCTGGTAGGAGTTGCCTTCGAAGTCGTCCTTGTAGACGGCGTAGGGCGAGATGTTCACGCCGGCGAAGACGTCGTTCCAGGTACCCGACAGCAGCAGGGTGTAGCCGTAGGCGTTCTTGTTCACCTGATCGTCGCGGTCATAGCCGGAGATGTAGGCGCCGTTGCCACGGCCGGAGTAGTAGCGGGTGCTGCCGTCGTACGCGGTGTACTGCAGGTCACTGCCGCGCAGGTGTTCGGAGGCCAGTTCCGCCACGCCCATCAGCGAGTCGAAGGACAGCGACGGGCCGAAGTTGTAGATGGTGCCCAGCGAGGTGTTGAAGGCTTCGACGCGCTCGTAGTTGTGGATCTGGTCGCGAATCGAGACGTCACCGCCACCGATGTTCACGGTCTTGCCGCTGGCCAGCGCCGGGGCCTGAACCAGCAGGTCGCCGAGCAGGTCGTTGGTGGTGGCGATGCCGATCGGCAGGTTCGGGCGGTAGGCCAGCTCACCGAACACCGAGGCGTCGCCCACGGTGGTGTTGAAGCTGAAGCCGTACATGCGGATGTTTTCCACATATTCACGGCGGGCGTTGACCTGGTTGGCGACGTCCACGGAGGTCGCGCCATTCACCAGGCTCAGCACCTGGCCGGCCAGGGCGTTGCCGCTGCCTGCGGCGCTTACCAACTGGTCGTAGGAGGTGAAGCCACCAACGCCGGCGAGCTGGTCGAGATCCACGCCAGCGTAGTCGCTGTTCAGGTCGGCGTAGATGGTCGGCTCTTTGGAGTGGTAGTTGACGAAGTAGAAGCCGAACTCGGTGGAGTTCAGTTCTTCAGCCACGTAGTGGAAGGCCACACCGAACTGACCATCGTTCTTGGCGTTGATGTCCTTGCCGACGTTGGCGACCTTGAACACACCGTTGGAGTCCAGGTACTGAGTACCCTGCAGGCCGCCCACATGGGCTGCGGACAGCTGCGGGTAGAGGCTCTGGAACAGCGGATTGGAGAGCGCGCCCACGGTGGTGTAGGCAGTGTTGCCGCCATCGGCGAACAGGTCGGTTTCGGAGAAGAAGGTGCCGACCGGGTCGATGCGGGTCTCTTTCCAGTTCCACTGGTAGAAAGCGTCCATCGACAGGTTGTCGGTCAGGCCGATGTTGAAGCTCGCAGCCTCCACCGGCATCAGCACTTCCTTCAGCTCCGAGCCCGGCAGGCGGAACTTGGCGGCGTCCACCGGGTTGGTGGTGTTCACGCCACCGCGATAGAAGATGCCTTCGCCCCAGTTGAATACCTGACGCCCCAGGCGCGCGGTCAGCGGGTGATCGGCCACGTCCCAGTTGCCGTAGACATAGGCATCGAGGATCTCGGCGCGGTTGCCGGCGGCGTCGCGGGTCTCGCTGGTGAAGCGGTCGCTGTTCGGATAGGTCTGGCTCGGCTGCGCCGGGTGGTTGTTGTCGTAGTAGTCGTTGCGCTTGTCCATGATCTGGGTGTCATAGAAAGCCGAGCCACGCACGAACAGGCCGTAGTTCTTGTAGGTCGCTTCCAGGTCGGAAGTGATCTTGTACACCTCGGAAACCAGGCCAGTGTCGAAGTTGCGATTGCCGTCGTTGCCGTTGATGTCGTTGTTGGTCTTGTCCTGGCCTTGCACGCGCCACAGGGCGCCGTAGGACACGGTGCTGTCCAGCGAGCCGGTGACTTCGTTATCGAGGAAGCTGAACTCGACCGCCGTTGCCTGGGCAGACATCAGCAGGGGCAGGATGCCGGCCAGGGCGAAACCGGCACGAGCAGGCGCATAACGCAAGACAGGCTTGCGAACTGGGATTTCCATTAGGACTCACTCCATGGACTGATCATTCTTTAGCGGCGCCGCCAGTGCGCGGTACGCCTTGTCAGCCGTTATTCCACGGCCTTGTTGTCGTCGATCTGAAGGAAACTCCCCCAAGGTGCTCGACACGCCTCCCGTCCCAATGGACGGGTAAAGGCTAAGCAGCGTCCGCCGGTGCAACCCCGATGCCAGAATTCAGATGCGTCTGATTCTGCTTACAAAAAATAAAGAATATGTGCGCTACTTTTTGTGACTGGTCGTTCACTGATCAAATCAAGTGGCCGATTGCGCCATTCACCACTGCAAATGGCGCAATCGGCCCCTGGAGGCGCGACGCAGACACATCGGGCTTTTTCGCTCAATAGCGAGCAGCGATAAGGGAGACATCGATTAATTTCGATAGGTAACAAAAAGGTGTTACCAACAAGAGCTGGTAACACCTTTTTGAAAGTCGCTTGCGCCCCCGGGACGGGACGCGGCGGGTGTGCTAAGCGAGGCTCTTGCTCACCACTTCGTATACATCGCTGGACAGCTCGCCCGACGCCAGGATGCGCTCCAGCTCGGCCTTCATCAGCGCCTGGCGCCCAGGCGCGTATTTGCGCCAGCGGGTCAGCGGCGTCAGCAGGCGCGAGGCGATCTGCGGGTTGAGTGCGTTGAGGGTGATGATCTGGTCCGCGAGGAAGCGGTAGCCGGCGCCATCCGCGCGGTGGAAGTTGATCGCGTTCTGGTTGGCGAAGGCGCCGATCAGGGCGCGGATCTTGTTCGGGTTCTTCAGGGTGAAGGCCGGATGGCTCATCAGCGCCTGTACGCGCTCCAGCCCGCCCGGCAGGGTGCAGCCGGCCTGGACGCTGAACCACTGATCCATCACCAGCGGGTCATCCTTGAAGTAGTCGGCGAACATCGCCAGCGCCTCGGCCTTCTCCTTGTCGAAGGAAGAGTTGACCAGCACCGCGAGCGCGGTCAGGCGCTCGGTCATGTTGTCGCAATCCTTGTACTGCTCCTGGCAGGCGGCGAGCACTTCGGGCTTGGCGTTTTGAATGAGGTAGGACAGCGCGATGTTCTGCAGGCTGCGGCGGGCAATGTGCGAGGCCTCGGCAACGTAGGCGGTCTCGCGGGACTGCGTGCGGTTGGCCTGGTAACGCTCCCACAGCTGCTCGTGCAGCGCCGTGCCGATCTGCTGGCGGGCGAACTCACGGGCCGCGTGGATCGCCTCGACATCAGCCACTTCGCTGATCTCGGTGAGGTAGGCCTCGCTGGGCAGCGAGAGCATCTCGGCGACCATGGCCTGGTCCAGGCCGGTGTCCAGCAGCAAGGTGCGGAAGGCGGTGATCAGACGCTGGTCGAGCACCAGCTTCTCGCCACGCTGGTGCTGGCCGATCAATTCCTGCAGGACCTGCACGGACAACTGCTGGCCGGCTTCCCAGCGATTGAAGCCGTCCTCATCAAACTGCATGAGGAACATCAGCTGGTCGCGGTCGTAGGGGAAGCTCAGCTTCACCGGCGCGGAGAAACCACGCAGCAGCGACGGCAACGGCTTCTCGGCGAGGCCGACGAAGGTGAAGGACTGCTCCGCCTCGGTCACCTGCAGCACACGGTCGCTGCCGTGGGCGTGCTCTTCGCCCTTGAGGCGCAGCGACAGGGCGTTGCCCAGCTTGTCGATCAGGCCCATCTGCACCGGGATGACGAAGGGCAGCTTCTCGCTCTGCCCCGGCGTCGCCGGGCAGCTCTGGCGGAAGGTCAGGGTGTAGCTCTGCGCGGCGGCATCATAGCTCTCCTCCACCGCCAGGCGCGGAGTACCGGACTGGCTGTACCAGCGCTTGAACTGGGTCAGGTCGACGCCGTTGGCGTCTTCCATCGCCTTGACGAAATCGTCGCAGGTCACGGCCTGGCCGTCGTGGCGCTCGAAGTACAGGTCGGTGCCCTTGCGGAAGCCATCGGCGCCCAGCAGGGTGTGGATCATGCGCACCACTTCCGAACCCTTCTCGTAGACGGTCAGGGTGTAGAAGTTGGAAATCTCGATGAAGGAATCCGGGCGCACCGGGTGCGCCATCGGGCCGGCGTCCTCGGCGAACTGGTTGGTACGCAGGAAGGCCACGTCCTCGACGCGCTTGACGGTGCGCGAGTTCATGTCAGCGGAGAACTCGCTGTCGCGGAACACGGTGAAGCCTTCCTTGAGCGACAGCTGGAACCAGTCGCGGCAGGTCACGCGGTTGCCCGACCAATTGTGGAAGTACTCGTGGGCAACCACGCCTTCGACGCGCTGGTGCGCAGCGTCGGTGGCGGTCTCGGCCTTGGCCAGCACGCAGCTGGAGTTGAAGATGTTGAGGCCCTTGTTCTCCATGGCGCCCATGTTGAAGTCGTTGACCGCAACGATCATGAAGATGTCCAGGTCGTACTCGCGCCCGTAGACCTTCTCGTCCCAGCGCATAGAGTTCTTCAGGCTGTCCATGGCGTGCTGGCACTTGTCGATGTTCTCCGGCTCGACATAGATGCGCAGGGTGACTTCGCGCTCGCTCATGGTGGTGAACTGGTCTTCCACGCACCAGAGATCACCGGCGACCAGGGCGAACAGGTAGGCCGGCTTCTTGAACGGGTCCTGCCAGGTCGCCCAGTGGCGGCCGCCCTCTTCCGAGCCGCTGGCGATCGGGTTGCCGTTGGAGAGGAGCACCGGGTACTGGTGTTGCTCGGCCGACAGCGTGGTGGTGAAGCTGCTCATCACGTCCGGGCGGTCGAGGTAGTAGGTGATCTTGCGGAAGCCTTCGGCCTCGCACTGGGTGCAGAACATCTTGCCGGACTTGTACAGGCCTTCCAGCGCGGTGTTGCTTTCCGGGTGGATGCGTACGGTGCTGTCGACGGTGAAGGTCGCCGCCGTCGGCTGCAGGGTCAGGTGGTTCTCGTCGAGCTGGTACTGGCCGGCCTCAAGGGCCTGGTCATCCAGCGCCACCGACAGCAGCTCCAGTTGCTGGCCGTCGAGCACCAGGGGCGGCAGGCCGTCGTCCGGAGCGCCGGCCGCACGATCCGGGTTGCGGCGCATCACCAGCTGGGCGTGGACCAGGGTGTGGTCCTCATACAGCTCGAAGGTCAGGCTGGTCTCGTCGATCAGGTACTCAGGCGCCTGATAATCCTTGAGGTAGATGACTTTCGGTTGCTCGGTACGCATGGCTTTTGGCCCCTTGGCAGGCGGCCGGCGCGGTGGGCCGGCCGGAGGAATCTGGTACTGACTCTAGCGAGCTAGAGCGAAGCGGGCGAGTCGTGCGCGCATCTATCCCTAGATGCGTGCCACGAGCCGGAAATTCAATGCGGTGTCGATCAGGCGCTGATGGCCAGCTGGTACGCGGTGAACTTGCGCACGTTGATCACACCGGTATCGAAGATCAGGTACTGGCCCTTGATACCCTGCAGGGTACCCTCGACCACCGGCGTCTTGTCCAGATCGAAGCTGGTGATCTTGGCCAGGTAGGCCTCCACCGGATAGCGGATCTCGATGGGCTCCATGTCGATCACCGGCTGGATCGCCTGCAGGCCGAAGCGCTGCTGCAGCCCGACGATACCCTCGGCACAGGCGTCGAATATCTGCTCGCGAATCGCCACCAGGTCCAGTGGTTCCGCCTCGCCCTTGAGCAGCGCGCGCCAGTTGGTGCGGTCGGTGACCTGGCTGCGCAGCAGGTCCTCGACGAAGCCGGACTGCTGGCGGGTGGCTACACGCATGATCGGCAATGCCTGGCGCGCGCCCTGGTCGATCCAGCGGGTCGGCACCTGGGTGGCGCGGGTGATGCCCACCTTCACGCCCGAGGAGTTGGCCAGGTAGACCACGTGGTCGGTCATGCAGAAACGCTCGCCCCACTCCGGATCACGGCAGGAGCCGTCCTCGAAGTGGCACTTCTCCGGGCTCATGATGCAGCTGTCGCATTGCGCCAACTTGGTGAAGCACGGGTAGCAGTAGCCCTGGGCGAAGCTTTTCTTGGTCTTGCGGCCGCAGTGGCTGCAGAAGATTTCGCCCAGGTACTCCAGGCGCACCGTCTTGCCGATCAGCGGGTTGACCGGGACCTGCGCCTCGCCGAGGCGGAAGGCGTACTGCACGGGGCTTTCCAGGCGCGCCGACATCTTGTCCAGGGCGCCGCGTCCAATCTCTTGCATCAGTGCAGGGAGTTGGAGGAGAAGATCATGTTCGGGATCGGCTCAGCGTGGGAGGCGCATTCCTGCGGGCCCATGTGGCCGGTGCGCTGGTCCTCGGGCAGGTTGTCCATCTCCCAGGCGATCATGGCCTGCAGCGACAGCTCCTTCTGCTCCTGGGACAGTTTGCGGCCGTCGGGCCACTTGCCGATTTCCACGGCCAGCTTGAGGCTCTCGTAGATTTCGGGGGTGATGTTCTGGATCATTTCGGCGAAGGACGACATGGGCCGGCTCCTGCAGGGGAAAACGAAGCGGGCATTCTACCGGGCCGAGCGCCCGGGCGCACGAACGCTGGTCAATTAGGGCGATAGCTGTTCGTAGGATGAGCCTAGGCGATACCCATGCTGTCGGTGCACTGATCGATGGGTATCGCTACGCTCCACGCCATCCTACGGCGCGGGCGCATGTCGCCGCGCCAGCACCCCACCAACCAGGCCGCTCAGGCAACCCGCCACCAGGCCGCCGACGTGGGCGCCGTTGGCGATGGAACCGAAGCCGAGCAGGTCGATCACACCCGAGAGGCACACCAGCAGCCAGATCAGCATCATCGCCACCACACCCTTGGGCAGGTTGTAGGCCGGCGTCGGCGCCATGCGCTGGAAGATCCAGCAATGGCCGAGCAGACCATAAAGCACACCGGACAATCCGCCGAACAGGCTCGGCCCACTGACGCCGTACTGCACGACGTTCGACACCAGCCCGAAGCCCAGGCTCAGCCCCAGCAACAGCCACGGCCCCTGGCGGTACTCGATGCGCCGCCCCAGCTCCCAGTACCACATGGCGTTCATCGCCAGGTGCAGCCAGCCGAAGTGGATCAGCATGGGCGTGAACAGGCGCCACCACTGCCCCTGCGCCAGCGAGTCGGACAGCGGATAGAACAGCGCGCGATCCTCGCCGACCAGCTGGAAGTTCTGGAAGGTGAACCAGCGCAGCGTCTCCGGCGAGGTACCCAGCAGGGTGACGGCCGCAACCACGAAGGTCACCAGCAACACCGCCGCCGTCATCCGGCTCATCTTCAGTTGCTGCACGAACCCCGGCCCGCGGCGCTGGGGTTCGGCCTGCACGGTGAACTCCGGGTCGCCCTGCGGGTAGCGCTGGTAGAGGCTGCGAACCTGCTCGGCCAGCTGCGAATTGGGCACCCAGAGCACCTGTTCACCGGCCTCCTCGCTGACCCGGAACGGCACGTTCAGTCGGCGCAGCAGGCCAACGAACTCCCCCAGATCGACTGCCGCCGGCAACCGCATCGCTTCAATGGCACTCACTCATCGCCCTCCGGACGCTTGACGTCCACCCACACGAACTTGTTGCGGTCCAGCCGCGTTTCCTCGTCCAGCCGGTAGGCCGCGAGCTTGCCGTACATCACCGCGCTGTAGTCCAGGCACGCGAGGTTCGGGCGGATCGGCGCCGGCGTGCCGCGCCGCCAGTAGTGGCCGACGAACAGCAGCGGCTCGTCGGCGCCGTAGGTCAGCAGGCGCGACTTCTGCTCCTCGCTGAGGCGTTCGCTGGCCACTTCGTCGGGCAGCGCGTCGGGCTGGAACACGATATCGCCGTAGGTCTCCGGCGCACGGTCCTCTTCCCAGAACTTGGTACGGAAGGCCGAGCGGGTGAAGCCGTCGCTGCCGGTCAGGGTCATGCCGTTGGGCAGGCGCATGTCGGTGCCGCGCAGCAGGCGGTCACAGGCTTGCTGGGCAAAGCTGCCGGGCTCGGCACTGGCCTTGAGGAAGGCCTCGTCGATGCGCCCGCTGGAGAACTGCTGGCGCAGCGTATCGATCACGTCGTGATCCCAGCAGGCGTGGACCATGCGGAAGCGCCCGGCATCGAGGAACAGCGGCATCTCCTGGAACCAGCCGAGGAAGTCGCGCCAGTCCGCCGGGTGGCCTTCGAACTGTTCCAGGGTTTCCTTGATCAGCCGGGCATGGCGCGGCGTGTGTTCGCGCACGTACTGCCGACCGCTGCCGGGCGCGGCGGGGGTCGACCAGCCCAGGGCATTGAACTCGTGATTGCCCATGATGCACAGCGCCTCGCCAGCGGCGACCATGTCGTGCACCCGGTGCAGGGCCTCGCGGATGCGCGGGCCACGGTCGATGATGTCGCCGAGGAACAGCGCCTGCCGCCGTGCATGTCGCCAGACGCCGCCCTGCGCGCGATAGCCGAGGCGCTCCAGCAGGTGATCGAGGGTATGCGCGCAGCCGTGAATATCGCCGATCAGGTCGTAGCCGCGCGCCGGGTCGAGTTCCATCACTCGCTGCTCCCCAGACGGCTGCCCCAGCCCAGCTTGGTCCGGCAGACCTCGTAGTAGTTGTGGTCGATGGGATGGATCAGGCGCAGCTTCTGCGGCTTCTTGCTCACCGTGACGGTGTCGCCCGGCGCGCAGGTGAAGTGGTTCTGCCCATCACAGGAAACCTGCGGGTAGATCTGCATGTTCGGCGAGACGACGATCTTCAGCTCGCTGTTGCCGTCCACCACGATGGGCCGGCTGGAGAGCATGTGCGGGTACATCGGCACGACCACGATGGCATCCAGCTTGGGATGCATGATCGGCCCGCCGGCGGACAACGCGTAGGCAGTGGAGCCGGTCGGCGTGGCGACGATCAGGCCGTCGGCCTTCTGGCTGCAGACGAACTGGCCATCGATGTACAGCTCGAATTCGATCATCCGCGTGGACTTGCCGGGGTGCAGCACCACGTCGTTCAGCGCGTCGCCCTGGCCGATGGACTCGCCATGTCGGCGCACCAGCGCATCGAGCAGGAAGCGGCTCTCGACTATGTACTGGCCGCCGAGCACTTCGGCGACCTTGGTCTCCAGCTCGTCGGGGCGGATATCCGTGAGGAAGCCTAGGCTCCCGCGGTTGATTCCCAGCACCGGCACCTTGTGCCGTGCCAGGGCGCGCGCGGCGCCGAGCATGCTGCCGTCGCCGCCGACCACGATCACCAGGTCGCAGATCTCGCCCATGATCTTCCGCGAGCAGGTCTGCAGGCCGTGGCCCGGCAGGACCTCGGCGATGGTGTCCTCGAGGATCACATGCAGGTGTCGCTCGGTGAGGAACTTCTTCAGCCGACGGATGGTTTCCAGGACCTGGGTGCTGCCCAGGCGGCCGATGATGCCGATATTGCGAAAGGGTTCCATGGGACTCCGGACGGCGTTGCGGGTACTCGAATCTCGGAATTATGGGCGAAAGGCTCAGGCAGCAGCAAACCGCAGCGCGGGCATAGCGGCTAGGCTTGGGGCATGACCGATTTCACCGCCCTGCTCGACGAGCTGCTGATCGACCTGCGCCAGCCGCAGGTCCGCGACCTCGCCTGGACGCTGCTCTCCCCGGCCCTGCTGCAACCTGGCAGCCCCGCCCTGCGCCATCCGCTCAGCGCCAGCCGCTGGCACGCGCAGCCCCGGCTGCTGGCCGACTGGCTGCGCAGCCAGGAACACTCGCCGGGCGAGCTGCTGGCCCAACTCGAAGCCGCGCCGCACCAGCGTCTGGGACGCTACTACGAACGCCTCTGGCAGTTCGCCCTGGAGCATGCGCCGGATCTGCGCCTGCTCGCCGCCAACCTGCCGGTGCGCGACAACGGCCAGACCCTGGGCGAGCTCGACCTGCTGGTGGAAGACGACGCCGGGCTGCATCACCTGGAGCTGGCCATCAAGCTCTACCTCGGCCCCAGCGACGACGGCCCCGATTCCTGGCTCGGGCCGGGGGCCGAGGACCATCTGCTGCGCAAGATCGAGCACTTCTACCATCACCAACTGCCGCTCTCGGCCACCGCGCAAGGGCTGGCCGTGGTCCGCGAGCACAGCGACGCCATGCCATCCCCCGGCCTCTGGCTGGGCGGCTACCTGTTCTACTCCTGGCCCACGTCCTGCCCGCCGCCTGTCGGCGCCAGTGACAACCACCGGCGTGGTCGCTGGCTGCACCGGCGCGCCTGGCCGGCCTACCAGGCACAGCACCCGCAGGGTTGGCAGGCATTGTCGCGCAAGGGCTGGCTCTCCCCGGCCGCCGAGGACGAATGCTGGAGCGCCGAGCGCTTCGCCGCCTGGCTGGAGGAGTTGCCGGAAGACGGCTTCCCGCAAATGCTGGTGCGCATGGCGTTCCGCGAAGGGCGCTGGCGGGAGCAGGAGCGCCTGTTCCTGGTGGGTGACCGCTGGCCGCGGGTGCATAGCGGTTATTCGCGCTGATTGGCCAGCGCCGTCAGCTTATCGTCCAGCGCTCGGCGCCCCTGCAAGCCACCGCTGTGGACGGCGACGATACGAGCACCACGGTCAATGCGCCCCGCTGCAATCTCATCGTGCAGCGCCAGCAGCAGCTTGCCGGTGTACAGCGGTTCCAGCGGCACGCCGCACTCGGCCTCGGTCGCCAGAATGAAGCGCGCCAGCGTCGCGTCGATCCGCGCAAAACCACCGCGGCTGGCGTCGACCAGACGGTAACCGGCATCGGGCACACCGCCCGCTCTCAACAGCTCAGGCACCTGCGTTTCGACGCCATGCCCCGGCGGCACCGCCAGGGCACCGACCACGCAATGCTCGCCCTGCTCGCCGAGCACAAGGCCGGCCAGGGTCGCGCCGGTACCACAGGCAACCCAGAGCTGCTGATAGTCCTTCCAGCCCAGGTCGCCGAGCTGCTGGCGAATAACTCCGACCAGGGGTGAGCAGCCCTGTGCGCCAGGGAGCCCGCCGCCGCCCTCGCCTACCGCGAGCAACTGGGGATAGCGCTCGCGCCAGGGCGTCCAGAAATCGGCTGCGTGGCGCCGGCGATAACCGCCGTAGCCGAGCCAGTGGAGCTGCATGCCGAGCTGGCGCAGGTCGGCCACTGTCGGGTTGTCCTGCTCTTCGCCGCGCAGCAATCCCACGGTTTGGAAACCGAATCGTGCACCGGCCGCCGCGACCGCGTGGAGGTGATTGGAATGGGCGCCGCCCAACGTCATCACGCCACTCAGCCCCAGGTCGGCGGCCTGCTTCAGGTATGGCGCGAGCTTGAACCATTTGTTGCCGGAGACAAGGGTATCCACCCGATCCAGGCGCAACAACGCCAGCTCGACGCCGGCGCGATCCAGCCATCCCAGATGAATGCGTTGCAGCGGTGCTTCCGGGCGCCAGTCGGGAAACAGCAAGGCGCCCTGCTCAGCCGGTGGTGACGCTGCGCAGGCGGCCGGCGGTCTTGTGCCGGGAACAGCAGTTGCTGTCGCCTTCGACAAAGCGGCCGGGGGTTTCCACGCGGTCGATGGGCATGGCGCAGCGCTCGCCGTTGGATAGCCGTCCTTCGCAGGCGGGTTGCTGGTAATGGGCGAGCCAGCTGCGGTACTGATCTTCGGCGACGAAGCACTTGGCAGCGGCGTAAGCCATGGGGTTTTCCTGGTAACGGGCGACATCCTGAAGCGACAGGGTCAGATGACCGGCGCCGGGATGGTACACCACGAAGATCACCCCCAGGCCAGCCAGACGCTCCAGCGCCGAGCCGTCTGCCGCCCTGGCCGACAGTGCGTCGAGCTCCAGGCGCAGACTTTCGGCGCCCTGCTGCAGCTGCGTGGCAACCTGGCGCAGCTGGGCAGTTTCCTCGCGCAGCTGCTCGGCTTCCCGGCGCAGTTGCTGATTCTCCTGCTGTAGCTGCTGGTCCAGCTCGTTGCGGTAGCCCAGCTCGACATCGCGGACGGAAATCTGCTCCTTGTAGCGAGCCTCCAGGCTGGCCATGCGGGTGCGGGACTCTTCCTCGATCTGCTGGCGCAGTTGCTCCAGCTCGTCGCGGCCGCTCTGTTCGATATGGCGCAGTTGCGCGGTCAGTTCCTCGCGGCCGCGCTGGAACCCGTTGGCCTGGCCATCCAGTTCGCGGCGCAGGCCGGCATTGATCTCTTCCTCGCGCTTGAGCCCTTCGCGCAGGGCGGCAAGTTCAGCTTGCAGCACCTTGACCTGCTCCTGCGCACCAAGCTTCAGGCGGCTGAGCTCCTGCTCGTGCTGCTGGCTGACCTGCGAAAGACGGGCCTCATGCTGGCCGAGCAGCTCAGCGGTCTTCTGCTGGTGCTCCTCGAGCATCGCGCGGGCCAGCTTCTCGACCTCCTCGCGGGACTCTTCGGCGGGTGCATACCACTGGTGCTCGTCGGCCATCTGCAGACGCGCCAGCTCCACGGCGGCCGGTTCTTCCTCCACCAGCACGCCAAGGTTGTTGCGCTTGATCGATTCCCGCAGTTGCACCAGATGGTTCTGGCTGGCGTCCAGGGTCGGGTCCCACAGATGCATCTGATGCCAGGAGACCGGGCACTGGCTGCGACAGGCCAGGCGAATGGGACCGGCCCCCATGTCGGGGCCGCGGCCTGCACGGTCGGCGAGATTGCGCAGCGGCAGGTTCCAGCCGCGGTCCGCCTCGCCCTTCTCGTCGAAGTCCAGATAGAAGAACACCACCGCCTTGACCAGCAGGCGCGGGTTGATCAGCACATAGGCGAGCTGCATCTGCTGATCGGCGTACTCCGGCATCTGCACGACGTTGTCGAGCAGCGCCTCGAATTCGGGGTAGAGCATTTCCCTGCAGACGCCACGGTCATTGAAGAAGACCACGGCTTCCACCATTTGAGGCTTCTTCTGCATGCTCATCGATTGACCTCTGGGCTCGTGCGGGAGGAAGTCTGGAAAAAGGGTCTGTCAGAAATGCAGCACCCAGACAGCGGGAAAATCCCGACATCCGAGCAAGTCTAGGGGAATTAATGTCGCAGGCAATGTGACTCGGTTGGCACCGGCCCCGGCGGTCTGGCCGGGCGGTTAACCGGTTGGATAATTCTGTGACGCGGTTGGATTTTCGAAAGGATATCCGGGCCCGGAAGGGAACTTTTCCGGGCCCGGTTTTGAGACCTGAATCTCAGCCGGCTCAGGTCTCAGGCGCTTCAGATCTCGGCAGCGAGGCGCGAGCCCTGGTTGATGGCGCGCTTGGCGTCCAGCTCGGCCGCCACGTCGGCGCCGCCGATCAGGTGCACGCTCTGGCCGGCAGCGACCAGGCCGTCATGCAGCTCGCGCAGCGGCTCCTGGCCGGCGCAGACAACCACGGTGTCCACCGGCAGCACCTGCGGCTCGCCGCCGGCGATGCTGATGTGCAGGCCGTCGTTGTCGACCTTGAGGTACTCGACGCTGTTGAGCATCTGCACCTGCTTGTTCTTCAGCCCGGTGCGGTGGATCCAGCCGGTGGTCTTGCCCAGGCCGTCACCGACCTTGGACTTCTTGCGCTGCAGCAGGAACACCTGGCGCGCCGCCGCATGCGGGTGCGCCTGGATACCGGCGATGCCGCCACGGGCTTCCAGCTTCTCGTCGATACCCCACTCCTGCCAGAAAGCGTGGCGGTCCAGGCTGGTGGATTCGCCGGCATGGGTGATGTATTCGGAGACGTCGAAGCCGATGCCGCCGGCGCCGATCACCGCGGCGGTCTTGCCCACCGGCTTGCGTTCGAGGATGGCATCCAGGTAGCTGATCACCTTGGCATTCTCGATGCCCGGGATGGCCGGGGTGCGAGGCACGATGCCGGTGGCCAGGATGATCTCGTCGAAGCCGCCCTTGACCAGGTCGTCGACGCTGACGCGGGTATTCAGGCGCAGGTCGACGCCGGTGGTTTCCACCTTGCGCTTGAAGTAGCGCAGGGTCTCGTAGAACTCTTCCTTGCCCGGTACGCGCTTGGCGACGTTGAACTGGCCACCGATCTCGCCGGCGGCGTCGAACAGGGTCACTTCATGGCCACGCTCGGCCGCCACGGTAGCGGCGGACAGCCCGGCCGGGCCAGCGCCGACCACGGCGATCTTCTTCACGTGGGTGGTCGGGATGTAGTTCAGCTCGGTCTCGTGGCAGGCACGCGGGTTGACCAGGCAACTGGTCAGCTTGCCGCCGAAGGTGTGGTCCAGGCACGCCTGGTTGCAGCCGATGCAGGTATTGATTTCGTCGGCACGGCCTTCGGCGGCCTTGTTGACGAAGTCCGGATCGGCGAGGAACGGACGGGCCATGGAGACCATGTCGGCATCGCCTTCGGCCAGTACCTGCTCGGCCACTTCCGGGGTGTTGATGCGGTTGGTGGTGACCAGCGGGATACCGATCTCGCCGCGCAGCTTGGCGGTGACCTTGGTGAAGGCCGCGCGCGGCACCTTGGTGGCGATGGTCGGGATACGTGCTTCGTGCCAGCCGATGCCGGTGTTGATGAGGGTCGCGCCAGCCTTCTCGATGGCCTTGGCCAGCAGGACGATCTCGTCCCAGGTGCTGCCGCCTTCCACCAGGTCGAGCATCGACAGGCGATAGATGATGATGAAGTTCGGGCCGACGGCTTCGCGCACGCGGCGGACGATTTCCACCGGCAGGCGCATGCGGTTCTCGTAGCTGCCACCCCAACGGTCGGTGCGGTGGTTGGTGTGGGCGGCGAGGAACTGGTTGATGAAGTAGCCTTCCGAACCCATGATCTCGACGCCGTCATAGCCGGCCACCTGGGCCAGGCTCGAGCAATTGACGAAGTCGGCGATCTGCTTCTCGATGCCCTCTTCATCCAGCTCGCGCGGCTTGAACGGGTTAATCGGCGCCTGGATGGCGCTGGGCGCGACGGACTTGGGGCTGTAGGCGTAGCGGCCGGCGTGAAGAATCTGCATGCAGATCTTGCCGCCCGCCTCGTGCACGGCCTGGGTGACGATCTTGTGCTTCTCGGCTTCTTCCGGCGTGCTCAGCTTGGCTGCACCGGAATAGACGCCACCTTCTTCGTTCGGGCCGATGCCGCCGGTGACCATCAGGCCGACGCCACCGCGGGCGCGCTCGGCGAAGTAGGCCGCCATGCGCTCGAAGCCCTGGGGCTTCTCTTCCAGGCCGGTGTGCATGGAGCCCATCAGGGTGCGGTTGCGCAGGGTAGTGAAACCCAGGTCCAGCGGCGCGAGCAGGTGCGGATAAGTGGCGGTCATGGTTCCTCCGGCATTCACGATGATGCCGCGCCCTCAGCCTGCGGAACGGCGAGGCATGGGGCGCGGTCGGTATGGGGCAGACTTTAGGCAGCGCGCACCCGCCGCTCAATGATCGAAAATGACAAGTTACTGACCAAAGATGACACGCTGTCTTGGCAATACCCGGCGCAGCCCCTACCCTGTGGGGCACCCCATGAGTACCCATCCTTTATGCGCAAGCTGATCTTCCTCGTTCTGGTCATCCTCTTCGCCGGTTATGCCGGCTGGGCGGAGCGTCGCCCGGTGGGCCACTACCTGTCCGACCTGCGCAGCCAGGTGGTGCTCAACCAGGGCCAGCCGTCCGAGCGCGGCAACCTGCTGGGCGTCCAGCCGGAACTGTTCACCCAGGACTACCAGAGCGCCGAACGCCTGCGTCTGAAATTCCACGCCTACCTGGCCAAGGCCCGCGACGAAGGGCTGATCAACCCGCGTACCGTCGTGGTGTTCCCCGAGCACATCGGCACCTGGCTGGTGGCCGCCGGCGAGAAGCCCGAGGTCTACCAGACCGAGCACCTGACCGAGGCCATGGAATGGATGGCCGCCAGCAACCCGCTCAAGCTCGCGCGCGGCTGGCTCGGTGCCAAGGGCGAGGACCGCATGGCGGACGCCCTGTTCCGCATGAAGGCGGTAGACATGGCACATGACTACCAGACACTGTTTGGCGGGCTGGCCAAGGAATTCGGCGTGACCATCGTCGCCGGGTCCATCGTGCTGCCCAACCCGCGCATCGTCGAAGGGCAGATCCGTACCGGCAACGGCCGCCTCTACAACGTCAGCCAGGTCTTTGGTAGCGACGGCCTGCCGCTGGGCAAGCCGCAGCGCAAACTCTTCCCCATCGACGACGAGAAAGGCTTCACCCGCGGCGGCGATCCCGACGACCTGCAGGTCCTGCAGACCCCGGCCGGACGCCTGGGCGTGCTGGTCTGCGCCGACAGCTGGTTCCCGGTGAGCTACGAGGCGTTGGCGACGAACAAGCCCGATATCGTTGCCGTGCCTGCTTTCCTCACCGGCAACGGCAACTGGAGCAAGCCCTGGAAGGGCTACAACGGCGCGCCGACACCGAGCGATGTGACGCTCAAGCCCGGCGAACTGACCGAGGGCCAAGCCTGGGAACGCCTGGCCCTGGCCGGCCGCCTCGGCGAAAGCGGCGCCCATGCCGGTATCACCGTGTTCATGCGCGGCCACTTGTGGGACCTGGGCAGCGACGGCCGCAGCCTGGTGGTCAGCGGCGACAGCCACACCCTGGCGCCCGACGGGCCCGGCGCGCGCCTGATCAACCTCTGGCTATGAGCCGCCCGACCATGCGGCTGGGCGATCTGTCGGTGGGCTTCGTCCACAGCCTCGCCGATGCGTTGGCAGAAAGCGGCGTTCCGCCACAGCCATTACTGCAGCAGTACGGGCTGGACGCCGCGCGCCTGGGCGAACCGGGCGCTCGCCTGTCGATCCCGCGCTACATGCGCCTGGGCCATGCGGCCATCCAGCAGAGCGGCAACCCCGCCCTCGGCCTGCGCATGGGCCAGCTGAGCCGACCGAGCCAGAGCGGCCTGGCCGGTGTCACCGCCGCGCAAGCGCCCAACCTGCGTGCGGCGGCCCGTGCGCTGATCCGCTTCGAGCCGCTCTACGCACAGAACTACCGCGGCCAGAGCAGCTTCATCGAGGACGCCGGCGGTGCCTGGCTGCGTTTCTACTCCATCAGCCCGTACAACGCCTACAACCGCTTCGTGGTGGATTCGGTGCTGGCTGGCTGGGTGAGCATGCTCGGCAGCATCGGCGCACAGCCGCTGCGCCCGGAGAAGATCGAGATCGAGTATGCGGCGCCCGCCTGGGCCCCGCGCTTCGAGGAGCTGCTGGGTTGCCCGGTGGAGTTCGGTGCGGCGCACAACCAGTTGCGCCTGGACCAGTCGACGCTGGCACGCGGCAACCCGGACCACTGCCCGAGCACCTGGCGGCAGCTGCTGGAGATCTGCGAAAAGGAACTGGAACAACTGACCCGCACACGCAGCCTGCGCGAGCGCGTCGCCCAGTTGCTGGGGCCGATGCTCAACGGACGCGAGCCGGACCTGGAGGAAGTCGCCGCCCGCCTGAAGCTGCCGACCTGGACGCTACGCCGCAAGTTGGCGGAGGAAGGCACACAGTTCCGCAGCATCCTCAACGACACCCGTCGCGACCTGGCGATGATCTACATCCGCGACACCGATCTGGCCTTCGGCGAGATCGCCTACCTGCTCGGCTTCGCCTCCGCGGAGGCTTTCCAGCGCGCCTTCAAGCGCTGGAGCGGGCAAACGCCGGGGGAATTCCGCCGCGCCCAGCGCCACAGCGCCTGATCACATCTCGGTGGCGTCGTCGGCCGGCTCCGGCAGATCCTGTTCCACGGCATGCAGCTCCAGCAGTTCTTCCTGATAATCGTCCATTGGCTTTTCTCCTGACCGTTCGATCCGGTTTTAGCAAAGACCACGAGGAAAAATCTAGACGCCAAAGGTGAACGACCTGTGACAGCGTCTTACAGGGCAACGACAGGACTTTTCGGACGGAAACGAAAAAGCCCTCAGGTATTGCTACCTGAGGGCTTTCGAATATGGCGCAGCGGACGGGACTCGAACCCGCGACCCCCGGCGTGACAGGCCGGTATTCTAACCGACTGAACTACCGCTGCGTGTCGGTTGGACTTTCGTCCGGTACAGCAACCTCCTTGCGCCTGGAGTGAATCACTCGACAAGCCGGTTCGGGGTAGGAACCAAGGAGGGGGAAATGGCGCAGCGGACGGGACTCGAACCCGCGACCCCCGGCGTGACAGGCCGGTATTCTAACCGACTGAACTACCGCTGCGCGTAACTGCGAGAGTGGTGGGTGATGACGGGATCGAACCGCCGACCCTCTGCTTGTAAGGCAGATGCTCTCCCGGCTGAGCTAATCACCCTTCGTCTCGAAGTGGGGCGCATTCTACAGCCGACGAATCCTAAGTCAATGCCCTGATTGAACTTTTTTTCATTTTCCGCAAAAAAAGTTCGGAGTGCGGTTAGCGCCCCCGGCGCGGCTTCATGTTCGCGCTCAGAGTCGGAAAGCCACAAAAGAAAAAGGGCGACCGCGGGCCGCCCTCCTCTTCCACACTCGACACTCAGTCGAGATAGATCATCTTGCGCGTCATGCCGCCGTCGATCACCAGTTCCTGGCCGGTGACGAAACCGGCATCGCCATTGACCAGCCAGGACACCGCCGCGGCGATATCCTCCACCGTCCCCACACGGCCAACCAGGTGCTGGTCGTGGTCCAGTTCGGTCAGCGGCTCAGCCTCGCGCTCGCGCAGGTCGCGAGCGTCGATCCAGCCGGGGGAAATCGCGTTGACGCGAATCTCCGGGCCCAGGCTGCTGGCCAGGGCGTGGGTCAGCGACAGCAACCCGCCCTTGCTCGCTGCATAGGCTTCGGAGTTCGGCTCGGACTGGTGCGCGCGGGTGGAAGCGATATTGACGATGACCCCGCTGTGCGCACGCAGATAGGGCGCACAGTGCTTGGCCAGCAGCATCGGTCCCGTGAGGTTCACCGCCAGCGTGCGGTTCCACTCGTTCAGACCCAGGCTTTCGAGCGCCGTATTATGTGGCCGCGCGATAGCGGCATTGCTCACCAGCGCGTCGAGACGACCGAACTGGCCGATCAACTCGGCCACCGCTGCTGCAACCTGCGCTTCATTGGCCACGTCCAGGGCGATGAAGCTGGCGCGCTCGCCGAGCGCTGCGGCCACTTTCGGCCCGCGCTCACGATCGATATCCGCCAGCACCACCTGCCAGCCCTCGGCGACCAGCCAGGCGGCGATGCCCAGGCCGATGCCGTGCGCCGCCCCGGTGACCAGGACGACACGCCCGTTGCCGAGGATGTCAGCCATGCTCACAGTGCCGCCAGGCCTCGCGCCAGATCGGCCTTGATGTCGTCGACATCCTCCAGGCCAACGGCAACGCGGATCAGGTTGTCACGGATGCCGGCGTTCTCGCGCTCGGCCGGCGAAAGTCGACCGTGGGAGGTGGTAGCCGGGTGGGCGATGGTGGTCTTGGTGTCACCCAGGTTGGTGGTGATGGAGATCATCCGGGTAGCATCGATGCAGCGCCACGCCGCGTCCTTGCCACCCTTCACCTCGAAGCTCACCACCGCGCCGAAGCCCTTCTGCTGACGCTTGGCCAGCTCATGCTGCGGATGACTGGGCAGGCCGGAGTAGTAGACGCGCTCGACGCCCGGCTGTTGCTCCAGCCATTCGGCGATTTGCTGGGCCGAGGCACTGTGGGCCTGCATGCGCACACGCAGTGTTTCCAGGCCCTTGATGAAGATCCAGGCGTTGAACGGGCTGAGGGTCGGGCCGGCGGTGCGCAGGAAACCGACGACGGGCTCCATCTGCGCGCGGCGACCAGCCACCACGCCACCCATAGTGCGGCCCTGCCCGTCGATGTACTTGGTCGCCGAGTGGATCACCACATCCGCGCCCAGCTTCAGCGGTTGCTGCAGCGCCGGGGTGCAGAAGCAGTTGTCCACCGCCAGCAGCGCGCCTTTGGCATGCGCGATCTCGGCCAGCGCGGCGATGTCCACCAGCTCGGCCAACGGGTTGGACGGCGATTCGACGAAGAACAGCCTGGTGTTCGGCTTGCAGGCCGCTTCCCAGGCTTTCAGATCGCTCAGCGGCGGGTAGTCCACCTCGATGCCGAAACGCTTGAAGTACTTCTCGAACAGGCTGATGGTCGAGCCGAACACGCTGCGCGAGACCAGCACGTGGTCGCCGGCACTGCACAGGCTCATCACCAGGGAAAGGATCGCCGACATGCCGGTGGACGTGGCCACCGCCTGCTCGGCGCCTTCCAGCGCGGCGATGCGCTCCTCGAAGGTACGCACTGTAGGGTTGGTGTAGCGCGAATAGACGTTGCCCGGCACTTCGCCGGCGAAACGCGCGGCCGCGTCGGCCGCGCTGCGGAACACGTAGCTGGAAGTGGTGAACAGGCCCTCGCCGTGCTCACCTTCCGGGGTGCGGCGCTGGCCGGCACGCACCGCCAGGGTGTCGAAACCGACACCCTCGAGGTCGCTGTCCAGCCGGCCGGCTTCCCAATCCTGAGCCATGCCTGCTCTCCTTAGTCGTTATACAGATCGATGATGGCGCTGACGGCGGCGACCTTGGTCTTGGTCGCGTCGTTGCGCGCCTGCTCGATCTTGTTCAGATAGGCCTCGTCGACGTCGCCGGTAACGTACTCACCGTTGAACACGGCACAGTCGAAGTGCTCGATCTTGATCTTGCCGCCCTCGGTGGATTCGATCAGGTCCGGCAGGTCCTGATACACCAGCCAATCGGCGCCGATCAGCTCGCCGACTTCCTCGGTGCTACGGTTGTGCGCGATCAGTTCGTGGGCGCTCGGCATGTCGATGCCGTAGACGTTGGGATAGCGTACGGCGGGAGCGGCGGAGCAGAAGTAGACGTTCTTCGCGCCGGCCTCTCGGGCCATCTGGATGATCTGCTTGCAGGTGGTGCCGCGCACGATGGAGTCGTCCACCAGCATCACGTTCTTGCCGCGGAACTCCAGTTCGATGGCGTTGAGCTTCTGGCGTACCGATTTCTTGCGCGCGGCCTGGCCAGGCATGATGAAGGTACGGCCGATGTAGCGGTTCTTCACGAAGCCTTCGCGGAACTTCACGCCCAGGCGGTTGGCCAGCTCCAGCGCGGCGGTGCGGCTGGTATCCGGGATCGGGATGACAACGTCGATGTCGTGGTCCGGACGCTCGCGAAGGATCTTGTCGGCCAGCTTCTCGCCCATGCGCAGGCGTGCCTTGTAGACCGAGATGCCATCGATGATGGAGTCCGGGCGCGCCAGGTAGACGTGCTCGAAGATGCACGGCGAGTACTGCGGGTTGGCCGCGCACTGGCGGGTGTAGAGCTTGCCTTCCTCGGTGATGTACACCGCTTCGCCCGGCGCAAGGTCGCGGATCAGGGTGAAGCCGAGGACGTCCAGCGCCACGCTTTCCGACGCAATCATGTATTCCACGCCGTTTTCGGTGTGGCGCTGGCCGAAGACGATCGGGCGGATGGCGTGCGGATCGCGGAAACCGACGACGCCGTGGCCGGTGATCATCGCCACCACGGCGTAGCCGCCGACGCAACGCGCATGCACGCCGGCAACGGCGGCGAAGACGTCTTCCTCGGTGGGCTGCAGCTTGTTGCGCACCGCCAGCTCATGGGCGAACACGTTGAGCAGCACTTCCGAGTCGGAGTTGGTGTTCACGTGGCGCAGGTCGGATTCGTAGATTTCCTTGGCCAACTGCTCGACGTTGGTCAGGTTGCCGTTGTGCGCCAGGGTGATGCCGTACGGCGAGTTGACGTAGAACGGCTGGGCCTCGGCGGAGCTGGAGCTGCCCGCGGTCGGGTAGCGCACGTGGCCGATACCGATCTTGCCGACCAGGCGCTGCATGTGGCGCTGCTGGAAGACATCACGGACCAGGCCGTTGTCCTTGCGCAGGTACAGACGGTCGTCCTGACAGGTGACGATCCCCGCAGCGTCCTGGCCACGATGCTGGAGAACGGTGAGGGCGTCATACAGCGCCTGATTGACGTTCGACTTGCCCACGATACCGACGATGCCACACATGCGACGCAACCCCTAGTTGGTGTTCAGGCTAAAACAATTCCGTATTCGGCAGTATCCACCGGACCTGCCATGGCGGCGACGGCTACCCGTCGCCTCTGCCCGCCCGTCATTGGGCCGGCAGCAAAGACCCCACTCCGGACGGCGGAGTGATGGTCACGCCGGACATCCACTGCCCGGCGAAAGTCAGGATGAAGTTCTTCGACCAGTCGGCGACCAGCAGGAAATGCGGCAGCAGCACCGATTGCTGCCACCACGGATCCTGTTGCACCGGCGCCAGGCTCAGCAGGCCGACCAGCAGAACCACCAGCAGCACGCCACGGGCGCCGCCGAACACCATGCCGAGCACACGGTCGGTGCCGGACATGCCGGTCACCCGCACCAGCTCGCTGATGAGGAAATTGACGAGTGCACCCAGCAACAGCGTGACGACGAAAAGAAGAGCGCAAGCAGCGATGACGCGCCCCGAGGGCAGCTGAATATAGGGTGCGAGATGCTCGGCCAGCGCGCCGCCGAACATCCAGGCGACCGCACCGGCTACGATCCAGGTGACCAGCGACAGGGCTTCCTTGACGAAACCACGGCTCAAGCTGATCAGGCTGGAAATGACGATGATGCCGATCATCGTCCAATCGACCCAGGTAAATGCCACGTTGCGGCCCAGAAACGGAAAGGCCCCGCATTTTAGCAGAGGCCTTCGATTTAGAAGAGCCCCAGTTTGCCATGGGGCTGATTGAGAGAAGCTAACGAACCAACTCAGCCACGTTCAGGCTGGAACCGCACCACGAAACCGTTGAGCTTCTGCTGCTTGCCGAGCTGATCGCGCAGGCGGTCTGCCTCGGCGCGCTCGACCACCGGTCCGACGAACACCCGGTTCATGCCGTCGAAGCTGCGAACGTAGGCGTTGTAGCCCTGGCTGCGCAGTGACTTCTGCAGTTCATCGGCGCGGGCGCGGTTGGACAGGCTGGCCAACTGCACCGACCAGCTCACCGGCAGGTTGTTGCTGTCCAGACGCTGGGCCGGCTGTTGCGCAGGCACAGCCGGAGCGGCACTGGCCTGGGCGGGCTGTTGAGCGGGCGCAGCAGGCTTGGGCGCAACTGGCTGCGGAGCCGGAGCCTTGGGCTGAGCGGACTGGGACTGCTGGGCTGGCGAGCTGGCGATCGGTGCGGAAGGCGCCTGCGCGGCCGCCGTCTCGGCAGGCGGCACACCGTTTTCGGCGTCTTCGGCCTGTGGCTCGGGAACCTCGGTGGGTTGCACCTCGACCGTCGGCATGGCCGGCGGCTTGGGCATCACCGGCGCCTCGACCACGACCTGGCGTACATCATCCTCGCGGGAGAACAGCATCGGCAGGAAGATGACCGCCAGTGCCAACAGCACCAGCGCTCCGACTACCCGCTGCTTGAGCCCCTTATCGAGCAACGCCATGCAACAACTCCCCTTGGGTCTACCTTATTGAGCAGCCTTGGCGAGCCACTCCAGGGCATCCGCCACGCTGTAGAACGAACCGAACACCAGAATCTCGTCATCGGTGCTTGCTGCATCGCACTGCGCTACCAGCGCCGCGGCGATATCGCCATGACAACTGACCTGCGCCCCGCGAGCCTGCAATGCCGCCTGCAACTCTCCAGCAGGACGGCTGCGGCTGGTGGGCAACGGTGCGACGGCCCAATCCTGCACCAAGCCGAGCACAGGTTCCAGTACGCCGTCGAGATCCTTGTCCGCCAGCAGGCCGAATACCGCGTGGCGCACGCCCTTGGGCGGCGCCGCACGCAGGCGACTGGCCAGGTATTGCGAGGCGTGCGGATTATGCCCGACGTCGAGCAGCAAGTGGCGCTCTTCGCCGTGCCATTGCACGGTGCGCCGATCCAGGCGCCCGGTAACCCGGGTACGCAACAGCGCGGCGGCCAGGGAATCAGGCTGCCACGGCAGGTCCAGCAAGGCATAGACCTGCAGGGCCAGCGCCGCGTTCTCCATCGGTAGTTCGAGCTGCGGCAGGTTGTGCAGGCTCAGCGCTTCACCCGAAGCGGAGCGGCCACGCCAGTGCCAGTCGCCCTCGCCCATTGCCAGGTCGAAATCGCGGCCGCGAAGGACCAGCGGCGAACCCAGTTGGCGAGCCTGCTCCAGGAGCGGTGCTGGCGGCTCGAGGTCGCCACACACGGCAGGCTTGCCAGCGCGGAAGATACCGGCCTTCTCGAAGGCCACGCTTTCGCGGGTATCGCCCAGCCAGTCGGCATGGTCGATGCCGATGCTGGTGACCACGGCAACATCGGAGTCGATCAGGTTGACCGCGTCCAGCCGGCCACCGAGACCGACTTCCAGGACCACGGCATCGAGGTTGGCGCGCTCGAACAGCCAGAAGGCCGCGAGAGTGCCCATCTCGAAGTAGGTCAGGGAGATTTCGCCGCGCGCCGCCTCGACGGCGGCGAAGGCTTCGCACAGCGTTTCATCGCTGGCTTCGGCGCCATCGATGAGCACGCGCTCGTTGTAACGCAGCAGGTGCGGCGAGCTGTACACGCCGACCCGCTGGCCCTGCTCGCCGAGCATGGCGGCGAGGAAGGCGCAGGTGGACCCCTTGCCGTTGGTGCCGGTGACGGTCACCACGCGGGGCGCGGGGCGTCCCAGGCCAAGCCGGCCGGCTACTTCACGGGAGCGGTCCAGCCCCATGTCGATCGCCGTGGGGTGGAGTTGTTCGAGGTAGCTGAGCCAGTCGGCAAGGGTACGTTGGGTCATCCTGCGAGCGCGGTACTTGGAGTGTGGGTGAACTTGGCGAGCACCCTGGCCAGGCGCGGACGCAGCTCGGCACGGTGAACGATCATGTCGATGGCGCCGTGCTCCAGCAGGAACTCGCTGCGCTGGAAGCCTTCGGGCAGCTTCTCGCGCACGGTCTGCTCGATCACGCGCGGACCGGCGAAGCCGATCAGGGCGCGCGGCTCGCCGACGATCACGTCGCCGAGCATCGCCAGGCTGGCGGAGACGCCGCCGTAGACCGGGTCGGTCAGCACGGAGATGAACGGGATGCCCTCTTCGCGCAGACGGGCCAGCGCGGCGGAGGTCTTGGCCATCTGCATCAGGGAGATCAGCGCTTCCTGCATGCGCGCGCCACCCGAGGCGGAGAAGCAGATCATCGGGCAACGGTTTTCCAGGGCGTAGTTGGCGGCGCGCACGAAGCGCTCGCCGACGATGGAGCCCATGGAGCCGCCCATGAAGGAGAACTCGAAGGCACTGACCACCACCGGCATACCCATCAGCTTGCCGCTCATGGAGATCAGCGCGTCCTTCTCGCCGGTATCCTTCTGCGCAGCGGTCAGGCGGTCCTTGTACTTCTTGCTGTCGCGGAACTTCAGGCGGTCCACCGGCTCCAGCTCGGCGCCCAGCTCCTCGCGACCTTCCTCATCGAGGAAGATGTCGATGCGCGCACGCGCGCCGATACGCATGTGGTGATCGCACTTGGGGCAGACGTCGAGGGTCTTTTCCAGCTCGGGGCGGTACAGCACCGCTTCGCAGGACGGGCACTTGTGCCACAGGCCTTCCGGTACCGAGCTCTTCTTAGCCTCGGAACGCATGATGGAAGGGATCAGCTTGTCTACCAGCCAGTTGCTCATGCTTACATCTCCAGTGCAGGGGCGCGGTGCGATGGACGGCGCCTGCCCCTGAGCAAATTCATCGTCGCGGTACCGACCTCAAGGCCGGAACCCCTCGCAAACAAAGGCGCCGCCGAGGCGTCGCCATGAATACACCACTGGGTCGCCGACGGCAGCCGCCAGCGAGTCCCAACGCTGCCGTGCAGCGATTGGGTAGTGGACGGCGGCGGGCCGCTCGTCGTCACATGAAGATTCCGCGTCAAGCCACCGACCGGCACTGGGCGATGAAATCGCGGATCTTCTGCGCATCCTTGATTCCCTTACTCGCCTCCACCCCGCCGCTCACATCCACGGCGTATGGCCGCACCTGGGCGATGGCCTCGGCCACGTTGGCCACCGTCAGGCCACCCGCCAGGATCAGGGGGCGCTGAACATCCTTCGGCACCAGGGACCAGTCGAAAGCCTGCCCGGTTCCACCAGGGACGCCCTCCACGTAGGTATCGAGAAGGAAACCACTGGCCTGTGGGTAGCTCGCGATCTGCGCCGCCACGTCGTCGCCCGGCTTTACCCGCAGGGCCTTGAGGTAACGCTTGTGCCAGCCGGAGCAGGCTTCGGGCGTTTCGTCGCCGTGGAACTGCAGGACGTCCAGCGGCACCGCATCGAGGATCTCCCCCAATTCGCAACGGCTGGCATCGACGAACAGGCCGACGGTGCTGACAAAGGGCGGCAACGCGGCAACGATTGCCCTGGCCTGCTGGATGCTCACCGCACGCGGGCTCCTGGCGTAGAACACCAGACCGATGGCGTCGGCGCCCGCCTCGGCGGCTGCCAGGGCATCCTCGACTCGGGTAATACCGCAGATTTTGATGCGAACGGCAGACAAGATGCAGCAACCTTCAGGCAAGTGATCGATCGATGGTAGCAAATGCCCCCGGCAACGTCAGCCAACGACATCCGGCAAACTTGAAAGGAAATGTGGCCCCAGGTAGCGCTCGGGCAACACGAATTCCTCCGGGTACTCCACGCGCACCAGGTACAACCCGTAAGGGTGCGCTGTGACGCCCCCGGCACGGCGATCGCGTGCCGCCAGCACTTCGGCCGCCCACTCCGACGGCCGCTCACCGGCGCCGATGGTCATCAGCACACCGGCGAAGTTGCGCACCATGTGGTGCAGGAAGGCGTTGGCGCGAATATCCAGCACGATGAAGCGGCCGTGCTCGATCACCTCCAGGTGATGCACGGTTTTCACCGGCGACTTGGCCTGGCACTGCACGGCGCGGAACGAAGTGAAGTCATGGGTGCCGACCAGCGCCCGGGCCGCTTCGCGCATGCGCGAGGCGTCCAGCGGACGGTGGTTCCAGGTCACCTCCTCGGCCTGGTGCGCCGGGCGGATCTGGTCGTTGTAGATCACGTAGCGGTAACGCCGCGCCATGGCACTGAAGCGCGCATGGAAGTGCGCCGGCATCACCTTCGCCCAGGTCACGCTGATATCGCCCGGCAGGTTGGCATTGGTGCCCATGATCCAGGCCTTGAGCGGGCGCTCGACCGTGGTATCGAAATGCACCACCTGCCCACTCGCATGCACCAGAGCGTCGGTGCGGCCCGCGCACATCAACGAGACGGGATGATCGGCCACCCGGGACAGGGCTTTTTCCAGCACCCCCTGTACGGTCGGCACACCATCTTCCTGGCGCTGCCAGCCGCGATAACGCGAGCCTTTGAATTCGACGCCCAGGGCAATCCTGGAAACGCCAACGGCGGCCGATTCGGCCGCCGCTGAGAGTACTGCTTCAATCATCTATCTGGAGCCTTCCGGCTCAGGCGATACGCCCGAGCAGTTCACGCGCTTCCTGCTGCTGGTTGTCGTTACCCTCGGTGAGCACTTCATCGAGGATGTCGCGGGCGCCTTCGGTGTCACCCATGTCGATGTAGGCACGCGCCAGGTCGAGCTTGGTGGCCGCTTCATCGGCGCCGGAGAGGAAGTCGAAATCGTCTTCGTCATCGGCCCCCTCGCCCGGCAGGGCAAGGTCGCTCGCGAGGAAGCTGTCTTCAGCCAACGGCGCGGCAACCGGAGCTTGCGCCTCGTCATTCTGCGACGACAGGCGATCCAGCTCGGCGCTGACCTCGTCCAGTTGTGCGGCGAAACTGTCGGCGGCCTTGGCCGGCACCGGCTCGTCGTCCGCCAGGGACAGGTCGAAGTCGTCCGGCAGGTCGTCGGCCTGCGGCGCCTTGCTGTCGATATCCAGGCTGAACTCTTCGGGACTCACTCCGGACAGCGAAGCGGTGTCGTCGTCCAGGCCCAGCAGGAAGTCGTCTTCCGCCGATGCCAGGGTAGCGTGGGTGTCTTTCTCCAGATCCTTGTCCAGGTCCAGGGAGAAATCGCCCAGATCGTCCGCCAGCGACGGAGCCTCAACCTTGGCAGCCGACTCTTCCGGCAGGTCCAGGTCGAAGGCGAAGTCGTCCTCGGCCTTGGCGCTCGGCGCCTCGGCCGGCGAACCGCCCAGGCTCAGGTCGTCATCCAGGTCGAAACTGCCGAAGGACAGATCGTCGTTCTGCTGGGTGGCCGGAGCGGCAGGCTTGTCTTCGCCCAGATCAAGATCGTCCAGCGCCAGGTCAAAGGCATCGTCCAGGTCGCCATGGGGCTGCGCAGCGGGCTCCGCAGCGGCTGCCGGGGAATCGATGGTGAAGTCGTCCAGGCTGAATCCGTCGAGCTCATCGTCGGAAGCCGCTGCCGCTGCGGCCAAGCCGCCACCCACTGCAGCCAGGGTGACCATGCCCGGATAGCGGGATTTCAGCTGTTCCACCTGCGGTTCGGCGCCGCCGATCTCGCGCAGCTCGTTTTCCTGGCGGGCGAAGCCTTCGCGATCACCGATCTCGGCATAGACCTCCATCAGCTTCAGGCGCAGGTCGGCGCGCTGCGGCTCGTCGTAGATGGCGCCCTGCAGCAGTTCGGCAGCCTGGTTGAAGCGGCCGTAGGCGATGTAGATATCCGCCTCGCCCAGCGCATCGCTGGTCTGCGCGGCAACGCGCTCGGGCGCAGCTTGTGTCGGGGCGGCGACTTCGGCGGCCTGCGGCACGTCGAGGGTATCCAGCTCGCTGCCGGCGAGGGCCAGGTCATCGTCCAGGTGCGGCTCGTCGTCGCCGGCGTAGGCAGCGAGGCTTTCCTGCTCCTTGGCGGCGCGGCGACGGGAAATGATCATCAGCAGGACCAGCAGGGCCAGCAGTGCGCTGCCGGCAATTGCACCCAGCCAGATCGGATTGGCGAGGATCTCGTCGACGATGCTGGTCTGGGCCTGCTCGACCGGTGCAGCCACTGGAGCAGGCGCCGGCTTGGGCTTCTGCGCCTCGGGCGCGGGTGCAGGGGCGACCGGAGCGGGCGTCGGTGCCGGTTGCGGCTGCGGCTGCGGCTGCGGCTGCGCCTCGGCGGCCGGTGCCGGCGGGGTGCCCGCATCGCCAGCGGGAGCCGGGGCGACCGGTTGTTCAGCGACCGCCGGAGCCGGCGGAGTTGCGGGCTGAGCAGCCGGTTCGGCGCCCGGCACCGGAGCCGGCACGACAGCGGCGCCGTTGGCTGCAGCCTTGTCGTTGCCCAATTCGTTCTGCAGCTTCGCCAGCTGCGCATCCTTCAGCGCAATCAGCTTCTGCAGCTTGTCCATCTGGCTCTGCAGGTCGGTCATGCGACTGCTCAGCTCGTCATTCTCGCGACGGGTGCTGTCGAGACTCTCCTTGGTGACGGCCAGCTTGTCGGCGACGGCCTGACCATCCTTGCTGCCCTTGTCGCCACCCTTGGCCTTGCCGTTCTCGCCGGAGAGCAGGCGCAGGCTGTCCTTGGTCTCGGCCTGGGCCGGAGCGTTACCGGCGTTGGCGCGGGGAGTGGCGTCCAGCTGACGGGTACCGCCGGCCGGCAGGCTGCGGCCCTCGCGCCAGGCGGTGTACTGCTGTTTGACTTCGGCCTCGGCGGTCGGCTGGGTGCGGGCCTTGATCTGCTCCGCATCGGGCAGGCGCAGCACCTGGCCGCTCTTCAGGCGGTTGATGTTGCCACCGAGGAAGGCGTCGGGATTGAGATCCTGGATCGCCAGCATGGTCTGCTGGACGGATACGCTGCCGTCCGGGCGCGCACGGGCGGCGATGTCCCAGAGGGTGTCATTCTTGCCGGTGCGGTATTCGTTGCCGTCCAGGCGGCGCGACGCGGCAGCCGGAGCCGGAGCGGCACTGCGGGCGGGAGCGGCGGCAGGACGGGGCGCAGCCGTGGCGGACGGGCGCACGACGGGTGCGGGGACGGCCATCGGCGCGCGCGGCACGGCGGCGGCGGTCTGCGGGGAATACAGCGGCGGGTCCAGCAGCACGGTGTATTCGCGCAGCAGTCGACCATTGGGCCAGAGCACTTCCACGAGGAAGTTCAGGTAGGGTTCCTGCACCGGCCGGTCGGAGGTCACGCGAATGACGCTCTTGCCGTTGGGCTTGACGATGGGGGTGAACTTCAGCCCGGTCAGGAAGTACTGACGGTCGACGCCGGCCTTGTTGAAGTCTTCCGGCGAAGCCAGCTTCGGGATCACCTCGGCCGCGGACAGGTCACGAACTTCAACCAGTTCGATTTCGGCATCCAGCGGCTGGTTCAGCGCCGAACGCAGGTGGATGTCTCCCAACCCCAGCGCATGCGCCATGCCCGAGGTCAGTGCCGAAGCAGCTGCGATTGTCTGCACCAGTTTGCGAAGCCGGACCATATATTAATCCCTTGTTTTAATAGCTTTTTTCTGGATTAGAACAACGTCTATCGGGCGCCGCTGCCCACTACACCCGCCGTTTTCACGGCAGTGCTTCCCCTGTCAGCGACGTTCCCGGCCAGTATTGCCAAGCTAGAATACTTCTTCAAATATTCGGTAAGTATCTTTTACAGATAGTGTTTTATCAACAATTCGCCCAAGTTCACAGCATTTAGGGCTGCGCCTTTTCTCACATTATCTGACGCAATCCACAAATTCAGTTCGCACGAATCTGTCAGACCAGTCCGTAGGCGACCGACGTAAACCCTATCCTGCCCCTGTGCATCGCCGATGACAGTCGGGTAATCGTCTTCCACCAGCTCAATGCCGTCAGCCGCCTCAAGAGCTGCACTGACGTCGGGCAGGGAAACCGGTGCCACAGTCTTGATGGTCAGCATCAGGGCATCACCGAAGAAAACCGGGGCCACGCTGCAGGTCACGCTCAGGCCATGCTCCAGCTCGGGGAACAGCCTTGCGAGCTCCGCCGCGATGCGACGCTCCACCGCGGAATGGCCCTGCTCGTCGACGCCACCCAACTGCGCGAGCATGTTGAAGGCGAACTGGCGATCCACCAGGCGTGGCTCCAGCGGGCGCGCATTGAGCAGCTCGGCAGTCTGCCGCGCCAGCTCCTGTACCCCCTCGCGCCCTAGCGCAGAGGCAGACAGGCAGGCAGCCACATTGACCTGGCGAAGCTCCAGCACGCCGCGCAGCGCGGCGAGTACCTCGGCCACCTCGGCGGCGGGCGCTGCCGGTGCCGCAATCAGGGCGGGGAGCTGCAGGGTTTCGATGGCATCGCCATTCACGCAGGCCTGGGCCAGCAGTGCGGCGGCATTGTTCAGCGCGGCACCACTGAGGTCGATCACACTGCAGCCTGCCTCGCCGGCGCGGGCGGCACAGTCGGCAGCAGCTTCGGCGCCCACGGAGAGGAAAGCCAGGCGCACCTTGGCGAAGTCGAACTCATCGAGCTTGCCGACCCGGATGTTGCGCCCACGGAAGCCTATCGACTTGCCGGCGGATTCACCGCTGGCCAGCAGATACAGGTTGGCGACGGGGAAGTCGCGCTCTTCCAGCAGTTCGACCAAAGCCTCGCCAACGAGTCCTGTGGCGCCAACTACGGCGATGTCGAGTGTTTCAGGCATCGGGGTCTCACAATCGGTGGGAAAAGTAGCGCAGCACTTTACTGCCCCCACCGGCGGCGAAGCAATCGAGCGCCCCGCCGCCTATCGCCGCAGCTCAGGGGCGCGGCTCGCCCCCGGCGGCCTGAGCGGTCAACCCTGCCGATGCCTGGGCGACCTCGCCTGCCGTTGCCTGGGGATTGCCGGCTGGCGAGGCGGCCTGGGCCTTGGCGCGATCCTGCTCGGCCAGTCGCGCGATCAGGCCGGCGATCTGCGAGTCTTTCAGCTCGATCAGCTTGTTCAACTTCTGGGTCTGGCTTTCCAGGTCGGAAATCCGGCTGCGCAGCTCCTCGCCTTCGCGGCGTGCGCTGTCCAGGCCTTCCTGGGCAACGGCCAACTGCTCGGCCTCCACCTTGCCTTTATCTTTACCCGGCTGACCGGAGACCAGGCGCAGGTTGTCGCGCTCTTCGGCCTTCGCCGGCGCACTGCCAGCCTCGGCCTTGTGGGTCGCGTCCAGTTGGCGCTCCTGCTGCGCCAGTTGCGGATTGCGCTTGGCCTTCCACTGCGAATTCTGGGTTTCCACGTGGGCCACTGCCTGGGCATGGCTCTGCTCGCGAACCTGTTGCTCGCTGGGCAGACGCAGTACCTGGCCGACCTTCAGGCGATTGATATTGCCGTCGACGAAGGCATCGGGGTTCATCCGCTGCATCGCCGCCATGGTCTGCATGACCGAGACGCTTCCGGATGGGCGATTGCGCGAGGCGATGTCCCACAGCGCGTCATTGCGCTGGATGCGATAGCTGTCAGTCGGCGCATTGGCCACAGAAGGCGTCAACGGTTGCGCTTGCGGCGCGCGGACGGCAGCAACCGGCGCAATGGCCGGCGGCGTCACGGGGCTGGCTACATAGGACGGCGGATCCAGCAACAGGGTGAACTCACGAACCAGGCGCCCCTGCGGCCACACGACCTGCAGGACAAAGTTCACGTACGGCTCGCGAATCGGCCTGTTCGAGCTGACATGAATGACGCCACGGCCGTTCTTGCCGATATCAGGGGTGAATTTCAGCCCGCTGGTGACCACGTTGCGGTCCACCCCGAGGCGCTCGAAGTCCTCGGCCGAGGCCAGGCTCACCACGACGTCTTCGGAGTTCATGTCAGCCGCACCGCGCAGATCGATATTGGCCGAAAGGTTCTGCCCCAGCGCCGCCCGCGAGGAAATGTCGCCCAGCTCAAGGGCGCCCGCCATGCCCGGCAGGAAAGCCGCCGCCACCGCCGTTGCCAACCACAATCTGTGTAACCGAGCCATCCTCTCCCCCGCTGCTTGCTTGCCGTCGGCCGGCGCGAAAGGGCGCGCCAGAACCTGTCCCCATGGACGGGCAGCGAGGATAGCGACTGGTTCCCGGTGGCTTTTGCGGGTGCGTCACAGAAACTGGCGCCAAAGAGCCGGCAGCAACACAGGCTGGCGTTTTTGTGCGGCGGTTCACCTACACAAGGGGAACTTCTCGTGTTCCAGAAAGCACAACGCCGGCACTGGGCCGGCGTTGCGAGGTCACGCAGAGCGGATCAACGCTCGAGCAGGATGCGCAGCATACGGCGCAGCGGCTCGGCAGCGCCCCACAGCAGCTGGTCGCCGACGGTGAAGGCACCGATGTACTGCGAGCCCATGTTGAGCTTGCGCAGACGACCCACCGGAACGCTCAGGGTGCCGGTAACGGCCGCCGGAGTCAGTTCGCGCATGCTGATCTCGCGCTGGTTGGGGATCAGTTTCACCCAGGGATTGTGCTGGCTGATCATGCCTTCGATGTCCGCGATGGGCACATCCTTGTTCAGCTTGATGGTCAGCGCCTGGCTGTGGCAGCGCATGGCGCCGATGCGCACGCAGATGCCGTCGACCGGAATCGGGTTTTTGAAGCGACCAAGGATCTTGTTGGTTTCCGCCTGGCCTTTCCACTCTTCGCGGCTCTGGCCGTTGGGCAGTTCCTTGTCGATCCACGGGATCAGGCTGCCGGCCAGCGGTGCGCCGAAGTTCTCGATCGGCATGGCGTCGCTGCGGATGGCCTCGGCGACCTTGCGATCGATGTCGAGGATGGCGCTGGACGGGTTGGCCAGGTCATCGGCAACGGAGGCGTTGATGGCGCCCATCTGCTTGATCAGCTCGCGCATGTTCTGCGCGCCGGCGCCGGAGGCCGCCTGGTAGGTCATGGCGGACATCCACTCGACCAGGCCAGCTTCGAACAGGCCGCCCAGGGCCATCAGCATCAGGCTGACGGTGCAGTTGCCGCCGATGTAGTTCTTGGTGCCGGCGTCCAGCGAGTTGTCGATGACCTTGCGGTTGACCGGGTCGAGGACGATGACCGCGTCATCCTGCATGCGCAGGCTGGAGGCGGCGTCGATCCAGTAGCCCTGCCAGCCGGCTTCGCGCAGCTTGGGGAATACTTCGCTGGTGTAGTCGCCGCCCTGGCAGGTCAGGATGACATCGAGGGTTTTCAGTTCCTCGATGCTGTAGGCGTCCTTGAGGGGGGCAATGTCCTTGCCAATGGACGGGCCTTCGCCACCCACGTTGGAGGTGGTGAAGAACACCGGCTCGATCAGGTCGAAGTCCCGCTCTTCCAGCATCCGCTGCATGAGCACCGAACCCACCATGCCACGCCAACCGATCAGACCTACACGCTTCATCGCTACTACACCTTCAAATATTTAGAGGGCCGTCGTTCCCGCTTTCCTACAAGAGCGCGGGAACGAGCGAGCCGGACAGATTACAGATTCCGCAGAGCCGCGACTACCGCATCGCCCATTTCGCGGGTACCGACCTTGGTGCAGCCTTCGGACCAGATGTCACCGGTGCGCAGGCCCTGGTCGAGGACCAGGCTCACGGCCTTCTCGATGGCGTCGGCGGCGGCGCCTTCGTTGAAGGTGTAACGCAGCATCATCGAGACCGAGAGGATGGTCGCCAGCGGGTTGGCGATGCCCTTGCCGGCGATGTCCGGCGCGGAACCATGGCAAGGCTCGTACATGCCCTTGTTGTTCGAATCCAGCGACGCAGAAGGCAGCATGCCGATGGAGCCGGTGAGCATGGAAGCCTCATCCGACAGGATGTCGCCGAACATGTTGTCGGTCACCATCACGTCGAACTGCTTGGGCGCACGGACCAGCTGCATCGCAGCGTTGTCCACGTACATGTGCGACAGCTCGATGTCCGGGTAGTCCTTGGCGACTTCCTCGACCACTTCGCGCCACAGCTGGCTGGACGCCAGGACGTTGGCCTTGTCCACCGAGCACAGCTTCTTGTTGCGCACGCGGGCCATGTCGAAACCGACGCGGGCGATGCGGCGGATTTCGCTTTCGCTGTACGGCAGGGTGTCGTACGCCTGGCGCTCGCCGTTCTCCAGTACGCGCTGCTCGCGCGGTTGGCCGAAGTAGATGCCGCCGGTCAGCTCGCGGACGATGAGGATGTCCAGGCCGGCGACCACTTCGGGCTTCAGGCTGGAGGCATCGGCCAGCTGCGGGTAGAGGATGGCCGGGCGCAGATTGCCGAACAGGCCCAGTTGCGAACGGATCTTCAGCAGGCCGCGCTCGGGGCGGATGTCACGCTCGATCTTGTCCCATTTCGGGCCGCCCACGGCGCCCAGCAGGACGGCGTCGGAGTTGCGCGCACGCTCCAGGGTCTCGTCGGCCAGCGGTACGCCGTGCTTGTCGATGGCGGCGCCGCCGATCACGTCTTCGGTCAGTTCGAAGCCCAGGGCGAACTTGTCGTTGGCCAGCTCCAGCACCTTGACCGCTTCGGCCATGATTTCCGGGCCGATACCGTCGCCGGGGAGAACCAGAATCTGTTTGCTCATCTCTCTGCTCACTTTATAAAAGTCGCTTGGCAAAAAACGTAACGCTCCGGGCGGCTCGCGCCACCCGGAGCGGTCAAAAAGCTGAAATCAGCGCTCGGCCCAGAGCACCAGCACGTCGGTGCTGAAAGAGCCCTCGGCATCGATCTCGAAATACTCGCGCACCTCAATGCCCATCGAAAGCTGCAGGGCACGAATGGCCTGGCGCATCACGTCGGGCGTACGCATGCGCTCGACCCAGGACGTGAACTCCAGGCGCAGGCGCTGGCGTTTGGCAGCGGTCACCGCCAACCCCGCCTCGCCAACCAGGCGCGCCCACTCCGACGGCGAGTAGTCACGCACGTGGCTGGTGTCGCGCAGGAGCTCGACAGTCTGCAGATAGGTGTCCAGCAGAGGCAAGCCCGGCGCCGCGACATCGATGAAGCAGGCCACGCCGCCCGGCTTGAGCACCCGGCGCACTTCGCGCAGCGCCTGGCCAACATCCCGCCAGTGGTGCGCGGAATAGCGGCTGAAGACGAAGTCGAACTCCCCCTCTTCGAACGGCAGCTGCTCGGCGGCGCCACAACGCGTGGCGATATTGCCCAGGCCGCGCTCGGCGGCGGCCGAAGCCACCACGTCGAGCATCTGCTGGGACAGGTCGTAAGCCACCACCTCGCCGGCCAGCGGCGCGACGTTGAAGCTGACGTGCCCTGCCCCGCAACCCAGGTCCAGCACACGCGCACCAGTGGTCGCCGACAGTCGCTCACGCAGTTGGGCGAATTCTTCGCCCTGGGCGTGGACGGCACTGGTCAGGTAAGCGTTGGCCTGGGCGCCGAACTGGCGCTGGACCACTTGCTCGTGGCGACTCTGGGTCATGGCTTTCTCCTTGGCTTGCGGTTGCTGCGGCGCCATCAGGCGTCGCGGAACAACCAGGGTTGCTGCTGTTTATAGCCACCTTCGAAACTGCGGATGGCGTCGGCGTCCTGCAGGGTCAGGCCGATGTCGTCCAGGCCGTTGAGCAGGCAGTGCTTGCGGAACGCGTCCACTTCGAAGCTGTACTGCTTGCCATCCGGACGGGTCACGGTCTGTGCGGCCAGGTCGACGGTCAGCTGGTAACCCTCGGTGGCTTCGCACTGGGCGAACAGTTCGTCCACTTCTTCGTCCTTCAGAATGATCGGCAGCAGGCCGTTCTTGAAGCTGTTGTTGAAGAAGATGTCAGCGAAGCTCGGCGCGATCACGGTGCGGAAGCCGTACTCGTCCAGCGCCCACGGCGCGTGCTCGCGGGAGGAGCCGCAGCCGAAGTTCTCACGGGCCAGCAGCACGCTGGCGCCCTGGAAGCGCGGGAAGTTGAGGACGAAGTCCTTGTTCACCGGACGCTTGGAGTTGTCCTGGTTCGGCTGGCCGACGTCCAGGTAGCGCCACTCGTCGAACAGGTTCGGGCCGAAGCCGGTGCGTTTGATCGACTTGAGGAATTGCTTGGGGATGATCTGGTCGGTGTCGACGTTGGCGCGATCGAGCGGCGCGACGAGACCGGTGTGCTGGGTGAATGCTTTCATCTCTGGTCTCCTCAGGCCTGCATCAATTCACGTACGTCGATGAAACGACCGGTCACCGCAGCGGCAGCGGCCATCGCCGGGCTCACCAGGTGAGTACGACCACCGGCACCCTGGCGGCCTTCGAAGTTGCGGTTGGAGGTGGAAGCGCAATGCTCGCCACTTTCCAGGCGGTCCGGGTTCATCGCCAGGCACATGGAGCAGCCCGGTTCACGCCATTCGAAGCCGGCTTCGATGAAGATCTTGTCCAGGCCTTCCTGCTCGGCTTGCGCCTTGACCAGGCCGGAGCCCGGCACGACCAGCGCCTGCTTCACGGTGGCGGCAACCTTGCGGCCCTTCGCCACGGCGGCGGCCGCGCGCAGGTCTTCGATGCGCGAGTTGGTGCAGGAGCCGATGAACACGCGGTCCAGCTGGATATCGGTGATCGCCTGGTTGGCGTTCAGGCCCATGTACTTGAGGGCGCGGGTGATGGAGTCGCGCTTGACCGCATCGGCTTCGGCCGCTGGGTCCGGCACGTTCTGGTCGACGGCCAGGACCATCTCGGGCGAGGTGCCCCAGCTGACCTGCGGCTTGATGTCCTCGGCACGCAACTCGACGATGGTGTCGAAGTGCGCATCGGCGTCGGAAACCAGGTCGCTCCAGGCCTCCACGGCCTTGTCCCAGTCGCTGCCTTGCGGCGAGAACGGACGGCCCTTCACGTACTCGATGGTCTTCTCGTCGCACGCCACCATGCCGACGCGGGCGCCCGCCTCGATGGACATGTTGCAGATGGTCATGCGGCCTTCCATGGACAGGTCGCGGATGGCGCTGCCGGCGAATTCCAGGGCATGGCCGTTGCCGCCCGCGGTGCCGATCTTGCCGATCACCGCGAGGACGATGTCCTTGGCGGTCACGCCGAAGGGCAACTTGCCCTCTACGCGAACCTGCATGTTCTTCATCTTCTTGGCGACCAGGCACTGGGTGGCGAGCACATGCTCCACCTCGGAGGTGCCGATGCCGTGGGCCAGCGCACCGAAGGCGCCGTGGGTCGAGGTGTGCGAGTCGCCGCAGACCACGGTCATGCCCGGCAGGGTCGCGCCCTGCTCCGGGCCGACTACGTGGACGATGCCCTGGCGGACGTCGTTCATCTTGAATTCGAGGATGCCGAAGTCATCGCAGTTCTCGTCCAGGGTCTGGACCTGGATACGCGACACTTCGTCGGCGATGGCCTGGAGGCCGCCCTTGCGCTCGGCCTGGGTGGTCGGCACGTTGTGGTCCGGGGTGGCGATGTTCGCATCGATGCGCCACGGCTTGCGACCCGCCAGGCGCAGGCCTTCGAAGGCCTGCGGGGAAGTCACTTCGTGAAGGATGTGGCGGTCGATGTAGATGAGCGACGAACCATCGTCACGGCGCTTCACCTCGTGCATTTCCCAGAGTTTGTCGTAGAGCGTCTTGCCGGCCATCAGAGAGTCCTCATCAGCGTCTTTCTATGCCCCTAGGGCTTGTGAGGATGATGCTATGGGTTGTCGTCGAATAACTCAAATTCATATTTTTTATCCAAAGGATTCCCACGAGGAATACGGTGCGATATAAAAGTCTGGCGCCGTATCCAGAGCGCAGGGAGTCGACATGGACCTGACCAGCCTCAACACCTTCCTCGCCATCGCCGAGTCCGGCAGCTTCTCCGAAGCCGGCGAGCGCCTGCACCTGACGCAGCCCGCGATCAGCAAGCGCATCGCCGCCCTGGAGAACCAGTTGGGAGTGCGCCTGTTCGACCGCGTAGGCCGCGAGGTGACCCTGACCGAATCCGGTCGCGCCCTGCTGCCCCGTGCCTACCAGATCCTCAATGTGCTGGACGACACCCGCCGCGCCCTGACCAACCTCAACGGCGAGGTGAGCGGCCGGCTGGTCCTGGCCACCAGTCACCACATCGGCCTGCACCGCCTGCCGCCGCTGCTGCGCGCCTTCACCAAGGCCCACCCGCAGGTCGCGCTGGATATCCAGTTCTGCGACTCGGAAGTGGCCTACGAAGAGATTCTCCATGGCCGCGCCGAACTGGCCGTGATCACCCTGGCACCGGAAACCGCCGAGCCGGTGCGCGCCGTGCCGGTGTGGGACGACCCGCTGGACTTCGTCGCCGCGCCCGAACACCCGCTGTCCGTGCAGGGCCCGGTGTTCCTCGCCGACGTGGCGCGGCACCCGGCGGTGTTCCCCGGCGGCAACACTTTCACCCACCACATCGTGCGGCGCATGTTCGAAGCCGAGGGCCTGACGCCGAACATCGGCATGAGCACCAACTACATGGAGACCATCAAGATGATGGTTTCCATCGGGCTGGCCTGGAGCGTACTGCCTCGTACGATGCTGGATGACAGCGTCGTACGCCTTCCGCTGCAGGACATCCAGCTCAGCCGCCAGCTGGGCTACATCCTGCATACCGAACGCACGCTGTCCAACGCCGCGCGGGCCTTCATGCGTCTGCTCGACGCCCAGGCGGCGGGGCTTGCACCCGTCGCGGCCTAACCTCTATTGTTCTGACAGAATTAGAAGAAGGGGCCCGAATGCCCGTCCGCACGCCACCATGCGTTAGCCGGCCCCACTTGGCCGGTGCCGCCAGCTGCCGGGGAAGCGCCGCATGAGCCGCGTTCCGCGCACGCCCCCGTTCGCTACCGACGGCCAGGACCAGTTCGCCAAAGCCTTTCACACCGCGCCCGACGCCATGGTCATCACCGACCGGGACAGCGGAAAATTTCTCGAACTCAACGCCAGTTTTGTCGACCACTTCGGCTGGAGCCGCGAGGAAGCGCTCGGCCGCACCTCGGTGCAGCTCGGCCTGTGGCGCAGCCTCGACGAGCGCCAGCGGATGCTCGACAGGATCGCCGCCGAGCAACAGCTCGACGGCTTCGAAGTCAACCTGCTGACCCGTACCGGCGAAGTCCGCAGCGCTCGCGTCTACGGCTGCCAGATCGAACTGGACGACCATCCCTGCCTGGTCCTGACCGTCCGCGACATTACCCGTGTGCGCGCCCAGGAACAGGCCCTGCGCGACAGCCAGGAGCGCCTCGACCTGGCGCTGGACTCCGCACAACTGGGCATCTGGGACTGGCATATCCCCAGCGGCCTGCTCTACGGCTCTGCGCGCGCCGCCGTTCTGCACGAATTGCCTGACCGGGATTTCCACGGGCCCTTCGGCGAATTCTTCGCCTGCGTCGACAAGACCGACCGCGCGCGCATGCGCCAGGCTTACGCCCGCCTCGCCCGCGGCCCGGAGAACGACTACCAGTTCACCTACCGCGCCCAGCTCGACTCCGGCGAAGTCCGCTACCTGGAGAGCCGCGCCCGCCTCTACCGCAATACCAGCGGCAAGCCGCTGCGCATGGCCGGCACCCTGCTCGACATCACCGAGCGCGTGCTCCGCGAGCGCAGCCTGCAAGCCTCGGAGGAGAAGTTCGCCAGTCTGTTCCAGGGCAGCCCGGACCCGATCTGCGTCTCACGAGTGCGCGACGGCGAGTTCGTGGAAGTGAACCCGAGCTTTTGCAGCACTTTCGGCTGGCTCGCCGAGGACATCATCGGCCGCTCGTCCCACCAGGTCACCTTCTGGGCCGATCATCACCAGCGCTCGCGCCTGTTCGAGCAACTGATGCGCGACCACGCGCTGCAGAATGTCGAAGTACAGTTCCTCACCCGCGAAGGCCAGACCATCACCTGCATGGTCGCCAGCCGGCTGATCTGGGTCGACCGCCAGTTGTGCATCCTCTCCAGCTTCCGTGACGTCACCCGGCGCCTGCAGGCCGAGGCCGCACTCAAGGCCAGCCAGGAGAAGTTCGCCAAGGCATTCCACTCCAGCCCCGACGCCATCACCATCACCGAGCGCGACACCGGCCGCTACATCGAGGTCAACGAAGGCTTCCACCGCCTCACCGGCTACCGCACCGAGGAGGTAATCGGGCAGACGGCACTGGGCATCAATATCTGGGCCGACCCGGACGAGCGCCTGAACATGATCGCCGCGCTCAACCGCGACGGCTTCGTCCACCATCTGGAAATGCGCGGCCGCCACCGTGACGGCACGATCAAGACGGTCGACGTGTCGGTGGAACCGATCGAACTGGGCGGCGTGAATTGCCTGCTGCTCACCGCCCGCGACACCAGCGAGCTGCGCGAGGCCGAGGCGCGCATCCAGCACCTCGCCTACCATGACGCCCTGACCGACCTGCCCAATCGCGCCCTGCTGATGGATCGCCTCAAGCAGCAGATCGCCCTGCTCCAGCGCCACAGCCTGCGCGGTGCGCTGCTGTTCCTCGACCTCGACCACTTCAAGCACATCAACGACTCCCTCGGCCACTCCGTCGGCGACTCCATCCTGCAGATGGTCACCGCGCGCCTGGAGGCCAGCGTGCGCCAGGAAGACACCGTGGCCCGCCTGGGCGGCGACGAGTTCGTGGTGCTGATCACCGGTATCGAAGGCAGCCGCCTGGAAACCGCCCAGCAGGTGCGCCAGCTGGCGGAAAAACTGCGCGACCTGCTGGCCGAACCGATGCTGCTGGACGGCCATCGCCTGCAGATCACCCCGAGCATCGGCATCGCACTGATCCCCGACGACGGCGCCACCCCGGACGACCTGCTCAAGCGCGCCGACATCGCCATGTACCGCGCCAAGGACGCCGGGCGGAACACCGTGCAGCTGTTCCACGAATCCATGCAGCAGGCCGCCAGCGAGCGCCTGCGCCTGGAGAACGGCCTGCGCATGGCCCTCGCCCGGCGTGAATTCAACCTGCACTACCAGCCGCAGGTGGACACCCGCGATTCACGCATCGTCGGCGCCGAAGCATTGCTGCGCTGGCGCCACCCGACTCTCGGCCCGCAATCGCCGGCCAGCTTCATCCGCGTACTGGAGGACAGCGGGCTGATCGTCGAAGTCGGCCAGTGGGTCATCGAGGAAGCCTGCCGTACCGGCGCGCAGCTGCTCGCCGAAGGCCGCATCGACATCGAGAATTTCAGCCTGAGCGTGAACATCAGCCCGCGGCAGTTCCGCCAGAGCGATTTCGTCGAGCGCCTGCTGGCGCTGCTGCACAAGACCAGGCTGCCGCCCAGCCTGCTCAAGCTGGAGATCACCGAAGGCATCGTGATCCAGCAACTGGACGACACCATCGCGCGCATGCAGCGCCTGCGCGAGGCCGGCGTGCGTTTCGCCATGGATGACTTCGGCACCGGCTACTCATCGCTCACCTACCTCAAGCGCCTGCCGGTGGACAGCCTGAAGATCGACCAGAGCTTCGTGCGCGACGCGCCCAACGACAGCAACGATGCGGAAATCGTCCGCGCCATCATCGCCATGGGCCACAGCCTCGGCCTGGAACTGGTGGCCGAAGGGGTGGAAACCCCGGAGCAGCTGGCGCTGCTGGCCGAGCAGGGTTGCCACCTGTACCAGGGCTACCTGTTCAGCCGCCCGGTACCGCTGGAGGAGTTCATCGCGCTGCTGCCCGGCCGCGAGCAACAGGCGACCTGAAGCCCGCTACTCAGCGGGCCGCGACTCCGACATCACGACCATCACCTGCGCCTCGTCGGCCTCGCCATCGTTGAGATAGAGATGGCCGACGCTGCTGTCGAAATAGGCCGTCTCGCGCAGGCCGATGCTCACCGACTCGCCCGTCTCGAACTGGATCCGCACGCGGCCGGCCACCACCATGGCGAACTCCTGACCGGGGTGGCGAACGTAGTCGTCGAATTCGCCGACCTCGCGGGCAAAGATGCGCGCGTACAGCGGCGTCATATTGCGCTGTGGGAAATCGCCGGCAATCGGGTAGTACTCATACCCCCCAGTGTCGTAGCCGGCAGCTTCGTCGACGCGAGTCTTCACGAAAGTCTTAAGACCCGCCAGGACGCCGACGGCCGGCAGCGGGCGGAACAACTGAGCGATATCCACCTGCAGCGCGCGGGCGGCTGCAGCCAGCTTGTCGTAGCTCACCGCGACCTGCGCCAGCTCCATCTTCGACAAGGTGGAAACCGCTACGCCAGACAGGTCGGAGAGCTGTTTCAGGGTCAGCTTCTGTTGCTTGCGAACTGCCCGCAGGCGCGCTCCGACTTCGTCTCGATCCAGCTGCTGGGGCTTGGGTAGTGCTTGGGCGGTTTCGCTCATGGGACTTCTCGTGAGGGGGCCGACGAAAGTTTACCGGGCCTTGCCTTTGTCGCAAAAATTCTCATATCTTAGATTTCTCACATAAGAGAAATAACTCAGAAGGCCCTTGCAGTGAGCCATTTCGATTTCGTCATCATCGGCGCCGGCATTGCCGGAGCCTCCCTCGCCTACCGCCTGAGCGAGACGCACAAGGTGCTGGTACTGGAACGCGAAGAACAGCCCGGCTACCACGCCACCGGGCGTTCGGCCGCCATGTTCATGGAGGCCTACGGCACGCCGCAGATCCAGGCGCTGACCCGTGCCAGCCGCGCCTTCTACGAGCATCCGCCGGCCGGTTTCAGCGAGCACCCGATCCTCACCCCGCGCGGCTGTCTGTACGTCGGCGGCCCCGAGCACATCGAGTTGCTGAACCAGGCCGAAGCTACGCCCGGCGTGGAGCGCATCAGCACCGAAGAAGCCCTGGAGCGCCTTCCCTGCCTTCGCGCGGACGCGATCATCGGTGCGCTCTACGAGCCCGACGCCCGCGATCTCGACGTACACGCCCTGCACCAGGGCTATCTGCGCGCGCTGCGCCAGCGCGGCGGCGAGCTGCGCTGCAACCGTGAGCTGCTGTCGGCTGACTATGCGGATGGCGCGTGGACGCTCGAACTCAGCCAGGCCGAAACCGTCCACGCCACGCAACTGGTCAATGCCGCCGGTGCCTGGGCCGACCATGTGGCCGAGCGCTCAGGCATCCGCCCAATCGGCCTGCAACCCTGCCGCCGTACCGCCTTCACCTTCCCGGCACCCGACGGCGCGGACATCAGCCAGTGGCCGACGGTGATCGGCATCGACGAAAGCTTCTACTTCAAGCCCGATGCCGGCCAATTGCTCGGCTCCCCCGCCAACGCCGACCCGGTGGAAGCGCAGGACGTGCAGCCCGAGGAACTCGATATCGCCCTGGGCGTGTACCACATCGAGGAGCACACCACCCTGGCGATCCGTCGGCCGAACCATAGCTGGGCCGGCCTGCGCTCCTTCGTCGCCGACGGCGATCTGGTGATTGGTGCGGATGCACAGAACCCGGCGTTCTTCTGGCTGGCCGCCCAGGGCGGCTACGGCATCCAGTCCGCCGACGGCGTTTCGCGCCTGGCCCAATCGCTGCTGCTCGGCCAGCCGCTCCCCGAATCCCTGCGCCAGGAAGGCGTCGATCCCCAGCGCCTGGACCCGGCGCGCCTGCGTTGAATTCCCCCGGAGACTTACCCATGAGCGATATCCAGCGTTACCCCAGCAGCCTGCCCTTCCCCTTCTCCCGCGCGGTGAAAGCCGGCGGCTTCCTGTTCCTCTCCGGACAGGTGCCGATGACCGCAGACGGTCAGGTGGTGAAAGGCGACATCCAGACCCAGACCGAGGCAGTGATGACCCGCATCGCCGAGAGCCTGGAAGCCTGCGGCGCGAACTTCTCCCAGGTGGTGAAGGCCACCGTGTGGCTGTCGGACATGTCCCACTTCGCCGGATTCAACGAAATCTACATGCGCTACTTCGACCAGGGCCTGCCGGTGCGTTCCTGCGTGGCGTCCGCCCTGGCACTGGGCGTGGACGTCGAGGTGGAAATCCAGGCCTACGTCGGCCAGGCGTAAGCCCTTTTTGCGGTCCGGCGCTGAGCCGGGCCGCCCCATAACAACAACAGAGTCTCGATCATGAAAACCAGTCTCAAGCTCGGCGGTGCGTACATCGGCCTGGTGGTGGGCGTCGGCTTCGCCTCGGGCCAGGAGATCCTCCAGTTCTTCGGCGGCTTCGGCATCATGGGCCTGGCCGGCGGCCTGGTGGCGCTGGCGCTGTTCGCCTTCCTGCTGATGAACCTCTACCAGATCGGCAGCCGCCTGCAGACCCAGTCGCACAAGGAAGCCATGGAGTTCATCTGTGGCAAGCCGCTGGGCCGTGTCGTCGACCTGATGCTGACCTTCTTCCTGTTCGGCACCATGGTGGTCATGTTCGCCGGGGCGAACTCGTCCTTCGAGCAGCAACTGGGCATCGGTCATTCCATCGGCGGGATCGTCCTCGGCGTGCTGACCATCATCACCGTGTGCATGGGCCTGAAGCGGGTGATCACCCTGATGAGCCTGATCACCCCGGTACTGATGATCATCGTCGCAATTATCGCCATCTACGCGCTGACACACATCCAGAAGCCGCTGGCGGAGCTGGAGCAGATCGCCCTCGCCGTGCCGCACCCGGCGCCCAACTGGCTGCTCGGCGCGTTGCTCTACGTCTCCTACAACGTCGCCGCCACCGCGGCCGCCGTGGTGGTGATGGGGGGCAGCGTGGCGAACCTGCGCACTGCCGCGCTGGGCGGCGTGTTCGGTGGTATCGGCGTCGGCGTGCTGATCCTCGCCATGGCGCTGGTCATGCTGGTGCAGATCGACGTGATCGGCGGCAGCGCCATTCCCACCCTGCTGCTGAGCAACAACATCGCCCCCTGGTTCGGCGACGTGATGCTCGCCCTGCTGCTGGTGAAGCTGTATTGCACCACCAGCGGTTTCGCCTACACCCTGGCCGCGCGCTGCGCTGCCTACGGCGTGCCCTTCCGCGTGGCGACCGTGGTCGCGGTGGTGCTCGCCTTCATCGCCAGCCAGGTCGGCTTCGTCAGGTTGGTGGGGCTGGTCTACCCGGCCATGGGTTACCTGGGCTTCGTGCTGATGGCAGCCATCGTCATCGCCTGGTGGCGCAATCGCTCGGCGCCGCTGGAGCAAAATGCCTGATCGAGGCACGAACGAAAACGCCCGTCTCTGTCGAGACGGGCGTTTTGCTTTGCGGCTACGAACCGGCTAGCGCCGGGGCGTTGCTCAGCCTTCGATGGCCGGGCGCTGGCCGTTGATGGCGATCCGCTTGGGCTTGGCTTCTTCCGGAACGATACGCACCAGCTCGACGCTGAGCAGGCCGTTCTTCAGCGACGCACCCTGAACCTCGATATGGTCGGCGAGGCGGAACGACAGCTTGAAGGCGCGCTGGGCGATGCCCTGGTGCAGGTAGGTGACGCTCTCGGAAGCCTTTTCGCGCTTGCCGCCGTTGACGGTCAGCACACCGCGCTCCACTTGCAGCTCCAGGTCTTCCTCCTGCAGGCCGGCAGCGGCGATGACGATACGGTACTGGTCGTCACCATGCTTCTCGACGTTGTAGGGCGGGTAGGAACTGCCGCTTTCACTGCGCAGGGCGGATTCGAACAGATCGTTGAAACGATCGAAACCGACGGACTGGCGGAACAGCGGGGCGAGGGAAAGGACGTTGCTCATTGCGAATCTCCTGAAAATTTCAGCAAGGTATGATCGGGAGCCTGTCTTCAGAACTCCGGTGCGGGACCCGTCTTCGGCCTCCCGCAGGAACATAGATTGGGCTGCTCGAATCCATTTCAAGCCCCCTTCGCCACAGGACGATTTTCCATGGACAAGGTCATGCTGATCACCGGCGCCAGTCGCGGCATCGGCGCCGCCACCGCCCTGCTCGCCGCCGCGCGCGGCTATGCCGTGGCGATCAATTATCGTCGCGAACGCGAGGCCGCCGAGGCGCTGGTGACACAAATCACAGGGGCTGGCGGCAAGGCACGCGCCTTCGCCGCCGACGTGGCGAACGAGAGCGATGTGCTGCAACTGTTCCGAGAAGTGGACGAAGCCTTCGGCCGCCTCGACGTGCTGGTGAACAACGCCGGCATCCTCGAGCGCCAGATGCGCCTGGAAGACATGGACGTGGCGCGCCTGCAGCGGGTATTCGCGGTGAATGTCACCGGCACTTTCCTCTGCTGCCGCGAGGCGATCAAACGCATGGCGCGCAAGCACGGCGGCAACGGTGGCAGCATCGTCAACGTATCGTCCATGGCCTCGCGCCTGGGCTCGCCCAACGAGTACATCGACTACGCCGCCGCCAAGGGCGCCGTGGACAGCCTGACCATCGGCCTGGCCAAGGAAGTGGCGGCAGAAGGCATCCGCGTGAATGCCGTGCGGCCTGGGCTGATCAAGACCGAAATCCATGCCAGTGGCGGCGAACCCGGGCGTGTGGAGCGCCTGCAAGCGGCGATTCCGCTGGGACGTGGCGGTGAGGCTGAGGAAGTGGCGCGGGCGATCCTGTTCCTCGCCTCGGACGAGTCCAGTTACAGCACCGGCAGCTTCGTCGACGTCAGCGGCGGCCGCTGATTCGGTGTAATCGTGGCGCTCGCTCCTGCGAAGAGCAGATCAGGCGGCCGCTTCGATCTCGACCTGCAGCATCCGATCCAGCACGTCGCAATCGTGCTCGCGGCGTACCTGGGCGAATAGCTCCACGGCCTCGGGATAACTGCGGGTAAGCATCCCCAGCCACTGCTTCAGGCGCCCGGGCGCATAGCGCGGTGCCAGCTTGCGCCGGGCTTGGCGCCAGAAGTCGTCGAGCAGCACGCGCACTTCCGACCAGGGCATCGGCACCACCTCGCGGCCGTCACGCCACGCGGCGATCTGCCGGGCCAGATCGGGGCGCGAAACCAGCCCGCGGCCGAGCATGATGTCCGCCACGCCGCTGATGGAACGGCAGCGATGGTAATCCTCGAGCGTCCAGACTTCGCCATTGGCGAACACCGGCACCTTCACCGCATCCGCTACTTTCGCCACCCACTCCCAATGCGCGGGCGGCTTGTAACCATCGGCCTTGGTCCGGGCGTGCACCACCACATGGGCGGAACCGGCGTCGGCCAGGGCGCGGGCGCAATCGATGGCGCCGTCCGGGCTGTCGTAGCCCAGGCGCATCTTCGAGGTCACCGGAATGTGCGCAGGCACCGCGCGGCGCACGGCCTCGATGATGCTGAACATCAGCTCGGGCTCCTTGAGCAGCACCGCGCCGCCACGGGAGCGGTTCACTGTCTTGGCCGGGCAGCCGAAATTCAGGTCGATCACCGGCGCACCCAGTTCGCAGGCCTGCACGGCGTTCTCCGCCAGCAGTTGCGGGTCGGAGCCGAGCAGTTGCACACGCATCGGCACGCCGGCGCGCGTCTTGCTGCCGTGCGCCAGTTCCGGGGCGAGCGCCAGGAAGGACGACGGCGGCAGCAGTCGGTCATTGATGCGGATGAATTCGGTGACGCACCAGTCGATGCCGCCGACGCGGGTCAGCACATCGCGGAGGATGTCATCTACCAGCCCCTCCATCGGGGCCAGGGCGATCTGCACGGGGGAATCTCGGGCTATGGCGAAGGCCGCGGATTGTAGGGAATGCGCCGCGCCGGGAAAAGCGCGGCGCGACGGATCACGCGCCAGCGGCCAGGGTGTCCGGGGAGAGCAGAGCGCGGCCGTAACCTTCGATGAACTCCGCTGGCATGCGCTTGGGTTTGCCGGTAGATAGCTCGATGCAGACGAAGGTGGTCTGCGCGCGCAGCAGGGTCAGGGCGTCCGCCGGGCGCACCAACTGGAAGTAGCGGGTCATCTTCAGGCGCTGGTCCGACTCGACGATCCAGGTCGCCAACTGCAACTGATCACCTTCGTAGGCGGCGGCCAGGTAGTCCACTTCGTGGCGGACCACGGCCATGGCGCGGTCCAGCCGGCGATACTCGGCCAGGTCCAGCCCGAGTTTCTGCGAATGCCGCCAGGCGCAGCGCTCCAGCCAGCTGACGTACACCGCGTTATTGGCGTGACCGAGACCGTCGATGTCCTCGGACTTGACCTCGATATCGATGACGAACGGATCGGGTAACCGCCAACTCATGCAGCATGCTCCAGGCTTGCAGCCAGCGCGCGCGCCTCGCTGGCCAATTGGGTGATCTGATCCCAGGCGCGGGCGCGTACCAGGCTGGGCGGTGCGATCCAGGTGCCGCCGACGCAGGCGACATTGGGCAGGCGCAACACGTTGAGCAGGTTTTCCTGGGTGATGCCGCCGGTCGGGCAGAAGCGGATGCCGGCGAAGGGTGCCTTGAGGCTCTTGAGCATCTTGATCGCGGCATTGCCGTCGGCGGGGAAGAGCTTCAGCGAGCGATATCCGTACTCCAGTGCCACCAGCACCTCGGAGGGCGTCATCACGCCCGGCAGGAACGGCAGCTTCGCATCGTCGGCGGCGGCTACCAGGCGCGGCGTGCAGCCGGGGCTGACGGCGAACTGGGCGCCGGCATCGCGGGCTTCCTGGAATTGCTCGGTGTGGATCAGGGTGCCGGCACCGACGATCATCTCCGGCAGCTCGCGGCGGATCTCCGCGACCGCATCCAGCGCCTGCGGCGTGCGCAGGGTCACTTCCAGCACCCGCACACCCCCGTCATACAGTGCACGGGCCAGGTCGGCGGCCAGCGCCACATCGTCGATCACCAGCACCGGCATGACAGGGCGTGCCTTCTGCAGTACCCAATCCAGCGACAGATTCATGCATTCCCCCCATCGACCACCCGCGTACGCAAGACCTCGCGCCCAGGCCGGGGCGGCCGGAAATGCCCGAAAGTCTACGCCAGCGCGCCGGGCCTGACGACCCGCAAGGGGCCATCACGAAACGAAAACGGCGGCCTGTAGCCGCCGTCATCACCAGGGTGAATGACTCAGGAAACCAGGGCCAGGGGCAGCGGCTCCTCGACCGCTTCCAGCAACTCGAGGATCGCGTCGATGACGGCTGCGTCCGCCATCACCCGGTGATGTCCGCCAGCGGGCAGGCGCAGCAGCCGGCTTTGCGGCCAGGCTTCATGGATGGCCGCCGCCTCGCTCACGCGCACGTAGCGGTCATCCTCGGCGTGAACCACCAGGCCAGGAAAGTCCAGCTGATAGCGCGCCACATCCAGTTGTCTGGCGGCAATCCCCGCGCGGCTTTCGATCATCCGGATGAAGCGCGAGCGCGCTACCGGCGGCAAGCCGACGACGCTGGAGAAACCCCGCAGGACGCCGAGCACATTGCTGGGCGCACCGATGGTGACCAGCGTTTCGGTACGCAAGCCCATCTGGGTGGCCAGCAAGGCGCTGGCGCCGCCCATGGAATGGCCGATCACGGCGCGCAGCGGAGGCAGCTCGCCAGCCGCCTCAAGGAGCGCACGGGCGAACAGCACGATATCCGCTTCCCGACCGGGCGAGCGCCCATGCCCCGGTCCGTCCAGGGCGATCACGCCATAACCGGCCCCCACCAGATTCTCGATCAGCGTGGCGAACTGGGTCGGCCGCCCTTCCCAACCGTGCATCAGCAACACAGCCGGCCCTTCTCCCCAGCGCAACGCGGACAAACCAAAGCGCAGGGTCACGCGCTCCGAGCTGGCCAGCAGCGGCAGCTCCCAGTCACGCGGCGCATGTTCATTAGGCGTCACGAACAGCTCACGCATGCGCCCCGCCGCCCATTGCGGCGCCACGCGCCCCAGGGTGGCATTGATGCCTCGAACCCAGCTCAGGCTATTCATTTTTTCGCACCTCCTCAGACCACCGCTTTCTTCGCGGCACGCAGGACGCGATCGGACAGGTCGCCGTCGCCCAGGGCCCGTGCCAGCGCCAAGCCACCAATCATCAGGGCCATGTCGCTGAGCACCGTGTCGATCTCTTCAGGACGTCCGGCCAAAGCCGCGACCATCAATTCCACGTGCTCTTCCAGGGTCTGGCGGAAAGCTTCCGGCAGGTTGGCCACCTCGTTGAGCGAACTGGGAATCGGGCAACCCTCCTCCTCGGTATCGCGATGCTTGCGCGACAGGTAGAACTGCGCCGTCAGCGCGCGGCGCTCGGCGAAGCTCAACTTCGGATCGAAGCGCTTGAGCCCTTCGCGACGCTTGGCAAGCAGTTCGCGGAAGGCTTCCAGCATCAGCGCATCCTTGCTCTCGAAGTGCGAATAGAAACCGCCCACCGTCAGCCCCGCCGCCGACATCACCTCGCCCACGCTCGGGCCGACCGGGCCACGCTGCAGCAGCGCGCTGGTGGCGGCAGAGAGGATGCGTTCGCGGGTCTGGGCTTTCTTGTCGCTCATGGCGGGCCTCCGGCTGAAATATTATGGATAGAATATTATTCACATAATAAAAATCGGCAAGCAGAAGTTGCGACCGCCGGTCGGGAGAAATCTTTCGGAGAGGGATAAAAACAAAAGGGCCACTGAAAGTCTCAGTGGTCCTATAGGCATCGCAGAGCGATAAAAATGGCGTCCCCTAGGGGACTCGAACCCCTGTTACCGCCGTGAAAGGGCGGTGTCCTAGGCCACTAGACGAAGGGGACATATCCTTCGAAGAAACCCACCAGGCGGTGGATTCTGGCTTCATCCCGTATGGGAATTTGGTGGAGCTAGACGGGATCGAACCGTCGACCTCTTGCATGCCATGCAAGCGCTCTCCCAGCTGAGCTATAGCCCCAGATGACTCTGGCTGACGACGCGAACGCATCGTCGCTGGAATAGTGGCGTCCCCTAGGGGACTCGAACCCCTGTTACCGCCGTGAAAGGGCGGTGTCCTAGGCCACTAGACGAAGGGGACGCAAAACCTTCGATTTCAGCTCCGCTCGGACAAACGAAGCTTACTGGTAATTTGGTGGAGCTAGACGGGATCGAACCGTCGACCTCTTGCATGCCATGCAAGCGCTCTCCCAGCTGAGCTATAGCCCCAAAGTACCGCTGGATCTACCGTTCCGCTTCGCTCTGTCAGTTCAGTTCGTCGCTGGAACGGGGCGCATCTTAGGGGCGAGGCGAACCCCTGTCAACAACATTTTTTCAGATTTCTTATTTTTTTCTCCCACAGAACAATCACTTAAGTGACCACCGCGGTTTCCGGCCGGCGAAATCCGCGGCTCGCCTGCCCTCCCCCGGTACGTCCGCAATCAACGACGCCGGTGTGAAAAAAGGCCGGAGCTTTGCAGCGTCCGGCCTTTTTCAGTGGAGGAAAGAACTCAGGAGCCGATGGCGTCGCGAATCTTTTCCCACTCCTTGGCTTCTTTCTTCGACGCACCACCCAGCAGTTCCAGGGCCTGGCGCAGGCGATAGCGCGACAGGTCGGCGCCGAGGATTTCCATGGCGTCGAGCACCGACACCGAACTGGCCTGACCGGTGATGGCCGGGAACATCAGCGGCATCACGTCACGCAGCTTGAGACCCAGGTGTTCGGCCACCGCCTGGATGGTCGCGGTGATGCGATCCTTTTCCCACTGGCGCAGCGCTTCGAGCTTCCACAGGACCAGTTGCAGCACCTGGCGAACCTGGGTGGCATCGAGTTTCTTGTGCTCGAACAGCTTGGCGTCCAGCGGCACGCCGCCGCTGAAGAAGAAACCGGCCAGCGGAGCAATCTGGCTGAAGTTCTCCACGCGGCCTTGCACGTGCGGGGCGATCTTCATCAGGTACTCGGGGTTGAGCGCCCACTTCTGCACTTCCTTCGCGAAGTCCTCGACGGACAGCTCGCGGATCCACTGGCCGTTCAGCCAGGAGAGCTTCTCGATATCGAAGATCGGCCCGCCCAGCGACACGCGGGACAGGTCGAAATGCTCGATCATCTCCGCCAGGCTGAACTTCTCGCGCTCGTCAGGCATGGACCAGCCCATGCGGCCGAGGTAGTTCAGCAGCGCCTGGGGCAGCAGGCCCATGCGCTCGTAGAAGGTGATGGAGGTAGGATTCTTGCGCTTGGACAGCTTGCTCTTGTCCGGGTTGCGCAGCAGCGGCATGTAGCACAGCACCGGCTGCTCCCAGCCGAAGTACTCGTACAGCTTGATCAGCTTGGGCGCCGAAGGCAGCCACTCTTCGCCGCGCAGGACGTGGGTGATGCCCATCAGGTGGTCGTCGACCACGTTGGCGAGGAAGTACGTGGGCAGGCCGTCGGCCTTCATCAGCACCTGCATGTCCATGCGGTCCCACGGGATTTCCACGTCGCCACGGAGCATGTCCGGCACCACGCAGACGCCCTCGGTCGGCACCTTCATGCGCACCACGTGGGACTCACCGGCGGCGATGCGCTTGGCCGATTCCTCTTTCGGGATGTGCATGCAATGGCCGTCGTAGCGCGGGGTTTCCTTGCGCGCCTGCTGCTCGGCACGCAGCGCGTCGAGGCGCTCGGAGGAGCAGAAGCAGGGGAAGGCGTGGCCCTTGTCGACCAGCTCGTCGCTGTACTGCTTATAGATGGCGCCGCGCTCGCTCTGCCGATACGGGCCGTGCGGGCCGCCGACGTCCGGGCCCTCATCCCACTCGATACCCAGCCAGCGCAGTGCGTCGAAGATCTGCTGTTCCGACTCGCGGGTCGAACGCACCTGGTCAGTGTCCTCGATACGCAGGATGAACTGACCGCCGTGCTGGCGGGCGAAGCAGAGGTTGAACAGCGCGATATACGCGGTGCCGACGTGCGGGTCACCGGTGGGAGACGGCGCGATACGGGTGCGGACTGTGGTCATGAAGGCTCTCGTGTGCAGCAATTCTTCGTGTGAAGCGGACAGCGCGCGACGGCGCACGCGCTCATGGGTGCGATGGTATCAGGCGGGCCGCCTTCGGCTCCAGCCAGCGACCGGGATCGATGGGCAGGTTGTTGATCAGGAAGTCGAGGAAGGCCTTCACCTTCATCGCCTGGAAGCGCCGCGACGGGTACACCGCGTACAACTCGCCCACCGGCAGCTGGATCTGCGGTAACACCCGGACCAGACGTCCGCTGGCCAGCTCCTCGTCGACGATGAGTTCCGGCAGCGAGGCGATTCCCGCCCCCGCCAGCACGGTTTCGCGGGCGAAGGTGATGTTGTTGCAGGACAGCACCCGGTGGCACGGCACGGTTTCCCCACGCAGTGGCCAATAGCGCTGGGAGTCTGCCTGCAACAGCACGGCGCGGTGGCCGGCGAGTTCCTCGACGGTCTCGGGGCGGCCGTGCAGCTCCAGGTAATCCGGGCTGGCGCACAGGCAGCGGTTGGTGGTGAGCATGCGCCGGGCGATCAGCGTCGAGTCTTCCGGCTGGCCGACCATGATGACGATGTCCACGCCCTCCTCCAGCGGATCGACGTTGCGCGAGGTCAGCTCGACCTCGGCGGTGATCTGTGGATAAAGGTTCATGAAATCGCCCAGCACCTTGGCCAGGTACATCTGGCCGAACTCGATGGGCGCGGTGATTCGCAACAATCCCGAAGGCGCCTGCTGCAACTGCATCACCGCCTGCTCCGCCTCGGCGAAGTCGTGCATGATCTGCCGGCAGCGGTCGTAGTAGGCCTGGCCCACCTCGGTCAGGCGCAGCTTGCGGGTAGTGCGGTTGATCAACCGCACGCCCAGGCGCTCTTCCAGCAGCGCGATACGCCGGCTCACCGTCGACTTCTGCATGCTCAGGCTGTGCGCGGCCTGGGTGAAACTGTGCAGCTCCACGACGCGGGTGAAGATCAGCGCATCATCCAGCCCCATGATTGTTCCCTATAAGCAACAAAGTTTCCGAAGTGTAGCGGCTACGTGCTGCCACGGAACACTGTTACATTGGCAAACATTTTTTGGCCAACCAAACGCTCGTTTACCTATGCCCGCACAATTACAACGCCGCCTGACCGTGTTCTTCGTCATCCTCGCCGTGGTCGCCCTCGCCTTCCTGGCGCGCTGGTACTTCATCGGCCGCTTCGTCGAGACCACCGACAACGCCTACGTGCAGGGCGAGATCACCCGCATTGCCAGCCAGCTCGGCGCCCGCGTCGACGAGGTACTGGTGCAGGACAACCAGCACGTGGAGAAAGGTCAGTTGCTGGTGAAGCTGGAAGCTGCTGATTTCCAGCTCGCCCTGGACCGCGCCAAGGCCACCCTGGCCACCCGCGAGGCAGAGCTGGAGCAGGCGCGCAGCAAGCTCAAGGGCCAGACCAGCATGATCGCCGCCAGCGCGGCCGACGTGAATGCCAGCCAGGCCACCCTCGGCCGCACCGAAGTCGATCTCGGCCGCGCCCAGGCGCTGCGCAAGCCCGGCTACGTGTCGGAAGAACGCGTCACCACCCTGGCCGCCGACTCCAACGTCGCCCGCTCCCAGGTGGCCAAGGCCCAGGCCGACCTGCAGGCCCAGCGCGTACAGCGCGAAACCCTGGGCACCGATGTCCAGCGCCTGCAGGCGCAGATCGAAAGCGCCCGCGCCGACATCACCCAAGCCGAGATCAACCTCGCCCGCACCGAAATCCACGCGCCGGTCAGCGGCCTGGTCGGCCAGCGCGGCGCCCGTGTCGGCCAGTACGTGCAGGTTGGCAGCCAGTTGCTGTCGCTGGTGCCGGACGACGGCATCTGGGTCCAGGCCAACTTCAAGGAAACCCAGATCGGCAAGATGCGCCCCGGCCAGACCGCCAGGCTGGTGTTCGACTCCTTCCCCGACCAGCCCATCGAAGGCCAGGTACAGAGCCTGTTCGCCGCCTCCGGCGCGCAGTTCAGCCTGCTGCCGCCGGACAACGCCACCGGCAACTTCACCAAGGTGGTGCAGCGCATTCCGGTCAAGATCACCTTCGCCGACGACAACCCGCTGAAGGGCCTGATCCGCCCAGGCATGTCCGTCGAGGCCGAGGTCGAGCTGCGTGTCCGCTGATGCCCTGGTGCGGCCAGTCGGGGAGCCGACCCGCCGCGACTGGATCGCCGTGTTCAGCGCCATGCTCGGCGCGTTCATGGCGGTCCTCGACATCCAGATCACCAACTCCTCGCTGAAGGATATCCAGGGAGCGCTGGCCGCCACCCTGGAAGAAGGCTCGTGGATTTCCACCTCCTACCTGGTGGCGGAAATCATCATGATCCCGCTCACTGCCTGGCTGGTGCAGTTGCTCTCGGCGCGCCGGCTGGCGTGGATGATCTCGGTCGGCTTCCTGTTCTCCTCGCTGCTCTGCTCGTTCGCCTGGAACCTGGAGAGCATGATCGTGTTCCGCGCCATGCAGGGCTTCACCGGCGGCGCGCTGATCCCGCTGGCCTTTACCCTGGCGCTGATCAAGCTGCCGGAACACCACCGTCCCAAGGGCATGGCGCTGTTCGCCATCACCGCTACCTTCGCGCCCTCCATCGGGCCAACCCTGGGCGGCTGGCTGACTGAGAACTTCGGCTGGGAGTACATCTTCTACATCAACATCCCGCCGGGCCTGTTGATGATCGCCGGCCTGCTCTACGGCCTGGAGAAGAAGCCGCCGCACTGGGAGCTGCTGAAAAGCACCGACTACGCCGGCATCGTCACCATGGCCATCGGCCTGGGCTGCCTGCAGGTGTTCCTGGAAGAAGGCCACCGCAAGGACTGGCTGGAATCGAACCTGATCGTCAGCCTGGGCAGCATTGCCCTGGTCAGCCTGATTCTGTTCGTGATTCTGCAGACCTCGCGGCCCAACCCGCTGATCAACCTGGGCATCCTGCGCAACCGCAACTTCGGCCTGTCGAGTATTTCCAGCATCGGCCTGGGGATGGGGCTGTACGGATCGATCTACGTGCTACCGCTGTATCTCGCGCAGATCCAGGGCTACAACGCCATGCAGATCGGCGAGGTGATCATGTGGATGGGCGTGCCGCAGCTGTTCCTCATCCCGCTGATACCCAAGCTGATGAAGATCATCGAGCCGCGCCTGCTCTGCGCCATGGGCTTCGGCCTGTTCGGCATGGCGAGCTTCTTCTCCGGCGTGCTCAACCCGGACTTCGCCGGCCCGCAGTTCAATCAGATCCAGCTGTTGCGCGCCCTTGGCCAGCCGATGGTGATGGTCACCATCTCGCTGATCGCCACCGTCTATCTGCAACCGCAGGACGCCGGTTCGGCCTCCAGCCTGTTCAACATCCTGCGCAACCTCGGCGGCGCCATCGGCATCGCGCTGCTGGCAACCCTGCTGGATAGCCGCGCCAAGGTCTATTACGACTACCTGCGCGAAGCGGTGGTGCCGGTGAACGGTGCCGTGGACGAGCGCCTGGCGCAGCTGACCTCGCAACTGGGAACGCAGCAGGCGGCGCTGGGCAAGATCAGCGAGATCGTCCACCAGCAGGCGGCGATCATGGCCTACAACGACGCCTTCCATGCCATCGGCATCGTGCTGGCAGTCAGCATGGTGGCGGTGTTGCTGACGCGCCCGCTGCCGGCGGGCGTGGGTTCTGGAGCTGCGGCCGGGGCGCACTGAGTCCCAAGCCTCGCAAAATTCTGTAGGAGCGAGCTTGCTCGCGAAAGCTCAATCAGCCGGCCACACCGGCATCAGGCAGTTCGCGAGCAAGCTCGCTCCTACAAAGAGTCGATCAGCCCATCGACACGATGCGGTCGCGCAACTTGCCGATCTCGTCGCGCACGCCGGCGGCGGCCTCGAACTCCAGGTCGCGGGCCAGTTGGTACATGCGCTCTTCCAGCTGCTTGATGCGCTTGCCGATCTCCTCCGGCGTACGCGGCTCGTTGTCGTAGCGGCCGCTCTCCTCCGCGACTTTCGCCAGGCTGCGGCGCTTGCCCTTGGCGCCCGGCACCACGGCACCTTCGAGGATGTCCTTGATATCCTTGGTGACGCCCTTGGGCACGATGCCGTGCGCTTCGTTGAAGGCCACCTGCTTGGTGCGGCGGCGCTCGGTCTCGTTGATCGCCCGCTGCATCGAGCCGGTGATGTTGTCGGCGTAGAGGATCGCCTTGCCGTGCAGGTTCCGCGCGGCGCGGCCGATGGTCTGGATCAGCGAGCGCTCGGAACGCAGGAAGCCCTCCTTGTCCGCATCGAGGATGGCCACCAGCGCCACTTCCGGCATGTCCAGCCCCTCACGCAGCAGGTTGATGCCCACCAGTACGTCGAACTTGCCCAGGCGCAGGTCGCGGATGATTTCCACCCGCTCCACGGTGTCGATGTCCGAGTGCAGGTAGCGCACGCGCACGTCGTGGTCGCCCAGGTAGTCGGTCAGATCCTCGGCCATGCGCTTGGTCAGGGTGGTGACCAGTACGCGCTGATCCAGTGCCACACGCTTGCCGATCTCAGAGAGCAGGTCGTCCACCTGGGTGGTCGCCGGGCGGATTTCCACCTCCGGGTCGACCAGGCCGGTGGGGCGCACCACCTGCTCGATCACACGACCAGCGTGCTGTTCTTCATACGGGCCGGGCGTCGCCGAAACGAAGATGGTCTGCGGGCTGATCGCCTCCCACTCCTCGAAGCGCAGCGGCCGGTTGTCCAGCGCCGATGGCAGGCGGAAGCCGTATTCCACCAGGGTTTCCTTGCGCGAGCGGTCGCCCTTGTACATGGCGCCGACCTGGGGAACGCTGACGTGGGACTCGTCGATCACCAGCAGGGCGTTATCAGGCAGATAGTCATAAAGAGTCGGCGGCGGCTCGCCAGGACCACGCCCGGAGAGGTAGCGCGAGTAGTTCTCGATACCGTTGCAGTAGCCCAGTTCGAGGATCATCTCCAGGTCAAAGCGCGTGCGCTGCTCCAGTCGCTGGGCTTCCACCAGCTTGTTGTTGGTGCGCAGGTAGTCCAGGCGCACCTTCAGCTCGGCCTTGATCTGCTCCACCGCCTCCAGCAGCGTCTCCCGCGGGGTCACGTAGTGGCTCTTGGGGTAGAAGGTGAAGCGCGGCAGCTTGGTGAGCACTTCGCCGGTCAATGGGTCGAAGGCGGCGATGTTCTCCACTTCGTCGTCGAACAGCTCGACGCGGATGGCCTCCAGGTCCGACTCCGCCGGGAAGATATCGATCACGTCGCCGCGCACGCGGAAGGTCGCGCGGGCGAAATCCATGTCGTTGCGGGTGTACTGCAGGCTGGTCAGGCGGCGCAACAGCTCGCGCTGATCCATCTTGTCGCCGCGATCCAGGTGCAGGACCATCTTCAGGTAGGACGCCGGGTCGCCCAGGCCATAGATCGACGACACGGTGCAGACGATGATCGCGTCCTCGCGCTCCAGCAGCGCCTTGGTCGCCGACAGCCGCATCTGCTCGATGTGGTCGTTGATCGAGGAATCCTTCTCGATGTAGGTGTCCGAGGACGGCACATAGGCCTCGGGCTGGTAATAGTCGTAGTAGGAGACGAAGTACTCCACCGCGTTGTTCGGGAAGAAGGTCTTGAACTCGCCGTACAACTGCGCGGCCAGGGTCTTGTTCGGCGCCAGCACCATGGTCGGGCGCTGTACCTGGGAAATGACGTTGGCGATGCTGAAGGTCTTGCCGGAGCCGGTCACCCCCAACAGCGTCTGGTGCGACAGGCCCGCTTCCAGCCCCTCAACCATCTGTCGGATGGCTTCTGGCTGATCGCCAGCGGGCTTGAAGCGCGAATCCAGCTGGAATAACGACATGGGAACCTCGCTTTGACGTGTGACGCTTCGGTCGCCAAAGCGTCATACCAGTCGAAAAGCATGCGCGACAACTCGCCGCCTGCCATAGAGGCCTATATAATACCGGCCCGTCGACGCAACCCCCAGCGCCGTGAGCGGGTGGGTTGCAATTGCACTTCACTCCCGCCTTAGAGCTGCTGCCAAAATGAGTCTGTTCTCCGCTGTCGAAATGGCCCCCCGCGACCCGATCCTGGGCCTGAACGAAGCTTTCAACGCCGATACCCGTCCGGGCAAGATCAACCTGGGCGTGGGCGTGTATTACAACGAGGAAGGTCGCCTCCCGTTGCTGCGCGCCGTCCAGGCCGCGGAGAAGGCCCGCATCGAAGCCCACGCTCCGCGCGGCTACCTGCCGATCGAAGGCATCGCCGCCTACGATTCGGGCGTGCAGAAGCTGCTGTTCGGCGCTGATTCCGAGCTGCTGGCCGAAGGCCGCGTGGTCACCACCCAGGCCGTCGGCGGCACCGGCGCGCTGAAAACCGGCGCCGACTTCCTCAAGCGCCTGCTGCCCAACGCCACGGTCGCCATCAGCGACCCGAGCTGGGAAAACCACCGCGCCCTCTTCGAAGCCGCCGGCTTCCCGGTGCAGAACTACCGTTACTACGACGCCGCCACCCACGGCGTGAACCGTGCCGGCCTGCTGGAAGACCTCAACGCCCTGCCCTCGCAATCCATTGTCGTTCTGCACGCCTGCTGCCACAACCCGACCGGCGTCGACCTGACCCTGGACGACTGGAAGCAGGTGCTGGACGTGCTCAAGGCCAAGGGCCACGTGCCGTTCCTCGACATCGCCTACCAGGGCTTCGGTGACGGCATCGACGAAGACGCCGCCGCTGTGCGCCTGTTCGCCCAGTCGGGCCTGAACTTCTTCGTCTCCAGTTCCTTCTCCAAGTCGTTTTCGCTGTACGGTGAGCGCGTTGGTGCCCTGTCGGTCGTGACCGATAGTCGTGAGGAATCCGCCCGCGTCCTGTCCCAGGTCAAGCGCGTGATCCGCACCAACTACTCCAACCCGCCGACCCACGGCGCCAGCGTCGTCGCTTCCGTCCTGAATAGCCCGGAGCTGCGTGCGGTATGGGAAGAAGAACTGGGCGAGATGCGCACCCGCATTCGTGCCATGCGCGAAGCCATGGTCGCCCAACTGGCAGCCCAGGGCGCCAAGCGCGACTTCGGCTTCGTTGCCCAGCAGCGCGGCATGTTCTCCTACTCCGGCCTGACCGCCGAGCAGGTTGAACGCCTGAAGAACGAATTCGGCATCTACGCCGTCGGCACCGGCCGCATCTGCGTGGCCGCGCTGAACAACGGCAACCTGGACACCGTCACCCGCGCCATCGTCCAGGTGCTGTAAAAAATTAAGGGGAAGTCATCGCCTGATTGTTGACTTCCCCTTCTTAATCAGTAAGATACGCACCGTTGTTCCGCGATAGCTCAGTCGGTAGAGCAAATGACTGTTAATCATTGGGTCCCTGGTTCGAGTCCAGGTCGCGGAGCCAAATTCGAAGCCCTCGGCACATGCCGGGGGCTTTTTTATTGGGCCTCCGGACTCTCTCCAGGCACTGAGTCCCAGGTGGTGCCCCCTTCGGAGCCGCGCTGAGGCGCGTTCGGCTGACGCCGTCGAGTCCAGGTCGCGGAGCCCAAATTCGCAGCCCTCGGCACATGTCGTGGCTTTTTCTTTGGACTCGAAAAAGTCTTCAATGAAAAAGCCGGTCGACGACCGGCCTTTTCATTCCAACTGGCAAAGCTCAGAGCGAAATCTTGTCGCGATTCTTGTCCAGCGTACCCTTGCCGATGCCCTTTACTTCCAGCAATTGATCGACCGTGGTGAACGGACCGTTGGTTGTGCGGTAGTCAACGATGGCCTGTGCTTTCACCTTGCCGATGCCTTTCAGGGAATGCTGCAACTCTTCAGCCGATGCAGTGTTGATATTCACGGCCGCCACCTGGGCAATAGGCGCCTTCTCGGCCGAAACTGTGGTTTCGGCTGAGGGTTTTACGGCCGGAGCCCCATTGGTGGCTGCCAGAGCGGCTCCACCGAACGAGAGGCCCGCCAACAGAATCAGACTTGTAACGGAAAGCAGACTCTTCTTCATGGATCGTTCCTTGATGCAACAGGTTTCGAGGCAGGCACGATTGCGCTGCCTGGAAAACATATCGCCAGGAACACCGGTGAAAACGCCGGTTTAGAGAGTCGGCGGCAGATTCCGGCGCCGCCGACAGTTCACCAAGAAAGGACTGACATGACTCGCAGACGCAGCAGCGGCGCTGCCTGCTAGGTAGCCCACCGACTCAGGGCTCCATTCGCCGCTGCTGATGGATCAGGTCGACGATCTCGCCCTCGGGGCAATAGCCGCTGACGGTTTCCCGCAGTAGTTGCCGCACACGTGCGTAATTGCCCTGCTCTACCGCCTTGAGCAGATCAGCCAGGACGAGCTTGAAGCCCTCCCAGTGCATCAGCTCCTCGTTGGCCTTCATGATCATGGGATGCTCGGTGGCGCAGACGTTGTCGCCGATCAGCAACTCCTCGTAGAGCTTTTCGCCAGGCCGCAGGCCGCTGAACTCGATGGAAATGTCGCCCTGGGGATTGCGCTCGGAGCGGACGCTCAGGCCGGACAGGTGGATCATCCGCTCGGCCAGCTCGAGAATCTTCACTGGCTGCCCCATGTCCAGCACGAAAACGTCGCCGCCGCGCCCCATGGAGCCCGCCTGGATCACCAACTGGGCCGCTTCCGGGATGGTCATGAAGTAGCGGGTGATGCCCGGATGGGTCACGGTAACCGGACCACCGCGCTTGATCTGCTCGCGGAACAGCGGAATGACCGAACCGGAGGAGCCCAGCACATTGCCGAAGCGAACCATGGTGAACCGGGTCTTGTTGACCTGGTGCACGCCGGACTTGTCGCCGAACAGCACCGGCGCGGACTCCTGGCTCAATGCCTGCAGAATCATCTCCGCCAGGCGCTTGGTGCTGCCCATCACATTGGTCGGGCGCACTGCCTTGTCGGTGGAAATCAGCACGAAGTGCTCGACGCCGGCCTGCACCGCCACCTGGGCGGTATGCAAGGTGCCCATCACATTGTTCAGGACGCCTTCGGAGATATTGTGCTCGACGATGGGCACATGCTTGTAGGCCGCGGCGTGATAGACCGTCGCGACCTTCCAGGTGCGCATGACATCGAGCAGGCGCTCAGCACTGCGCACGGAGCCGAGGATCGGCACCAACTGCACCGCGAGGGACTCGCGCTTGACGCGGTTCTCCAGCTCCTGGTGCACCCGGTAGAGGTTGTATTCGCTGTGTTCGAACAGCACCAGCACGGTAGGCGACGAACCCAGGATCTGTCGGCAAAGTTCGGAGCCGATGGAGCCGCCTGCGCCAGTGACCATCACCACTTCGCCGCGGAGACAGTGTTCGAACAGCTCCTTGCGCGGCTCGACCGGGTCACGCCCGAGGAGGTCGGCGATGTCCACTTCCTGGATGTCGTCTACCCGCACCCGGCCGTTCGCCAGCTCGATGAATCCCGGCACGCTTCGCACGTGGACCGGGTAGGGCTCGAGCAAGCCGAGAATTTCGCGGCGGCGGGCGCGCGTCGCAGAGGGAATCGCCAACAGCACTTCCTGCACGCCGGTTTCGTCGATCATCTGCTGGATATGCTTGGGCTTGTAGACGCGCAGGCCAGCAATGATACGGTTGGCTATCTCGTCATCGTCATCGATGAAAGCGACCGGACGCATCGCGCGACCGAGGCGCAAGGCGGCAACTAATTGGTTGCCGGCAGAGCCCGCGCCATAGACGGCAACCTTCGGCAAGCCGTCCTGTTGTTTGAGGAACGGGACCGCCTGCACGGTGCTGTACCAGTCCCCCATGAAATACTGGCGCATGGCCAGGCGTAGTCCGCCGATCATCAGCAGGCTCAGCCACCAGTAGTTCAGGACCAGCGAACGCGGAACCGCCTCGATTACCGAGCGGTTCCAGTAAACCACCAGCGACAACAGCAGCGCCGAGATGGTCACCGCCTTCCAGATCGCGATCAGCGCGTCGTTGCCGAGGTAGCGCATGACCGCGCGGTACATGCCGAAACGGATGAACAGCGGAATCGCCACCGCCGGGGCAGCAAAGAACAACCAGCCGTGCACGCGGAACGGGTACTCCAGATCGTCCGTACCCAGTCGCACGATGAACGCCAGCCACAGCGCAAACCACACCAGGCAAATATCGGTGGTGACCTGCAGTAACCGTTTGTTTCGTCTCGGAAGCCTCAGCAGGCGTTCTCGAAGCATCAGCGCTTGTCCTTATCCCGAGCAGAGGAAATTTTCCACCCGCTACATTGACCACCCAATCCGGCGGAGTTCAGCTCACATCCTGTTCATCCGGACGACCTGCACCCAGATGAGCTACGACAAGCACCAATGGAGCATAGGCGACAATCAGCGCCAGCAAGCCTGAAACATGCCCCAGCGCGACCAGCAGCGCCAGCGGCAGGAGCCAGAACACGTTGATCGCGGTTACCGCCAGCGATACCCGCAGATGACTGCCGTAGCGTCGCGAAGCGCGTTGGTAGGCATGGCTGCGATGCGCTTCGTAGACGCGTTCGCCGCGCATCAGCCGATGAATCAGGGTGAACGTCGCGTCGACGATGAAAACGCCCAGGAGAATCAACCAGCTCCAGATCAGCGGCGGGGCCACCGAGGAGGCCTGCAGCGCCAGACCGCCGAGGATCAACCCGAGGAAACCACTGCCCGCATCGCCCATGAAAATTCGCGCGGGAGGGAAATTCCAGACCAGGAAGCCCGTCGCCGCCAGGCCCAGCAGCAACGGCAGCCAGACCTGCTCCACCACCCCGAACGCCCAGCCGCAGAGGGCTCCACCCAAACAGACGCTGACGGCCTCCAGGCCGGCAATACCGTCGATGCCGTCCATGAAGTTGTACAGGTTGAGCAGCCAAACCAGGAACACCAGCCCCAGGAGGTCACCTGCCAGGCCCAGGTCCAGCGCGCCCCAGGGCAACGGCAACACGGGCACGCCACCCAGCCAGCAGAGCAGCCAGAGCGCCGCGACAAAATGCCCCAGAAGCCGCCAGCGTGCCGGAATATGGCGGTGATCGTCGAGGAAGCCAATGGCCGCAACCAGAGCGCCGGCCGGCAGCAGGGCCACCAGGCTGGCCCCGCCGACCATCCCGAGCACGGCCGCCAAGGGCAGGCTGCCGAGAAAACCCAGTACAATCGCAACACCACCACCGCGCGGCGTGGGAATCCGGTGCGAACTGCGGGCGTTCGGAATATCCATGATGCTGCGCGCCAGCGCGTAGCGACGAACACCCGCCGTCATGGCCCAGGACGCAATGAACACTGCCAGAAGCAGCAATGCCGCACTCATCTTCTCTGCTCCTGACCGTATCCCTGCACTGTTTCCAGCAGGGCCTGTTCGACGCTCACGGGGGGAGCCCAACCCAGCCGGCTGCGGGTTGCGGAAATATCCACCTGCAGGCATCCCAGCAGGCGCTGAACCTGTTGGCCTCGCCCGGCCAGCAGCCCCAGCAGGCGCAACAACCCCGCCGGAACCGGCAGAAGTCGAGGCTGCAAGCCCATGGCCCAGCTCAGGCTGCGACACAGCTGGGCCGTGGACAGATCTTCCCCATCACTGACCAGGAACATCTGCCCTGCCGCCGCAGGATGACGCGCGCACAGCACCAACAGGTCGACCAGATTATCCCGGGCCACCAGGCTGCGGCGATTGTCGATAGCGCCGAAGGGTAACGGCAGACGGCGCTGCAAGGCGCGCATCAGGCTGGCGAAGTTGGCCTTGACCCCTGGGCCGTAGACCAGTGGCGGGCGCACCACCACGACCTCCAGTCCCGTCTGCCGGGCAATCTCGAACAAGGCTCGCTCGGCCTCGAGCTTGGATTGACCGTAAGGGTCCTGCGGCTGCGGCTCGGCATCGGCCGTGAACGGCCGACCAGGCGTGGTTTCCTCGCCATTGACCTTGATCGAACTGACAAAGACAAAACGCCTCACGCCCGCCGCCGCAGCCTGCTGCGCCAGATGCCGGGTCGCCTCGACATTCACCGCGCGAAACTCGGCGAGTGGATCGGCAGCCAGCTCGTCCATGACGTGAACCCGGGCAGCGCAATGAATCACGGCATCGATCCCTTGCAGGGCCGGCGTCCAGGATTGCGCCACGCTCAACCCGTCGATGAGCGCCACCTCGACACCTTCCGGAAACTGCACAATGGCGCCACGCTGGGCGACGCGAACCTGCACATCATCTTCCTGGCACAAGCGAGCCAGCACGCCTCGGCCGACAAAACCGCTCGCGCCCGTGAGTAGAACCTTCAATCCAGCACCTGCAGAACCTGACGCCAGCGGCGCCTTCCATGTTTGAGCGAACGCGTCAGAGCGGCGAGATGACCGGTCGCAGCGCATTCCAAGCGTGACAGCTGGGACATTGCCAGTGCAGTTCGCGGCCGGCGAAACCACACTTGCCGCATCGATAGCGCGGCATTGTCTTATACAAACCGATGATTATTGGAGCGATTTTTCCGGCTGCCGAGTCTTTTTCGCCATCGTTTCCGACTACTTCAAGGTACTCGCCGACTCCTTGCCAGGAAGGATGACGCTCCACCCGCTCCAGCAGGCTCTCGCGCCAACCGGACGCTCCCGCTGGCAGCTCGTTTTGCGCCAGTAGGGCGAGGATTGCCGGCGGCACTTCCTCGCCAGCGGCCAAACCCCGCAGGCACGCCAGCAACTCGGGCCGGGCAAGGCCATCATGGCGACGCAACAGCGGCACGATCTCGCCCAGGAAGGCCTTGGCATCGCTCGCCAACTCGCCAACGGTAGCCACGGCAGCGACCTGATCCTTGCGCCACAACTCGCAGTCCAGCCGCATCAGCAGAGCGCGCACGCAGCGCTTGTCCACACGGCGAGCCTCACGCAGCAACTCCTGCATGGCACTGCGATCGCCGGTCCTGCCCTTCTCCTGGGCGAGTTCGCAGTAGTAGTTGGCCAACGCCGCGCTCAGTTCGGGGCGACTTGCGACCAGGCGCGACGCCAACTCGATGGCGCGCGACCAGTCCTTCTCGCGCTCGCAGATCAGCCGTTGTTCATCCAGCGCTTCGAGGGAGATGGGTTCATCGCGCTGCTGCGTCAGCTCGTCCAGCAGTTCCTCGGCGCTACCCAACAGGCCGCCAGCGATGTAATCGCGCGCCAGTTCCAGGCGCACCTGTGCCACCAGCGAACCATCTTCGCCGGCGCGGCCCAGCAGTTCCTGGTGAATGTGGATGGCTTTCTCGATATCGCCGCGACGGCGAAACAGGTTGCCGACGTGCAGGTGGCTTTCGAGAGTCTCCGGGCTGACGACCAAGCCCTGGGACAAGCTTTCCAGCGCATCGTCGGAGTGTCGCTCCAGCAGGTTGTGCATGCTGTGGATACGGCTCCGAAGGTGGGTTTCGGAGGCTTCCCGGGGTCGGGAAAGAGAACGACGCCCCATCCACCAGCCGATGGCCAGGGCGCAGAAGAAGAACAGCGTGGCGATGACGCTAGGCATGGTCCGTCAGCGACTTTTCACGCAGCGCGTCATTCTCCTTGCGGAAACGAGTGACTTCGGAGCGCAGGCCGCTCATGCGGGCATGCGCCTTTGCCCGGAAGGGAATGCTCAGCAGCAGGCCGATCACGCCACCGACGATGAAGGCAAGGGAAATGAAGACCACCAGCGGCCACTGCGGCGATTGCCAGCCGAGGAAGGTCAGCTGTGCGGACTGCAGGTTCTCCAGGACGAAAACCACAACGATGGCGGCCAGGACGACCAACGCCAGAATCAGCAGGAAACGTTTTGCCCGAAGCATGGACACTCCTTCTTGAAGACGGATACCCCGGGGTCACTCGGGTTCGTTGACGCGGTCGCGCAGCTCCTTGCCGGGCTTGAAGTGCGGGACGAACTTGCCGTCCAGGCGCACGGACTCGCCGGTTTTCGGATTACGCCCCACGCGCGGTGCGCGGTAGTGCAGAGAGAAGCTGCCGAAACCCCGGATTTCGATGCGATCCCCCGTCGCCAGAGCCTGGGACATTTGCTCAAGCATGGTCTTGATCGCCAGCTCCACATCCTTTGCGGAAAGCTGCCCCTGATGGGTGACGATTCTCTCGATCAACTCCGACTTGGTCATGGTTTTCCCTTCTTTTTCAAGCGGCTAGATCAGCTCTAGGTTCTTTTAGCATGCTGATCATGCTTTGAACAGCCCGAACGGAAAGGATGTGTTTTCTGCCGGTCAAGTAGCCGGCGAATAAAAAATGGCCGACTCCCAGGCAGGGAATCGGCCACGGTCGCGTCCAGGAGCGGGAGGACGCGCAAGCGGGAAGCGGATCAGGCGATGGCGGCGAGCTGCGCCTTGGCCTTGGCCAGGCCTTTCTCGGCGAATTCACCGCCCATGTTCAGGCCTTCGGCGTGGATGAAGGTCACGTCATGGATGCCGACGAAGCCCAGCGCCTGGCGCAGGTAGGGTTCCTGGTGATCCAGCGCGCCGCCGGCGTACACGCCGCCACGGCTGGTCAGGACGAAGGCGCGCTTGCCGGTGAGCAGGCCCTGCGGGCCGGTCTCGGTGTATTTGAAGGTGACGCCGGCGCGCAGCACATGGTCGAGCCAGGACTTCAGCGTGCTGGGGATGGCGAAGTTGTACATCGGCGCGGCCAGCACCAGCACATCGGCGGCTTGCAGTTCGGCCGTCAGCTGGTTGGAGCGCTCCAGCGCGATGCGCTCGATCTCGCTGTGCTCCTGGGCCGGCTTCATCCAGCCACCCAGCAGGTTGGCATCCAGGTGCGGCACCTGCTCGATGGCCAGGTCGCGAACCTGGATCTCGTCCGCCGGGTGCGCCGCCTGCCACTGCGCGATGAAATCGCGGGTCAACTGGCGGGAAACGGAACCTTCCTGGCGGGCACTGCTTTCGATGACGAGAACGCGGGACATGGACTGGACCTCCATCGGTCATTGAATGTGTCGATGGAGGCTATCCTAGAGATGAATAAATCGATAAAAAAGCGCAAATAATCGCTTCTAATTATCGAATAAATTGATTTCTCGCAAAACTGCTTCTAGTCTTGTCCGGCAGAGTACTCAACCCGGCACGCAGGTGAGCTTGATGCGCAGCTTGATCACTGCGCGACTGAAGCTGGAAGTCAGGTTCGCTTCCTTGCCCGGCGCGATGGAAGCCTTGCGGACATGCGGAGTTTCCGGGCCATTGACGAAGACTGCGGTGCAGGTCGCCTGTTCCTGACCATTGTTGCGCAGGATGATGGCACCCATCTGGTCGCCTATGTCCTGGGTGTCATAGTCCACCTGGGTGCCCTTGAGGGATTTCTCCACTTCAATGGGATAGGCCAGGGCGGTCAGCGGCAACAGTGCCAGAACGGCACAACAAAATTTTTTCATGGCGGTCTCTTGTTGGTCTTCTGCGGACCGCCAGATTAGACAAGAGGAAGCGAGGATGAAAGCGCCCCGCGTTACCCTGGATCAGTGGAGAACCCTGCAGGCCGTGGTCGATCACGGCGGCTTCGCCCAGGCGGCGGAAGCCCTGCATCGTTCACAGTCGTCGATCAGCTATACCGTGGCGCGCATGCAGGAGCAACTCGGCGTACCGTTGTTGCGCATCGACGGGCGCAAGGCGGTGCTCACCGAGGCCGGTGAAGTGCTGCTGCGTCGCTCCCGGCAGCTGGTGAAATCCGCCGGCCAGCTGGAAGAGCTTGCCCATCACATGGAGCAGGGCTGGGAGCCGGAAGTACGCCTGGTGGTCGACGCCGCCTACCCCACCGTGCGCCTGGTGCGCGCCCTCTCCGCCTTTATGCCGCAGAGCCGCGGCTGCCGCGTGCTGTTGCGCGAGGAAGTATTGTCCGGCGTGGAGGAAGCGCTGGTGCAAGGGCACGCCGACCTCGCCATCAGCGGCCTGAACATCCCCGGCCACCTGGGCGCCGACCTCTCCATCGTCGACTTCGTCGCCGTTGCCCATCCCGATCACCCGCTGCACCGCCTGCAACGCGAAGTCACCCACCAGGACCTGGAAACCCAGATGCAGGTGGTGATCCGCGATTCCGGTCGCCTGCAGCCGCGCGACGTCGGCTGGCTCGGCGCCGAGCAGCGCTGGACGGTGGGCAGCCTGGCCACCGCCGCCACGTTTGTCAGCAACGGCCTGGGCTTCGCCTGGCTGCCGCGGCACATGATCGAGCGCGAGCTGCGCGACGGCCAGGTCAAGCCACTGCCGATGAAACAGGGCGGCGTGCGCGAGAGCCGGTTCTATCTTTACCCGAACAAGGAAAAGCCCCTGGGCCCGGCCACGCAGATCCTCGTGGAACTGCTGACCACCTTTGCCAATGTGCCACTCGACGCCCATTTCGCCGCCCCCGAAAGCCCGGTCTGAGCATATAGGCCGCACGAAAAAGGAGCCCGTCATGCCGTTCTTCGACCACGCCGGCCACCGCCTGCACTATGAGGAAAGTGGTTTCGGCACGCCGGTCCTGCTGGTGCACGGGCTCGGCTCCAGCACCCGCGACTGGGAGTTTCAGGTGCCGGAACTGGAAAAGCGCCACCGGGTGATCGCCCTCGATGTACGCGGCCATGGCCAGTCGGACAAGCCGCGCCAGCGCTACAGCATCGGCGCCTTCGCCGAGGATGTGATCGCCCTGCTCGACCACTTGCGCCTGGGCCGCGTGCACCTGGTGGGCATCAGCATGGGTGGCATGATCGGCTTCGAACTGGCCACCCGCTGGCCGGAGCGGCTGAACAGCCTGACCATCGTCAACAGCGCGCCGGAGGTAAAGCCACGCAGCCCTCGCGAGTACCTGGAAGTGGCGCGCCGGCTGTTCCTCGCCCATGTGCTGGGCCTGGATACCGTGGGCAAGGCACTGGGCAAGATGCTCTTCCCCAAGCCAGAACAGGGCGACCTGCGCCGCAAGATCCAGCAGCGCTGGCCGCAGAACGACAAGCGCGCCTATCTGTCCAGCCTGCATGCCATCATCGGCTGGGGTGTGCAGGAACGCCTGGCGCGCATAACCTGTCCAACCCTGGTGATCAGCGCCGACCGCGACTACACCCCGGTTTCGCTCAAGCAGGCCTATGTCGGGCAGATGCCCAACGCACGCCTGGTGGTAATCGAGGATTCGCGCCACGCGACGCCGCTGGACCAGCCCGAACGCTTCAACACCACCCTGCTCGACTTCATCGATCAGGTCGACCATCCCTAGAACCTCAGGAAACATCCACCAAATGACCCTGTTCAAACGCTTCCTGCTCGCTGCCTGCTCCCTGGTCCTGGCCGGCTCGGTGTTCGCCGCCGACAGCAAGAACCCGCATGTGCTGTTGTCCACCACTTCGGGCGAAATCGAAATTGAGCTGTACGCCGACAAGGCGCCGATTTCTGTGAAGAACTACCTGTCCTACGTCGACAGCGGCTTCTACAACGGAACCATCTTTCACCGCGTCATCCCCAACTTCATGATCCAGGGCGGCGGTTTCACCGAGGCCATGAAGGAGAAGGACACCCAGGCGCCGATCAAGAACGAGGCCGACAACGGCCTGCTCAACGAACGCGGCACCCTGGCCATGGCACGCACCAGCGACGTGAACTCCGCCACCAGCCAGTTCTTCATCAACCTGACCGGCAACGACTTCCTCAACCACGGCGCCCGCGACTTCGGCTACGCCGTATTTGGCAAGGTCGTACGCGGCATGGGCGTGGTCGACCAGATCGCCGGGGTCAAGACCGGCAACCGCGGCATGTTCCAGGACGTACCGACCACCCCGGTGGTCATCCTCTCCGCCAAGCGTCTGTGATTCTGCGCAATCACGGCTGACGGAGGCCATTCAAGGCGGGGCCAGGACGGCCCCGCCGACAACCCGAGACCTATCATGCTTTACCGTCGTTTCGAGCGTCTGATCGATCCCTTCCGCGACGTCCCCGAGCGCATGCCGCCGTCCGATGTCATCCGCTTCTACGTCTATTACCTGCGCCAGGTCTGGCCGGTCTTCCTCGCCCTGCTCTTCGTCGGTCTGATCGTTGCCCTGATCGAAGTCGCGCTGTTCAGCTACCTGGGGCGCATCGTCGACCTCGCGCAAGGCACCGCGCCCGCGGACTTCTTCACCCTGCACGGCCGCGAGCTGATCTGGATGGCCGTCGTCGCGCTCATCCTGCGCCCGGTGTTCAACGGCCTGCACGACATGCTGGTGCACCAGAGCATCAACCCCAGCATGACCAACCTGATCCGCTGGCAGAACCATCGCTACGTGCTCAAGCAGAGCCTGGGTTTCTTCCAGAACGACTTCGCCGGGCGCATCGCCCAGCGCATCATGCAGACCGGCAACTCCCTGCGCGATTCCGCCGTGCAGGTGGTGGATGCCATCTGGCACGTGGTGATCTACACCGTCAGCGCCCTGGTGCTGTTTGCCGAGGCCGATTGGCGCCTGATGATCCCGCTGCTGCTGTGGGTCGTCGGCTACGTCGGCGCGCTGGGCTACTTCATTCCCCAGGTGAAGCATCGCTCGGTGGTCGCCTCGGACTCGCGCTCCAAATTGATGGGCCGGATTGTCGACGGCTACACCAACATCACCACCCTCAAGCTGTTCGCCCACACGCGCCAGGAAGAGGACTACGCCCGCGAAGCCATCGACGACCAGACCCGCAAGGCCCAGCAGGCCGGACGCGTGGTGACCTCGATGGACGTCACCATCACCGTCTTCAACGGCCTGTTGATCGCCGGTACCACCGGCCTGGCCCTGTGGCTGTGGACCCAGTCGTTGATCTCGGTTGGCGCAATCGCCCTGGCCACCGGCCTGGTCATCCGCATCAACAACATGTCCGGCTGGATCATGTGGGTGGTCGGCGGCATCTTCGAGAACGTCGGCCAGGTGCAGGACGGCATGCAGACCATCGCCCTGCCCCGCCAGGTGAACGACCAGCCCGGCGCCAAGCCGTTGGTGGTGAGCCATGGCGAAGTGCGCTTCGACCAGGTGGATTTCAGCTACGGCAAGGGCGGCGGCCTGATCAGTGGGCTGGACCTGACCGTACGCCCCGGCGAGAAGATCGGCCTGGTCGGACCGTCCGGGGCCGGCAAATCCACCCTGGTGAACCTGCTGCTGCGCCTGTACGACCTCGAGGGCGGGCGCATCCTGATCGACGGCCAGGACATCGCCCACGTGACCCAGGAAAGCCTGCGCGCGCAGATCGGCATGGTCACCCAGGACACTTCGCTGCTGCACCGTTCGATCCGCGACAACCTGCTCTACGGTCGCCCGGATGCCAGCGAGGCGGAGTTGCAGGACGCCATCCAGAAGGCGCGCGCCTCGGAGTTCATTCCGCAACTGAGCGACGCCGAAGGCCGTACCGGTCTCGACGCCCACGTCGGTGAGCGCGGCGTGAAGCTTTCCGGCGGGCAGCGCCAGCGCATCGCGATCACCCGCGTACTGCTCAAGGACGCGCCGATCCTGATCCTCGACGAGGCCACCTCGGCGCTGGACTCCGAGGTGGAAGCGGCGATCCAGGAAAGCCTGGAAACCCTGATGCAGGGCAAGACGGTAATCGCCATCGCCCACCGGCTTTCCACCATCGCCCGCATGGACCGGCTGGTATTGCTGGAGCACGGCCGCGTGGTCGAGAGCGGCAGCCATGCCGAGTTGCTTGCCCATGGCGGGCTCTACGCGCGGCTGTGGCGGCACCAGACGGGCGGCTTCGTCGGGGTGGATTGAAGCCCGAGGGTCACGCGCGATCCTTTCGCGAACAGCCCCGCGTCGGGGTTTGTTCGCGAGCAAGCTCGCTCCTGCTGGGAGCAGTCCTGCACCGGGCGCGCTTTTCTGTAGGAGCGAGCTTGCTCGCGAACCCGCACGGCAACTCTGCTCAGCCGCAGAAGCCCCCATAAAAAAGCCCGGCACAAGGCCGGGCACGTCCAAATCCAGGACAGCTCAGTGTGTGTCCAGTAGCGCCAGCGCCTCACGACTCAGGCGTTCGACCGTCGACCAGTCGCCGCCGTCGACGGCGGCCTTGGGCAGCATCCAGCTGCCGCCCACGCACATCACGTTGGCCAGGCGGTAATAGTCATTCAGGTTGTCCGGGCCGACGCCGCCGGTAGGGCAGAAACGGATGTCCGGGAACGGACCGCCGAAAGCCTTGAGCGCTTCCACGCCGCCGGCGACCTTCGCCGGGAACAGCTTGAAGCGGCGCAGGCCATGGCGATAAGCGGCCATGATTTCCGACGCGGTGGCAACGCCCGGCAGCAACGGCACAGGGCGAGTCACAGCGTACTGCAGCAACTCCTCGGTGCAGCCGGGCGTGACGATGAACTTCGCCCCCGCCTCTTCCGCCTGGGCGAAAGTTTCCGGGTCGAGCACGGTGCCGGCGCCGACGATCAGCTCCGGGCGTTGCTCGCTCAACTGGCGGATCGCGGTGAGACCCAGCGCCGTCCGCAAGGTCACTTCCAGAACGGTGATGCCGCCGGCTGCCAGAGCATCCGCCATGGGCAGGATGTCTGCCTCGCGGTCGATGGTGATCACCGGCAGGATGCGCGCACGCTGCGCCAGGGCATCGATCTGCTGGATGTGTTGTTCAGGCATAGCGGTAACTCCGTGCTTCAGGGGCACCAGTGGATCGAAAGAGGTGAACGCAGGAACGCATTGACCGGCATGCGCTGGTCGTCGTTATCGCTGAGCGCCTGACTCAGCGTGGCCAGCTTGGACTCGCCCTGGATGGCCAGGATCTGCACCCGCGCGCCCTGCAACACGGCTCGGGTGAGGGTCAGGCGCTGGTGCGGCACGGTCGGCGCCCACATCGGCAGGCATCGGCGTGTGCCGGCCGGGTCGAGCGCCTCGACCAGGTTGGTGCTGCCAGGGAACAGCGAAGCCGTGTGGCCATCGTCGCCCATGCCCAGCACCAGCACATCGATGGGCAGCGTCAGCTCGTGGAGGAAGCGATCGGTCTTGTCGGCCGCCTCCTCAAGGCTGCTCGCCGGCTGATACAGGCCGATGAACTGCGCCTTGCCCGCCTCGCCCTTGAGCAGATGGCGGCGCAGCAGGCCTGCATTGCTGTCAGGGTGCGACTCGGGCACCCAGCGCTCGTCGGCGAGGCTGACGGCCACTTTCGACCAGTCCAGTACCGCGCCGCTCAGGGCCTCTAGGAAAGCCACCGGACTGCGCCCGCCGGACACCACCAACAATGCGCGACCGCGTTCGATCAATGCCTCACGCAGCGCGTCGGCTACCGCTTCGGCGAGGCCGCGGGCCTGCTCGGCGGCGTTGTTCCAGGTCTTCCAGGCCATGCCTTCTTTCAGTGTCGGTTCAAAGATCGCCATACCAGTCCCTCCCGTCGCGAGCGATCAGGGCAACCGACGCCTGCGGTCCCCAGCTTCCGGCCGGGTAAGGCTTGGGCTCCTCGCCCAGGCGGCCCCAGCCGTCGATCAGGCCATCGCACCATGTCCAGGCGGCCTCGATCTCGTCCTTGCGGACAAACAGGTTCTGGTTGCCTTGGGTGACTTCCAGCAACAGTCGCTCATAGGCATCCGGCGTACGGGCGGTCTGGAAGGTTTCGGAGAAATTCAGTTGCAGCGGGCCGGTGCGCAGTTGCATGCCCTTGCCCAGGCCCTGGTCCTTGGTCATCACCTGCAGGGAAATGCCCTCGTCCGGTTGCAGACGGATGATCAGCCGGTTGCTGATCAACGAGCGCTGCTCCGGGGCGAAGATGTAGTGCGGCGGTTCCTTGAAGTGGATGACGATCTGCGAGTGCTTCTGCGGCATGCGCTTGCCGGTACGCAGGTAGAACGGCACGCCGGACCAGCGCCAGTTGCGGATATCCACCCGCAGGGCGACGAAGGTCTCGGCGTCGCTGTTGGGGTTGGCATTTTCCTCGGCGAGATAGCCCGGCACGGGCTTGCCGTCGATGTAGCCGGCGGTGTACTGGCCGCGCACCACGCGGGTCGCCAGTTGCTCGGGAGCGATGGGCTCCAGCGCGCGCAGCACCTTCACCTTCTCGTCGCGAATGCTGTCGGCGGTGAGGTTGGCCGGCGGGTCCATGGCGATCAGGCAGAGCAGTTGCAGCAGGTGGTTCTGCACCATGTCGCGCAGCTGGCCAGCCTTGTCGAAGTAGCCCCAGCGGCCCTCGATGCCGACCTTCTCGGCCACGGTGATCTCCACGTGGGAGATGTGGTTCTGGTTCCACTGGGTCTCGAACAGGCTGTTGGCGAAGCGCAGCGCGATGAGGTTCTGCACCGTCTCCTTGCCCAGGTAGTGATCGATCCGGTAGATGCGGTTTTCCGGGAAGAAACGCGCCACGGCGTCATTCACCGCGCGGGACGATTCCAGGTCGTGGCCGATGGGCTTCTCCAGCACCACCCGGGTGCGTTCGGCGAGGCCGGCAGCGGCAAGGTTCTCGCAAATGCCGCCGAACACCGAGGCGGCGGTGGCGAAGTAGGCGACCAGGGTCTTCTCGTCGCCCACCAACTCGGCCAACGCCTGGTAGGAGCCGGCGTCGAGGAAGTCCATGCTCAGGTGATGCAGGCGCGCCTGGAAGCGGGCCCAGACCTGTTCATCCCACTCTTTCGCCGGGACATACTGGCGCAGACGGCGTTCGATGGTTGCCAATGGCGCTTCCGTGGCGCCGTCATCGCGGGCCAGTGCAAGAATGCGGGTATCGCGGTGCAGCAGGTCTTCGCGGTCGAGCTGGTAGAGCGCCGGCAGCAGTTTGCGCAGGGCGAGATCCCCCAGGGCGCCGAACAGCGCAAGGGTGCAGGGCAGAACGCGGACTTCAGGCATTTGTTGTTACCAACCAAATTTTGAACGATAGTTAGCCTTCTACGCCGGCATTAAGACAAATATGTAGTAATTAAACAACATATTTCTGCCGTTTCGCGCCGTTGTTGGTCGCTTGCCAGCCTGACGTTAGGATAGCGCCGCTGGCCGCACCTACCCGGTCAACCGTCGATTGCCCAAGGAGCACGGATGAAAAACCTGCTGGAGCAGATCCAGAGCCGTCTGGAAGAGCTGAACAAGGCCGAGCGCAAGGTCGCCCAGGTGATCCTGCACGACCCGCAGCAGGCCACGCGCTTCAGCATCGCCGCGCTGGCCCAGGCATCGAGTGTCAGCGAGCCGACGGTGAATCGCTTCTGCCGCTCCTTCGGCATGAGCGGCTATCCGGAGCTGAAGATCCAACTGGCGCAGAGCCTGGCCAGCGGCGCAGCCTTCGTGACCCAGGCCGTGGCAGCCGACGACGGCCCCGAGGCCTACACGCGCAAGATCTTCAGCAGCACCATCGCCTCGCTGGACAGCGCCCACAAACTGCTCGACCCGAAGGTGATCGACCGCGCCGTGGACCTGTTGATCCAGGCCCGGCAGATCCACTTCTTCGGCCTTGGCGCGTCCAGCTCGGTGGCCCTCGACGCGCAGCACAAGTTCTTTCGCTTCAACCTGGCGGTGTCAGCGCAGAGCGATGTACTGATGCAGCGGATGATCGCCTCGGTAGCACACACCGGCGACCTGTTCGTGGTGATTTCCTACACCGGGCGCACCCGCGAGCTGGTGGACGTGGCCCACCTGGCGCGACAGAACGGCGCCTCGGTGCTCGGCCTGACCGCCGCGGACTCGCCGCTGGCCCGCGCCAGCACCCTGAGCCTGGACATCCCGCTGCCCGAGGACACCGACATCTATATGCCGATGACCTCAAGGATCATCCAGCTCACCGTGCTCGACGTGCTCGCCACCGGCGTGACCCTGCGCCGCGGCGTGGATTTCCAGCCGCACCTGCGCAAGATCAAGGAAAGCCTGGTGCCGACCCGTTACCAGCTCGACGAGGAAAGTTGAGGGCGGCGCCGCCCTCGGCTCTGGAAAAGCCCACTCCTGCAAACGCGCGCAGAACCATCACCTGCTGTAGCAGCAAGTTCGCTGCTATGGAGAAAAGCTTGAGCTGGTGTCAGTCATCCGCGCTCGGATCGAGCCCCGGGAACAGCACCTCGGTAAAGCCGAACTTGCTGAAATCGGTGATGCGCGACGGATACAGCCGGCCGATCAGGTGGTCGCACTCGTGCTGCACCACCCGCGCATGGAAGCCTTCCACCATACGGTCGATGGGCTGGCCCTGGGGATCGACGCCCTGGTAGCGGATGCTCCGGTAACGGTCCACTGCGCCACGCAGGCCCGGCACCGACAGGCAGCCTTCCCACCCCTCCTCCAGCTCGTCGCCGACAGGCGTGATCAGCGGATTGAGCAGGATGGTCGGCGGCACTGCCGGTGCATCCGGGTAGCGCTCGCTGCGCTCGAAACCGAAGATCACCAGCTGCAGGTCCACGCCGATCTGCGGCGCGGCCAGGCCAACGCCGCCAACGTGGTGCATGGTCTCGAACATGTCATCGATGAGTTCCTGCAACTCGGCCGTTCCGATCATCGAATCCGGTACCGGCGGTGCAATGCGCAACAGGCGGTCGTCGCCCATCTTGAGAATGTCGCGGATCATGGCGATCTCCAGCAGCCAGCGAGAGTCGCATCCTCGTCCAGCCACCGCCTCCACGCAAGCCCCGTCAGGACAGCGCTAGAGCTGCCAGGCCGCAGGTTATCGCCCCGATCAGCCCCAATAGAACCAACGCACCGACCTTGTGCTGCAGATGATCGATGCGCTTCACAGCCGCCAGGTCATCGATCTCGGCCATCCGATGCCGGCGGAACACCAGCACAGCGCAATACATGATGTAGCGCTAGCCAGCTTTTTCCCCTTTTCCGTGGTTCGGAAGACCCGCAGCGCCCCGTCTGCAGGCAGTTGAAGCGCGACCCCGCCCTGCTTCGGCAGCCTGTGCCCCACCCTTGATGCAGGTCAGCCGAGTCCCAGCGGGCGGGTTCGAGAATATCCGCGGGCAGCTTTGCAATAGCTGCCTGAGCGTTGAGATCGAAGGTGGTGTCTCGGCACTGCCGTAGACTGCCCTGTGCTGGCCGCAATGCGGGAAGCGAGCTACGGTCACTACGCTTGCCAGTTGAGCCGCTGAGCCCCCGGGGTGCGGTGGCCATGGGTTCTTACCTCCAGGAGAGAGAATGACCGCTCCCGCTCAGGTCACCATCCATTCCACCGCTGGCCTCGACCGCCAGCAGTACCGGATCCGCCTGCGCTACCGGGTGGAGAACGCCGCCAGCCGAGAGGCGCTGGTGGTATTCGAAGTGGATGGCGAAATCGATGGTCAGCCGTTCAGCGACAGCTTTGAGTTGCCCGGTGATATCGCCTTCAACTTTGCCGGCAGCGCCACGCGCATCCTGCGCCGTCACGGCCTGCGTGCATGCGCTGGGCCGGTGCTGCGCTTTCGCAAGGAGCATGACCAGGTATTCGACGACCTGCGTCGCCAGCTGAAGGCCGAGCCGGGCACGCCGGTCGACCTGCAGCGCATGGGCTCGCTGGCCCCGGCCGAGCCGCGTTGCGCAGTGGCCGAATCCATCGTCCGCGGGCGCGGCTGAGCCGTCAGGCCAGCTCGATGCGATCGTCGTGGATGACGATCAGGCCCTGCTTGAACAGGCCGCCGATGGCCTTCTTGAAGTTGCCCTTGCTGACGCCGAACTGCTGGGCGATCCGCTCCGGCGGGCTCTTGTCGCTGATCGCCAGCTTGCCGCCGGCATCGCGCAGAGCCTGGAGTATCTTCTCGCTCAGGGCATCCGAGAGCCCCGCGCCGGCGGGTTGCAGGCTCAGGCTGATCTTGCCGTCGGCGCGCATCTCCTTGATGTAGCCCTTCTCACGCAGGCCACCCCGGAGGAACTTGAACGCTTCGTTCTTGTGGATGAGCCCCCAGTGTTTGCCTTCGATGATCGCCTTGTAGCCCAGGTCGGTACGCTCGACGACCAGCAGGTCGACTTCCTGGCCGGCCTTGTAGTTCGCCGGGGTGTTGTCCAGGTAGCGGTCCAGGCGCGCGGTGGCGGTGATGCGGCGGCTGCGCTCGTCGAGGTAGACGTAGACCACGCAGTAATCGCCAACCTGCAGCGGACGTTTCTCTTCCGAGTGCGGCAGGAGCAGGTCCTTGGGCAGCCCCCAGTCGAGGAACAGACCGATGCGATTGACCTCCACCACCTTGAGGCTGGCGAAACCGCCGACCTGCACCTTGGGCTTCTGGGTGGTGGCGATCAGGCGGTCTTCGCTGTCCAGGTAGATGAACACGTTCAGCCAGTCGCCCACCTCGGTGGGTTCGTTCTTCGGCACGTAGCGCTTGGGCAGCAGGATTTCGCCGTGGCTCTCGCCATCCAGGTAGAGACCGAAATCGGTGTGCTTGGCCACCTGCAACGAATTGAACCGACCTATGACTGCCATGACGCTTACCTCGTGAACGGGGCGGGTATTCTACGCGCATTGGCGCAAGGATGCGCCTCAAGCCGCCGAACGCCGGCTTCATGTAGGACCGAGGGGACGCCCAGCCCTTGCTCGCGAACCAGGCTCTGCGGCAGCTCCGGAGTTAAGCAGTTCGCGAGCGAGCTCGCTCCTAAAGGCTGTGTTCCTTCTGGCCGAACTGGAGTTCGGCCAGGCGCGCATACAGGGGACTGCTTACAACCAACTCGGCGTGCCGCCCCAGCGCCACCAGGCGACCATGCTCGATCACCGCGATACGGTCGGCATTGAGCACCGTGGCCAGGCGGTGGGCGATCACCAGCGTGGTGCGGTCACGCATCAGCCCCGGCAACGCCTGCTGGATCAGGTGTTCGCTCTCGGCATCCAGCGCGCTGGTGGCTTCGTCCAGCAACAGGATAGGCGCGTCCACCAGCAACGCGCGGGCAATCGCCAGGCGCTGGCGCTGCCCGCCGGAAAGCCCCTGGCCGCTCTCCCCCAGATGAGTCTGATAACCCTCGGGCAGACGCAGGATAAATTCGTGGGCGTGGGCTGCACGGGCGGCAGCCTCCACTTCAGCATCGCTGGCGCCGGGGCGGCCGTAGCGGATGTTCTCCTCCACCGTGCCGAAGAACAGCGCCGGGTTCTGCGAAACCAGCGCGAAGCTGCGGCGCAGGTCCGTCGGATCGAGTTGGGCGATGGGCTGGCCGTCGATCAGGATGCGCCCCTGCTGCGGGTCGTAGAAGCGCAAGAGCAGGTCGAACAGAGTGGACTTGCCCGCGCCCGACGGCCCCACCAGCGCCAGGGTTTCGCCCGGCTCCACGTGCAGGTCGATGCCATCGATGGCCCATTGCTCCGGGCGCGACGGATAGGCGAAATGCACGCCCTGCAGATCGATACTGCCGACGATGCGCTCGGGCAAACGCAGCAAGTCGCTGGCCGGTGCGTGGATTTCACTGCGCGCCCGCAATAGCTCGGCGATACGCTCGGCCGCACCGGCGGCGCGCTGCAGCTCTCCAATCACCTCGCTCAGCGTGCCGAAGGCCATGCCGACGATCAGGCTGTAGAACACGAAGGCAGCGAGGTCGCCGGGGCTGATGCGCCCGGCGATCACGTCCATGCCGCCGACCCAGAGCATCACGCCCACTGCGCCAAGTACCAGCAGGATCACCACGCTGACCAGCCAGGAGCGCTGCATGATGCGCTTGCGCGCGGTGTCGAAGGCGTCTTCCACCGTGCGCCCGAAGCGTGCGCGGTCCTGCGCCTGGTGGTTGTAGGCCTGTACCGTCTTGATCTGGCCGAGGGACTCGCCGACGTAGCTGCCGACATCCGCCACGCGATCCTGGCTGAGCCGCGACAGGCTGCGCACGCGGCGGCCGAACAGCAGGATCGGCGCAATCACCAGCGGCAGCGAAGCAACCACGATGCTGGTCAACTTGGCGTTGGTGAAGAACATCAGGATCACCCCGCCCAGCAGCATCAGAACATTACGCAGCGCCATCGACAGCGAGGAGCCGATCACCGACTGCAGCAGCGTCGTGTCGGCGGTCAGCCGCGACTGGATTTCCGAGGCGCGGTTGTTCTCGTAGAAGCCGGGGTGCAGTTCGATCAGGTGGTCGAACACGCGCTGGCGGATGTCCGCGACGAACCGCTCGCCAATCCACGACACCAGGTAGAAGCGCACGAAGGTACCCACCGCCAGGCACAGCACCAGGGCGAAGAAGATACCGATGGCGCGGGTGAGCAGCTGTTCGGACTGGGTGATGAAGCCCTGGTCCACCAGCAGGCGGATGCCCTGTCCCAGGGACAGGGTGATGGCGGCGGTGAACAGCAGCGCCAGCAACGCGCCAAGGGCACGCCAGCGGTAGGGAGCGAGGAACGAGCGAGCCAGGCGCAAGGCATTGCGCTGGCGGGACGACAGCAGGGACATGGCGGGCTCTGAAAGGCCGGAGTGCGCAGAGGGTAGCACTGCCGCCACACCGCGCGCGAAGGACGATTCAGGCAGCCGAATGAGACCGTTCGTTCCATGACCGCCCCGAAACCTGCTCGTTTGATGTACAATGGGCGGCCAATTTGCGCAGACAGGTATGGCAGATATGACTACCAAGCCCTCCACCCGCCAGAAAGCCGCCCCCAAGGCTCCCGCCGCTACCGCGACCAGCGAAGCCCTGGAAGCCCAGATCGCCGCCTTCCTGAACTCCGGCGGTGAGATCCAGCAGATCGCCAAGGGCGTGACCGGTCAGAACTACGGCGCACCGAGCCGCCACATCAGCCTCGGCAAGAAGTAATACCCGCTGGCAAGCCTGCCGAACCTCGGCAGGCTGCCCGCCTCCCCCCGCTCCACCTCCGCGCTTTTCACGATCTCCCCGCAATACCGAACTTCCTTTATTGCCTGAATACCTTGCACTCGGGCAGAGTCCGCCGATAGTTAAGGACTGGGCCACGTCGCGCCCGCTGCAAGGAGCACCCCATGCTGCCCTCCCCGGAAAAGCTGCTGTCGCGCAACCTGCTCGATGTGCTGATCCGCGCCGGCCTGATCCTGTTGCTGGCCCTGTTCTGCTTCCGCATCTTCCATCCCTTCCTCGACCTCATGCTCTGGTCGGTGATCCTCGCCATCACCCTCTACCCGTTGCATCAGTTGCTCAGCGGCTGGCTGGGCGGACGGCCCAACAGCGCGGCGACGCTGATCGTGATCCTCGGCCTGGTGATCCTGCTGGTGCCGGTGGTGGTGATCGGCATGTCGATGGCCGATTCGGTGCGCGACCTGGTGCACGCGATCCAGAACCGCACCCTGCAGATACCTCTGCCACCCGACTCGGTGCAGACCTGGCCGGTGATTGGGCAGTACATCTATCCCTTCTGGACACGCGTGGCCACCGACTTCATGGGCGTGGTGCACCAGATGGCCCCGCACCTGCAGGGCGTCGCCAAGACCCTGGCGGGTCAGGCGGCGGGTGCGGGCATGGGCCTGATGCAGTTCCTCGCCGCGTTCGTCATTGCCGGGGTGATCATGGCCTACGGCGAACTGGGCAGCCGAACCTCCTGCGATATCGCCATCCGTATCTCCGGCCCGGAGCGCGGACCGGGGCTGGCCGAGCTGTGCACCGGCACCATCCGTGCGGTAGCCCAGGGCGTGGTCGGCGTGGCCTTCATCCAGACCATGATCCTCGGCCTGGGCTTCGTCGTCATGGGCATCCCCGGCGCCGGCCTGCTGGCCCTGGGCGTCCTGTTGCTGGGCATCACCCAGTTGCCGGTGGTGCTGATCACCATCCCGGCGATCATCTATGTATTCATGACCAACGATTCGCTGCTGGTCGCCATCCTGTTCACGATCTGGACCATGGCCGGCGGCCTCTCCGACAACGTCCTCAAGCCGCTGATGTTCGGCCGCGGCGGCAAGGTGCCGATGCCGGTGATCCTGATCGGCGCCCTGGGCGGCATGCTCAGCAATGGCATCATCGGCCTGTTCGTCGGCCCGGTGGTACTGGCGCTGGGCTACGAGCTGTTCATGTCCTGGGTCCACGAGCGCGAGGCGCCCGTCGCTCCGCCCATCGAGCCAACAGTTCGGGACGCCCCCTGAACCCCCTCGCCCGCGGCTCGCGCCGCGGGATTTCCCCCTGCAATGGAATGCACAAGATGTCGAAACGCTGCTCCCTCACCGCTGCCCTGCTCACCGCCGGCCTGCTGCTCTCCCCGTTGGCCTTCGCCGACGACACCGCGACCGTCTGGCCCGCCGCGGTCAACGCTGCCGACCAGCAGCGCCTGACGACCCTCGATGGCGAGGTCAAGCGCCTGCTCGACCAGCTCCAGCAGAGTGAAGACGAGACCACCCGCAACGAAGCGCTGAATCTGTACCGCATCGTGCTGGAAGATCCCGAACCACTGGCCGACGCGGCCCTGACCGGGAACTGGAAATGCCGCTCGGTGCAGATCGAAACGGAAGCACTGTACGGCTACCCGAATTTCAAATGCTCGGTGCGGCAAACGCCCAAGGGCCTGTACCTGGAGAAGACCAGCGGTTCGCAGCGCATCAGCGGCTATCTGCAACGCCTGGACGACAAGCGGCTGGTATTCGTCGGCGGCGCTTCGGTGAACGACGACCCGCAGGTGGGATACAGCGGCCTGGAGCAGGCGGCGGCGCGCGAGACCGACGTGGTCGGCTTGGTGCGCAACTCGCACGACGGTTTCGTGCTGCTGGTGCCCGAGCAACTGGGTGGCTACAACCTGTTCCGCTTCACTCGCTGAACCCTGCCACACCAGCAAGGGCCTAGAGCAGCGCCACCATTTCCTTGAGCGTCACCGCCCAGGTACCTTTCGCGTTGAGGTAGCGATAACCGAAGCGCGAGCCATTGGCCTGGGTGGTGAGCACCGCGTTCCAGGCCAGCCCGCGCTGCAGGTCGTGCGCCGGGTCGAGAAGGAAGAAGGCGTCGTCGCTCATCCCCACCGCCAGGCACCAGTGGCGGATATCGCTGTCCTTGCGGCCGTGGAAGCCCAGCACCACCGGGATGTTCTCGTCGAGGTGCCGCCGGGTCAGCTCGACCATCCGCGTACCGTTGCCGCGTTCGACGCGGTATTCCTTGTCGCTGATGACCTTGAGCAGCTCCAGCAGATCCGCGCCGGTGGTGCCAACGCGCACCAGGGTCTCGTGCGCGTTCAACGCCTCCATCAGCCGCCCGTAGCGGGTGCGCGAATCCACCGGCGCCAGGCCCTTGGCCGCGCGCCGGCCGAGCTGGTTGCGCGCCAGCATCGCCATCACCAGGCAGTACGGGCCGCACGCGCCGTCCATGTCGCCCTGGCGCAGGTGCACCTTCTCGCCACGCTTGTTGATCAGGCCGCCGCTGCCGTGTTCGTCCAGGTCCCAGCCCAGGCCGTCGATCAGGGTGATCCGCATCGCGCTTCCTCATTGCTTGCTCTGCAGTTGTGACCGGAAGCCGCGCGGATCATTCCGCCGGCTTGCGGTTACAATGATCGCTTTCCCCTGTCTGGTTACCCGAAATGTCCGAAGCCATCCGCCTGTCCAAGCGCCTCGCCGAGCTGCTGCCCTGTTCGCGCCGCGAAGCCGAGCTGTACATCGAGGGCGGCTGGGTCACGGTGGACGGCCAGCGCGTGGAAGAACCGCAATTCAAGGTCGACGCCCAGCGCATCGAACTGCTGCCGGGTGCCTCCGCCGACCCGATTCCGCCGGTGACCATCCTGGTGCACAAGCCGGTCGGCCTGGGCAGCGGCAACGGCGCGAACTCCGCCCAGCAACTGCTGACGCCGGACAAGCGCTGGGCCGAGGACAACCTGCAGCAGCGCCTGCTGCGCAAGCACTTCGGCCACCAGTTCAACACCACGGTGCTGGAGACCGACGCCAGCGGCCTGCTCGTCTACACCCAGAGCCGCGGCGTGCAGCGCCGGCTGGTGGACGAGGCGGACAACATCGAGCACGAGTACGTGGTCGAGGTCAGCGGGCAGATTGCCGACAATGGCCTGAAGCGCCTGTGCCGTGGCCTGGTCATCGACGGCCGCGAGCTGCCGTCGCTGAAGGTCAGCTGGCAGAGCGAAAACCGCCTGCGCTTCGCCGGCAAGCAGTTCCGCCCTGGGCAGATCGGCGCCATGTGCCGGGCCGTCGGTCTGCATGCCCTGTCGATCCGCCGCCTGCGCCTGGGCGGCGTGGCCATGGGCAAGCTGCCGGTTGGCCAATGGCGCTTCCTGCAGCCGGGCGAGAAGTTCTGAGCGTCTACGAGACCAAGGTCGCAGGCGCCCGAAAATAACCTGGGCGCCTCTCTAAACTGCGGCTTCCAGCCGTTATCGATAACGTCGATAGTCACCAGTCGGCGCATTCAGTTCTCTTGATAGTCCGTGCGCGGCATCTTTGCCCCATCAACTCGCTGGCAGGAGATTCGCCGGCCCCGCAGTCGGGCCGCAGGGGCGAACGAGCTACTCGCGAGACGCCCCCAACGGATCGTCAAGAGGACACCACCATGCAAGTCATTCTCGATTTCCTGCTGCTCGTTGGCTCCCTGGTGGAGCTGCTGCTGTATGTCGCCCTGGCCAGCATCGTGCTCGCCGCCGTGGTGCTGCTCAGCGTCATTGCCGTGCTGACCCTGCGCTCGCCGGGCTCGGCCGTGGTCATCCCCGACCGTCGCCCCTCGGTCAGCCGCCAGCCGCGTCCGGCGGTCAAGCATCAATTGGCCCGGCCGATACTGGTCGCCGTGGCGAACGAGCCGATCCTGGCGAAGACCGCGTGACGCCGTCCTCGCCAGCGGTTCAGGCCGGGTAGCGCCCGAGCGCTGCCCCCAGTTCGCGTTCGAGTTCCCCGTCCCGCTGGCCACCGTTGTCCATCATCCAGCGCACCCGCTCCAGCGTCGCGGGTGCGGACATGTCACCGACGAAGCGCTGCGATTCATCCACCAGTGCCGCCTGGTCCGCTGCGGTCACCTGATCCACCACCGCCTTCACATGGACGATGCCTGCCGCCGGGAAGGCCGCGATCCGTCGCGCCAGGGCCTCGCAGAATCCTTCCAGTTCCGCATCCGCCAGTGCCCGGTTGATCCAGCCGTAGCGCTCTGCCGTGTCCGCATCGAAGTCCTCGCCACCCAGGCAGACTTCCAGCGCCCTGCCCCGCCCGAGCATCTGTGCCAGGCGCACCGTACCGCCCGCGCCAGGCAACAGGCCGACCGCCACTTCCGGCTGGCCAAGCAGCGCGCGTTCACGGGAGGCGAAGCGCATATCCAGCGCCAGGAGGAATTCGCTGCCGGCGCCACGCGCGCGGCCGCGCAGTTCACCAATGGTCACCTGCGGCAACCGGCTGAAACGGCTGAGCAGCGCGCTGAGCGGGCTGGCCATGCCGGCGGGCAGCTTCATCGGCGGCGCGTCGAGCTGGCTGCCGAGATCGTAGTGGGCAAGGAAGAAGTCCGGGTTGCTGCTGCGGAACAACACCACACGGATATCGGCGTTGCGCTCGAGCTCATCGGCCAGATGCAGCAGGTCGATGACCATGGCGCGGTCGATCAGGTTGATCGGTGGATGACGGAAGCTCACCACGGCTACGCCGTCGCGGTCCTCCCGGGTAAAGGTGCGGTAGTCGCTCATCGATGGGGCCTCCATTGCGAAGACCCGAGGATGCGCCGGGGCGGGCAGCCCACCCCAGCACTATCGATGCGCGGAATGGCCCGTCAGTGGTGGCCGATACCCTGGTCTTCCAGGTGGTCAGCCTCGAACAGGGTTTCCAGCTCCTTGCGTGCCTCGCGTGCAGTCTGGACTACGGCTTTCTCGTCGTCGTAGACGCGGTACTGGGCCATCAGCACCGCCTCGTCGTGGCGCTTGAAACGGCGGATGCGCGCGCCGACCTGCTCCTCGTTCAGGCCCAGGCCGGTGAGCAGCAGGCGGCTCATTTCCAGGCTCGAGTGGAAGGTTTCGCGCACCGGCGTCGCGTCGGCGTCCAGCAGGTGATAGACGTGCTGGCGGTTGCGCGCCCGGCCGATGACCTTGATGTGCGGGTAGAGCTTGCGCACCAGGCGCGCGGTCTCGATGTTGGTCTGCGGATCGTCGGTGGCGACGACGAAGAACTCGGCTTTCTCCACCTGGGCGGCACGGAGGATCTCCGGGCGCAGCGGGTCGCCGTAGAAGATCGGGATATTGCCATAGCTGCGGGTCAGTTCGATGGTATCCACCGAGGTGTCCAGCGCGACGAAGGGCACGCCCTGGGCGCGCATGATACGGGCGACCACCTGGCCCATCCGGCCCATGCCGGCGATCACCACGCGCGGCGCGTCGTCCGGCAGTTGGCGGTATTCCGGCGGCGGTTCGCGCAGTACCGCGGGCTTGGGTTTGATACTACGTGCAAGGGCCAGCACCATCAGCGGCGTCATCGCCATGGACAGCGTGATGCCCAGCACCAGCAGTGAATGCATGTCGGCGTCCATCAGTCCCTGCGCCGCCGCCAGCTTGAACACCACGAAGGCGAATTCGCCGCCGGCGCCGAGCAGCACGCCCAGGCGCAGCGCCGACACCTTGTCCAGGCCACCGGCCAGACGGCCGATGACGAACAGCAGCGGCAGCTTGATCGCCACCAGCAGCAGGGTCAGGCCAATGACCCGGAACGGCTCGTTCTTGAGCAGGCCGAGGTCAGCGCTCATGCCCACGCTGATGAAGAACAGCCCCAATAACAGGCCCTTGAAGGGCTCGATCTGCGCTTCCAGTTCATGGCGGTACTCGGAATCCGCCAGCAGCAGGCCGGCGAGGAAGGCGCCCAGCCCCATGGATACGCCGGCCTCCTCCATCAACCACGCCGTACCGACCACCACCAGCAAGGCAGTGGCGGTGGACAGGTCCGCCTGGCCGGTACGCGCCACCGAGCGGAACACCGGGCGCAGCAGGAAGCGCCCGCCGATCACCACCACGGCGATGCTGCCCACCACTTCGATCACATGGGCGACATCGCCACCGGGCGCGAGGGTGTCGGCGCGGGCGCCCAGCAGCGGGATCATGGCGATCAGCGGGATCGCGGCGATGTCCTGGAACAACAGGATGGCGAACGCCAGGCGTCCATAGGGACTGTTGAGTTCCTTGCGCTCCGCGAGGATCTGCAGGCCGAAGGCGGTGGACGACAGCGCCAGGCCGCCACCGATCACCACGGCGGTATTCACCAGCAGCTCGAACACCAGCACGGCGAGGCTGCCCAGTGCCAGGGCGGTCAGCAGCACCTGCGCCAGGCCCACGCCGAATACCTGCTTGCGCATCACCCAGAGGCGCTTGGGCGACAGCTCCAGCCCGATGATGAAGAGCAGCAGCACCACGCCAAGCTCGGAAAGACTGGCGACGCTTTCCGGGTTGTCGATCAGGCCCAGCAGGTATGGCCCGATGATCACCCCGGCCAGCAGGTAGCCCAGCACAGCACCGAGTTGCAGGCGCTTGGCCAACGGCACCATGAACACCGCGGCGATCAGGAAGACCACCGTGGATTGCAGGTAATTCGTCCCATGTTCCATGTATCAAGACTCCTTGGAAGGGTTGGGGCGAAGCGAAGATCCACCCACGTCGTTCGTATCACACATCCAGCGCCACACCCTCGGCCAGCAAGTGCCGCTGGAACTGCCCGGCCAGGGCGTCAACCTGGTCCCAGGGCTGTTCGTACAACTCATCCAACGCCACGTGGCTGGTGGCGCGCACGCGGGCGTCGAGCCCACAATTCTCGTAGAAGGCGTTCACCGCATCGACCATCGGCTCGCGCTGGTTTTCCATCAGGATCGCGCCGTGGGCCAGGACCACATAACGCCCGTCGCTGGGCCGGCGACGCCAGCGCTGGGCGGTGCCCACCAGCTTGCGACCGCCCAGGTTGACGTTGTAGCGGCCATCGCAGAAGGCGCCATCCACTTCCCCCAGGCCCGGATCGAGGCCGAGGGCGGCCAACCAGTCGCACAGCGGCTGGCACAGGCGCAGGTAGGCGGTTTCGATACGCGTCTGCTCGTTATCGCCCGGCGGGATCGCATAGACCAGTGCGACATTGAGCACGCCAGGGGACTGCGGTACCGGTTCGCCACCGGTGTCGCGCAGGGCTATCGGCCACCCCAGCCCGGCACACGCGGCCTCGGCGGCAGAAAAGCCTTCCAGTCGGCTCAGCCGGCGCGGCATCACCAGGGACTGCTCCAGTGGGCGCCAGAACAGCAGGCCGCTGTCACGCTGGCCGGCAAAGGTGGCGTCCAGCAGCGTGCGCTCAGCATCCAGGCCCTGCTCCGTCGGCAGTCTTTGCACTCTATTCATGACGCATATCCTTGAGCGAACCGGGTTGCGGACTATGCCCGCAGAGGGCCTATCCGACAATGTTCCAGGCCAATTCGTTGCCAGGGTCGGAAATTTATCGATAGCGGTCTGTGACTCCCTCAATGCAAGGCCAGGTCACGTCAGGCTCGATCGCCACGACAGCGTGGCAGCGGCTGACTATTCTGCAACTGCCCGACACTTTGCGCAGGAGGCCAGAGCCCGTGTCCAGGACGTTGCTCCAGCGACTGCACCACGCCATCGCGGTCAACGACGCGCTGGCGCTGCCGATCGCCCGGGAAAACCTCAGGCGGCTGTATCTGTCGGCACCGCTGGCCGTGCTGTTCGATCTGATCCACATCATCGTGTTCAAGCTCAATCTGCAAGGGGCGAGCGCGGCGCACGACGGCTGGAGGATGGACATCATCCGCGTGCATGCCACGGTCGCGGTGCTCTTCTCCCTGCTCGGGCTGCTGGCATGGCTCGCCTTACCCCCCAGGCGCAGCGCGCCGCTGTGGTACATGCAACTGCTGACCACCCTGGGCAGCGCCTTGTTGCTGGGCTTCGGCGTCGCCATAACCGGCGCAGACCAACAGGTCACCAGCAGCATCACGCCCTTCCTGATGGCCTCGGTGGCCGCCGCCCTGATCCTGCTGATGCGCCCCCGACTGGCGGTCTCTCTCTACATTCTCGCCTTCGCCGCCTTCGAACTGACGATCGGCCTGACCCAGGCTGATCCGCAGCTGCGCCTGTCCAACCAGATGGGCGGGCTGACCATCTGTGGCATCGGCGTGATCCTTTCGCTGATCCTCTGGCACGGCCATGTGCGCAACCTGCGCCAGCGCGAGTTCCTCCGCCAACAGCGGCTGGAACTGGAGGAAAAGAACCGCCAGCTGGAATACCTCGCCGGCCACGACCCGCTGACCGGGTTGTTCAACCGCCGCCAGTTCGACCAGCTGGTGAGCATGGAACTGTCCCGCGCCGCGCGCCAGCCGGCGCCCATCAGCCTGCTCATGGTGGACCTGGATCATTTCAAGTTCATCAACGACCGCTATGGCCATCCACTGGGCGATGAAGTCATCCGCCACACCGCCACGCTCCTGCGCAACTACACACGCACCGGCGACAGCGTGGCGCGCCTGGGTGGCGAGGAGTTCCTGCTGCTGTTGCCCGACACCTCGCAGCCGCAGGCGCGCACCATCGCCGAAAAGGTGCGCCGCTTGCTGGAGGAAACCCCGTTGCCGATGAAGGACGGCCTGCTCTACCTCACCGCCAGCTTCGGCATTGCCTGCCTGGAAGCGGGCGTTCCCGGCACCTACGAGGGACTTTACGCAGCAGCGGACAAGGCGATGTACAAGGCCAAGGCGAGCGGACGGAATCGGGTGGAAGTGATCGAACTGGGGACGGAGATGGGGAGGTTCGATTGAGCGCCGCCTCGGTGGAACCTGTAGGAGCGAGCTTGCTCGCGAACGAGACTCCCGGCGACACCGGCGTCAAGCGGTTCGCGAGCACGCTCGCTCCTACGAAAAGTCCGCGTTATTGCGCGTACTTGCGCGTCAGCCCCGGCGGCACGCCGCTGCTGTCGGTTTCGGTCCAGGGGCCTTGCGGGCCGACGCCCCAGTACCAGCCGTTGTCCCAGTGGTAATAGGTACGCTGGCGGTAGTAGAGGTCCTTCTGGCCCTGGATCACGTAGACGCCCAGGCTGGCATCCCAGCGCCCCTTGCCACCGGGCGGCGGGGCGAACTGGGTCGGGCGCTTGGCAGCCGGTGCGGAGCTCGGCTGCGGGGTGATCGGCGAAGACGACTGCTTGGGCGGCGGTGTCGGGGTAGTCGGATGCGCAGGCGGAGACGTCTGTTGTGGCGGCTGCTCAGGTTGCTGCGGCTGCACCACGCAACCACCCAGTACCAGCATGGCGCCCAGCGCCAGCACTCTGCCCTTCATCGCTCAACCCTCTCTTGTTCGTCTTAGTTCTGATCCGGGCTGTCGATGGTGATGCTCTGCTCGCCCGCGTTGGCAGTAGACAACGCTTCGCTGCGTCCGATCCATTCGCCGGTGATGGCATTGCCGGCACGGGAGATCCGCGCGACGAGCTGCACCTGCGGGTGCTGCGAGAGCTTGAGCTGCGGCATCATCGCGTCGGCATCACTGAGGGAAACCTCGCTGGGCAGGTCGGAGACCTTCAGGCGCTTCACCGCCAGCGGCATCGGCGGGCCGCTCACTGCGCGGGCGAAGACGAACACGCTGTCGTCCGGCTTGACCTGGCCCTTCACGGCGGCGGTGAGGTCGACCTTCACCTTCAGGGTCACGCCGGCAGTCTGCGCAGCGGCAGGCGCCTCCGGCGGGATCTCGCCCTTCTCGACCATGCGCTGGCGGGCGCGCTCGATGCCACCGGCAATGGCGCTGCGGGACGGATCGTCCTGCGGCAGCACGGCAACCAGGCGGCCCCAGTAGTCGATGGCGTCGGCGTACTTCTCGTCCTCGAAGGCGGCGATGCCGAGCAGACCGAGGGTGGTGACTTCCTGCGGGTCCTTCTTCAGGGCTTCGTCGGCCAGCTCGCGGACCTGCTGGGTCAGCGCCTTGTCACCGGCGAAATACAGCGCCTGGGCCCACTGGCCGAGCACTTCCGGCTGGCGCCCGGAGAGGCGCGCGGCCTGCTCGAAAGCCTTGGCAGCGTCGCCGGCGCGGTTCTGGGTCATGTAGGTGCGGCCGAGGAAGTACCAGCCTTCGGCGGAATCCGGCTGGGCCTGAACCGCACGCTCCAGGCGAGTGGTCATTTCTTCCATGGAATGCGGCGCGGTGGCGAATTCGCGGGCCAGGGCGACCTTGTCGCTGGCGCCCCAGTGCAGATACAGGCCCAGGGCGAGGAATGGCAGGACCAGCGCGACGATCATCGGCGCCGCACGGCCCAGGCGCGAGCGACGGTCCTCGCTGGCACCGTCGGTATCGGAGAGCAGCTCGCGGGCCGCTTCGGCGCGGCCGGCTTCGAGCTGAGCGTCGTCGAGGGTTCCGGCGTCACGCTGGGCGGTCAGCTCTGCTAGGCGTTCCTGGTACAGGGCGACGTTGAGGGCGGTGCGGTCTTCCTCGGCCTGGGCCTTGCGGCCACGCAGCAGAGGGACGAGGAGAAATGCCAGGGCTACCAGCAACAGCAGGCCGGCAGCGAGCCAGAAATCGATCATTTGTCTTGGTTATCCAGCAATTGGTCGAGACGCGCCTGCTCCTCGGCGGACAGCGTGGTGGAAGTGGCAGCGGCCGGGCGACGGCGGCGCACGACGATGGCGCCGATGACGATCACGCCCAGCCCCAGCAGCGCGGCGGGGCCGAACCAGAGCAGCCAGGTGCGCTCGCTGACTTCGGGCTTGTAGCGCACGAACTCGCCGTAGCGGTCGACCATGTAGTCGACGATCTGCTGATTGCTCTTGCCGGCCGCCATCTGGGTGTAGATCTGCTTGCGCAGGTCGGCGGCGATCGGCGCGTTGGAGTCGGCGATGTCCTGGTTCTGGCACTTGGGGCAACGCAGCTCGGTGGTCAAGTCGCGGAAACGTTCGCGCTCGGCGTCGTTGGCGAACTCGTAGGTGTCGATGGCCGCGTGGGCGATACCAGTAAGAGCCAGGCCCAGCGCTGCGGCGGCAACAAGTCGCTTCATTTGCCTAGCGCCTCGTCGACCAGCCCCTGGTAGATCGGCGCCAACTGCTCGCGCCAGACCTTCTCGTCGACGGCACCAACCAGCTTGTGGCGGATGATGCCGTCTTTGTCGATGATGTAGGTCTCCGGCGCGCCGTAGACACCCAGGTCCAGGCCGAGGGTGCCCTGTGCGTCGGCGATGTTCAGCAGGTAGGGGTTGTGCAGCTCCTTGAGCCACTTCTGCGCGGCGGCGCCGTCATCCTTGTAGTTGATGCCGTAGATCACCACGCCCTTGGCGGCGAGGTCGGTCAGCACCGGATGCTCGAAGCGGCAGGTCGGGCACCAGGTGCCCCAGACGTTGACCAGCGCCGGCTTGCCCTTGATATCGGCCTCGGTGTAGGTCTTGCCCGGCTCGGTGACGCTGGGCAGGGAGAACGCCGGGAACGGCTTGCCGATCAGCGCCGAGGGCAGCTCGCTGGGGTCCAGCCACAGACCACGGAAGAGGAATACCGCGACGACCAGGAAGATCGCCAGGGGCAACAGCAGGATCGCACGCTTCACACTCAGGCTCCCTGTCCGGCGAGGCCCAGGGCCTCGCGTACACGCGTTTTCACTTTCAGCCGGTAGCGACGGTCGAGCGCCGCCAGCACGCCGCCCAGGGCCATCAGCAGGCCACCGAGCCAGATGAAGCGCACGAAGGGCTTGATGTGCACGCGCACGGCCCAGGCGCCGCTATCCAGCGGCTCACCCAGGGCGACATAGAGGTCGCGGGTCAGGCTGCCGTGGATGCCGGCCTCGGTCATCATCGAGTTCTGCACGCTGTACAGGCGCTTCTCCGGGTGCAGCGTGGCGACTTCCGAACCATTGCGGGTCACGACGATGGTGCCCTTGTCGGAGGTGAAGTTCGGCCCTTCGAAGTGATGGGTGCCCTCGAAGCGGAACTGGTAGCCGGCCAGCTCGACCGACTCGCCCGGCGCCATGCGCAGGTCGCGCTGGGCGCTGAACTGGCTGGTGAGCACCACGCCGATGGCGCAGATGGCAATGCCGAAGTGCGCCAGTTGCATGCCCCAGTAGCTGCGGTTCAGGCCCGCGGCACCGGCGATCACGCCCTTGTGGCGGACCTTGTCGAAGAAGTCGCGCACACCGGCCAGTACCACCCACGCGGCGAGCATGAACACGGCGAGCACTTCCCAGTGCAGTTCGCCATACAGGAAGCTGCCGAGGCCACCCAGCACCACGGTGCCGATCAGCACCGGGGTGAGCATGTTGCGCAGCCAGCGGGTCGGAGTGTCCTTCCAGCGCACCAGCACACCGACCGCCAGGGCCAGCATGAGGATGGCGATCAGCGGCACGAACAGCGCGTTGAAGTAAGGCGGGCCGACCGACAGCTTGGCGCCGCTGATGGCGTCGAGCACCAGCGGGTAGAGGGTGCCCAGCAGGATCATCGAGGCGGTGACCACCAGGATCAGGTTGTTCAGCAGCAGCAGGGTCTCGCGGGACCACAGGGCGAAGCCGACCTGGCTCTTGACCACCGGCGCGCGCAGGGCGAACAGCGTCAGCGAGCCACCGACCACCACCAGCAGGAAGGCCAGGATGAACACGCCACGCTCGGGGTCCGAGGCGAAGGCGTGTACCGAGGTCAGCACGCCGGAACGGACCAGGAAGGTGCCCAGCAGGCTCAGCGAGAAGGCCGCGATGGCCAGCAGCACGGTCCAGCTCTTGAACACGCCGCGCTTCTCGGTCACCGCCAGCGAGTGGATCAGCGCGGTGCCCACCAGCCAGGGCATGAACGAGGCGTTTTCCACCGGGTCCCAGAACCACCAGCCGCCCCAACCCAGTTCGTAGTAGGCCCACCAGGAGCCCAGCACGATACCGACGCCGAGGAAGGTCCAGGCCACCAGCGTCCAGGGCCGCGACCAGCGCGCCCAGGCGGCGTCGAGGCGACCGCCGAGCAGCGCGGCAATAGCGAAGGCGAAGGCCACCGAGAAGCCCACGTAGCCCATGTAGAGCATCGGCGGGTGGATGATCAGGCCCGGGTCCTGCAACAGCGGGTTGAGGTCGTTGCCGTCCGCCGGCACCTGCGGCAGCAGGCGGCTGAAGGGGTTGGAGGTGATGATCAGGAACAGCAGGAAACCGGTGCTGATCATGCCCATCACGGCCAGCACGCGGGCCAGCATCACTTCCGGCAACTGGCGGGAGAACACCGAGACAGCGAAGGTCCAGCCGCCGAGGATCAGCGCCCAGAGCAGCAGCGAGCCTTCGTGAGCGCCCCACACGGCGCTGAACTTGTAGTACCAGGGCAGCGCGCTGTTGGAGTTGCTGGCGACGTAGGCCACCGAGAAATCATCGTGGAGGAAGGCCCAGGTCAGGCAGCCGAAGGAGAACAGCAGGAAGGCGAACTGCCCCCAGGCTGCCGGGCGCGCCAGGCTCATCCACTGGCGATCGCCGCGCCAGGCGCCGATCAGCGGGAAGAACGACATCACCAGCGCCATGCACAGCGCGAGGATCAGCGAGAGGTGGCCGAGTTCGGGGACCATCGTCAGTTGCTCCCTTGTTGCGGCGCGGCATTGCCGTTCTGGCTGGCTTCGTAGTGCTCCAGCTTGCCGCTGTCCTTGAGTGCCTTGGTGACTTCCGGCGGCATGTATTTCTCGTCGTGCTTGGCCAGCACTTCATCGGCGGTCAGCACGCCGGCCTCGTTGATCTTGCCGAGGGCGACGATGCCCTGCCCTTCACGGAACAGATCAGGAAGGATGCCGCGGTACTTCACCGTGACTTCCTTGGCGAAGTCGGTGACCACGAACTCCACGTCCAGCGAATCCGCCGAACGCTTGAGCGAGCCCTTCTCCACCATGCCGCCGGCGCGGATACGCGTGTCGTGCGGCGCTTCGCCGTTGGCGATCTGGGTCGGGGTGTAGAACAGGTTGATATTTTCCTGCAGGGCCGACAGCGCCAGGCTGACGGCGACACCGACACCGGCAACGATGGCGAGAACGATGTACAGACGCTTCTTGCGGACCGGATTCACTTGCTGGCCTCCCGGCGCAGACGACGCGCCTCTTCTTGCAGGTAACGCCGGCGCGCCACGATGGGCGAGACGACGTTGATCGCCAGGACCACCGCGCAGATGGCGTAGGCGGACCACACGTAAGGGCCATGGTGCCCCATGGCGAGGAAATCGGAGAAAGACTCGAAACTCATAGCACGCGCTCCACCTCGGCCTTCACCCAGCTCGCGCGGGCTTCGCGCTTGAGCACTTCCAGGCGCATGCGCATCAACAGCACCACGGCGAAGAAGCAGTAGAAACCGGCGACCATCATCAGCAGCGGAATCCACATCTCCGGCGGCATTGGCGGCTTTTCGGTCAGGGTGAAGGTGGCCGGCTGGTGCAGGGTGTTCCACCAGTCCACCGAGTACTTGATGATCGGGATGTTCACCACGCCGACGATCGCCAGCACGGCGCAGGCCTTGGCGGCGCTGTCGCGGTTGGTGATGGCCTGGCCCAGGGCGATGATGCCGAAATACAGGAACAGCAGGATCAGCATCGAGGTCAGGCGTGCGTCCCAGACCCACCAGGCGCCCCAGGTCGGCTTGCCCCAGATGGCCCCGGTGACCAGCGCGACGAAGGTCATCCAGGCACCGATGGGCGCGGCGCACTGCACGGCGACGTCGGCGATCTTCATTTTCCAGATCAGGCCGATGGCGCCGGCCACGGCGAGCATGACGTAGCAGGACTGGGCGAGGAACGCCGCCGGCACGTGGATATAGATGATCCGGAAGCTGTTGCCCTGCTGGTAGTCCGGCGGCGCGAAGGCCAGGCCCCAGACGGTGCCGGCAGCCATCAGCACGATTGCAGCGACGGCGAACCACGGCAGCCAGCGTCCGCTGATCTCGTAGAACCACTTGGGCGAGCCAAGTTTGTGAAACCAAGTCCAGTTCATCATCAGGCTCTGTATTTCAAAGCTCTAGTCTGCCGCCGGTGCCGCTTCCCAGCCCGGCGATCGTTCGTTCACTCGCCGACGCTGATCTTCAGCCCGGCGGCGATGGCAAAGGGCGTCAGCGTCAATGCTAACGCCGTCAGGCTGGCCAGCCACAACAGGTGCCCGGCGGTGGGCAGCCCCTGCAGCGACGCCTGAAGCGCTCCGCTGCCCAGGATCAGCACCGGAATGTAGAGCGGCAGAATCAGCAAGGCCAGCAGCAGGCCGCCACGCTTCAGCCCGACGGTGAGTGCAGCGCCCACGGCGCCCAGCAGGCTCAGTACCGGCGTACCCAGCAGCAGCGACAGCAGCAGGTCCGCCAGGCAGCGCGCCGGCAGGCCCAGCATCAGGGCGAACAGCGGCGACAGCAGCACCAGGGCCAGCCCTGAAACCAGCCAGTGTGCCAGCACTTTGGCCAGGACCAGTAGTGGCAGGGGGTGCGGCGAAAGGACCCACTGCTCCAGGGAACCATCCTCGAAATCGCTGCGGAACAGGCCGTCCAGCGACAGCAGCACCGCCAGCAATGCCGCGACCCAGACGAGGCCGGGCGAAAGGTTCTTGAGCATTTCCGATTCGGGGCCGACCGCCAGCGGGAACAGCGCGATGACGATGGCGAAGAACACCAAAGGATTAGCCAGCTCCGCCGGACGGCGGAACAGCAGGCGCGCTTCGCGGGCGAGCAGCAGGGTGAAGACGTTGCTCATCGCGCCGCCTCCCGTGCGTGCTGACCCAGGTCGAGGGCGCGATAGCCTGAAGGCATACGCTCCAGGGTGTGGTGGGTGGTCAGCACCACCAGGCCACCGCGCTCGCAATGGCCGGCGAGGTGTTCTTCGAGCTGCGCCACGCCCTGTTTGTCCAGGGCCGTGAAGGGTTCGTCGAGGATCCACAGCGACGGCGCGTCGAGGTAAAGACGCGCCAGGGCCACGCGGCGCTGCTGGCCGGCGGACAGGGTATGGCAGGGAACGTCCTCGAAACCGCGCAGGCCGACGGCCTCCAGCGCTTGCCAGATGGCATCGCGGTTGGCCGGCTGGTGCAGCGCACAGAGCCAGGCGAGATTCTCTTCGGCGGTGAGCAGGCCCTTGATGCCGGCGGCGTGGCCGATCCACAACAGCAGCCGGGCCAGCTCGTGGCGTTGCTCGGCGAGCGGCTTGCCGTTGAGCAGCACCTCACCGGCGGTGGGCTGCATCAGCCCGCTGAGCAGGCGTAGCAGGCTGGTCTTGCCGCTGCCGTTGGGGCCGACGATCTGTAGCATCTCGCCCGCGCCCAGTCGCAAATCGAGACGCTCGAACAGCATGCGCCAGTCCCGCTCGCAGGCGAGCGCCACGGTTTCGAGGAGGGGATGGTTCAAGGGCATCGGCAACCGTCGGGCAGAAAACAGTCAGTGGTGCAAAAAAGCGGCCATACCGTCCGGACCGCCAAGCGCAGCCTCGGGCGGCGCATTATACACAGCCGTTCCTAAGCCCGACGTCAGGTTTTTCGACAGCTTGTAACGCCCTCAGGCGCGGCGTCTGGCCTCTGAACCACCCGGCTCGCCCGACTGCGCCTCTTCGTCGCGGGCGTTGCGGGTGTGCATGGAGCTGATCGGTGAGCGCCCGTGCTGCTGCTTGATCAGGCTGTGGGTGTGCCGGGAGATATAGGCGTGGTCGGCCGGGATATCGCGGTTGACGAACGCCGAGGCACCGATGGTGACGTTATCGCCGATGTGCAGGCCATCGCCTACGATGCAGACATTGGCGCCAATACTCACGTTGTCACCAATGACGATGGGCTGGCTGCCATCGTTCTTCTGGCCGATGGTGGTGTTCTGGAAGATGCTGAAGTTCTTGCCGATCACCGCCTTGCGGGTAATGACGATGCCCACCAGATGCGGAATGTACAGGCCCTCACCGACCGGGATGGTCACCGGGATCTCGATACCGAAGCGCTCCGCCAGGCGATCGCCCATGCGCTCGGCGCGCTTCTGCCAAAAACGATAGGGGCTCGAATGGAGGAACTGGGCAAGACGAAACCAGAACATGTAACGGTAGCGGGAGCGCTGACGGTAGCGCCGCCACAGGCGCGACCAGCTGAAGTGGCGTTGCTCGCCGCCCAGCATCTCGATTCGCCAAAAACGCTTCAGTTCCGCAAAGGTCATTACTGCATTCCACCTGATACAGCCAGCGCTCCCTGCGGCAATGAAAACGTAATATTACGCCGATAGTGGGCCATGTCTCAAAGCAAAGCAGCCTTCCCGGTCAGGTAACAATGGCGTAAAGCCGCGAAACTGAGCGCCTTGAGAACATTTTCGAGATTTACGGCAACATTTTGCCGTCGTCTCGCTTAAGCCAGTCTTAACGCTTTGACAGCCTGCGAACTTCCTCGCCCTGTTGAGGATCGCCCATCCGGACCGCCGGTCTAAAGTGTCCACGGTCGCGGCCGATACACTGGCCGTAATCCCGTCACGCCGCCCACAGGTCCCCGATGCCGAGCGAAATTGGCGCTTCCCGTCCGCTACCGCCTACGCCGTCGCTGCGCAGCACGCAGAACGCCGCCGAGCTGACGCTCAAGCTCGCGCAAAGCCTGGGCGACCTGCTGCCGCCGGGGGACAAGGCCCATGCGGAAGTGCTGGCGGTACGCGACGGACAGGTGAATTTCCAGTTGCTACTGCGCCTGACCATGGCCAGCGGCCAGCAGGCGCTGGTGGTGGCGGAAAGCTCCCAGGCGCTGCCCAAGGGCAGCACCCTTCAGCTGTCGACTCTGAACCAGACCAGCCTCGCCGCCACCCTGCTGACCCAACCAAGCCTGGGCTCGCTGGGCCTGGGCGGCGCCAGCCAGACACCGCTGGGAAGCCTCGACCTCGACGTATTGCCGGTCGGCACGCTGATCCAGGGCAAGGTCGATGCCAGCCAGTTGGTCGCCCTCGGCAAGGCCGAACAGGTGGTTTACAAGGTCCTGGTGACGCTGCTCAACACTCCGCTGGCCGGGCGCCAGCTGAGCATCGAATCGCCCAACCCGCTACCGCTCAACAGCCTGCTCAGCGCCCGTGTGCAGGACCAGCAGGCCTTGCAGTTCCTGCCGATGAATGCCCGCCTGGAACAGCTCGACCTGAGCCTGCAACTCAGCGCCCAGCAGAGCCGCCAGGGCCCCCTGGACGGGCTGCTCAAGGCGCTGCAGGGCGCCGGCAGCAACCCGGACGTGAGCCCCGAGTTGCGTCAGTCGGTGGACAAGTTGCTCGGCGCACTGCCGGACATTCGCCAGCTCAGTGACGCCAAGGGCGTGGCCCAGGCCTTCCAGCAGAGCGGCGCGTTCCTCGAAGGGCAGATGCTGCGCGGTGTCGAAAGCCTTCCCCTGGACCTCAAGGCCAACCTGCTGCGGCTGATCGCCCAGTTGCTGCCTGCCGTGCAAGGCGGCACGGCGGCGGCCGTGCTGAACAATCTGCCGGGCAACGCCATGGCCGGTGCCAGCAATCTGGCGCAGGCCATGCCGGCCTTCGTGCGCAACGCCCTGGGTGTCATCGGCCAGACCAGCGGGCGCACACCGTCAGCGATCAGCTTTCCGCTCCCCAGCCGGCTTGCCAGTGAGCTGGAGCAGGAAGGTGATCTCGAATCGCTGCTCAAGCTCGCCGCGGCCGCGGTTTCGCGCCTGCAGACACACCAGCTGGGCAGCCTGGCGCAAAGCGACGTTCTCCCCGACGGCACGGTGGTGAATACCTGGCAGCTGGAAATCCCCCTGCGCCATCAACATCAGATGGTGCCGATCCAGGTGCGTATCCAGCAGGAAGAAAAGGACAGCCCGGCCAGCGAGCGCGAGCAGCAGACCCGCGACATGCTCTGGCGCGTCGACCTGGCATTCGACCTGGACAGCCTCGGCCCGCTGCAGGTCCAGGCCACCCTGGCCCACGGCAGCATCGGCACCCAGCTGTGGGCCGAGCGCGACACCACCGCCAACCTCATCGATGGCGAACTGGGCACCCTGCGCCAACGCCTGAGCGACGCCGGCCTGACCGTGGGCGAGCTGAGCTGCCGCCAGGGCAAGCCGCCCCAGGGGGCGCGGACGGCCGTGGAACAGCGCTGGGTGGATGAGACCGCATGAAGAAGGCCAGGAAAGCCCCACACCAGGTGATCGCGCTCAACTATGACGGGCAGAGCGCGCCGACCCTCACCGCCAAGGGTGACGACGAACTGGCGGAAACCATCCTCGCCATCGCCCGCCACCATGAGGTGCCGATCTACGAGAATGGCGAACTGGTGCGCCTGCTGGCGCGCCTGGAGCTGGGCGACGCGATTCCCGAGGCGCTCTACCGCACCATCGCCGAAATCATCGCCTTCGCCTGGTATCTCAAGGGCAAGAGCCCGCTGAACGACACACCAGGGGCGCCGCCGGACGCGATGCCCCTGTTGCTGGAAGGACCGGACTCCCGGCGCCAATGACCAGCCTCAGCTGCGACACTCGCAGCCGAGCTGGGCCGGCGGATGATCGCCTGCCGGGGCGAAATCGCAGAACTCTCGAACCGATTGACGGATTGGCTGCCGGTCCTCGCTGTGATAGAGCACCATGCCGCTGGTCACTTCGCGCAACTGCGCCAGCGACAGCGGCTTGTCCAGCACATCCAGCAGCGGTACGCGGTTGGCCCAGGCCCATTGCATCAGCCCGCGCTTTTCCTCGGCACTGTAGTGCCCGACCAGCAGGAACTGGCGGAAGGTATTGCTCTGGCTCAGCGCCTTGAGGCTCAGCAGCTCGCCGGGCCCCGGGCGGAAGTCGTCATGGATGAACAGGCTGTAGCGTTGCCGGGTGGCGAGCGCCTTGCGTACTTCATCCAGGTTCAGGCACAGGCTCAGGTGATAGAACTCCAGACGATTGAGCAGCACGCTGTAGTTCAGCAGCCGACCGGGATGCGAGCACAGCACCATGGCACGTCGGGAAATGGTCGCCATATCGATGGCCTCGGGAGAAGTTTTGACGAGGCCAATTTAGCGACGATTTGACGCCTTTCTTATCAGATAAATCCGAATCACCTGTCAGCCTCATCCCACAAAATCCTGATCAGATGGATGGTAGTCCGCCGCTATCGCCCAACATCGGCACGGAACTGCCCCCCAGCTTTCGCCATCCATGCAGTCCGGATCGGAATCTGGAACCTGTTCAACTTTGAGAGCCAGCCCGGCGACAGGTGGGCAAAAGCACATGAAGTCGCCGTCCTCTTCGGCTACACACAACCGTCAAGCTGTGCAGTGACCGGAACCGAACCGGCAGTCACCAGTGTCAATTGGACGACGGGGCGCCGGAAGGACGAGTTCTCGGTGATTCGATTGGCAAGCACCTCCATCCGTTCATACCGTCCACCGTGCGGCAAGGGAAGTCTGATTTTGAGCAAGATGAATGATCTGGCCAGCGAGGCCCCCAGCACCGAACTCAAAGGCGGCCTGAAGTCCCGCCATCTGACCATGATGTCCATCGCAGGAGTGATCGGCGCGGCGCTTTTCGTCGGCTCCGGCAAGACCATCGCCATGGCGGGGCCGGCTGCGGTACTAGCCTACCTGGGCGGCGGCATTCTGGTGGTGCTGGTCATGCGGATGCTCGGCGAAATGGCCGTCTCGCAGCCCGATACCGGATCGTTCTCCACCTACGCCGACCGCGCCATCGGACGCTGGGCCGGTTTCACAATCGGCTGGCTGTACTGGTACTTCTGGGCTCTCCTGATGGGCTGGGAGGCCTTCGTCGCCGGCACCATCCTCAACAGCTGGTTCCCGATGATTCCGGGCTGGAGCTTCGCCCTGATCGTTACGCTGGCGTTGATGCTGGTGAACTTCATGAACGTGCGCAACTACGGCGAATTCGAGTTCTGGTTCGCCCTGATCAAGGTCGTTGCCATTGTCCTATTCATCTGCATCGGCGGCCTGGCGATCGCCCACCTGTGGCCATGGGGGAACACCAGCGGATGGTCGAACCTGACCGCCGTCGGTGGCTTCATGCCCAATGGCGGGCAGGCCGTGGTGGTAGCCCTGCTAGGCGTGATGTTCGCATTCCTCGGCGCCGAGATCGTCACCGTAGCCGCAGCCGAGTCGGCCAATCCCGGCAAGGAAATCATCAAGACGACTAGATCGGTGGTCTGGCGCATCTGCCTGTTCTACATCGGCTCGATCTTCATCGTGGTGGCCCTTGTGCCCTGGAACAACCCGCACCTTGGCGATCCGACCTGGGGTTCGTATCGCGTCACCCTGGATATGCTGGGTATTCCCCACACCGGTCTGATCGTCAATTTCATCGTCCTGACCTCGGTGTGCAGCTGCTTCAACTCGGCGCTCTACACGGCCTCGCGCATGCTCTACTCGCTGTCGCGACGCGGCGATGCCCATCGCATCATGCAGATCACCGGGCGCAGCACCGGCACCCCCTACGTGGGCGTGATGATCTCCAGCATCTTCGCCCTGGTGGCGATATTCCTGTCGGCCATGCACTGGATGGACGTGTATGACGTGCTGATGCAGGCCACCGGCACCATCGCCCTGTTGGTCTACCTCGTCATTGCGTTCTCTCAGTTGCGCATGCGCCGCAAGCTGGAGGCCGAGGGCCGGGACATCCAGCTCAAGGTCTGGCTGTTCCCGTGGCTGACCTATACCGTGATCGTGTTCATCATCGGCGCCTTCATCATCATGGTCTGGGAAGGAACCTACTTCTACGAAGTCGTCTACACCCTGCTGCTGGCAACAGTCATCGTCGTCATGGGCATCGTCGCGCAGACGTTCAACATCGGCACGAAAAGTCGCAGGCACTGAGTACGGCGACAATCACCAGGCCCCACTTCCGGGGCCTGATTCATTTTCGGGCTAGATGCCCGGCACTCAGTCGCGCACCTTGCCCTGATGCAGGCGGGCGACCAGCTCGGCCTCGGCCTGGGACAGGCCGCAGCTCTGGGTCAGGTCTTCGGGGCTGGCGCCCATGCCGACCAGGCGCGCGGCCTGGCTGAAGGACAGGCTGGTGGGGTCGCGCTGCTCGATGCGCACCAGGCGCTCCGGCAGCGGCGCGACCTGTTTGGCCAGCTCGCGCAGCTCTTCGCCCATGCGGATATTGATCTGCTGGTACGACTCGATGCGCTTGCCCTGCTCTTTCAGGCGCTGCTCGAACACTGCCAGCTGCTTGGCCAGTTCGGCAGCCTGCGCCTGCTGGTCGCGCTGCCGGCCGGACAGCCAGACGCAGGCCAGCGCCAAACCGGCGCAGACGATACCGAGTACCACCAGGGCGATCAGCACCTCAGATGCTCTCCAGCTCCGACCACTCTTCCTCGGTCATCATCTTGTCCAGCTCGACCAGGATCAGCAGCTCACCGTTCTTGTTGCAGACGCCCTGGATGAACTTGGCCGATTCCTCGTTACCGACGTTCGGCGCGGTCTCGATCTCGGACTGGCGCAGGTAGACGACCTCGGCAACGCTGTCGACCAGGATGCCCACGACCTGCTTGTCGGCCTCGATGATGACGATGCGGGTGTTGTCCGAGACCGGCGCCGGGTCCAGGCCGAAACGCTGGCGGGTGTCGATCACGGTGACCACGTTGCCGCGCAGGTTGATGATGCCCAGCACGTAGCTCGGGGCACCGGGGACCGGCGCGATCTCGGTGTAGCGCAGCACTTCCTGGACCTGCATCACGTTGATGCCGTAGGTCTCGTTGTCCAGGCGGAAGGTGACCCACTGCAGAATCGGATCTTCGGCACCTTGCGCTGACGTTTTCTTCATATCCCCTCGCCTCTTCTGGTACCGCGCCGCCTGCGGCGCGATGGTTGTCTTTCAATAAGGTAGCGCCCGGCCTCAGGGCTTCAGGTGCTTGGCCGCGCCGCTGGCGATCAGTTCGGCCAGGGCCGAGACATCCAGCAGCGCGCACATCTGGTCGATCACCGTGCCGGCCAGCCACGGGCGCTGCTGGCGCTGGCTGCGCCACTTCACCTCGGACGGGTCGAGGCGAACCGAGCGGCTGACCTGGTGCACGGCCAGCCCCCACTCGTAGCCCTGCACGGAAATCACGTACTGCAGCCCCTCGCGGTAGTCGTCGCGGTAGCGCTCGGGCATCACCCAGCGCGCGGTGTCGAGCACCTTGAGGTTGCCGTTCTGCCCCGGCAGGATGCCAAGGAACCAGTCCGGCTGGCCGAACAGCGGGGTCAGGTCGTGCCCCGCCAGCGGATAGATCGAGCCCAGGCAGACCAGCGGCACTGCCAGGGTCAGGCCGGCGACGTCGAACAGCAGGCACTCGAACGGCTCGGCAGCCCATACCGGACGACCATCGTCGAGCAGCTTCAGCGGCGCAGCGGGCATCTCGGCACTGCCGGGCTGGTGCAGGTCGATGACCTGGCCGATCTGCGCAGGCGGCTCGTCGGCGATCGGCGCCTCGATGACCGGGGCGACCGGTTCGGGCAGCCGAGCCTCGATGACCCTGGGTTCAGCAACTGGCGCTCGGGCGACGCCGCTCAGGCGCGCATCACGAACCTGCTCTTCGAGCACGGCCGCTTCGAATTCGTCGAGGCTGACGCTGGTTTCCGGCGCCTGCATCACCGCTGCCTGAGGTTCGGCGGTGAGTGGCTCCACCGGCTCGCTGACCACCAATGCCACCGCGGCGACCGGAACCGGTGCAACGGGTGCGGCAACGGGCTGCGCCAGCGGCTCCACGGCGAAGTCTTCGAAAGTGGCCTCCTGCAGCAGCGCGTCCAGGTAGGACTGCAGCGCGAGCTGGGGGCGAGTGGCGGTAGCGGAACGACTCATGATGGATAACCGCGCAAGGTAACTGTCCAGCCTATCGGCAGCGGATGCGCAGGACTTGAACGCATCCGTCGGATTCTTCTGTGGGTGCCAGCCATGCTCAGGCTACCTGGCTCGCCGGCACATGGGCCAGCAGATGCTTGAGCAACGCACGGTAGGCGATCACGCCCCGGCTGTTGCTGTCGTTGCGCGACGGCACCATGCCCAGGCGGCTGGCGTCGCGCAGCTTGGTATCCACCGGGATGAAGGCTTGCCACAGCGTGTCCGGGTAGGTATCGCGCAATACCCGCAGGGTGCCCAGGGACGCCTGGGTACGGCGGTCGAACAGGGTCGGCACGATGGTGAACGGCAGCGCCTGCTTGCGCGAGCGGTTGACCATCTTCAGGGTGTTGACCATGCGCTCCAGGCCCTTGAGGGCGAGGAACTCGGTCTGCACCGGGATCACCAGGTGCTGGCTGGCCGCCATGGCGTTGACCATCAGCACACCCAGCAGCGGCGGGCTGTCGATGATCGCGTAGTCGAATTCGTTCCACAGTTGCGCCAGGCTCTTGGCGATCACCAGGCCCAGGCCGTTCTGCCCCGGCGATTGGCGCTCCAGGGTGGCCAGCGCGGTGCTCGATGGCAGCAGACGGATGTTCTCGTGGCTGGTGGGCAGCAGCAGTGACTCGGGCAGTCCCTCGGGCACGTTGCCCTGGTGCAGGAACAGGTCGAAAACGCTGTGCTCCAGGCTGTCCGGGTCATGGCCGAAATAGCTGGTCATCGAGCCGTGGGGGTCCAGGTCGACGATCAGCACGCGCTTGCCGGCATCCGCCAGCAGGCCCGCCAAGGCGATGGAGGAAGTGGTCTTGCCGACGCCACCTTTCTGGTTGGCTACCGCCCAGACTTTCATAGTGCGCGCTCCCCGGTGGCACAGCATCGGCTCAGGATCGTAGTCATGGTTCTCATTGCCCTGTGGCCGATGACGAAGAATTGACGGCACCACTGGCGGGCGCCTCACTGGCAAGCACTGGTGCAGGTTGCGTGCCAGCATGCCGCAAGGCCGGATCGGGCTGTGCCTTGCCGCTACCGACACCGCTGATGCTGCGGCGCACCTCCAGGTTGCGGGAGATCACCAGCACCACCCGGCGGTTGCGTGCGCGACCATCCGCCGTGGCATTGTCCGCCACTGGCTGGAATTCGCCATAGCCCACCGCTGCCAGCCGACCGGCGTCGAGGCCGTCCTGGGCGAGCATGCGGACGATGCTGGCGGCACGGGCCGCGGACAACTCCCAGTTGGTCGGGTACTGCGAATTATGGATCGGCACGTTGTCGGTGAAGCCTTCGACATGCACCGGATTGCGGTAAGGCGCCAGAATCCTGGCGACCTTCTCGATGATGGCGAAGGCAGCGTCATTGGGGATCGCGTCGCCGCTGGGGAACAGCAGGCTGGAATTGAGGGTGATCTCGATCCAGAACTCGTTGCCGCGCACCGACAGCTGTTCGCTGGAGATCAGGTCGCCGAACGCCTGGCGCACGCTGTCGCTGATCTGCTGCAGGGTATCGGGGCTGCCCTGGGCCTGCCCCTCGTCCTGCGGCTCGGTGATCGACTGGTCCGGCTGCTGGGTCCGCGGGCGCTCCTCGCCGACAGGAATCGGGCGGATCGAACGATCCGGCTGGTTGAACACACCGGTCAGGGTTTCCGAGAGGATCTTGTACTTGCCTTCGTTGATCGAGGAGATCGAGTACATCACCACGAAGAAGGCGAACAGCAGGGTGATGAAGTCCGCGTAGGACACCAGCCAGCGTTCGTGATTCTCGTGTTCCTCGTGGCGTCTGCGGCGAGGCATGTCAGTGGCCTGCGCGATCGATTGACGAGATCAGCGTTGGATGCCAGGGGCTTCCAGACAGGGCGGCGAGACGAGCCATAGTTACTCTATGGCGAGGAGCGCCAACGCAGTATGGGAGACTCTGGCGCCGAAGATGGCTTGGCGAATCGGTCAAGCAGGCCACTTTGTCCCTCCCCCTCAGCCGACGAAGCCTTGCAGCTTCAGCTCGATGGAGCGCGGGTTCTCGCCTTCGGCGATGGACAGCAGGCCCTCCATCAACATTTCGCGGTAACACGACTGGCGCAGCACGATGCTCTTGAGCTTGTTGCCGATGGGCAGCAGCAGGAGGTTGGCCAGGCCGACGCCATAGATGGTGGCGACGAAGGCCACGGCAATGCCGTTGCCCAACTGGCTGGGGTCGGCGAGGTTGCCCATCACGTGGATCAGGCCCATCACCGCGCCAATGATGCCGATGGTCGGCGAATAGCCGCCCATGGCTTCAAATACTTTGGCCGCCGCGAGGTCGCGGCTTTCCTGGTTGTACAGGTCGACTTCGAGGATGCTGCGGATGGCCTCGGGCTCGGTGCCGTCCACCAGCAGTTGCAAGCCCTTGCGCGCATAGGGGTCACGCTCGGCGTCGGCGACGGTTTCCAGGCCCAGCAGGCCTTCCTTGCGCGCCGTCATGCTCCAGCCGACCACCTGGTTGATGCCGCCGACCAGGTCCACCTTGGGCGGCAGGACCATCCAGCGCAGCATGGTCAGCGCCCGCTTGAGCACTGCCACCGGGGTCTGCAGCAGCGCGGCGGCCAGGGTGCCGCCGACCACGATCAGCGCCGCCGGGCCGTTGGCCAGGGCACCGACGTGCCCGCCCTCGAGGAAGTTGCCACCGATGATGGCAACCAGCGCGAGGATCAGGCCGACCAGGCTGAGGACATCCATCAGCCGCAGGCCTCGGTCAGGTGGCGACCGATGTCGTCCAGGCTGTACACCGCATCGGCCAGGCCGGCCTTGGCGATCGCCATGGGCATGCCGTAGATCACGCAGCTGGCCTCATCCTGCGCCCAGACCTGGGCGCCGCCCTGCTTGAGCATGCGCGCACCTTCGCGGCCGTCGGCGCCCATGCCGGTGAGAACCACCGCCAACACCTTGTCGCCATAGGCCTTGGACGCGGAACCGAAGGTCACGTCGACACAGGGCTTGTAGTTCAGGCGCTCGTCGCCGGGGAGAATGCGGATAGCGCCGCGAGCGTCGACCATCATCTGCTTGCCGCCGGGAGCCAGCAACGCCACGCCGGGACGCAGTATGTCGCCATCCTCGGCTTCCTTGACGGTGATCTTGCACAGCTTGTCCAGGCGCTCGGCGAAGGCCTTGGTGAAGGCCGCCGGCATGTGCTGGATCAGCACCAGCGGCGCGGGGAAGTTGGCAGGCAGCTGGGTCAGGACCCGCTGCAGCGCCACCGGCCCACCGGTGGACGTACCGATGGCTACCAGCCGGTAGGGCTTACGCTTTGGGGCGACGGAAGTCGTCGGCGCCGGAGTCGCTGGCGCATGGCTGCTGCCCGAGGAAGCGGGAGCGGCATGGCGCGCGGCGCTGCTGGCCGCCGGTGCTGCTGAAGTCGGCGTGCTGGAGGAATAGGACGAGTACGCGGCAAAGCGGCGATTGCTCTTGGCGATGGTGTGGACCTTCTCGCACAGCAACTGGCGGACCTTGTCCGGGTTGCGCGAGATGTCCTCGAAGTTCTTCGGCAGGTAATCGACGGCGCCGGCGTCCAGCGCATCCAGGGTCACCCGCGCACCCTCGTGGGTCAGCGAGGAGAACATCAGGACCGGCGTCGGGCAGCGCTGCATGATGGTCCGTACGGCGGTGATGCCATCCATCAGCGGCATCTCGTAGTCCATGGTGATCACGTCGGGCTTGAGCGCCAGCGCCTGATCGATCGCCTCGCGGCCGTTGGTCGCCGTGCCGACCACCTGGATCTGCGGATCAGCCGAAAGAATCTCCGAGACGCGGCGGCGGAAGAACCCCGAATCGTCCACCACCAGGACTTTGACAGCCATAGACACTCCTGAAAAAAACTTCTTCCATCACGGGCGCGGGCCTCGCGGCCCGCGCACGGCGGTCAGATACGACGGGCGTAGCGCTTGAGCATGCTCGGCACGTCGAGGATCAGCGCGATGCGCCCGTCCCCGGTGATGGTCGCTCCGGCCATGCCCGGCGTGCCTTGCAGCATCTTGCCCAGCGGCTTGATCACCACCTCTTCCTGGCCCACCAGTTGGTCGACCACGAAGCCGATGCGCTGGGTGCCCACGGAGAGGATCACCACGTGGCCCTCGCCCGGCTCGTCATGCTGCGCGCCCGGCACCAGCCAGCGCTTGAGGTAGAACAACGGCAGGGCCTTGTCGCGGACGATCACCACTTCCTGGCCGTCGACCACGTTGGTGTTCGACAGGTCGAGGTGGAAGATCTCGTTGACGTTGACCAGCGGGAAGGCGAAGGCCTGGTTGCCCAGCATCACCATCAGGGTCGGCATGATCGCCAGGGTCAGCGGGACCTTGATGACGATCTTCGAGCCCTGGCCCTTGGTCGAGTAGATGTTGATGATCCCGTTGAGCTGGGAAATCTTGGTCTTCACCACGTCCATGCCGACACCGCGGCCGGAGACGTCGGAAATCTCGGTCTTGGTCGAGAAGCCCGGCGCGAAGATCAGGTTGTAGCAGTCGGACTCGGACAGGCGATCGGCCGCGTCCTTGTCCAGCAGGCCCTTCTCCACCGCCTTGGCGCGCAGCACGTCCGGGTCCATGCCTTTGCCGTCGTCGGAGATCGACAGCAGGATGTGGTCGCCTTCCTGCTCGGCGGACAGCACCACCTTGCCCGAGCGCGACTTGCCGGCGGCTTCGCGCTCGTCCGGGCCTTCGATGCCGTGGTCGACCGCGTTGCGCACCAGGTGCACCAGCGGGTCGGCCAGGGCTTCGACCAGGTTCTTGTCCAGGTCGGTTTCTTCGCCGATCAGCTCGAGGTTGATCTCTTTCTTCAGGTTGCGCGCCAGGTCGCGGACCTGCCGCGGGAAGCGGCCGAAGACCTTTTTGATCGGCTGCATGCGGGTCTTCATGACCGACGACTGCAGGTCGGCGGTGACCACGTCGAGGTTGGAGACGGCCTTGGCCATCGCCTCGTCGCCGCTGTTCAGGCCCAGGCGCACCAGGCGGTTACGCACCAGCACCAGTTCGCCGACCATGTTCATGATCTCGTCCAGGCGGGCGGTGTCCACGCGCACGGTGGTTTCCGCTTCGTTGGCCGGCTTCTCTGCGGCGGCGGCCGTGCTGGGCTTGGCCGCGGCAGGCTTGGCGGCAGCAGCCGGTGCGGGCGCGGCGGCGGGCTTGGGCGCCGGCGCAGCAGGCTGGGCAGCCGGCTTGGCGGCCGCAACCGGCTCTTCCTTCGCGCCGGTGAACTGGCCCTTGCCGTGCAGCTCGTCGAGCAGCTTCTCGAATTCGTCGTCGGTGATGTTGTCGTCGCCGGAGGCCGCCGGAGCTTCCTCGGCCCTGGCCGCGGCAGCAGCCTCGACGGGAGCGGCGGCTTCTTCCTTCGCGCCGGTGAACTGGCCTTTGCCGTGCAACTGGTCGAGCAGCGCTTCGAACTCATCGTCGCTGATCTCGTCACCGCCACTGGCGGCCGGAGCCTCGGCCAGCGGAGCCGGGGCGGACTTGGCGGCTTCCTTGGCGCCGGCACTGAACTGGCCCTTGCCGTGCAACTGGTCGAGGAGTGCTTCGAATTCGTCGTCGGTGATGTCGTCGCCACCCGCGCCAACCGGTGCGGCAGGCGCATCAGCGGTGGGCTCGAGGGCATCCATCAGTTGCTCGAACTCGGCGTCGGTGATGTCGCCGTAAGCGGCTGGAGCTTCTTCCGCCACTGGCTCGGCCACGGCCGGAGCAGGAGCTTCGGCCGGGGCGGCGTTCGGATCGGCCAGGCGCGACAGGGCAGCGAGCAGCTCGGGCGTCGCCGGAGTCGGCTCCTGCGCGTCACGCACCTGCTGGAACATGACGTTGACGGTATCCAGCGCCTGCAGCATCACGTCCATCAGCTCGGCATCCACGCGGCGTTCGCCCTTGCGCAGCATGTCGAACACGTTTTCGGCGATGTGGCAGCACTCCACCAGCGCGTTCAGCTGGAGGAAGCCGGCACCACCCTTGACGGTGTGGAACCCACGGAAGATGGCATTGAGCAGGTCCATGTCTTCCGGGCGGCTTTCCAGCTCGACCAGTTGCTCGGACAGTAGCTCGAGAATCTCGCCGGCCTCCACCAGGAAGTCCTGGAGGATTTCGTCATCGGCGTCGAAGCTCATTCGGTGCTCCCTCTACAGCGTCAGGCGACGCTTAAAAACCAAGGCTGGACAACAGGTCGTCGACATCGTCCTGACCGGACACGACGTCCTTTCTTGTATCGGCAGCAATCTGCGGACCTTCACCCTTGGACGATCTTTCTTTTTCCACCGCGTCGCGCATGCCGTCGTGGTCATGCTCGATACCGGCGTAGCGATCGACCTGACCCGCCATCCAGACCAGCTTGACCAGGTTCGACTCGACCTCGGTCACCAGCTTGGTGACGCGCTTGATCACCTGCCCGGTGAGGTCCTGGAAGTCCTGCGCCAGCAGGATGTCGTTCAGGTGGGCGGAGAGCTTGCGGCTGTCCTGGGCGCTGATGTAGAGGAACTGCTCGACGCGCTTGGCCAGGTCGCGGAAGGCGTCGGCGCCCAGCTCGCGGCGCATGAAGCGCGACCAGTCTTCCTGCAGCTCCTTGGCCTGGGTCTCGATGTGCATGACCACCGGAGTGCACTCCTCCACCAGGTCCATGGTGCGATTGGCCGCTTTCTCGGTCATCGTCACCACGTAGGACAGGCGGTCGGTCGCGTCGGCGATCTGCGACATCTCCTCGGCGTGCCGGGAGTTGGGATCGATCTGGAAGTTGACGATGGCGTTGTGCAGCTCGCGGGTGAGCTTGCCGACCTCCTGGTAGAGGCCTCGGTCGCGCGCCTGGTTAAGCTCGGAGATCAGTTGCACGGCGGTCTGAACGTCGCCGCGTTCGAGGCAGTCGACCAATTCGCGCGCGTGTTTTTTCAGGGTCGACTCGAAGTCACCCGCGGATTCGTTGAAATCCATGACGCCCTCTATGCCGGCCTTAGCTGCCGACCCGCTCGAAAATCTTCTCGATCTTTTCTTTCAGCACCTGAGCGGTGAAAGGCTTGACCACATAGCCGTTGACCCCGGCCTGGGCCGCTTCGATGATCTGGTCGCGCTTGGCTTCGGCGGTGACCATCAGCACCGGCAGGTGCTTGAGGCGCTCGTCGGCGCGGACCGCACGAAGCAGGTCGATGCCGGTCATGCCGGGCATGTTCCAGTCGGTCACGAGGAAATCGAAGTTGCCGCTGTGCAGCATCGGCAGCGCAGTGGTGCCGTCGTCGGCTTCTGCGGTGTTGGTGAACCCCAGGTCTCGCAGGAGGTTCTTGATGATGCGCCTCATCGTGGAAAAGTCGTCCACGATGAGAATTTTCATGTTCTTGTCCAAACCTGCCTCCATCGATACCAAACGCGCCCTGGCGGGCGTGCCGTCAATTCATTGAGCGCCGTGCGCTCTTTGGGGTGGATGCGTCAAAGGAACGTCACCCAAAAATTCGTAAGCCTATAACTTGCCTAAGGAAATTCCTTTCAGGCTTTCCGCTCAGAACAAGCAGCCGCGAAACTACCCGATGCTCAGCGCGCGCGCCACTCCGCCAGTCGCGAGCGCAGGCGCGCGGCGCACTGGCTGTGCAACTGGCTGACGCGGGACTCGCTGACGCCCAGTACTTCGCCGATCTCCTTGAGGTTGAGTTCCTCGTCGTAGTACAGCGCCAGCACCAGCCGCTCGCGCTCGGGCAGCTTGGTGATGGCGTCGGCCAGCGCCGCCTGGAAGCGTTCGTCTTCCAGGCCGTGGGACGGCTCGTTGTCGTGGTGGGATGCGTCTTCGGCAAGGCCACCGCCCTGTTCACCGTCCTGCAACATGTCATCGAAGCTGTACAGCCGGCTGCCCTGGGTGTCGCTGAGGATGCCGTAATAATCTTCGAGGCTCATATTGAGTTCGGCAGCAACCTCCTGATCTTTAGCGTCGCGTCCGGTGCGCGCCTCGACGGCGCGGATGGCGTCGCTGACCATACGGGTGTTGCGGTGCACCGAACGGGGCGCCCAATCGCCCTTGCGCACCTCGTCGAGCATGGCGCCACGGATACGGATGCCGGCGTAGGTCTCGAAGCTCGCGCCCTTGCCCGCGTCGTACTTCTTCGCTGCCTCCAGCAGGCCGATCATCCCGGCCTGCATCAGGTCTTCCACCTGCACGCTGGCCGGCAGGCGGCCCAGCAGGTGGTAGGCGATGCGCTTCACCAGTGGTGCGTGTTTCTGGATCAGCAGTTCCTGGGAGTTGTGCGCCTGTGCCTTGCTGTACATACGCGCTCCGGAGGCCGCGGTCATACGGCCGAACCCGTGGGATGTTGCACCAGGCGCTCGACGAAGAACTCCAGGTGCCCTCGTGGGTTGGCCGGCAGCGGCCAGCTGTCGACCTTCTGCGCCACCGCCCGGAAGGCCAGGGAAGCCTTGCTGCGCGGGAACGCCTCATACACCGAACGCTGCTTCTGCACCGCCTTGCGCACCGACTCGTCGTAGGGGATGGCGCCGACGTACTGCAGCGCCACGTCGAGGAAACGGTCGGTGACCTTGGTCAGCTTGGCGAACAGGTTGCGGCCCTCCTGGGGGCTGTGCGCCATGTTCGCCAGCACGCGGAAACGGGTCATGCCGTAGTCGCGGTTGAGCAGCTTGATCAAAGCATAGGCATCGGTGATGGACGTGGGTTCATCGCAGACGACCAGCAGCACTTCCTGGGCCGCGCGAACGAAGCTCACCACCGAGTCGCCGATGCCGGCGGCGGTGTCCACCACCAGCACGTCGATGTTGTCGCTGATGTCGCTGAAAGCCTGGATCAGGCCGGCATGCTGCATCGGCGTGAGGTGCACCATGCTCTGGGTGCCCGAGGCCGCCGGGACGATGCGGATGCCGCCGGGCCCCTGGAGGATCACGTCGCGCAGGTCGCATTCGCCTTCGATCACGTCGGCCAGCGTGCGCTTGGGCGACAGGCCCAGCAGCACGTCGACGTTGGCCAGGCCAAGGTCGGCGTCCAGCAGCATGACGCGGCGACCAAGATCGGCCAGCGCCAGCGACAGATTCACCGACACGTTGGTCTTGCCCACGCCACCCTTGCCACCGGTGACTGCGATTACCTGAACGGGATGCATGCCCATATCAATACCTTGTCTCGTCGTTCGACCGTCACGCTTCTGGCGTTCCGGCTAATCCGGCTGCGGTGCTCCACCGCTTCCGGTGCTCGCGGATCATCTTGCAGAGCATCCGCATCGCTTGGGCGGCCCAACCGGCCGCCCCACGCCCCACCCGGGGCTCACAATCCTCAGCTGGCGCGACGCACCGGCTGCTGGTAAAGGCCGGCGAACATGTCGGCCATGGCGTCCTCGCTGGGCTCTTCCGGCGACTGCAGGCTCACCGCACGGCTGACCAGTTGGTGCGCGCGTGCCACATGCAGGTCATCCGGGATCTTCGGCCCGTCAGCCAGATAGGCTACCGGGAGATGCTGGCTGATAGCCAGAGCCAGAGCTTCGCCGAGGCTTCCCGCTTCGTCCAGCTTGGTCAGGATGCACCCGGCCAGCCCACAGGAACGATAGTTCTGCCAGGCGGACTTGAGCACCTGGCTCTGGCTGGTCGCGGCCAGCACGAGGTAATTCTTCACGTTCAGGCTCAGCGACGACAGCGCTTCGAGCTGCATGCGCAGCGCCGGATCGTTGGCCGGCAGGCCGGCGGTATCGATCAGCACCAGACGCTTGCGCGCCAGCGGCGCCATGGCCTGGATCAGCGACTGGCCAGGATCGACCAGGGTCACCGGCACATTGAGGATACGGCCCAGGGTCTTGATCTGCTCCTGGGCGCCGATGCGGAAGCTGTCCATGGACACCAGGGCAATGCTCTGCGCGCCGTACTTGAGTACGTAGCGGGCAGCCAGCTTGGCCAGGGTGGTGGTCTTGCCCATGCCGGCCGGGCCGACCAGGGCGATCACGCCGCCCTGCTCCAGCAGGTCGGTTTCCGGGGTGTTGATCGAGCGCGCCAGGTGCGCCAGCAGCATGCGCCAGGCCTGCTTCGGATCGGCGATGGAGGCTACGCGCTCCAGCAGGCTGCGCGACAGGTCGGCCGGCAGGCCCATGCGCTGCAGGCGACGCCACAGGTTGGCCTGCTTCGGGCGCTGGTTCTGCAGCTGGTTCCAGGCGATGGAGCCCAGTTGCACTTCAATCAGTTCACGCAGGCCGTTGAGCTCGAAGCGCATGGCTTCCAGCGCCTGCTGGCCGGCGGCAGCCGGCGTCGGGGCGGCCGGCGCGGCCATGGCTTCGGCCAGGGTCTCGGCAGCACTGCGGCGCGGCGCTTCGGTGCCGTACATTTGACGGTCCTTGCGCACGCCATCGGTTGCGCGGGCCGGGGCCGACAGGTCCGCCTTGGCCTGGGCGATCTTCGCCTGGGTCTTGCGCAGCTCGGCTTCCAGCGCCGGGTTCGGCTTGCTGGCGGCCACCGGTGCCTGGTAATCCAGCGCGGCGGTCAGCTCCACGCCGCCGGCGACACGGCGGTTGCCGATGATCGAGGCATCCGGGCCCAGCTCGTCACGGACCAGTTTCATGGCCTGACGCATATCGGCGGCGAAGAAGCGTTTTACCTGCATGGCCTAGGACCTCAATCAGTTCTGCCCAACAGTGGCGACAATCGTGACTTGTTTGTTGTCCGGGATTTCCTGGTAAGCCAGCACGTTCATGGTGGGAACCGCCATCCGGGCGAATCGCGACATCATCGCGCGGATGGGACCCGCCACCAGCAGAATCGCCGGCTTGCCGAGCATCTCCTGACGCTGCGCCGCTTCAACCATCGAGCGTTGCAGCTTTTCGGCCATTCCGGGTTCCAGCAACATGCCGTCTTCGGAGCCCTGTCCGGCCTTCTGAAGACTATTGAGCAATATCTGTTCCAACCTGGGTTCCAGAGTGATCACAGGCAGCTCCGGCTCTAGTCCCACAATGGTTTGCACGATTGCGCGGGACAGCGCGACGCGAACCGCCGCCACCATCGCGGCGGGATCTTGACTCTTCGCCGCCACGTTGGCGATGGCCTCGGCGATGGTGCGGATATCGCGTACCGGCACCTGCTCCTGCAGCAGTGCCTGAAGCACCTTGAGCAGGGTCGACAGGGAAATCAGCCCCGGCACCAGCTCCTCGGCGAGCTTGGGCGAGGTCTTGGCCAGCAGTTGCATCAGTTGCTGGACTTCCTCGTGGCCGAGCAGCTCGTGGGCATGCTTGTGCAGCACCTGGTTCAGGTGAGTGGCAACCACGGTGCTGGCATCCACCACGGTGTAGCCCAGGGACTGCGCCTGGTCGCGCTGCGAAGCCTCGATCCAGACGGCTTCCAGGCCGAAGGCCGGGTCCTTGCCGGCGATGCCGTTGAGGGTGCCGAACACCTGGCCGGGGTTGATCGCCAGGTCGCGATCCGGATAGATCTCGGCTTCGGCCACGCTGACACCCATCAGCGTCAGGCGATAGGCGTTGGGCAGCAGGTCGAGGTTGTCGCGGATATGCACCGACGGCATCAGGAAGCCCAGGTCCTGGGACAGCTTCTTGCGTACGCCCTTGATCCGCGCCAGCAGCTGGCCGCCCTGGTTGCGGTCCACCAGCGGAATCAGGCGGTAGCCCACTTCCAGGCCGACCATGTCCACCGGAGTCACGTCATCCCAGCCCAGTTCCTTGGTCTGCTCGGCGCGCTGGGCGGGCAGCAGTTCCTGCTGGGTCTGGGCTTCCTGCTCGGCCTTCTGGCTGGCCTTGCGCTGGCGGCTCCAGATCATCCAGGCGCCGCCGGCAGCCAGGCCACCCAGGCCGACGAAGGAAACGTGCGGCATGCCGGGCACCAGGCCCATGGCGATGAGGATGGCGGCAGAGATGGCCAGCGCCTTGGGCGAGGCGAACATCTGACGGTTGACCTGGGCCCCCATGTCCTCGGAGCTGGACACACGGGTCACCATGATCGCGGCGGCGGTGGACAGCAGCAGCGAGGGCAACTGCGCCACCAGACCGTCACCGATGGTCAGCAGGGCGTAGACCTTGCCGGCATCGCCGAAGCTCATCGAGTGCTGGATCACCCCGATGGCCACGCCACCGATGAGGTTGATGAACAGGATCAGCAGGCCGGCGACGGCGTCGCCGCGGACGAACTTGCTGGCACCGTCCATGGAGCCGTAGAAGTCGGCTTCCTGGGCCACTTCGGCGCGGCGCTTCTTGGCTTCCGCCTGCTCGATCAGGCCGGCATTGAGGTCGGCATCGATGGCCATCTGCTTGCCGGGCATGGCGTCGAGGGTGAAACGCGCACTCACCTCGGAGATACGCCCGGCGCCCTTGGTGACCACCACGAAGTTGATGATCATGAGGATCGCGAAGACCACGATGCCGACGACGTAGTTGCCGCCGATCACCACCTCGCCGAAGGCCTGGATCACCTTGCCGGCGGCCGCGTGACCGTCGTGGCCGTGCAGCAGCACGACGCGGGTGGACGCGACGTTCAGCGCCAGGCGCAGCAGGGTGGCGACCAGCAGGATGGTCGGGAAGACGGCGAAATCCAGCGGGCGCAGGGCATACACGCTGACCAGCAGGACGACGATGGACAGCGCGATGTTGAAGGTGAACAGCACATCCAGCAGGAACGGCGGGATGGGCAGGGTCATCATCGCCAGCATCGCCAGCAGCAGCAGCGGCACGCCGAGGTTGCCTCGGCTGAGCCCTACCAGGTTGCTGCGAACAGTGCCGATCAGTTGCGTACGATCCACCCGAATTTCCCCTGCGCGTGGGTGGCCGAGGCAGCCACCGGATCAAACTTTTGACGCCGAGACCGGCGTCCGCACAGGGTTTTGCAGGAAGCGTTCCAACTTCTTCGAACCGCGATAAATGCCCGACTCAGAGCGGCCGGATCACCAGCTTCCGGAAGCGCCGCCACCGCCGCTGGAACCGCCACCGCCGGAGTAACTGCTGCCGCCGCTGGACGACGAACTGCTGCCGCCGGAGCTTGAATCCGAGCCGGACCCGGAACCGGAGCTGCCGCCGGCCAGGAAGGCGACCAGCATCGGCACGTACAGCATCGGAATCAGCGCCAGCGAATCGGGAAGCACCCAGGGCCACAGCGGAACTCCCGTCGCATAGACCACGAACCCGGTGATGCCGCCGGCCAGCGCCAGGCGAATGCAGAATTCCAGACGACTGCGCTTCCAGGTGCCGTAGGCGAGGAAGAACGGCAGGCACAGGAAGATCAGCGCGACGGTCCCACCAATGGGAGCCGCCAGGCCGTAGAGCGCGACGTCTCCCCCGTCGAAATGCGAGGCGAGCAGCATCAGCGCCAGCAGGTAACCGATGATCCCGCACACCACCCAGGCTGCCTTGCGCGAAGAGGCAGCCAGGGCGCCGATGCCGCCACCGGTGAACAGGCAGAACGGCAGGACGAAGAGCAGCATCGGCGCGGCGTCCAGGCCGGAGCTGAACGCCAGCAGCAGCGCCAGGCACGTGGACGCAAGCAGCACGGCGCGAACGCTGAACCAGCGCCGGCGCAAGGCAATGCCCGCTACGGCGCCGGCGCCCAGGCCGATCAGCAGCAGCCAGCCCTCGAGCGTCAGGCCGCCCTGCTGGCGTTCCTCCGGCAGTGTCTCGCCATCGATCAGACGCTCCAGGACCTCGACCGCCCGCTGGATGCCGCCGGCGAAGTCACCGTCGCGGAAAGACGGAACCATGTATTCCCGGATGATCCGCGCGGCACTCACATCCGGAATCGCGCCTTCCAGCCCATAGCCGACCTCGATGCGCATAGTCCGGTCGTCCTTGGCCACCAGCACCAGCACGCCATCATCCACCCCCTGCCGCCCCAGGCGCCATTGCTCGAAGACGCGGGTGGCGTACTGCTCGATGCTGTCCTCGCCGGTGCTGGGTAGCATCAGAATGGCGATCTGCGAGCCCTTGCGCTGCTGCAGCGCCAGCAGGCGCTGACGCATCGAGGCGACCCAGTCGCTATCCAGCGTGCCGGTGAGGTCGGTGACCGGGCTTGCCAGCCGAGGCACGGCCACCGCGGCAGGCGCTTGCTCCTGCAGCGCATCGGCGACATCTACGCTGGCCGCAGCCCTATCAGCCTGGACAGCCTGCGTGAGCGGCACGCCCGACAGGAGGAACAGGCACAGGAAGCCGAGAATCCAGGTTCTCATCAGGCAGCCGCCCTCGGCCATCCGCGCAGGGCCTGCAGAATCCCCATGGACAGCTTCGGATCGTGCAACTGGCCGCGCCAGGCGCGAACGACGCTGAAGGCAGAGCTGACGAGGACGTATCCCGTGATCAGCAGACTGAACACAAGCACCAGCACGGACTTGATCTGAGGCCAGAGCTTGATCTCGCCATCGTTGGCAACCACGCCCAGCGAACCGATCAACAACACGACAGCCACGAAGATCAGCGCCAGGGACAAGTACAGGTCCAGCACTCGCAGCGTCACTTCGCGGACCAGCGGCGGAGCCCTGCGCCCCAGCAACAGATAGCCCAGCACCAGCACGGGGATGAACCACAGCGAAACGTAGATCACCGGTAGCGTGACAAGGGGTATGGCGGCAGCAATGCGGCGGTCGCGAACGGTGCTGTCCATGGCGTGCTCGGTGCCTCCTGGCAAATGGGTGTCGAGATGCTAGTTGAATGCGCTCAACGCGCAAAGCCGCGGGGCGCTGCGCTACCAGCTGCCGGACGCCCCGCCGCCGCCGCTCGACCCGCCACCGCCGGAGAACCCGCCACCGCTGGAACCGCCACGGGACGAGCCGCTGCCCGAGCCGGACCCGCCAGTCCCCTTGCCCGAACCGAATATCAGCAGCCCGGGGAGCGCCATGAACGGCAGCACCGCCAGCCAATTCAGCGGCACGGCCGGTGCGTCCGCGAAGAACGCCACCACCAGGTAGAGCCCCGCCAGGATCAGCAAGCGCAGGTAGAAGCCCTGGCGACCCTTGCGCCAGGCATCGCGCATCATCGAGATAACCAGCCACCAGAGGCCAAGCACGAACAGCAGGCCCACCGGCGCGGCCAGCGCATAAATCCACAGCACGCCGCCAAAACGCGGCGTCAGGAAGCCGAGCAGGATGCAGTAGACGATCAGCCCGAGCACCCCGTAGAGAACCACGCGAACCGTCCACAGCGCGCCGAAGGTAGCGCCACCCATCAGCAAGCAGAGCGGCGAAATCGCCACGGTCACCAGGGCATCGGTGCCGCTGGCGAGTGCCGCCACCAGCGCAACGATTGCGGCGCCGATCGTCAGGGCACCACGCCAGCGCAGGCGATGGGCGGCCAGCAATACACCGCCAATCCCACCCGCCACGAAGGCCACCAGCAGCAGCCAGGCTTCCAGCGGCACCCGCAACGGGGCGGGCGCGGCCAGCGGTTCGCCGTCGATCAGTCCGATCAGCGCATCCACCGCCGCGTCGAGACCGCCGGCGTAATCCCCTTCGCGGAACGCCGGCGCCATGCGCTCGCGGATGATGCGCCCGGCCAGCACATCGGGAATCGTCCCTTCCAGGCCGTAGCCCACCTCGATGCGCATCAGGTGGTCGTCCTTGGCCACCACCACCAGCACGCCATCGTCGATGTCCTTGCGACCGAGCTTCCACAGGTTGAACAGTTTGTTGGAAAACGCCTCGATGCCCATCTTGCCGACCGAGGGCAGCATCACCACGGCGATCTGCGCACCGCGCCGCTCCTCCAGAGCCGAGAGCTTGTCGATCAGGCGGGCCTTGACGGAGGGGTCGAGCGCGCCGGTGACGTCGACCACGCGTTCGCCCAGCGGCAGCAGGACGCCGCCTTCGGCATCCGGAGCCGCCCAGGCGAACTGGGAACAGAACAGGCAGAGCAGAAACCAGAGCGTCGAGCGCCAGCCGGCGGAGAATCCATGAAGCATCGAAGTGTCCCTTCGCGATCCTTGCAGCCGGAGCATGCAGCCCCGGCCATGAACCCCCATGCTACTGCGGTCGGAAGGGCGAGATATAGCGGACGCGGTCCTGCATCACTCGTCGCGGCGCAGATCCGGCGGAATCGGCAGGTCCGGCATCGGCCCCGGGCGTTTGCCCTTGCCGGCGCGGTACTGCTTGAGCTGGTAGACGTAGGCCAGCACCTGGGCGACCGCCAGGTAGAGGCCGGCGGGAATCTCGTGATCGAGTTCGGTGGAGTAGTACACCGCCCGCGCCAGCGCCGGGGATTCGAGCACGGTGACCTTGTGCTCCTGGGCGATCTCGCGAATCTTCAGGGCCATGAAGTCGTTGCCCTTGGCCAGCAGGCGCGGTGCGCCGCCCTTCTCGGCGTCGTACTGCAGGGCCACGGCGAAGTGGGTCGGGTTGGTGATCACCACGTCGGCCTGGGGCACCGCCTGCATCATGCGTCGGTTGGCCATCTCGCGCTGCATCTGGCGGACCTTGGCCTTGACCTCCGGCTTGCCCTCGGAGTCCTTGTACTCGTCCTTGACCTCCTGCTTGGTCATCATCAGCTTCTTGCGGTTGTCCCAGAGCTGGAACGGAACGTCCGCGGCGGCGATGAAGATGATGCTGCAGGCCAGCCAGAAGGCGCTCCAGCCCACGACCTTGGCGCTGTGCACCATGGCCTGCTCCAGCGGCTCGTGGGACATCGCCAGCAGGTCGTCCTGGTCGGACTTGAGCACCAGTATCGCCACGATCAGCACCAGCACGAACTTGGCCAGCGCCTTGAGCAACTCGGTCAGCGAGCGCAAGGAGAACATGCGCTTGAGTCCCGCCAGCGGGTTCATCCGGCTGAACTTGGGCGCCAGCGCCTCGGCGGAAAACAGCCAGCCGCCCAGGGCCACCGGCCCGATCAGCGCAGCCACCAGCAACACGGCGAGGATCGGCCAGACGCCGTCGGCGCCGATCTTCGCACCGGCGATCAGCAGGTTGAGCATGCTTTCGCTGTTCATCGCCGTGGCGCGGTCGAACTCGAAGCTGCCGCGCATCAGGCGCAGCAGCGCATCGGCGAGGCTGGCGCCGAACATCAGCAGACCACCGGCGCCGGCGAGCAGCACGGCCAGGGTGTTCAGCTCCTTGGACCTGGGTAGCTGCCCTTTCTCGCGCGCGTCGCGGCGCCGTTTCTCTGTAGGTTCCTCTGTCTTGTCTTCGCTACTGTCGTTCTCGGCCATCAGCGGGCCCCCACGAGTTCGCGAAGCAGGCGCAGGCCTTCACTGGCCAGTGCCTGGTACTGAGTCAGAATGTCGGCACTGCCAATCCAGACAATGACGAACCCCATGACCAGGGTCAGGGGGAAACCGATGGAGAAGATATTCAGCTGCGGCGCGGCGCGCGTCATGGCGCCGAACGCGAGGTTGACCACCAGCAGCGCGGTGATCGCCGGCAAGGCGATCATCAGGCCGGCCCCCAGGACCCAGCCGAGCTTCCCGGCCACGGTGATGAAATGGTTGCTCGACAGCCCCTCGCCCACCGGCAGCGTGTTGAAGCTTTCCGCCAGCACCTCGAACACCACCAGGTGGCCGTTCATGGAGAGGAACAGCAGCGTCACCAGCATGGTGAAGAACTGCCCCAGCACCGGCACGGAAATGCCGTTGGTGGGGTCGACCATGGAGGCGAAACCCAGGCCCATCTGCATGGAGATGATCTGCCCGGAGATGACGAAGGCATGGAACATCAACTGCAGGACGAAGCCGAGCATGGCGCCGACGAGGATTTCCTGGGCGATGTAGACCATCGCCTTGAGGCTCAGCGCGTCCACCTGCGGCATCGGCGGCAGGTTCGGCACCAGGGCCACGGCGATCGCCACGGACAGGTAGAGGCGCACGCGGGTGGGCACCAGCTGGGTGCCGATGATCGGCATCACCATCAACATCGCGGCGATGCGGAACAGCGGGAACAGGAAGGCCCCGATCCAGCCGCCGATCTGCGCGTTGCTGAGCTCGAGCATCAGCCGATCAGCGTCGGGATGCTGGTGATCAGCGACTGGGTGTACTCCATCAACTGCCGCAGCAGCCAGGGCCCCAGCACGATCAGGGTCATCAATACCACCAGCAGGCGCGGCAGGAAGCTCAGGGTCTGCTCGTTGATCTGAGTGGCGGCCTGGAACATCGCCACGATCAGGCCCACCAGCAGACTGGGCAACACCAGAACGCCGACGATCACGGCGGTCAGCCAGAGCGCTTCACGGAACAGGTCGACGGCGACTTCGGGGGTCATGGCTGCTCCTGTGGTTCAGCAGAGAGGTTCATCGCTAGACCGTCCCGAAACTGCCGGCGAGCGTACCGATGATCAGTGCCCAGCCGTCCACCAGGACGAACAGCATGATCTTGAACGGCAACGAGATGATCAGCGGCGAGAGCATCATCATGCCCATCGCCATCAGTACGCTGGACACCACCAGGTCGATGATCAGGAACGGAATGAAGATCATGAAACCGATCTGGAAGGCCGTCTTCAACTCCGAAGTGACGAACGCCGGCACCAGGATGGTTAGGGGCGTGGCGTCGGCGCTGGCGATGTCGGTGCGCTTGGACAGCCGCACGAACAGCTCCAGATCCGATTGCCGGGTCTGCGCCAGCATGAAGGCCTTGAGCGGCACCTCGGCGCGGGTGATCGCTTCCTGTGCCGGGATCTGCTCGTTCAGATAGGGCTGCAGCGCGGTGCTGTTGATCTTGTCGAACACCGGCGCCATCACGAACAGCGTCAGGAACATGGCCAGGCCGATCAGCACCTGGTTCGACGGCGTGCTCTGCAGGCCCAGCGCCTGGCGCAGGATGGAGAAGACGATGATGATCCGCGTAAAGCTGGTCATCAGCATGACGAACGCCGGGATGAAGCTCAGCGCGGTCATGATCAGCAGGATCTGCAGGCTGACCGAATACTCCTGCTGCCCCTGCGGGTTGGTGGTCACGGTGATCGCCGTCAGCTGCGTCGGATCAGCGGCGAAGGCCTGGGGCGCGGCCAGCGCCAGCAGGGCCAGGAGCAGCGGCGCGAAACGCTTGAGCGCGCCGATCAGCACGGAAGAAGTCGGCGAACGGGTCACTGCGGGCGGCCCTTGTCCTTGTTCAGCAATTCCAGCAGGCGCTGGGCGAATTCCGGCTGCGCGGGCTCCGTCTCGGCGGCATGCACCGGCTGGCGCATGACGTGCAGCGCAGTAATGCGGCCCGGCGTCAGGCCCAGCAGCACCTGCTCCTCGCCCACCTGCACCAGCACCAGGCGATCGCGCGGGCCGAGCGCCTGGCTGGAAATCAGGCGGATCGACTGATTGCCGCGCGGCACCACCTGCTGCACGCGGCGCACCAGCCAGGCGAGCAGGAAGATCAGGCCGACCACCAGCACCAGGCCCAGCAACAGCTGCATCAGCTGGGCGCCGGCGCTGCCGGTGATCAGGCTCGGCGTGGAGCTGGCGTGGACAATGGCCGGGTTGGATGCCGGAACCTTGCCGGCCTCGTCGGCCATCGCCAGGAGGGACAGCCCCGCCAGCGGCAGGACGGACAGTTTCGCGAGCAGGCGGGCCATGTCAGCGCAGCTTCTTGATGCGTTCGCTGGGGCTGATCACGTCGGTGAGGCGGATGCCGAACTTCTCGTTCACCACCACCACTTCGCCGTGGGCGATCAGCGTGCCGTTGACCAGCACGTCCAGCGGCTCGCCGGCCAGGCGATCGAGTTCGATCACCGAGCCCTGGTTGAGCTGCAGCAGGTTGCGGATGCTGATGTCGGTGTGGCCGACCTCCATGGAAATGGTCACCGGAATATCCAGGATCACATCCAGGTTGGGGCCTTCGAGGCCGGCAATGGTCGGCGCCTTGGGCGCCATGCCGAACTCTTCCATCGGCGCGCGCGGCGCGGCGGGCACGGCCGGAGCGGCGGCGCCGGCCATCATCGCATCGATGTCGTCCTGGTTGGCGTCACCCGATTCGGAGAGCGCCGCAGCCCATTCGTCGGCCAGTGCCTGTTCTTCGGGAGTCACGTTTTCTTCGTCTGACATGGTGGGTCCTCTTGGGATTCGCTCAGCGCGGGCGCACGAGCGGATCGAGAATCTGCAAGGCCAGGTTGCCCTTGTGCGAACCCAGCTTGACCTTGAAGGAAGGCACGCCGTTGGCGCGCATGATCATGTGCTCGGGCAGTTCCACCGGGATCACATCACCCGGCTGCATGTGCAGGATGTCCCGCAGCTTGAGCTGGCGGCGCACGACGGTGGCACCCAGCGGCACGTTGACGTCGAGGATGTCCTCGCGCAGGGCGTTGATCCAGCGCTCGTCCTGGTCGTCCACGTCGGACTGGAAGCCGGCGTCGAGCATCTCGCGGATCGGCTCGATCATTGCGTACGGCAAAGTGATGTGCAGGTCGCCTCCGCCGCCGTCCAGTTCGATGTGGAAGGTGGAGACCACCACCACTTCGCTGGGGCTGACGATGTTGGCCATCGCCGGGTTCACCTCGGAGTTCACGTACTCGAAGGTGATCGGCATCACCGCTTGCCAGGCTTCGGCGAGATCGACGAAGGCCTGCTCGATGACCATCCGCACCACGCGCAGCTCGGTGGGGGTGAACTCGCGGCCCTCGATCTTGGCGTGGCGCCCGTCGCCGCCGAAGAAGTTGTCCACCAGCTTGAACACCAGCTTGGCGTCGAGGATGAACAGCGCGGTGCCGCGCAGGGGTTTCATCTTCACCAGGTTGAGGCTGGTGGGCACGTACAGCGAATGCACGTACTCGCCGAATTTCATCACCTGCACGCCGCCCACGGCGACGTCCGCCGAGCGGCGCAGCAGGTTGAACATGCTGATGCGGGTGTAGCGGGCGAACCGCTCGTTGATCATCTCCAGGGTCGGCATGCGGCCCCGGACGATGCGGTCCTGACTGGTCAGGTCGTAGGACTTGATCGCCCCCGGCTCGACGTCGGACTCGGTTTCCACCAGGCCATCGTCCACGCCGTGCAACAGCGCGTCGATCTCGTCCTGGGAAAGTAGATCCTGCATGGCCATGGCGGGTACCTACTGCAATACGAAGTTGGTGAAAAGCACTTGCTCCACGGTCAACTGACCGGTCGCCTTCTTCGCCAGTTCCTGAAGACTGGAAGTCGCCTGCTGACGCAGCATTTCCTTGCCCACCGGCGTCACCAGCGTGTCGAAATTCTGACTGGAGAACAGCATCACCAGCTGGTTGCGCACCAGCGGCATCTGCTCGCGCAGCGCGTCCATCTGCGCCTGGTCGCGGCCCATCAGGGCGACGGCCACCTGCAGATAGCGCTGGCGACCGTTCTGATTGAAGTTGACCACGAAGGCCGGCGCGAGAATCTCGTAGACCGCCTGCTTCTTGGTCGGCTCCGCGTGCTCGGCGCTCTTGGCTTCGGCTTCCTCGGGCTTGGCGCTCTTGTGCAGGAAGAACCAGGTGCCGCCCACCGAGGCACCGACCGCCAACAGAAAGGCCAGTACGATGATGATGATGAGTTTCAGCTTGCCCTTGGCGGGCGCTTGTCCATCGGGAAGCGGAGGCTGTTCTTTCTTGGCCATGCCAAATATCCGTCACTATTCCGGCGCAATGCGCTGATACAGGGGGTATCAGCAAGGGCTGTGCCAGTTCGACTGGCGCCGCCGCGGATATTACAGGCTAGACGGAGGATGTCACGGGGAGCGTAAGAATTTTCCTGTGCACCATGAAGATCAGGCGTTGGGGCGACTAACAGGGAAACTCACTGCTCGGGCAATTCCCTCACCCCAGCCCTCTCCCAGAGGGAGAGGGGGCCTCCCGTACCTTTAACAGCGAAGGTGCTTGCCGGATGGCTGCGGACTGCCCAACCCTCAGGACAGTCCCCTCTCCCCTCGGGAGAGGGTGAGGGCGCTCTCAGGCGCGCCGCGCTGCCCCGCAAGCCACACAGGAATCACGCGTAGTAATCCACCAATCCCCTGCCCTGCGCCGTCGATGCCGGGCGAATCTCCGATACGCCGCTGATCATCGGCTCGTCGTCGCCACTGTCGGAACCGGCCACGCGCCGCGAACCGCCGCGCTCATCACCCTGCTGTTGCTGCTGCCAGCCACGGGCGGACTGGTCCGAGACGTTGACGTCCAGCTGGCCCATGCCCTGCTGGCTGAACATTTCGCGCAAGCGGTGCTGCTGGCTGTCCAGCGCTTCACGCACGCCGGCGTTGGCGCTGACGAAGTTCACCTGGGTCTGGTCGGCGGTCATGTGGATGCGCACCTCCAGGCGACCGAGGTCGGCCGGGTCCATCTGGATCTCGGCGGACTTGAGGTTCTGCGAGGACATCCACATCACCCGGTCCACCACCTGGTCGGTCCAGCCATTCTGCTGCATCGACACCGCCTGGCCGGGCACCAGCGGGTTCACCGGGCGAGTGGTCATGGCCTGTGGCGTGTTCAGCGCCTGGGTCAGGGACTCCAGACGCGCAGCGAAGGTCTCGTTGCGCGGCATCTCCGGCTTGGCGTCGGTCTGCACATCCGCCAATTGCTGGGTCAGGTCGGGAGCATCCTTCAGCGCGCCTTCGGCGAGCTTCGCTTCACCGCCCTTGGTGGCCGAATCCGGGTTCAGCGCGGCCAGGGCAGCGGACAGGTCGTTCTTCGCGTCGACGTTCGCCTTGCCGTCGGCCTTGGCTGCCAGGTGGCCGGCCAGCTGCGTCTGCTGAACCTGTGGTGCCTGATCCTCGCCACCCAACCCCAGGGTCAGGCTCACGCCAGGGATCTCGTTGAGCTTCTGCAAGTCGCCATCGCTGCTGGCATCCGTCAGCTGGCTGGCCCCGCTGCTGACCACCAACGGTGGCGCCTCGGGCTCCGGCAGTTGCCCGGTCATGCCCAGCATCAGCAGCGGGTCGAGGGTCGCATCGGTCTTGGCTTCGGTATCGGCTGCCGTGCTGTCCTGCGCCTTGCTGGCGCCATCGGCCGGCAAGGCCTTGCCGTCCTCGGCAACCTTTGGCTGGTCGGCGGCAGCCGGCGCTGCAGAATCCTTGCTCGCGGTGCCCTTGTCGGCAGTGTCCCGAGGCTTGTCGGTCTTCGCCTTGACGGGCTTGTCCGGGCGCTCGCTGGCCGCCGGACGCTGCTCCTTGGCATAGACGTCGGCGAAGCTGGAACCCTTGTCGTTGCTGCTGTTCGACGAATTCTGGGCAGACTTGGAGAGCGCCGCCTTGGGCCTGGTGTCAGGCGTCGACGTCAATAACATATCCGGGGCGACAGCCATCGGAGTTCTCCGTTGATGTGAATATCCAACACGGAGATAGCAAGGCGCGGGCCAACTCGGAAAACTCAGGGGCGACCGGGCACCAGCAGGGTACGGACGATGGAGAATTCGTGCTCGACCTTGCCGATTAGACTCTGGGCGCTGGCCAGGTCATTCTGCCGTGCGGCCTCTTCCAGGCGCTTGCACAGGCTGCTCAGTACGGAAGCGCCCATGTTGCCGCAGCTGCCCTTGAAGCTGTGCGCAGCGTGGCACAGGGCTGGCGCATCGCTGACGGCGGATGCCTCGCGGATGCTGCGCAGGCGCTCTTCGGAGTCGCTGAGGAAGGTCTCCACCAGGAGCGGGTACTCGTCTTCCATGATCGACAGCAAATTGCTCAGCACGGCGCCATCGAGATGCGGCTCGGACATGGGGCACTCCCTGGAGGACGGCTCGCCACCCTGCGGGGGGACAAGAAGGCCCCGATTATGCCTGAGCCGACCAGAAGAACTCCACGGCCACGGTCTTGCCGTCGCTCGACCACTGGCAGCGGTCGGCCAGTTGCCGGACCAGCGTGAGGCCGCGCCCGCAGAGACTGCCGGCAGCCTGCTGCGAAGCGAGCACCGCGCCGACGTCGAAACCCTCGCCGCTGTCCTCCACCCGCATCAGCAACCGCCCGCCATCGCCGTGGGGCGCGAGGTCGAGGTGGAAGCGCACGAAGCCGTCGTGCAGTTCGTGGAGACGCTGGCTGCGCTCCTGGTAATAGCGGGCGAAGCCGGCGGCATCGCACTTGAGCGTGGAGTCCAGGCCCATGACGCCGTGCTCCAGGGCGTTGGAGTACAGCTCGGCGAGTACGGTGTAGAGCGCGCCGCCGCGCGGGCGCAGGTCGTGCACTTCCATCAGCAACTGCAGCAGGAAAGGCAGGGGATTGAAATTGCGCAGGGTCGGCGCGCGGAACTCGAAACTGGCGGACCAGTCCAGCGGGCTGCTCAGGCCATTGTCGGAGAACGCCAGCGGCGGGCGCTGCAGCGAGTCCTCGGGGACCAGCGCGACCTCCAGCATGCTGACGTCATCCTGGGCCTCGCCGCGGAAGCGCGCCAGGGCGGCCTGGATACCATCGAACAGGCGCGCGGAGCTTGGCTCGCTGTCGTAGACCTCGCGCAGGCGCTGCTCCCCGAACACTTCGCCGGCGGCATTGCGCGCTTCCAGCACCCCGTCGGAGAAGAGAAACACTCGGTCGCCCTCCTCCATGGCGTAGACCTCGCAGTGGTCGCTGAAGGCGGACGCCTCGAGTATCCCCAACGGCAAGTGCCGCGAAACCAGCGGAACAATCTCGCGCGGCTGCTGGCGCAGCAGGTAGCCATTGGGCAGGCCGCCGTTCCACACCTCCACCAGGCCGCGCTGGAAACTCAGGTTGAGCACCGCGGCGCAGCAGAACACCCCTACCGGGAGGATGCGCTTGAGCTTGGCATTCATCTCCCGAAGGATGTCCGCCATCGGGTAGCCCTTGGCGGTCATGCCGTAGAACACCTCGGCCAGCGGCATGGCACCGATGGCCGCCGGCAAGCCATGGCCGGTGAAGTCACCGAGCAGCACGTGCATGCCGCCGGAAGGCTTGAAGGCCGCCAGCAGCAGGTCGCCGTTGAACAAGGCAAAGGGTGATTGCAGATAGCGGATATTCGCCGCATTCAGGCAACCCGAATGCGCCACCTTGTCGAACACCGCCTTGGCCACCCGCTGCTCGTTGAGCAGGTGTTCGTTGTGCCGGGCGATCAGGTCGCGCTGCTCCAGCACCATCCGCTGCAGGTGATGCAGGCGCCCCATGGCGCGGATCTTGGCTTCGAGGATGATGCGGTTGTAGGGCTTGGAGAGGAAGTCGTCGCCGCCCGCCTCCAGGCTCTGCACCAGCGCCTCGGGCTCGCTCAGCGAGGTGAGGAAGATGATCGGCACCAGCTCTTCGCCGGCCTGCCGGCGAATCCGCCGCGCCGCCTCGAAGCCGTCCATCACCGGCATCAGTGCATCCATCAGCACCAGCTGCGGGCGCTCCTGGGCGAACAGCGCCAGGGCTTCCAGCCCATTGGCGGCGGTGAGCACGCGATGACCCTGGCGGCTGACGATGGTCGACAGCAGCAGACGGTCGGCGGCGTTGTCGTCGGCGATCAGTACCGTGAGGAGTTCGGACATGGCCGTTGCCACTGCGGACCGGGCCGCGTCAGCTGATCTTGAACAGCTGCTCGAAGTTGGAAATGGCCAGCACCTTGCGCACATCGGGGTTGCAGTGCACCAGGCTGACCTGCGCGCTCTCGCCACCGGCATGGTCGCGCAGCAGCAGGAGCATCCCCAGCGCCGAGCTGTCCAGATAGGTGGCGCCCTTCAGGTCCACCACGTAGCGCTTGGGAGTGGTCTCGACGCGCTCGTAGGCGTTGCGGAACTCCTGGTGTGCGCCGAAATCGAAACGCCCCTGGACCACGATGGTGAGCTCCTGCCCGTCAGCGGAGGGAACGGAAGTGATGGCCATGGGATTCTCCTTATCGATCGATGGTCGCGCACGAGCTTGAAGATGTAGCAGTTAGCGATGACAGCGGCAACCTCGGCGAGCGATGGGAAACCGCCGGGCCAGGCCCGTCTGGCCCTCGCCGCGCGAGTCGATTAATGGACCGCCGGTCGACACAGGCATGGCGAATGCCTTTACCCTTTTACGCGTGCGACGCGGGGTGAAGGCTCGCAAGAAGCCTTGTAAGGGTCGCAGCCGCAAGAAGGGGGGAGCATGACCAAGTCCATTCTCATCGCGGCCTGCATGTTGTGTGCAGCGCCGTATGCAGCCGCCCAGGTGATGCAGCGCGAGCTGGGTGACTTCGAACTCAAGTTCGCCAACTCGCCGACGCGCAGCATGGCCCAGGGGCTGGTCCAGCCGGGCCAGGCCAGCAGCGCCCAGGGTGGCCTCGACATCACCCACGACAGTGGGTGGTATGTGGGCAGCTGGACATCGAACCTGGAGCAGGAGAAGCCCCTGGAGATCGACAGCTACGCCGGCTTCAAGCATCCGCTGGGTGATGGCAAGCTGGGCTACGAAGTAGGCACCCTGCGCTACAGCCGCCCGGAGCAACCCGACTACGACAGCCAGGCGCTCTACGGTGGCCTCTCGGTGTTCGGCAGCCGCCTTGGCGCGGCCTACAGTGCCCAGGCCGGGCGCAGCACCGCGACGCTGTTCACCGACCTGGGCGTACAGTCCGACCTCGGCTTCGACGTGACCTTCAAGTACTCCGCCTACAGCCTCGCCTCCCCCGTGAGCCTGAGCAGCGGCGGCAGCGTCAGCGAGTACGGCGACTGGGCGTTGAACTTCAGCCGACCGTGGAAAGGCATCGACCTGAACTTCTCCTACAGCGGCAGCAGCCTCACCGGCGGCGACTGCAGTGCCTACTCCGGGCACAACGCCTATTGCGACTCGGCATTCATGTTCAAGGCGTCGCGGCCGTTCTTCTGAGCCTGGACATTCTCAGTCCCCGGAGCCCCCTCACCCCAGCCTTGGCTGCGCGCCCCGCTCCTGAGGGAGAGGGGGTAGCCCGTGCCTGGGCTGAATCCACCGTTTTTCCTGCGCCATCGCTTCCCGCTGAGACCGGCCCGCCCGCCTACACCGAACGGCCCCCTCTCCCTCGGGAGAGGGTGGGGGTGAGGGGCAAACCGAGTACCGATGGTCGGCAGCGGCGAAAGAGTCAATTTCATTCAAGAGCACCGCTGCACAAGGGGCTACTCTGCCAGTCACCACCCCACGCCCGCAGGCTCTGACCCATGCTTCACCGAGTGAACTGCACTTCCACTGCCCTGCCCGGCCTGCGCACCGTCGAGATCCTCACCCAGCGCAGCTTCCCGCGTCATGCCCACGACGAGTACGGCATCGGCGTGATGCTGGAGGGCGGCCATCGTTCGTGGAGCGGCCGCGGCCAGGTCGAGGCCGGGCCGAGCGACATCATCACCGTGAGCCCCAATGAACTGCACGACGGCATTCCCCTGCGCAGTGCGCCCCGCCGCTGGTGGATGCTGTACGTCGAGCCGACGCTGATTGCACGACTGGCCGGCCGAGAGATGGCAGGCCGGGAGTTTCCCCTGCCGACGCTGGCCGACCCGCGACTCGCCCGACGCATCGCCAGCCTGTTGCAGCGCCTGCCGGACGCTTGCGCCGATGAAGCCAGCGAAGGCCTGCTCGACCTGTTCGGCGATCTGCTCGACCGGCGTATCGCCGCGACAGCGGCCGCCCTGCCCTCCCGGAGCGTGGCGCGCATGCTCGAACGGATTCAGGATGACCCACGCCACGCTCCCACACTGGCCGAGCTCGCCGGCCTGGCCGGGCTGACACCCTTTGCAGCCCTGCGCCGCTTCCGCCGCGAACTGGGCACCACGCCCCACGCGTACCTGCTGCAGTACCGCGTGCGAGTGGCCCACAAGGCCATCGGCGAGGGCCGCTCGCTGGCCGAAGCGAGCCTGCTCGCCGGGTTCGCCGACCAGTCCCACATGACCCGCGCCTTCGCCCGCCAGCTCGGGCCGACGCCAGGACAATGGCGCTCCTCGCTCAGGGCACCACTACCAGCCCCCTGAGTTCGCCGGCCTCACGGCCTAACTTCTTGCAGACAGGAAACCCACGGGAATGAACGCAGAATTCCTGCTGACGGCGTTCGTCGTCGTTTTGCTGCCCGGCACCGGTGTGCTCTACACGCTGGCCGTCGGCCTCGGTCTCGGTGCCCGCGCGGCCACCCTTGCGGCACTGGGCTGCACACTGGGCATGGTCCCGCAATTGCTGCTCGCGACCTTCGGCCTGTCGCTGATCCTGCAGGCCAGCGCGGCCAGCTTCCAGGTCATCAGATGGCTGGGCACCGCCTACCTGCTGTTCATCGCCTGGCAGGTATTGCGCGGCAACGGCGCCCTGGCGCTGGACTCGGCCGGCAGCCCGCGCAGCACCACCCAACTGGTGGGCACCGGGCTCTGGCTCAACCTGCTCAACCCCAAGCTCGGGCTGTTCTTCCTGGCCTTCCTGCCGCAGTTCGTGCCGGCCGGCAGCGCGGACGCCAAGGCCCTGTTCCTGGTGCTCGGCCTGGCATTCGCACTGATGACCTTCGTCGTCTTCATCGGCTATGGGCTGCTGGCTGCCCGGGTGCGCGACCACGTGATCGGCCGACCCGCCGTGATGAAAGGGATTCGCTGGGGCTTCTCGCTGGCCTTCGTCGTGCTTGCGCTGCGCCTGGCCGCCGAGACGCTGCCGCCCACCTAGCCGACCAAGCCGGCGCCCATGTTGATCGCCAGCCCCAGGATCGCGGTATTGAACAGGAAGCCGATCACCGAGTGCGCCAGCACCACCTTGCGCATCGAACGCGAGGCGACTTCCACATCGGAGGTCTGCACCGCCACGCTGAGGGTGAAGGAGAAGTAGAGGAAGTCCCACAGGTCCGGATGCTGTTCGCCTTCGGGAAAGCGCAGCACCGGCTTGCTCTCGTGGGCGGCATAGAACATCCGCGCGTAATGCATGCTGAACATGGTGCCGATGAGGAACCAGGAACCGAGCACGGTGCTGGCCGTGAAGGCATAACGCACCAGCTTCTCGCGGTCACCGGCGTGGGATGCGGTGGCCAATTCGACGATGATCGCCCCCAGGCTCGCCAGCGCCGCCACGATGATCAACACCAGCACTGCTTCGGCATTCTCATCCTCGATGCTCGCCACGCGCTTCACCTGAGCGGCATCGGCGCGCCAGGCCAGCCAGCCGATCAGCAGCACGTACAACCAGGCCATGCCGTTCCACCCCACCAGCACCCGCGTCATGGGTGACAGCCAGTAGCAGGCCAGCCCCGCCAGAACGCCGAACAACCCGGCCCCCAGCAGGCGTGGATGCGCTCGCAACAACGTGCGATTCACGCGCAGCATGCGCTGCGGTCCAGTTCGGCGGCCGCCAGTTGCGCGACGGTGAGATCGCTCTCTGCGGCCATGCCGTCGTCGAGGAACCAGGCGGCGGAAAGACCGGCGAAAGCCAGCACCCACTCCAGCAGGCGCCGCCGATCGACACGGGCGTGCTCGACGATCACATCCAGCTGGCGGAGAAATCGCGCGCGCTCGCGAGAGGTGGGCAGGTCCGGGTTGCACAGCAGGTTGGCGTAGTCGAACAGATGCTCGCCATACAGACGCTTGGGATCGATGGCGCGCCAGCCGCGCTCGCCGAAATCCAGGATGTTGTCGTGATGGACGTCGCCGTGCAGCACACCCCGATCATGCTCGCTGGCGAGCAACGCTTCGGCGGTTTCCAGGCAGCGCGGGAACAGGCCGCCGTAACGCGCCGCCGCCGGCGCGAGGTCACGGAACCATTCGCGCAGCCCCAGCAGTGGCGGCAGCGGTTGTTCCTGCGGCCAGTGCAGGCGGCGCACGACATCACAAACGATGCGGCTGGCCTGGTCGTCCTCGCCGTTGAGCACCATGTGCATCAGCGATCGAGTGCCCTCGGCACGCTCCATCAGGAGGGTGTCACCGTCAAAGGCGTAGACCAGCGCGGCGCCCTCGCCATTCCACCAGTTCATCACCTGCGCGCCGACCTGCTCGTCGATGTCCAGCGCACGCTTGACCATCGCTGCCCGGCCGCGCCAGCGCACCGGCAACAGGTGGCTGCTGGGCGTGATAATGGGCTCGCCTTCGGGAGTGAGCTGCCACAGGTCCAGGACACGGTCGAAATCCACAGGCACAGGCGCAGGCAACGGCATGGAGAGATTCCACTGGTGGGGGCTGCCTGGAGGCTAGCACGCGATATCAGCCCTGTAGATAGACCCCGCCCGCTTCCATGCGCATCGCCAGCGCCTCCAATTGCCGCCCCTTGCACGGCCCTTCGACGCAAACACCGTCGTCGAAGCGGAACATGGCACTGTGGTGCGCGCACATCAGCACCTCGCCGCGGTAGGTGCTGAAGGTCCCCGGATAGACATCGAGCTTCACGGAAAAATGCGGGCAGCGGTTACGGTACAACCAGACCCGGTCGCCCCTGCGTACCGCTACCACGGCCAGGGGCTTGCCATCGAGCTCCACCTCGAACCCCCGTCCGCCACCGTCCACCAGATCGCCCAGCCGGCACAACTGCAATTCGCTCATGATGCCGCCTCCTGCACAGGCTGGCCCAGGCCCCACAGCCAGGGACGCACCTCCAGGTGGGCAAACAGATCATTGCGAATGTACGGATCATCCTGAAGGAACGCCTCCACCTCGGTCCGGGACGCCGCCTGTACCACCAGCAAGGTGCCGTTCATCCGCTGGCCCTCGCTATCCAGCGTCGGACCGCCGAGGCATACCCGCACACCATGCGGCTGCGGGCAACGCAGATACTCGCGATGGGCCGGACGCAGGCGCTCGCGCCTTTCATCCATGCCGGGCCGGTCGGTAGCGAACACGACGAAATAGCTCATGCCGGCTCCAGGACGAAGTCATAGTCCGCCATGCGGAAGGCCGTGTCGAAGCCAAACCGGGCCGCCAGTGGATCGTCCGCGGCGCAGGATCGGTAAGCGACGCGCAGGGCGTCCTTGACACCGAATACCGCATCCGAATCCAGATACGGATCCCCCTCATTGAACAGGTGCGTGACCAGCCGCCGATGGCCCGGCGCATCGATCATGAAGTGCAGGTGCGCGGGACGCCACGGATGGCGAGCGGTAGCGTTCAGCAGCCGCCCCACCGGCCCATCGGTGGGAATCGGATAGCTCACCGGCAACGTCGAGCGAATGGCATAACACCCCTGTTCGTCGGTGTGATAGCGACCGCGCAGGTTGCCCTCGGCCTGTCCGATATCCTGCCCCGAATACATGCCATTGGCGGCGCACTGCCAGACATCCAGGCAGGCACCGACCAGCGGCCGCCCCAGCGTATCGAACACCTTCCCCCGCACCAGTATGGGTTCACCGGATGTCAGGGCCATGTTTTCGCCGTAGGCCCGCTCCGGCATGCCGGCGATGTAGAAAGGGCCGAACACCGTGGTCGCAGTGGCCTCCTGGGAGTATCGGTGGTTGATCGCATCCACCAGCATCGATACACCCAGCACGTCGGACAGCAGGATGAACTCCTGACGGATTCGCCCATCGCACTTCTGTCCCGTCTCGGTGAGGAAACGAATACCTTCGAACCACTCCTCCTCGCTCAGCTCGACCTCGCTGACGAACGCGTGCATGTGCCGCACCAGCGCCTGCACCAGGTGTCGCAGGCGCCGATCGGGTGTGGCCTCAAGGCTGTGTAGCACCTGCCCGGTGATCGTCGCTTCGTCGATGTCGCTATGACTGTTCATTGGCGCACCTCATGGATTCTTGTTTTGGTTTGCCGGCACTCAGGCCGGCGGCATGCCGGCGCGGGCGCGCTCGAGCAGCGCTTGGATGGCGTCGGCCTCGAAGGGACGCGGGTTGTAGTACGGATTGGAGCAAGCGATGCGCGCGGTTTCCGCCGGCCCTTCGGGTGGGAAGCCGATCTCGGCGAGGGACGTTGGAACGCCGATCCGCCGGTTCAGCGCATACAGCAGGCCGCCGACTTCCTCCGCCTGACTGCCGCCCAGCGCTCGCGCGGCCCGTTCCAGTGCCGGCCGTGCCGCGTCGCGGTTGTAGTTCACCGAGTACGGCAGCAGTACCGCATGGCTTTGCGCATGCGGCAGGTTGAAGGTGCCGCCCAGCGTGTGGCAGAGCTTGTGATGGATGGCCATGCCTACCGATCCCAGGCAGATACCCGCCAACCAGGCGCCATACAGCGCACGGCCACGGGCCTGGCGATCCTGCGGATCGTCGACGATCGTCGGCAAGGCCTCGGCCAGCGCACGGATCGAGTCTTCAGCCATCAGGCTGACGATGGGGTTGGCGTCTTCGGCATAGAGCGCCTCGATGGCGTGGGCCATGGCGTTCATCCCCGAGCAGGCGGAGATGTCCGCGGGCAGGCTGAGGCTGAACTGCGGATCGTAGATCACCGTCCTGGGCAGCACGCGGACATCGCGTCCGGTCCTCTTCAAGCGATTCTCGGTAAGGCCGTAGATCGGCGTCATCTCGGAGCCGGCATAAGTGGTCGGAATCGCCAGAATCGGCAGGCCGAACTCCAGCGCGATGGCCTTGCCCAGGCCGATGGTCGAGCCGCCGCCGACCGCCACGCAGCAATCCGCGCCCAGCCGCTTGGCTTCCTCGCAGGCCGCCTGGGCAACCTCCACCGGTACATGCATCACTGCCTGCGGATAGACGCCCGCCGAACGCTCACCCAGCAGCCCGGCGATCCGTTCGCCCAGCTCGCGCTGCTCCGGCGTGGTGAGGATCAGCGCGCGTCTTGCGCCCAGCCGCTCGATCTCTTCGGCCAGCGCATCAATCCTGTTCCAGCCAAAGATCACGCGGATCGGCAGGCTCTGGTAAACGAAAGCATCCATGGTGCGCCTCAACGTTTGAAATGCGGGGGAATGCGAGCATCGACGTTGACCCACACCGAATGCGCCTCGGTGTAATCGTGGATCGCCTCGAAGCCCATTTCGCGGCCGTAGCCCGACTGGCCAACGCCACCGAAGGGGCTGCCGGGGCTGACACGCTTGTAGCAGTTGATCCAGCACATGCCGGCGCGGATACCTGCGGCCATGCGGTGCGCCCGCTGCAGGTCACGCGTCCACAGGCCGCTGCCCAGGCCGTAGGGCGTGGCATTGGCAATCGCCAGCGCCTCTTCGTCGGTACGGAAGCGCAGCACGGTGACGAAGGGACCGAAAACCTCCTCCTGGGCCACGCGGTCGTCCACCTTGGCCTCGACCACGGTCGGTTCGACGTAGTACCCATTGGCGAGACTCGGCGCACTGGGTGCCTTGCCGCCGGTCAGCACCCTGCCGCCCTGCTGGCGAGCAATATCGACGTAGGCCAGCACGCGGTCACGGTGCAGCGCCGAGGTCAGGGGGCCCATCTCGGTCTGCGGGTCGCTCGGATTGCCCAGGCGGATGGAGCGCGCCAACGCAATGAAACGCTCGAGGAAGGCATCGGCGATGTCCTCGTGCAGCACCAGGCGCGAACCGGCGATGCAGGCCTGCCCCTGGTTGTGGAAGATGGCCCAGGCCGCCCCGTTGATGGCGGCTTCCAGGTCAGCATCGGCGAAGACGATATTGGCGCCCTTGCCGCCCAGTTCCAGTTGTACGCGCTTGAGGTTGCCCTGGGACGCTTCGACGATGCGCCGGCCAATGGCGGTGGAGCCGGTGAAGGCGATCTTGCCCACATCGGGATGCTCGGCCAGGCGCTGGCCGGCAGTGTGGCCATAGCCGGGCACCACGTTGACCACCCCGGCAGGGAAACCGACCTCGTGCATCAGTTCGGCAATGCGCAAGGTCGACAGCGGCGTGATCTCCGACGGCTTGATCACCACGGTATTGCCGGCGGCCAGTGCCGGGCCCATTTTCCAGCTGGTGAACATCAGCGGGAAGTTCCACGGCACGATCTGCCCGACCACGCCGATGGGCTTGCGCTGCACGTAGTTGAGGAAGCCAGCCTCCACCGGGATTACCGAGCCCTCGATCTTGTCCGCCATGCCGCCGAAGTAGCGGAAACAGGCGGCAGTGCGCGGGACATCCAGGCCACGGCAATCGCGGATCGGATGCCCGGTATCCAGCGACTCCAGCTGAGCCAGTTCGTCGGCGACGGCCTCGATGCGATCGGCCAGCTTCAGCAGCAGGCGCCCCCGCTCCGCGGCCCCCAGCGCAGCCCAGGCAGGAAAGGCTCGGTGCGCGGCGGCTACGGCGAGGTCGACATCCGCCACCTCGGCGGCGGCGATCGAGGTGATCAGTGAGCCATCGTGGGGGGACAGGACATCCAGGGTGCCTCCGTTGATCGCCGGAACGAAACGGCCATCGATGAACAGCTGATTTTGCATAGGGGTACTCCTCACGGCGCTGTGGCGCCATGACAGAACGGAAAGCGGTGCGGAAGTACCGGCCCCGGTGGCGCAAACCACCGGAGGACCGGTCAGGTGTCAGAACTCGACCGGATAGGGCGCCAGCTCGCCACGGGCGTAGCGCTGCGGCAGGTCCGGCGTGGCGTTCTCCCACACCAGCAGCATCGAGCGTTTGGTCGAATAGCCCTGGTGCTGGATGTCGGCCGGCATCGCCGCGATATCGCCCGCCTTCATCACCACGCGCGCCATGGGTTCGCCGGTGTCCTTGTTGGCGATCTCCCAGTCGATCTGGTCGGAAAGCTGGAGGAACCACTCGACCCGGTCGTTACCGTGGAAGATCGGCAGGATGTACTCCTCGGTGGTCGGGCAGAACAGGCTGCCCTTGCACACCGAGGTCACCGACGGATTCCAGGTGACGTCCGAACGAGACAGATACTTGAACAGGTTGAAGGCATGCAGTTGCCCTTCGAAGCCCGGCTCGGCATGCACCATCGGCTCGTCCTGCGACACATCGGCGAAGTGACGGTTCACCGGCAGGTCGTCGCGCAGCGGCGAGTCACCGGGGATGCCCGGCATGCGGTCGGTGCCAACCCGGTAGCGGTCGATCGCCTCGATGTTGTCACCGGCCTTGCGGCCGAAGGCGCTGCCGGTTTCCTGGGGCGCGGCAAAGGGGTCGAACTCGGCGTTGGTCCAGTCGGCCAGGATGGCCTTGAAGGTCGCCATGATCAGCGGCGTTTGGAAGCGCTCGGTGTAGTTGACGCCCGAAGCCTTGAGCACGCCGTTGAAGGTGCCGGCGTAGAGGTCGACGCTGCCGTAGTGGTTCTGCGTGCCGATCACCGTGTCGAAGTTCACCCAGCCGTAGAAGAACCCCCAGGCCACATCGCGCATCAGCGCGCGCAGGAAGGCATCGGCCGACATCAGGTGGGAGTGGGTCTCGCCCTTGGCGGGCCAGGAAATCTTGGCGAAATACTCGTCGCGGCTGAAGCTGAAGGCGCCCAGCGTGAAGCGGCGATAACCGGTGATGGGGTCCTTGTCGCTGGCCTGGACAAGGTCGGCGGCGAAGCTGGCAGATTTGGCTTTTTCTTGAGTCATGGCCATGGTCGAAATCCTCGAAAATGCTCGAACGCGGGTCGAATGGGTTACTTCAGGCAAATGTCCGCCCACTTCTGTACCGACAGCGGGCCGAGGATGGTCTGCAGCAACAGCACACCGGGCTTGGCGCTTTCGAAGCGATAGGCGCAGCCAACCGGCAACAGGCACTGGTGGCCACGCTTGAGCAGCACATAACCCATCGGCTTGCCCTTGGGCGACTCACCGGCCAGGAGGGTGCCCTCGCCTTCTACCAGCGGTGTATCGAGCTTGAGGAAATCGACGCGGATGTCGCCGTCCATGGAGATGGCGAACTCGTCGTGGGCACAGGTGAACCAGGGGGAGCGCCCTTCGGCGCGGAGGGTTTCGATGACGTAGTCGAGATTCTTGCCGACTACCACCTTCTCATAGGGCGCCGAACGCTCGGCGACCTCGAATACGTTGGAGAACACGTAATGGCTGGCCTTGCCCTTGACGATTTCGACCGAGCCTTTCTGGTAGTTGTCCAACGAACCGAAGACGGTCTTGAAAGCAGTTGAAGTCATTGCCGATCACCGTTGTCTGATTGTTGTTGTGCGAGTGGGTGAGGCACACGTTACGAGCCCATTCGGGGTCGCCACAATCCAACATCGGCCGACAACAGTGTTCGCGGAACACGAACACTTGTCTTGAAAATCAGCTAATCAGCCAGCTTTAGCCAACCCTTTTCGAACAATGGCCGATCCCATACCGGTTCGCCACCGATGCCGTCGAGCAGAAAATCCACCAGTGTGCGCACCTTCAACGCCTGCCGCTGGGTAGCGGGATAGACCGCGGAAAAGTCGAACGACGACAACGCATAGTCGGTCAGCACCGGCACCAGCCGCCCCGCCAGCAGGTCGTCGCTGGAAACCAGGGTTGGCAGGCAGACCACGCCGCCGGCATCCAGGGCGTAGTCGCGCAGCAAATGCACAGAGTTCGAACGCAACTGGCCATGCAGGCTGAGCTCCATCAGTTCGTCTTCGCCGTGGAACTGCCAGCGATTGCGCGAGGGATAGCCTTCATAGAGGCCAATCTTGTGCTGCAAAAGGTCCCGCGGATGTTCCGGCATGCCATGGCGCTCCAGGTAGCCGGGGGCCGCGCAGAACAATCGCCGCACTCGGAACAGACGTCTCTCGATCAGCGTCTCCGCCTGCGGCGGAAACATCTGGAAGGCCACGTCGAAGCCTTCCTCGATAGGATCGACCACGCGGTCGTTGACCACCACGTCAATCTCGATGTCCGGGTAGCGATGGGTGAAGTCCGCCAGCAAGGCGCCGAAATGACCGATGGCGAAACCAGGCAACATCTGCATCCGCAGCTTGCCGGTGGGCTGGGTGCGCATGTCCTGCATCTGCTCGGTCAGCGCATGGAAGCTGGCCACCATCTCCGCGCATTCCTTGTAATAGGTCTCGCCGACCTCGGACAGGCGGACATGACGGGTGCTGCGGTGGAACAGCGGCGCGCGGATCAGCTCTTCCAGTTGCTGTATCCGGTGAGTGATGACCGAGCGCGTCACCCCCAATTGCTGCGAAGCCTTTGAGAAGTTGCCGGTCTCGGCGACCCGGACGAAGGCTTCAAGGCTCAATAGACGGTCCATCACGGCTCCTCATAGTCGGCATCGCTCGCCCATTACGGCGAGGGGCACTCGCCAGCCACACTCAAGGTACCCAGACCAGGCGCCAACATGCCATTCCCAGCGTGGTCGTGTCCCGGAGTTCCTGGGCGCCGTGAACTGCGACGCTACAGAGAGAGTCCTGTAGCGGCCGGGCCACTGTGCTTTTTCTCGTTCATGGCTTTCTCCAGCCCGAACGCTCCCGCCGCCGCTCTGCGGAGCGCGGTGGCGCGGACGGGCAAACGGGGGTCAGAAGTAGAAGGTGACGTCGACCGAGGTCAGCAACTGGCGCTCAGAACGACCGTCGCCATAGGCCTTGCGGCCATCGCCGTCATGGATGTCGTAGCGCAGTTCCGGACGCAGGCGCACGTTGGCCACCGGCGTATAGACCAGGTTGGTGGTGAAGCCGTAGAAGCTGCCCCAACTGGGATCGGGAATGCCGGTGGCCGGGTCGATGTACGCCATCACCACGTGGACCGGCGCGTCGGTGTAGAACCATTCGGCGCGGCTGTTCCACATCAGCTTCTCGCCCAGGCGGTGGTACCAGTTGAGGTTGCTGCCGTACCAGGTGCCGTCCTGCTTGCCGGCGAATCCGGCCAGCGCCGCATCCTTCTGCCGTCCCCAACCGGTTTCCAGGGCCAGGCGGTTGTCGCCGTTCAGCGCATGGGAAACGGTCAGGTAGGTTTCATAGCGCATCTGCCGGTCGTGCGCGTTGCCCGTGGTCGGCATCGGCGAGCCGCAGGCGCATTCGGCGAAGCTGTCGTCCGCGCCGTTGCCATAGATGTTTTCCCAGTCCACCCAGGTGCGGAAATCCGCCGAGCGCCAGCGCAGGTTGGCCATCAGGTGCGGATCGTGGTTTTCCGACTGCAGGTTGTTCCAGCCTTGCACCAGCCCCAGCTCGAAGCCGAGCATGGACTCGTCCTTGGCGCTGGGCAGCTTGAACGAATAGAGCGCGCCGGCATGCTTGGCCGGACCGTGCATGAACGAATAGGTATGGGTGTAGAAGTCCGCCGGAGCGGGCGTCGGCAAGGGGAAGCCGATCTCGTTCTCCAGCGGCGTGTGGAAGATCCCCAGCATCAGGTCGGAACCGCCCAGCACCGGGAAGTAGAAGTCCAGGTAAGCCTGCGCAATGTTGAAGTTCTCGTCCTCGGGGCCGGCGGCGCGGTTGACGCCCAGGTCCTCGTCCCAGCCGTAGGTCTTGAAGAAGCGCGCATCCTTGCCATAGAGCGCGGTGACGTTGAAGCCCCAGTCGGCCTCCTGCGGCATCGTTCCAGGGAAGGGGCCGACCCGGCCGATCACGTTGCTCCCGGGCTGGCGCTCCACCGCCAGGGCGAACTGATTGAGGTTGAAGCCCTCGCGGGAGTTGAAGAAGCCCTGGCCGGCGACATCGCGGCTGCCGTTGTCGTTATACATCAGCCCGGCTTGCGCCCAGCCGCCGACACGGATGCCGTAGTCATCCTCCAGTTGCGGGCCGAACAGGTTCCGCGCCAGCGAGCCAATGGGGCCGTCGGCGGCATTGCCTGCCAGCGGCACAACGGACAGGGGCGCCAACAGCGAGGTGCAGAACAGCAATGGACGAAGGTTCATGCCGCAGTCCTTTTATTGTTATTGGATGGCGTTGAACCGACGGCGGAAAAGCGGAACATTCCCTCTCCCGCCTCGACACACACAGCGGCGTGCCCGGCGGGGGTGGACGTTACGCAGCGGGAATTGTTGCAACAATCGCCATTTAAGCGACTTCAGTGTTCGTGCATGCAGAACAATGCGTTAAGCGACGGGCTAGGGAGTAGGAGGTCGCAAACGCTGGGCGAACTCATCGAGTTGCTTCTGCTCGTATTTGTCGGCGGCCAGGCGCGCTTCCTCGCGGTAGCGCTCCACCAGTTTGCGCAGGCCTTCCAGGCGCGCGTACTTCTCCTGCCAGACGGCCCGCGCCTTGTCGGCGGTGTCCTGGTGCCAGCTCACGGAGCGGTTCTGCTGCTCCACCGCGCCTTCGAGCTGGGAGAGGAAGCGCTGGTAGTTGATCAGCCACTGGCCACTGACGCCCTGCTGGCCATTGCGGATCCACTGCTGCTGGTAGTCGAAGCGGTAGCGTTCCAGCTCGGCAAGTTTGCGCTGCGCCTGCTGTAGCTGACCCTGCACCACACCGAGCTGGCGCGCGGCTTCGCGCTCGGCCTTGAGCGCCATCTCGACCACCGGAGCCAGGCGTTCGGCGCGGCGGTTCACAAGCGCTTCTCCCGCTGCGTTTTCCGTGGGATGGGTGCAGAGCAGCGATACCCATGCTGCGATTCGCCGCAAGCTGAAAGACGATGGGTATCGCAAGCTCCCCCCATCCTACGAACAGTTTCGTGGAGACCTGGCATCAGCCGGCCTTGCCGCTGACCACGGCGTCCAGCAGCAGGCGGCTGTCGTCGAGGTTCTGGCTTTCGTCCAGCCCCTGGCGGAGGAACTGGCGCATGATCGGGAAGCGCTGGATCGCCAGATCGGTTTCCGGATCGCCACCGGCCACGTAGGCGCCAACGCTGATCAGGTCGCGGCTCTGCTGGTAGCGCGACCACAGTTGCTTGAAGCGCTGGGCATCGCGCAGGTGCTCCGGCGAGGTGACCTGCGGCATCACCCGGCTGATGGAGGCTTCGATGTCGATGGCCGGGTAATGGCCTTCCTCGGCCAGCCGGCGCGACAGCACGAAGTGGCCGTCGAGCACACCCCGCGCGGCGTCGGCGATCGGGTCCTGCTGGTCGTCGCCTTCGCTGAGCACGGTGTAGAACGCGGTGATCGAACCGCCGCCCTTTTCACCATTGCCGGCGCGCTCAACGAGACGCGGCAGCTTGGCGAACACCGACGGCGGATAGCCCTTGGTCGCCGGCGGCTCGCCGATGGCCAGGGCGATCTCGCGCTGGGCCTGGGCGTAACGGGTCAGGGAATCCATCAGCAACAGGACGTTCTTGCCCTTGTCGCGGAAGTACTCGGCGATACGGGTGCAATACTGCGCGGCGCGCAGGCGCATCAGCGGCGCATCGTCCGCCGGCGAGGCGACGACCACGGAACGCTTGAGGCCTTCCTCGCCGAGGATGTGCTCGATGAACTCCTTCACCTCGCGGCCCCGTTCACCGATCAGCCCGACCACGATGATGTCGGCCTTGGTGAACTTGGTCATCATGCCCAGCAGCACGGATTTACCGACGCCGGTACCGGCGAACAGGCCCAGGCGCTGGCCGCGGCCGACGGTAAGCAGCGAGTTGATCGAACGGATGCCGACGTCCATCGGTTCATGGATCGGGTCGCGCGCCAGCGGGTTGATGATCGGGCCATCCATCGGCACCCAGTCCTCGGCGCGCATGCCGCCCTTGCCGTCCAGCGCACGGCCGACGCCGTCGAGCACGCGGCCGAGCATCGACATGCCCATGGGCAGACGGCCGGAATCCGGCAGCGGCACCACGCGGGCGCCGGGGGCGATGCCGACGAGGCTGCCCACCGGCATCAGGTAGATCTTGCTGCCGGCAAAGCCCATGACTTCGGCCTCCACCTGCACGGGGTGATAGCCGCCGTCGTTGATCACCTGGCAGCGGCTGCCAACGGCGGCCTGCAGGCCTTCGGCCTCCAGCGTCAGGCCGACCATGCGCAGCAGGCGGCCCTCCACCACCGGCTGGGTCGGCAGGCTCACGGCATCGCTATAGCCTTGCAGGCGGCGGGCGAAGCTGACGCGATCAAGGCGCATCGAGGTCGCCCTGGCCAGCGTCGAGGTCCACATGCAGGTCAGGCTCCAGCGCGTGGGTCGCCTGGTCGCGCTGCTGCTCGAAGAGTTGCTTAACGGCCTGGGCCAGGCGCGTCTCGACAGAGGCGTCGATGCGCGAATGTTCGGTCTCGATACGACAACCGCCGGGCAGCAGGCCGTCGTCCTCGATGATCTTCCAGCTTTCCTCGTGGCGATCGCGCAGCGCCTTCACCAGTTCGAAGTCCTGCGGGTTGACCTGGATACGGATGTTGCTGGCGCCCATGGGCAGCAGCTTGAGTGCCTCGCGCAGCACCAGGCGGATCTGGCTGGAATCGGTGGCCAGTTCGCGCTGCACCACCTGGCGCACCACGTGGGTCACCAGGTTGAGCATGCCTTGTTCGAGCATCTGGTCCTGCTCGGCGATGGGCTCGAGCAGGTGCGACATCAGGGTTTCGAGATTCTGCAGGCGCGGTTGCAGAGCCGCGTCGGCTTCCTGGCGCGCCTTCAGCTGGCCGGCGTGGAAACCGTCCTTCTCGCCGGTGGAAAAGCCCTCGTTGTACGCCTCCTGGCGAATCGCCTCGAGCTCGTCCAGCGTCAGTGGCTTGACCTCTTCCTCCGGCACCTCTTCGATCTGCGGTTGTTCGTCGAGCACCGGCTCGGGTTCGGGCTCGGGTTCCGGGGCCGGCCGGGCCGGGTCGAAACTGGGCAGCGACCAACGATCGAATCCCACGGTATCGCGGGCCCGGATCAGCTCGCTGAGCTTGTCCTCGTCCTTGACCAACTTAGATCATCTCCTCGCCGCCCTTGCCGCCGAGCACGATCTCGCCGGACTCGGCCATACGCCGGGCAATGGTGAGGATTTCCTTCTGCGCGCCTTCCACTTCGCTGACGCGCACCGGGCCCTTGGCCTCCAGGTCGTCGCGCAGCAGCTCGGCGGCACGCTTGGACATGTTGCGGAAGATCTTCTCGCGGATCGACTCGTCCGAGCCCTTGAGGGCCAGCACCAGCACGTCCGAGGAGACCTCGCGCAGCAGCGCCTGGATGCCGCGGTCGTCGACGTCGGCGAGGTTGTCGAAGACGAACATCAGGTCTTCGATCTGGCCCGACAGGTCCTCGTCGACTTCGCGGATGGCGTCCATCAGCGCGCCTTCGACCGAGCTGTCGAGGTAGTTCATGATGTCTGCCGCGCGCTTCACGCCACCCATGGTGGTGCGGGTGGAGTTGGCGTTGCCGGCGAACTGTTTCTCCAGGATCAGGTTCAGTTCCTTGAGCGCGGACGGCTGCACGGTGTTGAGCGAGGACACGCGCAGGATGATGTCCAGGCGCACCTTGTGGTCGAAGTGGCTGAGCACTTCGCCGGCCTGGTCCGGGTCGAGGTAGGCGACCACGATGGCCTGGATCTGCGGGTGCTCGTAGCGGATCACGTCGGCCACGGCACGCGGCTCCATCCACTTCAGGCTGTCCAGGCCGCTGGTATTGCCGCCCAGCAGGATGCGGTCGATGAGATTGTTCGCCTTGTCCTCGCCCAGGGCCTGGGTGAGCATCTTGCGGATGTAGCTGTCGGCGCCCACGCCCAGGCTGGTCTGGTCGCCGACGATCTCGACGAACTCGCCCATCACCTGCTCGACCTGCTCGCGGTGCACATTGCGCATCTGCGCCATGGCCACGCCGACCTTCTGCACTTCCTTCGGGCCCATGTGGCGCAGCACCTGCGCGGCATCGGTCTCACCCAGGGAGAGCAGGAGGATGGCAGCCTTGTCGACCTTGTTCAGTTTGGCGCTCATGCGGGCTTCACTCATCGGAATTGATCCAGTCCTTCACTACCTGGGCTACGCGCCCCGGGTCCTGGGCGACCAGACTCTTGATCGCATTCAATTGTGCATCGTACCCCTCGGAGGGGCTCGGCAGCAGGATGCTGGCCGGGCCGCCGAGGCTCACGCGGTCTTCGGACAACTCGCCCTCCAGACCACCCAGCTCGCCCAGGCCGCCTTCGCCTGCGCCGCCGGCCACCAGAGCCTTGCTCTTGTTGCCCGACAGGTTGTTCAACACCGGGCGCAGCACGCCCAGCACCAGCACCAGGATGAAGACGATGCCCAGCACCTGCTTGACCACATCCCAGAACCAGGGCTGCGAGTAGAACGGCGGCGAGGCAATTTCATCACCCAGTTCCGGGGCGAACGGCGCGTTGATCACGCTGACGCTGTCGCCACGGCTGGCGTCGTAGCCTACCGCGTCCTGCACCAGACGGGTGAAGCGCCCCAGTTCGTCGGCGGTCCAGGGCTGGTGGCTGACTTCGCCGGTTTTCGGATCGGCGATCACGCGGTCATCCAGCACCACCGCGACGGAAAGCCGGCGCAGGCGACCCTGCTGCTGCTTGGTGTAGCTCACCGAGCGGTCCAGCTCGTAGTTGCGTGTGTTCTGCTGGCGCTTGTCGGTCGGGTACGGAGCCAGTTCCGGCTTGCCGGTCTTCGGATCGATGATCGTCTGGCCGTTGGCGTCCTTGAGCGGTTGACCCGGAGCGACGAAATCCGCGCCGGCGTTCTGACCGGTGGTCTGGGGCGCGCTGGCCGGGTTCGGCGGCTGGTTCGACAGCGCACCCGGCACGCCCTGCGGGCCGTTGCTGTTCTGCCGTTCCTCGTTGTTCACCTGTTCGCTGCGCAGGGCCGGCTGGTCCGGGTTGAACGACTCGGAGGTGGATTCCACCGCGCTGAAGTCGACGTCGGCGGACACCTCGGCCTTGTAGCGGCCATTGCCCAGGACCGGCGCGAGGATGCTGTGCACGCGCTGGGTGAAGTTGCTTTCCATACGGCGGGTGAAGTCGAACTGCTTGCCGGCCATGGTCAGCTCGGAGAGCTCCTGCTGGTCGGAAAGCAGATTGCCCTTCTGGTCGACCACGGTGACCTGGGACTTGTCCAGTTCCGGCACGCTGGTGGCGACCAGGTTGACGATGGCCAGCACCTGGCTTGGCTCCAGGCTGCGGCCCGGGTACAGCTCGACCAGCACCGAGGCGCTGGGCTTGCGGTCGTCACGGACGAACACCGAGCTCTTCGGGATCGCCAGGTGCACGCGGGCACCCTTGACGTTGTTCAGGCTGGCGACGGTGCGCGCCAGCTCGCCTTCCAGGCCGCGACGGTAGTTGGTCGCCTCCATGAACTGGCTGGTGCCCAGCGCCTGCTCCTTGTCGAGGATCTCGAAGCCGACGTTGCTGTCGGTCGGCGCCAGGCCCGCGCCGGCCACTTTCATGCGCGCACGGCCGAGGTCATCGGCTTTCACCAGCAGCGCGCCGGAGTTGGGCTCGATCTTGTAGCCGATATCGGCGGCGGACAGCGCTTCGACCACCTTGTTGGCGTCGACGCCATTGAGGCTGCCGTAGAGCGGCTTGTATTCCGGCTGCTGCGACCACAGGACCATGCCGAAGCCGACGGCGATGCTCGCGGCGAGGCCGACCAGCAGACCGACCTGGCGCAACACCGGCATGTCCGCGAGGTTCTCGAGGAAGGCCAGGCCCAGCAGCGGCTTTTTCGGCGCGTCGGCGCCGACCTTGGCCGGAATCTGGCTATCAACAACGGAGGCTTGGGACATTACCTACGATCCTCGCCGATCAAACCGGCATCTGCATGATGTCCTGGTACGCCTGCACGAGCTTGTTGCGTACCTGGGTCATCGCCTGGAAAGAAACACTGGCCTTCTGCGAGGCGATCATCACGTCGGTGAGATCGACCCCTTTCTGCCCCATCTCGAAGGCGGAGGCCATGTCGGAGGCGGCCTGCTGGGTACCGTTCACCTTGTCCACGGCCTGGCCGAGCATCTGCGAGAAGCTCGGCGCCCCCGCTTCGACCGGCGCCGCCTGCGTCGTCTTCGCCTTGGCCATGGCCTCCATTTGCATGGAGCGCATTTCCAGCAGCAGACGATTGAACTCGATACCCTGACTCATCACTTACCCCTCCGACCGGCCGCGGTTTTTTGACACTGCGCGGCGCTTTGCAGAGGTGATTGCAACTTGGGTGCCAGGTTTTCGGGGCGTAGGAAAAATGCGAGAGATGGCTCTGGAATGGGGACTGCAGGCTGAGTGACCGGGTGTTGCGGGCAGAGGTACTGGCGTACGATCAAGGGCCCCTCACCCCGGCCCTCTCCCAGAGGGAGAGGGGGCAGGTCGGCGTGGCCGGTTGGCAGGCATTCAGCGGGACATTGCGCTACAGCAGAACGGACGCCAATTTTCCAACCGGCAGAGGACATCCCCCTCTCCCTCTGGGAGAGGGTTGGAGGTGAGGGTAATCATCCCGCACCGGATTCGACCGCCAATCGAAGCGCTTCCAGCACAGTCCCCACCAAGACATCGTGATTCCAACAGCGCAAAACGCGAATCCCCTGCCCTGCCAGCCAGACGTCACGCTCTCGATCATGCGCAGACTCCAGATGCTGCCCACCATCCAGTTCCACCGCCAGCCGCAGCGCATGGCAATAGAAATCCAGCACATAGCGCCCGCACGGCACCTGCCGGCGAAACTTCAGGCCAAGAAAACGCCTATCTCTTAACGCTGCCCACAAGCTCCGCTCAGCGTCGGTTTGCCGCCGCCGTAGCTGCCGCGCAAATGCCACCTCGTCCATGGTTCGCTCCCAGGTCGATCAACCTGGGAGAAAGGTCCGACATTCCCGGCAGCCAGACGAGAACACCAGCGCTCCACAGAAACCACCGAGCCCAACCAAGAAAAGGCCCGCACGAATGCGGGCCAAGAGGGGTTGTCCATTCGCCATTCAACTGGCGTAGAGATAAGCCTCCACATCCATGCCGGCGTCGCGCATCTGCGCGAGCTTGTAGCGCAGGGTGCGCGGGCTGATGCCCAGGCGCTCGGCGGCTTCCTTGCGGCGGCCGCGCTCGCTGCGCAGGGTGTCGATGATCATCTGGAACTCGCGGCGCTTGAGGTCTTCGCCCAGCTGCCCGGCCTCGGTGGAGGCGACTGACGGAATGTCGACGCAGGCAGAAACCGGAGGCGGCGCCGATGCCGGCACTGCCGACAACACCGGGCGCGGCGCCAGGCCGATGGGCGAGGTCAGGCACAGATCAGCGGCCAGCACCTGGCCGCCCTGCTGCAGGATCAGCGAGCGCTGGATGGCGTTGTCCAGTTCGCGCACGTTGCCCGGCCAGGGGTGCGTCAGCAAAGCGGCGCGGGCGCAATCGGCCAGGGTGACGGGTGCGTGGTTCATCTTGCGCGCGTACTTGGCCAGCAAGCGTTCGGCCAGCGGCAGGATATCGGCGGGACGCTCGCGCAGCGGGCGCCACGCCAACGGGAATACCGACAGGCGATAGTAGAGGTCCTCGCGGAATCGGCCGGCAGCCACCTCGCCGAGCAGGTCGCGGTTGGTGGTGGCGAGCACGCGGATATCCAGGCTGATCGGCTTGCGCGCGCCGACACGCTCCACCTCGCGCTCCTGCAGCACGCGCAGCAGCTTGGCTTGCAAGGCCAACGGCATCTCGGAAATTTCGTCGAGCAGGATGGTGCCCCCGTCAGCCAGTTCGAACTTGCCCGGCTGGGCAGCGATGGCCCCGGTGAAGGCCCCCTTCTCGTGGCCGAACAGGGTGGCCTCGAGCATGTTGTCCGGAATCGCCGCGCAGTTGATTGCAACGAACGGCTTGCCGACGCGGGGCGACTGCTGGTGGATGTACTGCGCCAGCACCTCCTTGCCGGTACCGGACTCGCCGGAGATCAGCACGGTGGAATCGCTCCGTGCAACACGGGCAGCCAGCTCCAGCAATTGCTGGCTGGCGGGCTCCAGGGCTACCGGGCCTTCGCCGGCACTGGCCGATACGGCCCCGAGCGCGTGGCGGGCCACCAGCTCCAGCAGCGCACGCGGCTCGAACGGTTTGACCAGGTAGTCGGCAGCGCCCTGGCGCATGGCATCCACGGCGCGGTCGACGGCGCCATAGGCGGTCATCAGCAGCACCGGCAATTGCGGGTAGCGCTTGCGGATCAGGCCGAGCAACTGGTGCCCGTCCATGCCCGGCATGTTGACGTCGCTGATCACCAGGCTGAAGGCATCCTTCTCCAGCGCTGGCAGCGCCGCTTCGGCGCAATCGACGGCAATGAAGTCGTGCCCGCCGAGCGACAGGGTGTCGCAGAGGGCTTCACGAAGGGCGCGGTCGTCTTCGACCAGCAGGACTTTGGCGGCCATGGAAATCACTCCTCGTGGACGGCGGGTTGAGCCAGGATCAGCGGCAGGACCAGGGTGGCGCAGGTACCGAGACCCGGCCGCGAGCGCAGAAGCAGTTCACCCTGGTGAGCCTTGGCGACAGCTTTCACCACCGCGAGGCCGAGGCCGGTGCCGGTGGTCTTGGTGGTGAAGAAGGGTTCGCCGAGACGCGCCAGGGTTTCGGCGCTCATCCCCGGACCGTTGTCGCTGACGCTCAGGCGCAGGCTGTTGCCGCGCTGGTAGAGGTGCACCTTCAGGCGCACTTCGCGGCCAGCGGCCTGGATGGCGTTCTCCATCAGGTTGAGTACGGTGCCGACCAGCGTGTCGCGGTTGCACAACAACTCGCCCACGCGAGCATCGCACTGCCAACGCAGATTGAGTCCAACGACGTGGGATTCGGCCGCCGCGCGAAGGCTGCTGAACAGTTGGTTGGGGGCGAGGCGGTCCGGCAATGGCAGCTCGCCGCGGGCGAATACCAGCATGTCGCGCACCTGGCTTTCCAGCTCGTGCAGGCGCTCCTTGATGCGGCCGGCAAAGCGTTGCTGCTGCTCGACCGGCAGCTCGCCTTCGCTCAGGTGGCCGGCGTAAAGCATGGCGGCGGACAGCGGGGTACGGATCTGGTGAGCCAGGGAAGCGACCATGCGGCCGAGGGCGGACAGGCGCTCGTGACGGGCAAGCTGGTCCTGCAGACGACGGGTTTCCGTCAGGTCGTTGAGCAGGATGAGCTGGCCGGGTTCGCCGTTCAGCGGGCGGATGGCGATGGACACACGGCGACCATCGCGCAGGGAAACTTCGTGGCCGTCGTCGGCACGCGGGGCGAAGCTACGGGAGATGACCTCGCGCCAGAGCATGCCCACCAGCGGCTTGCCGAGCAGGGCGACCGCCACCGGATTGGCGTCGCGTACCACGCCTTGACCGTCGATCATGATGACGCCGCCGGGCAATACGTCGAGCAGGCTCTGCAGGCGGTTGGCCTGGCGTTCCTTCTCCGCCAGCTCCTGCATGCGCTGCGCGCTGACCAGGGCCAGTTCGCCCTTGAGCTCGGTGACGCGGGCTTCCAGCAGGCTGTAGGACTGGTTGAGCTGGCTGGACATCTGGCTGAACAGCTCGAAGGTCTGCTCCAGATGGGCGCGGCTCTGCTGCTCCACCGGCACCTGCTCGGAGGGCCGGGAAGCGAGTTCAGTCTGGCGATGGGTGGCGGGCATCATGCGGTTTTTCCTCATCCGTCCGACGGCGTGAATCTGTCGGTCGGATGAGTCTTAGCAAACCGCGTGCCTAAAAATTACTCTTTATATTTCAATGACTTGAAAAAACGAGTGTGACGGAGGCGTCAATCCTCCGCCATTTCCTCTTCGCGGCGGCTCATGCCGTACTTGCGCATTTTCTCCACCAGGGTGGTCCGGCGGATGCGCAGGCGTTCGGCGGCTCGGGCGACGACACCACTGGCGTCGTCCAGCGCCTGCTGGATCAACCCCTGCTCCAGGTTGGCCAGGTAGTCCTTCAGGTCGATGCCCTCGGCCGGCAGCATGGCCGGCGAGTCCAGGCCCGGCAGGCCGGCGGTGATCGCCGCGCGCTCTTCCAGTTCCTCGCGCAGGCTGGTCGCCAGTTGCTCGTCCTCGTCGTCGACGTGACGGAATTTCTTCGGCAGCTCGCCCACTCCGATCACGCCGTAGGGATGCATGATCGCCAGACGCTCGACGAGGTTGGCCAGCTCGCGCACGTTGCCCGGCCAGTCGTGACGGCAGAGCGACATGATGGCGGCCGAGTTGAAGCGGATCGAACCGCGCTTCTCGTGCTCCATGCGCGAGATGAGTTCGTTCATCAGCAGCGGGATGTCCTCGACGCGCTCGCGCAGCGGGGCCATCTCGATGGGGAAGACGTTGAGGCGGTAGTACAGGTCCTCGCGGAAGCTGCCGTCCTCGATCATCTTCTCGAGGTTCTTGTGGGTCGCAGCGATGATGCGCACGTCGACGTTCTGCGTCTTGTTGCTGCCCACGCGCTCGAAGGTGCGCTCCTGCAGCACGCGCAGCAGCTTGACCTGCATCGGCAGCGGCATGTCGCCGATCTCGTCGAGGAACAGCGTGCCGCCGTTGGCCAGCTCGAAGCGGCCCGCACGCGTGGTGATGGCGCCGGTGAACGCGCCCTTCTCGTGGCCGAACAGTTCGCTTTCCAGCAACTCCGCCGGAATCGCGCCGCAGTTGACCGGCACGAATGGCGCATCACGACGCTTGGAGTGGTAGTGCAGGTTGCGCGCCACCACCTCCTTGCCGGTGCCGGATTCGCCGAGGATCAGCACGCTGGCATCGGTATCGGCGACCTGCTGCATCATCTGCCGCACTTGCTGGATGGCACGGCTGGTGCCCACCAGGCTGCGGAACAGGTTGGGTTCGCGCTGGCGACCACGCTCGCGGGCCTGGTCGTACATCTCACGGTAGACCTGGGCGCGGTGCAGGGAGTCGAGCAGCTTGTTGTAGCTGGGCGGCATCTCCAGGCTGGCCAGCACGCGGCGGCGCAGTTCCTCGGGCCATTCGTTGGGCACCGGCTCGCCCATCAGCAGCACGGGCAGGTATTCGTCCCAGGCAGCGAGCTGCTTGAGCAGCTCAAGCGCCCCGCCCTTGCTTTCCACAGCGCCGACCAGCACGCAGAGCACGTCGCGGCTGCCATTGGGCAGCGGGTCGACGATCTGCCGCCAGTCGCGGCTGTTGCAGGAGAGCTGGTCTTCACCCAGGAAGCTGATGATCACCGAGAGGTCCCGGCAACGGTCCTGGTTGTCATCGATCACGAGGATTTTGGTTTCGCGCCACATCTTAGCTTGTCATCCCGGGCTTGAAGGCCGTACTACGGCGGCTGACACGATCTGGCCACAGCACAAATTCCTCATGCTAGCCAGCATTTGGCCACTAGTTAAGTCAAAATTGTGGCTAGAGTCAAATTTATGGCGTGTTTTTTTTGATGAAGTCCGACGAAGGGTGTTGATCCTTGTCATGGCAATCGAACTGGAGGGTAGTTCGAAGCGCGGAAGGCGGCCAACGGTACCTGACCGATCACCGCCCGAAGAGAGCCGATCCGAATGGATCAGCCGAACATCTGGTAAACCTTGGCGCCCTGGTGGGAGCGATTGACGCGGACGATTTCGCCTGCCACCTCTTCGCGCTGCCGGGTGACAGCCTGGACCAGTTCGCGGTAGAGCACCAGCAATCCTTCCAGGCTGCGCTTGAGTTCGCTGTCATCGTCCATCGGCTCGACCATCGCGGCATCGACGTGCTCGCGACACTGAAGGTCGAGCTGGGCGACCGCTTCCCAGTCTTCCTGGGCCAGTGCGGCCCCGAGAGCGAGGCGGGTCTGTTCGATCTGCTGGACGGCGAGAGTCATGTTCGGTATCTCCTGGCAGGCCGCAATCACGGAGCGATAGCGTCCCAGCCTTCCTTGAGGGTGCGCAGCAGACCCGAGACTTCGTCGAGCACCTGCACTTCGTTGCTGCGGTTGGCGTCGCCCAGGCGACGGCTCATGTAGTCGTAAAGGTTGGCATAGTTTTCCGCCACCTCGCCACCCGCCTCGAAGTTCAGCGCTTCGCGCAGGCCGGCGATGATCGCGGTGGCCTTGGCGATCAGCATGCCCTTCTGCGCGAACTGCTCGCGCTCCATCGAGCCGCGCGCCTGGGCGATGCGGCTCAGGCCACCTTCCATCAGCATCTGGATAAGACGATGGGGAGAGGCGTCGTGCACCTGCGACTGGTTGTTCACATTCTGGTACTGGCGCAGCGCTGCCGAAGCGTTCATCTGATTTCCCCTTGATTCGCTGAACGATCAAATCGTCGATATTCAAAGTATCGGCGCAGGCGGGAAAACCTTTAGGCAAAAATCAGCACGGGCGTACGGCTGAGCAACTCGCCGCAGAGCGGCGGGCCGCTCAGGAATCAGTTGTCCGAGCTGCTGGTCTTGTTCAGCGCGTTGAGCGTGGTCAGCACGCTGGACTTGGTCGCGTTGAGCTGGGCAACCAGGGTGTCCATGGCGGTGTACTTGGCCATGAGCGTTTCGGTCAGCTTGGTCATGCGGGTATCCAGCTTGGTGGACTGGTCCGCCAGGTCGCTCAGGGTATCGTTGAGCGCGCTTTTTCGCTGATCAAGCAGACCATTGGACTTGGTGTAGACATCCATGCTGCTGCTCAGGCGCGAGAGCAGGCCGCCGTTGCCGGTAAAGAAGCCCTGAACCGAGGAGAAATTCTGCTCCAGGGCCTTGTCCAGCTTGGTATCGTCGATCGACAGGGTCCCGTCGTTCTTCGTCGAAATGCCCAACTGCGATAACAGCTTGATCGAGCCGCCATCGGTGGAGGAACCAACCAGCTGGGTCCGCAGCGTATTGAGCAGGTTGCGGGTCATCGAGTCACTGGCCAGCGAGGCGGCCGTGGTGGTCGGGTTACCGCTGGAGTCCGTGGTGTTGGTGACCTTTGTCAGCGAGTTGATGCTGGTCATCAGCGCGTTGTAGGCGTTGACGAAGGACTGCACCGAGGTCTTCAAGCCATCGGTGTTGGCGTCGACAGTGACCGTCGATTTACCTTCGGCTACCAGATCGAGTTCCACACCGCTGATGGCGCTGGAAATCTTGTTGACCGAGCTGCTCATCTCCAGGCCGTCGATGGTGTAGCTGGCGTTGGCCGCCGGCTTGTCCACATACCCGCCCGCCGTGGCGGAAGCCTGGGTGCCGGCACCGTCGATCTTGAGCACATCGAGGCTGGAGTCACCACTGGCGGATACGCTGATGTCGCTGCCCGCACCGGTGACGCTGGAGCCCAGGACCAGGCGAGGACCGTTGGCATCGGTGATGATGTTGGCGGTGAAGCCTTTGTCCTTGAGCTGAGTATTGATGCTGTCGCGGATGTCCGACAGGCTCGCCCCCGCCTTGACAGTGACGTTGTAGGTACTGCTGCCCTGGCTGAGCGTCAGGGTGCCGGCACCGAAGCTGGCCGCCTTGTCGACGTACTGGGTGGCCACCTTGGAACTGGTCGCCAGGCTTTTCACATCGATCTTGTAAGTGCCGGCGGCGGCACCGGTGCCCAGTGACGCGGTAACCGCATCCGTGTTGGACGATTTGATCGCCAGGCCGGCAAAGGAGTTGGAGCTGGAATCGTTGAGCTTGCCCAGGGCCGTCTGGAAGGTATCCAGGGCGCTCTGCAGCGAGCCGATACCGGACAGCGTGGTATTGGTCGCGGTCTTCTGGGTGCTGATCTGGTTCGATTTCGGCGCCTTCTGCGCATTCACCAAAGCAGTCACGATGGAGTCGATGTCGTATCCCGACCCTACACCGTTGATTGAAGTCCCGGCCATTTGCCTACCCTCCTGTCCAAATTTCTGGCGGTTTTCTGATTGCCGCCTGCGTCGTATGACGCTTCATTCAAGAATCACGCCAGGCTTACGCGCGTTCGCTGAATAGCAGGTTACCCGCTTCCTTCAGACTTTCTGCCAACTTGAGCGCAACTTCCGACGGAATTTGCCGGATCACCTCGCCTGTATCGGCGGCCACGACCTTTACGACGGTTTCGCCACTGGCGTCATCCACCGAAAACTCAAGGTTGCGTTGCACCGACTGGGCCTGTTCACGCAGCCGGCTGACGGCTTCGTTCAGGCTGCGAGCCTTGCTGGCCGGCGATTCCTTGGCGCTCTGCGGCAAGCTGTTGCCGCTGGCCGGCTTGCTCCCTGCGGCGGCGCTGTCGACCGGGCGCAGGTTGTTGATTCCGAGGCTGGTATCCATCAGGTATTACCCTCCACACGCAAAGCAAGGAAGGGCGCTGGGCGCCCTTCCTTCCGTTTATTGCCTTTCGGCGATCCCTTACTGGAGCAGCTTCAGGACAGCGGAGGGCAGCTGGTTGGCCTGGGCCAGCACCGCAGTAGCGGCCTGTTGCAGGGTCTGCTGCTTGGTCATCTCCGCGGTTTCTGCGGCGAAGTCCACGTCCTGGATGGTGCTGCGTGCAGCGGTGGCGTTCTCGGCCACGTTCTGCAGGTTGGAGATGGTGCTGTCCAGACGGTTCTGGATGGCACCCAGCGAGGAACGCTGGCTGTCGATCTGTTTCAGGGCAGCGTCGATCACCTGGGTGGCCGACTGCGAGCTGGCAGCGGTGCTGATGTCCAGCGACTGCACGGTACCCGAAGTGGTGGTCACGGTGCCGGTAGCTGCGGTCACGGCGGTGCCGCCGGTGCCGGAGTAGGTGATTTCCGAAGCCGAGCTCAGCGAGATGGTGCCGTCATCGTTGGCAACCGCTGCCACACCGCTGACGTTGGTGTTGATCGCGCTGACGATGTCGTTGACCGATGCACCCGAAGCGATGGACACATCGGTGCCGTTCACAGTGATGGAGCCGCTGGAGGTGGCAACGTCGGTGTTGCTGGTGAAACCGGAGATCGAGATCGAACCGGTAGCCAGCGACGAAGTACCCTTGAGCGAAGAGGCGCCCATGTCGTTCAGGGTGAAGCTGACAGTTTCGTTGGCGTTGGCGCCGACCTGGAAGGTCAGGGTGCCGTTGGTGCCGGCGGAGCCGTCGAGAAGCTTGATACCGGAAGTACCGCCGCCGAAGGTGGTGGTCTTGGAGATACGGGTCAGTTCAGCGGTCAGCGACTTGAACTCCTGGTTCAGGGAAGTCTGGTCTTCGCTGCTGTTGGAGCCGTTGGCGGACTGCAGGGACAGTTCACGCATACGCTGCAGGATGTTGGTGGACTCCTGCAGGGCGCCTTCGGCAGCCTGGGCGATGGAGTTGGCGTCCTGGGCGTTCTTGACCGCAACGTTCAGACCGTTGACCTGGCTGGTCAGACGGTTGGAGATCTGCGAACCGGCGGCGTCGTCCTTGGCGCTGTTGATGCGCAGGCCGGTCGACAGGCGGGTCATGGAGGTGGTCAGCGAGTTGGAGGCCTTGGTCAGGTTCTTTTGAACCGACAGCGAGGCGATGTTGGTGTTGACGGTAAGAGCCATGACGAATTCCTCGTAGTTGGGCTATTGGGTAGCTCCTTGCCCCGGTGAGTTCCGATATGGCGTGGAGAACCTTCGTTAGGGTTATCGTCGTGGCAGGGAATTGCTTTAGGACTTTTATTGATTTTTTTTCGGAGAGGCTTGCAAAGCCTGTAAATACGCGCATTAGCGCAGGGTCGAACGGTGCAGCGAACCGCGTCGGCCGGCCGGGTCTGCCAGTCGGGTGTTCGCCCGACTATTGCAGGCGAGGGCCCCGTGAGGCCCTCCCTTGGCAGGCAGCAGTCCCCTCAATCCGGCAGCCAGACCGCCGCCCAGCGTTGGGCATGCACCTCGTCGAGCATCCAGTCACGCAGCACTGCTTCACGCAGAGTGTCGCCGGCGCGCGCCAGGGCCTGGGGATCGGCCAACTGCTCGCGGATGGCGCTGACCCACACGCGAGCCTGGTTGGGCAGGCGGGTGACCGGCAGGCCGTCGCGGTAGCAGAGAATGTCGCTGCAGATCACCGGATAACCCAGCGCACCGTATTCCAGCAGGCGCAAGTTGCTCTTGCACTCGTTGAAACGGTTGGGCTCCAGCGGTGCCAGAGCCAGGTCCAGGTTGAGCGCGGCGAGTGCTGCCGGATAGCGGTCGATGGACACGCCCGGGTGGAACTCCACGAATGGCTTCAGCGGCTCCGGGCACATACCCATGAAGACCCACTCCACCTCGCTGGCCAGGGTCTTGACCACTTCAATGATCAGCTCCAGGTCACCGCCATGACTGGAACCACCGGCCCAGCCCACGCGTGGCTTGCAGCCCGCGTTGCGCTCGCCGCGCAGGTTGCTCCACCAGTGCCCGGGCAGGCGGTTGGGCACTACGCGGATGTCCGGATGCAAGCCGGCAAAGGCTTCGGCCAGCGGTTCGGTGGATACCACGAAGCGGTCGCAGTAGCCCAGCGCAGTTGTCATCGAGCGGGCTATGTCCTTGGGCATGCTCGCGTGGTGCGCGCTCTTCACCGGCAGTTCGAATAGATAGTCGTCCACCTCGTAGACCTTGAAGACCTCCGAGCAACGGTCGAGCAATTCGATGGCCTGCAATTGCGGCGGTGTGATCTGGCGTTGCAGCACCACACTGGTCGGCGCCAGGCGCTCGAACTCCACCAGCGGCAACAGGCGCTCGGCGACTGCTCCGTCGATACTGCCGGTCGCGATGCAGGCAGCCAGTGGCTGGCGGATGCGGTAATGGCCGCAGCCGAAAGCGTCTGCCGGGTGGCACAGGACGAACGGCAGGCGCCGCTCGGCAAAGGGCTGCCAACCGGTGTCGCCGCGATGGTCGAGAGCAAAGCCACGGCCTTCCAGCGCCAGGTTGCGGTTGTAGGCGGCATCGTGAACCATCTGCGGCAGCCAGCGCTGGTACATCGCCTGCTGCTCGCTGCGAAAGCGCTGCACTTTGGCTTCGAATGTGGCCAGGTCGACCTTGCGCTGGCTGACGCTGCCTTCGTGCATCAGCACGGCGTAGGGAGTCCACACCACCAGGTAGCCGGCGCGACCGACTTTCAGGCAGAAATCGACGTCGTTGAACGAAACAGCGAAATCGCTTTCGTCCAGACCGTTCACCTCGTGGTACAGACTGGCGCGCACCATCAGGCAGGCGGCCGTGACCACACTGTAGTTCTGGTCGACCTGCAACCGATGCATGTAGCCATTACCATCGATGGCGTCGCCGATGAACGCATGTTCGGCCACACCGCGCAGTCCCATCACCACTCCGGCGTGCTGGACGCTGCCGTCGAGGAAGTGCAGCTTGGCACCCACAACACCGACCTCGGGGCGCTGTGCATGGTTGAGCAGCGCATCGAGCCAGTGGCCGTCGGTGATGCCGGTATCGTTGTTGAGCAGCACCAGGTACTCGCCACGCGCCTGGCGCGCGGCGCAGTTGTTGATCGCCGAATAGTTGAACGGGTGCGGATAGCGCAACACGCGCAGGCGCGCGTCGCCGAGCTTCTCAATGCCCTCGAACCAGGCCAGCGCCTCGGGCGTCTCACTGTTGTTGTCAACGATCAGCACTTCATAGTGCGCGTAGCGGGTGCGCTCCAGCAGGCTGTCGACGCAGCGTAGCAAGGTCGGCAACTGGTCCTTGGTCGGAATGATGATCGACACAAGCGGACGCGTATCGAAGCTGTAGTGCACCCGATTGATCATCGGCAGCGCACCCGGCTCGATGCGGTGCGGCAGGTTAAGGCGGGTCAGATGCGCGTCCACCAACGGCGCCACCTGCGCCACCACTGCGGGGCTGGCGAGCCAGCCGCCCAGGTGTTCGGGCGTGTGCAGCAGCAGCGTATCGAGGTGGCCGATGCTTTCCAGCCCCGCAACTTCGATCAGGCGGAACAGCACATCATGTGGCGCCAGTTCGCCGAACGCGGTATCCAGCCCGCCCAGTTCCAGCACGCTCTGCCGCTCGAACGCCAGCGCGCGGCCGACGTAGGGATAGCTGCGCAGCATGTCGAGGTTGAGGTCCGGCTTGAATACCGGGTCGCGGTTCACGCCCTCGTAATGCTGGTCCTCGTCCATATAGCAGCAACGCAGCGCCGGTTGGCTGACCAGGCGCTCGGCGAGCAGCAGCAAGGCGTGCTCTTCCAGGGTGTCGCCGCTGCGCAGGAGGAGGAACCAGTCGACCTCGATCTGCTCCAGCAAGGCATTGATCTGCTGTGCCGGCACCGCGTCACGCGGCAGCCAGACCAGGTTTTCGCGCGCTTCGATGCCCACCGGTTCAGCATTGGACAGCACCACCACCGCACCGGCAGCGTAGCTCTGCGCATCCAGTGCGGCCAGGCTGCGCGCCACGCCGGCAACATCGCCACTCGGGTCCTCGAGCACCACCAGCAGGCTGGGCGTGGCCGGCCATTGGGCGACGCGCTCGGGCAGGTTGCGGGTTTCGTTGGCGCTCAGTTGACGGGTAGCCAGCCACTCGCGGTAGAGCACATTGCGATCGATCGGGTGGCGCAGCTGCAGGAAGGCATTCACGAACAGCTCGAAGGCATGGGCAAAGCCCGCACCCTGAGAGCTACCGGCGGTGCCAAAGTCCTCGGCGCCCAGGCCCAGTTCCAGCAGATCGGCCAGAGCCTCGACACGGGCGAAGAACATGTTGCCGGCGAAGTATTCGCCGCTGGCGATGCGCTTGATGTCCACACTGCCACGCTCGGCCAGTCGCTCGACCTGCTCGCGCCGCTCGCCTTCCAGCGACTGCCCTACCGGCAGGCGGTACTCATCGGCGCCAATCAGTGGCTCCTTGTCGCCGCGGGTCAGGCTGGCCACGGCGCTGTCGAAGGTATTTTCGAACAGCAGGGTGGAGAACAGCTGGCGGATCAGCTCACCGGCCACATCGGACTTGAGGTAGCGCGCCTTGTGCGTATGCAGCTTGAGCAGCACCTGCATGCCGTCTTCGCGCAGGGTCGGCAGCAGCTCGATGAACGGCAGCACGTCCTGGCCGATGCCGTCGACCTGGAACAAGCGGAACGCCAGGCCACTGGCCTCAAGCGCCTGCCGTACGGCGTTGATCTGCCCCGCCGCCGCGCTCACGTACAGGCGAATCGGCGCATGCAGTCCCTGCAGCTGGCGCAGGCCTTCCTCGAATAGCGGCAGGTCGCCAACGTGCAGCACCACCGCGGTGGGCTGGCCTTGGGCATCGCTGCCCGGCGCCAGCGCCTGCACCACACGGGGCGCCACATGGTCGGTGGCGCTGGGCAGACGCGCCACGGCGTCCTGGGTCTGGGCGATGAAGCGGTCCAGCTCGGGCCAGAAGGCCGCACGATGCTCTTCCAGCAGTTGGCGAATACCGGGCATCCTGCTGCGTGCACGTTCGATCTCGTCGGCCTCCAGACCGAAGGCAGTGAACGACTGCGGGTCGGGATGCACCGAGCTCCAGTCGCGACTCACCAGCACCGGCGTGCAGCCGCACAGCGCCGCCTCGTAAGCCAGCCCGGAGGCCTCGCCCAGGTAGAGGTATTCGCAGCGCTGGAAGATGTCGGCCAGGCCCTCCCAGGAGTCCGGGTAGTTCAGGGTGATCTCGATGGCGTCAGCCGGCAGCAGGCTCGGATCCAGGCGCGCGTGACGCTTGTGGCCCAGGTAGTAGCAGACGCTACCGGGGCAGCGCCGCGCCGGATCGTCGGCGGGGCGGAAGATGTTCGAATCGATGGCCGGCAGGAACAGATGCTGCTCGGGGCTCATGCCTTCGAGCATGAAGTCGCTCTTGTAGGCGAAGTACAGGTCGTTCTCGCCGTAGGCGCCGGAGCCGCCGATGAAGCCTGGCTTGTTCAGCAGGTAGCGCACCACCACGCTGCCCTGCAGCGGGTTGCCATCGATCACCTCGGGGTACACGGCAATCGGCCGCACGCCCAGGTCACGATGATGCTGGATCACCTGGTCGGTCAGGCGCGGGGTCATCAGGTCGGGGCTGAACACTTCCGCCAGCACGTAGGCCTCGTAGCCAGAGCGAATCAACGCATCGCACAGCATGTGCATGACGCGGATGCCCGCCGAGCTGCGCCGGTAATCGAAACCGAAGATGTAATAAGGGCTCGGGCGCGGGGCGAACAGTGAACGCATGAAAACCTCGATGGCAAAAGTGAACCAGGGCTGCCGCCATGGCAGCGGGCGCGTCTTCAGTAGCTGGCGCTCTCCGTACACCAGCGCGCGGTGCGCAGCAAGGCCTCGTCGAGCGACGTCCAGACATCCAGACCCAGTGCGCGGGCGCGCTGGATATCCGGCACGTAGCGCGAGCGCTGGGTGCCGGGCGACGCCGATGGGATCTCCAGCGGTTTGTCCGGCGCGAGCAAAAAGCCGGTACGGCGCGCCAAGTCGGCAATCGACAAGGCCTGATCGGAACCGACGTTATAGACCGTGCCGCCCTCTCCCCGGGCCAACAGGGTCAGCAGCCAGCCAGCAAGATCCGCGCCATACAGGTAGCTGCGCAGAGCCAGGCCGGCCGAGGCAAGCACGATGCCTTCGCGGTAGAGCGCGTCGCGTATGAAGTTGCCTACTGCGAAGTGGGCATCCAGGGGCAGGCCGGGACCGACGAAGGCGAAGCCGCGGGTATGTATCACGTCAAAAGCATGACGCTCGGCGTACAGCGCGCCGAGCATCTCCGCCACTCGCTTGCCCTCGCCATAGACGTGACGCGCATCGAAGCTGGTGCAGGCGCGCGTGTCATCTTCACGCCAGCCGCCCTCCTCCAGGCCATCGCCGTACTGCGCGCCGGAGCCGGTCAGCAGTACCCGGCGCACACCACTGCGGGCGGCCAGTTCCAGCGCTTCACGGGTACCCTGGTAAAGCGTATCGAACAGCGCCAGGCGATCAGCCTGCCCCGCCACCGAACTGTCGGTGGCGGCATGCAGCAGGTGATCGGCGCGCATTTGTATGCCGGACAGGTCGCGGATGTCCGCCACCCGCCAGTTCAGCCAAGAGCGCGTGCGGTAATGCGGCTCGCTGTCGAGAAAGCGCTGCGGGTCACGGGAGATTACTGTGACGCGCAGGTTCCAGCCCTGCTCGTTGAGTCCGTCGCACAGCACCAGCAGCCACTTGCCGAAGAAGCCGGTACCACCCGTAATCAGCAGATGTGCCTCCTTGAGCGCGTCGAGCCGATCCAGGCGCGCCAGGACTCTCTGCACATCCTCGCGAATCAAGGGATGGGCCAGACTCATCGACATGCTGCTTCCCCTTGTCTGGGCGTCACCAGAAGGCGCCGCCGGTGAAACTCAACGGGCTGGACCCGCCGCTAGACGCACGACCATGGCCTGTGGCGTGGCCAGGGGCTGCAACTCGTCGGCGAAGCTCCCGTAACCCCAGGCCACCGGCCAGAAGTCCACGGCGTTGGCGGCAGCGGCGCGGCCGTCCTGCTCGGTATCGCCCAGGTAGATCGCGTTGCCGGGCAAGATACCCAGCGCGCTCATCAACACGCCGATCATGCCGGCCTTGTCGGTGTACAGACCCGGGTGCGAGTCGCTGGCGTAAACCGCACTGAAGTATTTCTCCCAGCCTTGTGCTTGGAGAATGCGCTGAGTCGGCAGCAGGCGCTTGTTGGTGGCGATGGCCAGTACAAGTCCACGCTCGCACAGCGTCTCGAGTACCTCTGGCCAGCCCGGGTAGGCAGGGGTAGTGAGACACACCTGGCCGTCGTAGATCTCGCGGAAGCTGGCACTCAGCGCATCCAGCAGCGCCGGATCACTCTGCCCGCTCAAGGCTTCAAGGGTCGGTCGCAGGGGCGGCCCGATGAGTCTGCTGTCGATAACACGACGTGGCTGCAATTGATGCGCCTCGAGCACCTGGGTGAAGGTAGCGAGGATGGCCGGGGCCGAGTCCACGAGCGTGCCATCGAAGTCGAAAAGTACGTGAGTCTTTTTCATGGGCGTTTCGGGTAGGAAGTCACTCGTTGAGTCTTAGAAGTACTGTTGCGCCCACTGGTCGTAAGGCAGATCGACCAGCTCCTTGAGGCGAGCGAGGTTCTTGCGCTTGTCCAGCGTCCCCTCCCCTGTCAGCTCGGCATCGGGCAGGTCCAGCGGCATGCGCGGCACGCACTCGATCAGCCAGCGCAGGATATCGCGCCGGGCGTCGCCCAGTAGTGTGGCGGTGCGAGGGTTGCGTACATAGTTGAAGGCGGTGCGCGCCAGCCCTGCGGAGGTCAGGATGCGTCCGGTCTGGTTGATTTTGGCCAGGTAGCGCGCGGCGTCGGGAAACAGATCGTTGTCGAAATAGATCACGTCATAGAGCAGCGCCACCTCCTCGATCAGGCTATTGCCCATCGAAGCGGTATCGCTGTTGTCATGCACGCGATAGATCCCCAGCCGATCGCTGACGACGAAGGCCGGATGGCGGGCGGCCATACGCGCCACCAGATAGTGGTCGCCCATGCTGCCCTTGCGCAGCGAATACGCGCGGTTGAAGGTTTCCAGGCTGCGGCGTACGCCACCGACGCGGTCGAAGCGCTCGCGGTCGATGACGCAGAACGAGGGGAAGATCCAGTTGCTCAGGCACAGGTACGGCAGGATCGCATGGACGCCGGTTTCCAGGCGCGGCAGCGCAATGCCGGTGTGTTCGATCACCTGCTCGCCGAGCAGGCGGCTGGCGTTACTGTAAGCGAAGCCGCATTCGGGGTGTTCGAGCAGCCCGCGCTGTACGCAGGCTTCGAGGAAGGCCGGCTGCCAGCAGTCGTCGGCGCAGAGCATCACCCAATAGCGCGCAGTGGTCATCTCGTAAGCCTTGAGCACCGAATGCGATGGGCCGATGTTGGTCGCGTTGCGCACATAGCGGATGCGCGCATCGCGCTGGCAGTAATCGGCCATCAGCGCCTGAGTGTTGTCCTCCGAGGCATTGTCGATGACCAGCACCCCGAAATCGGTGTAGGTCTGCGCCAGGATCGAATCCAGGCAGCGCCCGAGAAAGCGTCCGTAGTTGTAGGTTGGAACGATGATATCGACGCTGTGCATGAGAGAGCTCACCGAAGAGAGAAACGCCAATCAGGCCGTCGCCAGGCGGCATACCAGGGAAAACACCCGCACCGGCCCATTGCCCACATCCACCTCCAGGCTGCCCAGGCGCTCGACTACCAGTCCCGCACGCGCCACCAGTGCCCGTAGCGACGCCTCTGCATAGAAATTGATGTGCTCGTGCCAATGGCGCTTGTCCTGCCAGTGCGCATTGCCGGCGGCAATTTGCTGCACCAGCCCCTCATAGGGCACCTCGATGTACAGCAAGCTGTCAGAGGCGAGTACGCCGGTCACCGCATCGAGCAGCGCCAGCGGCTCGGGTACATGTTCCAGCACCTGGCTGAGTACCACCAACTGGTAGTGATGCTCACGCGCCTGGTGTGCGTCGACGCGCTGCGCACCATCCACCAGCGGGCGATCGGAAATCTCTAGCACATGGTGCTGCGAGAGGCGCCCGCGGAAGGGTGTATTGATGCCACTGTCGCCGCCCCAGTCGAGTACGCGCTGCGGCGCCGGCAGTAGCGGCGCGAGGAAAGCTTCGACCTGCGCGGCGTAGCCACCTCCTTGCAGCAGATGCTGGTTGCGCCGCGCGTAGCCCGGCTCGTAGTGATCGCGCAACTGCGTGTATCCGTCGCCGCGATAGTCGTGGTACAGGCGTCCGAGCTCTTCACCGTCGAAGCGCAGATCGAGGAAGGTCAGGTCGCACGCCGGGCAGTGCAGCGTGTTGCACAACGCATAGGCGTGCCCCGGTGCCAGGTCACGCAGGCCCCAGGCTTCGGTGATTTCTACAGGCGTCCAGCCGAACACCCGGTGCGCCACGAAGGGCATGAGGATCGCCGGAGAGCGCTCCAGCGCGGTCGCGCCGCAACAGACGCAGGCTTGGGCGATGACCGCCATCAGAAACTCCTTGCCGAATGGGCCGCCGCTGCGGCGCGAATAAGGTGATGCGGGGCCTGCCCGGCTGCAGCGTCGGTGGCCTCAGGTGGCATCGAAGAGACTCTCCAGCGCGACCAGCCGCTCGGCGGCAATGCCCTGGGCCAGCAATTGCCGGCGGATGGAGTTGCCGTAGCGCAGCGAGCAGATGAGGATCGGCAGAGCGTCATGCGCCACCGGGTCGTAAGCCGTGATGCTGAAGGCACCGACCTGTTGACCGGACTTTTCCGCTGCGGAATCCACCAGCGCACGTATCGGCAGTGCATCTGCCAGAGGCGCAACGTAATTGAGATAGTCGCCGCCGATGCCGTAGGCGATGAACGGCCCGCCCAGGCGCTGTTCGAAACGCTGAAGCAAACGCTGGCGGCGTTGCGCAGGGGTCGGCTCCGGGCGGGCGATCACCTGGATCGAGTCGCAATACAGCGGGGATTCGTAGTGCCCGCTGCTCAACTCGCGGCAAGTGAAACCGCAACTGGCCAGGAGGATCGCCAGCGACGCAGGCGTGAACTGGTGCAGGTGCTCCTGGTTCAGGTCATTGCTCAACCAGGGATGCCCCGCGCGATTGGGCACCTCGATCAACAGTGCGCCCTGCTCCGCCAGCAAACGGCGCCAGGCGAGCAGTTCCGTGGTCAGATCGGCGATGTGCTCCAGCACATGGAAGGACACGATCAGATCGTAAGGCGCGGCATGCACCTGCGCCGCCGGCTGGCGGAACACTTGGTCCAATCGCGTCGCAGCGAGCACGCTGTCCTGGGATAACTCGATACCGTCGTAGGTGACGGCCGAGCGCGCCTTGACCGCTGCGCCCAGGCCACCCTCGGCGCAGCCGACTTCCAGCACGCGGGCAGTCGCGGGCTCGATCAACGCCAGGATGGCAGCCAACCGAGCATCGATCTTGCGCGAGAACCACGGCGCCTGCTCGTCATTGCGCGCCACCAATTCAGCGTAATAGCCAGCGCTGGCCGAGGCCTCTGGCGCGTTGCGCCAGCGGTGGCCACAACGCGGGCAGCCAGCGTCGTGCGGATGATCGGCCAGCGGCTCGGCCGGCGCGGCGCAGCACGGACACAACGATTCCGGCAAAGTCACGCCTCAGCCGCCCCGCGCCTTGCGCGATACCGGGCTGATGCGGCCGCCCATTTCGCGTTCGAGTACGTCCAGCGGCAGCAGCGGGCTCATGTCTTCCAGCGGCATCGAGGTCATCGAGCCATCGGGCTGCGGTACGGCGGCGACTTTCGGACTCAGCGCTTCGTCGCTCATCAGCATCACTTCGACAATCATCGGTCTCGGCTGACTGACGGCCTCGGCGAGCCCCTGCGCCAGTTCAGCAGCATCGCGGATGCGCCTGAACGGCAGATGGTAGGCACGCGCCAATTCCTCCAGGTCGGGCATCCACAACCCGGCTTCCGGGCCGGTGCCGACATAGCGCGCCTCAAAGTAGTTGCGCTGAGTGTTGCGAATGGAGGCATAGCCGCCATTGTTCATCACTACCAGGCAGATCGGCAGGTTGAAGCCACGCAGCGTGGCCAGTTCCTGCAGGTTCAGTTGCAGGCTACCGTCGCTCTCCACCGCCACCATCGGCTTGCGGCCGTTGGCGAAGCAGGCGCCGATGGCGGCCGGCAGGCCGTAGCCCATGGCGCCAAGGCCGGAGGTCAGGAATACGCGCTGGCCGGGACGGTTGCGGAACACGGTGTAGAACACTTCCACCGCCAGGCCCGAGCTGCCGGTACTCACCAAGGTATCGGCCGGCACGGCGTCGGACAGCGCATCGGCGAACTGGAAGTGGCTGATCGGGCCGCTGGCCGGGAACGGCTGGCCATCGTTGACGCCGTAGAGTGCCTTCCAGTCCGCGCAGCGTTCCAGCCACTGCGGGCGCCGGAACGCGACACCGGTGGTAGCAGCAGCCAGCGCGGCGACGAAGGCATCGGCACTGCTGGTCACGGCCACATCGATGGGCATGTCGAGCTTGGCAATTTCATTGGCATCGACGTCGACCACCACCTTGCGCGCGCCACGGGCGAAGTCACGCGGTGCATAGGCGGTGATGATGTTGTCCAGGCGGCTGCCGATGGCGATCAGCAGGTCGGCGTTCTGGATCGCGAAGTTCGGCGCACGCAGGGCCACCACACCGGGCCGGCCAACGTACAGCGGATGCTCGTAGGGCAGCAGGTCCATGGCGTTCCAGGTGGTCACCACCGGTACGCCCAGGGCTTCGACCAGCTCGCGGAAAGCCGTAGCCGCACCACTCAGGCGAACACCATGGCCGGCGAGGATCAACGGACGCTCGGCACCTTCGAGCAGCGCGCGAACCTGATCGAGCAACGCCGCGTCGACGTCTGCGGCCGGCTGCACGTCATTGCCCCAGCCCACCAGGCTGGCCGGATCGATGGGCGCGCCCTGGACGTCCAGCGGCACGTCGATCCACACCGGGCCGGCACGGCCGTCACGGGCAATGAAGGAGGCACGTTCCAGTTCGCGGCGGATGTCTTCCGGGCGCTCGACGGTCACCGCGTACTTGGTGATCGGCTTGACCACGCTGACGATGTCGACTTCCTGCACGCCCTTCTGCCGCAGCGGCGCGCCGCGCAGCAGGTCGGCGCGCTTGACCTGGCCTGAAATCAGCAACAGCGGGACAGACTCGATCCAGGCACCCGCTACGGCAGTTACCGCATTGGTCGCGCCGGGACCAGTGGTGACCATGGCCACGCCGAGGTTCTCATTGATCCGGCAATAGGCTTCGGCGGCGATGGCGGCAGCCTGTTCGTGGTGGCAGGCGACGACCTCCAGCTGCGGGTGCTTGCCCACTGCGTCGTTGAGGTGCATGGCGCCGCCGCCGGGCAGCAGGAACACATGTCCGACACCCTGCTCTGCAATGAAGTCGGCGATGTAGTCGGCAACACGATAGGGGGTCGGCACGTCAGTCCATCCAGTAGCTCAAGAGGGTTTTACGGTCCCGATTGGCGTTGATCGCCTCGTCGGTATAGAACGAATCGTTGGTGAAGTGGGTCGAGGACAACTCCTCAATGATTGCCCCGTTCACGCTGCTGAAGGCATGTCGTACGCCCGGCTCGACAGTGACCACGTCGCCCGGCCGACAGACTCGTTCGACGCCGTCCAGGCGCAGAACCAGCTCGCCGTGCAGCACATGGAAGGTCTCTTCCTTGCGCTGGTGGTACTGCTCGGGGTGTTCCTGGCCAGGCAGCAGCATCAGCAGCTTCTTGCAGTAGCCGCGGTTGACCACGGTGAGCATGGTCAGGCCGACCTCGTCGAAGCGATCCAGCCCGTAGTGGTGGGAAATCTCCAGGTCCACCCGTCCCGGCACCACCACATGGCTGTCGCGCAGTTGCGCGCGAACCTGCTGGACGATGGCCCAGACCTTGTCGCGCACATCGCGGCGGGTGGCGTTGCTCGGCGCCAGCGCGGCGTCCACCGGAATATCGGCCTGGGCGGTGAAGGTGGCGTACTTGCTCCAGTCGTTGGCGGTGAACTGCTCGTCCTGCGGCGGGAAAGCGAAGTACACGTCATCGGCATGCACCACCTCGCCGGCGGCGATCGGCCGCTTGGCGAATACGCCGCGGCGCAGCGAGCGAAGACTGGCGCGCTCGGCTTCGTTGACCGGCAGGCGCTGTTCGCCTTCGCCGCACAGCAGCAGGGCGTACTGCGCAGCCTCCAGCCAGCGGCGAACCTGATCGGGAGTGGCCGAGTAGGCGTTGATGGGGTACTGCTCGGTCGGCAGGCCGACGTGCTTTTCGAAGATGCGCGCGCCCTTGGCCAGGGCGATCTTGACGATGTCGGTGTTATCCGGATTCTCGTGGGTCGAGAAGCCCACGCGCACGCCGGGGTAGCGGCGGCGCAGGAAGTCCACCTGCGACAGGTGCATGTTCGCGTCGGGCGTCGGGTACTCGCCCACGCAGTGCAGGATGGCGAAGTCCTTCTCGCGATGGGTGAGGAAGCTCACCAGGCGATCGAGTTCTTCCAGGGTGGAGCCGGCGGTGGAAACGATCAGCGGGCGCTCGGTCTGCACCACGCGCTCGAGCAGCGGCCAGTCGCTCATCGAGCAACTGGCGACCTTGATCGCATCCAGGCCCTGGGCCTCGATCACCGCCACGGAAGCCTCGTCGAACGGGGTGGAGAGGCAGAGCAAACCGTTGGCTCGGATTTCCTCGACCAGCGTGTCGAATTGCTCGCGGGACAGGCGCGTTTCGCTGAAGCGCTTGATGTACTTGATGTCGTCGCGGCCCTGCATGGACGGGTGGATGAAGCTGTCCAGGTCGCGGTACTGCAACTTGAAGGCGAAACGGTAAGGGAAGTCGCGGCAGACCTCGGCGAAGGCGCGGATCAACGCAACGCCGTGGGCCACGTCGCCCATGTGGTTGTTGGCCATCTCGAGGATGAACAGCGGGCGGTCGAACAGTTCGCCGGCGGCGTGTGCGGTAGTGGCAGTGCTCATCAGTAGGCTCCTCGGCCGAACCAGGCCTCGATCCGGCGTGCGACGTGTTCCAGGTGCTCTTCGCCGAGCCCTGGCCATACGCCGACCCAGAAGGTGTCTCGCATTATCCGGTCGGTCACCGGCAGTTCGCCGACGACCCGGTAGTTCTGTCCCTGCATGTAGGGCTGGCGCGTGAGGTTGCCGGCAAACAGCAGGCGCGTGCCGATGCGATCAGCATCCAGGTGGCGCAGCAGTTCGACACGAGCGTGGGCCTGACCGTCTCGCAGGGTCAACGGGAAGCCGAACCAGGACGGGTCGCTGTTGGGTGTCGCCTCGGGCAGTACCAGCACATCCTCGCAGCTGCGCAGGCGCTGCTTGAGCCAGGCGAAGTTGTGCCGGCGCGCGGCGATGAAGCCTTCCACCCGGTCCATCTGCGCCAGTGCGCAGGCGGCCTGCATGTCGGTGATCTTCAGGTTGTAGCCCAGATGCGAGTAGATGTACTTGTGGTCATAGCCGGCCGGCAGGTCGCCGAGTTGCCAGTCGAATCGCTTGCCGCAGGTATTGTCCTGGCCTGGCGGGCAGTAGCAGTCGCGGCCCCAGTCGCGGAAGGACTCGATGATTCGCGAAAGCTTCGGGCTCTGGGTGAACACTGCCCCGCCCTCGCCCATGGTGATGTGGTGCGCCGGGTAGAAGCTCAGTGTGCCGATGTCGCCAAAGCTGCCGACCAGCCTGCCATCGTAGGTCGAGCCCAGCGCGTCGCAGCAGTCCTCGATCAGCCACAGGCCGTACTTGTCGCACAACGCGCGCACGGCAGCGAGGTCGAAGGGATTGCCCAGCGTGTGGGCGAGCATGATGGCTTTGGTCTTCGGCCCGATGGCCGCTTCGATCAGCGCCGGGTCGATGTTGTAGGTGCCCATTTCCACATCGACGAACACCGGGACTGCACCAAACTGCAGGATCGGGTTGACCGTGGTCGGGAAGCCGGCGGCCACGCCGATCACCTCGTCACCGGGGCGGATCGCCCGGTCGCCCAGGCGCGGCGAAGTCAGCGCGGAGAAAGCCAGAAGGTTGGCTGAAGAACCGGAGTTGGTGGTCAGCACGCAGCGCTGACCAAGGAATTTTGCCAGGCGGCGCTCGAACTGCTCGTTGAAGCGGCCAGTGGTCAGCCAGCCGTCGAGCACGGCCTCGGTCATCTGCTGCAGCTCGCCGCCACCGATCACCTTGCCGGACGGCGGAACGCTGCTCTGTCCCGGGACGAACACGCGCGGCGCGAACTCCAGTTCGGCATAGCGGGCCACCAGTTCGGAAATCTGTTGGCGCAGGGCCTGCGCCGTTTCTGTAGTCATAGAGCTTCGCTTGAATACCGCTCGATCTGTTGAAGGGTGAAGGCGCGCATGTCCTGGCCAGTCTGCCAGGCACGCTGCCAATCCACCGTGTGGGCCAGCGCCTGTTCCAGGCTCCAGCGCGGCTGCCAGCCCAGGCGATTGCGCGCCTGCGAGGAATCCAGCGCCAGCATCCCGGCTTCGTGTAGCTGGCCGGCCGACTCGACACGCCAGCGACTGGGCTGCGGCCACAAGCCGGCCAGGCGCGAGACCACGCTCTGCACGCTGACCACGCTGTCAGGCCCCGGCCCGAAGTTCCAGGCACCGCCAAATTCCTGGCTGTTTTCCAGCAGGCCCTGGGTCAGTTGCAAATAGCCGGCCAACGGCTCCAGCACATGCTGCCAGGGCCGGGTTGCCTGCGGATAGCGCAACACCACTTCTTCGCCAGCGCCCCAGGCGCGGAAGACATCGGGCAGCAGGCGGTCGGTGGAAAAATCGCCGCCGCCGATCACATTCCCGGCGCGGGCGCTGGCCAGGGCTACGCCGGCGTCTTCAAGGAAGGCACGGCGGTAGCTGGCGCAGACCAGCTCGGCGCAGGCCTTGCTGGCGCTATAGGGATCGTGGCCGCCAAGCGGGTCGTTTTCCCGATAGGGCCACAGCCATTCACGGTTCTCGTAGCACTTGTCGGTGGTCACCACCAGCACCGCACGGACCGATGGCGCCTGGCGCACCGCTTCCAGCAGGTTCACGGTGCCCATCACGTTGGTCGCGTAGGTTTGCGCAGGATTTCGGTAGGACTCGCGCACCAGCGGCTGTGCCGCCAGGTGCAACACCACCTCGGGGGCAAACCCGGTTAACGCGGCGGCCAGGCACTGGGCATCGCGGATATCGGCGAACTCACCAGCGATCACCTCCTCCAGGCGGGCAGCCTGCCACAAGGTCGGTTCGGCCGGCGGTGCCAGCGAGTAGCCGCGCACCTCGGCGCCCAGCTCGCGCAACCACAGCGCCAGCCATCCGCCCTTGAAACCACTGTGCCCGGTCAGCAGTACCCGGCGCCCGCGCCAGACGTCCGGGTTCAGCGCCACAGGTGCCACTCCGCTTCGCCACTGCGCCAGCGGTCTTCCAGCAAAGTGCGGTCGCGCAGGGTGTCCATCGGCTGCCAGAAGCCGTCGTGGGTGTAGCTCATCATCTGCCCGTCGCGCGCCAGGTTGCGCATGGGCTCCAGTTCCCAGGAGATCGCATCGTTGTGGATGTAGTCGATCACCGAGGGTTCGAGGACGAAGAAGCCACCGTTGATCCAGCCGCCATCGCCCTGGGGCTTTTCCTGGAAGCCCGCGACACGTTGGCCGTCCAGCTCCAGCGCGCCATAGCGCCCCGGCGGCTGCACCGCAGTCACGGTCGCCAGGCGGCCGTGCTGGCGATGGTAGGCAACCAGCGCACCGACATCGATATCGGCGACGCCGTCACCATAGGTGAAACAGAAGGATTCGCCATCCAGGTAGTCGCGCACGCGCCGTAGGCGACCGCCGGTACCGGAGTTCTCGCCGGTATCGACCAGGGTCACACGCCAGGGCTCGGCGTGACGCTCATGGATGTGCATGCGGTTCTCGGCCATGTCGAAGGTGACGTCCGAGGAGTGCAGGAAGTAGTTGGCGAAGTACTCCTTGATGACGTAACCCTTGTAGCCCAGGCAGATCACGAAATCGTTGATCCCATAGTGGGAGTAGATCTTCATGATGTGCCAGATGATCGGCTTGCCGCCGATCTCGATCATCGGCTTGGGCTTGAGATGGGACTCTTCACTGATCCGAGTTCCCAGGCCGCCGGCCAGGATTACCGCCTTCACGTGCACCTCCGCGTACGAGCACGGGCCTGCGCCCGTTTCAGGGGGGCATAGTAGCTTATGCCCAAATTGCCATCACGCTCAGAGTTTGTTGAACAGGCTGAGCTGGCTGATCCGCGCAAACGCGGCCTGGGCCGCTTCGAGCATGGTCTGCTGCAACACCAGTTGCGACGTCGCCGCGGCCATGTCGGTGTCGCGGATCGAGGATTGGGTCGTGGTATTGGTCAGGGCCAGGCTCTGGTTTTCCTGGGTCAGCACGTCGATGGTGTTGAGCCGTGCGCCGATCGACGACTGGGTCGCGAGCACCTGGTCGCTCGCCTTGTCCAGATTGGTGAGTGCAGTGGCCACCATGTTGCGGATGTTCAGCTGCGCCTGCGGGTCGCCGGCCGTCGGGGTATCCAGCGCCTTGCGCAGGTCGCCGATGGTGTTGAGGATGTTCTGCCGCTCCGGCGAGCTGGCGGTGACGCTGAACTGGTCTCCGGCTGCGGGGGCCGCGCTGATGCTCATGTCCACGCCGGCGACGGTCACCGTCTGCGGGAAGGTCGCGCCCAGCGTGCCGGTGGACAGCGGCGTGGCGCCCTGGCTGGTGGGCAGCGCGTAGACCTCGTAGGCGGTGGCGCTGGTGAATTTGAGCTGCACACCGCTGTTGGGGAACTGCGTGGTATAGGCGGTGTTGTTGCTCACCGTGGCCGAGGTGATCTGCGCGGTCGAAGTGTTGGTGGCGTTGCGCTTGATCGACAGGCTGTCCGACGCGGTGCCGAAGCTGAAGCTGTAGCCGCCGACCAGGCTGTCCATGGCGGTGGCGTCGTCGGTCTTCTGCAACGAGACGTCCAGCTGGAACTGCGAGCCGCGGAAGTTAATGGCGTTGCTGTCGGTGGACGTGGCGTCGTAGATACCGTTGGTAGTGGCCTCGCTGGTGACGTCGTTGCCATTCTTGTCAAGGATCTGGTACTGCGTGCCGCTGAGCACTTTCAGGGTGTACGGCGCGCCGTCACGGAAGCTGGCGTTGTACTGGCTGTCACTGGTGACGGTGCCCTGGGAGAGGAACACGCGCTGGGTGCCGTCGGTGTTCGGGTTGCTGGTCACCGAGCTGATGGTGCGACTGGCATTGGCGGCCATCTCGAAGATGCTCCAGCCATTGTCGTTGGTCGACATCTGCAGGCTGTCGGAGATCTGCAGCTTGAGCGTGCTCTGGTCGCCCTGGTAGCTGAAGCTGCCGTCGGCATTCTGCACGAAGGGCTGCACGGTGCTCTTGCTGCCGGAGAACAGGTAATTGCCGCCGGCGTCCTTGCTGTTCATCAGGGTCAGCAGCTGGTTCTGGATGGCGCCCAGTTCATCGCTGATGGCGCCGCGGTCTTCGTCGGTCATCGAGCCGTCGCCGGCGCGCAGCGTCAGTTCACGGGCGCGCTGCAAGGCAGTGGTGATGGAGTCGAGGACGCTCTGTTCCTGGTTCAGGCTGTTGGTCGCGCTGGTCATGTTGCCGCTGTACTGGGTCAGCAGCGCCTGCTGCTGTTCCAGTTGCAGCAGACGCGCGGCGCCGACGGGGTCGTCGGCGGGCGTCTGGATGCGCGTGCCGCTGGAGATCTGCTCCTGCAGCTTGGACAGGGTCGCGTAGCCGCGGTTGTAGTTGTCGATGTTGGAGTTGAAGATCTGCGGGGTGGAAATTCGCACTACCATTTCGGCCTCCTCAGATGTTGTTGATCAAAGTGTCGAAGAGCGTCTGCGCGGTCTTGATGACCTGCGCGGAGGCCGTGTAGTACTGCTGGAACTTGACCAGGTTGGCCGCTTCCTCATCGAGGTTCACCGCCGACAGCGAATCGCGCGTGCCTTGTGCCTGGGTCAGCACCGCCTCGGTGGCGGTGGCGTCGAGCTTGGCCTGGTTGGCGGTGGCGCCGACGGTCTCCGTCAGGCTGCTGTATGCGCCGGTCAGGCTCATGCCGCTACCACTGCCGGTGCCGCTGCCAACGGTCTTGGCACTCTGCAGGTCGATCAGCTTCTGCGCGTTGGTGTTGTCGGCGTCGCCGTCGCTGTTGAAGGCCACGGAGAAGCTGTCGCCCTGCCCCGGATAGCCGGCGATGGTGGTCTCGAAGGTGAACGATGGCGTGCCCGGCACGGTAATGCTGAGGTCGTTGCTCTGCCCCGGCACGATGTTGCCGGTGCCCAGCGGATTGCCGGCCGAGTCGTAGATGGTATAGCCCTGGGTGCCGCCGCTGGCGGCGTCGAACACCAGCTTGACCGGCAGGCCAGCCTTGATTGCCGCCGACATGGCCGCGCTGTTGGTCGAGTCCAGCTGCGAGGTCAGGCTGGTGCCGCTGATGGTGCCGCTACCGATGTTGCCGGTGGTGGTGCTGGCGGTCACCGCCGAGGCGAAGGCCAGGCGGTTGGAGTCGGTCATGGTGACCGAGATGTCCGCTGCGGCGGTGCGGGTCGGGATCACGGTGAAGCGGTCGCCGGCCTGCACCGTGCCGACGCTCTGCTGGCTGATGCTGAAGCCGTCGAATTCCTTCGGCGGGTTGTCGGTCAGGTCACCGCTGCCCAGCACCGTGCCATCGGAGGAACGCTTGATGGTGTAGCCGGTGGCAGAGGTGAAGGTCACCTCGTAGTCACTGGTGGTCAGCGCGCCGCTGTCGGTGATGTTGACGTTGAGGTTGCCGGTACCGGTGTTATGGGTGTTGGCCAGGCTACGGTTGCCGATCACGCTGGCGTCGTTGATGTCCTTGAACAGCTGCGCGCCGAAATTGCCGTTCAGGTCCAGGCCCTGGGCCAGCTGGCTGTTGAAGGTGTCGGCGAGGACGATGGCCATGCGCCCGAGTTCGTTCTGGGTCGTGTCGAGCACATCGCTGCGGTAGCGCAGCAGGCCACCCATCTGGCCGCCGGTGACCACCGAGGTGACGTCCATGGTCGAGCTGCCGGAGCTCAGGCTCAGGCTGAACTGCGACGGGTTGTTGGCGCTCGGCCCGGCAGTCAGGGTGGAGGAATTGGCGCCCACCACCAGCGGCTGCCCGGAGCCCAGGTAAAGGTTGAGGCTGCTGCCCTGCTTGACCACGCTGACGCCGATCATGCCCGAGAGCTGCAGCACCGCCTGGTCGCGCTTGTCCTGCAGGTCGTTGGCGCTGGCGCCGCCGGCCTCGGCGGCAATGATCGCCTGGTTGTACTGGGCGATGGTCTTGGCCAGGTCGGTGACCTGCCCGGCCAGGCTGTCCATCTGGGTGTTGACGTAGCTGTTCTGGGTGCCCAGCTGGGTGGAAATCGAATTGAAGCGCTGCGCCAGGTTGTTGGCCTGGGTCAACACCAGCTGGCGCGAGGCGGCGTCGGTCGGCGTGGCCGAGGCGGTCTGCAGCGAGGCGAAGAAACTCTGCATGACCTTGGACAGGCCGGTGGTGCTGTCGGACAGCAGCGAGTCGATCTGGTTGACCTGGGACAGGTAGGTCTGCGCATCGCTGTCCACCGAGGTGGCGCCGCGCAACTGGTTGGCCAGGAACTCGCTGTACATCCGGCGCACGTCCTGCACCGTGGTGCCGGTGCCGACGTAGTACTGCCCGGCGAACTGCTCGGCAGAGGTCACCTGCGACGTCGACTGGCGGGTGTAGCCGGCCGTGTTGACGTTGGTGATGTTGTTGCCGGTGGTGCTCAGTGCCGCTTGCGAGGCATTGAGTCCGGACAGTCCGATGGATAGTAGGCTCATGGGCTTTCCTTAGAGCGTTCCCTTGAGGTGGGCATCAAAGGGCGCGGGTCGGGGCGTCGGCCATCGCCACGGTCTGGTAGACCTGCATCTGCTTGGCGATCTGGTTCACCTTCCGTGCGTACTGCGGGTCGGTGGCGTAGCCGGCGCGTTGCAACTCCTTCATGAATTGGTCCGGGCGCGCGGCGGAATCCAGCGCGCCCTGGTAGCGGTCGTTGTTCTGCAGGAAGCTCACGTAATCCTGGAAGCTCTGCTCGAAGGAGTTGTAGGCGCGGAACGACGCCACCTCCCGGACCTGCTTGCCGTTCTCGAATTCGGTCGTGGTGGCGCGGGCGGAATCGCCCTTCCAGCTGGAGCCGCTCTTGATGCCGAACAGGTTGTGGCTGCTGCTGCCGTCGCGCTGGGCGATCATCTTCTTGCCCCAGCCGGTTTCCAGCGCGGCCTGGGCCACCAGGTAGCGCGGGTCGACGCCAATGCGCTTGGCGGCGCGCTCGGCCATGGGCAGCATGGTGCTGATGAAGTCGTCGGCGGAGGCGAACATCGACTTGCCCGGCTTGGTGGAGATGGCCGAGGTGTCGACGTCAGCGACCGGCACGCGGGTATCGATCTGCTGCGTGTAGGCGCGGTTGCCACGCCAGTCGTTGCTGGCCAGCTGCGCCGGCTGGCCGGCGCTGGAAGCCACGGCGTTGCCGCTGTCGGCGCCCGGCACGATACCGGCGGCGATGCGCTGGGCGAGCTTGCCCGGCAGGGCCAGGCGACGCGAATTCAAGGCCTGGCGATCATCGCGGCCGGCTTCGGGCTGGGGCAGGTCCTTGCCGTTGGACGACCACAGGCTGCGGGCTTTCTGGCGGTCGGAGGCGGCCGCGGTGGCCGTCGCGCTCGGCGTCGCGTCGGCAGCGGCCTGGGCACCTGCCTGGGCGAACGGGTTGTTGCCGGTGTGGCGCACGCCCCGCATCTTTTCCATCTGCTTGACCAGCACGTCGGCCAGGCCGATGCCATGGCCCTGGGTGGCCAGCGACACCGACAGCTGGTGGTCGTACATGTCCTGGTACTGCTTGGAGGCCTCGCTGTTCATCGGGTTGTCCTTGGCGAACACCTCGTTGGCCGAGCGCATGGACTTGAGCATCTCGTTCATGAACAGCGATTCGAATTCCTGGGCGACCTTGCGGATGTTGCCGGCGCTGTCGCGGGCCGAACCGGTCTTCATCGCCGACAGGCGATTGAGGTCGGTGTAGGACCCGCTGTCGGTGCTGGAAGTGCTGGAGGAAAGCAGTCTGGCGTCCACGTCGGCGTCCTCAGATCACGATCAGGTCGGCTTGCAGTGCGCCGGCCTGTTTCAGGGCTTCGAGGATCGCCATCAGGTCGCTGGGCGCGGCGCCCACCTGGTTAACGGCGCGGACGATTTCATCCAGCGTGGTGCCCGGGCCGAACTTGAACATCGGCTTGGCTTCCTGGTCGGCGTTCACCCGCGAACGCGGGACCACGGCGGTCTGGCCGTTGGAGAACGGGCCGGGCTGGCTGACGATGGGGTCTTCGGTGATGGTCACGGTCAGGCTGCCGTGGGTCACGGCAGCCGGCGACACGCGCACGTTCTGGCCGATCACGATGGTGCCGGTCCGCGAGTTGATGATGACCTTGGCCACCGCTTCGCCGGCCTGCACGTCGAGGTTTTCCAGCACCGACATGTAGTCCACGCGCTGGTTCGGATCCAGCGGCGCGCTCACGCGCACCGAGCCGCCGTCCACTGCCTGGGCGACGCCCGGGCCGAGCAGTTCGTTGATGCGGTCGACGATGTGCTTGGCGGTGGTGAAGTCCGGGCGGTTGAGGTTCAGGGTCAGGCTGTTGCCCTGGTCGAAGCCGCTCGGCACGGCACGTTCCACCGTGGCGCCCGCCGGGATGCGGCCGGCCGACGGCACGTTGACGGTGATCTTGGAGCCATCGCGGCCCTCGGCATCGAAGCCGCCGACCACGAGGTTGCCCTGGGCGATCGCGTAGGTCTGGCCGTCGATACCCTTGAGCTGGGTCATCAGCAGGCTGCCGCCACGCAGGCTCTTGGCGTTGCCGATGGAGGAGACGGTGACGTCGATGGCCTGGCCCGGCTTGGCGAACGGCGGCAGGTCGGCATGGATGGACACCGCCGCGACGTTCTTCAGCTGCACGTTGCCCGAACCGGCCGGGACCTTGATGCCGAACTGCGCCAGCATGTTGTTGAAGGTCTGCAGGGTGAAGGGCGTCTGGGTGGTCTGGTCGCCCGTGCCATTGAGGCCGACTACCAGGCCGTAGCCGATCAGCTGGTTGTTGCGCACGCCCTGGATGGTGGCGATGTCTTTCAGCCGCTCGGCCTGTGCCATCGGCACCGCCAGCAACGCACAGAACGCCACCAGAACGTAGGAGCGGACTCGGCCCGCGATCGCCACCAGCGTTTTTCCAGAGAAGGCCATGCTCATCATCCTCAGAACGGGAACAGCGGGCTGAGGAAGAAGCGATCGAACCAGCCCGGCTGGCTCGCATCGGCGAACGCACCGGTGCCCGAGTAGGTGATGCGCGCGTCGGCCACGCGGGTGGACGGTACGGTGTTGTCGGTGGCGATGTCGTCGGCGCGGACCAGGCCGGCGATGCGCACCAGCTCGTTGCCGGTGTTCAGGGTCATCCACTTTTCGCCGCGCACGGCGATGATGCCGTTGGGCATGACGTCGGCGACGGTGACGGTGATCGAACCGGTCAGGCTGTTGCTCTGCCCGGCCTGGCTGTCGCCCTTGCTCTCCCGGTTGCCCGAATACTCGGCGGAGAGGCTCAGGTCACCGCTGCCCACCGGGTTGTTGGTGGTCAGGCTGCTGCCGAACATCGAAGTCAGGCCGAGCTTGTTCTTGCTGTCCTTGGAGATGTCCGAACTGGCCTTCTTGCTCGCCTGGGTCTTCTCGTTGAGGGTGATGGTGATGATGTCACCCACGCGGAAGGCCTTGCGGTCGCCGTAGAGGTTGTTCTCGAACCCGGCCTGGTAGATCGACCCGTTGTTCTGCGCAGCCGGCGCGGGCGTGCGCGGCAGCACCGGCGCGTAATAGGGGTCGTCCGGCTTGGGCGGCGGGCTCACGCACCCTGCCAACGCGGCGATGGCCAGCAGCGGAAGGAGGTGGGAACGGTTCATCTACAGCTACCTCTCGGGGAGAGCGACTACGGGATCAGGACTTACAGGTTTTGCGTCACGAACGAGAGCATCTGGTCCGCGGTGGAGATCACCTTGGAGTTCATCTCGTAGGCGCGCTGGGTGGTGATCATGTTCACCATCTCCTCCACCACGCTGACGTTGGAGTTCTCCAGGGTGTTCTGCAGCACGGTGCCCAGGCCGTTCAGGCCGGGAGTGCCAACCTGCGGCGCGCCGCTGGCAGCGGTCTCCAGGAACAGGTTGTTGCCGGTGGCCTGCAGGCCCGCCGGGTTGATGAAGTCGGCGGTCTGGATATTGCCGATGATCTGCGGCGTGGCGTTGCCGGCGACGGTGACCGAGACGGTGCCGTCGTTGCCGACGGTGAAGGTCTGGGTTTCCGCCGGGACGACGATGGCCGGCTCCAGGGCGTTGCCGTTGGAGGTGACGATCTGCCCGTCGGAGTTCAGGTGGAAGCTGCCGTCACGGGTGTAGGCGACGGTGCCGTCCGGGGTCAGCACCTGCAGGAAGCCACGGCCGTTGATGGCCATGTCCAGCGGGTTGTCGGTGGTCTGCAGGCTGCCGGCGGTGAAGTTCTTCTGGGTGCCGACGATGCGCACACCGGTACCCAGTTGCAGGCCCGAGGGCAGCTGGTTGTCCTGGGTAGTGTTGGCGCCGGGCTGCCGCTTGATCTGGTAGAGCAGGTCCTGGAACTCCGCGCGGTCACGCTTGAAGCCCGTGGTGGACACGTTCGCCAGGTTGTTCGAGATGGTCGTCAGGTTCATGTCCTGGGCGGACAGACCGGTCTTGCTGACCCAAAGTGCCGGAAGCATGTTTTCTCTCCTCGGGCGCCGGATTCATGGCGCCTCGAACGGGTAATCAGGTGTTATCAGCTGAATTGCAAAACACGCGCCATGGCCTGGGAGTCATCCTCGGCGGTGCGCATCATCTTCACGTGCAGCTCGAACTGGCGGGACAGCGCCAGGATCGAGGTCATCTCTTCGACGGCGTTGACGTTGCTGGCTTCCAGCACGCCGGACTGCAGGCTGGCGTTGGCATCGGCCTGCGGCGCGGGCTGCCCGGCCTTCAGGCGGATCAGGCCATCGGCGCCCTTCTCCAACTGCTTGGGATCAGGAGTGACCAGCTTGATGCGGTCGACGGTGGCCAGCGCATTGGGCTGGTTGCCCAGACCACGGACGGTGATGGTGCCGTCGTCGCCTATCTCGATCTTCTCTTCCGGCGGCACGGCAATCGGCCCGCCATTGCCGATCACCGGCATGCCATTGCCGGTGCGCAGCTGGCCGAGGGCGTCGATTTCCAGGCTGCCGGTGCGCACGTAGGCTTCGCCGCCGTCGGGCGCCTGCACGGCGATCCAGGCGTCGCCCTTGGCGGCGACATCGAGGTCACGGCCGGTTTCCTGCAGGGCGCCGGCGGTGAAGTCGGTGGCCGGGCGCTCGCTCATGGCGTAAACGCGCGCCGGAAAGCTGTCACCGAAGACCGGCATCGCGCGCGCCTGTTCGAAGTCGCGACGAAAACCGCTCGTGGAAATGTTCGCCAGGTTGTTGGCGTGAGCCTGCATGGCCAGGGTGTTCTGGCTCGCTCCGCTCATGGCGACATACAGCATTCTGTCCAAGGCATTCCTCCAGTGCCGGGTCGGATTCCCGGCGGTGCTGGAGGGACTTCAGCAAGGGTTGTGCCAGAACGCTGAAAACAAGTGCAAGACGCTGACAGAGAAGGATTTATCAAAAAACAAAGGCTCCCGAAGGAGCCTCGATGAGCGTCAGGCGGCGAAGGACTGCCGCCTGCGGCAAAGGACGATTTGCCGACGGAGAGCGTTGTTGCCGGCAGACCTCATCAACGCAGGTTGATGATGGTGTCGGAAATGGTGCTCTCGGTCTGTACGGTCTTGGCGTTCGCCTGGTAGTTGCGCTGGGCGACGATCAGGTTCACCAGCTGCGCCGTCAGGTCGACGTTGGATTCCTCCAGCGTGCCCGAGCCCACCGAGCCGAGGGTGCCGGAGGTCGGCGTGCCGATCACTGCCTCGCCCGAGGCCAGCGACTGCTTCCAGCCGGTATTGCCGACCGGGGTCAGACCCTGAGTGTTGGCAAAGTTGGCCAGAATCACCTGGCCGATCACCTTGGACTGGCCGTTGGTGTAGGTGGCGTACATCTGGCCGTCCTCGGCGAACGACAGGCCGGACATCTGGCCGGTGGCGTAGCCGTCCTGGGTCACCGCGGTCACGGCGAAGGAGCCGTTGGTCTGGGTGGTCTTGGTCAGGTCGATGCTGATGCCGCCGGTCGCCCCCGCCGCGCCGTTGGCGCCCCAGGTCACCGGGCTGGTGGTGGAGTCGGTGACAGCTGCCGGCGTCCAGCCCGTCAGGGTCATGGTCCTGTCGGCGTTGACGGTCATGCCGGTGGAGGTGATGCCCGTCAGTTGGCCGGCGCTATTGAAGGTGATGTCGCTGCTCAGCGGCGTAGTGCTGGTCGGCGTCTGCGGGTTACGGCCGTCGACCAGGGTGTACATGCTCCAGTTGTTGGCGGCGTCCTTGACGAAGTAGTTCGTCATGGTGTGCGAGTTGCCCTGGGAGTCGTAGATGTCCACGGAGGTCGACCAGTTGTAGCTGTCCGAGTCGGTGGCATCGAACGGCGTGGTCTTGGGCGTGGTGGCGTTGGAGTTCAGGCTCAGGGTCGAGGTGATCTTCGAAGTCGGGCTCGGCGGCTGGTTGGCGGTATCGACCTTCAGGTCGGTGATCACGCCATTGACGATGTTGCCGTTGGCGTTGACGCCGTAGCCCTGCAGGCGGTTGCCCGAGCCATCGACGATATAACCGCTGGCGTCGGTGTTGAAGGTACCGTTGCGGGTATAGACGCGGCTGCCGTTGTCGCTGGTCATGAAGAAGCCGTTGCCGCTCACCGCCAGGTCCAGGCTGCGCCCGGTGGTGCTCAGGTTGCCCTGGGTGAACTGCTGCGAGACGGACTGGGTGACCACCCCGTTACCCACGGCGATGCGGCCGGTGCCGAGCATCGAGGAGGCATAGAGGTCGGCGAACTCGGTACGCGACGACTTGAAGCCGGTGGTGCCGACGTTGGCGATGTTGTTGCCGGTGACGTTCAGGTCCATCGACGCGGCGTTGAGTCCACTCAGGGCGGTGTTGAAAGACATGTGTTGCTCCTGTGCCGAAACGCGGCGTTATTTTCCGATGGTCTGAATGCTGGAGGCGGAAATGGCGCCGATGCCCGCCAGGTTCAGGGTCATTTCCCCACCGTTCTGGCCCAGCGTGACGCTGTTGACCGTGGCCGGCAGGTAAGTGGTCAGGGCGGTGCTGGTGCCGTCCAGGGTCGCGGTGGCCTTGACGGTGTAGGTACCGGCACCCACCAGCTCGCCACCGTCGTCCTTGCCATCCCAGGTGAAGTCGATGTTGCCGGCCTTCTGGCTGCCCATGTCGACGGTACGCACCAGATCACCGGAATCGTCATAGATTTTCAGCGTCACGCCATCGCCTTTGGACGGCATCACCAGCGAACCCTTGACGCCAGCGGACGGGTCGTCGACCTGCACCTTGCTGGAATTGACGATCACCGAGCGGCCGACCAGCGACGAGGCCTGCAGGGCCTGCGAGGACTGGAACGAGGAGTAGAAGGTCCCCAGGGTGGTGTCGAGGTTCTGCATGCTCTCCAGGCTGCTGAACTGCGCCAGCTGGGAGACGAACTCGGTGTTGTCCTGCGGGTCCAGCGGGTTCTGGTTGTTCAGCTGGGTGACCAGCAGTTGCAGGAACGAGTCCTTGCCCAGCGCACTGGTGCCGGTCTCGGTGGTGGACGACGAGTTCTTGGAGCCTGCGTTCAGCGAAGACAGGATCGAGCTCGTGCTGTTGTCGGTATTGATGCTCATGGGGCGTCCTCTGCGCTTACTGACCCAGGGTCAGGACCTTCTGCATCATCTGCTTGGCGGTATTCATCATTTCCGCGTTGCTCTGGAAGGAACGGCTGGCGGAGATCATGTCGGCCATTTCCTGCACCACGTTCACATTCGGGTAGTAGACGTAACCGTCCTTGTCGGCAGCCGGGTGGTTCGGCTCGTAGCGCGGCACCAGCGGGCTCTGGTCCTCGACCACGCCCAGCACCTGCACGCCCGAACCCGCCTGGTCGGTCTCGCCGAACAGCGAACCCTGGTCGCTGCCGCCCTGCGCCTGGTTGAGCATCGCCGAGAACACCGGATGGCGGGCACGGTAGGTCTGGTCGATGCTCGAGGACACGCTCTCGGCGTTGGCAAGGTTCGAAGCGGTGGTGTTCAGACGGGTAGTCTGGGCACTCATGCCGGTACCGGCGATGTTGAAGACACTGGCGAGGGACATGATTACTCTCCGCGCAGGGCGTTCATCAGCCCTTTGAACTTGCTGTTGAGGAAGGTGAAGGAGGCCTGGAACTGCACGGAGTTCTCCGCATAGTTGGCCTGCTCGATCTGCGCATCCACGGTGTTCTGGTCGATCGAGGGCTGGTTCGGAATGCGGTACTTCAGCGATTCGTCACCCATGGCCAGGCCATCTGCCTCGATGTGACGAGCGTTGGTCAGGGCGGTGCTGAAGGTGCCGTTCTTCAGCTTGTCGGACTGCGCCGCTAGCACCGAAGCGAAGTCCAGGTCACGCGCCTTGTAGTTGGGCGTGTCGGCGTTGGCCAGGTTGTTGGCCAGCACTTCAGCGCGCTGGGAGCGGAAGCTCAGTGCTTGCTGGTGGATGCCGAGGGCTTTGTCGAAGCTGATGCTCATGGTCGCGAACCTGTTTGCCGGTGTGGGCTTGCCAACACTTCAGCAAGGTGCGTGCCAAACATCTATTTCCTTTATATTCAATGGCTTGAGTAGCCAGCAAGGGCGGCAAGGAGCGGCAAAAGGCGGCAAAGCGGCAACCGATTTCCTTGCCGCCCGCCTCCCGCCGTTGCCGCTCGACGCATCCCGCGGCAACAAGCCGGCTCACTCCAGCGAAAGGTTCCTACGCTTGCGCCAACGCCAGGAACGCGCTCGGCAACCGTGCCTGCCGCCGATCCTTCAGGCAATACAGGTACTCGTCGATCAGGCTCGCGCCCTTGATCTCCAGTACACACAGCTGGGGGTTATCCGGTACTTCCTGGCGGGCAATGATGCTCACGCCCAGGTTGCGGATCACCGCCTCGCGAATCGATTCACGGCTGCCGATTTCCAGCACCGAGGCGGGTACCACTCCGGCCTGCTGCAACATTGCCTCGGTCAGTTGGCGAGTGGTCGAACCCGCCTCGCGCATCAGCAGGCAATGCTGGCGCAGTTCGCCGAGGTTCACCGACTGCATGGCCGCCAGCGGATGGCTGCGGTGCACAGCCAGCACCAGCGGATCGCTGCCCAGCACCACGCGGGTCAGGCGCGCATCATCCACCTGTTGCGAAGAGGCGGCCAGGTCGACCCGGCATTCGATGAGCGATTCGAGCACCTGCTGGGAGTTGCCGATCTCCACCGACACTTCTATCTGCGGGAAGCGCTCGCGGAAATCCTTTATCAGCCCGAGCACATAATAAGGAGAGGTGGCGCCGATACGCAGGGCGCCCTGCATCTGCCCGCAGTTGCGCAGGTAGAACTCGATGTCGGCTTCCTGCTGCAGCAGCGCCTCGACCATCGGCAGCAGGCGCGCGCCCTCGTCGCTCAGGGTCAGGCGCCGGCCGCCGCGATAGAACAGCTCCACCGCGTACTGGCTTTCCAGGTGGCGGATCTGGGTAGTCACCGTTGGCTGGCTGAGGCCGAGCTTTTTCGCCGCCTGGGTAATGCTGCCCAGCTTGGCAACGCGGTGGAACGCCTTCAGTTCAGCGCTGAGCATCGGCGACCCACCTCTTCGAAAAATTCATCAACAGTTTTTCTCAACGCTGCCGGCAAACCGGCGCCAGCCCACTGGCGACGCGGCCTTCAGCCAAGCGACAAAAGCCCTTAAAAGGTCAATGTACCTGACCTGTATCACTGGCATCAGCAGTTGGCGCTGGACAGCCCGGAGTTGAGCGACTTTCATTGCCCTTGGAAAAATCCCACCTGGAACCCGAAGGCGGCCTCACAAGGGTGCGCCCAAGGAGCAATTGATGAAGTACAAAGTCACCATGGTTTTCGGCACCCGTCCGGAAGCCATCAAGATGGCCCCGCTCGCCCGCGTCCTTCGCCGTACCCCGGAAATCGAACTGCGCATCTGCTCCACCGGCCAGCATCGCGAAATGCTACAGCAAGTGCTGAACTCCTTCGAACTGGAGGTCGACGAAGACCTCGACGTCATGACCCAGGGCCAGACACTGAACAGCCTGTCCCTGCAGATGATGGGCAAACTGGATGACAGCTATGACCGTCATCGCCCCGACATCGTGCTGGTCCACGGGGATACCACCACCAGCTTCATCGCCGCCCTCACCGCCTTTCACCGGCAGATCCCGGTGGGCCACGTCGAGGCAGGGCTGCGCACCGGCAATATCCACCAGCCGTGGCCGGAAGAGGCCAACCGCCGCCTCACCGCGGTGATCGCCGACCTGCACTTCCCGCCGACCAAGGCCGCGCGCGACAACCTGCTGCGCGAAGGGGTGAACATCGACCAGATCGAGGTCACCGGCAACACGGTGATCGACGCCCTGCTGTGGATGCGCGAGCACCTGCACGAGACCGATTGGAAGCCCGCCGCCGATTCGCCCCTGGCCAAGTTCACCGGCGACCGTCGTCTGGTCTTGATCACCGGACATCGTCGGGAAAACTTCGGCAAGGGCTTCGAGCGCATCTGCCTGGCCCTGGCCGAGCTCGGCCAGCGCTTCCCCGACGTGGACTTCGTCTACCCGGTGCACCTCAACCCGCAGGTGCAGAACGCCGTCTACGGCCTGCTCTCGGACAAGCCGAACATCCACCTGATCGCCCCGCAGGACTACCAGCACTTCGTCTGGCTGATGGACCGCGCCTACATCATCCTCACCGACTCGGGCGGCATCCAGGAAGAAGCCCCGGCACTGGGCAAACCGCTGCTGGTGCTGCGCCGCGTCACCGAGCGCCCTGCCGTGCTGGAGGGTGGCACCGTGGTGCTGGTGGGGACCAACACCGGCCGCATCGTCAGCGAAGCCAGCCACCTGCTGCGCGACGACGACGTCTATGAACAGATGAGCCGGGTGTTCAGCCCTTACGGCGACGGCCACGCCAGCGAGAAGATCGTCGCCCGGCTGCTGTCCTGGTTCGGTGAATCACGCACGCGTAGCGAGTTCGAATGAGCCTCGAACTGGTCGATATCCTTACTTACGTTCTCTATGCCCTGAAGTACCTGGCGATCATCCTGGCCGCGCTGATGTTCCTGCTCGGTCTGGATGACCTGTTCATCGACCTGGTGTACTGGGGCCGGGTGCTGGTGCGGCGCTTCCGCATCTACAACCGCTTCGATCGGGCCGACGAGGAACGCCTGTTCGCCGCGCCGGAAAAGCCGCTGGCGATCATGGTCCCGGCCTGGAACGAAGTCGGCGTGGTCGGCGAAATGGCGCGCCTGGCGGCCTCGACGCTGGACTACGAGAACTACCAGATCTTCGTCGGCACCTACCCCAACGACCCACAGACCCAGGCGGACGTGGACGCGGTATGCCTGCATTACCCCAACGTGCACAAGGTGGTCTGCGCGCGCCCCGGCCCCACCAGCAAGGCCGACTGCCTGAACAACATCATCGACGCCATCCTGCGCTTCGAGGCCGATGCCCGCATCGAGTTCGCCGGCTTCATCCTGCATGACGCCGAGGACGTGATCTCGCCGCTGGAGTTGCGCCTGTTCAACTACCTGCTGCCGGCCAAGGACCTGATCCAGATCCCGGTCTACCCCTACGCCCCGGAATGGAGCGGCTTCACCGCCGGCCACTATGTCGACGAATTCGCCGAGAACCACGGCAAGGATGTGCCGGTGCGCGAAGCGCTGACCGGCCAGGTGCCCAGCGCCGGTGTCGGCACCTGCTTCAGCCGCCGCGCCATCGCCGCGCTGCTGGAGGACGGCGACGGCATCGCCTTCGATGTGCAGAGTCTCACCGAGGACTACGACATCGGCTTCCGCCTCAAGCAGAAGGGCATGAAGTGCATCTTCGCCCGCTACTCCATCACCGATCCGCAGCTGGCGCTGAAAAGCACCTGGGTGCCGGGTATGGACCGGCGCTTCTCACAGGTCATCTGCGTACGCGAACACTTCCCGCGCACCTGGCAGCACGCCATTCGGCAGAAGTCTCGGTGGATCACCGGCATCGTCTTCCAGGGCACGCGCAACCTGGGCTGGAGCAGCAAGGGCATGCTCAACTACTTCCTCTGGCGTGATCGCCGCGGGCTGATCGCCTACCTGCTGAGTTTCCTGGTCAACCTGCTGTTCCTGGTGCTGATCACCATGTGGCTGATCACCACCCTGTCGCCCAACGCCTGGCGCTTCCCGTCGATCCTCGAAGGTAGCCAATTGCTGGTGGTGCTGCTGTTCCTCAACGGCCTGATGCTCCTCAACCGGCTGTTCCAGCGCTTCTGGTTCGTCACCCGCTTCTACGGCATCTTCGAGGGACTGCTGTCGGCGCCGCGGATGATGTGGAGCAACTTCGTCAACTTCTTCGCCAACCTGCGCGCGCTCAAGCAGGTAATGGAGATGGGCGATTCGCGCCGCGTTGCCTGGGACAAGACCACCCACGAATTTCCCGCCCTCGCCGGCCCGCAGCGCACGCCGCTGGGCCAGCGCCTCAAGGAAAAAGGCCTGATCAGCGAAGAACAGCTGCAATCGGCACTGACCAGCCCGGTGCGCCGACGGCTGGGCCGCGAGCTACTGCTGCGCAAACTGATCACCAGCACGCAACTGGTGGAAACCCTGGCGGAGGAACTGGGCGAGGAATGGGCGCCGCTCAACCCCTTCACCCTCGATGAAAAACTGATCGAAACCCTGCCGCGCAAGCTGGCCCTGCGCTACGCCGTGCTGCCGGTGGCCGTCGAGGGCGAAACCCTGGTCCTGGCCAGCGAACAGCAGATCAGCCAGGTCTCCCTCGGTGCCATCAGCCGGCAGCTCAAGCGCCCGGTACGCGGCCGACTGGCCCCACAAGGCCGTGTCACCCTCGGCCTGCGCCACTGGTACGGCGGGCGCCACCAGACCGATGAAACCCGGGCCATCGTCGAGGTGCTCCGGCGACGCCAGGGCGACGAATCCCTCATGGAACGTCTCTGTGGTCACGTGGTGATGTTCGGTGCCTTGCTGCAGGTACGCGGCATGGTCCCGCCCAGCCTGTTCAACCAGGCCCTCATCGACTTCGACCCGGAACAGGACTCGCTCGGCGAACACCTGATCAAGCGCGGCATGATCACCCAGCAGGTGCTCGAGGAAGCGCTCAAGGAACAGGCCAGCGAACAGCACGAGGCCTATCGCATTGCCCGGGAGGCCGTGTGAAACCGCAACAAACCCTGCTTTACGGGCTCATCCTGGCGAGCATCGCCGCGCCGCTGGCGCAGGCCGCCGACGACCAGCTCAGCGAATTCCAGCGCTTCCGCAGCTATCCCTTTCTCGACAAGGGCTACAAGGAAGCGAAGAAGAACAACTGGGCGGAAGTCGAACGCCTTATGCGCCACCTGCTCGACCGCGTGCCGAGCAACACCGAGGCGCGTGCCCTGCTGATCCAGTCCCTGGCCAAGCAACAGCGCTACGCCGACGCCGAGAGGGAGGCCCAGGCCCTGGCCGGGACCGACGCCGGTGCGCAGGCGCTCACCGAGCTGCGCCTGGACCTGATCGAAAACGGCCCACCGCCCGAAGCCCAGGTCAACCAGTGGCTGGCTCACACCAGTAACGCCAACGAGCGCGTGCGCCTGTGGCAAGCCTACAGCCTCAAGCTCGGCCAGACCCAGGGAGCGGCCAAGGCACTGGACTGGCTCGGCACGCTGCCGCCCGGCAACGACGGCCGCGTGCTGCGCGAGGCCCGTGCCAACTGGGCCGAACAGCTGCGCGACTGGGACACCACCATCGCCCAACTGGCACCGCTGGCTGCCGCGCACCAGCTTTCGGCCGACGACTGGCGACGCCTGGCCAACGCCTACGCCCAGCGCCTGGAAGAAAAGCCGCTGGAGCAACTGATCCAGCAGGCACCTGACGCCGACTCGGCGCGCAGGGCACGGCTGGCGATCATCGACCGCGCCATCGCCGTCGAGCAGACCGAAGTGGCCAAGCGCTGGCTGCTCACCCTGCCCGAGCAGGACCGCCGCGACCCGACGCGCCAGGCACAGCTGCTGGAAGTCGCACGCGACAGCAGCGACGCAGCGCTGGTTACACAGCTCAGCGACGCGCAGAACCGCCCCTGCCTGGAAACCACCGAATGGTTGTCGCGTCACGACCAGGCAGCGGCACTGGCGAAGCTGCAGCAATGCAAGCCCACTGACGATCCGAAGACCTGGCTGGTCCTGGCCCAACGCCTGGAGGCCACCGACCTGCTGGAAAACACCCGGCTGCCCGAGCCCTGGGACACCGCCCGCCGCGACCAACTGGTGGACTCCTGGCGACGCCAGGGCCGCACCGACCTGGCGCTGGCCTGGCTGTCGCGCCAGCCACAGACACCCGACACCGTTCGCCAGCGCGCCGAGCTGCTGCAGGCCCGTGGCCGCACCGGCGAGGCTGCGGCGCTGTGGGAACAGCGCTACCGCCAGACCGGCGATCTCAAGGCACTGGACCAGGCCAGCTACCTTGCGCTCAACGCCGGGCGCACCGAGCGCGCCAAGCAGCTGCTGGAAAGCGCCTACGACCGACGCGGCGGCAACCTGCCGCCCACGTTGCTGCAGCGCCTGGCCGGCATCCATGCGCGCAGTGATACACCGCTGGACGTCGCCCGCATCGAAGCCCTGCTGCCCAAGGCAGACCCGGTCTCGCGCGGCTACCTGCTCGGTCGCCTGGCCGAAGCCGGGCGCTGCGATGCCCTGCAACGCTACCTGAGCCCGGATTCCAACACCCCCGGCGACCTGCGCGCCCTGGGCCGCTGCGCCATGCCCGCGCGCCCCGGCGAAGCGGTGGTCTACTACCAGGCCGCCATCGCCCACGGCGACAAGGACAGCCAGCTGCCGCTGGCCTATGCACTGGAGGCCGCCGGCGACCCGGTCGGCGCCCTGCGCATCTTCAATGCCCTGCCCGCCAGCGAACTCAACGACAATGCCCGCCTTACCGCCAGCCGCGCCGCCCTGCTCACCAACGACAATGCCGGCGCCGAGCGCTACTGGCAGCAGGCGAAGAAAGGCAGCGCGGACGATTGGGCACTGGGCGCCAACATCGCCGACGCCCGTGGCGACTATCCCCTGGCACTCACCCGGCACCGCGAGGCCCTGCAACACGAGCCCAACGGCCAGCACTACTACAATGCCGCCGGCAGCGCCCAGAAGGCCGGCGACAAGCAGCAGAGCAAACTCTGGCTGGCCGAGGCGGTACGCCGCGAGCCGAACAACCCGCGCTTCCGCGCCGACTACGGCATGCGCCTGGCCGGCACCGAGACGCCGGAAGAACGCCGTACCGCGATCCCCTACCTGGAGCGCGCCACCCGCGACTACCCCGAGGACTTCCGCCTGGGCGAAACCCTCGCCTGGCGCTACGACGAGGCCGAGGACAGCTTCGCCGCCCGCCGCGAGTTGCGCCGGGTCATCGACCTGGAGCAGGACCCGGTGGCCGCCGACGACGAATACGGCAGCCTCGAAGCTCGTCGCTTCCGTCAGCGCCGCGCGCATCAGACGTTGTCCCAGCGTGACAACCTGACCATCGCCAGTACCTGGTCGCCGGCGGGCGTCACCACAGTGCCGATCCTCAACGGCGACACCCAGACCGGTGACCGCCGGCGCGCCCAATCGCAGAACCTCCAGACCTTCATCTGGGACCACGCACTGGGCGAGGAACCGACACGCAACGGCAGTACCCTCTCGGTATATGGCCGGGCGATCGCCGGCAACGAAGGGCGCAAGAACTACACCCAGACCCTCGCGGCCGGCTTCGGCCTGCGCTACAAGCCTTTCGGCGACTACAACCTCAACCTCTACGGCGAGCTGTACAAGCAGAACACCGTGAACGACGACGTCGATCCTGAGGACGCCTTCGACGGTCTGCGCTGGCACGAGATCGGCACGCCGGAGAAGTTCGAGCGCTACATCCGCAAGCGCGACAAGTACGGTCAGACCAGCACCGACTTCCTGCTGCGCGCCACCGCTTCCTTCCTCGACCAGGGCGAGTACCGCAACGACTGGCGCGTGGACGAGAGCGACTGGGACGAACGCTTCCTCTACACCGACTTCGCCTGGTGGACCCACGCCGGCGACCACCAGTGGGTCTCGCGCTACCAGCAGGGCCACACCTGGAAACTGCCGGTGGATTCGCCGCAGACGATCATGCCCTACGGCTTTGCCGAATTTTCCGCACAGGACCCCAGCAACGACTGGCGCCAGGACCTGCGAAGCGGCGTCGGCCTGCGCTGGCAGTACTGGTACGGCGAGGACCGCTACAACGCCTACCGCGCCCACGTCACCGTGCGCACCGAGTACCAATTGGGCATGGCGGGCAATCTCTATGAAAAGGCCAACGGCTGGCTGGTGGGACTCGAGGTGAACTTCTGATGCGCCGCCTGATTTACGCCCTCGCCCTGCTCTTCTCCACCGTCGCAGCGCACGCCGACGACCAACTGTTCTATCAACCGCTGAATGTCGATGCCGCACTCAGCGAAGCGCAGTGGCAACAGATCTGGCGCGCCAGTGCAGCCCAGGGTGCGAAGACGCTGATCGTGCAATGGACCGCCTATGGCGACTCCGACTTCGGCGGCGCCACCGGCTGGCTCGCACATGCCCTGCAAAGCGCCCACGACAACGGCCTGCAACTGGTCCTCGGCCTGTACATGGACCCGGCCTACTACCAGCGCCAGAGCGAACTGGACACACCCGGTCTGGAGGCCTACTGGCAACACCAGCTCGGCCGTTCCCTGGCGCAGCAACGGCAAGTGAGCGAGCAATGGAAACTCCCCGTTGCCGCCTGGTACCTGCCGATGGAGCTGGATGACTGGCACTTCCAGGCCGCCGAACGCCGACAAGCCCTGCAACGCCAGCTCAAGGACTTCGCCGGCCAGATGAAGGCCCCGCTGCAACTGAGCGCATTCTCCGGCGGCAAGCTCGCGCCACAGGTATACGGCAACTGGCTGGGCGAGATCGCCGGCCTCGGCGTACAGGTCTGGTGGCAGGACGGCGCCGGCACCGGCGCGCTGCCCGAGCGAGTACGCCAGGCTTACGCTGCCGCTCTACCCTGCTCGGTTGGCATCGTCCGCGAAGCCTTCCGCCAGACCAGCGCTGCTGGCCAGCCCTTCCGCGCCGAACCTTCCACCCCCTCCAGCGCATCCACCGGCTGCCACGCCAGCGCCGTGTTCGAAGTGCGCTACCGGCCCTGGGGCAAGGTGCTGCTGGACAACCAGCGCGCCCACTCCGCCAGCTCCGCAACGCCCTGAAACAGCCGCCCAAACACATGCCCCGCGCCCGTGCGCGGGGCATAGTGAGTTCAGCTATGCTCGCGCAAGCGACCCCACACGCGCACAGGGCGGTTCATGTTCAAGACCATTGAATCCGAAGTACTCAAGCAAAGCGTTCCGGCCGGGATCAGGGCCGAATTCCTCCAGCACGACTTCGAACGACTCCATGGTTTCTGCCTGCTGGTATTTGGCGTCAGCATCGCCATGTGGCTGCTCTTCGACCTGATCGTCAGCTTCCAGGCCGGCCAGGGCTTCACCTGGGTTTCGGTGGCCTTTCTGGGGGCGTTATTCCTCATCACCGCCCTGACCATCTTCGTGCGCAAGGCCGTGCATTTCTACTGGCTCAACCTGGCCTTCGTCTTCGTCTTCTGCCTGGGCGCCCGCCTGGTGATCGACGGCGTTCCCGAGGCCGTCCGCCAGACCTGGCTGGTGATCGCCGCGGCAACTGTGCTCTACAGCGCAACGGCCATGCCGCTGAACAATCCCGCCTTCTATTCGGTCATGACGGTGACCTGGGTCTTCCTCAATCCACTGCTCGGCGACGTGCCGGACTTCGACGCGCGGCGCAGCCTGCTGGTGTGCTACCCGCTATTCATCAGCGCCTTGTCCATCTACATCTTCAACCACCTGAGCAAGGCCAAGCTCTACAACTATGCCATGGCCCGCCTGCTGCTGGACCAGGCCTATCTCGACGTGCTCACCGGCATCCCCAATCGCCGCTCCTTCATGACCCGCGTCGGACAGCGCCTGGCAGACGATGGCGACCAGCGTTACCTGGTGATGATCGACATCGACCACTTCAAGCGCGTCAACGACACCTACGGGCATGACATCGGCGATGAAGTGCTGACTCGCGTCGCGCGGGCCATCAAGAGCGAGATGCACGACTTCGAATTCGCCCGCCTGGGCGGCGAGGAGTTCGGTCTGTACCTGTGGGGCATCAACGCGGAGGACGCGCAGTCTCGGGTCGAACAATTGCGCCGCATCACCGCCGAGTTGCCCGGCACTCCCAGCGTCACCATCAGCCTCGGCCTGGCCCACGTCACCGCCGACGGCACCCTGAGCCAGGCGCTGATCAAGGCTGATCAGGCGCTATACAGCGCCAAGCACAATGGTCGTAACCGGGTGACCTATTCGCCCTGACGCATGACCGGTGCAGAAACGAAAAAGGCCCGCGAATGCGGGCCTTTTCATGCTGGTGTCCCGGAGAGGGGTCGAACCTCCAACCTTCCCCTTAGGAGGGGGACGCTCTATCCAATTGAGCTACCGGGACAATCGGGTCGGCATGTTAACCACCGACAAGCGTTTTGTCATGCCACCGCCACCGGAGCGGTCCATAATTTTGCCGTCAGCCGGAGAATCACCATGACCTCAGAAGACGGCGCCCTGCCCGACTCACCCTTCGCCACCTTCGATGTACGCGTCGCCACAGTCGAGGACGCTGCAGCCCTCGCTCCGCTACTGCAGCAACTGGGCGCCCGCGACCCGCTGCCCGACACCGCGCTGCTGGCCCTGGCCCTGGGCAACCAGTTGCCGTCGCGAGTGACGCTTGTCGCCGAGCGCGATGGAGCCTTGCTGGGCACCTGCACCCTGCACCTGATCGAACACATCGCCCACGGCTTCGCCCGCTCGGCGATCCTCGAAGACATGGTGGTGGACAGCCGTGCGCGCGGCCAGGGCATAGGCCAGGCGCTGATCGCCCGCGCCGTGGAGTGGGCCCGGGACTGGAAGTGCTACAAGCTGGCGCTCTCCAGCCACCAGGACCGGGAAATGGCGCACCGCTTCTACGCCGCAATGGGCTTCGCGCCCCACGGCGTCAGCCTGTCGCTGAGTCTGGACTGACCTCAGCTGGCCTGAGCATCCGGAGGAGCGAGCAGGTTCAGCAGATGGCCGACGGTCACATCCAGGGATACCGAGTTGTCCAACTCCACCAGCGGGCCCGACAGGCCATCGGCGAAGTGCGCATTGCGTGCCAGGCGCTCCTCGATTTCCACCGGCGTCTCCCGCCCACGCTTGAGCAGTCGCTGGCGCAGCACATCGGTCTCGACCTTCAGCAGCACCGCGATCAACGATGGATAGCGACGGCGGGCTTCAGGCAGGTATTTGCGTGAACCATTGACCAGGACGTCGTGACCAGCGGCGAGCCAGTCATCGATCTCGCGGGGGATTCCGTAGTGCAGGCCATTGGCACGCCAGCTCATGGCGAAAGCACCGGAACGCTCCAGGCGAGAGAACTCCTCGACGCTCACCGAAAGCGCCTCCTCGCCACGCGCTTCCGCGGAACGCGTGATGACGCGCCGGACGATCCGGCAATCCATTGCGGCCAGGGGAACGCTGGCTGCCTGCAATACGCTGTCCTTGCCGGATCCCGAAGGGCCCATCAGGAAAATCAGTCTACCTGGGGTCATAAGACTCTCGGTGCACCGGCGGCTCGGCGCTACTTCAATTCTGATCCGCGGGCCGGATAATACGCCGAGCCTTGTGGGATACCAGTGAAACTCGTGATGAAAGCCCCCTGAAGCGGGCATCCGCTGACTCGCCGCCGGGCGCTGTGCCATCATGAAAGCCTGCGTCGAAGCGAGAGTATCGGGCCGCCCAACGGCAGGCAGCCACGGACGACATATCGACTACGCTGACGGATATGGGCACATCGCCAGCTTTCCCCTTAACTCCCATCTAAAGAAAGGTCTGCCTAGGCGGTCTCATTTCGGACGATTGGTGCTGGCATTTAGCCTTCACCCAAGACACAATATGCCGAAGGTTTGACGTCAAGTTATTGGATATTTTCACAAAAGCTTTGACGACGCGCTGAACGGCCATTGGAAATCGCTGTCAAAGGGCCTGAACGAACGCTGACCCATGGCATCGGCCTCCCTGACTTACAGGTTTAAAGTATGCGCCCATTGAAACAGGCAACCCCCACCTACTCCAGCCGTACCGCTGACAAATTCGTCGTACGCCTGCCCGAAGGCATGCGTGAGCGTATCGCCGACGTCGCCCGCAGCCACCACCGCAGCATGAACTCCGAGATCATCGCGCGTCTCGAACAGAGCCTGCTGCAGGAAGGTGCCCTGCAGGACAACCTGGGCATCCGCCTGGACAGCCCGGAACTCAGCCTGCACGAACGCGAACTGCTGCAGCGTTTCCGCCAGCTGACCCATCGTCAGCAGAACGCTTTGATCGCCCTCATCGCGCACGATGCCGAGATGGCGCAGAACGAAGCCTGATTCGTTCGCGATAACCGAAACAGCCGGCCTTGAGCCGGCTTTTTCATGCCCGTGCTTTCGTGCCCTCCAAATCCGCATGACGGACACAAAAAAGCCGCCTCGCGGGCGGCCTTTTCGGCGGGGCGGGCACTACATCAGGAACAGCGTGGCCAACCCGAGGAAGATGAAGAAGCCGCCGCTGTCGGTCATGGCGGTAATCATCACGCTGGAGCCCATCGCGGGATCGCGCCCCAGGCGCAGCAGCGTCATCGGAATCAGCACCCCCATCAATGCAGCAAGCAACAGGTTCAGCGTCATGGCGCCGGTCATGACGGCGCCCAGCTCCCAGTTGCCGTAGAGGTAGAAGGCGACCAGGCCGATCACCCCACCCCACACCAGGCCGTTCACCAACGCTACGCCCAGCTCCTTGCGCAGCAGGCGGTTGGCGCTGCTGGTCTGGATCTGGTCCAGAGCCATGGCGCGGACGATCATGGTGATGGTCTGGTTGCCGGAATTGCCGCCGATGCCGGCCACGATGGGCATCAGCGCCGCGAGTGCCACCAGCTTCTCGATGGAGCCTTCGAAGAGGCCGATCACCCGCGAGGCGATGAAGGCGGTGACCAGATTGGTGGCCAGCCAGGCCCAGCGGTTACCGACCGACTTCCAGACCGAGGCGAAGATATCTTCCTCTTCACGCAGACCGGCCATGTTCAGGACTTCGCTTTCGCTTTCCTCACGGATCAGGTCGACCATCTCGTCGATGGTCAGACGGCCGATGAGCTTGCCGTTCTTGTCCACCACGGGGGCGGAAATCAGGTCGTAACGCTCGAACGCCTGGGCGGCGTCATAGCCGTCCTCATCAGGGCTGAAAGTCACAGGGTCGGTGGCCATGACTTCCGCCACGTCCTTGTCCGGATCGTTCACCAGCAGGCGCTTGATCGGCAGCACGCCCTTGAGCACGCCGTCATAATCGACCACGAAGAGCTTGTCGGTATGGCCCGGCAGCTCCTTCAGGCGGCGCAGGTAGCGCAATACCACTTCCAGGCTGACATCGTCGCGGATGGTGACCATCTCGAAGTCCATCAGCGCGCCGACCTGGTCTTCCTCGTAGGACAGTGCCGAGCGCACGCGCTCGCGCTGCTGCGCATCGAGGGTTTCCATCAGCTCGTGGACCACATCGCGCGGCAATTCCGGCGCAAGGTCGGCGAGTTCGTCGGCGTCCATGTCCCGAGCCGCGGCGAGAATCTCGTGATCGTCCATGTCGGCGATCAGGGTTTCCCGCACGGAGTCGGATACTTCGAGGAGGATGTCGCCGTCGCGCTCGGCCTTGACCAGTTGCCAGACCGTCAGACGGTCATCCAGCGGCAGCGATTCGAGGATGTGGGCGATGTCGGCCGGGTGCAACTCGTCCATCTTGCGCTGCAATTCGGCAAGGTTCTGGCGGTGCACGAGGTTTTCGACGAGGTCTTGATGCTGGCCTTCCTGACGGTGCGTCAGGTCTTCCACCAGCTTGTGCTTGTGCAGCAGGTCGACCACCTGGTTGAGGCGGTCCTGCAGGCTTTCCTGCGGCTTCTTGGCTTCTACTTCGGTCATAGCACGCTCCACCCCCAGTGGCAGAACGGGCCAGAGGGGATCAATACATCAGGTCGTGTGTACGCAATCGGGGTTCTGAGTAACTACTGGGTAAGTCCATGGTGGTGTCCCATGCGCCCATCGAGGGCAGATGCGGGAAATGATAACACTCCGGGGTGTATTGCGCGTTACAAAATGGCGGCTAGAACAATCGCTTGCAGGTGAAAGTTCACTGCCGAATCACTGCCCGGTTCGACGCCCGAAAGCTCCCACAGGACACCCGGCTCCGACTGACAAATTCCACTCCTAGTCTGCAGGCAGGCCCGCCATCATGGAGGAACCATGCGCCTGTCTGCCCTGCTCTATTTGCTCCTGATTTCACAAGTACCGACCAGCCAAGCGGCCTCTGTGTTCCGCTGCACCGCAGCCGATGGCAGCGTGCTGTTCAGTCAGTATGGCTGCCCAACCGAACGGCAGCAGGAAATCCAGGAAGCCAGTAATCAAACACCCGGCTCGGGCGAGCCAGTTCCCATGGCCGCAGTAAAAGCGCCGGCACCACAGAAGGCTCCTGCACGCAGCAAGGGCAAAGGCGGGGAACTCGAAGATCGCTCACTGGTTATCGTGGGAGAGCAGCAGAACGGTTGCGGCAACCGCGTTACCGGCAGCGCGCGGCGCAAGGCGATCATCGAAGGCAGGATCAAGACAGGCATGACCCGCAGCGACGTCGAGAGCGCGTTCGGAAAGCCGGATAAGGTCAGCCAGCACAACGAGACGCTGCGCTATCACTATGACGCGAACAAGAGGCACGGCGCGCGTACCGTGACATTCGACGAGGACGGCTGCGTGACGGGCAAGGCAAAGCGCTGAGCACGCTGCGAAGACTTTTTCGAGAGCAAAGAAAAAGGGCCTGCATTTCTGCAGGCCCTTCCGGTATATGGCGCACTCAGGAGGATTCGAACCTCCGACCGCTCGGTTCGTAGCCGAGTACTCTATCCAGCTGAGCTATGAGTGCGTCGTTGGTAAAGTTTAACCAGATTCACCAACTGGTTGCAGCTAATGGCCTTTCAGCCCCTTCGCCACTGAAGCCCCGCTTTCGCGTTGCCTCGTATATGGCGCACTCAGGAGGATTCGAACCTCCGACCGCTCGGTTCGTAGCCGAGTACTCTATCCAGCTGAGCTATGAGTGCGCTGATGAGGGCGCAAATTCTAGAACGATTTTTCTGATTCGTCAACAAGATTTTTCAATCTTTTCAGTAACTTACGTTACCTGACAAACCATCGCACCAGAGGATGCAATGGCGGAGAGGGGGGGATTCGAACCCCCGACACCCTTTTGAGGTGTACTCCCTTAGCAGGGGAGCGCCTTCGGCCACTCGGCCACCTCTCCGCAACACGGGGCGCATGATATCCATGTTTTCCCCGTTTGCAAAGAAAAATTTTAGAAAAATTAATGGTTTGGTTCTTGGTCTTTCTCTTTCTGGATGCGCTGGTAGATTTCCTCACGGTGCACAGCAACTTCCTTCGGCGCATTCACACCGATACGCACCTGATTTCCTTTGACGCCCAGTACAGTCACGGTGACGTCATCACCGACCATCAGGGTCTCTCCGACCCGGCGAGTCAGAATCAGCATTCCTTTCTCCTTACGTGTTACGGGATAAGCAGTCTGCAAAAAAAGAAATGGTGGCAGATTCGTATAGATCAAGTGCACGAATCCTTCACCCAAGTATTGACCAGTCCTGCCGGAAAGAAAGTTCCTGTCAGACAGTCAAAAACGACAAAAGGCGCGGGGTAGCCGCGCCTTTCGGTAGTTCTCGCCTTACTCGCCCTGTCGGGCCGGGGCGTCGAGTTCGAAAGCGGTATGCAGAGCACGGACCGCCAACTCGAGGTACTTTTCTTCGATGACCACGGAAACCTTGATTTCCGAGGTGGAGATCATCTGGATATTGATGGTCTCCTTGGCCAGGGCTTCGAACATGCGGCTGGCCACACCGGCGTGGGAACGCATGCCGACGCCGACGATGGAAACCTTGGCGATGTTGGTGTCGCCGGTGGCTTCGCGCGCACCGATGCTGGCGGCGGTCTGCTTGAGGATTTCCAGAGCGGCCTGGTAGTCGTTGCGGTGCACGGTGAAGGTGAAGTCGGTGGTGTTATCGTGCGCGACATTCTGCACGATCATGTCGACTTCTACATTGGCGGCACTGATCGGGCCGAGAATCTTGAAAGCAACGCCGGGGGTATCCGGTACGCCACGGATGGTCAGCTTGGCTTCGTCGCGGTTGAAGGCGATGCCGGAGATGATCGGCTGTTCCATGGATTCCTCTTCATCAAGGGTAATGAGGGTGCCCGGACCCTCCTGGAAGCTGTGCAGCACGCGCAGCGGGACGTTGTACTTGCCGGCGAATTCCACCGAACGGATCTGCAGCACCTTGGAACCGAGGCTGGCCATTTCCAGCATCTCTTCGAAGGTGATCTTGTCCAGGCGGCGGGCCTGCGGCACGACGCGCGGGTCGGTGGTGTAGACGCCATCGACGTCGGTGTAGATCTGGCACTCATCGGCCTTCAGCGCCGCCGCCAGGGCCACACCCGTGGTGTCGGAACCGCCACGGCCGAGGGTGGTGATATTGCCGTGCTCGTCCACACCCTGGAAGCCGGCGACCACGACCACGCGGCCAGCCTTCAGATCTGCGCGAATGTTCGCATCGTCGATGCTGAGGATACGCGCCTTGGTGTGGGAACTGTCGGTCAGGATACGAACCTGGTTACCGGTGTAGGACACCGCCGGCACGCCGCGCTTCATCAGCGCCATGCTCAGCAGGGCGATGGTCACCTGCTCGCCGGTGGAGACCATGACGTCCAGCTCGCGCGGGATCGGCTGGTCCATGATCTGTTTGGCCAGACCAATCAGGCGGTTGGTCTCGCCGCTCATGGCGGACACCACCACGACGATGTCGTCGCCCGCTTCACGGAATTTCTTCACCTTCTCGGCTACCTGCTCGATTCTCTCGACGGTGCCGACGGAGGTCCCTCCAAACTTCTGTACGATCAAAGCCATTTCAAAAGCCGCCTGATTCCTGAAGGGCGCCCATTAAACATGCATCACCGCATGCTGCCAAGGCCCGCCGGACGCGCTGCGGGCCCCGTATTTCAGGGCCTTTAGAGGCCCTGTTCGACAAATGTCACTGCCAGCGCCAGCGCTTCGTCCAGCTTGCCGGCATCCACGCCACCGCCCTGGGCCATGTCCGGGCGACCACCGCCCTTCCCGCCCACGGCCGCAGCGGCCTGCTTCATCAGATCGCCAGCCTTGAGCTTGGCGGTCAGGTCCTGGGTCACGCCGGCGACCAGTACGACCTTCTCTTCGAACATGCCGCCCAGCAGGATCACGCCGCTGCCCAGCTTGTTCTTCAGTTGGTCGACCAGCGCGAGCAGCGCCTTGCCATCGAGGCCGTCGAGACGCGAGGACAGCACCTTCACGCCACCGACGTCCACGGCGGAACCCGCCAGGTCGTCACCGGCTGCGCTGGCGGCCTTGGCCTTGAGCTGCTCCAGCTCCTTTTCCAGCTGACGGTTGCGCTCGATCAGGCCGGACAGCTTGTCCAGCAGGTTGTCGCGGCTGCCCTTGACCAGGCCGGCCGCTTCCTTGAGTTGCTCTTCGGCGCCATTCAGGTAAGCCAGCGCAGCAGCGCCGGTGACCGCTTCGATACGGCGCACGCCGGAGGCCACACCGCCTTCGCTGGTGATCTTGAACAGGCCGATGTCGCCGGTACGGGACACGTGGGTGCCGCCGCACAGTTCGACGGAGAAGCTGCCACCCATGCTCAGCACGCGCACCTGATCACCGTACTTCTCGCCGAACAGCGCCATGGCGCCCTTGTTCTTGGCGGATTCGATGTCGGTCTCTTCGGTCTCCACCTCGGAGTTCTTGCGGATCTCGGTGTTGACGATGTCTTCCAGCTGTTTCAGCTGCTCGGGCTTGATCGCCTCGAAGTGGCTGAAGTCGAAGCGCAGGCGCTGGCTGTCGACCAGCGAGCCTTTCTGCTGGACGTGATCGCCCAGCACCTGGCGCAGCGCGGCGTGCAGCAGGTGGGTAGCGGAGTGATTCAGCGCAGTGGCCTGGCGCACGGAGGCGTCGACTTCGGCTTTGACAGCCGCGCCAACGCTCAGGCTGCCCTGGGCAACCACACCGTGGTGCAGGTGCGCGCCGCCGGCCTTGGTGGTGTCGCGCACGTCGAAGCGCACGCCGGCACCCTGCAGGTAGCCGCTGTCACCGACCTGGCCGCCGGACTCGGCGTAGAACGGGGTCTGGTCGAGGACGACGACGCCCTCCTCGCCTTCGTTCAGTTGCTCGACGGCCTTGCCGTCCTTGAACAGGGCGATGATCTGGCCGGCACCGGAAACGCCCTGGTAGCCGAGGAAGCGGGTGTCGCCGTCGACTTTCACCAGGCTGTTGTAGTCCATGCCGAAGGCGCTGGCGGAGCGGGCACGCTCGCGCTGGGCCTCCATCTCGCGCTCGAAGCCTTCCTCGTCGAGGGTCAGGCTGCGCTCGCGGGCGATGTCGTTGGTCAGGTCCACCGGGAAGCCGTAGGTGTCGTACAGCTTGAACACCACGTTACCGGGGATGACGCTGCCCTTGAGCTCGGACAGGTCCTGCTCGAGGATCTTCAGGCCCTGCTCCAGGGTCTTGGCGAACTGTTCTTCCTCGGTCTTCAGCACGCGCTCGATGTGCGCCTGCTGCTGCTTGAGCTCGGGGAAGGCTTCGCCCATCTCGCCGACCAGCGCGGCCACGATCTTGTGGAAGAAGGTGCCCTTGGCGCCCAGCTTGTTACCGTGGCGGCAGGCGCGACGGATGATGCGGCGCAGCACATAGCCACGGCCTTCGTTGGACGGCAGTACGCCGTCGGCGATCAGGAAGCCGCAGGAACGGATGTGGTCGGCCACCACTTTCAGCGACGGGGCGTCGTCGTTGGCGCAGCCGATGGCGTCGGCCGACGCCTTCAGCAGGCTCTGGAACAGGTCGATCTCGTAATTCGAGTGGACGTGCTGCAGCACGGCGCTGATGCGTTCCAGGCCCATGCCAGTGTCCACGCTCGGCGCCGGCAGCGCGTGCATGACGCCGTCCGCGGTGCGGTTGAACTGCATGAAGACGTTGTTCCAGATCTCGATGTAGCGGTCGCCATCTTCTTCCGGCGAGCCGGGCGGGCCGCCCCAGATATCGGCGCCGTGGTCGAAGAAGATCTCGGTACACGGGCCACACGGACCGGTGTCGCCCATCGCCCAGAAGTTGTCGGAGGCGTATGGCGCGCCCTTGTTGTCGCCGATACGGACCATGCGCTCGGCCGGAATGCCGACTTCCTTGGTCCAGATGTCGTAGGCCTCGTCATCGGTGGCGTAGACGGTGACCCAGAGCTTGTCCTTGGGCAGGTTCAGCCACTTGTCCGAGGTGAGGAATTCCCAGGCATAGGTAATGGCATCGCGCTTGAAATAGTCGCCGAAGCTGAAGTTGCCCAGCATTTCGAAGAAGGTGTGGTGGCGCGCGGTGTAGCCGACGTTTTCCAGGTCGTTGTGCTTGCCGCCGGCACGCACGCACTTCTGGCTGGTGGTGGCGCGGGTGTAGGCGCGCTTTTCCAGGCCCAGGAAGCAGTCCTTGAACTGGTTCATGCCTGCGTTGGTGAACAGCAGGGTCGGGTCGTTCGCGGGGATCAGCGAACTGGACGCTACGCGGGTGTGCCCCTTCTCTTCGAAGAAGCGGAGGAAGGCTTCACGGATTTCAGCGCTTTTCATAGGTTCTTCCACGGAAAAATGCGGCCACGAATCGCCGGCAAAGGGCCGCATTATATCGGCCCCGCATCAAGGTTGTAGTGTCTTTGCGCGATAGTTAACCCCTATCGCGCAATAATTTCTGTCAGGAACGACGAAAGGCGGCAAAAGCTTCGACGATACGCGGGATATCGGTGCTTTTCACATCGAGGTGGGTGACCAGGCGCAGGCGCGCCGCCGGGCTGACGCGGATGCCGCGCTCGGCCAGGTGCTCGCCCAGCACGCCGGCCTGCTCGCCGATGCCAACGTAGACCATGTTGGTCTGTACCGGCTCGATGCTGTAGCCCAGCTCAGCGAGGCCACGGCCCAGCGCTTCGGCATTGGCATGGTCATCGGCCAGGCGCTCGACCTGATGGTCCAGCGCGTAAATCGCAGCCGCTGCCAGGCCGCCGGCCTGGCGCATGCCACCACCGACCATCTTGCGCAGGCGGCGCGCGCGGCCGATCAGCTCCACATCGCCGCAGAGCACCGAGCCCACCGGCGCACCCAGGCCCTTGGACAGGCAGACCGAAACGGAATCGAAGTGACGGGTGATCTCGGCGGCGTCCACGCCCAGCTTCACCGCCGCGTTGTACAGGCGCGCGCCGTCGAGGTGCAGCGCCAGGCCGCGACGGCGGGTCATTTCACGCGCAGCCGCCAGGTAGGTCAGCGGCAGGACCTTGCCTTGCATGGTGTTTTCCAGCGCCAGCAGGCGGGTGCGGGCGAAGTGGAAATCGTCCTGCTTGATCGCTGCCTCGACCTTGGTCAGATCCAGCGAACCATCGGCCTCGCCATCGATGGGCTGCGGCTGGATCGAGCCCAGCACGGCGGCGCCGCCACCTTCATATTTATAGGTGTGCGCCTGCTGGCCGACGATGTATTCGTCGCCGCGGCCGCAATGGGCCATCAGGCCGAGCAGGTTGCTCATGGTGCCGGTGGGGACGAACAGCGCGGCAGCGAATCCCAGGCGCTCGGCCAGGGTCGCTTCCAGGCGATTGACCGTCGGGTCTTCGCCGTAGACGTCATCGCCCAGCTCGGCCCGTGCCATCGCCTCGCGCATGCCGGCGGTGGGCAGGGTCACGGTGTCGCTGCGAAGGTCGATGATGGACATGGCAAGGCTCCTCGGGCATCAGGCACAAAGAGCCGATGCTAAGCGCTCGCCAGTGGGGAAACAAGGCGCGCGATGGGCGCGCGCCGGGGAGATCAGAGCTCGGTGGGAACGACCAGGATGCCGGCGCGCAGGCCGTTCTTCACCCGCGGATTGGGGAAGATGATTCGTGCACCCTGCTCTTCCACGATCCAGCGCGTTCCGCCGATGTCCTCGGCCAACAGGAAGCCATGGTCCAGCTCGGTGAAGTTGTCCACCGCGTCGTCCAGGTGCAGGCGGAAGTGGTCGCTGTGCTTGATCACTTCGCGGGAAACGGCGAACAGCTGCAGGCCGTCGATCTGCGCACCGTCTGCCTCCTGGCCGCTGATCACGGCTTCGAGCATGGCTTCCAGGCGATCCAGGTTCACCGCCTGGTTCTGCCCGAACGGCCGCGCCTTGCCCAGCTCCAGGGTAAAGGCCTCGGCGCCCAGGTGGCTGTAGGTGTAGGCGCTGAAGGTGATGCCCGGCTTGCTCTGCAACAGCACGGCGTCGATGCCGGCGCTGCGCAGGCGCGCCAGCTCCTCGCGGGAATGTTCGCGGCCGCTGGCCCAGGGGTAGAGCGCGAACTGCTCGATCTTCGAGCCGCGGATCGCGGTGTGCAGGTCGTAGTGCAGGCGCGGGCGGCCTTCGCGGGCGAAGAACGCGGCGGCCAGGCGCTCGAGCTCGGCTGCGCGCAGGGCCTCGTTGCCGCTGCCCTCTTCATGGCGACCGCAGAACAGGCGGTTGATGTCCTGTTCCAGGTAGCGCTCGCCACGGCGCATGGCCTCGGGGTTGCCGAGCAGGAACAGCACTCGCGCCGACGGCTTCAGCTCGCCGCGGGCGATGCGGTGCACCAGGCGGTCGAGCAGCTCGATGGGCGCGGTCTCATTGCCATGGATACCGGCCGAGAGCAGCAGGTCGCGGCCATTGTCCCGCGCCACCGGCGGAGTAATTTCAAGGGCGCCTTCGGCCAGCCAGTGCAAACGGGTGCCGTCTGCGGTGAGCTGAATCTTTTCCGTCGGCTCACGGCCGGCGAGGGTCAGTTCGAGCAGTTTGCCCAGGGCTAGCATGCGGACGCCTCCATCATGTCCTGCGGCCTGGCCGGCCGTGGACTCCGCGGTCAGTGGTGGTGGTCACATCCACAGTCTGGACCATGTTCGTGGACTTCGGCGGCTTCCAGCTCCAGGCTCAGGCCCAACTGGTTCACCGCCTGCGGGCGCACCACCAGCAGCGGGATCTCGGCATCGTCCTCATGGGAGTCGGCGTAGATCACCAGGCCGCCCTTGCCGTCGGCTTCCAGCCACAGCTCGCGCCCTTCCAGGCGGATGGCCAGGCGCGCGGTGTGGGTCTCGCGGCGTTCGCCCTGGTTGTCTTCGAGAATCAGCGGAAGGCTTTCGGTCATGTCGTTCACCTGACCCGTTCAATACCTCGCCGAGCGTAGCTCAGGCGAGGCAAGAACAGGCGAAAGAGCGCAGTTTACGCGCTGTAAATGAGCATCTTGAGCCTGTTCCTAACGCTGCATGAGCAAGCGCAGGCAGGCAGTGGGCGGGTCGTCAGTTCTGCTGGAACGGATAAACCGAGCCCAGTTTAAGGATCTGACTCAATTCATCCAACGCCGTCCGGCACTCGACCAGCAGTTGCGGGTCGGCCAGATCGGACTCGGCCAGGCGATCGCGGTAGTGCTTGTCGACCCAGGTGACCAGGGTGTCGTGCAGGGTCGGGGTCATGATCACGCCGGGATTGACCGCCGCCAGTTCGGTGTCGTTCAGCGCCACGCGTAGGCGCAGGCAAGCGGGGCCGCCGCCGTTCTGCATGCTCTGCTTGAGGTCGAACACCTTCACCTCGCGGATCGGGCCGTCCTCGGCCGTCAGGCGCGACAGGTAGTTCCACACGCGCTCGTTCTTGCGGCACTCCTCCGGGACGATCAGCAACATGTTGCCGTCGGCGCGGGTGAGCAGCTGGCTGTTGAACAGGTAGGACTTCACCGCGTCCTCGACCGTGACCTGGTCGCGCGACACGCACACGGCGCGGAAGCGGCCGCCACGGCGGCCCAGCTTGTCGTGCAGTTCGGCGAGGACGCGCTCGGTATCGAGGAAGGCGTCTTCGTGGTGGAACAGCACTTCGCCGTTGCCAACCGCGATCACGTCATTGTGGAACACGCCCTGGTCGATCACCGCCGGGTTCTGCTGGGCGTAGACGACACCGTCATCGCTCAGGCCATGCAGGCGGGCCACCGCCTGGCAGGCTTCCAGGGTCTGCCGCGCCGGGTAGCGTTGCGGCGCCGGGAAGCGGCTGTCGAAGGCGCTGCGGCCGAACACGAAGAACTCCACCCCGGCTTCGCCGTAGGACTTGCAGAAGCGCGTGTGGTTTGCCGCGCCCTCATCGCCGAACTGGGCGGCCGCCGGCAACGCGGCGTGGTGGGCGAAGCACTGCTCGTCGTTGAACATCGCCGCGAGGATGCGGCTGGTCTGCGGATGTTCGATGGAACGATGGAACTTGCAGTTCAGGTTGGCGGCGGTGAAATGCAGGCGGCCATCGGCAGTGTCGGCGCTGGGGCTGACGGTGGCGGCGTTGGCGGTCCACATGCAGGACGCCGAGCTGACGGCGGCCAGCAGCGGCATGGCTTCCTTGGCCGCCTTGGCGATCACTTCGGCATCGCTGCCGGAAAAGCCCAGGGCGCGCAGCGAGGCCACAGCCGGACGCTCCTGCGGGGCGAACACGCCCTGCTTGAAGCCCAGCTCCATCAGCGCCTTCATTTTCGACAGGCCCTGTTTCGCCGCTTCGCGCGGGTTGGACGCCGCCTGGCTGTTACTCTGCGAAGCGACGTTGCCGTAGGACAGGCCGCCGTAGTTGTGCGTCGGCCCGACCAGACCGTCAAAGTTCATTTCATAGGCGGTCATCACAGGCTCACTCCCGGAGTCAGGGTTGCAGGCAGGCTCAGGCTGTCGCTCTCCAGCGAGGCGACCGGGTACGCGCAGTAGTCGGCTGCGTAGTAGGCGCTCGGGCGGTGGTTACCGGAGGCGCCGATGCCGCCGAATGGCGCGCTGCTGGCCGCGCCGGTCAGCTGTTTGTTCCAGTTGACGATGCCGGCGCGGCTCTCGATGAGGAAGTCCTCGTAGCGCTCGCGCGAGTCCGACAGCAAGCCGGCAGCCAGACCGTACTGGGTGGCGTTGGCTTCGCGCACGGCGGCGTCGAAGTCGGCGTAGCGGATCACCTGCAGCAGCGGGCCGAAGAACTCTTCGTCCGGGCGCTCGGCCACGGCAGTCACATCGAGGATGCCGGGGGTCAGCAGCGCGGCGGTAGCCAGCGGCTGGGTCATCGCCAGCAGCGGCTTGGCGCCCTTGGCCAGCAGATTGTCCTGGGCCTTGATCAGATGCTCGGCGGCGGCAAGGGAAATCACCGAACCCATGAAGGGCGCCGGCTGCTCGTCGAAGCGGCCGACCTTGATGGTCGAGGCCACGGCGACCAGGCGCTCCAGCAGCGCGTCGCCCCAGGTCCCCTGCGGCACCAGCAGGCGGCGGGCACAGGTGCAGCGCTGGCCGGCGGAAATGAAGGCGGACTGGATGATGGTGTAGACGGCGGCGTCGACGTCTTTCACTTCGTCGACCACCAGCGGGTTGTTGCCGCCCATCTCCAGCGCGAGGATCTTCTGCGGGCGACCGCCGAACTGGCTGTGCAGCAGGTTGCCGGTGCGGCTGGAGCCGGTGAAGAACAGGCCGTCGATGTCGTCGTTGCTTGCCAGCGCCACGCCGGTATCGCGGGCGCCCTGGACCAGGTTGATCACGCCAGCGGGAATGCCCGCCTCGACCCAGGCCTGCAGGGTCAGCTCGGCCACTTTCGGAGTCAGCTCACTGGGCTTGAACACCACGGCGTTGCCTGCCAGCAGCGCCGGCACGATATGGCCGTTGGGCAGGTGGCCGGGGAAGTTGTACGGGCCGAACACGGCAACCACGCCGTGCGGCTTGTGGCGCAGCACGGCGGTCGCGTCGGCCAGCGGGCCGCTTTTCTCGCCGGTGCGCTCACGGAAAGCCTGGACCGAGATGGCGACCTTGTTGACCATGCTGGTCACTTCGGTGGCAGCTTCCCACAACGGCTTGCCGGTTTCCTCGCCGATGGCGCGGGCCAGTTCCTCGGAACGGCCTTTCAGCGTAGCAGCGAAGCGCTCCAGCACGGCGATGCGCTCTTCCACCGGGCGGCGCGCCCAGGCCGGGAAGGCGTTGCGTGCGGCAGCGACAGCAGCGGCGACCTGCTGCTCGGAGGCAGCACGGCCGGACCAGACAACGGCCTGGCTGACCGGGCAGAGCGATTCCAGCGGCTCGCCTTCGCCTGCCAGCCACTGGCCGGCAATGTAGTGGGTATTCATCATCAGGCTCCCCTGACGCCGGGCGGCGTCAGTTGCGTTTTCCGGAGAGAGGCACCGCGCGGACCGAGGCCCCGGCGGACAGGCGCAGGCGCTTGGCAGTCTGCGCATCGACCACCAGCGAACCGGCGGCCAGGCGCGCGGGCGCGGCGGTGATGCGACACTCCTCGCGCTTGCGGTTGTGGATCAGGAAGGGCTCGGCGTCATCGCCCGGCGTGCCGATGGCCAGCACCAGGTTCTGGCTGTCGGCGATGGCGCGGATCTTCTCGGTCGGCGCCTCGATGGCGGGGCCGGCATCGAAGATGTCGACGTAGCCCTGGTAGCTGAAGCCCTCGGCCTTGAGCATGGCCAGCGCCGGCTCGGTGTCCGGGTGGACACGGCCGATCACTTCACGCGCATCCTCGGAGAGGAAGCAGCTGTAGAGCGGGAACTTGGGCATCAGCTCGGCGATGAAGGCCTTGTTGCCCACGCCGGTCAGGTAATCGGCCTGGCTGAACTCCATCTTGAAGAAGTGCCGGCCCAGGCTTTCCCAGAACGGCGAACGGCCAGTCGCGTCGGACATGCCGCGCATCTCGGCAATCACCTTGTCGCCGAACAGCTCGCGGAACTCGGCGATGAACAGGAAGCGCGCCTTGGACAGCAGACGACCGTTCAGGCCGGCGCGGTGGTCGGCATGCAGGAACAGCGAGCACAGCTCGGACTGGCCGGTGAGGTCGTTGGCTAGAAACAGCGTGGGAATTTCGCGGTGGATACCCAGCTCTTGCGAAGCGCTGACGGTCAGGCCGACGCGGTAGTTGTACCAGGGCTCGCGCAGGCCGACAGCACCGGCGACGGCGGAAATCCCCACCACCTTGCCGTCATCGTTTTCGAGGACGAACAGGTAGTCGGCATCGGCGCGCTCGGCCTCACCGCGGAAGGCTTTTTCGGCCCAGTTCACGCGGTGCTGCAGACGCTGTTCATTGGCCGGCAGTGTGGTCAGGCCGGTGCCGGTGCTGCGCGCCAGATCGAAAAGAGCCGGCAGGTCGGCGCTGGTTACGGGACGGACGATCATGCTCTCTCCCCTCAGATCGCAACCAGGCGCACGCTGGCGCCCTCGCCGATGCCCAGGGCTTCGGCGGCTTGCTGGTTCAGAGTCACGGGCTTGCCCGGTACCCAGTCGAGTTCGACGACGATGGCGCGGAAATCCTGCAACTGGCCGTTGGTCACCAGGTAACCGCGATTGCCCTTGCCGCCCTCGCCGATGCGCACCGGCACCTGGCGACTCTGGGCGATGGAACGGACGCCCGAGGTGCGCGCGTGCAGCGCCGGGCCGCCGTCGAAGATGTCGACGTAGTTGTCGGATTCGAAGCCGTCGCGCATCAGGATGTCGAAGGTGATCTGCGCGCGCGGATGCACCTGGCCCATGGCCTCCTGCGCGTCATCCGGCAGCAGCGGCACGTAGATCGGGTAATGCGGCATCAGTTCGGCGAGGAAGGTGCGGCTCTTCAGCCCCGAGAGCTTCTCGGCCTCGGTGTAGTCGAGGTCGAAGAAGTTGCGCCCGATGGCGTTCCAGAACGGCGACTGGCCCTGCTCGTCGCTGTAGCCGACGATCTCCACCACCACCGCGTCGGCGAAGCGCTCCGGGTGGCTGGCCATGAACAGCAGGCGGCCACGGGAGTTGAGCTCGGCGATCGGCGTGTTCACCAGTTCGCGCTCGACGTAGAAGCTGGTCAGCAGGCTGTTGCCGGTGAGGTCGTGGCACAGCGAGAGGACGTGGATCTTGTTGTGGATCTTCAGCTCGCGGGAGGCGTGCACGAAGGTCTCGTTGCGGAAGCTGTAGAACGGTTCGGAGAAACCGGCCGAGGCGACGATGGCCGAGCAGCCGACCAGGCGGCCGGTGTCGGTGTCCTCGAGCACGAAGAAATAGCTCTCTTCACCGTTGAAGCTCACTTCGGCGGCGAACGAGGCCTCCGAGGCAAGGATCTTCTCGCGCAGGCGTTCCGCGTCGTCCGGCAGCGACGTGACGCCGACCGGGCTGTCCGCGGCGAGACGCTGCACTTGCTGCAGGTCGGCCACTTGGGCGGGGCGCATCACCAGCATGGCGTCACTCCTCTAACCAGACAAAATTCGTGATTGGCAGGCGCGACACAACCCGTGCCGCACTCATCAGGGCATTCGAAAGCACCAGCCGGGACGACCCGGCCGGTCAGGCGGCGAGGCGCGTGCCCCGCCGCTTCAGCGTAGCCGGGGGATCAGCCGCGGGTCAGCTTGGCGATGGCGCGCTCGAGGCGATCCAGGCCTTCGTCGATGTCGGCGTCCGGGATCACCAGGCTGGGCGCGAAACGCACCACGTCCGGGCCGGCCTGCAGGACCATCACGCCTTCCTTCTCGGCGGCGTTGAGCACGTCCTTGGCCTTGCCCTTGAAGGCGTCGTTGAGCACCGCGCCGATCAGCATGCCCATGCCGCGCACCTGGGTGAAGATGCCGTACTCGGCGGCGATCTTCTCCAGGCGGACCTTGAAGCGTTCGTGCTTGGCTTTCACGCCTTCGAGCACTTCCGGGGTGTTGATCACGTCGAAGGCGGCGCCAGCGACCGCACACGCCAGCGGGTTGCCGCCGTAGGTGGTGCCGTGGGTGCCGACGACCAGGTGCTCGGCGATCTTCGCGGTGGTCAGCATGGCGCCGATCGGGAAGCCGCCGCCCAGGCCCTTGGCGCTGGAGAGGATGTCCGGGTTCACGCCGTAGTACTGGTGGGCGTAGAGGTAGCCGATACGACCGAAGCCGCTCTGCACTTCATCGAAGATCAGCAACGCGTTGTTCTCGTCGCACAGCTTGCGCACGCCTTCCAGGTACGCCTTGTCGGCCGGCAGCACGCCGCTCTCGCCCTGCACCGGCTCGATGATCACGGCGCAGGTCTTGTCGGAGATGGCCGCCTTCAGGGCTTCCAGGTCGTTGAACGGAATGTGCGTGATGCCTTCGACCTTCGGGCCGAAACCATCAGAGTACTTGGCCTGGCCACCGACGTTGACGGTGAACAGAGTGCGGCCGTGGAAGCTGTTGACCATCGAGATGATCTCGTACTTCTCGGGACCATATACGTCATGGGCATAGCGGCGTGCCAGTTTCAGCGCGGCCTCGTTGGCCTCGGCGCCGGAGTTGGCGAAGAACACGCGCTCGGCGAAGGTGGCATCGATCAGCTTCTTGGCCAGGCGCAGGGCCGGCTCGTTGGTGAACACATTGGAGACGTGCCAGATCTTGCCGGCCTGCTCGGTCAGCGCCTGCATCAGCGCCGGGTGGGTGTGACCCAGCGAGCTCACCGCGATACCGCCCGCGAAGTCCACCAGCTCTCGGCCGCTCTGATCCCAGACTCGCGAGCCTTCGCCACGCACCGGAATGAAGGCAGCCGGCGAATAGTTGGGAACCATGACCTGGTCGAAGTCGGAGCGTTGGACCTGAGCTTGCGGAGCGGACATCGGTGTTCTCCTGCCTGGTGAGGCGGCTATCGATGAATGGATTGTAGGGACGATCAGCGGGCCGGCATTGCCGCCATGCGACAACTTGTTATAGCGCCAACCCGCGAATTGCCGAGGCTTACGGAAATGCGACAGAAAGCGTCGGGAAGGCGCAGTGTAAGGCTTGCGGACTGCTGCGGGTACAAGAGGGCGTGGAATTTGTTCGCACGGCGAACGAACGGTCAGGAATAAGACAGAGAGGGTAATTCTGTAGGAGCGAGCTTGCTCGCGAACCGCATGAAGCCGACGTATCCGGCGAGAGAGTCGTAGGGCGCATAACGCGCCAGCGTTATCCGCCGTGCCCGGAACGGCGGATAACCTGTTCCAGGTTATTCGCCCTACGGCGCTACAGAATGAGCCGTCAACCGCGCTCGGCGACCACCGGAGCGGCTTCGGCGGCGCCCTGGCCGCGGCGCTGGTTGCGGTCTTCGCGTGGGGTCACGCCGAAGAAGTTGCGGTAGGCGCTGGAGAAGTGCGGGCCGCTGGAGAAGCCGCAGGACAAGCCGATCTGGATGATCGACTTGCTGGTCTGCATGAGCATCTGCCGCGCACGGTTCAGGCGCAGCTCCAGGTAGTACTGGCTGGGCACGCGGGTCAGGTACTGCTTGAAGATGCGCTCCAGCTGGCGGCGCGAGACGCACACGTGCTGGGCGATCTCGTCGGTGGTCAGCGGCTCCTCGATGTTCGCCTCCATCAGCAGCACCGCCTGGGTGAGCTTCGGGTGGCTGGAGCCGAGGCGGTTCTTCAGCGGGATACGCTGGCGCTCGGAGCCTTCGCGGATGCGCTCCACCACCAGCTCTTCGGAAACCGCGCCCGCCAGTTCCGCACCGTGGTCGCGGGACAGCACGGCCAGCAGCAGGTCGAGCACCGCCATGCCGCCGCAGGCGCTCAGGCGGTCGCGATCCCACTCGAACAGGTGATTGGTGGCGATGACCTTCGGGTAACGCTCGGTGAAGTCGTCGTGCCAGCGCCAGTGCACGGCGGCGCGGTAACCATCGAGCAGGCCCAGCTGCGCCAGCGGGTAGATGCCGGCAGACAGCGCGCCGATGCTCACACCACTGCGCGACAGCTGCTTGAGCACGGCGCCCAGCGGCGCGGAGACCGTCTGGGGAATCTCGTCAGCGACCAGGAAGATACGCTGGCACTGGTCCAGCACACCGTTCCAGGACTGCCCCGGCAGGCGCCAGCCGTCCGCTTCGGCCACCGGCTCGGCACTCATGAACACTGGTTCGTAGAGCGCTTCAGGGTGCAGCCGGCGGGCGACCCGCAGGGCCTCCTCGGCCAGCGCGAGGGTCAGCGCCCGCGTGTGCGGCCAGAGCAGGAATCCGATGCGTTGTGCGGTCATGCGGCAGGTTCACCCAACGGTGCGAATAACAGACAGCTTACTTCAAGCTGCCGGAAAGGAACTGCTTGAGCCGTTCCGATTGCGGATTGGCGAGGACTTCCCTCGGGCAGCCCGTCTCTTCCACCAGGCCCTTGTGCAGGAACACCAGCTGGTTGGAGACCTCGCGGGCGAAGCCCATTTCATGGGTCACCACCACCATGGTGCGGCCTTCCTGCGCCAGGTCCTGCATGACCTTCAGCACTTCGCCAACCAGCTCGGGGTCGAGCGCCGAGGTCGGCTCGTCGAACAGCATCACTTCCGGCTCGACCGCAAGGGCACGGGCAATCGCCACGCGCTGCTGCTCGCCGCCGGACATGTGTGCGGGATAGGCATCCTTGCGGTGCGCCACGCCGACTTTCGCCAGGTAGTGCTCGGCCTTCTCCAGCGCCTCTTTCTTCGACACGCCGAGCACATGGACCGGCGCTTCGATGACGTTCTCCAGGGCGCTCATGTGCGACCACAGGTTGAAGTGCTGGAACACCATCGACAGGCGCGAGCGCATGCGCTGCAGCTGCTTGGCGTCGGCGGCCTTGAGCGCACCGTCCTTGTTCGGGGTGAGCTTGAGCTCTTCGCCGTTGAGCAGGATCTTGCCGGCGTGGGGCTGCTCCAGCAGGTTGATGCAGCGCAGGAAGGTGCTCTTGCCCGAGCCGGAGGAGCCGATAATGCTGATCACGTCGCCTGCCTTGGCCGCCATGGAGACGCCCTTGAGCACCTCATGGGTGCCGTAGCGCTTGTGCAGGTCCTGGATTTCAAGTTTGTACATGGTGTCGGTTCTCGAATTCAGTCGTTGATCAGCCGGCCCTTGCGGAACGGCTCACGCCCGGCCACCTTGGCCAGCCAAAGCCCTGGCTGGGCGTAGCGCCCACGCTCGATGGCGAACAGCACGCCGGAGGTCCCGGCGCGTACGGTGCTGACCTTGTCGTTCAGCGGGTCGACCACTTCGAACAGCGCGTCGCCCTTCTCCACCCACTCCCCCGCCTTGCGCAGGTAGCTCACGACACCGACGTGGGGCGCGTAGAGGTATTCGGTACCTTCGAAGGGCATGCCTTCGCAGCACTCGGCCGGAGCCGCCGGCCAGTCACCGGCGATCAGGCCCTGCTCGGCCAGGAAGCCGAGGATGGCTTCGCAATTGTCCTGCGCCTGGTCGACGCGGGTATCGCCTACGCCGCCCAGCTCGACGGTGGTCGCCAGGCACGCCAGCGGAATCGCCGCCTGCGGGAATGCTTGCGCCAGGCGCAGCCAGGGCAGCGAGCAGGATTCATCGAAGGAACTGCCACCGGAGTCTTCGGCGAGCAGCGCCACGCCAGCCTTCAGGCGCGCGGCCAGGGACTTCCAGCGCGGCCAGTGCTGCGGGATCGCGTAGACATGGATGGCGGCGTCGAAGTCGCAGTGCAGGTCGAGTACGACCTCGGCATCACAGGCGTGGCGCAGCAGGATGCGCTGCATGCCCTGCAGCTCGGACGAGGCCGGCGGCAGCGCGTCGAGGCCGTCGCGCATGGCCTGGCGGATCAGCTCGACGTTGGCGGCTTCGTCAGCGCCCAGCTTTTCGCCGACACGCTCGGCAACCAGAGCGCTCAGCTCGACGAAATCGCGGTTGAAGTTCTTCCCGCTGGCGAACTCGAAACGGCCCAGGTGGCTGGCCTGGAGGGTCTGACCCAGGCCGATGGGGTTGGCCACCGGCACCAGTTCGACAACGCAGTTCAGTTGCCCGCGCGACTCGAGGTCGGCCAGGCGCTGCTTGAGTTCCCAGGCGGTGCGCATGCCCGGCAACTCGTCGGCATGCAAGCTGGACTGGATATAGACCTTGCGCGAGCCCTTGCCGTAGCGGAATACGCTCAGGCGACGTTCGCTGCCCAGGCTGCTCCACGGCAGCAGATGATCGATACGTTCCACGGTCTTTTCCTCAGTGCTTGCGCGGCGCGAGATAGGCCAGCCAGCGGCGTTCGGCCAGCTTGAACAGGCGCACCAGGGTGAAGGTCATGATCAGGTAGAAGATGCCGGCGGTAATGAACGCCTCGAACGGCAGGTAGTACTGCGAGTACACGGTGCGCGCGGCGCCGGTGATATCCACCAAGGTGACGATGGACGCCAGGCTGGTGGTCTGCAGCATCATGATCACTTCGTTGCTGTACTGCGGCAGTGCGCGGCGCAGCGCCGAGGGCAGCAGGATGCGGCGATACATCTTCAGGCGCGACATGCCCATGGCCTTGGCCGCTTCGATTTCGCCATGCGGCGTGGCGCGAATGCTGCCGGCGAGGATCTCGGCGGTGTAGGCGCTGGTGTTGATGGCGAACGCGGCGCAGGCGCAGAAGGTGGCGTTGGACAGCCACGGCCAGAGGAAGCTTTCGCGCACCACGGCGAACTGCGCCAGGCCGTAATAGATGAGGAACAGCTGCACCAGCATCGGGGTGCCGCGGATCACGTAGGTGTAGAGCCAGGCGGGCAGGTTCACCGCCGGGTTCTTCGAACAGCGCATCAGCGCCAGCGGCACCGCCGCGAGCAGGCCGAAGAACAGCGAGATGGCCAGCAGCTTGAGGGTCACCAGCAGGCCGCTGAAGTAGAGCGGCAGGCTGTCCCAGATGACGGAGAAGTCGAAGATCATGATCAGGCTCCCGAGGACCTGTTGATGTTTGGCAATGAGCCGCGTTGCCGCGACAAATCACGCCAGGCTAGACGCGGGACGCCGGCAATGGTCGCTCCCTTGGCAAGTCCCGCAACGACGCATGGCGTGATTTGCCGCGCAACCCGAAGGGACGGGCCGCATTTTGCGCAGTGCTGCGTTACTCGTCGGTCATTTGGAATCACCAAATCTCTCTCCTCGCGCCTTGCCCTGCGCAAAATGCGGCTCCGTCGCGGTCATTGCCAAACATCAACAGGTCCTCCTACAGCTCGGCGACTTTCACGCCGACCGAATAGCGGCGTTCGAGCATGCGCAGCAGTACCAGGGAGACGGTGGTGACCACCAGGTACAACGCCGCCACGGCGAGGAAGTAGGTGAAGGGTTCGCGGGTGGCGTCCGAGGCCTGCTTCGCCTTGAACATCATGTCCTGCAGGCCGACCACGGAGATCAGCGCGGTGGCCTTGACCAGCACCAGCCAGTTGTTGGTGAAGCCCGGAATGGCCAGGCGGATCATCTGCGGTACCTGAATGCGGAAGAACACCTGAAGCCCGCTCATGCCATAGGCGAAGCCGGCCTCGCCCTGCCCTTTCGGGATGGCCATGAAGGCGCCACGGAAGGTCTCGGAGAGGTACGCGCCGAAGATGAAGCCCAGGGTGCCGACACCGGAGGCGAACGGGTTGAGGTCGATGTAGTCGTCATAGCCGACCATCGGCGCGACCCAGTTCACCGCGGCCTGGCCGCCGTAGAAGATCAGCAGGATCAGCACCAGGTCCGGTACGCCGCGGATCACGGTGGAATAGAGGTCGCCGCACCAGGCCAGCCATTTCACCGGCGACAGGCGGATGGCCGCACCGAGCAGACCCAGCGCGATCGCCAGCGCCATCGACAGCAGGGAGAGCTGAAGCGTCAGCCAGGCACCATCGACGATGGTGGCTCCGTAGCCATTGAGCATAATTTCCTACCTCATGAAACCGGACGCCGCCCGCAACGACACGGACGCTCAGGGCGAGCGCCATTGCAGGCTCACCCCCAATAAAAAAGTGGCACAAACTTCAGGGTCAGGCCTGGGTTTGCGCCACTTCCGGACGTGGATCAGTTCTCGCCGTAGACGTCGAACTTGAAGTACTTGTCCTGTACTTCCTTGTACTTGCCGTTGGCACGGATGCCGGCGATGGCCGCGTTGAATTTCTCGGCCAGGGCGGTATCGCCCTTGCGCACGGCGATGCCGGCGCCACCACCGAAGTACTTCGGATCGTTGTATTCCGGACCTACGAAGGCGTAGCCCTTGCCGGCGTCGGTTTTCAGGAAGCCGTCGTCGAGGTTGACCGAGTCGGCCATGGTCGCGTCGATGCGGCCGGAGACCAGGTCCATGTTGGCTTCGTTCTGCGAGTTGTAGCGCACCACTTCGATGCCGGCCGGGGCCAGGACGTCGGTGGCGTAGCGGTCGTGGGTGGAGGCGCGCAGCACACCGACCTTCTTGCCCTTCAGGTCGACCAGCGGGTCATTCAGGGTCACGCCTGCCTTCATCACGAAGCGCGCAGGGGTGTGGTAGTACTTGTTGGTGAAGTCGACGGACTTCTTGCGCTCGTCGGTGATGGTCATCGACGAGAGGATGGCGTCGATCTTGCGAACCTTCAGCGCCGGGATCAGGCCATCGAACTCCTGCTCGACCCAGGTGCACTTGACCTTCATCTCTTCGCACAGGGCGTTGCCGATATCCACGTCGAAACCGGCGAGCTTGCCATCGGGCGTCTTGAAGGAGAAAGGCGGATAACCGGCTTCGATGCCGATGCGGACCGGCTTGTCGTCAGCGTGGGCAACCAGGGAAAGCGCGGACAGGGCCAGCGCACCGAGAAGTGCAAACTTCTTCATCAGTAACTCCTTCGAGGGTAGGACTTCGATTGGCAGGAGAAAGGGGTTGGCCCAGGCTGCCCGTGCAGAAGTGAAGGTTATTGTTCGTCTGCGCATTGCCGGCGCGATTCTTGTGAAAAGCGCGCCTACCGGGGTGAGCGGCATTCTAGCGACAGCCCCGAAGCGGTTATTTCTTCAATGCGACAACTAATTATAGAAGCGCCGGAGACAGAGCCCCGGCGGCTTGACGGCGCGGATTTTACGTGATCTTAAAGCGGGGAGTAAAACCTAATTTACTTGCAGTTATTGGGCCATAAACACCCATACCCTGACACTGCGCGGGGTGCGCGATATTGACTCATTCCGCACTGACAGAAAAGACACTCCCAAGCTGTGCGAATTGTTTCCTGACGCCTCATTTTGTCGCAGGGAAATGTTACCGGTGGGCAGGAAGCACACGGTAAGAGCGGATGGACCTGCCGCGGCGACAGACTTGAACAAGCTCACAAGCCAGGAGCGGACGCCCTCCCACCAAAAGCACAAATAGAAAAACGCCCCGGCAAGCGGGGCGTTTTCATCGGCTGACAGATCAGGCCGCGCGCATGGCCTGGTGCGTGTCGATCAGGTGCTGTACCACACCAGGATCGGCCAGGGTGGAGATATCTCCCAGGGTGTCGTACTCGGCCGTGGCGATCTTGCGCAGTATGCGGCGCATGATCTTGCCCGAGCGGGTCTTCGGCAGGCCGGGCGCCCACTGGATCACGTCCGGGGTAGCGATCGGGCCGATCTCCTTGCGTACCCAGGCCTTGAGCTCCTGGCGCAATTGCTCGCTGGATTCCTCGCCGGCATTCAGGGTGACGTAGACATAGATGCCTTGTCCCTTGATGTCGTGCGGTACGCCAACCACCGCGGCTTCGGCGACTTTCGGGTGGGCGACCAGCGCGCTCTCGATCTCGGCGGTGCCCATGCGGTGGCCGGAGACGTTCAGCACGTCATCGACGCGACCGGTGATCCAGTAATAGCCGTCCTCGTCGCGACGAGCACCGTCGCCTGTGAAGTACATGCCCTTGAAGGTCTTGAAGTAGGTGTCCACGTAGCGGTCGTGGTCGCCGTAGAGGGTACGCGCCTGACCCGGCCAGGAATCGAGGATCACCAGGTTGCCCTCGGTGGCCCCTTCCAGGATGTTGCCCAGGTTGTCCACCAGCGCCGGCACCACGCCGAAGAACGGCTTGGCGGCGGAGCCCGGCTTCAGGCCGTGGGCGCCCGGCAACGGGGTCATCAGGCAGGCACCCGTTTCGGTCTGCCACCAGGTGTCGACGATCGGGCAGCGCGACTGGCCGACAGTCTCGTAGTACCACTGCCAGGCTTCCGGGTTGATCGGTTCGCCGACCGACCCCAGCAGGCGCAGGCTGGAGCCGTCGGCGCCTTCGACTGCCGCCTTTCCCTCGGCCATCATGGCGCGGATGGCGGTCGGTGCGGTGTAGAGGATGTTGACCTTGTGCTTGTCGACGATCTTCGCCACGCGGGAGATGTCCGGGTAGTTCGGCACACCCTCGAACAGCACGGTGGTCGCGCCGTTGGCCAGCGGGCCGTAGACGACATAGGTGTGGCCGGTGACCCAGCCGATGTCGGCGGTGCACCAGAAGACCTCGCCCGGACGGTAGTCGAACACGCGCTCATGGGTCAGCGAGGCGTAGACCAGATAGCCGCCGGTGGTGTGCAGCACGCCCTTGGGTTTGCCGGTGGAGCCGGAGGTGTAGAGGATGAACAGCGGGTCCTCGGCGCCCATTTCCTTCGGCGCGCAGGTGGTGCCGGCGACCTTCATCAGGTCCTCGAACCACACGTCGCGGTGCTGGTTCCACTTGATGTTCGAACCGGTGCGCTTGCAGACGATGATCTTCTGCACGCTGTTGGTTTCCGGGTTGGTCAGCGCGTCGTCGACGTTGGCCTTGAGCGGGGTCTTCTTGCCGCCCCGCAGACCTTCGTCGGCGGTGATCACTACCTTGGAACGGCAGTCGATGATGCGCCCGGCCAGTGCTTCGGGGGAGAAGCCGCCGAATACCACGGAGTGGATCGCACCGATGCGGGCGCAGGCCAGCATGGCGACCACGGCTTCCGGGATCATCGGCATGTAGATGGTCACCACGTCGCCACGGTGCACGTCCTGGCCACGCAGGGCGTTGGCGAACTTGCAGACCTGCTCGTGCAGTTCGCGGTAGGTGATTTCCTTGTGCTCGGAAGGATCGTCGCCTTCCCAGATGATGGCGAGTTGGTCGCCGCGCTCGGCCAGGTGACGGTCGAGGCAGTTGTAGGAGAGGTTCAGGGTGCCGTCGGCAAACCACTTGATGTCGACGTGATGGTCGTCGAACGAGGTCTGCTTGACCTTGGTGAACGGCTTGATCCAGTCGATGCGCTGGGCCTGTTCGCGCCAGAAGCCGTCGGGGTTGACCACCGACTGCTGGTACAGCTTCTTGTAGGTGGCCTCGTCGGTCAGAGTGGTCGCGGCCACTTCGGGACGCACGGGGTACACGGATGCCGCTGTCATGGCGTTTTACCTCGGTGAAGAGTGTTGTTTTTGTTGCCCTAAGTTGTAACGGCGACACCCTTCCCCGAACCATACGACCATGGTCTTACCAATCCTTAGTCGTAGTGATGGGCCCCATAACTCCTACTGCCATGGGGCCGCGACAACCTGTCACATGCCCAGCGCGTGCGGCAGCGCCAGCGAGATGTAGGGCACGTAGGTCACCAGGATCAGGAACAGCAGCAGGATCATCAGCCACGGCAGCGCGGCGCGGATGGTCGAGCCCAGCGGCAGGCCGGTGACCGCCGAGGTGACGAACAGGTTGAGCCCCACTGGCGGGTGCACCAGGCCGATCTCCATGTTCACCACCATGACTATCCCCAGGTGGATCGGGTCGATCCCCAGGCGCATGGCGATGGGGAAGAAGATCGGCGCCAGGATCAGCACGATGGCCGACGGCTCCATGAAGCTGCCGGCTACCAGCAGCACGATGTTGACCATCAGCAGGAAGCCGATTGGCGTCAGCCCCTCCTGCATCACCCACTCGGTGATCTGCTGGGGAATCTGCTCGGTGGTCAGCACGTGGGCGAAGAGCATGGCGTTGGCGATGATGAACATCAGCATGATGCTCAGCCGCCCCGACTCCACCAGCACCTTGGGGCAGTCGCGCAGGCGCATGTCCTTGTAGACGAACAGCGCGACGAAGGCCGAGTAGACCGCCGCCACCGCCGCCGCCTCGGTCGGCGTGAACAGCCCGGAGTAGATGCCGCCGAGGATGATCACCAGCAGCAGCAACCCCCAGCCGGCACGGCGTGCAGCGGCCAGCCATTCGCGCAGGCTGGCGCGCGGTTGTGCCGGGAGATTCTTCACCCGCGCGACGATGTAGATCACCACCATCAGGATCACGCCCAGCAGCAGGCCCGGCACCACGCCGGCGACGAACAGCTTGCCCACCGAAGTCTCGGTGGCGGCGGAGTACACCACCATGACGATCGACGGCGGGATCAGGATGCCCAGGGTCCCGGCATTGCAGATGATCCCGGCGCCGAACTCGCGCGGGTAGCCCGAGCGCACCATCCCAGCCACGGCAATCGAACCCACCGCCGCCACCGTTGCCGGCGACGAACCAGACAACGCGGCGAACAGCATGCACGCCAGCACTGCGGCAATCGCCAGGCCGCCACGGATGTGGCCGACGCAGGCGTTGGCGAAATCGATCAGCCGGCGCGCCACGCCACCGGTGGTCATGAAGGCGCCGGAGAGCAGGAAGAACGGAATCGCCAGCAGCGTGTAGGCCTCGGAGGTCTCGAACAGCTTGATCGCCAGCGAGCGCACCGAGTCCGGGCTGAACAGCAGGATCGTCAGCGCCCCGGAAAGCCCCAGGGAAATGGCGATGGGCACGCCGATGAACATGAAGACGAACAGCAGGAGGAACAGCATCATCACGGTCATGGACGATTCTCCGCGGCTTCTTCGCCAGCCAGTTTCGAGGCCTCCGCAGCCTCGTCGGCAAGGCCCAGGCCGAGCTGGCGGCCGCGCAACAGGTTGACGAGGATTTCCAGGTAACGCAGGAGCACCAGGCCGAAGCCGACGGGCACGATCACCGCAATGTAGGCCTGGAGGATGCCGAAGTGGTCGAGGTCTTCGGCGCCGATGCCGGCGATGAACAACGTCTTAACCCAGTCGAAGCTCGCGACCATGAACAGCCCGGCATAACCCAGGCAGCAGAGGCAGGCGAGCACACCGATGAACCGCTGCAGCGGACGCGGCGCCAGCTTCACCAGCGCATCCACGCCCAGGTGGCCGGCGGTGCGCACGCCATAAGCGATGCCGAAGAAGATCAGCCAGCCGAACAGCGCCTTGGTCAGGGCGTTGCTCCAGGACATGTCCTGGGCGACGCCGAGGATGGCGTCACCGATGGCGTAAAACACTCCTTGCAGCGAGGGCACGCGGTCGCCCAGGTCATAGAACAGGGTGAAGACGTTGGTCATCACCACGTAGACGAAGGTCACCAGCGTCATGGCCGCCAGCAGGAAGGCGATGGCGCCCTCCTCGAAGTGGTTCCAGACGCGCACGAGTCGATTCATGGAATAAGCTCCAGAAAGCCCCGCCATCCGGCGGAGCCGGACGGATCAATGGGGGCGGTTGGAGGCTTCGGCGGCCTGGAGAAAGTCGGCGCCGACGTTGTCGCGGAATTTCTGCCACACCGGCTGCATCGCCTCGCGCCAATCGGCGCGCTGCTGCGCGGTAAGCGTGTGGATCTCGCTGCCGCCGCTGGCGAGGATGCGCTGGCGGGCGTCACGGTTCAGGCGCTCGGCTTCCAGGTTCACCTGCACAGTGACCTCGGCCATGATCTTCTGCAGCTGGGCGCGGATGTCCCGCGGCAAGCCATTCCAGAAGGTCGCGTTGGTGATCACCATGTAATCCACCAGCCCATGGTTGGACTCGGTGAAGTACTTCTGCACCTCGTTGACCTTCTGGCTCTCGTAGTTCGACCAGGTGTTCTCGGTGCCATTCACCACACCGGTCTGCAGGCCCTGGTAGACCTCGGCGAAGGACATCTTGCGGGAGATGGCGCGTAGCGTGCGGAACTGCTCGTTGAGCACATCCGAGGCCTGCACGCGGAACTTCAGCCCCCGCGCATCGCCCGGCTCCAGCAACAAGCGGTTGGCCGACAGCTGCTTCATCCCGTTGTGCCAGTAGGCCAGGCCAAGGATGCCCTTGCCCTGCATGCTGGTCAGCAGGTTCTGGCCCTGCGGGCTGCGCTGGAAATTGTCGACAGCCTGGATGTCGTCGAAGAGGAATGGCAGGTCGAATATCTGCACCTTCTTGGTGTACTGCTCGAACTTGGCCAGAGACGGCGCGAGCATCTGCACGTCACCCAGCAGCAGTGCTTCCATCTCCTTGCCGTCGCCGAACAGCGAGGAGTTCGGGTAGACCTCCACGCGCACCCGGCCGGGCAAGCGCTCTTCGGCCAGGCGCTTGAACATCAGCGCACCCTGCCCCTTGGGCGTGTTCTCCGCGACCACGTGGGCGAACTTGATCACTATGGGTTCATGGATAGTCGGATCATTGGCAGTTTGCGGTTCATCGGCAGCCTGCGTGGCAGTAGCGCAGGCCAACGCCAGGACGGCGAGCATCGCCCGCCCCATGGTTCCAAACATCGCGTCACCCTCAATTTGTTCTTGTGCTTGCGAGGTGAGCCTGGCGGCAGGCTCGCAGGGAGACTGACGTAAATGTTGGCGTTCGGAGAATTCATCTTTTCCCAAAGCAGCGTTCGCCAGAGCGGAACGCAAAAAGCAAAAAGAGGCGCCCGGCAGATGCCGGGCGCGAAAAGATTCAGAAGCTCAAGTCTGCGAGATGACGCGTCAGCCGGTTACCCGCGTCCGGTGGTCGAGCATCATCCGCTCGTGCTCTTCGAGCATGCCCGGCACGCAGTCACGGAGGAACTCCACCCAGGTACGGATTTTCGCATCGAGGTACTGACGCGACGGATACAGCGCATAGACGTTGAGGTGGAACAGGCTGTAGTCCGGCAGCACGCGCACCAGGCTGCCGTCCTTCAGGCCCTGCACGGCGGAGTACACCGGCAGCGCACCGATGCCCATGCCGGCGCGTACCGCTTCGGTCATCGCGTCAGCGGTGTTGACCTGGAAGTGGCTATGGTTGATGCCGACCATTTCCTGGCCGTCGGGACCATCGAACAGCCACTTGTCCAGGGACATCACCGAATTCACCAGGCGCAGGCAGCGGTGATCGGTGAGTTCTGCGAGCTTCTTGGGCATGCCGTGCCGCGCCACGTACTCGGGGGATGCGCAGAGCACGCTGTAGGTCTTGCCGATGCGCTTGGAAACGAAGCCCGAATCCGGCAGCTCCTGGGCGATGACCACGGAGATGTCGTAGCCCTCGTCGAGGATGTCGGTGATACGGTTGGCCAGCGTCAGGTCGAAGGTGACCTCCGGATAGATCTCGCAGTACTGCGAGATTGCGCGTATCAGGTAGTGCTGGCCGATACCGGTCATGGCATGCACCTTCACCTTGCCGTGGGGCCGGGCGTGGGCGTCGCCCGCCTCGGCCTCGGCCTCCTCGATGTAGCCGAGGATCTGCTGGCAGCGCTGCAGGTAGCGCTGGCCGGCTTCGGTGAGCGCGATGCGGCGGGTGGTGCGGTGCAACAGTCGGGTGCGCAGGTGCGCTTCGAGTTTGGCCACCGTCCGCGAAACGTAGGCGGTGGTGAGGTCCATGCGCTGGGCGGCGGCAGTGAAGCTGCCGGTCTCGGCGACACAGACGAAAGCACGCATGTTGTGCAGCAGGTCCATCATTTCTCCTGAAGAGCCTGTCCCGGCGCCACGGCGGGCGGCCTCTGCAACGGCGCTCGACCGAGCAACGCCTTGTTACAGATTCATGACAGGCGGCGAATTGTCGCACAGGTGCGGCGCAGGGATTATTGTACTTTCAGGTAACAATAATTCGCCCATCCGTCAGCTTATCCTGCCCCCGGCGCACTTCTAGAATCGCCCTCCCCAACGCGGCCTGCCGCGACACCCCAGGATTCGCACCCGTGCTCCGCCTTTCGTGCAACGTGCTTCCAGCCCTTCGCTCCGCCTTCGAACTACAGGGTTCTGAAAACCCGGCCCAGCCCGACCACCGCCTGCCGAGATAAGCCTGATGAGCAGTCTGTCCGTGCGCCTGCCCAAGGCCGCCGCGGTGCGCTTCGCCCTGTCCGACTGGGCGCACACCGACGGCGTCACCTGGATGTTCATCCTCAAGACGCTGATCACCGCCTTCACGGCCTTGTGGCTGGCCTATCGCCTGGAACTGCCGCAGCCCAACACCGTGCTGGTGAGCGCCTTCATCGTGCTGCAGCCGCAGAGCGGCCAGGTACTGGCGAAGAGTTTCTACCGCATCCTCGGCACCCTGGCCGGGCTCACGGTGATGGTCACCTTCATCGCCCTGTTCGCCCAGGAGCGCGTGCTGTTCCTGCTCTGCGTGGCGATCTGGGTCGGCCTGTGCACCGCGGGCGCCGCGCGTTATCGGGATTTTCGCGCCTACGCCTGTCTGCTGGCCGGCTATACGGCGGTGATGATCGGCATCCCCGCAACGCTGCATCCCGAAGGCGCCTTCATGCAGGCGCTGTGGCGGGTGATCGAGATCACTCTGGGGATTCTCTGCACCGGCGTGGTCAGCGCCATCGTCCTGCCGCAGACCAGTACCGCCGCCCTGCGCAATGCGCTGAACACCCGCTTCGGTGACTTCGCCGGTCTTGCCAGCGCCGGCCTCAATGGAACGCTGGAGCGCGAGCGTTTCGAGCAGGCCAGTGCGCGCATTGCCGCCGAAGTGGTGGGCCTGGAAAGCCTGCGCAACGTCACTGCCTTCGAAGACCCGCACATGCGTCTGCGCAGTGGCCGCCTGGCGCGGCTGAACAGCGAGTTCATGCAGCTGACGACACGCTTCCACGCCTTGCAGCGCCTGCTCGACCGCCTGCGCGAGCGGCAGGCCAGCAATGTACTGGAAGTGCTGATGCCCTGCCTGATCGATGTCAGCGAACTGCTCGCCAGCTGGCACGGCCGGCCACTCGCCGAAGCGGATGCCGAGCGCCTGAGCGTGCAGCTCGAACTGTGCAAGCATCACCTCATGCCGCGCATCCGCGAAGCACGCGCCAGCCTCGGCCACACCTGCCCGCGGGAGGCCGACCAGTTGGATTTCGAGACCGCCGCCGAGCTGCTCTTCCGCTTCGTCGACGACATGCACAACTATGCGCAGACCCACGCCTCGCTCGCCGCGCACAAGCACGAGCGCGAGCAGTGGAAGGAGCGCTTCACGCCCAAGGCGAATGCGCTTGCCGCCGCCGTCGCGGGCTTCCGTTGCGCGCTGCTGGTGATAGTCGGCGGTGTGTTCTGGATCGAAACATCCTGGCTCAGCGGCGCCACCTTCGCGCTGACCTCGGTACTGATCGCAGCGCTCTCCTCCGCCTCACCCAATCCCAAGCGCCTGTCGCTGCAACTGACCCTCGGCACGCTGCTGGGCGCCACGCTGGGCTTCATCCTGACCTTCCGCGTGCTGCCGCATATCGACGGCTTTCCGCTGCTGTGCTTCGTGCTCGCCCCGGTGTTCGCCCTCGGCGCCTTCCTGATCACCCGGCCGAAGTGGAGCGGCTACGGCGTCGGCCTGCTGGTGTGGTTCTGCATCGCCTCGCTGCCGGCGAACCTGGCGCACTACGACGCTTACACCTTCATCAACGAATACCTGGCGATGCTGCTGTCCATGGGCATGGCGGTGGTCGCGGCGATCGTCATCCTGCCACCCAACCGGCCATGGTTGTGGGAGCGCCTGGAAGCCGAGCTGCGCCTGCGCGTGGTACGGGTGATCAGCGATCCGCTGAAGGGCCTGTCGTCCAGCTTCGAGAGCGGCACCCGCGACCTGTTGAACCAGGCGTATGGGTTATCCACAGGCCGCCCGGACGTACAGCGCCGGCTACTGCGCTGGACCTTCCAGGTGCAGGAGATCGGCCTGTCGATCATCGAGTTGCGCCGCGAGCAGGAGGCCCTGCCGAAAGAGCCCTGGTACGCCGAGCGCATGCCCTGGCGCCGGGCCATCCGCGCCCTGGGCCGCGCGCTGATCCGGCTGTTCATCCAGCCCAGCGAGAGCAACCGCCAACGCGCGCTGGCCGCGGTGGAACACGCGATCCACGCGACCCGCAACACCGATGACCGCCGCCCGCCGCACTTCGACTCCTCACCCTTGCGCCGCGTGTGCAGCTACCTGCACTTCATCCGCACGTCACTGCTCGATCCGCAGTCGCCGCTGCGCGATTGAGTCGTCGCCATCGCACCGAAGCCCACCCTAACAAGATCAAGAGCCCCTCACCCTAACCCTCTCCCGCAAGCGGGAGAGGGGACCATTCGTGCAGGATGAAACCCTGGTGTCCGCCGGCACGTACGGCTCCCTCTCCCTGGGGAGAGGGCTGGGGTGAGGGGAATGCGCAGGCACCGGACTCACCTGGCTAAGACAGTTGCTCCTACCCGCCCTGCAACCACGTCCCAAACTTGACCGAAACTGCGACGACCCGCCGCAAGAACACCCCTGCAACCCGCGTCAATCCTGGATTGTTGCCTCTGAGTACGAAGTCTTGTTGGCGCCTGGATATATGACTCAGGTCAGGCAAATCCTATTATTTCCGTGCTGTTACAGCGCGCGCCGCAACACCACCCAAGACCCGTAATCAACCCCAACGATTCCCGACGCAGCCATCCGCTGAACGTCACGGACCCGTCACGTCCGGACACCGGGAACAAGGCAGGTAAATTCATGAAAGCTGTAGTCATCCTGGCCATGCTGGGCTTCTCTTCGCTCGCCCTCGCCGAGCAGGTGAACGCCGCCGACCAGGCGCCAAGCGCGGCCGTGGAGCAGTACACCTACGACATGAAACTGGACGTCGCCCACGTGATCTCGACCACCGACGTGTCCAACGAGTGCGGCATCGTGCCGGCGCGCATGACCTACGAAGATACCCAGGGTCAGCGCCACACCGTCGAATACCAGGTGTGGGGCAACGGCTGCTCCGGCGGCTAAGCGACTTGTGCCGTTGCGCCGGGGCCCACGCAGCCCCGGCGCAACGGCCAGCCCTCTTTTACGGCTGCAGGGCCGCCTTCGCGATATTGCGACTGTGCGCACCGAAGTGCCGGATCAATTGCAGAATCTGCTCATCCAACGCCTCATCGTGCCGGAACGGCTCCGGTGAGTTCCCCGTACTGAAATCCCCCGCCGGCGCCTTCTCGTTTTCCAGCCAATGGCCGATCGCTGCATCGAACGCCGCCGCATGGGCATGGGATTCGCTCGCTACCACCTCACGCAGGTACTCCGTCGAGTACGGTGGATAGGTGCCGTCGGTACTGATATCCGCATAGGCCGTCAGCAACGGCGACTGCCCGCCCAGGCGCAGCGTCTCGCGCAGCCAGTCCACCTGATAACGCTCCACGCCCGTATGCCGGTCCGCCACGCGCTGGATCGCCGCCTGCTTGTCGGCATCAAAGCCCGCCATGGACTTGCCCGCCGTCCACAGCATGCTGGCGGTGGTCTCGCCCGGCAGCGGCGTCGAGTGATAGGGCTGCGTCATGTCCTGGATGTAATGCATCGCCCAGCCAAGGAAGCGGTAGCCCCAGTACGGGTGCCCCTTGTCGAAGGCAAAACGGGCCAGGCCGAAGAACTGGTACGCGCGCCACTCCGGCCAGTTGCGCTCCAGGTACGGTGCGCCGGTGAAGATGATCGCGTCCTCGTGGTAGAAGCCCATGTGGAACGGCGCCTGGGAGCTGAACTCGTAGCGCGGGTCGCCGAACGGCTGGGTGCCGAAGCCGTAGCGCTGGCCGGCTTCGCCAGGGTTGTCGCTGAACAGGTTGATGTCGTGACCGAAGTCCGGCTCGTCGGCGGCGCTGGCCAGCACGTCGATGGCCGGAATCTTTTCGCCAGCCTGCAACTGCACGAAGCGCCACTGGTTCCAGCCGGACAGGTTGCGGAACACCAGCACCTCGGCCGGCTGCAACGCCACATGATTCGGCAACTCACCACCAGGCGGAGGCTGCACGGCGGTGGCCAGTTTGATCTCCGGATTCAGGCGCAGCGCCATGAGGAAGGCCTGGCGCAGATCGTCGCGGCCATCCTCGGTGAAGCGCAGGTCATCCGGACGCGGCGGATACTCGCGGAAATGTTCGCGCGCATAGGCTTCCTGCTCGTCCAGCAGCTTCACCAGGCCGGCACGCTGCTGGCTGATGAAGCTCTCCAACGGCTCGACCTCGACGTCCGGCGCCTGGACGACGGCTGGCAACTGCTGCAGGGCGATGTAGCTGCCCAGGGTGTGATTGGACCAGGCCCAGAGACTTTGCGGCAGGACCAGCAGGCCAGCCAGCAGGCAGGTGGAAAGACGCTTCATCGGCTTTTCGCTCTTATTTGGCAATGCAATGCGGAAAATTCCGACGCAGACTAACAACACAAAGCCCTGCCGGCACTGTCGAAGCTTGCCAGCACAAGTCACCGATAACGCCACGCCTGACCATCATCAATGGCGCATACGGCCCCAGCCACTACACTTGCCCGGCATGGACAGGCACCGGTTCCACACGCGTGCCGACCACTTGAAATAAGGGCGTCCCCATGCTGCAGTCCGTTTCACCCAAGCACGACCTCCCCCTCAAGCCCGATCCAGCCGAACCTCGCAGTGGCGTACTCGCCCCCTTCAGCATCGCCGCGTTCCGCATCATCTGGATCTGCAACCTGTTCGCCAACCTGGGCACCTGGGCGCAGTCGGTCGCCGCTGCCTGGGTGGTCACCGAGGCCCACGCCAGCCCACTGATGGTTGCGATGATCCAGGTCGCCTCGGCATTGCCGCTGGTGCTGCTGTCGATCATGTCCGGCGTGCTGGCCGACAACCACGACCGCCGCAAGATCATGCTGGTGGGTTTGAGCGTCGAACTTTCCGGTGCCGCACTGGTGACGGTGCTGGCCTTCATGGGCTATCTCGACCCGCTGATGCTGATCGTGTCGATCCTCTGGCTGTCCCTGGGCAGTTCGATCACCATTCCCGCCTGGCAGGCGGCGGTCAACGAGCAGGTACCACCGCGCATGCTCGGCGATGCAGTGCTGCTCAACAGCGTCAACTACAACGTCGCCCGCGCCGTCGGGCCGGCCATTGGTGGTCTGCTGCTGTCGGCCACCGGCGCTTCCTGGGTATTCCTGTTCAACTGCATCTGCTACGCCTCGCTGATCTGGGCGATCTGGCAATGGCGCCGCGACGTACCCAAACGCACCTTGCCGCCAGAACACATCTTCGAAGGCGTGATCGCCGCGCTGCGTTTCACCCAATACTCCAGTGTCACCCGGCTGGTGATGCTGCGCTCGGCGGTGTTCGGCCTATCGGCCAGCGCCATCTGGGCCCTGCTGCCGCTGCTGGCGCACCGCAACCCGGACGGTAGCGCCTCGGTCTACGGCTACATGCTGGGGGCACTCGGGCTAGGCGCCATCGTCGCCAGCACCGTGGTGAGCAAGGCTCGCCAGTGGCTCGGCAGCAGTCGGTTGATCAGCTTCGCCGCCGCCACCCTGGCGCTGGTCATGCTGACCCTGGGCTGGGTCGACAACCTCTGGGTGATCTTCCCCGCGCTGGTGCTGGGCGGCGCCTGCTGGATCGCCGCGGTGGCCACCTACAACTCGGCCGTGCAGATCCTTGTGCCCGACTGGGTCAAGGCGCGGGCCCTGGCGCTCTACCAGACCGCGATCTATGGCGGGCTGGCGGCGGGCTCCTTCCTCTGGGGCCACTTTGCCGAAACCATGGGCGTACAAGGCGCATTGATCGCCGCCGGCTGCCTGCTGCTGATCTCCGTGGCACTGCTCTACAACTCGCGCCTGCCGGAGCTGAACTCCGCCAGCATCGCCCGTGCACCGGGCGGCGTGCCGGGCCAGCCGACCTTCGTGTTCAACCCCGAGCGCGGCTCGGTCCTGGTGTCCATCGAGTACCGGATTCCCGCCGAGCGCACCCGCGACTTCGTCCGCGCCGCCAAGCCGTTGCGCCGCCTGCGGTTGCGCAACGGCGCGGAACGCTGGGCACTGTATCGCGACGTGAGCAACCCGGAAATCTGGCAGGAATTGTTCCTGGTGGACAACTGGATCGGCCACCTGCGCATGCTCGACCGCCTCACCCTCGAGGACAAGACCATCATCGACAACGTCACTAGCCTGCACGCCGGCGATACGCCACCGGTGATTCGCCACGGGGTGAGCTACGAATCCGGCAGCTACGAGGCGCCGCCGGAAACGCTGGGCTAGCGGCGCACGAACAAAAACGCCTCTCGGTCAGGAGAGGCGTTTCCAGTGACGCGGAAGGCTTACTCCGCCGCCGGCTTCTTGCGTTTGAGCGGCGCCAGGCCATCCTGGCTCACGACCTTAGATGGGCCAGACCTGGGCTTGGCTGCGGGCTTCTTCTTCGCCAGTGACTTGCTGCCGGTCTTCTTCGCATCATCCTTTTTCTTCTTGGTACCGGCGGCCTTGCCGGATGCCTTGACCTTCTTCGGCCCCTTGTAGGTGCCCTTGAGTTCCTTGATGGTGCGCAGCTCGAAGCGCAGCTTGAGGTAGCGCTCGATGCTCGACATCAGGTTCCAGTCGCCATGGCCGACCAGCGAGATAGCGGTGCCGCCGGCGCCTGCGCGGCCGGTGCGGCCGATACGGTGCACGTACTCATCACCGCGACGCGGGATGTCGAAGTTGATCACCAGGTCCAGGCCGTCGACGTCCAGGCCACGGGCAGCCACGTCAGTGGCGACGAGAATCTTCACCGCGCCCTGCTTCAGGCGCTCGATGGCCAGCTTGCGGTCCTTCTGGTCCTTCTCGCCGTGCAGCACGAAGACCTTGTGCCCGGCAGCGATCAGGCGGCCGGTCAGGCGGTCGGCGGCGACGCGGGTGTTGGTGAAGACGATGGCCTTCTCATAGGTCTCGTTGGCCAGCAGCCACTGCAGCAGCTCTTCCTTGTGGCCGACGTGGTCGGTCAGGATCACCTGCTGGCTGACATCCTCGTTCAGCTCGCTGACGCGGTTGAGCTGCAAGTTCTCCGGTTCGCGCAGGACCTTTTCGACCATCTCGTGCAGGCCGTTGCCGCTGGTGGCGGAGAACAGCAGGGTCTGGCGCTCGGCCGGGCACTGCCCGGCGAGCTTGAGCACGTCCTCGGAGAAGCCCATATCGAGCATGCGGTCGGCTTCGTCGAGGATCAGCACTTCCACGTCGCCCAGCGGCAGGTTGCCGGCGTTGAACTGCTCGTTCAGGCGGCCGGGTGTACCGATGATGATTTCCGGATTTTTGCGCAGCCGCGCACCCTGCACCTTGAAGTCTTCGCCACCAGTGATCAGGCAGGCCTTGATGAAGGTGAACTGGGCGAAACGCTCGACTTCCTTGAGCGTCTGCTGGGCCAACTCGCGGGTGGGCAGCAGGATCAGTGCGCGGGCGCCGCTCTTGGGCTTCTCCTCAGCGAGCAGACGGTGCAGCAGCGGCAACACGAAGGCGGCGGTCTTGCCGCTGCCGGTCTGCGCCGTCACCCGCAGGTCGCGTCCCTCCAGGGCCTTCGGGATGGCCGCGGCCTGGACCGGAGTCGGCTCGGTGAAGGACAACGAATCGAGCGCCTTGAGCAGGCGTTCGTGGAGGGCGAATTGGGAGAACAAGGCAGACCTCGATATCACGTAAAGACCAAATAGCTGCATAGCTTAATGTTTGCCGAGCCTGTTCGCTGGAAATATTGCCGCCGACCACCAGGGACGCACTGCCGCGTCAATAATCCGACAAACGCACCGACGCTCTACAAAGGGCGATGCCATGCTCTGATGAGCCTGACAAAAAGGAGCACACAGGTGCCATCTCTCATTTACTACGTTGCGGCCAGCCTTGACGGCTACATCGCTCGCCCCGACGGCAGCGTGGATTGGCTCGAAGGCTATGGCGGCGAAACCGATGACCATGGCTACCATGCCTTCTATTCCAGTATCGACGGCCTGATCATGGGGCGCGCCACCTACTTGTTCTGCCTGAACCAGGGCGAATGGCCGTACCCCGACAAACCCGCGCTGGTCATGACCCGCTCCAACCACCTGCCCAAGGCCGCACCGCAGGTGGAGCTTGAGCACTATGCACCGGTAGACGCCCTCGCCTCTCTGGAGGCACGCGGCTGCCAGCGTATCTGGCTGGTAGGCGGCGGTAGCCTGGCAGGCAATTTCCTCGCCGCAGGCTTGCTCGACGAAGTGATCGTCAGCATCATTCCGCACTTGCTCGGCGCCGGTATTCCCCTGTTCAGCATCGGGCTCGAGCAACGCCTGCAGCTGCTGGAGCAGCGCAGCTTTCCCAGCGGCATCGTACAGATGCGCTACCAGGTTCTGAAGGAAACGCCCTCGCCATGAGCTCCACGATTCGTATCGCCGCCGCCTGCCTGCTCGATGACACAGGACGCTTGCTACTGGTACGCAAGCGTGGCACCCGCGCCCTCATGCTGCCCGGCGGCAAGCACGAACCCGGCGAGACATCCGTGCAGGCCCTGTTGCGCGAGTTGCACGAAGAACTCGACCTTCGCCTTGCAAGCTCCGCACTGACACCGCTCGGCCACTTCCAGGCCAAGGCCGCCAACGAGCCGGATATGCGGGTGGACGCGCATGTCTTCATTGCCACCCTACCCCATGCCGTCCAACCCGCCGCCGAGCTGGAAGAGCTCGCCTGGCTGGACACCGCCGGCGTCTACCCGCAAAACCTTGCCCCGCTGCTCCGCGAACAGGTCATTCCCGCGTTACTCGCCCATCTGGGCTGATTCTTTCAGCTCAATTACCTGCATTTCGTCGGGTTTTTCCTTAAGAAGCCTTAAGTGTCTGGCTTTTGGCTACTAGCCCGCCAGCTTTCCGTCGCGTGGCCGAAAGTCCCGTTTTATAGGGCTTCCGGCTATAAGGTCAGGCCGTGACTGATGCGTCTGAACACATGTCACGCAGCGTCCTACAAGTCACAGGGGAATTGTGAGAATCGACAGACGGTACGAACTGTCATGAAAAGTCGTTCAGAATGCGTGGAATTTTTGAGCGGACCAAAGGAAACCACGCCGACAACAATGGCGATCCAGCGGAGTCTGGGCGATATCAACCAGCAAGAAGACATGCCGAATGCGAAGTACCCTTTTGACATGCCTTTCCATAGGCTTGGCGACCCTCTTGGCCGCCACCGAGGCAACCGCCTCCTCCAAGATCACGCGCACCTATCAACCTGCACCGGTTGATCTGCGAGTCCCGGTCCAGGGCAGTGCCCTACTGACCTTCAATGCCAAGTCGGTCAAGCCGACCAAGAGCGAGGCGCACCAGGTCACCCAGCGTGCCTACAGCATGATCGGCACGCCATACCGCTGGGGCGGCACTTCGCCCAAGCGCGGCTTCGATTGCAGCGGCCTGGTGAACTACGTGTTCCAGAACGTCGACGAAGTCGACCTGCCACGTACCGCGCAGCAGATGTACAGCATGCGCGGCAACTCGAAAGTGGCGCGTGGCGATCTGCAGCCCGGCGACCTGGTGTTCTTCCGCATCCACAATCGCCGCAATGTCGACCATGTCGGCATCTACGTCGGTGACAACCAGTTCGTCCATGCGCCGCGCCGCGGCCAGAAAGTCCGTGTCTCCGACCTCAGTGGCGACTACTGGAAGAAGCACTACACTGCTGCCCGCCGCATCCTGCCGGAAACCCTGGCCAAGGCTGACGTCGGCGGTCGCTACGACTGATACTGAGCGCTCTCCCCTTGCGGGAGAGCGCCTGCCCCTCATCTACAAGCCGCGACGCGCCTGCCGGCGCAACAGTCGCGCGCTATCCCAACCGGTCAGCAGCACGGCAATCCAGATCGGCCCGTAGGTCCAGATCTGCGCCGGGTTGAATGCCTCGCCCAGAAACAGCACGGCGATGGCGAACAGCAGCACCGGTTCGACGTAACTCAGAATCCCGAACAGTCCCATGGGCAACAGCCGGCTGGCCGCCATCATGGCGCCGAACGCCAGCGCGCTGATCAGGCCCAGCAGCGGCAGCAGCGCCCACAGGCGCGGCACCTCTTCCAGCACCCCGACGCTATCAGTTATCCACAAGGCGGCCAGGGCGAACGGCAGCAGCACGATCATCTCGAAGACGAAGCCGGACAACGAATCCACCGCCATCTTGCGGCGCAGCATGAAGTACGGCGGATAGCCCAGCGCGGTAATCAGGGTGAACCACGAGAACGCGCGAGTGAGCCACAACTCGTGCAGCACACCCGCCAGCGCGAAGGCGACGGCAATGCCCTGCAACGTGGTCAGACGCTCGCCATAGAACACCCGGCCGCAGAGCACCATGGTCAGCGGCAGCAGGAAGTAGCCCAGCGACAGCTCCAGCGTGCGCCCAACCATGGGCGCCCAGATGAACACGCCCCACTGGATCAGCATCATCGCCGCCGTCAGCGGGAAGCACGCCAGCAGCCATGGCTCGCGCAGCAGCCTCCGACCCGCATCGCGCAGCACACCGCCCTGACGGGTGAAAAGCACCAGCAGCAGGACCATGGGAATCGACCAGACCACCCGGTGGGCGATCACCTGGATGCTGGTCAGCGGCTCCAGCGAATGGATGTAACCCGGCAGGGTCACGAACAGCACGGAAGACGCCAGGGACAGCGCTACGCCACGTCCGGAGATATTCATGCGCAGCGCTCCTTGCGACGACGCAGGCCAAGGCGATTGACGCCTAGCGACGCAACGATCACCGCACCGCCCAGCGCCAGGCGCGGCAAGTCGGCGGCCTCGTTCCAGATCAGCAGGTTGATCAGCAGGCCCACCGGCACGTGCAGGTTGTTCATCACCGCCAGGGTGCCGGCATCCACCATGGTGCCCCCCTTGTTCCACCAGAACTGCCCGAGCGCGGTGGCCAGCAGCCCCATCCAGATCAGCACACCCCATTGCAGGTCGGTGGTCGGCAGCTTCTGCGGATTGCCGAACAGCAACCAGCCCGGCAGGGCGACCAGCAGCGCACCGACGAAGAAGTAGCCGAAGCGGCGGTACTGCGGGATGTCCGAGGGATAGCGTCGTACCAGGTGCTTGTAGAACACCTGCCCCGCTGCGAAGGTCGCGTTGGCCACCTGCAGCAGGAGGAAGCCCTGTATGTAGTCGCCGCTGACGCCGTCGTAGCGGATGATCCCGGCGCCCAGCACCGCCACCGCGGCCGCCAGCAGCGCCCAGGCATTGAAGCGCCGGTTCAACGCGTCATCGATCAGCGCCACGTGCAACGGCGTCAGCACGGTGAACAGCAGCACCTCCGGGACAGTCAGCACGCGGAAGCTCTGGTAGAGACAGACGTAGGTAATGCCGAACTGCAGCGCGCCTGCCAGCATCACCCCGCCGATGAAGCGTGGCTCGACGCCGCGCCAGCGGGTCAGTGGCAGGAACACCAGGCCGGCGAGCACCACGCGGGTCAGCACGGCGAAATAGCTGTCGACCTGCCCGGCGAGGTATTCGCCGATCAGGCTGAAGGAGAACGCCCAGAGGACGGTGACGAAAAGCAGATATGGCATGGAGATAGCGACCGGAACGGGGCGGGCACCATAGCGCCAGTCTCGGCTTGGAGAAAGCGCTGCGCGCCCGCGCCAGCGATAGGCAGAAACGAAAAAGGGCGACCGAAGTCGCCCTTTTCCTTGGATGGTGAATCAGGGATTAGCCCTGGTTCTCCATCTGAGCACGGATCAGATCACCGATGGTGGTCGGACCAGTGGCTTCTACGTCTTGCTTGTGACGCAGTTCTTTCATCGCATCTTTCTCGTCATCAACGTCTTTCGACTTGATGGAGAGGGAGATGACGCGGCTCTTACGGTCGATGCTGATGATCTTGGCTTCGACTTCTTCGCCTTCTTTCAGAACGTTGCGAGCGTCTTCAACGCGGTCACGGCTGATTTCGGAGGCTTTCAGGATGCCTTCGATTTCGCCGCCCAGGCTGATGACAGCGCCTTTGGCGTCCACTTCTTTCACGGTGCCGCGAACGATGGTGCCTTTCTCGTTGAGCGAGGCGTAGTTGGAGAACGGATCGTCTTCCAGCTGCTTGATGCCCAGGGAGATGCGCTCACGCTCCGGATCAACGGAGAGGATGACGGTTTCCAGCTCGTCGCCCTTCTTGAAGCGGCGAACGGCTTCTTCGCCAACTTCGTTCCAGGAGATGTCGGACAGGTGAACCAGACCGTCGATGCCGCCTTCCAGGCCGATGAAGATACCGAAATCGGTGATCGACTTGATGGTGCCGGAGATCTTGTCGCCCTTGTTGAAGCGGCTGGAGAAGTCTTCCCACGGGTTGGACTTGCACTGCTTGATGCCCAGGGAGATACGACGACGCTCTTCGTCGATGTCCAGAACCTGAACTTCCACTTCGTCGCCAACCTGAACGACTTTCGACGGGTGGATGTTCTTGTTGGTCCAGTCCATTTCGGAGACGTGTACCAGGCCTTCCACGCCCTCTTCCAGCTCGGCGAAGCAGCCGTAGTCGGTGAGGTTGGTGACGCGCGCGGTAACGCGGGTGCCTTCCGGGTAACGGGCTTTGATGGCAACCCATGGGTCTTCGCCCAGTTGCTTCAGGCCCAGGGATACGCGGTTGCGCTCGCGGTCGAACTTCAGAACCTTGACATCGATCTCGTCGCCAACGTTGACGATTTCCGACGGATGCTTGATACGCTTCCAGGCCATGTCGGTGATGTGCAGCAGACCATCGACGCCGCCCAGGTCAACGAACGCACCGTAGTCGGTGAGGTTCTTGACGATACCTTTGACCTGCTGGCCTTCCTGCAGGGATTCCAGCAGAGCTTCGCGCTCGGCGCTGTTCTCGGCTTCCAGCACGCTGCGGCGGGAAACGACAACGTTGTTGCGCTTCTGGTCCAGCTTGATGACCTTGAACTCGAGCTCTTTGCCTTCCAGGTGAGTGGTGTCGCGCACCGGACGCACGTCGACCAGCGAACCCGGCAGGAACGCACGGATGCCGTTGACGTCGACGGTGAAGCCACCCTTGACCTTGCCGTTGATGACGCCTTTGACCACTTCGTCGGCAGAGAAAGCAGCTTCCAGAACGATCCAGCTCTCGGCACGCTTGGCTTTTTCGCGGGACAGCTTGGTTTCACCAAAGCCGTCTTCTACCGCGTCAAGCGCAACGTGGACTTCGTCACCCACATTGATGGTCAGCTCGCCCTGTTCGTTGTAGAACTGCTCGACCGGGATGACGCCCTCGGATTTCAGACCGGCATGGACGGTGACCCAGTCACCATCGATGTCGACCACGATGCCGGTGATGATTGCACCCGGCTGCATGTCGAGGGATTTAAGACTTTCTTCAAAGAGTTCTGCGAAGCTTTCGCTCATGTCTATACCTGTAGTCAAAGGCTTGTAAGCCCGATTCCGCGCCACCAGCGAACACGGTCAAGTGATGAAAAAGAAGCCAGCAGGATCAAGACTGGTATCCTGCCGGCCCCCTGTTGCACCCGCCGAAACGGATGCTCCACATTCAGATTTTAAGGGAACGCTTCGCTCAATATGGGCGAAACCCTCCCGATACAAGGTCTGGAATGGTAGCAACGGACGTCGGTTGCGTCAATCGGCGCCCCTGGTTTCCGATGTCCTTCACGACTCCAGCTTCATTCCTTCATTTTCGCCCAGCCTCGGAGGACGGGAGGACCGCCTGTCAGATCCGTCCTGCAACGCACCCGCCTCGGGAAAGAAAAATCCCCGGCTGGCCGGGGATTTTCATGAGCCGTTCGACTAGTCCGCCAGGCCGCGACGAGAAACCTCGGCGAGGATACTGTCCACGACCTCTTCGATGCTCATCGAGGTGGAGTCCACCAGGATGGCGCCTTCGGCGGGCTTGAGCGGAGCCACGGCACGCTGGCTGTCACGCTCGTCGCGGGCGCTGATTTCCTCCGCCAGTTGCGCCTGATCGCTGTCGATACCCTTGCCCTTGAGCTGCAGGTATCGGCGACGGGCGCGCTCTTCGGCCGACGCTGTCAGGAATATCTTCAGCGGCGCGCTGGGGAAGACCACGGTGCCCATGTCGCGGCCGTCGGCGACAAGGCCGGGGGCTTCGAGGAAGGCGCGCTGGCGTTGCAGCAGCGCATCGCGCACCGCCGGCAGCGCGGCGACTTGCGACGCGCCGGCGCCGACCTGCTCCGTACGGATGGTATCGGTGACATCTTCGCCTTCGAGGATGATGTGCTGACCCTGTCCGCCCTTGGCATGGGTGAACTGCACGTCCAGGTGTGCGGCCAGGACCTTGAGGGCTTCCTCGTTGGTCAGGTCGATACCGTGGTTACCGGCAGCGAACGCCAGCAGGCGATACAACGCGCCGGAGTCCAGCAGGTTCCAGCCCAGGCGCTTGGCCAGCAGGCCGGCGACGGTGCCCTTGCCCGAGCCGCTGGGGCCATCGATGGCGAGGACCGGCCATTCGCCGTTCATCAGTTTTTCTCCTCGGCGACGCGGATGCCCGCGCCGGACGCCAGCCCGAGGAAGTTCGGGAAGGAGGTCGCGACGTTGGCGCAGTCGTGGATGCGGATAGGCGCACCGGCACGCAGGGAAGCCACGCTGAAGGACATGGCGATACGGTGGTCGCCGTGGCTCCAGACTTCGCCGCCGCCATAGCTGCCGCCGTCGATGATGATGCCGTCCGGGGTCGGCTCGCACTTCACGCCCAGGGCCAGCAGGCCGTCGGCCATGACCTGGATGCGGTCGGATTCCTTCACCCGCAGTTCTTCCGCGCCGCGCAGCACAGTGCGGCCAGAGGCAGAGGCGGCGGCAACGAAGAGCACGGGGAACTCGTCGATGGCCAGCGGCACCAGGTCTTCGGGGATGTCGATGCCTTTGAGCTGCGCCGAGCGCACGCGAATGTCGGCAACCGGTTCGCCGCCCACTTCTCGCTGGTTTTCCAGGGTGATGTCGGCGCCCATGAGCTTGAGGATGTCGATGACGCCGGTACGGGTCGGGTTGATGCCGACGTGCTCCAGAGTCAGGTCGGAGCCTTCGGCGATGCTCGCGGCAACCAGGAAGAAGGCGGCGGAGGAAATGTCGGCCGGGACTTCGATCGAGGTGGCGGTGAGCTTGTGGCCGGACTCGACGCGAGCGGTGGCGCCTTCGACGTCGACCGGGTAGCCGAAGCCGCGCAGCATGCGCTCGGTATGGTCGCGGGTCGGGGCCGGCTCGGTGGTGGAGGTTTCACCGGCAGCGTAGAGGCCGGCAAGCAACAGGCAGGATTTCACCTGGGCGCTGGCCATGGGCATGTCGTAGTGCATGCCGGTGAGCTTCTGGCCACCACGGATGGTCAGCGGCGGACGGCCTTCGGGGCCAGTCTCGATCACTGCGCCCATCTCGCGCAGCGGCTTGGCGACGCGGTTCATCGGGCGCTTGGACAGCGACGCATCGCCGGTCAGGGTGGTGTCGAACGGCTGGGCGGCGAGCAGGCCACTGAGCAGGCGCATGGAGGTGCCGGAGTTGCCCAGGTAGATCGGGCCGGGCGGCGTCTTCAAGCCATGCAGGCCCACGCCGTGCACGGTCACGCGGCCGTGGTGCGGGCCTTCGATGACCACGCCCATGTCGCGGAAGGCCTGGATGGTGGCGAGGGCATCTTCACCCTCGAGGAAACCTTGTACCTCGGTCGTGCCTTCGGCCAACGAGCCGAGCATGATCGAGCGGTGGGAAATGGACTTGTCGCCCGGTACGCGAACGCGCCCGGAGAGGCGGCCACCCGGCTGGGCCAGGAAAATCAGGTCATTGTTGTGCATGGCGTCCACATAGGCCCGGCGGGCCAGGATTTTGCTGAAATGCTCGCGGGCAACCCGGGCGCGGGTGAAGACGCCCATCAGTTGTTGCCCGTCCCCTTGATCGACGGCCTCGCGCAAGTCGTCGAGGTCGTCACGGAATACATCGAGGATGCGCAGCACCGCCTCGCGGTTGGCGAGGAAGATGTCGTGCCACATCACCGGGTCGCTGCCGGCAATCCGCGTGAAGTCGCGGAAGCCGCCAGCGGCATAGCGGAAGATTTCCAGATTCTCGCTGCGTTTGGCCAGCGAGTCGACCAGCGTGAAGGCCAGCAGGTGCGGCAGGTGGCTGGTGGCGGCGAGGACTTCGTCGTGGTGTTCGACGGCCATCTGCTCGACATCCGCGCCCAGCTCGCGCCAGAGGCTCTCGACGCACTGGATCGCGTCCGCGTCGGCATTATCCAGCGGGGTGAGTATGACTTTATGACGGCGGAACAATTTCGCGTTGGCCGCTTCCACCCCGCTCTGCTCGGAACCGGCGATGGGATGGCCGGGAACGAAGCGCGCCGGCATGCCACCGAACACGGCTTTCGCAGCGCGCACCACATTGCCCTTGGCGCTGCCCACGTCGGTGAGGATGGCATTGCCGATGTCGAGAGTGGCGAGTTCCCCGAGGACCTTCTCCATGGCCAGGATCGGCACCGCAAGCTGGATCACGTCAGCCTCGCGGCAACCGGCAGCAAGGCTTTCCTCGCAGCGGTCGACCACTCCCAGTTCCACCGCCAGGCGACGGGTTTGCGGGTCACGGTCGACGCCGACCACTTCCTCGAACAGGCCCTTTTCGCGGATGCCCTTGGCGAAGGAGCCGCCGATCAGGCCGAGCCCCACCACCACCAGGCGCTTGCGCTGAACAACATCAGGCACGAGCAAGCACCTTGGCCAGCGCTTCGAGGAAGCGGGCGTTCTCGGCCGGCAGGCCGATGGAGATGCGCAGGTGCTGCGGCATGCCGTAGCCACCCACCGGACGGACGATCACGCCTTCGGCGAGCAGCGCCTGGTAGACCGGGCCGGCGTCACGCTTGAGGTCCACGGCGATGAAGTTGCCCTTGGAGGGAATCCAGTGCAGGTCCAGGGCGCGCAGGCCGTTTTCCAGCTGCGCCATGCCTTCGTCGTTGATGCGCTTGCCTTGGGCCAGGTAGTCGGCATCGTCCAGCGCCGCACAGGCGGCGACCAGGGCCAGGCTGTTGACGTTGAACGGCTGGCGAACGCGGTTGAGCACATCGGCGACCTGCGCCGAGGAGATCGCGTAACCGACGCGCAGCGAGGCCAGGCCGTAGGCCTTGGAGAAGGTGCGGGAGACCAGCAGGTTCGGGTAGCGGGCCAGGTACTTCAAGCCGTCCGGCAGCTCCTCGCCTTCGGCATACTCGATGTAGGCCTCGTCGAGCACCACGAGGACGCTCTCCGGCACCTGCGAGAGGAAGCGCTCCAGCGCGTCCGGACCGAACCAGGTACCGGTGGGGTTGTTCGGGTTGGCGATGAAGACCACGCGGGTGTTGGCGTCGATGGCCGCCAGCATGGCTTCCAGGTCGTGGCCCCAGTCTTTCGCCGGCACGACCTTGCCCTGGGCGCCGACGGCCTGGGTAGAGATCGGGTAGACGGCGAAGGCGTACTGGCTGAACACGGCGTTCAGGCCAGGCGCCAGGTAGGCGCGGGCCACCAGGTCGAGAATGTCGTTGGAGCCGTTGCCCAGGGTGACCTGCGCGGTATCGACGCCGCAGCGGGCGGCCAGGCGGGACTTCAGCTCGAAGCCGTTGCCGTCGGGGTAGCGGGTCAGTTCGGCCAGTTCGGCGCGAATGGCGTCGAGGACCTTGGGGCTCGGGCCCAGCGGGTTCTCGTTGCTGGCCAGCTTGACGATGCCAGCGGGGTCGAGCTTCAGCTCGCGGGCCAGTTCATCGACCGGCTTGCCGGGCACGTAGGGGGAAAGCTTCTGCACGCCCGGCTGGGCCAGGGCAAGGAAATCACACGACATCGCTAAAAGCCTCAAGCTATGGGCCGCAAGCCATCAACCATCCACCGACGTGTCGGCAGCTTGCGGCCCTGGCTTGCGGCTCGCGGTCTCAGAGGACCGCTTTGGGGTACGAACCCAGCACCTTAAGGGCAACGGCTTCGCTGTTGATCTTTTCCAGCACGTCCTTGATCAGCGGGTCCTTGTGGTGGCCGACGAAGTCGATGAAGAACACGTAGGTCCACTTGCCGCTGCGCGACGGGCGGGTCTCGATGCGAGTCAGGTCGACACCGTTGCTGTGGAACGGCACCAGCAGCTCGTGCAACGCGCCCGGCTTGTTGCGCATGGAGACGATGATGGAAGTCTTGTCATCGCCCGTGGGCGGCACTTCCTGGTTGCCGATCATGAGGAAGCGCGTGGAGTTGTCCGGGCGGTCCTCGATCTTCTCGTGCAGCTTGTCCAGGCCGTACAGGCTGGCCGCCATGTCGCCGGCAATCGCAGCACTGTTCCACTCGCTCTTCACCCGCTTGGCGGCATCGGCGTTGCTGGAAACCGCCACGCGCTCGACGTTCGGGTAGTGCGCGTCCAGCCACTTGCGGCACTGGGCCAGGGACTGGGCGTGGGAGTAGATGCGGGTGATGTTGTTGGTCTTGGTGTTCTCGCCCACCAGCAGGTGGTGGTGGATGCGCAGTTCCACCTCGCCGCAGATCACCAGGTCGTGCTCGAGGAAGCTGTCGAGGGTGTGGTTGACCGCACCCTCGGTGGAGTTTTCCACCGGCACCACGCCGAAGTTCACCGCGCCGGCAGCAACTTCGCGGAACACTTCGTCGATGGCCGCCATCGGCGTGCTGATCACCGCATGGCCGAAGTGCTTGAGCGCCGCGGCCTGGGTGAAGGTGCCTTCCGGGCCGAGGTAGGCCACTTTCAGCGGCTGCTCCAGGGCCAGGCAGGAGGACATGATCTCGCGGAAAAGACGAGCGACTTCCTCGTTGTCCAGCGGGCCCTTGTTCAGCTCCATGATGTGCTTGAGCACCCAGGCCTCGCGCTCGGGCCGGTAGAACACCGGCTTCTCGCCTGCGGGCAGGGCGGCCATTTTCACGCGCGCCACATCGGTGGCGCAACGTGCGCGTTCGCTGATCAGCTCGAGGATCTTCTCGTCGAGGCTGTCGATGCGTACGCGCAAAGCCTTGAGCTGGTCAGCGTCGCTCATCAGCCGTGCTCCTTCTCGAACTCGGCCATGTAGCCGACCAGGGCTTCGATGGCATCCAGGCCCAGGGCGTTATAGATGGAGGCACGCATGCCGCCCACCGAACGGTGACCCTTGAGGTTGAGCAGACCGCGCGCGTCGGCACCGGCGAGGAAGGCCTTGTCGAGCTTCTCGTCGGCCAGGCGGAACGGCACGTTCATCCAGGAGCGGGCGCTGGGCTGGATCGGGTTGGTGTAGAAGTCGCTGCTGTCGATGAAGCCGTACAGCATGTCCTTCTTCGCGCGGTTGCGCTGTTCCATGGCGTCGACACCGCCCTGCTCCTTCAGCCACTGGAAGACCAGGCCGGAGAGGTACCAGGAGTAGGTGGCCGGGGTGTTGTACATGGAGCCGTTATCGGCAGCGACCTTGTAGTTGAGCATGGTCGGGCAGATGCTGCGGGCGCGGCCCAGCAGGTCTTCGCGAACGATGACCACCACCAAACCGGACGGGCCGATGTTCTTTTGCGCGCCGGCGTAGATCAGGCCGAACTTCGATACGTCGATCGGGCGGGAGAGGATGTCCGAGGACATGTCCACCACCAGCGGGACATCGCCGACTTCCGGAATCCAGTCGAATTCCAGGCCACCGATGGTCTCGTTGGACGCGTAGTGCAGGTAGGCCGCGTCCTTGGACAGGTTCCACTCGTTCTGGCCGGGGATCGCGAAGTAGTCGTACTGGGATGCGCTGGCGACGACGTTGACGTTGCCGTAACGGCGAGCCTCTTCGATGGCCTTCTTCGACCAGATGCCGGTTTCCACGTAGTCGGCCACGCCGTCTTCGGGCAGCAGGTTCAGCGGAATCTCGGCGAACTGCTGGCTGGCGCCGCCCTGCAGGAACAGCACCCTGTAGTTCGACGGGATCGCCATCAGGTCGCGCAGGTCCTGTTCGGCCTTCTCGGCGATGGCCACGTAGTCGTCGCTACGGTGGCTCATCTCCATGACCGACAGGCCCTTGCCCTGCCAATCCAGCAGCTCGGCGCGGGCGCGCTCCAGCACCTCGGTGGGAAGCGCCGCGGGACCGGCGCAGAAGTTAAAGGCTCGCTTGCTCACATCCACTCTCGCTATCAGTCTTCGCTGGCTTGCGGGGCTTCTTCAGCCGCGACTTCGCCTGCTTCTTGGTTCTCGTCCGCTACTTCACCCTCGACGGTCTCGCCGTCGACGATCTCGCCTTCGATCTCTTCGCCTTCGACGACGGTCGGCTCCTGCACCCGCTCCAGGCCTACGACGGTCTCGTCGGCGGCCAGCTTGATGAGGATCACGCCCTGGGTGTTACGGCCAGCGCCACGGACTTCGTCGACGCGGGTACGCACCAGGGTGCCCTGGTCGGAGATCAGCATGATCTCCTCGCCGTCCAGCACCTGCACGGCGCCTACCAGGTTGCCGTTACGCTCGTTGATCACCATGGCGATCACGCCCTGGCCGCCACGACCGCGACGCGGGTAGTCGGCCAGCGGGGTGCGCTTGCCGTACCCGCGCTCGGAGGCGCTGAGAATCTGCGCTTCGCGGCACTCGGGGATCAGCATGGAAATGATCCGCTGGCCTTCGCCCAGGCGCATGCCGCGCACGCCACGGGCGTTACGGCCCATGATGCGCACCTTGCTTTCCTTGAAGCGGATCACCTTGCCGGCGTCGGAGAACATCATCACGTCCTTCGAGCCGTCGGTGATGGCGGCGGCGATCAGCGAATCGCCCTCCTCCAGTTTCAGCGCGATCAGGCCGTTGGAGCGCGGCTTGGTGAACTGGATCAGCGGGGTCTTCTTCACGGTGCCTTTCATGGTGGCCATGAAGATGTACGCGCCGGTCGGCTCGTCCTGGCTGAAGTCGGCGTCGTCGCCCTCTTCGCCTTCTTCGGCTTCCACCACTTCGGCGACCTGCTCGGCGACCACGTCGTCATCGTCGTTCTCGTCACCGGCGAACTGGGCGCGCACAGCTTCCAGGTCGATCTGCAGCATCGCGGTGATGCGCTCGCCTTCGTCCAGCGGCAGCAGGTTCACCAGCGGACGGCCACGGGCGGTACGCGAGGCTTCCGGGATCTCGAAGGTGCGCAGCCAGTAGACCTTGCCCTTGCTGGAGAACAGCAGCAGGGTGGCGTGGCTGTTGGCGACCAGCAGGTGTTCGATGTAGTCCTCGTCCTTCACGCCACTGGCCGACTTGCCCTTGCCACCGCGACGCTGGGCCTCGTAGGCGGCCAGCGGCTGGGACTTGGCGTAGCCGCCGTGGGAGATGGTGACCACGCGCTCTTCTTCGGTGATCAGGTCGGCGATGGTCAGGTCCATCTGCGACGCGACGATCTCGGTGCGACGGGCATCGCCGAACTCCGCCTTGACCTTCTCCAGCTCCTCGCGGATGACTTCCATCAGGCGCTCGGGGTTGGTCAGGATGCGGATCAGCTCGCCGATCAGGGTGAGGATTTCCTGGTACTCGGACAGGAGCTTCTCGTGCTCCAGGCCGGTCAGGCGGTGCAGGCGCAGTTCCAGGATGGCCTGGGCCTGCTCCGGCGACAGGTAGTACTTGCCTTCGCGCAGACCGTACTGCTCATCCAGGTCTTCCGGACGGCAGGAATCGGCGCCGGCGCGCTCGACCATGGCTTCCACGGCGCTGGATTCCCAGGCCGTGGCGATCAGGCGTTCCTTGGCCTCGGCCGGAGTCGGCGAGGTCTTGATCAGCTCGATCACCGGGTCGATGTTCGACAGGGCGACCGCCTGGCCTTCGAGGATGTGGCCGCGCTCGCGGGCCTTGCGCAGTTCGTAGACGGTCCGGCGGGTCACCACTTCACGGCGGTGGCGAATGAAGACCTCGAGCATGTCCTTGAGGTTCATCGTGCGCGGCTGACCATCGACCAGGGCCACCACGTTGATGCCGAAGACGCTCTGCAGCTGGGTCTGGGCGTAGAGGTTGTTCAGCACGACCTCGCCCACTTCGCCGCGGCGCAGCTCGATGACCACGCGCATGCCGTCCTTGTCGGACTCGTCGCGCAGCTCGGTGATGCCTTCGATCTTCTTCTCTTTCACCAGCTCGGCGATCTTCTCGATCAGGCGGGCCTTGTTCAGCTGGTAGGGCAGCTCGGTGATGATGATCTGCTGGCGGTTACCGCCCTTTTCCATGTCCTCGATGGTGGCGCGGGCACGGATATAGATGCGGCCACGGCCGGTGCGGTAGGCCTCGATGATGCCCGCACGACCGTTGATGATGCCGGCGGTCGGGAAGTCCGGGCCGGGGATGTACTGCATCAGGTCGTCGACGGACAGCTCGGGGTTGTCCATCAGCGCCAGGCAGCCGTCGATCACCTCGGTGAGGTTGTGCGGCGGGATGTTGGTCGCCATGCCCACGGCAATACCGCTGGAACCGTTGACCAGCAGGTTCGGGATCTTGGTCGGCATGACCGCCGGGATCTGCTCGGTGCCGTCGTAGTTGGGCACCCAGTCGACGGTTTCCTTGTCGAGGTCGGCCAGCAGTTCGTGGGCCAGCTTGGACATGCGCACTTCGGTGTATCGCATGGCCGCGGCGTTGTCGCCGTCCACCGAACCGAAGTTGCCCTGGCCGTCGACCAGCATGTAGCGCAGCGAGAAGGGCTGGGCCATGCGCACGATGGTGTCGTACACCGCGGTGTCGCCGTGCGGGTGGTACTTACCGATCACGTCACCGACCACACGGGCGGATTTCTTGTAGGGCTTGTTCCAGTCGTTGCCCAGTTCGCTCATGGCGTACAGGACGCGACGGTGCACGGGCTTCAAGCCATCGCGCGCATCGGGCAGGGCACGACCGACGATCACGCTCATGGCGTAATCGAGGTAGGACTGTCGGAGTTCGTCTTCGATGTTGACCGGGAGGATTTCTTTGGCCAGTTCGCCCATGAGAAGCCTGGTTCCTTTTTCAAATGGGTCTCCGTCATGCCCGTCCCGGGCCTGGCGGAGCGCGGTGCGCTATCAAAGCGCCACCGACTCTCTACAAATCAACGACTTGGCCGTTGATCCGCGATGCTGTGGGGGCCGTAAAAATGCCCCATCAAGAACCGTCGGAGCTTACCACAAGCCAGGGTCAAACCCTACCCTCGCCCAAGCCCCTCGATGAATTGCCGCAGGCCCCATCAATGCAGGCGCTTGCGGCTCATCAACTGGGCCATCCGCTCGGCGTCCGGACGCTCGACGACGCCGCGCTCGGTCACGATGGCGTCGATCAGGTCCGCCGGGGTCACATCGAATACCGGGTTGTAGGCATCCACGTCGGCGGCGACACGTTTGCCGCCGATTTCCAGGAGTTCGCGACCGTCGCGCTCCTCGATCGGGATGTCCTCGCCACTTTCCAGCCCCATGTCGATGGTCGAACTGGGCGCCACCACCATGAAGCGCACGCCGTGGTGCATAGCGTTGACTGCGAGCTGATAAGTCCCGATCTTGTTGGCAACATCGCCGTTGGCCGTGATGCGGTCGGCACCGACGATGACCCAGGTGATGCTTTCGGTCTTCATCAGGTGCGCGGCGGCCGCGTCCGCGTTCAGGGTGACCGGCACACCTTCGTTCGCCAGCTCCCAGGCGGTCAGACGCGCGCCCTGCAGCCAGGGGCGGGTTTCGTCGGCGTAGACGCGCTCGATCAACCCTTCCAGGTGCGCCGCGCGCAGCACGCCCAGCGCGGTGCCGAAGCCGCCGGTGGCCAGGGCGCCGGTATTGCAGTGAGTGAGTATCTTCTGCGGGCCGCCGTGGTGCTTGCGGATCAGCTCCACGCCCAATTGGGCCATGGTCAGGTTCGCCTCGCGGTCGCTTTCGTGGATCGCCACCGCCTCGGCTTCGAGCAGCGCCAGCGGGTCCTCACCCGGCTTCAGGCGCTCCAGACGGTCACGCATGCGGTTCAGCGCCCAGAACAGGTTGACCGCGGTGGGACGCGATTCGGCGAGCACGGTGAAATCTTCTTCCAGCGCCGTACGCCAGTCGCCGCCGGCGGCCAGGCGGGCGCGCAGGCCCAGCGCCAGGCCATAGGCGGCGGCAATGCCGATGGCGGGTGCGCCACGCACGACCATCTGGCGGATGGCCTCGGCCACGCCTTCGGCGGTCTCGAAGGACAGCCAGGTTTCCTCCAGCGGCAGCAGGCGCTGGTCCAGCAGTCGGAGTGTGCCCTTGCGCCAATCAATGGCCGTGACCCGTTCGGCCGCCAACAGTCGCTCACGCATGGAACACCTCTTCAATTCAATGGAATCGCGGGCCTTTCCCGGCCCCCAGGAATCTTCCCGCGCAGGCGGGTAAAAGCGCCGAGTATAACGAGCCTGCGGCGGTGGCGCTCGGCTATACTCGGGCGCTTTATTATCGCGCCCAGGATGCGCCATATGCCCACCACCAAAGTCCCGCTCGACCTGCTGCTCTTCCCCACCTGGATTGTCCCCGTGGAGCCCGCCGGCATCGTCCTGCGTGACCATGGCCTGGGCATCCGCGACGGTCGCATCGCCCTGCTCGCTCCGCGCACCGAAGCGCTGCGCCATCCGGCGGCGGAAACCCGCGAACTGCCGGGCATGCTGCTCTCCCCCGGCCTGATCAACGCCCACGGCCATGCGGCGATGAGCCTGTTCCGCGGCCTGGCGGACGACCTGGCATTGATGACCTGGCTGCAGGAGCACATCTGGCCGGCAGAAGCCAAGTGGGTCAGCGAGGACTTCGTCCGTGATGGCACGGAACTGGCCATCGCCGAGCAGCTCAAGGGCGGCATCACCTGCTTCTCCGACATGTATTTCCTGCCGCAGGTGGCCTGCGAGGTGGTGCACAAGGCCGGCGTTCGCGCGCAGATCAGCGTGCCGGTACTGGATTTCCCGGTCCCCGGCGCCCGCGACGCCGACGAAGCGATCCGCCAGGGCCTGGCACTGCGCGACGACCTCAAGCATCACCCGCGCATCAAGGTCGCCTTCGGCCCGCACGCGCCCTACACGGTCAGCGACGACAAGCTGGAAAACATCCTGATGCTTGCCGAGGAACTGGACGCCGGCATTCATATGCACGTCCATGAGACTGCCTTCGAGGTCCAGCAGGCGCTGGAGAAGCACGGCGAACGCCCGCTGGCCCGCCTGCATCGCCTGGGGCTGCTCGGCCCGCGCTTCCAGGCCGTGCACATGACCCAGGTGAACGACGAAGACCTGGCCATGCTGGTGGAGACCAACAGTTCGGTGGTGCACTGCCCCGAATCCAACCTCAAGCTGGCCAGCGGCTTCTGCCCGGTGGAGCGCCTGTGGCAGGCCGGAGTCAACGTGGCCATCGGCACCGACGGCGCGGCCAGCAACAATGACCTCGACCTGCTCGGCGAAACCCGTACGGCCGCCCTGCTGGCCAAGGCCGTGGCCGGCCAGGCCACCGCGCTGGACGCCCACCGTGCCCTGCGCATGGCCACCCTGAATGGCGCCCGCGCGCTGGGCATGGAACAGGAAACCGGCAGCCTGGAACTGGGCAAGGCTGCCGATATCACAGCCTTCGACCTTTCCGGACTGGCCCAGCAGCCGGTGTACGAGCCGGTTTCCCAGTTGATCTACGCCAGCGGCCGCGACTGCGTGCGCCACGTCTGGGTCGGCGGCAAGCAGTTGCTGGATGACGGCAAGCTCACCCGCCTGGACGAAGAGCGCCTGATCGCCGTAGCAGGCGAGTGGGGACGCAAGATCGCCGGTGCCTGAGCCCCTGCCGTCCTGTCGCAGCGCCTGCGTCGGTCCAGCGCTGCGACAATCTGTCATGCCGCGCCCCATCCATTCGACGAAGCTGGCATCATAGCCAGTCTTCGTTTCCAGCTTTTTGATCAATAGGGACACCATGAGCAACGTCGACCACGCCGAGATCGCCAAATTCGAGGCCCTCGCCCACCGCTGGTGGGACCGCGAAAGCGAGTTCAAGCCCCTGCACGACATCAACCCGCTGCGGGTCAACTGGATCGACGAGCGCGTCAGCCTCGCCGGCAAGAAGGTCCTCGACGTCGGCTGCGGCGGCGGCATCCTCAGCGAAGCCATGGCCCAGCGCGGCGCTACCGTCACCGGCATCGACATGGGCGAAGCGCCCCTGGCAGTCGCCCAGCTGCACCAGCTGGAGTCCGGCGTGCCGGTGGAATACCGCCGCATCACCGCCGAAGAGCTGGCCGAGGAAATGCCCGAGCAGTTCGACGTAGTGACCTGCCTGGAAATGCTCGAGCACGTGCCCGACCCGGCCTCGGTGATCCGCGCCTGCCACAAGATGGTCAAGCCCGGCGGCCAGGTGTTCTTCTCCACCATCAACCGCAACCCGAAGGCCTACCTGTTCGCCATCGTCGGTGCGGAATACGTGATGCGCCTGCTGCCGCGCGGCACCCATGACTTCAAGAAGTTCATCCGCCCCTCCGAGCTGGGTGCCTGGTCGCGCGACGCCGGCCTGGCGGTCAAGGACATCATCGGCCTGACCTACAACCCGCTGACCAAGCACTACAAGCTGGCCAACGATGTCGACGTCAACTACATGATCCAGACCCTGCGGGAGGAGTGAATCGCATGCTCAAAGCGGTTCTCTTCGACATGGACGGCACCCTGCTGGACACCGCGCCGGACTTCGTCGCCGTGTGTCAGGCGATGCTCAAGGCCCACGGTCGCGCGCCGATCGACGACCAGCGCATCCAGGACGTGGTGTCCGGCGGCGCCCGCGCCATGGTTGCCGCGACCTTCGACATGGACCCGGAAGCCCCCGGCTTCGAGACCCTGCGCCAGGAGTTCCTCGACCGCTACCAGGAGCATTGCGCCGTCTTCACCCGTCCGTACGAGGGCATGGCGGAACTGCTGGAGAGTATCGAGCGCTCCCGCCTGATCTGGGGCGTGGTGACCAACAAGCCGGTGCGCTTCGCCGCGCCGATCATGCAGCAGCTGGGCCTGGCCGAGCGCTCCGCGGTGCTGGTCTGCCCGGACCACGTGAAGAACAGCAAGCCGGACCCGGAAATGCTCCTGCTGGCCTGCAGCCAGCTGAACATCGACCCGTCGCAGGTGCTGTTCATCGGTGACGACCTGCGCGACATCGAGTCCGGCCGCGCCGCCGGGACCAAGACCGCCGCCGTGCGCTACGGCTACATCCACCCGGACGACAACCCCGCGCACTGGGGCGCCGACGTCATCGTCGACCATCCCCGCGACCTGCTGGCGGTTCTCGACCGCGCCCTCTGCTCCTGCTGAACCGAACCTCGCGAGCCCGCCAGCGCGCTGACGGGTTCCGCCAAGGAGAAACCATGTTCGACTATTCCGCCCGCCCCGACCTGCTCAAGGGCCGCGTGATCCTCGTGACCGGCGCCGGCCGCGGCATCGGCCGGGCCGCCTCGCTCGCCTTCGCCGCCCACGGTGCGACCGTGCTGCTGCTGGGCAAGACCGAGGACTACCTCAACGAGGTCTATGACCTGATCGTTGCCGCCGGCCACCCGGAACCGGTGGTCATCCCGCTGAACCTGGAAACCACCCTGCCGCACCAGTACGACGAGTTGGCGGCCATGATCGAGAAAGAGTTCGGCAAGCTCGACGGTCTGCTGCACAACGCCTCGATCCTCGGCCTGCGCTCGCCCATCGAGCAGATTTCCACCGACAACTTCACCCGTGTCATGCAGGTGAACGTCAACGCCATGTTCAGCCTCACCCACACCCTGCTGCCGCTGCTCAAGCTCTCCGAGGACGCCTCGGTGGTCTTCACCTCCAGCAGCGTCGGCCGCAAGGGCCGCGCCTACTGGGGCGCCTACGCGGTGTCGAAGTTCGCCACCGAGGGTCTGATGCAGGTTCTGGCAGACGAGTGCGAGGACATCACCCGCGTGCGCGCCAACAGCGTCAACCCGGGCGCCACCCGCACCGCGATGCGCGCTCATGCCTACCCGGGCGAGAACGCTTACAACAACCCGGCGCCCGAAGACATCATGCCGGTCTACCTGTACCTGATGGGTCCGGACAGCAAGGGCGTGAACGGTCAGGCCTTCAACGCCCAGGACTGAGGTCCGGCCCTGCACAATCGGTACTGGCGTACCAGCGGCGTCGGCCTGCAGCCCAGCAACCACGCCGCCTCCCGCCATTTTTCTGGCTCCGCCCCGCTCTCCCCTCCGGCAAAGTGCCACCATTTCGCCAGACTTCTGGCGAAACCTTTCCCCGACTGGGAACCCTGACCACCACCGATCGGTCAATACGGCGTCTTTTCAGGCCTTTCCGCGCCCTGGCACGGAAATCGCTCTGTCCCTGCAAACGCCGTAAAAATGGTCGCCGCCATGGTTCCTCCCAAGCACTCCAATACCATCGATTTCGATGCTGCCAAGCTCCAGCGCGCGGCCAGCCAGGACATCCGCACACCCTCGCGGCGTCCGCTGGAGCTGCTGGAACTGCGCCAGCAGCTGAACCTGCAATTGCAGGTGAGCCTGGAGGCTGACCGCATCCTCGCGGTGTTCTTCCGCGAGATCCAGCAGTTGCTGCCAGTGGCCTACCTGGCGTACTACCACGCCGGCGCCGACCTGCGCCTGGAGTTCGGCGAAGCGGCCCGGCACAGTGCCGACTACCGCCTGACCCACGCCAGCGAATACCTCGGCGAGATCAGCTTCCGTCGTGCCCGGCGCTTCTCCGAGGTGGAGCTTTCGCAGCTGGAATCGCTGATGGCCTGCCTGCTCTATCCCCTGCGCAACGCCCTGCTCTACCGCGCCGCCGTGCAATCGGCGCTCCGCGATGCGCTGACCGGCACCGGCAACCGCATTGCCATGGACCAGACCCTGGGGCGCGAGGTCGAGGTAGCCCGGCGCCACCTGCTGCCACTGTCGATCCTCATGCTCGACCTGGACCACTTCAAGCAGATCAACGACGAGCACGGCCACAGCGTCGGCGACGACGCCTTGCTCGCCGTGGCAACGGCGCTGAAGAACAGCCTGCGCAATGTCGACATGGTGTTCCGCTTTGGCGGCGAGGAATTCCTCGTGCTGCTGTCCAACACCCCCGGCGTCGCCGCCGTGCAGGTAGGCGAACGGCTGCGGGCTGCCGTGGAGGAGCTGAACCTGGCCGCCGGCGGCAAACGCTTGCCGCTATCCATCAGCCTGGGCTGCGCCACCCTCAATGGCGGCGAGTCGGTGGATGATCTGCTGCGCCGCGCCGACAGCGCGCTTTACGAAGCCAAGCGCGACGGACGCAACCGCCTGGCCTGCGCCAGCTGACCCGGCGAGAGCCCCTGTAGCAGCGAGCTTGCTCGCGAACGGATGTCCCGGCAGCTCTGGCGTCAAGCGGGTTTGCGAGCAAGCTCGCTCCTACAGAAGACTTCCGCTAAATCGCAGGCAAGAAAAAGGGCTCCGAGGAGCCCTTTTCCATTTACCGCTGACGCTTAGCGCTTGAAGCCCGGACGCATGCCGTCACCGGCAGCCTGCGGACGGCGCTTGGCGATCGGCTTGCGCACCGGCTTGCCGGGACGCTCGGCCAGCGGGGCGCCTTTTTCACGCGCCGGACGGTCGCTCGGAGCCTTGCGCGGCGCACGGTTCTCACCGGCATCGCTACGCGGGCCACGGGCCGGACGATCACCGGCATCGCGAGGAGCGCGAGCAGGACGATCACTGCCAGCGTCACGCGGCTTGCGCGGAGCGCGGCCTTCACCAGCGTCGCTACGCGGGCCACGGGCAGGACGATCACCGGCATCGCGAGGAGCGCGGGCAGGACGATCACTGCCAGCGTCACGCGGCTTGCGCGGAGCGCGGCTGTCAGCGGAATCGCCACGCGGGCTACGGGCAGGACGATCACCGGCATCGCGCGGGGCACGAGACGGACGCTCGTCGGAATCGCGCGGACCACGAGCCGGACGCTCGCCAGCCGCCGGGCGCGGAGCACGCTGCGGACGCTCGCCTTCGGCGCGCTCGGTGCGGGTGCGCGAACCACGGCCCGGACGCTCGCTGGGCGCGAGCTTCTTGCCGAGCTTGCGCTCCTGGCGCTCGACCTTTTCCTTGGTCTTGGTGGAAACGGCCGGCAGGGCGACCGGGGTCAGGCCGACCTCCTCGCTGAGGATGTCCAGCTCGCGCTGGCCCATTTCGCGGTAGCGGCCCATGGTCAGTTCGGAGGTCAGGAACACCGGTCCGAAGCGCACGCGCTTCAGGCGGCTGACGATCACGCCCTGGGATTCCCACAGACGACGAACTTCGCGGTTACGGCCTTCCATCACCACCACGTGGTACCAGTGGTTGAAGCCTTCGCCGCCAGGCGCTTCCTGGATGTCGCTGAACTTGGCGGGGCCGTCTTCGAGCATCACGCCGGCTTTCAGGCGTTCGATCATCTCTTCGTCGACTTCACCGCGCACGCGTACGGCGTACTCGCGGTCCATCTCGTAGGACGGGTGCATCAGGCGGTTGGCCAGCTCGCCGTCGGTGGTGAACATCAGCAGGCCGGTGGTGTTGATGTCCAGACGGCCGACGTTGATCCAGCGGCCGCTGCGCAGGCGCGGCAGGCGGTCGAACACGGTCGGACGGCCTTCCGGATCGTCGCGGGTGCAGACTTCGCCTTCGGGCTTGTTGTAGATCAGGACGCGGCGCACATGCTCTTCGATCTTCTCGCGCTTGAGCAGGCGGTCATCGACGGCGATGGCATCGCGGTCGCCCACGCGCTGGCCAAGGGTGGCGACGGCGCCATTGACCTTGACCCGGCCTTCCTCGATCCAGGCCTCGACGTCGCGGCGCGAGCCCACGCCCATGCGGGCCAGGACCTTCTGCAGCTTTTCGCCTTCCGGAGCGGGGGTCAGTTCGGTGTTTTCGTGCTGGTCGTTCATCTCGGCACCTCCCGGTGTGTCGTGCAACGAAGAAAAAGGTCGCGCATCATACGCGCTTGTGCGCGGCAAAGCACCGCCCGCAGTCGGGAAAGACTAGTCGACTTACAGGGGAATGAAGCCATGCAGCGCGAAGACGACTTCACCGGGGCCAAGCTGGCGCTGTTCCATGGGGGCCAACTGGTGGTCTACAAGCGCGACGACAAGCCGGGAATCCCCTACCCCGGTTGCTGGGACTTTCCTGGCGGCGGCCGCGAAGGCGACGAGACCCCGGCGCAATGCGCGCTGCGCGAGTTGGAAGAAGAGTTTGGCCTACGCCTGGGCGAGCAACGCATCGAATGGCAGCGCCGCTACCCTGCTACGCACGGCCCCGCGCCCTGGGCCTGGTTCCTGGTGGCGCGGCTGCAACAGAACGAGTTCGAGGCCATCCGTTTCGGCGATGAAGGCCAGTACTGGCGGCTGATGCGCGTCAGCGAATATCTCGCCGAGGAACAGGCGGTGGGTTACCTGCAGGAACGCCTGCGGCATTTCCTCGCAGGGCGCATGGACATCGCCTGAATCCGCGCGCCGGGCCGCTGATACGCATTTGAGCGGCCCATCTGAATCTGTTTCCCCCGCCCGCATTTTTCTAGATTGCCCGCTCACCGGAGCGCCCTGGTTTTCCTCCAGGGGTGCGCCCGGACGTTCTGTCACAAGCGGGAATCCAGCATGAACTCGAGAAGCACGGAGCAGGCGTACAACTACAAGGTGGTTCGCCAATTCGCCATCATGACGGTGGTCTGGGGCGTCGTCGGCATGGCCATGGGGGTACTGATCGCCTCCCAACTGGTCTGGCCGCAACTGAACCTGGACCTGCCATGGACCAGTTTCGGGCGCCTGCGCCCGCTGCACACCAGCCTGGTGATCTTCGCCTTCGGCGGTTGCGCGCTGTTCGCCACCAGCTACTACACGGTGCAGCGCACCTGCCAGACGCGGCTGTTTTCCGACAGCCTCGCGGCCTTTACCTTCTGGGGCTGGCAGGCGCTGATCGTGGTGATGATGATCAGCCTGCCGCTGGGCTACACGACCACCAAGGAATACGCCGAGATCGAATTCACCGGCGCCGTGTGGATGGCCATCGTCTGGGTCGCCTACGCGGTGGTGTTCTTCGGCACGCTGATGAAGCGCAAGACGCCGCACATCTATGTGGGCAACTGGTTCTTCGCCGCCTTCATCCTGGTCACGGCGATGCTGCACATCGTCAACCACCTGGCCATTCCGGTGGACTGGTTCAAGTCCTACCCGGTCTACTCCGGCGCCACCGACGCCATGGTGCAGTGGTGGTACGGGCACAACGCGGTGGGCTTCTTCCTCACCACCGGCTTCCTCGGGATGATGTACTACTTCGTGCCCAAGCAGGCCGGACGCCCGGTGTATTCCTACCGACTGTCCATCGTGCACTTCTGGGCGCTGATCACTCTCTATATCTGGGCCGGCCCGCACCACCTGCACTACACCGCCCTGCCCGACTGGGCGCAGAGCCTGGGCATGGTGATGTCGCTGATCCTCCTGGCGCCGAGCTGGGGCGGGATGATCAACGGCATGATGACCCTCTCCGGCGCCTGGCATAAGTTGCGCACCGACCCGATCCTGCGCTTCCTCGTGGTTTCCCTGGCGTTCTATGGGATGTCGACCTTCGAGGGCCCCATGATGGCGATCAAGACCGTCAACGCCCTGTCTCACTACACTGACTGGACCATCGGCCACGTCCATGCCGGCGCGCTGGGCTGGGTAGCGATGATTTCCATCGGCTCGCTCTATCACCTGATTCCCAAGGTCTTCGGTCGCGAACAGATGCACAGCATCGGTCTGATCAACGCTCACTTCTGGCTGGCCACCATCGGCACGGTGCTCTACATCGCCTCGATGTGGGTCAACGGCATCACCCAGGGCCTGATGTGGCGGGCGGTGAACGCCGACGGCACGCTCACCTACTCCTTCGTCGAAGCGCTGCAGGCCAGCCACCCCGGCTTCGTGGTGCGCATGACCGGCGGGCTGATGTTCCTCAGCGGCATGCTGCTGATGGCCTGGAATACCTGGGTCACCGTGCGCCAGGCGCGCCCCGAGGCGATGCGTGTCGCCGAGCGGATGGCCTGAGATGACACTTTGGCTGGGGCTGGGCGGCCTGCTGGCACTGTATTTCGGCGTCGGCTGGAGCCTGCGGGCGCACCGCCAGCGCGGTATCGAGGAGGCCAGCATGCTGCCCTTCGCCGATGACGAGGAAGTGGCCCGGCGCATGGAAAAGGCCACCGGGCGCAGCCGCACCGGTTGCGCCTGCCCCGGCCAGTGCAGGGGCGACTGCGAACACTGGCGCGACTGGCAGCCCTAGCGCGCCAGTTTGCGGGCAGGCCTGCGACAGAGCGCCACATCACCTTCATCAATTTTCATTAGCAAGCACATCAATTTCCCGGCGGGCGTGCGGAGGCGGAATATCACTCCCGTGCCCCGCCACCTGATGGACGCCTGCAGCATCGTCCCCTGTCCTGTCTGGACCCCAGGACAGACATCATCGATGCCAGTGCTCCCCGGTGGGGCTCTCCATCCCACTCAAGGATCCCTGACCGGGTCCTTCACCGAGGAAATAAAGAATGAAGCTTGCCTCTGTCGTGTCGGCTGTCATCTCCAGCCTCGCCCCGATGGCTTTTGCCCAGGACGCAATCAAGAACCCCGGCGCCGACCTGCCGGTCACCGAATACCACTACGGCATGTCCCTGGACGTCGACAAGGTCCTGCACCGCACCGACAACTCCGGCAAGGTCGGCATCGTGCCGGCGTACATGGTCTACCAGGATCACGAAGGCCAGACCCACAAGGTCCGCTTCCTCGAATGGGGCGGCAGCACCAGCCAGGGCTGAGCCTTGCCTAGCATCGCCCTCCGGCCGTCTTGGCCAAACCCCGCGAGCCAGTGGTGGCGACCGGGGGGCGATCCTGATGAGTGGCCCGCCGCCAGGTGATGTCGCTCAGTTCCAATGCCGCCGCGAAGCGCGACGGTTGTCCCCCAGGCCGACCAGCGCCGCCACCGAGGCCATCAGTACCTCGGCGATCCATGCCAGCAACAGACCACCGGCCAGCGCCCAGCCAATTGCCTCGGGCTCCAGCATCACCTGGTAGCGGTAGTTCTCGTAGGTTTCCTGCAGCAGTTCGTGATTCGGCGAGGTGAGCATGTGCAGTGCGCGCTGGTACCAGGTGCCCTGCAACGCCTGCCACTCGTTGTCGAACAACTGGGCGCGACGCATCAACCGCTCGATATTGTCGGCGTCGCGCTGGAATACCGGGTCGGCGCTGCCGCGGTAATGCGCCACCAGGGCGCTCAGGTCGCCCTTGAAGAACTGCCCCGAGGTGTCCTTGAAGCCTTGCAGCGCCTGCGTTGCCTCGATGCGGTGGGCATCGACGCGTTGCGCGTAGTCCTTGATGAAACCCGGAATCTGGACCGCGACCATCAGACCCAGTGCGAACAGCACCATGCGTACATAGCTGCGCAGCATTCTTTCCCCCTTTCGTTCTTATGATGTGCAAGGCAACGCGGGATTCTCCCGCTTGCCGCGTTCACGTTCCGGGAATGCTTCACGTCCCGCTCAGATGCGCCCCTGGGTGACGATCTCGCCACGCCACCAGAGCATCCACTCGCCGCCCTGCATCAGGGTCCAGTTCTCGTTGTCGGTCAGCGGCTCGGTGGCGATCACCGTGACCACGTCGTTGGGTGTGGTTTCCGACTGGAAGTCCACGGTGACATCGGCGTCCTTCAGGCGCGCAGGCCCGAAGGGCGCACGGCGGGTGATCCACGCCAGCTTGGTGGAACAGAAGGTGAACAGCCAATCACCGTCACTGAGCAGGCAGTTGAACACCCCCTTCTCGCGATAGGACGCGCAGGCAGTCACCAGCGTGGGCAGCAGCACCTCCACCGGTACGGGCTCGGGAAAGGCACGCCGCACGCGGTTGAGCAGGTCGCAGAAGGCCGCTTCGCTGTCGGTGTCGCCCACCGCGCGGTAGAGACCGGGTTCGGGATGGAAGTCGGCGAGCTGGCCGTTGTGGGCAAAGGTCCAGTAGCGGCCGCCCATCTCGCGCACGAACGGATGGGTGTTGGCCAGGCAGACCTTGCCGACGTTGGCCTGGCGGATGTGGCCGATCACCGCTTCGCTCTTGATCGGGTAGCGCTGCACCAGCCGCGCGACTTCCGAGTCGACGCTGGCGGACGGGTCCTGGAACAGCCGCACACCGCGCCCCTCATAAAAGGCGATGCCCCAGCCGTCACGGTGCGGGCCGGTGCCGCCGCCGCGCTGCATCAGCCCGGTGAAGCTGAAGACGATGTCCGTCGGGACGTTGGCGCTCATGCCGAGCAACTCGCACATGAATCAGTTCTCCTCCATCAGTGCCTCGCGCAGCTGATGCAGCTCGCGTTCCAGGCGATTCTGCATCCTTTTCCGCCCCAGTGGCAGGAACCGCGTCAGCGCGCGCAGCAGCAGGGCTGGCAGGTCGTTCAACTCACGCGGGATAAGGTGCAGATGAAAATGTGCGACGTGCTGGTTGGCCGCGGGGCCGTCGTTGACCAGCAGGTTGATGCCGACTCGCCCGTAGCCGGCGCGACGCAGCACCCGCTCCATGCGTTCGGCCAACGGGATCAGGTCCTGCTGCGCAGCCTCGGAGAGCTGGTGCAGGAAGGCCGCGTGCTCGCGGGCGACCAGCAGCAGGTGCGCGGGGCGCAGCGGATAGATGTCCAGCAGCACGATGAAATGGTCGTCTTCGTAGAGGGTACGGGCCGGCACGCGACCGGCCGCGATGGCGCAGAACACGCAGTCCATGGGAACTCCTCGAAAGGCCGTTCAGTTCATGCTGGACGCGTGCGGGGCAGTACGCAAGGCCGGACTACAGGCGCGGTTCGATCCGCATGCGGCGCTCGCCGTGATCGTCGGTGTGGCTGTCAACGTCGGGCATGAGCTGCGGTTGCATCAGCTGGCGCAGGGTCGGCTCGTCTTCGTCGACCTTTTCCTGGCGGCGCTTCTTCAGCGAGCGCTCCAGCGGCCAGCGGATGAGCACGAACAGCAGGTACACACCGAATGCCGCCAGCAGCACCAGGGCAAGGTCGGAGACGGCGCGCCAGGCGTTGTTGCCAACCTTGAACACCACGTCCAGCGCGGTGATCGCGATAGCCGGAGCGTACAGGTTGTTCGCCGGGTCCACCGGGGTCGGGGTGAACAGCAGGACGATGACGATCACCCGCAGCGGCTCGCGCAGCCAGCGCCACATCCAGCCGGTCATCAGGAACCAGACCAGGGTCAGGCCAAGGCCGGCGGCGATATAGGCGCCCCAGGCAAGCGTGTAATCGTGTTCGTTCATGCGCGTGCGTGCGGTGTCGACAGAGGGGTGCGTATGATAGCCGCTTTTCCCCATGGGTGCGCATCCGGGCGTCCCCCATGCCGTCCCGAGGAGCCACCATGACCGACCGCCAGCCCCCCATCGCCCGCCGCGAAGCCGCCGCCGATCCGTATGCCTGGCTGGAAAACCGTGACGCCGAGGACGTCCTCGACTACCTGAAAGCAGAAAATGCCTACCTGGAAGATCAGCTTCTTCCTCAGACGAAACTGCGCGAAACCCTGTTCCAGGAGATCAAGGGCCGCATCCGCGAAACCGACCTGTCGCTGCCCACGCCCTGGGGCCCCTGGCTCTACTACCAGCGCACCACTGCCGGCGACGAGTACCCGCGCCACTACCGCAGCCCCCGCCCGGCCGACGGCTCGCTCACCGTCGACGCGAGCGCCGAAGAGCTGCTGCTGGACCCCAACGCCCTGGCCGGCGATGGCTTCCTGTCCGTGGGCGCCTTCAGCATCAGCCCCGATCATTCGAAGCTGGCCTACAGCCTGGATACCAGCGGCGACGAGATCTACACCCTGTACGTGAAGGAACTGGCTGACGGCAGCGTCACCACCCTGCCCTTCGAGGACTGCGATGGCAGCCTGACCTGGGCCAACGACAACCGCACCCTGTTCTTCGGTGAGCTGGACGACACCCACCGCCCGCACAAGCTCTACCGCCACAGCCTGGGCGAGAGCGGCGCGCAGCTGATCTTCGAGGAGCCCGACGGGCGCTTCTTCCTCAACTGCTACCGCGCCAGTTCCGAACGCCAGCTGATCCTGCTGCTCAACAGCAAGACCACCAGTGAAGCCTGGGTACTGGATGCCAATACGCCCGAGGGCGAGTTCGTCTGCCTGGCACCACGGGAGGAAGACCACGAGTACTACCCGGACCACGGTCGCCTGAACGGCGACTGGGCCTGGATGATCCGCAGCAACCAGGCCGGCATCAACTTCGCCCTCTACCACGCCAGCGAGACGCAACCCACCCGCGCCCACTGGCAGGAGCTGGTGGCGCACCGTGACGACGTGATGCTGGAAGGCCTCACCCTGAACGCCAGCGCACTCACCCTGAGCCTGCGCGAAGGCGGCCTGCCGATCGTCGAAGTCCATCCCCATGGACAACCGGCACACCGGGTGGACCTGCCGGACGCCGCCTATAACCTGTACGTGCAGGACAGCCTGGAGTTCGACAGCGCCACGATCCGCCTGCGCTACGAGGCCCTCAACCGACCGGCGCAGATCCGACAGTTGAATCTTTCAAGCGGAGAGCAAAAGGTTCTGAAGGAAACGCCGGTAGAAGGCCCGTTCGACGCCGACGCCTACGAAAGCCGCCGCCTCTGGGCCGACGCCGCTGACGGCGTACAGGTGCCGATCAGCCTGGTCGGCCGCCGCGACGTGCTGGAAGACGTCGCCCGCGGCAAGCCCGCCCCGCTCTATCTCTATGGCTACGGCGCCTATGGCGAGAGCCTCGACCCCTGGTTCTCCCACGCCCGCCTGAGCCTGCTGGAGCGTGGCTTCGTCTTCGCCATCGCCCACGTTCGCGGCGGCGGCGAGCTGGGCGAAGCCTGGTACCGCGCCGGCAAGCTGGCGCACAAGCAGAACACCTTCAGCGACTTCATCGCCTGCGCCGAACATCTGCTGGACCACGGCTACAGCACCCCGGCGCAACTGGCCATCAGCGGCGGCAGTGCCGGCGGCCTGCTGATCGGCGCGGTACTCAACCAGCGCCCACAGCTGTTCGCCGCGGCCATCGCCGAAGTGCCCTTCGTCGATGTGCTCAACAGCATGCTCAACCCCGACCTGCCGCTGACCGTCACCGAGTACGACGAATGGGGCAACCCGCAGGAGCCGGAGGTCTACGCACGGATCAAGGCCTACGCGCCCTACGAGAACGTCAGCGCCCAGGACTACCCCGCCCTGCTGGTGGTGGCCGGCTACAACGACAGCCGCGTGCAGTACTGGGAAGCCGCCAAGTGGGTAGCCAAGCTGCGCGTCAGCAAGACCGACGACCGCCTGCTGCTCCTCAAGACCGACCTGGGCGCCGGCCACGGCGGCATGAGCGGACGCTATCAGGGCCTGAAGGACGTAGCGCTGGAATACGCCTTCCTGTTCAAGGTGCTGGGCATCGAAGGCAACGCCTGATGCTCTACACCTGCCCGTGCTGCGGCTACTTCAGTTTCGGCGACCCTCCTGGGTCGTACGAAATCTGCGAGATCTGCTTCTGGGAAGACGATCACCTGCAACTCTGCTTCCCCGACGCACGCGGCGGCGCCAATGCCGTCAGCCTGATCGAGGCGCAGGTCAACTTCGTGCAATGGGGCGCATGCGAGCGGCGCTTCCGCGCGCAGGTGCGCCCGGCGACCATCGACGACGAGAAGGACGAGCGCTGGTTTCCGCTCTGGGAAAAGCGCGTGGACCTGCCGGATGGCGAGGCTCCACTGACCGGTGAGGAAGCCTGCTACTGGTTGCGCACACCCACGCCGGGCTGACTCAGCCGGCGCGGAAGATCAGGTGTTCTTCCCAGTCGTCCTCGGGCACCGAACCCTCCGCAAGCATGCGGCCGGACTGCGAGATGCGCTCATGGTGCACCGCCTCCGGATCACCGCAGACAAGGTGGTGCCACAGCGGCAGGTCCTTGCCCTCGGCCACCAGGCGGTAGCCGCAGGTCGGCGGCAGCCACTGGAACTCATCGGCCTGGGCCGGGGTGAGCTGGATGCAGTCGGGCACGCTGGCACGGCGATTGGCGTAGTCGGTGCAGCGGCAGGTCTTCAGGTCCAGCAGCTTGCAGGCGATGCGCGTGTAGTAGACGGTGCCGTCGTCCTCGTCCTCCAGTTTCTGCAGGCAGCACAGGCCGCAGCCGTCGCACAGCGACTCCCACTCTTCCTGGTCGAGCTGGTCAAGGGTCTTGCGTTTCCAGAAGGGCTCTACTTTGGCGGCCATTTTTTGTACAGGGGCAATTTCACGGGGCGCAAAGTCTAAGCCCGCCGCGCTCGCAGGCCAAGCGCAGGCGACCATTGACCGCGCGAGACTTGCCAGAGCGGGCCGTGCTGGTTAGTTTGATCGCCCCACGGGCCCGGTCCGCCGACACATCAGGCAGGACTCGCCAGCCGCTTCCCGCAGCCGCGCCGCCCGATCCCACCGCGATGCCCGGCCGACCACGGCACCATCGGCAGATTCCACGCCCTTCAAGGAGCCACCATGAGCGCCAACCCTCGCGTTTCCGAGCACCCCATCGACCCGCAGTTCATCAATCGCTGGTCGCCCCGCGCCTTCAACGGCGAAGCCATTCCCCAGGAGACCCTGCTGAGCTTCATCGAGGCCGCGCGCTGGGCACCGTCCTCCTTCAACTCGCAGCCCTGGCGCTTCCTCTTCGCCCGGCGCGACACGCCGAACTGGCAGCGCTACCTGAACCTGCTGGGCGAGTTCAATCGTGGCTGGGCGCAACACGCCTCGGCGCTGGTCGTCGTTCTGTCCAAGACCACCTTCGCTCCGCCCGGCTCCAGCGAAGAAAAACCGGCTCTGTGGCACAGCTTCGACACCGGCTCCGCCTGGGGCTTCCTCGCCCTGCAGGCGAGCCTGGCTGGCTGGCACACCCACGGCATGGCCGGCTTCGACCGCGAGCTGGCGCGCACCGAATTGAAAGTCCCGGCGGATCATGAGATCCACGCAGTGATCGCCATCGGCAAGCTCGGCGACAAGTCGATCCTCTCCGAGAGCCTGCAGGCCCGCGAAGTGCCCAATGCTCGCCGCCCGCTGGCGGAGATCGTGGCCGAGGGCGATTTCTCGCTCTGACGCCCAGCGCCGGACTTTCCGCCCTACAGCAGAACAAAAGAAAAGGCCCCGATCGGGGCCTTTTTTATGTCATCGGTGCGACAGCGATCAGTAACCGCGGGAGAAATCCACCTCGCCACGCATGGTCTGTCCCGCCCAGAAGCGGGTCAGGTTGTCGCGGAACAGCTCGATGAGCAGGCCCGGTAGGGTCGGCGCCGCCGTATGGCCAGTCAGCAACAGGCGCGGCGTGTGCCAGAACGGGTGCGACGTCGGCAACGGTTCCTGGCGGCAGACATCGATCACTGCGCCGGCCAGTTGGTTGGCTTCCAGCGCCGCGACAAGGTCCTCGTCCACCACCGAAGTGCCGCGCCCGGCGTTGAGGAACAGCGCGGTGGGCTTCATCCGCTGGAACAGCGCCAGGTTGTAGATATCGGCGGTTTCCGGCGTATCGGGCAACAGGTTGATCACGTAGTCGGCGGTCTCGGCCAGACGCGGCAGGTCATCCAGCCCGCCCATGCGGCCAAAGGGCACCAGCGCGCGCGGGTTCTTCGCCACGCCGACCAGTTCGACGCCGAACGGCGCGAGCATATGCGCTACGGCCTGGCCGATCTCGCCCGTGCCGACGATGAGGATCTGCCGGCCGCTCAGGCTGCCCGGCGAGCGGTCGTCCCACTGCACGCCGACCTGGCTGGCCAGGCGACCAAGGAACTGGCGCTCGTGGGCAAGCATGTAGGTGAGCAGGTATTCGGTCATGACCTGGCCGAAGATGCCGACGGCGCGGGTCAGCGCGTAGTCCTTGGGCAAGTCGTCGGCCAGCAGCGGGGTGATGCCCGCCCAGCTGGACTGGATCCACACCGGGTGCACGCCGTGGCGCAACAGCTGCGCGGCCAGGGTTGGCTCGCCGAGCCATACCGGGCACTCCGCCGCCGCTTCCACCAGGCCATCGGGGTTGTTGCCGGAGATCACCGTCAACCGGGGTTCGGCCGCCATCAGCAGGGCGGCGTAAAGGGAGTGTTCGCGATCGAGTACGAGCAGGCGCATGGTCAGGCCTTTCGCTTCGAGCGGTGGTGCATTTCCGGCTGGCGCATCTGGACTCGCTTCAAGGGAGCTTCCCTGGGATAAAACGTGGTCAGTTCTAGGGAAGTCAGGCGGCTATAGACACAGCCAAAGACCAAGCGTTCCGCTCCGTTGAACCCTATTCTCCGCGCATAATGCGCTCAAGCCGCGAACTTGCACAGTGCCAGCACTGGGCAAATCCGCGGCCTGAGCGCAGTGACGAGCCAGTCGGGATCAGACTGGATCGTTTCGCCGCAGCAGCTCTTCGGGCAGGTGCTCGATGTACTCGTCTTCGGCCGGTGGCATCTGCAGGTGGAAACCTTGTTTCTCGATGTTTTCCAGCACCACGTTGATGTCTTCGCGAGCCAGCTGGCGCTCGGGACTCAGGACCAGGTCGAAGGTGTGCTTCGGCGCGCCAAAGGCCGCCAGCAGCGCCTCGGGAACGCGGCTTAGGGCTTCGCGCTTGTCGACGTACAGGTACATCTCGTTCTTGCGCGGACTCTTGTAGATGGAGCAGATGCGTTTCATGTCGGTTCTTTCTGCGTGATGGGGTGGGCCGCGTTATTCGGCAGTCGGGGCAGCCAGGCTGTCCAGCAGGGCCTGCCCCATCAGCTCGCGGCGCCAGCCTTGCAGCGAATCGGGCAGTTGATAGGGGCCATTGGGCCAACCGGTCTTGAGCAAGGCCTCGAGAATCTTCTTGCGCAGCATCAGCTCGGGCGCCATGTCCAGGCGCTCGGCCTCCTTCTGGCCGACTTCGCGCAGCTTCTTCAGCACCGGGGCGATCTCGCGCGGCAGCGGCTCGGGCAGGGGCTGGGGGCGTTCTGCCTCTGGCAGCTTCGCTGCATGAGCGATCAAGGCGATCAGGGTGTCGCCGTCCTGGCGCACCGTACGTGGGTGCATGTCGTCGATGCGTGCCAGTGCAACCTTGTCGGCAGGCTGGAAGCGCGACAGCGGCCACAGGGTATGCTCGCGCAGCACATGGTTGCGCGGCTTGTTGCGCAACCGCGCCTGCTCCTCGCGCCAGACACACAGTTCGCGCAGCACGGCCAGTTGCAGGGGATTGAGCTTCCACGCCAACTTGACGTCGAGGTAAGCCTGCTGCGGATCGCTGACGCGGCTCTGGTTCTGAGTGAGGTCGGCACCATCGGCCAGCAGCCACTGCAATTTCTCGTCGCTCAGGCGCGGCGCCAGTTTCACGTAGACCTCGGCCAGGTGCTGCACGTCCTCGGCGGCGTAACGCACCTGCATGTCGGTCAACGGGCGCTGCAACCAGTCGGAGCGGGTTTCATCCTTGGGCAGGTCGAGGCCGAGGATTTCCAGCACCAGTTTGGAGTAGCCCATGGAGTGCGGCATGCCCAGGTAGGCGGCGGCCAACTGGGTATCGAACAGCGGCTGCGGCAGGCTGCCGGTCAGGCGCTGGAATACTTCCAGGTCTTCGCCGCAGGCATGGAACACCTTGACCACCAGCGGCGATTCGAGCAACGCGGCAAACGGCGACCAGTCGCGGATCAGCAGCGGGTCGATCAGCCACACGCCGCTGCCGTCACCCACCTGCACCAGCCCGGCTTCCGGGTAGAAGGTATCGACACGCATGAACTCGGTATCGAGCGCGAGGTACGGCAGTTCTTTCCAGTCCTGGCACTTGCGTTCCAGGGTGGTATCGTCGCGAATCCACTGTATATCGAGGGCGGTCACGAACATCTCCTTCGTTTCGGTGCGCGCAGTATATAGAGATGCATGATGTGCGAGCATTCCACTCGGCCATCGGTGTGTGACGATCGGCCAGCGGTCTCTACGCTTTGCCCCGCTCACAACAACAATAAGGCAGCTTTACATGAAGAAGCTTCTCGGGTTGGTCGTCCTGCTGGTCGCCGCCCTCGCCGTTTACCTGGCCTTCACGCCCAGCCCCATCGATCCGCTGGCCTGGACGCCGCCCAAGGCGCCGCCGATGACCGGCGTGATGGAACCCAACGACACGCTGATGAAGGCCGAACTGCTTGCCCAGGGCCAGATCGTCGGCCCCGAAGACACCGCCGTGGACAGCCAGGGCCAGGTGTTTGCCGGCCTGGACGACGGACGCATCGTGCGCATCGGCGCCGACGGCAAGGCGCAAACCTTCGTCGAAACCGGCGGACGCCCGCTCGGGCTGGCATTCGACCAGGCCGGAAACCTGATCGTCGCCGATGCCTGGAAAGGCCTGCTTCAGATCGATCCGCAGGGCAAGATCCGCGTACTGACCGACTCGGCCGACGGCGTGCCCTTCGCCTTTACCGATGACCTGGACATCGCCAGCGACGGGCGCATCTATTTCAGCGACGCCTCCAGCCGCTTCCATCAGCCCGACTACATCCTCGACCTGCTCGAAGCCCGCCCCCACGGCCGCCTGCTGCGCTACGACCCGGCCACCGGCAAGACCGAGACGCTGCTCAAGGACCTGTACTTCGCCAACGGCGTGGCGCTGTCGCAGCACGAGGACTTCGTCCTGGTCAACGAGACCTACCGCTACCGCATCACGCGTTACTGGCTCAAGGGCGAAAAGGCCGGGCAACACGACGTGCTCATCGACAACCTGCCAGGCCTGCCGGACAACCTCGCCAGCGATCGCAGCGGCACCTTCTGGGTCGCCCTGCCCTCGCCGCGCAAGGCAGACGCCGATGTGATCCAGCAGATGCCCTGGCTGAAACGCCAGCTCACCAAGCTGCCGCGCGCGGTCCTGCCCAAGCCGGTGCCCTATGGCCTCGTGATCCAGGTGAACGAGAAGGGCGAGATCGTGCGCAGCCTGCATGACACCAGCGGCCAGCACCTGCGCATGGTGACCTCGGCCAAGCCGGTGAACGGTGTGCTGTACCTGGGCAGCCTGGAGAACGATCGTATCGGACGGCTGCCCATCCGCTGAAGGCTCCTGATTCACTGACGCCTCAGGCCGGCGTCTGCTCCTTAAGGGCAGGCGCCGGTACGGGCACGGTGGAGGGCTCCAGCAACTCCAGCATTCGCTCGCGCACCTCACTCATCAGGGCATCGACGCCATGCTCGGTGAACCGGGTGGAGTCGATCGGTGCGCCGACATGCACTTCCACCGGCATGCCAAGATTCAGCTTCAGGCCGCCAGCCGGGAGCAATTGCTGAATGCCGCGAATCGCCACCGGGACAATGATCGCGTCGGTCTGCTGCGCCAGGCGGAAGCAGCCCTTCTTGAATGGCTGCAGCTTGCCATCCTTGGAACGCGTGCCCTCCGGCGCAGCCCAGAGCACGATACCGCTCTCCATCATCGCGCGCGCCCTGGCGAGGTCCGCCACGGCCTGGTGGCGGTTGTGCCGGTCGATGGAGGGGAACTCTGCCGCCCGCATGGCCGCGCCCCATACCGGCACGGCAAACAGCTCACGCTTGGCCAGCATGCGGATCGAGCCGGGCATGGTCACGAAGATCGCCGGGATGTCGTAGAAGCTGGAATGGGTGCAGAGGATCATGTAACGACGGCCATCGCCGAAGTCCGGTACCTCACCGTGGCGGCTCAGGCGCGCACCGGTCAGGCTCAACAGGCTGGCGGACCAGTCGCGTGTGAAGCCGTCGACCTTGGCGCGGCGAAGCCGGCCGATGGCCCCCAGCAGCAGGACCCGGACGCTGTAGCCCAGGGTGATCAGAACGGTCGCCAGGCCCACCAGGGCGACTCGCAGCGGGCCGGCCTTGCGCGGCGCCGATTGCAGGTTGAGCATGTTCGCCAACTCCCCACCAACTTTTCTTCATACAAGCCTTATGATGCGTTTCGGCCCCGTCACGACACAGGAACGCGCCCATGACCCAAGCCCGCCTGCTCACGCCCGAGCAACTGGCCGCCCGCCTCGATGACCCGAACCTCGTCCTCCTCGACTGCCGCTTCGCCCTCGAAGACCCGGCCTACGGCGCACGCAGCTACCAGGAGAATCATATTCCCGGCGCGCATTTCGCCGATCTCAACCGCGATCTCTCCGCCCCGGTGCGGCCGGGTGTAACGGGCCGCCATCCGTTGCCTGACCCGCAGCACCTGCTGGAGAAGCTGCGTGGCTGGGGGCTGAATGCCGACAGCGAAGTGGTGCTGTATGACGATGGCCCCGGCGCCTTCGCCGCCCGCGCCTGGTGGCTATTGCTGTGGCTGGGCAAGAGCGAGGGCGTCTATCTGCTCGATGGCGGCCTGAGTGCCTGGCGCAACGCCGGCCAGCGCCTGACTACCGCCGAAACGCCGGTGCGACCCGGCGACTTCAAGGGCCAGCCGGACAACAGCCTGTTGATCAGTGCCAGCGAACTGGCCAGCAAACTCGGCGACGCCGAGCTGCCGCTGATCGACGCCCGCGGCCTGCCGCGCTTCCGTGGCGAGGTGGAGCCCATCGATCCGGTGGCCGGGCACATTCCCGGCGCCCAGTGCGCGGCCTTCACCGACAACCTGGGCAATGACGGCCGTTTCCTGCGCCCCGAGCACCTGCACCAGCGCTTCGCCGGGCTGCTGCGCGGCCGCCCGGCCGAGGATCTGGTGGCCTACTGCGGCTCCGGCGTCACCGCCTGCCACAACCTGTTCGCACTGAGCCTGGCTGGCTACCCGCTGGGTCGCTTGTATGCGGGCTCCTGGAGTGAATGGATCACCGATGCGCGGCGCCCGGTGGCAACAGGCGACTGATTGCCCACTTCCGGCAATAAAAGCGGAAGACGCGTCACACCAGCGTCTTCCGTTCTCATGGATAGGTGTAAAGGCATCCGTCAGACTCGTGCCCAATCTTCAAAGGAGTGATCCCCATGCCCTCGCGCATCCACCAGACCCTGCTCGCCAGCCTGCTGCTTGGCCTGTGCAGCACTGCCCCGGCCTACGCCACCGAGCTCGAAGCCACCCCCTGTGAAATCCAGGACCAGTGGTCCGACCTCTATGGCGACGACCTGGTGAAAGCCGCCAAGGCTGGCCACGCCAGTGCGCAGTACACGCTCGGCCTGGAATACGACTCCGGTAGCGACGAGTACGACCAGGACTACGAGAAGGCCGCCTACTGGTACGAAAAGGCCGCCAGGCAGGGCCATGCCTGTGCCCAGTACAACCTGGGTAACGCCTACGACAACGGCGACGGCGTCGAGCAGGACTCGGCCAAGGCGGTGTACTGGTATCAGAAAGCCGTCGACCAGGGCGACAAGGACGCCCAGTTCAACCTGGCAATCATGTACGAGAACGGCACCGGCGTGACCCGCAGCTACAAGAAGGCTTTCGCCCTCTACCTGCAGTCGGCCGAGCAAGGGGATGTAGACGCCGAGTTCCAGGTAGCGGAGAGCTACGCCAAGGGCCGCGGCGTGGCGAAGAACCCCGCGCAGGCGCGCTCCTGGTACCAGAAGGCGGCGGAACAGGGCCACGAAGAGGCAGCGGAAAAGCTCGCTGCGATGCCGGAGTTACCGCCGAGCATCTAATCGCCAGAAGGAATATGAAGGAAAGCGGCGCCGACTAAACAATTTAAAAACAGTCCTTTACATCACATTCATCGCACTACACTTCAATTCGAGCGGCTAAGTCCGCTTCCGGCGGGGCCGAGGATAATCATCAGAAGCTGCCAAGACGCCCAGCCCCGCCGGTCATTGATGACGAGGATGTCATGGGAATCGCCGCGAACGATCTCTGCCAGTATGTGATCCGCCCCACCCTGCACTACCTGGGGCGCCACAGTATCGCGGCCGAATCGCTGCTGCTGGGGGCAGCAGCCTGTCAGTCGGCGCTGGGGAGCGCCCTCGATGACAGCCATGGCCACGGGTTGTATCGCATCGGTGAGCAGCGGCACCAGACGCTCTGGGATGGATTCCTGGCGCTGGACCCCGAGCTGGCCAGCCGCGTCCGGGGGCTGGCCAGCCAGCATGCTTTCCTCGACGCACCGCATCTCGAACTGACGGTCAACCTGCGTTACAGCACGGCCATTGCCTGGATGCTGGTCGAGGCGGAACACCTTTCCCTGCCACTGGCGGACGACCCCATGGAACTGGCTCGCATCTGGCGCCAGGTGTTCCACCCTCACGGGCGCCTCCACGACTTCGTCGACGCCTGGCACAGCTATGTCGGCAATTTAAGTCGAGTCGCCTAGTACTTCCGTACCCGAAGCGTGACCGATCGGTCAGAAATTATTTACATACAGCGACGAACGGACATCATTCAGATGGAACGCTCGTTTGAGCCCTGAAGCCCAAGGTAGAGCGCCTGCCAACCACTACCCAAGACCCGGGAATCTTGGTAGCTTGCGCGCCGATAAACACAGGAGTTGCTCTTACAATGAAAACAACATGGCTCAAGACCACCCTAGCCCTGACCATTAGCGCTGCCTCTGCCCAGGCCCTGGCCAACGGCATCGCCATCAACGAGCAGAGCGCTAGCGGCGCCGGCACCGCTTACGCGGGCCGTGCTTCTTCGGCATTGGACGCCAGCACCATCTACGGCAACCCGGCCGGCCTGTCCAAGCTCAAGCGTGCTGAAGTCAGCGGCGGTCTCGCCGTTGTTTCCGCCAAGGACGACATCAGTGACGCACACAGCACTGCCTCCGGCTCCAACAAGGGCGACTCCGTCCCTCTGGCCGCCGTGCCCTTCGGCTACTTCGCCACTCCGCTGGATGACAAGGTCAGCGTCGGCCTCGGCATCTATGTGCCGTACGGCATCATCAACGACTACGAAAGTGGCTTCCAGGGCCGCTCCCACGGTTCCTACAGCAAGGTCCAGGTCATCACCGTCCAGCCGACCATCAGCTACAAGTTCAACGACGTGGTATCCGTCGGCTTCGGCCCGACCATCAACCGCATCGACGGCAAGCTGGAAAACTACCTGAACACCGGCGCGCTGAACGGCGCCCTGGGCGGTAACGGCGACGACACCAAGATCAGCATCAAGGGCGACGACACCGCCGCCGGCTTCAACGTCGGCGTACTGGTCACCCCGACCGAGAGCACCTCCATCGGCGCCACCTACCACTCCAAGGTGAAGTACGAGCTCAAGGGCCACACCACCGTCTCCAACTCGCCGGCCGGCCTGTTCGATTCGCGCATGGATGCCAGCCTGGACATCACCCTGCCCGAGTCCCTGGACCTGTCCCTCACCCAGAAGCTGGATGACCGTTGGACTGTCTACGGTGGCACCACCTGGACGCGCTGGAGCCGTCTGAAGTCCATCGAAGTGCAGAACACCGGCGCCCCGATCTCTTCCTTCGACACCATCGGCGAAGACCTGAGCTGGCACGACACCTGGTCGGCCGCCATCGGTACCTCCTATCAGTGGAACGACCAGTGGGTGCTGCGTACCGGCTTCGCCTACGATCCGTCGCCGACCACCAACGAGCACCGCAACGTGCGCATCCCGGTGGGCGATCGCAAGATCTTCACCCTGGGCGCCGGTTACTCGCCCAATGCCGACATGACCATCGATGTCGCCTACGCCTACCTGTGGGAATCCACCGCCGGCGTAAACCAGCCGGACGGCCAGGAACTGGCAGGCCTGCAACTGCAGCCGGCCTACAGCGCCAAGTATGACAACAGCGCCCACGGTCTGACCGCGCAGATGACCTATCGCTTCTGATAGCGCCGCGGCGTAACGAAAAGCCGGGCTCATGCCCGGCTTTTTCTTGCCCGCGAATCGGCTCAGTGGACATCAGGCCACTTGATCGGGCTCGGCATGCTCGCGGCAGATCAGCTCGCCCTCGCCGCTCTCCAGCCGCTCCCCGGTCAGACCGCACAATCCACCGCCGTCCAGTTTCTGGTGGAAGCGGCAAGTACGGCAAAGGCCGAAGCCCGGCACGTCTTCCTGACGCTGCACGGTTGCCAGTAATTCCCTCAACAGCGAGACCAGCAGTTCGCTACGCTCCCCCAGCGCTTCCTCTGCGCGACGCAGGAAATCCGGCGGCACCAGTGCATCGATCAGCCCCCTGCCCTCCCGAGTCAGCTCGAGGTGCACGCTACGGCGGTCCTGGGCATCCGGGCGTTTCTCGATCAGCCCCTTGGCCTCCAATGCCTTGAGCGACTGGGAGACCGTGCCCTTGGTCAGCCCGAGGAAATCCGTCACCCCCAGCGGCGTATTCGAATAGCGGTTGCAGCGCGCCAGGTAATTGAGCGCGCTCAATTGGATCGGCTGCAGATCCGCCATCAGCGGCTGCTCACGAGCCCAGGCGCGCATCAGGCTAGCAATGCGTTCGAGGTAGTCGTAAAGGGTCGTATCGGTCATGGGCTAATCCTCCCGATAGATAGTATCGATCAAAAACCAGTTTGACAGAAGGCCCATCTCGCTCGCAGACTTAAGTGGTATCGAATCGATACATAGCTGATCAGGAGAAGGATCATGAACAAAGCCGTTTACTACCATGCCGGTTGCCCTGTCTGCGTCGAAGCCGAGCGAGCGTTGTTGCCGTTGCTGAACCGCGAAGTCGAAGTCGTGCACCTGGGCGAGCAGTCGCCGCGCGTGGCCGAAGCCGAGGCCGCCGGGGTGAAATCCGTACCGGCGCTGGTGGTCGATGGGCAGGTGCTGCACCTGAACTTCGGCGCGGCATTGGCTGACCTCAAATAAGGCCTGGCGAGATGAGCGACTACCAGCCGTTGCATTGCGATCTCCATGACTACCTGGAAATCGCCTGCCTCTACCGCTACTGGCTGCGTATCGAGTTGCGTGACGGCCTGGTGTTCGATGCCCAGGCCTTCACCACGCGCACTCAGCGAATCGAAGACGGACCGCTGGAGGAATATGTCGAAGTACGAGTGGACGATGCCAGCCGGGAGTTCCGGCTGGACCGCCTGCGCGCCATCACGCCGTTGTCGGCGACGGCGCAGTTCGGCAGGGTGCAGCTGGGCCCCGCCTGAAACCGGACCACCGCAACCTCACCACATGAGATCGTCGGGCACCACGTAATCCTTGTACGGATCGTCCTCGTCCGGTTCGCCGCTGGGCTCGCTGAGCAGGATGATACGGCGCTCGTCGCGTTCCTGGATGCGCAGTGCGGCATCACGCGGGACGATCTCGTAGCGGCCGTCGTAGCTGACGATGGCCAGGCTGCCGCGACTGAGCTTGTCGCGGATCAGGTCGTTGACCGCGATGCGCTTGACCTTCTTGTTGTCGACGAAGTTGTAGTAGTCGTCCGACTCCAGCTTGGGCAGGCGCGTGCCCTCGATCAGTTGCTTGATCTGCGCGGCCTTGGCCTTCTTCTCGGCCTTTTCCTGCTGCTGGCGGTTCAGTTCGGCGTCGCGAGCCTGCTTCTCGGCCTGGGCCTGCAGGGCAGCCTGACGCTGACTGTCGTCCTTGGCCACCTGGTTCTTGTGCTCCAGGCGCTGCTGTTTCTGCTTCTGCTTGCCGGCCTGCTTGGCCTGCTTCTCGTTGACCAGCCCGGCTTTCAGCAACTGATCACGCAATGACATGCTCATGAATCAAGGCTCTCCAACAGCCCAATTGATGCAGGACAACTCCCAGACCAACGCATGGGTGCTGCGGGACTGTCCTCAGGGGGTATAATCCTCGGGCCTGTGCCAGCGCAGCGCAAGTGCCTGGCTCGAATTCACTCATCTGGAGCGGACTCGTTACCTCCATGCTGAAGCTCATCGTTCTCGCGATACTGGCCATTTTCCTCATCGCCATTCTCTACGTGCACCTGCGCGGCAAGGTGCGCCTGCCCTTCCTCCGCCAGGTGGTGAACCACTCGGCGTGGTTCGCCCCCTACAACTCGCTGATGTACCTGAACTCCAGCGTACCGTCCAAGCCGTACCTGGACCGCGAGCGCTTCCCCGAGCTCGACAAGCTGCGCGACAACTGGCAGACGATCCGCGAGGAAGCCGAGAAACTCTTCGATGAGGGCTACATCCGCGACGCCCTGAACAACAACGAAGCCGGTTTCGGCTCCTTCTTCAAGAAGGGCTGGACCCGCTTCTATCTGACCTGGTACGACGGCCCCCTGCCCTCGGCGCAGCAGCTGTGCCCGAAGACCGTGGAACTGGTGAGCAGCATCCCCAACGTCAAGGGTGCGATGTTCACCCGCCTGCCGCCACGCAGCCACCTGAACAAGCACCGCGACCCCTACGGCGGATCGCTGCGCTATCACTTGGGCCTGGCCACACCGAACTCCGACGACTGCCGCATCTTCGTCGACGGGCAGCCCTACGCCTGGCGCGATGGCCAGGACGTGATGTTCGACGAGACCTTCGTTCACTGGGTGAAGAACGAGACGGACGAGTCGCGCCTGATCCTTTTCTGCGACATCGAGCGACCGCTCAAGTCGCCGCTGCTGACCCGCGTAAACCGCCGCGTCAGTGCCTTCCTCGGCCGCGCCACGGCGCCGCAGAACGTCGAGGGCGAGCGCGTCGGCGGGATCAACCAGGCCTACTCGGTACTGATTCGCCTCGGCGACGCCGTGGGCAGCAAGGTGAAGGTGTTCAAGCGCGCCTATCCCAAGGCATACCGTATTGGCCGCCCGGTGCTGGCAGTGGTGCTGCTGGTGCTGATCCTGCGCTGGCTGTTCGGCTGACGAGCAGACACCACGCGCCAACAGCTCGCTCTTACGAAGAGAAATAAAAAGCCCCGCAATCGCGGGGCTTTTTCATGGGCGCCAATTCAACGGAGGCAGCACTTATCCACAGCTGAGCGGATTCTTCTCGTCACGCTTGGCAGCGCCCCACAGTTCGTCCATCTCTTCCAGGTTGCTGTCTTCCAGCGTACGTCCTTGGTCGCGCAAGGCCGTCTCGATATAGCGGAACCGGCGCTCGAACTTGGCATTGGCGGCGCGCAGGGCGGTTTCCGGATCGACCTTGAGCTTGCGCGCCAGGTTGACCACCACGAACAACAGATCGCCCACTTCCTCAGCCTGGGCTTCGGTGTCGCCGCCGGCCATCGCTTCGAGCACTTCGTCCAGCTCCTCGCGAACCTTGTCCACCACCGGCAGCGCGTCGGCCCAGTCGAAGCCGACCTGGGAGGCGCGCTTCTGCAGCTTGGCAGCGCGGCTCAACGCTGGCAGCGCGTTGGGCACATCGTCCAGCAGCGACAACTGCACCGGCTCCGCGGCCTTGGCGGCGCGCTCCTCGGCTTTCAACTCTTCCCAACGCTGCTTGACCGCCGCTTCCTCCAGCTTCGCTGGGTCCGGCTCGCCGTAGAGGTCGCCATCAGGGAAGACATGGGGATGGCGGCGAATCAGCTTGTTGGTAATGCCGTCGACCACTGCGTCGAACTCGAAGCGGCCCTCTTCACGAGCCAGCTGCGCGTAGTAGACGACCTGGAAGAGCAGGTCGCCCAACTCCTCGCGCAGGTGGTCGAAGTCGCCGCGCTCGATGGCATCAGCGACCTCATAGGCTTCCTCGAGGGTGTAGGGGACGATGGTCGCATAGCTCTGCTTGAGGTCCCAGGGGCAACCGTTCTGCGGGTCACGCAGGCGGGCCATGAGGTACAGCAGGTCTTCGAGCTTATGCATCCTTGGCACCCGCGCGATCACGCCGCGCCTCGATGATGTTGGGCAACTGGGAGATGCGCGCCAGCAGGCGGCCCAGCGAATCGAGACCTGGAATCTCGATGGTCAGGCGCATGATCGCGGTGTTGTCTTCCTTGTCCGAGCGGGTATTCACCGCCAGCACGTTGATGCGCTCGTTGAGCAGCATCTGCGAGACGTCGCGCAACAGGCCGGAACGGTCGTAGGCGCGGATGACGATATCCACCGGGTAGGTGCTGACCGGCACCGGGCCCCAGCTGACCTGGATGATCCGCTCCGGCTCGCGCCCGGCCAGTTGCAGTGCGGTGGCGCAGTCCTGCCGGTGGATGGTCACGCCGCGGCCGAGGGTGATGTAGCCGACGATCGGGTCGCCTGGCAGCGGCTGGCAGCAGCCGGCCATCTGCGTGAGCAGGTTGCCGACGCCCTGGATCTGGATGTCGCCGCGCTTGCCATGGCCGATCTTGCTCGGCTTGCGCGGAATGAGTTCGAGCTGCTCGTTCCCGCGCTCGGGCTCGACCAGTTGCTGCGCGTAGTTGACCACGTGGGCCAGGCGCAGGTCGCCGGCGCCCAGGGCGGCGAACAGGTCTTCGCCGGTCTTGTAGTTGGCCTTCTCGGCGAGCTTTTCGAAGTCCACCGGCGGCAGAGCCAGGCGGCCGAGTTCGCGCTCGAGCATGGCCTTGCCGGCGGCGACGTTCTGGTCGCGCGCCTGCAGCTTGAACCAGTGGACGATCTTGGCTCGCGCCCGCGATGTGGTGACGTAGCCCAGGTTCTGGTTCAGCCAGTCGCGGCTCGGCCCACTTTGCTTGCCGGTGATGATTTCCACCTGCTCGCCGGTCTGTAGGCTGTAGTTCAGCGGCACGATGCGGCCGTTGATCTTGGCGCCGCGGCAGTTGTGACCGACCTCGGTGTGCACGCGGTAGGCGAAGTCCAGCGGCGTGGAGCCCTTGGGCAGGTCGATGGCGTGGCCGTCGGGAGTGAAGACGTAGACCCGGTCGGGCTCGATATCCACCCGCAACTGCTCGGCCAGGCCGCCGATGTCGCCCAGTTCCTCGTGCCATTCGAGCACCTGGCGCAGCCAGGAAATCTTCTCTTCGTAGTGGTTGGAGCTGGCCTTGACGTCGGTGCCCTTGTAGCGCCAGTGCGCGCAGACGCCCAGTTCGGCTTCCTCGTGCATCGCGTGGGTGCGGATCTGCACTTCCAGCACCTTGCCCTCGGGGCCGATCACCGCGGTGTGCAGCGAGCGGTAGCCGTTTTCCTTGGGGTTGGCGATGTAGTCGTCGAATTCCTTGGGGATGTGGCGCCACAGGGTGTGCACGATGCCCAGCGCGGTGTAGCAGTCGCGCATTTCCGGCACCAGCACGCGCACGGCGCGCACGTCATAGATCTGGCTGAAGTCCAGGCCCTTGCGCTGCATCTTCCGCCAGATGGAATAGATGTGCTTGGCGCGTCCGGACAGGTCGGCCTTGATGCCGGTGGCGGCCAGGGCATCCTTGAGCTGCTGCATAACAGTAGCGATGTACTGCTCGCGGTCCAGCCGGCGCTCGTGCAGCAGTTTGGCGATCTGCTTGTACTGGTCGGGTTCCAGGTAGCGGAAGGACAGATCCTCCAGCTCCCACTTGATGTGGCCGATGCCGAGGCGGTGGGCCAGCGGGGCGTAGATGTCGAAGACTTCTCGGGCGACGCGCATGCGCTTCTCTTCGTCGCCGTTCTTCACCGCACGGATCGCGCAGGTCCGCTCGGCCAGCTTGATCAACGCGACGCGGACATCGTCGACCATGGCCACCAGCATCTTGCGCAGGTTCTCGATCTGCGCCTGGGTGCCGAGCACCAGCGACTGCCGAGGGCTGAGACTGGTACTGATCGCAGCCATGCGCAGCACCCCTTCGATCAGCTTGGCGACGACAGGGCCGAAGCGCTGCGCCACGTCCTCGAGCTTGACCTTGCCCTCGCGCACGCCGCGGTAGATCACCGCGGCGACCAGGGACTCCTGGTCGAGCTTCAGGTCCGCCAGGATCTCGGCGATCTCCAGTCCCGTCTGGAAGCTGGAGGTGCCATCCGCCCAGGAGTTGTCAGCCGTGCTGACAGCCCTGTCTTCCACCTCGCGAGCGAACTCGCAGGCTTCCAGCAGGACCTGGCGATCCAGGCCCGGGACCAGGGTCTGGACATGGTCCAGCCAGGCCTCGAGATTGATGCTGCCGTCCGTGTTGACCGGCTGATGCGCTCTCACCTGTACCATCGTGTCTACCCTTCCCCACGGTGCGCCACAACACACCGCTCACTGCGCCGGCCTTTCTTCTTGCTTGAGCCGGTCGGATTGCGCAGGCCTTCCTAGCCTGCCTCGAACAAAGCCATGGCCTCGACATGGGCCGTCTGCGGGAACATGTCGAGGATGCCGGCGCGCTTCAGGCGATAGCCCTGTCGGGCCAGTTCGCCAGCGTCGCGCGCCAGGGTCGCCGGGTTGCAGGACACATAGAGTACCCGCTCCGCGCCCAGTGAACGCATCTGCCGCGCCGGCTCGAAGGCTCCGTCACGCGGAGGATCGAGCAGCACGGCGGTGAAATCCTCCGCCGCCCAGGGGGCTTCGGCAAGCGGTTTCGTCAGGTCCGCCTGATGGAACCGGGTGTTGGCCAGCCCGTTGGCATGGGCATTGGCAGCAGCACGCTCGACCATGGTCTGCACACCTTCCACGCCCACTACTTCGCGCACCTGGCGCGCCAGCGGCAGGGCGAAGTTGCCCAGGCCACAGAACAGGTCCAGCACGCGCTCGTCGCTGCCGGGCTTCAGCCAGTCCAGCGCCTGGGCGACCATCGCCTCGTTCACCGGCTCGTTCACCTGCACGAAGTCGCCGGGCCGGTAGGCCAGGGTCAGATTCCAGGCTTCGAGCCGGAAGCCGAGCTCCCGGTTCCCGCCGTTTTCTGCGCCGCTGGAACAGAGTGTCGGCTCGCCGTCGCCCTGCAACCACAATTGCACATCCCGTGCCGAACAGAATTCCAGCAGTCGCGCGCGATCGCTATCGGACAAAGGTTCGATATGCCGTAGCAGCAGCGCGCTGGAGGTGCCGTGGAACAGCTCGACATGGCCCAGCGACTGCGGCTTGGCGAAGCCGCGCAGCAGCGCCGGCAACTCGCGGGCGAGAACCTGCAGCTCGGGCACCAGCACCAGGCAGTCGTCGAAGGCGACGATGGCCTGGCTGGCAGCCGCGCGGAAGCCGACGTCCAGGCGCTTGGCCTTGACGTCCCAGCGCACGGCGAGACGAGCACGGCGCCGGTAGCCGAATTCGGGGCCGACCAGCGGCGCGGCCCACTCTTGCGGAACCAGGCCGGAGAAACGCTCCAGCTGCTCGGCCAGGGTGCGCTGCTTGAGCGCCAGCTGATCGGCGTGGGGCAGGTGCTGCAGGCTGCAGCCGCCGCAGGTGCCGGCTACCGGGCAAGGCTCGGTGCGACGGTTGGCGGCGGTGCTGAAGAGGCGTTCGCTGCGGGCGTCGACGATCTGCGCGCGTGCCGACAGCACACGGGCTTCCACCGCTTCGCCCGGCAAGGCGCCGGCGACGAACCAGGTGCGCCCGTCGGCGTGGGCAATGCCGCGGCCGTCATGGGCCAGGCGCTCGATGTTCAGGCGCTGCTTCTTGCCCACGGGTACCGCGGGGCTGCGGGCGCCACCGCTGGGCTGGAAGCGCAGGCCGGATCGTTGTTTGGCCATGTCAGTTGGCGTCGAACACGCCCGAGGACAGGTAACGGTCGCCACGGTCGCAGATGATCGCCACCAGGGTCGCGTTTTCCAGTTCGCGCGAGAGACGCAGCATGGCCGCCACCGCACCGCCGGAAGACACGCCGCAGAAAATGCCTTCTTCGCGAGCCAGGCGGCGCATCACGTCCTCGGCTTCGGTTTGCTGCATGTCGACGACGCGGTCGACGCGGGTGGCGTCGAAGATCTTCGGCAGGTATTCCTGCGGCCAGCGACGGATGCCGGGGATGGCCGAGCCTTCCATCGGCTGCAGGCCGACGATCTGCACGTTGGGGTTCTGCTCCTTGAGGTAGCGCGACACGCCCATGATGGTGCCGGTGGTGCCCATGGAGCTGACGAAATGGGTGATCTCACCGCCAGTCTGCTGCCAGATTTCCGGGCCAGTGGAATGGTAATGGGCGATCGGGTTGTCACCGTTGGCGAACTGGTCGAGCACCTTCCCCTGCCCTTCGCGCGCCATCTGGTCGGCGAGGTCGCGGGCGCCTTCCATGCCCTGCTCCTTGGTCACCAGGATCAGCTCGGCGCCGTAGGCGGTCATCGCGGCCTTGCGCTCGGCGGTGGAGTTGTCGGGCATGATCAGGATCATGCGGTAACCCTTGATCGCCGCGGCCATCGCCAGGGCGATGCCGGTGTTGCCGGAAGTGGCCTCGATCAGCGTGTCGCCGGGCTTGATGTCGCCGCGCAGTTCGGCACGGGTGATCATCGACAGCGCCGGGCGATCCTTCACCGAACCCGCGGGGTTGTTACCCTCGAGTTTCACCAGCAGGGTGTTGGAGGTTTCCCCGGCCAGGCGCTGCAGGCGCACCAGCGGGGTATTGCCGACGCAATCGGCGATAGTCGGGTACTGCACGGTCATGGAGGCACTCGGATCTGGAACAGGGCGCCCTATGATACCGGCAAAAGACGCCCTGCCATACGAAACTTCCTAACAAGCCGTGTTCAGGGTCCGGTGCACGCCTCAGGCCGCCGCCGCATCCGCCAGGCGCAGGTGAACGCGCAGACCAGCGTCGGCGCAATCCGCCCAGAGTTCGCCACCCTGCATGCGCAGCGAGCTGCGGGCGATGCTCAGGCCCAGGCCGAAACCTTCGCCGGTGCGAGCGTCGGAGAGCCGGGTGAAGGGCAGGAAGATACGCTCCAGGTCGCTTTCCGCCACGCCCGGGCCATCGTCCTCCAGCCACAGGTGCCAGCCGCTCGGTTCGCGCCGGCCACTCAAGCGGATACGACCCTCCTCCGGGGAGTGGCGGATGGCATTGCGCAACAGATTTTCCAGCGCCTGGGCCAGCCCATTCAGGTGACCGCGCACGCGGCAGTCCGCCGGCACCTGATAAAGGAAGCGCTCCGAACTCCAGCCAGCCTCGAAGCGCGCGTCGTCCACCAGCAGATCCCACAGCGAACGCAGGTCGATCTCTTCCAGCTCCACGCGCGGGCGCTCTGTATCCAGCCAGGCCAGTTCCAGCGTATCGGCGACCAGTCGCTGCATCACGTCCACCTCACGCTCCACGCGCTGACGCAGCGCGGTTTCGCTGATCGGACTGTCCCCTGCCACGCGCAGGCGGCTCAGTGGCGTACGCAGTTCGTGAGACAGGTCGCGCAACAGTTGGCGCTGCAGGCTGACATGGCCGCGCAGGCGCTCGGCCATGTGGTCCAGCGCGCGGCCCAGCTCGCCCAGTTCGTCGCGGCGGGTGACCAGTTCGGGGCCGGCGACCGAGCCCAGGTTATCCGCCTGCAAGGAATTGGCGTGCTCGCGCAGACGCCCCAGCGGGCGTACCAGATGCCGGTAGATCAGCCCACAGAGCAGCAGCGCGAGGATCGCCGGCACCAGTGCATGGCTGATGGACTGGCGCAGGAAACTCAGGCCACCGGGGAGGAAGCGCTGCGGCAGCTGCAGCACCAGGCGGCCGGCAGCCGGGTCGTCGGGAAACGGGATGCCGATGTGGGGCAGGTTGACCGAGCGCGAGCTTACCGGCCAGTCCAGCCCGCGCTGGAAGGTCAGGTGCGCCACCTCAGCCATGGGCAGCGGCTGCGTGCCCAGCGACTGCAGGCGACCGTCCACCACCACCATCCACACCGGCTCGCGCTGCCTCATCCCCGCCAGCCAGCTGTCGACGCCCGCCGCCCCGCCGCTACGCCTGCTGCGCCTCTTCGGCATAGCCACCCAGGACACGCCGCGCATCCTCGGAGAGGTTGTAACTGTCGCGCTCCATCTGCTTGCCCCAGTTCCAGGACAGCCAGATCACCGACAGGCACAGCACCACCAGGGCAAAGGCGAGCTTCCAGAACAGCGAGTGGCGGCCGGGCATGTCAGTCCTCGGCCTCTGCAAAGACGTAGCCTTTGCCCCACACGGTGTGCAACTGGTGGCGCGCGTAGCCTATAGCCTGAAGCTTGCGGCGCAGGTGGCTGACGTGCATGTCCAGGCTGCGGTCGTGGGCGGTGAAGGCGCGGTGCAGTACGTGCTGATAAAGGAAGGGTTTGCTGAGAGTCTCGCCCTGGCTACCCAGGAAAGTCTCCAGCAGGCGGTACTCGGTGCCAGTCAGACCGGCCCACTGGCCATCCAGCCCGACGTCGTCCTTCTGCGGGTCCATCTGCAGGCCGGTGACCGTACTGCCGAGGGACTGGCTGCCGCGTTCCAGCGCGACGCGGCGCAGCACTGCATCCACCCGCACGCTCAGCTCGGCGAGGCTGAAGGGCTTGGGCAGGTAGTCGTCGGCGCCCTGGGAGAAGCCGGCGATACGGTCCTGCTCGGCGCCCAGGGCCGACATCAGGATCACCGGCACCGCACGCTCGCGACGCAGGGTGCGGAGGATATCCAGGCCGCCAGTGCCGGGCAGCATGATATCCATCAGCACCAGGTCGTAATCGCCGCGGCGAGCCTGGGCCAGGCCTTCGTCGCCGTCCTGGCACCAGGTGACGTCGAAGCCGCGTTCGATCAGGTGGGACGACAGGTGGGCGCCCAGGGTTGGGTCGTCCTCGATGGTCAGCAGGCGCAGGCCGGACGAAGCGATGGCATTCATATCAAATAAGAGTGATTAGCAATTGCGCGAAGTATTCACGATTCCGCGTCGTCTCGGCAAGGCAAAGGGCTCCCGCCCCAGGTCCGAACCGCTACACTGCCGGGGATAAACGCATCGGAGGAAACGCGTGTTCAAGGATCTCGGCATCAAGGGTCGGGTACTGCTGCTCACCCTGCTGCCCACCAGCCTGCTGGCGCTGGTGCTGGGCGGCTATTTCACCTGGGTGCAGCTGGCGGACATGCACGCCCAGCTGATCGAGCGTGGGCAACTGATTGCCGAACAACTGGCGCCGCTGTCAGCCCCGGCCATGGCCCACCACGACAAAGAGCTGCTCGAACGCATCGCCAACGAAGCGCTGGACCAACCCGACGTACGCGCCGTGACCTTCCTCAACCCGGACCGGGAGAAACTGGTCCACGCCGGCCCCAGCATCCTCACCCCCATTCCTTCCGGTGACGGCTCGCACCTGAGCATGTCCAGCAACCTGGACACCACGCACTTCCTCCTGCCGGTGCTGGGCAAGCACCGCAGCCTCTCCGGCGACCCCGACGATGACGCCGAGAAGCTGCTGGGCTGGGTCGAGCTGGAGCTGTCCCATCACGGCACCCTGCTGCGCGGCTACCGCAGCCTGTTCACCAGCCTGCTGCTGATCGGCGCCGGGCTTGCCGTCACCGCCCTGCTCGCCCTGCGCATGAGCCGCGCGATCAATGCGCCGCTGGGGCAGATTGCCCAGGGCGTAGCCCAGCTCAAGGAAGGCCGCCTGGAAACCCGCCTGCCGGCATTGGGCAGCCACGAACTGGATGAGCTGGCCGGCGGCATCAACCGCATGGCCGAGGCGCTGCAGAGCGCCCAGGAAGAAATGCAGCACAACATCGACCAGGCCACCGAGGACGTCCGGCAGAACCTGGAGACCATCGAGATCCAGAACATCGAACTGGACCTGGCGCGCAAGGAAGCCCTGGAGGCGAGCCGGATCAAATCCGAGTTCCTCGCCAACATGAGCCACGAGATCCGCACCCCGCTCAACGGCATCCTCGGTTTCACCAACCTGCTGCAGAAGAGCGAGATGACCACGCGCCAGCAGGACTACCTGGGCACCATCCACAAGTCCGCCGAAAGCCTGCTGGGGATCATCAACGAAATCCTCGACTTCTCGAAGATCGAGGCCGGCAAGCTGGTGCTGGAGAACATCCCGTTCAACCTGCGCGAACTGATCCAGGACACCCTGACCATCCTCGCCCCCGCCGCCCACGAGAAGCACCTGGAGCTGGTCAGCCTGATCTACCGCGACACCCCGCTGCAGTTGGTGGGCGACCCGCAGCGCCTGAAGCAGGTGCTGACCAACCTGGTGAGCAACGCCATCAAGTTCACCCACGACGGCAGCATCGCCGTGCGCGCCATGCTCGAGGACGAAAGCGACGACCGCGCGCAACTGCGCATCAGCGTGCAGGACACCGGCGTTGGCCTCACCGACGCCGACCTGCGCGCCCTGTTCCAGGCCTTCAGCCAGGCCGACAACTCGCTCTCGCGCCAGGCCGGCGGCACTGGCCTGGGGCTGGTGATCTCCAAGCGCCTGATCGAGCAGATGGGTGGCGAGATCGGCGTGGAAAGCAGCGCCGGCGACGGTTCGGAATTCTGGATCAGCCTCAACCTGCCCAAGGCCCGCGACGACGGCGACGACCTGCCGCCCGCCATGGCCGGCGGCCTGCGCGTGGCGCTGTACGAGCCCCATGAGCTGACCCGCACCGCGCTGCACCACCAGTTGGAGGACTGCGGCCTGGAAGTCACCGAGTTCCCCGACCTCGCCACGCTGGAAAAGGCGCTGCTGGCTGGGCCGTCGGACAAGGCCCCGATCACCCTTGCGCTGCTGGGCGTGACCGCCGCCGAACACCCGCCCGAGGCGCTGCGCCAGTCCATCCGCGAGCTGGAACAGCATGGCTGCAAGAGCCTGGTGCTGTGCCCGACCATCGAGCAGGCGCACTACAACGACGTGCTGCCCGACGCCCAGGTGCAGAGCAAACCCGCCTGCACGCGCAAGCTGCAACAGGCGATGAACGAACTGCTGCACCTGCGCCCCCTGCGCAAGGACAAATCGGCCAACGGCCGGCTCGAGCGCACGCCGCACCTGCTCTGCGTCGATGACAACCCGGCCAACCTGTTGCTGGTGAAGACCCTGCTGACCGACATGGGCGCGCAAGTGACTGCCGTGGACAGCGGCCTCGCCGCCGTCGAGGCCGTGCAGCGCGAGCGCTTCGACCTGGTCTTCATGGACGTGCAGATGCCGATCATGGACGGCCGCCAGGCCACCGAGGCGATCCGCCACTGGGAGGCCGACCGCGAGGTCAGTCCCGTGCCGATCATCGCCCTCACCGCCCACGCGCTGGCCAACGAGAAGCGCGCCCTGCTGCAGGGCGGCATGGACGATTACCTGACCAAGCCGATCGACGAGCGCCAGTTGGTCCAGGTGATCCTCAAGTGGACCGGCCTGGCGCTGAGCGAGCCGCGTGACGAACGCCCGCGCCACTCCGAATCAAAACTCGACGGGCTCAGCGTCCTGGACCCGGAGGAAGGCCTGCGCCTGGCCGCCGGCAAACCGGAACTGGCCGCCGACATGCTCGGCATGCTGCTCGCCTCGCTGTCCGCCGACCGCCAGGTGATTCGCCAGGCCCGCGAGCGCAACGACCGCAACACCCTGCTCGAGCGCATCCACCGCCTGCACGGCGCCACCCGCTACTGCGGCGTGCCGATGCTGCGCGCCGCCTGCCAGCGCGCCGAAACCCTGCTCAAGCAGAACGAACCGGACGCCCCCGCCGCGCTGGATGAACTCGACATGGCCATAGCCGAACTGGCACAAGCGACCGAGGGCCAGCTGGAAGCAGAGGCCGGCCAGCCGCACTGAGGACGGAATCCAAGCGATGCGCATCATCCTGTTCAGCAACCAGACCTACGACCGCGACAGCTTCCTCGCCGCCAACCACGGCCACGGCTTCGAGCTGCACTTCCAGCAGGCCCAGCTGCGCCTGGACACCGTCGCCCTGGCCATGGGCTTCGAGGTGGTCTGCCCCTTCGTCAACGACGACCTGTCACGCCCGGTGCTGGAGCACCTGGCCGCCGGCGGCACGAAACTGATCGCCCTGCGCTCGGCCGGCTACAACCATGTCGACCTGGCCGCTGCCCACGCGCTGGGGCTGTCCGTGGTGCGCGTACCGGCCTATTCGCCCCACGCCGTGGCTGAACATGGCGTGGGATTGGTCCTGGCGCTATGTCGGCACCTGCACCGCGCCTACAACCGTACCCGCGAAGGCGACTTCTCTCTGCATGGCCTGACCGGCTTCGACCTGCACGGGCGCACCGTGGGCGTGATCGGCAGCGGGCAGATCGGCGAGGTCTTCGCCCGCATCATGAGCGGTTTCGGCTGCCACATCCTGGCCTACGACCCCTATCCCAATCGCGCCATCGAGGCCCTGGGCGGGCGCTTCGTCGAGCTGGACGAACTGCTCGCGCAGTCCGACATCATCAGCCTGCACTGCCCGCTCAACGAGGCCACCAAACACCTGATCAATGCCCAGAGCCTCGCGCGCATGAAGCGCGGCTCGATGCTGATCAACACCGGCCGCGGCGCGCTGGTGGACACCCCGGCGCTGATCGAGGCACTGAAAAGCGGCCAGCTCGGCTACCTCGGCCTGGACGTCTATGAAGAGGAAGCCGACATCTTCTTCGCCGACCGCTCCGACCAGCCGCTGCAGGACGATGTGCTGGCGCGCCTGCTGACCTTCCCCAACGTGATCATCACCGCGCACCAGGCTTTCCTGACCCGTGAAGCCCTGGCCGGGATCGCCCAGACCACCCTGTCCAACATCGCCGCCTGGCAGGCGGGCCGGCCGGTCAATCGGGTCGAAGGCTGATCAGTTGCCCCTCGCATCCCGGCGCTGCGCCGCCTAGAATGCCGCGCTTTCCCGGAGGACCCATGGCTCAGCACGATTTCCGCTACACCCTGCTCAACCCGCAATTCACCCTTAACGAGTGCCGCGCGCTGACCCCGGGCCGCTACCAGGTCACCGGCATCGGCGGTTCGATCAAGGCCGGCGACACCCTGCTGGTCAGCCTCAAGGGCAGCAAAAGCCTGAGCATGACCCTGGAAGTGGAAAAGGTCCGCCACCTGATCAACCCGCCGGGGCAGTGGATGGCCGTGGCCAGGGGGCCGGCATTCCGTGAACTGGGTATCCACGAGTGGACGGTCAAGTGCGACGGTTGCGCGGCTACACTGGACTTCGAATTCGCCGTCGATGCCACCCTCGGCAAGGCCGCCCAACAGCCGGCCGCCGAAGCGCGCATCGCCGAACTCGGATGGGCCAAGGCCGGCAAGCGCCACCTTTGCCCGGATTGCCAGAGCAAGGAGACCGCATGAAAACCCTGATTGCCAGCGCTTGCGCTGCGCTGGCCCTGGCCGGCTGCGCCAGCAAGCCGGTGCCCGAAGCCGAGCAGAACTACCGTGTGGAATGGATCGGTGAGCGCCCGCTGATCGACTACACCCACATCAGCCTGACCCTGGACGGCAACGGCCGCGCCTATGGCAGCGCCGGCTGCAACCACTGGTTCGCCAGCTACAAGCTCGAGGGCGACCAGTTGACCTTCGGCCAGCCGGGCGCCACCCGCAAGCTCTGCGCCGATCTGGTGATGGAGCAGGAACAACAGTTCCTCAAGATGCTCGGCCAGGTGCAGCGCTGGGACATCACCGAAGAAGGCGAACTGCGCCTGTGGCCGGCCAGCGGCCGCGCCATGCGCCTGTGGCCGGAAGGCTGAGGCTCTTCCGGGCAGGGCTAGAAGAGCGTCAATTGCTCGTGGGCGCCGCGCAGATCGACGAGGCGCACGCCTACGCCGATCAGCCGAACCGCCTTGTTGCCGCGCTGGAAGGCCTGCCCCAGCAGCAGCCGATAGCTTTCCAGATCCCGCGCGGCGCCGGCCTGCTCCAGCGTAGTCTGGGTGAAGTCGTGGAACTTCAGCTTGATGAACGGCTTGCCCGGCCGATAGCTGGCGTCCAGGCGCGTCATGCGCCGCTCCAGTTCACCCAGCAGTGACGGCAATTCTTCCTGGCAGGCTGCCAGGTCCGGCAGGTCCTGGTCGAAAGTGTTCTCCACGCTGATCGATTGCCGCCGGCTGTCCACCTGCACCGGGCGCTCGTCGATGCCACGCGACAGTCCCCAGAGCCGCTCGCCGAAACTTCCGAACTCCTTGGCCAACTGGATCCGCGACCAGTCGCGCAGGTCCGCGCAGGTACGGATGCCCAAGCGCGCCAGCTTCTCGGCGGTGACCTTGCCCACGCCATGCAGCTTCTTCACCGGCAGTTCGGCGACGAAACCGTCGACCTCATCGGGGGTGACCACGAACAGGCCGTTGGGCTTGCGCCAATCGCTGGCGATCTTGGCAATGAACTTGTTCGGCGCCACCCCGGCGGACACCGTGATGTGCAGCGTCTCCCAGACGCGCTGGCGAATCTCCCGAGCAATACGTGTGGCGCTGCCGCCGCAACGCTCGCTGTCGCTGACGTCGAGGTAGGCCTCGTCCAGGGACAACGGCTCGATCTGGTCGGTGTAGTCGCGGAAGATCGCGTGGATGTCCCGCGAGGTCTCGCGATAGACGTCCATGCGCGGGCGGACGATGGTCAGGTCCGGGCAGAGTTTCACGGCGGTACGCATGGCCATGGCCGAATGCAGGCCGTAGGCACGCGCCTCGTAATTGCAGGTCGCGACCACGCCACGCTTGTCCGGCGACCCGCCCACGGCCAGCGGCTTGCCCGCGAGGCTGGGGTCGTCGCGCATCTCGATGGCGGCATAGAAGCAGTCGCAATCGATGTGGATGATCTTTCTCTGCCGAGTCACGAAGGAGGCGCCTGCATCACCAACGGAAACCGCCCTTATAGAAGACGGAAAACCCGCCCATGGTAATGCAAAAACCTGCCGTCCCGGCTATCCACAGCCGCGGAAATCACCCTTGTCGATCCCTGCGACGATTCCATTCCTGGCGGCTAAATATCTGATAGAAAATCACTTTTCCCCTTTTTTCATTGACACCCGGGCGCACCGGCGTAGAATGGGCGTCGCGGGATGGAGCAGTCTGGTAGCTCGTCGGGCTCATAACCCGAAGGTCGTAGGTTCAAATCCTGCTCCCGCAACCAGATACAGGAAAAGGCCACTCTTCGGAGTGGCCTTTTTCGTTTGCGCGTCATTTAAATTTTTGATCGCAGAACAAATATCGATTGACAGAGACTTTCATTTACGTAGAATGGCCGGCGCGGGATGGAGCAGTCTGGTAGCTCGTCGGGCTCATAACCCGAAGGTCGTAGGTTCAAATCCTGCTCCCGCAACCAGACACAGGAAAAGGCCACTCTTCGGAGTGGCCTTTTTCGTTTGCGCGCGATTTAAATTATTGATCGAAAACGAAATATCGTTTGACACGAGGCTTCATATCCGTAGAATTGCCGCCGCGGGATGGAGCAGTCTGGTAGCTCGTCGGGCTCATAACCCGAAGGTCGTAGGTTCAAATCCTGCTCCCGCAACCAGACATCAAGAAGAAAGCCACTCTTAGGAGTGGCTTTTTTCGTTGTGCGCAGAAAAAACCACGTACGGGTGGCGCCAGCCGAATGACGAAAATACTCTCCAAGGACTTGGGAATTCGCGACAGTGCCCCTACTCTGTCGCGCAGGATCGTTAGAGGTGCCCGATGAGCGCCAACCCTGCCACACCCGATACACCTGCCCCCGACGAAGCCACGCCACGAGCGGCATGGCTCGACTGGATCAACGCCAACCGCCAGGCACTCGGCTTGGGCGTAACCCTGGTGCTGTTCAGCCTGGCGTTGATCGCCTGCTACCACCTGCTGCGCGACATCGACGCCTATTCCCTGCACGACGCCCTGCTCGATGTGCCGACCACCGCGCTGGCCGGCGCGTTCGCGGCCACCGTCGTAGGCTTCATCTTCCTGCTCGGCTATGAATGGTCGGCCAGCCGCTTCGCCGGTGTGAAACTACCCACCCCGGCACTGCTGACCGGCGGCTTCTCCGCCTTTGCCATCGGTAATGCCGTGGGGCTGTCGATGCTGTCCGGCGGTTCGGTGCGCTATCGCCTCTATGCCCGGCTGGGACTGGGCGCCGGCGACGTCGCGCTGATGACCCTGTTTGCCAGCCTCTCGCTGGGCTGCGCCTTGCCAGTGCTGGCAGCCGTGGCCGCGCTGAGCGACCTCGCGGACGCATCGCTGGCCCTGCACCTGCCACAGTGGCTGGTGGCTGTCCTCGCGCTGGGCATCATCGCCTTCTGCCTGCTGCTGGTGGTGGCTATCGAACGTCGCCGCCTGCCGGAGCAACCTTCGCCGGACAGCCATCTGGTTCGCGTCGGCCGCCGCACGCTGCGCCTGCCCGGCCTGCGGCTGTCGCTGCTGCAACTGCTGATCACCGCGCTGGACGTTGCCGCTGCCGCCACCGTGCTCTATCTGCTGCTGCCCGAGGCCCCGCCCTTCGGCGCCTTCCTGCTGGTCTACCTGATCGCCCTGGCGGCTGGCGTGCTCAGCCACGTCCCCGGTGGCGTCGGCGTATTCGAGGCCGTACTGCTGGCCGCCTTCGCCGGGCAACTGGGTGCCGCACCGCTCGCCGCGGCGCTGCTGCTCTACCGCCTGATCTATGTCGTACTGCCGCTGATCGTCGCCTGCCTGCTGCTGCTGTTCCTCGAGGCACGCCGCATCCTGGTGGCCAGGCAGGCGGTACGGATCACCTCCGGCTTTGCCGCGCAGATCCTCTCGCTGCTGGTGTTCATCTCCGGCATCGTGCTGCTGTTCTCCGGCGCTACACCGTCCATCGATACCCGCCTCGACGAAGTCGGCTTCCTCGTCCCGCACCGCCTGATCGACGCCTCACACCTGGCCGCCAGCCTGATCGGCGTGCTCTGCCTGCTGCTCGCCTATGGTCTGCGCCGTCGCCTCTCCGCTGCCTGGGCGCTGACCCTCGGCCTGCTGATCGCCGGCGCTGCCTTGTCGCTCCTTAAAGGCTTCGACTGGGAAGAAGCCCTGATCCTCAGCTTCACCGCCGCCCTGCTGGTGATCTTCCGCAGCGCCTTCTATCGTCGCAGCCGCCTGATGGACCTGCCCTTCTCGCCGCTGTACCTGGGCGCAGCCGCGTGCGTCATCGCCGCTTCCATCTGGCTGCTGCTGTTCGCCTACCAGGACGTGCCCTACAGCCATGAGCTCTGGTGGCAGTTCGCCCTGGACGCCGATGCCCCGCGCGGCCTGCGCGCCGCCCTGGGCAGTTGCCTGCTGCTGGCTGCCCTGGCGCTGTACTGGCTGCTGCGCACCGCGCCGCCGGCGATCCAAGCGCCCACACGCGAGGAGCTGGACAGCGCAGCCGGCATCCTCTCCAACTCCGCCCAGCCCGACGGCGGCCTGGCTCTGTCCGGCGACAAGGCGCTGCTGTTCCATGAGGGCAACGACGCCTTCCTGATGTATGCCCGCCGCGGCCGCAGCCTGGTGGCGCTGTTCGATCCGATCGGCCCGGCACAGGCCCGCGCGGAGCTGATCTGGCAATTCCGCGACCTTTGCGACCTGCACCACGCCCGCCCGGTGTTCTACCAGGTGCGAGCGGAGAACCTGCCGCTGTACATGGATATCGGCCTGACCGCGCTCAAGCTCGGCGAAGAAGCACGGGTCGACCTGCGCCGCTTCGACCTGGAGAGCAAGGGCAAGGAGATGAAAGACCTGCGCTACACCTGGAACCGCGGCCAGCGCGACGGCCTCAGCCTGGAGTTCCACGACGCCGGCCAGGCGCCGATGGAGGAGCTGCGCGCCATCTCCGATGCCTGGCTGGGCGGCAAGAACGTCCGCGAGAAAGGCTTCTCCCTCGGACGCTTCACCCCTGAATACCTGCACTATTTCCGCATCGTCGTGGTCCGTTTCCAGGGCCGCGCCGTGGCTTTCGCCAACCTGCTGGAAACGTCCGGCAAGGAACTGGCGAGCATCGACCTGATGCGCGTCGTCCCCGATGCGCCCAAGCTGACCATGGAGTTCCTCATGCTCGGCCTGATCCTGCATTACAAGGAGAGCGGGCATACCCGCTTCAGCCTCGGCATGGTGCCCCTGGCCGGCTTGCAGCCGCGCCGCGGCGCCCCGCTGACCCAACGTCTCGGCGCGCTGGTCTTTCGCCGGGGTGAGCAGTTCTACAACTTCCAGGGGCTGCGTCGCTTCAAGGACAAGTTCCAGCCCGACTGGGAACCCCGTTACCTGGCCGTGCCCGCCGGACTGGATCCGCTGGTGGCCCTGGCCGACACAGCCGCCCTCATCGCAGGCGGCCTGAGTGGATTGGTAAAACGCTGATATGTTGAAACGACGCTGGCGACACCTGCTCGCCCTTCTCCTGCTGATCGTCATTGCCGTCGGCCTGCTGCTATGGAGCCGCCCGGCCCCGCAGGCCTCCCTGGACCACCGCCAGTTGCCCGACGGCAGCGCCGCCAGCCTGGCCAACCCCGGCAAGCAGCCCAATGCACGCGTGCTGCTGGCCGTGCAGGCCGACCAGAAACTGGACGACGCCCAGTTGCTGGCCCTGGCCCACGACAGCGGCGCCCGTGTGGTGCAATTCGTCTTCCCGGAGAACGACTGCAAGGCCCAGCAGGCTCGCATCCAGGCCGCTGGTGAACTTCTTGACGGCCAGCCGACCCTGGTTGCCGGCATCGGCCCCGGCAGCGCCTGGGCCTTCCGCTGGCTCGCCGGGCAGACCGACGACAAGGCCAAGGCGCTGTCCGTGGGCTTCTCTCTGGAGAAACCCGACTGCGCCGCCTCGCCTCTGCCGCAGACCGCTCCGCACGGCCACTGGCTGGCTGCCTGGAATGACAACCCGGACGATGCCAGCGCGCGCTTCGCCCGAGGCCTGAAAAACGCCGAAACGGTGATCACCGACTACGACACGCCGCTGCCCAAGGTCCTCGCCGATCAACTACGCCAGCAGCTGCAAGGTGGCGGCGATAACGTGCCGGTGGTGGAAGTCCCGGCCGCCAAGCCTTCGGAAACCGTCACGCTGTTCTATTCGGGCGATGGCGGCTGGCGCGACCTCGACCGCGACGTCGCCGCGCAGATGGCCGAGCTCGGCTACCCCGTGGTGGGCGTCGATGCCCTGCGCTACTTCTGGGAGCACAAGACCCCGGAGCAGAGCGCCGCCGACCTTGCTCTGCTGATGCAGCACTATCGCGAGAAGTGGGGCGCCAAGCACTTCGTGCTGGCCGGCTACTCGTTCGGCGCCGACGTGCTGCCGGCGATCTACAACCGCCTGCCGGCGGACGCCAAGAAGGACGTCAGCTCGGTGATCCTGCTGGCCTTCGCCCGCAGCGGCAGCTTCGAGATCGAGGTGCAGGGCTGGCTCGGCAAGGCCGGCCAGGAAGCTTCCACCGGCCCGGAAATGGCGCGCCTGCCCGGACCGAAGGTGCTCTGCGTGTACGGCGTGGAAGAAAAGGACGAGAGCGGCTGCACCCAGCCCCAGGCCGTGGGCGAGAACCTGCAGTTGCCCGGCGGGCACCACTTCGACGAGGACTACCCGGCCTTGGCCAAAAGACTGGTGAATGCCATCCGCTCCCGCCAGTCAGCCGACGACGAAGGCTGACCGACGTCAAAAGGGCCGCACATAGCGGCCCTTTCACTTTGCCTTCATGGTGTTTCAGGCACATTTAAGGTTCTATGCTCAGACTGACAAGCCCGTCGCCAGAACGGGGCGTCACGATAACCGAGCCAAACAAGGAACCGTCATGAGCCTGTCCAAGACCCCGTCCCGTTACGGCAGCCTGTCCATTGCCATGCACTGGATCATGCTGGTGCTGATCGCCGCCACGTACTTCTGCATGGAATACCGCACTAACTTCCCCAAAGGCAGCGACACCCGCGCGCTGTTTTCCCAATGGCACTTCATGCTCGGGCTGAGTGTGTTCGTGCTGGTCTGGCTGCGCCTGATCGGCCGCTTCATCTACCCCACACCGCCCATCGTTCCGGCACCGCCGGCCTGGCAGATGGCGCTGGCAAAGCTCGCGCACCTGGCACTGTACGGCCTCATGATCGGCCTGCCGCTGGCCGGCTGGATCATCCTCAGCGCCGCCGACAAGCCGGTGCCGTTCTGGGGCATGGAGCTGCCGCACCTGGTGGACAAGAACCCGGACCTGGCCAAGCAGGTGAAGTACTGGCATGAAACCATCGCCGTGCTCGGCTACTGGCTGATCGGTATCCACGCGTTGGCCGCGCTGTTCCACCACTACATCAGCCGCGACAACACCCTGGTGCGCATGCTGCCGGGCAAGGGCGAGGCAAAGCCGGAGTAATCGCCCCGCCGCGCAGTGCCGACCAGCCGTGAGCAAGGTCCGCTCCTGCGGGGAAAGCTGCACTTCGTAGGAGCGAGCTTGCTCGCTCCTACGAAGTGCAGTCCTGACGATAGGGCAGCGCAGCACGGGCCTCCTCGGCATAGGCCAGGATGCCCGCCCTCTCCCCTATCAGGAACTCCTGCACCGCCTCGCGCAGTCCGGGATGTCCCAGGCGGTGCCAGGAGCGGGTGATCACCGGCTCGAAGCCACGGATCAGCTTGTGCTCGCCCTGAGCTCCGGCGTCGAAGCGCTGGAGGCCGTGGCCGATGGCGAAGTCCAGGCCCTGGTAGAAACAGGTCTCGAAGTGCAGGCGGTCGAACTCCGCCAGGCAGCCCCAGTAGCGGCCGTACAATGTATCGCCGCCGAGCAGACTGAAAGCCATGGCCACGGGCCGGCCATTCTGGTGAGCGAAGACCACGCGGATCGCCTCGGGCATACGCTCGCCGATCAGGCTGAAGAACGCCCGGCTCAGGTAGGGCGCCTGCCCGCGGACCTCATAGGTGCTGCTGTAGCAGGCATAGACGAAGTCCCAGTGCGCTTCGGACAGCTCGCGCCCTTCCATCCAGACGAAATCCAGCCCCAGCCCGGCGACCTGCTCGCGCTCCTTACGGATCTGCTTGCGCTTGCGTGAGCTGAGTGCATCGAGAAAGTCCTGGAAGTCGCGGTAGCCGCGGTTGCTCCAGTGGTACTGGCAACCCAGGCGCTCCAGCCAACCGTCTGCAGCGTCCAGCAGGGCATCGGCGGCAGCATCGGTGAAATTCACGTGCACGCCGGAGCAATGCCCTTCGTCCACCTCGCCCGCCAGCGCGCCGACCAGGCTCAGCGCCGCGTCCGGCGCGCCGAGCAGGCGAGCGCCGCCGACCGGGGTGAAGGGAATGCCCACCAGCAGCTTGGGATAGTAGGGAATGCCGGCGCGCAGGCAGGCATCCGCCCAGCTCCAGTCAAACACGTACTCGCCGTAGGAATGGCTTTTCAGATAGGCCGGCGCCGCGGCGAGCAGACGGCCATCGTCGGCCAGCAGCACCCGGTGGGAAGGTTTCCAGCCGCTGCGGCCGCCGACGCTGCCGCTTTCCTCCAGGGCGGAGAGAAAGCCATGGCGCAGGAACGGCTGGTCGTCCGGCAGCAGGGCGTCCCACTGGCGGGCGTCGACTTCGGCAAGACGGGAAAGGGTCTGGATAGGCATGGCCGACAGTCTGGCGCGAGGCGCGAGCGAAGGGAAGATTCAAGCGGGAAAACTCGCACGCCGGTGACATTCACGTTCGTCGGTATCCGCCGGAGAGGCCGGCAGAGTGGTCTATGTTGGGGGTTAGCAAGGCTTGCCGGCGCACGACGCCAGCACCGTTCCGCTCGCCACACGCCCTCGCGGGCTGTTGGCGACCTGCCAGGAGGACGCCCCATGAGCCTGATGCAATGCGAGTACCGCAAGTACACCACCACCGCCGATGTCGTCGAGCATCCCGGCCTGCCCACTCCCTGGGCCGGCGGTTGCCACATCACCGCCCCGGACGGCCAGACCACCAAACGCAAGACGCTACCGGTGGAGTTTGCCTTCATGTCGGATCTGCAGAAGGCCCAGCACGCTTCCATCGCCCACGGCAAATGGCTGGTGGACCAGAATCTGGACCACGACCGTCGGCTGTTCTGATCTCTAGCTGCTCACATAGCCCGGTTCTTCGCTGACCGGCGTACTGACTGGCAATGGCGTCAGGCTTACCTGAAGCGCCAGGAACTCCTGAGCGGATACCCGCCAGGTCTGCCCGCGCGCCCACTGCGCGCAGGCCTGGCGATCCAGCTCCAGCGCCCGCAGACAGGCGCTGCGCAGATCCGCGTCCATCACCCCGGTGACGCCGTCCTCCAGGACATCCAGCGGCCCCGTCACCGGGAACGCCGCCACTGGCGTACCGCACGCCAGCGCCTCGACCATCACCAGGCCGAGGGTATCGGTCAGCGATGGGAAGGCCAGCACACTGGCGCTGCGATAGGCCTCCGCCAGTTCGTCGCCGTGCCGATAGCCGAGGAACTCCGCCTGTGGATAAGCCGCTTGCAGCTCCGCGCGCTGCGGGCCGTCGCCCACCACGCGCTTGCGTCCCGGCAGGTCGAGCGCAAGGAAGGCTTCGAGATTCTTCTCCCGCGCCAGCCGGCCGACATAGAGGAATACCGGCTCCTGGAGCGGTGCGCCCTCCCCCGGCTGAAAACGCTGGAGATCCACGCCCTTGCGCCACAGCGCCAGATTGTCGAAAGCGTGATCGGCGAAAGCTCCGCGCATGCGCTCGCTGCTCACCAGCACGGCCTGGCTCGGTGCATGGAAGCGGCGCAGGAAGGCGTAGCCCCAGGACAGCGGCAGCCAGGGCCAGCGAGTGTTCACGTATTCGGGAAAGCGCGTATGGATGGCGCTGCTGAACTTCATCCCCCAGCGCACCAGCCAGCGCCGTGCAGCCCAGCCCAGCGGGCCTTCCGTGGCGAGGTGGATGCAGTCCGGGGCGAAGTCGGCGATCTTCTCGCCGACTGTCCACAGGTTCCACGCCAGGGGGATTTCCGGGTAGCTCGGGCAAGGCCGGTGACGAAAATCCTGCGGGGTGATCAGGCCGACCCTGTGCCCCATTTCCTCCAGCTCGGCCACCAGTGCCCGGAGGCTGGTGACCACGCCGTTGACCTGCGGCAGCCAGGCATCGGTGACGATCAGCAGCCTCATGCCGCCGACTCGACCACCGCAGGCGCCTCGGCGCGCACCGGCTCCTCGGCCAGGCGGTAAAGCTCGATGCTGCCATCCCAGTGCTCGATCAGCGCCGAGCAGGATTCCACCCAGTCACCGCAGTTGAGGTATTCCACCTCGCCGATCTGGCGGATTTCCGCGTGGTGGATGTGCCCGCAGACCACGCCGTTGAGGCCGCGCTTGTGCACCTCGTGGGCGATGGCTTCCTCGAAGTCGCTGATGAAGTTCACCGCCGTCTTCACCTTGTGCTTGAGGTACGCCGACAGCGACCAGTAGCCGTAGCCATAACGGCTGCGCCAGTGATTCAGCCAGCGGTTAAGCGTCAGGGTGAACTCGTAGGCGGAGTCGCCGAGGAAGGCCAGCCACTTGTGGTAGCGCGTGATGACGTCGAACTGGTCACCGTGGATCACTAGCAACTGGCGGCCGTCGGCGGTGGTGTGGACGATCTCGTCGACCAGGCGGATGTTGCCCAGCAGCAGCGAGGAATAGCGGCGCAGGAACTCGTCGTGGTTGCCGGTCACGTAGATCACCTCGGTGCCCCGCTTGCTCATGGTCAGCAGGCGGCGGATCACGTTGGTGTGCGCCTGCGGCCAGTAGATGCCGCCGCGCAGCTTCCAGCCGTCGATGATATCGCCCACCAGGTAGATGCGGTCGGCGTGGTAGCGCTTGAGGAAGCCGGCCAGATGCTCGGCCTGGCAGTCGCGGGTGCCGAGGTGGACATCGGATATCCACAGGGTCCGCACCCGTTGTTTCTTCGTCGGCGTCATGCGTTGCGCGCTGCTCATCGTCGGCGACCTCCAGAGGGGTTTCTCCGAGTGTCGGCCGCCGCGGTGAAGCGAACATGACCGACTGGCGACAGTCCCGTGACAGGCCGCGGCGCGCTAGACTGTCCACCTGCCCGCCAGCTTCGGAAAGCAGTTCGCATGAACCCGATCCTCTCCCTGCGCCACTACAGCCACGACCATCTCGCCCATAGCCACAGCCATGCGCAGCTGGTGCTTGGGCTGTCCGGCAGCCTGGATTTCGAAGTGGGCGGACGCGGCAGCCTGGTGACCCGGCAGACTTTCGCCGTGGTGCCGCGTGACGAGCACCACGCCTGCGCCAGCCCCGACGGCAGCCGCTGCCTGGTGGTAGATCTGGAGGACGAAGATAACCTGCTCGCCGCCCTGGGCCTGCACAGCGACGCCGGCCGCCGCCTGCTGGAAACCCCCGGCCAGCGCCTGCTCAACAACGACCAGGCGCAACTGGTGCACTGGCTGGCCGGCAGCCCCCTGCATGACCCGGTGCTGGCGCGCCAGGGTGCGATCCTCCTGCTCGCCAGCCTCGCCGCCGGCCAGCAGCGCGTGGAGGAACCTACGCAATTGCCGTTGGCCAGCCTCGACAGCTACATCGACCGCCATGCTGCGCATCCCTTGCAGGTGGCCGACCTGGCACGGCTCGCCGGGCTTTCCGCCGCGCGTTTCCATGCCCGCTTCCTTGCTGAAACCGGGCAGACGCCCATGGACTACGTGCGCCAGCGCCGCCTGCAGTTGGGCCGCGACCTGCTGCGCGGTTCGCACCAATCGGTCGGCGAGATTGCCGCACAAGTCGGCTACGCCTCGCAGAGCGCCTTCACCGCCGCGCTGGTGCGCCAGTTCGGCACCACCGCGCGCCAGCTTCGCCAGGAGGCGCGCGACAATTCCCGCTAGCCGCGCGACAGACAGCCGCGCGCCCAGCGCCTAGACTGCCGGCCATCGAACCCAATAACCCAACGGGAGCAGCGATGTCGGCAGACACCATCGAGTGGCAGGATTTCGAGCGCGTCGAACTGCGCGTGGGCACCATTGTCCAGGCCGAACCCAACGTGAAGGCGCGCAAGCCCGCGTACATCCTCCAGGTCGACCTCGGCCCGCTGGGGATCAAGACCTCCAGCGCACAGATCACCGCGCACTATGAAGCCAACGAGCTGATCGGCCGCCAGGTGCTCTGCGTGTGCAACTTCGAACCCAAGTCCATCGCCGGTGTGCGCTCGGAAGTGCTGGTCACCGGCGCCTACGACAGCGACGACAAGGTGGTGCTGGCCGGTTTCGACAAGCCGCTGCCCAATGGCGCGCGACTGGCCTGATCTTCGACCCACTGCGCGCCAGCCAGCCCGGCGCGCTTGCCTCTTTCCCGACAAGGCCCCGCCACAGCAATCGGCGGGAGCTCAGGCATGAATCGCATTACCCAACTCACGCCCCGCGGCGCCCTGATCGGCCTGCACATCGGCGCCCTGATGTTCGGGCTGTCCGGCATCTTCGGCAAACTCATCCTCGCCGGCCCCCTGGTCATCGTCTTCGGCCGCGCGCTGTTCGGCTCGCTGTCGCTGGCGGCGGTTTTCGCCGGGCATCTGCGGCAGCAGAAGCGACCTACGCTGAAACAGGCCGCCATGCTGCTGGGTGGCGGCGTGCTGCTGTGCACCCACTGGCTGACGTTCTTCCTCGCCGTGAAAGTCGGCAACGTGGCGGTCGCCACCCTCGGCTTCGCCAGCTTCCCCGCCTTCACCGTGCTGCTGGAAGGCCTGCTGTTCCGCGAACGCATCCGCAAGGGTGAATACCTGGTCGTGGCGCTGGTGTGCATCGGCCTGGTGATGGTCACGCCGACACTGGACCTGCGCGACGGCGCCACCGCTGGCCTGCTCTGGGGGACACTCTCCGGGCTGCTGTTCGCCCTGCTGTCGCTGGCCAACCGGGTCAGCGTGCGCGGGATCGACCCAATCCAGGCGGCGCTGTGCCAGAACCTGACGATCATCGCCTGCCTGCTGCCGCTGGTGCTCTTCGAGTTGCCCGCGATTCGCGGCATGGACTGGTTGTGGCTGGTGGCGCTGGGCGTCCTCTGCACCGGTGTCGCCCACAGCCTGTTCGTCGCCAGCCTGCGGCTGATCAAGGCACGCACGGCGGCGGTGATCTTTGCCCTGGAGCCGGTCTACGGCATCGCCTTCGCCGCCGTGCTGTTCGGTGAGGAGCCGAGTCTGCGGATGCTGGCGGGTGGCACGCTGATCATCTTCGCGACCTTCCTCAGCGCACGCGGCTCGCATTAACGACCTGCAGGAGCGAACTTGCTCGCTCCTGCACTTGCCGGGTAGTGAATACGCTGAAAAGGAAGGCTGCCCCGCAGCGCGCGTATCTCGAACCTTGCCCTAGGGAGGGACTGCCAAGGATTCATCGCACGACAGCCTGCGAGGCGGCCTGTTCGGTGTGGTGCCTGTGGATAAGGCGCCGAGATTGGGTGAACCTTTCCACGACGCCGGAGGGGGCGAGGCAGCTTCAGCTCTGGGCGCAATGATCGCGCGTCTGCCCTGCCTGGAACGTCAGCACTGGGTAAAGAGTGGGTAAAAGGTCCGATACACGGGCTATCAAGCCTGTTGCAGCAACCACCGGCAGTAACGCTGCACCCCTTCCTCCACGCCCATCATCGGCGCGCGGTAGCCCGCCTCGCGGAGGAAGGCGATATCGGCGCAGGTGTAGCACTGGTACTTGCCGCGCAACTCGTCCGGGAACTCGGTGTACTCCAGCAGTCCATCGCGGATCGCTGCGTCCAGGGTCAGCGGCTGCAGGTCCTGCTGTTCGCGCAGGGTGTTGATCACCGCCAGCGCCACGTCGTTGAACGGCTGGGCACGGCCGCTGCCGAGGTTGAAGATGCCGCTGCGCTCGGGGTTGTCGAGGAAATGCAGGTTGACCCTGGCCACATCCTCCACCGAGACGAAATCGCGCAGGTGGCCGCCGGCCGGGTAGTCGCCGTACTCGCCGAACAGCTTCACCTTGCCGGTCTCGCGGAACTGGTTGAAGCAGTGGAAGGCCACCGAGGCCATGCGCCCCTTGTGCTGCTCGCGCGGGCCGTAGACGTTGAAGTAGCGGAAGCCGGCCACCTGGGTACGCGCCGTGGGCAGCACCTTGCGCACGCGCTGGTCGAAGAGGAACTTCGAGTAGCCGTAGACGTTCAGCGGCCGCTCGCAGGAGCGCGTCTCGCGGAACTCCTGGCCGCCGCCATAGACCGCCGCCGACGAGGCATAGAGGAACGGCACGCCCAGGGACAGGCTGGCGTCCAGCAACTCGCAGCTGTAGCGGTAGTTGTTGTCCATCATGTAGCGCCCGTCGCGCTCCATGGTGCTGGAGCAGGCACCCTGGTGCAGCAGCGCACGCACCACGCCGAAGCGTCCGCGGGCGTAGCGCGCAATGAAATCGCCCTTGTCGAGGTAGTCGCTGATGTCGCAGTCGGCGAGGTTGGCGAACTTGTCACCCTCGGTCAGATCATCGACCGCGATGATGTCGGTCTCGCCGCGCTGGTTCAGCGCCTTGACGAGATTGCTGCCGATGAAGCCGGCGGCGCCTGTGACAATGATGCTCATGAGGGCACCTCCTGTGGAGAATGGGTGCTCTCAGACTAAGAGTGGTACGCGCGTACCCCGTTGATATGAAGCAAGGAAGTTAGCCAGCTATCGAATGGTTCCGCCGACCGGCACCGCGACGCTTCAGGAGCGATCGTTATGGCCCAGGTCGCGCTGCGGATCGATGCGGTCGCGCACGCGCTGCTTGAGCACCTTGGCCTCGGGGAAACCACCGTCGACCTTGCGCTCCCAGATCTGCTCGGCGTCGCAGGTGATGTGGAAGACCCCGCCCGTGCCCGGCACCAGGCTGACCTTGCCCAGGTCGTCGCCAAAGGTGCTCAGCAGTTCCTGGGCCAGCCAGGCGGCGCGCAACAGCCACTGGCACTGGGTGCAATAGGTGATGACGATTTCGGCTTTGGCTTCGGACATGAATCAGACTCTGCAGTAGGACGCGAACCTATAATACCGCTCTGAAATGCCCTACCGGACTCTTCTCTTCATGCGCCGACTGCTGTTCGCCCTCCTCCTGCTCCTTCCTCTCGGCGCCCTGGCGGCGAACACTCCGCCGAAGATCGGCCTGGTCCTCTCCGGCGGCGCAGCGCGCGGCCTGGCGCACATCGGCGTGCTGAAGGCGCTGGACGAACAGGGCATCCACGTCGACGCCATCGCCGGCACCAGCATGGGCGCAGTGATCGGCGGCCTGTATGCAGCGGGCTATACGCCCAAGGAGCTGGAACAACTGGCCCTGGGGCTGGACTGGAAGGAAGCGCTGTCCGACTCGCCGCCGCGGGTCGACGTGCCCTTCCGCCGCAAACAGGACGACCGCGACTTCCTGGTGAAGCAGAAGCTCAGCTTCCGCGACGACGGCACCCTCGGCCTGCCGCTGGGGGCCATTCAGGGGCAGAACCTGTCGATGCTGCTGGAAAGCCTGCTGGTGCACACCAGCGATACCCGCGACTTCGATCAGCTGGCGATTCCCTTCCGCGCAGTGGCCACCGATATCTCCACCGGCGAGAAAGTGGTGTTCAGCAAGGGCCACCTGCCCCAGGCGATCCGCGCCAGCATGTCGATCCCGGCGGTGTTCGCGCCGGTGGAGGTCAACGGCAAGCTGCTGGTGGACGGCGGCATGGTCGACAACATCCCGGTGGACGTGGCCCGGCAGATGGGCGTCGACGTGGTCATCGTGGTCGACATCGGCAACCCGCTGCTGGATCGCAAGCAGCTGGCCACCGTGGTGGACATGCTCAACCAGTCCATCACCCTGATGACCCGCAAGAACTCCGAAGCACAGCTGGCCACCCTGAAATCCAGCGACATCCTGGTGCAGCCGCCGCTCAGTGGCTACAGCTCAACCGACTTTGGCCGCGTGCCGCAGTTGATCGACGCCGGCTACCGCGCCACCAGCATCCTCGCCCCGCGCCTGGCAGCGCTGCGCAAACCCGCCGACGCCCAGGCAGTGGCACTGAACGAGGCGCGCACACCGGGCGAGCGCCAGCCGGTGATCGACCGCATCGAGGTGGAGAACAACTCCAAGGTCAGCGACGACGTCATCCTCCATTACATTCGCCAACCGCTGGGCGAGCACCTGGACCTGGAACGCCTGCAGCGCGACATGAGCACCCTCTACGGCCTGGATTACTTCGACCAGGTCCAGTACCGGGTCGTGCACCGCAAGGATGGCAACGCGCTGGTGATCCACGCCTATGGCAAGCGCAGCGGCACCGACTACCTGCGCCTGGGCCTGAACCTCTCTGACGACCTGCGCGGCGACAGCACCTTCAACGTCGGCGGCAGCTACCGCATGAACGGTATCAACCGCCTCGGCGCGGAATGGCTGACGCGCCTGCAGATCGGCGACCAGCAGGAGCTCTATAGCGAGTTCTACCAGCCGCTGGACGTGGGCTCGCGCTACTTCGTCGCGCCCTACCTGTTCAACGAGGCGCAGAACGTCGAGGCCACCGACAACGACGACCCCATCGCCGAGTACCGCCTGGAGCGCTATGGCTATGGCCTGAACCTCGGCCGGCAGATCGCCAACAACGGCGAGATCCGCCTCGGCGTGGCCCAGGCCTTCGGCAAGGCCGACGTACGCGTGGGCGAGCAGGACCTGCCGGACTTCCACTTCACCGAAGGCTACGCCGAGCTCAAATACTCCTTCGACACCATGGACAACGTCGACTTCCCCCGTGAAGGCGAGAACATCCAGACCTCCTTCCGCGAACACACGCCGTCCCTGGGCGACGACGACCGCTACCGGCAATGGGATTTGCGCCTGGACAAGGCGCTGAGCAGCGGCCCCAACACCTGGGTGCTGGGCGGCGGCTACGGCCGCACCATCGATGACGCCGAGGTGGTGGTGTCGAGCTTCCTGCTCGGCGGCGCGCGGCAACTTTCCGGTTATCGCCAGGACGCATTGGCCGGGCAGAACTACAGCCTCGGACGGGTCATCTACTACCGGCGCATGACCGAGCGATCGTTCCTGCCGCTGGACTTCCCCTTCTACCTGGGCGGCAGCCTGGAGCGAGGCAGGGTGTGGAACAACGACAACAGCTACGACACCGGCTACGTCAACGCCGGCAGCATTCTCATGGGCTTCGAGACACCGCTGGGGCCGCTGTCCTTCAGCTACGGCCTGAACGATGCCAGCGAGCACGCGGTGTACATCAACCTGGGCCGTAACTTCTGAGCCGCTCTTGTAGGAGCGAGCTTGCTCGCTCCTACAAGAGCCTTCGCGCCCGATCCTCGGGAGGTGAGCAATGTCGGCCTCTCGCAAATGAAGAAGCCCGGCAAGTGCCGGGCTTCTTCATTCAGACAGCGGATCAGGCAATCAGCGCCAGCAGCTCGCGCGCTTCGGCCTTGGCCTTGGAGTCGCCGCTGGCGATCACCTGCTTGAGGATGCCGTAGGCTTCTTCCAGGTTGCCCTGGTCGATGCATTTGCGCGCACGGTCGAGGCTGGCCAGCAGCTCGTCATGCTCGTGGCCGATGTCGTCGGGCAGGTCGAAGGTCAGGTCGTCCTCCACCTGGGCCTTGCTGCCATGACCGAACATCTCGCCGTGCTCGCCCAGATCCAGCTCGGTGATTTCCGGCAGTTCATGCAGGTTGCTGCGGAAGTCCGATGGCACTTCCTGGGTGGCCTTGGAAGCAGCCTTGCCCTGCTTGGGCGACTCGAAGGGGTTGTCGAGCTTGTCCCAGTCCAGGTCCAGCGACAGGTCACTGAGGTTCATGGCGAAGTCCGGCTGGTCCTGCGCCGCCTTGGGCTGCTCCACGGGGGCAGCCACCGGTTCGCCCAGCTCGAGATCGTCCCAATCGGTCAGCGTCTCCCCGGTGGGCGCCTGGAGGGTGTCTTCCGGGCGGATCAGCATCGCCGGGTAACGCGACTTGAGCTGGTCGATCTGTTTCTGGTCGCCGCCGACAGCCACCAGGGCGTGCTCTTCCTCATGGAAGCCCGCCACGTCACCCAGCTCGGCCAGCACCAGCAGCAGCTTCATGCGCAACTCGCGGCGGTTCGGCTCGGCATTGACGGCCTTGCGCAGCATGTCGCGGGCCTGGTTGAAGCGGCCGTAAGCGATATAGATGTCCGCACCTTCCAGGCTGTCCGCGCTGGCGGCCGGCAGCCGGGCGACGCCCGGTTCCGGAGTGGCGATCACCACCGGATGCGGAACCGGTACCGGGGCCACGACGGCAGCAGCCAGCGGTTTGGCCGGCGGAAGCGGTCTGACTGGCTCGGCAGCCGCCTGCAGGGGCGGCATCTCGACCGGTTTTTCCTCGCGCTTGCGGCGGGCGAACAGCAGGCCGACCAACAGTGCGCCGAGAGCACCAGCGCCCAGCCATGGCCAGTAGTTGAAACCGCTGTCCTGCGCGTCCTGCACCGGAGTCGCCGGCTGGGCAACGCTCGCAGCCGGGGCATCCTGCTGCGCCGGCGCCACCGCATTGGGGGCAGCGGGAATGGCATTGGTTGGCGCACTGGCCGCGGGAGCATCGGCTGCCGGAGCATTACCGGAGGCGGCTTCGCCCTGGCGGCGATCCAGCTCGGCCTGCAGCGTTTGCACCTGCTGGTCGCGGCTCTGCAACGCCTGCTGCAGGGACTCCAGCTGCTTCTGCATGTCGTCCATGCGCTGGTTCAACTGGTCGCGCTGGGCGTTGGCCAGGAGCAGGTCGGCCTCGGCCTTGGCGGCGTCGGCTCCACCGGCCGGCGCGGCGGTGTTGCCCGGTGCCTGGGTCGGGGCAACGGCTGCGGGCGCGGCAGGCGTGGATGCTTCTGTTGAAGCGGCCTGCGGAGCGGGCGCGGCAGTATTACCGGCGAGCTGCTGGCCCTGCGGCAGGATCAGCGTCTGGCCGACCTTCAGTCGATGCGGATCGCCATTGACGAAGGCCTGCGGATTCAGCGCGACGATGCTGTCCATCAGTTGCGAGCGCGAAACGCCAGTACCACTCAGGCGCGAACTGATCTTCCACAGGGTGTCATTGCGCACCGTGGTGTAGCGGCCGTCGCCAGCCGGCAACGACGGTTGCGCCGGAGCCCTGCGTACAGGTTCCGTGCGATAGCCGGAAGCCCGCGAAGGCGCCGGCACGCTGGTCGCCAGATTGGCGGCCAGGCTGCGGTTGGCGCTGTACTCCGGCGGATCGATCAGCACGGTGTATTCGCGCAGCAGGCGACCGTTGGGGCGCTCCACGGCGATCAGGAAATTCAGGTAAGGCTCGTGTACCGGCTGCGTGGACACCACCTTGATGTAGCCACGGCCGTTGCGAATCACCGGGGTGAAGCGCAAGTTCTGCAGGAACACGAAGCGGTCGACCCCGGCATTCTCGTAGTCCGCGGGGCTGGCGAGCTTGGCCACCAGTTCGTCGGACGTCATGTCGCCGGTCTGCAGCAGAGCGATCTCGGCATCCAGCGGCTGGTTCAGGCCGGAATGCAACGTAATTTCCCCGAGACCGAGGGCATTCGCGTGAGCGGATACAAAAACCGACAGTGCGGCCAGCGTCAGCGGAATTCTCTTTATTCGAGCCATAACCCCATCCCATTGTCCGGGTCTGCACGCCATTCCCTGACCACTCGAAAGCAGCAGGCTGAACCTGTCCTCACACCTGAAGCCATGCCGGACTGCAGACCGTCACGCACTACCCACTGTACCTTGCAGAGTACAGGCCGTCTGATATCACGGATTAGGTGGTGCGCTGGATTTGGTCAAGATAAATCGTCGAAAAACCGGCGAATGGTTGGGGAGTGGATAGCGAATGGCCAGCGGCCCCACAAAGGACCGCCAGAAAAATGGCTACTTTACCTGAATAACGTGATGAATTGCTCAGTTCCGCTCAAGATTGCCGAGAATCCGACTGAGCGTTTTCTGGCACAGGGCGATTTCATCTTCGGTAATGCCCGCCAGCACTTCGTTGCGAACCGCGGCGGCGATATTCTCGATGTCGGTGATCAGCACGTCTGCCTTGGGGGTCAGGGCGATACGCTTGGCGCGACGGTCTTCGGCCACGGCTTGCCGCCGGACCAGACCTTGGGCTTCGAGGCCGTCCAGCAGCCTGGCCAGCGTCGGACCTTCGACCCCGACCGATTGCGCGAGCTCGCGCTGGGTGGGGGCGGCCGAGTGGCGCGCCAGGTGCAGCAGCACCAGCCAGCGCGCCTGGGAAAGTCCGAGATGACTGAGACGGCGGTCGAGTTCAGCCCGCCATGCACGCGAAGCCTGGGCCAATTGGGTACCGAAGTAGTGCTTATCGTTATCTGACATTGCGTCGGGCTTTCTACTGAGAGAATCGAGGATGAGTCGGCTAAGTTGATTTGACTAATTATTAGCCAGCTAATCAAGCCCGTACAATGACAGATTGTCGCAGGGTGTGACCTCGGGCCTCACCATTTCGCATATTGGTCTTCGACGAAGCCCCACAGATTGTCGATACGCACCTCGGCCTGCCCTGCCGGTTTCAGCACGCCACTGAAGCGCCCGAAGATCTGCTTGAAGTTGCTCGCCAGCACGCCGAGGTTCAGGCGTTCCTGGTGCAGGCCGTGGGCTTCGAAGCGCAACTCGACCTGGCCGTCATAGGAACGGATGGTCCAGGGCTGCAGCGGATGATCGCGGTCGAACTCGAAACGCACCGTATCGACCTTCACCAATTGGCCGTCGAGCCAGTAGCAGTTCTCGGTGAAGCTGGTCTCGTTGACCCCGCAGGACAGATTCAGGCCGACACGCCGCCCCTGCGCCTCGCCGGACAGGCACGCCCAGTTCCAGAACGTCTCGCGGCGCATGTAGCCGGCGGACCAGTCGTGGTGGGCGTAGGCATCCAGCTCCCGCAGGTCGTAGTCGCCCAGCGCGCTACGCACCTCGCCATGGCAATGCACGCCGGCCACCTTGCGGGCGTAGACCCAGCCGTTGACCGCCGTCGGCGTGCAGATACTCATGGGTTCGAACGCCGGCTGCTCCTCGCTGAAACGGGCGTCGATGCGGGTGCCGTCGTCCAGTTCCACCAGGAGGCGCTTTTCCAGGGGCGAGGAACCATTCTCCAGGCGCAGCAGGTTGCGCCCCTGGCGCAGTTCACAGACACCGTCGTTGGGCGTCTGCGAGAAATTCGAGCCCTTGCCCAGCGGGCACTTGAACTGGCGCTCGATCATCCGCCCGCTCTCGGGGTGGTAGAGGTAGACGAAGCCGATGGACAGCAGGCTGAGGTCCGCCAGCGCGCAGCCGCCGATCAGCGTCGGGCTGATCAGGCCGAAGTACTGGAACTGGTGGAAGCTGCGCCACTTGCTCAACGCGCCGAGACGGCGCCCCATGGGCGAGCGGAAGTCAAAGTCGCGGTGATTGATGGTCGCCGGGGTGCCGGGGAAGATGCCGTAGTGCGGTTGGCCGTTGGGCTGGATCAGCTGCTGCATGGGCGCGGGCTCGGAGGCAAGGTGCGGCGAATCCTAGCACCGCGCCTGCGCACGCCGCAGTCACGCACGGCGCCAGCTCGGGGGACGGAATGGGCCATCAGGCGACAACCTGGTTGCGCCCGAACGCCTTGGCCTCGTAGAGCGCACGGTCGGCGTGCTCGTAGATGCTGCGCAGCGGATGCCCTGTCTCCGGCCAGAGGCAGGAGACACCGATGGACAGCGTCACCTCATCCGCCGTCAGCGATCCTTCGTGGACGATGCCCAGGCCCTGCACCGCTCCGCGCAACACCTCGGCACGCTCCCTCGCCTCCCGCTCGCTGGCGCCATAGAGCAGCACGGCGAATTCCTCGCCGCCCAGGCGCACAGCCATGTCCAGCGGGCGCCGGGCGCTGGCCATGAGCACCTCGCCGATACGCTGCAACACACCATCGCCGGCCTGGTGGCCGTAGCGGTCGTTGTAGGCCTTGAAATGGTCGACATCGCAGAGCAGCAGTGCCAGCCCCACGCTCTCGCGCTGCGCCTGGCGCCACAGGCGCTCGAGCTGGCGATTGAAACTGCGGCGGTTGTGCAGGCCGGTCAGGGCATCGTGCTCGGCCATGACCTTGAGCAGGCGGCTGATCAGGAAATGCTGGCGGGACTTGTAGTCCAGCAGGTAGCAGCCCACCGCGCCGACCAGGTTGCCGAACAGCAGGAAGACCACGTTGCTGATCAGCTTGGGCAACGGCAGTCCCGCATACAACTCGAAGCCCACGTAGGCCAGCAGGATCACGGAAGCGCTGCCCACCGCCTCGGCGAAGCGCAGGCCGATCAGAAAGTAGGCGGCCATGCTGACCAGCAACAGGCCTTCGTAGGGATAACTCTGGTCCACTGTGTGGGCGATGCCGGCGACTGCCGCCGCGCCGATGCCGACGCTGAGGATGCAGGCCAGGCTCAGCGGCACCAGCAGGTGGATATGGCGACGCTGCAGGATCAACCCGCCGCAGACGGTCAGCAGCACCAGCACGCCGATGCGCACGGCAAGCATCTGCCAGTGTTCGGGGCCACGGATGAGGAGGAAATCGATGGCCGCCAGCGCCAGCCAGATCAGCACGCCGATGGTCAGCGCGGTGCGCTTGAGGTCGAAGCTGTCTTCGAGCAGGTAATGACGGTACTGGGTCTCGAGGTCGGGCTCGAAACGCAGGCGGCGAAAGCCCCGGGAGAGCTGTTCGGCATAGGCATTGGAGCGGACGTCGTCCAGCCAGCTTTGTTGTTGTGGCACGCTCACCTCTTCTCGTGGAGGTCTAAGTGCCACCATAGCTGTTCGGGACGTGCGTCACAAGTTTGTCGGTTTGCCCCGTCACGAAACTGACGGAGCTTTGCAATCACCAGCGATCGTCACGGGAGTTCCGGTAGCGGTCGTGGTCGTAGTAGGAGCCATTGCAATAGCGGCGCTCGGAGCGATTGTGATGCTTGCGGCAGTCTCGATCGTCGTCGTCATCGTCCTTGGACATGATGACCAGCCCTGCTACCAGCGCGACCGCCGCAACGCCGATCAAGGCGTTCTTGCCACCTTCGGTCAGCCCGCCACCACTGGCACATCCGCTGAGTTGCCCGACGACCAGCAGCCCCGCCACTACCCGCACCCAGCTCGCCATCTGTCACTCCGAAAGTGTTCCGTACTGACAGATAGGACTGGTGGAAAAAGGCGCCGTTGCTGGCACATTGATATTTCATCTGTAACGCCGTATTTCGGCGCGATCAGACTTCCAGCTCGGCCTGCAGGGCGGCGCGCACGCAATGCAGAACGCCCAGCGGGACGCGGCCTTCGAACAGCTCGGCGATTGCTGTCACCGGCGGCAGCTCACCGTCCTCGTCGAGGAAGGCGTCCTGGATTTCACCGAGCAGTTCCTCGGGCAGGTCCAGCGCCTGTTCCAGGCCCAGCTGCTGCTTGCCGATGGCCTCGGCCAGCAGGCTGTAGACGTTCTTCTCGCTGCAATCGAGCTGGCGGGCGATCTGCGCCGGGGTCATGCCGGCGCGGGCCAGGGTGACCAGTTCGTGGCTGAGGTCGGCCACCGGTGCCGGGGTGGCGGGCGCCGCCTCGGACTCGGTGAGCACGTCGAGGAAGGCCTGACCGTAGCGCTCCAGCTTGCGCGCGCCGACGCCACTGACCTGAGCCATGGCGGTGAGCGTGGTCGGCTGGCTGCGCAGCATCTCCAGCAGCGTCGCATCGGGGAAGATGACGTAGGGCGGCACCGAGTGCTCCTGCGCCAGCTTGCGCCGCAGGGTGCGCAGGGCTTCCCACATCTCGCGCTCTTCCTGGCGCACCAGCTGGCTGGCCGAACTGGCCCCGCCAGAAGAGGACGATTTGTTGCGCTGCGGCTTCGGATCACGGCGCAGGGCCAGCGTCTCTTCGCCGCGCAGCAACGGACGGCAGGCCTCGGTCAGGCGCAGGCCATTGAAGCCGTCGACGTCCACATCGGCGAAGCCACGGGCGACCAGTTGGCGGAACAGCGTGCGCCATTCGTCCTCGGCGCGGGATTTGCCGATGCCGAATACCGCCAGGTGCTGGTGGCCGACGCTGCGCACCTTCTCGGTGTCCTTGCCCAACAGCACGTCCACCAGATGACCGACGCCATAGCGCTGGCCGCTGCGGTAGATGGCCGACAACGCCTGGCGCGCGGGCTCGGTGGCGTCCCAGGTCTCCACGCCATCGACGCAGATGTCGCAATGGCCGCAGGGGTTGGGCATCACCTCGTCGAAATAGGCCAGCAACGCCTGGCGGCGGCAGCGGGTTTCCTCGCACAGCGCCAGCATGGCTTCGAGCTTGTGCCGCTCGACGCGCTTGTGGCGCTCGTCGCCCTCGGAGTTCTGCATCATCTGCCGCAGCAGCAAGACGTCCTGCAGGCCGTAGGCCATCCAGGCATCGGCGGGCAGGCCGTCACGGCCGGCGCGGCCGGTTTCCTGGTAATACGCCTCGAGGCTTTTCGGCAGGTCCAGGTGCGCGACGAAGCGCACGTTGGGTTTGTCGATGCCCATGCCGAAGGCGATGGTGGCGACCATGATCAGCCCTTCCTCGTTGAGGAAGCGCTTCTGGTGATAGGCGCGCAGGTCGTTGGACAGCCCGGCGTGGTAAGGCAGCGCCGGGAAGCCCTGGGCGGAGAGGAACTCGGCGACCTCCTCGACCTTCTTGCGCGACATGCAGTAGACGATGCCGGCATCGCCCCGGCGCTCGGCGAGGAAGCCCAGCAACTGCTTGCGCGGCTGCTCCTTGGGCACGATGCGGTAGAAGATGTTCGGCCGGTCGAAGCTGGAGAGGAACTGCTCGGCGTCCTGCAGGTGCAGGCGCTGGATCATCTCCTCGCGGGTGCGCATGTCCGCCGTGGCGGTCAGGGCAATGCGCGGCACGTGCGGGAACAGCTCGGCGAGCTGGCCCAGCTGCAGGTACTCGGGACGGAAGTCATGGCCCCACTGCGACACGCAGTGCGCCTCGTCGATGGCGAACAGGCCGATCTCCAGGCGCTGCAGGAAGTCCAGCATGCGCGGCTGCACCAGGCGCTCGGGCGCCAGATAAAGCAGCTTGATTTCGCCACGCTGAAGGCGAGCGGCGATTTCGCGCTGGGCCTCGGGGCTCAACGAGGAGTTCAGCGCCGCCACCGGCACGCCCAGTTCGTCGAGTGTGGCGACCTGGTCTTCCATCAGCGCGATCAGCGGCGAGACCACCACCGTCAGGCCGTCGCGCAGCAGCGCCGGGACCTGGAAGCACAGCGACTTGCCGCCGCCGGTGGGCATCAGCACCAGGGCATCGCCGCCGCTGGCCACGCGCTCGATGATCCGCGCCTGATTGCCGCGGAAGGCGTCGTAACCGAAAACGTCTTTGAGGATGCGCAGTGCCTGATCGAGCATGGGGGACTCCGAATGAAGCCGCGCATTATACGCAAGCCGTCCGCCCACGGCCGGCACCTTGTCCGGGAAACTGCGGAAAAATCCGTCACATGCGTCCGAACCCCGCGTCGGCTCAGGCTGCACGGGCATTTGGCTTTTGCCGCGGGCCCCCGGAAGGACTACAATTCGGGACCGATCACCTCCGAGGTAGTACCCGATGTCCTTCGCCGACCAATTGTCCCGCCTGCAAGTCTTTCTCGATGCCGATGACCTGCACGAGGAAGCCTTGGACTACGTGGCGGCACACGGCTACCTGACCGCCCTGGCGATCTGCCCGGAGGAAGTGCCGGAGCGCGAGTGGATCGACGCCCTGTTTGCCGAGCCGCCGCACTACCGCAGTGAGGAAGAGCGCAACGAAATCGAATCGACCCTGCTCCAGCTCAAGGCGCACATCATCCGCCAGATGGCCGGTGACGAAGAGCTGGAGCTGCCCTGCGAACCCTACCTGGGCGACGAGCCGGACGACTCCGACATCCGCGGCTGGTGCATCGGCTTCATGGAAGGCGTGTTCCTGCGTGAAGCGGTGTGGTTCGAGCAGGCCGAGGAAGAAGTCAGCGAGCTGCTGCTGCCGATCATGGTCGGTTCCGGCCTGTTCGACGAACAACCCGAGTTCGACGAGATCGCCAGCGACCGCGGACTGGTGGATGACATGGTCGCGCAGATTCCCGAACTGCTGACCAACCTGTTCCTGCTGTGCCAGGCCCCGGAAGAAAAACCGGCCCTGCTCAAGCCCCGCACCCACTGATCCACTGCCGGAGCCGCGCAACGCGGCTCCGGATTCGCTACGCGTACGTCGATGCCACGAGAAATCCGCCAAAGCCGTCACGCCTGGGTTCGCTACTGCCTGCTGGGCATCGGCTGGCTCAGCGTGGCACTGGGCGTGATCGGCATCTTCCTGCCGGTGCTGCCCACCACGCCTTTCCTGCTGCTCGCCGCCGCCTGCTTCATGCGCAGCTCCCAGCGCTTCTATGACTGGCTGGTGAATCACCCGAAACTCGGCCCGTGGATTCGCGACTACCTCGACGGCGAAGGCATCCCGCTCAAGGGCAAGGTCTACGCCATCGGCCTGATGTGGTGCAGCATCCTCATTTCAGGGTTCATCGTGCAGCGCCCCTGGGCCTGGGCGTTCATGCTGACCAGTGCGACGCTGGTGAGCATCTACCTGATTCGGACGAAGACGCGGCGCCTGGATTGAGTCCGCTGCGGGCTCGAAAACCCTCTCCCCAGCCCTCTCCCGGAAGGGAGAGGGCTATTGCCCGAGCACTGAAGCCTTCAGACTGGCACCACTTCGCCCGTCACATCCTGCTGATCATCCTGCGCCGGCCCGACTGGCCCCACCCCATCCACCGTAAAGCCGAAGGTATTCACCCCGCCCTCGCTGCGCACGAACACCGAGCCGCCGTGCATGCTCGCCACCGCTTTGACGATGGACAACCCCAGCCCATGGTTGCTCTGGCTGTTGGCGCGTGCCATGTCGGCGCGATAGAAGCGCTCGAACAGCCGCGCGCGTTGCTCGGCGGTGATCGGCTCGCCAGGGTTGCTGACTTCCACCAGCGCGGCGCCGCGCTCGCCGCTCAGGCGTACGTCGATGCGCCCGCCCGGTGCAGTGTGCTGGGCGGCGTTGTAGAGCAGGTTGGTCACCGCGCGCTGGAAAAGCGCGCGCTCGACGCAGGCCCACGCATCGCCGCGCAGATTCACCTGCACGCCCTGTTCGTCGAAGATCACCTCGAGGAAGTCCAGCGTCGTCGCCACCTCGGCCGCCAGTGAGGTTTCCACCCTTTCGGCAGCCAGCCCGCCCTGGTCGACACGGGCGAGGAACAGCATGTCGTTGACGATGGCACGCAGGCGCTCCAGCTCCTCCAGATTGGACTGCAGCACCTCCTCGTAATCCTGTGCGCTGCGCTCGCGGGACAACGCGACCTGGCTCTGGCCGATCAGGTTGGCCAACGGCGTGCGCAGTTCGTGGGCGACGTCGGCGTTGAACGACTCCAGACGCAGATAAGCCTGCTCCAGCCGGTCCAGTGCTTCGTTGAAGGCACCGGCCAGCGCCGAAAGCTCCGCCGGCAAACCGGCCAGGCGCAACCGCTGGGACAGCTGGCGGGGGCTGATCTGCCTCGCTTCGGCAGACAGTTCGTGCAGCGGCCGCAAACCGACGCGGGCAATCCAGTGGCCGCACAAGGTCGCCAGCGCGATCCCCAGCGCGGAGAGCACGAACAGCGTCACCAGCGTCGCCTCGCGGGCGTGCTTGAATGCCACGCTGTCGATCGCCGCCAGCAGCACCAGCGCCGGTCGTCCATCGCTGGCCGGCAGGCGGCCGACACGGGCGGAGAGCGGTGCGTCGTGTTCGGGCAGCTCAAGCTCGGCATAGCCGTTCCCGGTGCCGAGCATCCGGTTGACCGTCTCGTTGGGTTTGCCGTAGCGGAAGCGCGCGTCGTCGCTGTCGATCCAGAAGCGGATCAACTGGTACTCCTGGCTCAGGGTGTTGAGCTTGAGCTGCATGTGCGGCCAGCGCTCGGCGAGGTCGGGCTTGTCGAGCATGCGCGCGACCATGTTGAAACGGGTGTCCAGCTCCGAGCGTTGCAGGCGCTCGATCTGCGCATCGAGCACGCAATAGATGGCCGAACCGATGAGCAGGAAGATGCCCAGTGCGGCGACGGCGAACATGCCGGCCAGGCGCGTCGACAGCGACAGGCCTTTCACGCTTCGCGCTCCTGCACGGTGCGGCTCTCCAGCACATAGCCCATGCCGCGGATGGTGTGCAGCAGCTTGGTGTCGAACGGCCCGTCGAGCTTGGCGCGCAGGCGCTTGATGGCGACCTCGACGACATTGGTATCGGTGTCGAAATTGATGTCCCAGACCAGCTCGGCGATGGCCGTCTTGGAGAGGATTTCGCCGCTGCGCTGGGCCAGCACGCACAGCAGCGAGTATTCCTTGGCAGTCAGTTCCAGGCGCGTGCCGCCGCGCTGCACGCGGCGGCTGACCAGATCGATGGCCAGGTCGGCGATGCGCATCTGCGTGGCGCTTTCCAGGTGCGCGCCACGGCGGGTCAGCGCTTGCAGGCGCGCCACCAGTTCGAGGAAGGAGAACGGCTTGATCAGGTAGTCGTCGGCGCCCTCGCGCAGGCCGCGCACGCGGTCTTCCACACGCTCGCGGGCGGTGAGCATGATCACCGGCGTCTGCCGCTGTTCGCGCAACGCGCGCAGTACGCCGTAGCCGTCGATACCGGGGAGCATCACGTCGAGCACGATGACGTCGTATTCGCCGTTGAGCGCCAGGTGCCGGCCGTCGATGCCGTTGGCCGCGACGTCCACGGTGAAGCCCTGCTCGCTCAGGCCGCGCTGCAGGTAATCGGCGGTCTTGCTCTCGTCTTCGACAATCAGTACGCGCATGCCGGCCCTCCGTTCGCCGCGTCCAGCCATGCTACCCAGCCGCGCTTCATGCCGCACCTCCGGCGATTACCGGCGCAGGCTGCGGGCGGTGGAAGATACGGTCCAGCGCCAGGTACACCACCGGGGTGCTGAACAGGGTCAGCGCCTGGCTGAAGATCAGCCCGCCCACCACCGCCACGCCCAGCGGCTGGCGCAGTTCCGAGCCGGTGCCGAAGCCGAGCATCAGCGGGATCGCGCCGAGCAGCGCGGCCAGCGTGGTCATCATGATCGGCCGGAAGCGCGCCAGGCACGCCTCGCGGATCGCATCGTAAGGCGACAGCCCGCGCTGGCGTTGCGCAGCCAGGGCGAAGTCGACCATCAGGATGCCGTTCTTCTTGACGATGCCGATCAGCAGCACCAGGCCGATCAGCGCCATCACCGAGAACTCCAGGCCCCAACCCCAGAGCAGGAACACCGCGCCGATGCCTGCCGAAGGCAGGGTGGAAAGAATCGTCAGCGGGTGCACGAAGCTCTCGTAGAGCACGCCGAGGATCACGTAGACCGCGAACAACGCCGCGAGGATCAGCAGCGGCTGGCTCGCCAGCGAGCTCTGGAAGGCCGCCGCCGCGCCCTGGAACTCGCCGCTGATGCTGGACGGCATGCCGATCTCCTGCTGCACGCGCTGGACGAGACTCACGGCATCGCCCAGGGCCACGCCCGGCGACAGGTTGAAGGACAGGGTCACCGCCGGGAACATGCCGTTGTGGTTGATCTGCAGTGGCCCGGACTTGTCCGGCACGACCCGCGCCAGCGCCGCCAGCGGGACCATCTCGCCAGTCAGCGGCGAGCGCAGGTGGAACCACGCCAGGCTGTCAGCGCGACCACGCTGCCGGGAATCCAGTTCGAGAATGACCTTGTACTGGTTGACCTCGGTCTGGAACTCACCCACCTGGCGCTGGCCGAAGGCATCGTAGAGCGTCTGGCTGACATCCTCGGCGGACAGTCCGAAACGCGCCGCCGCCACTCGATCGATCTGCAGCGAGGTCACGCTGGCGCCCATCTGCAGGTCGTTGGACACGTCCTGCAGGCCGCCCTCCTCCTTCAGCCGCTGGGTCAGCCGATCCGCCCAGAGTGCCAGTGCCGCGCTGTCGTTACTGCGCAGGGCGTACTGGTACTGGGTGCGCACCGGGCCGGTGGCAAGGTTGATGTCCTGGGCCGAACGCAGGTAGAGAACGATGCCCGGCACCTTGGCCAGCTTGGGCCGGATGCGGTTGATGAACTCGTCCACCGATACGTCGCGGTCGCCGCGGTCCTTGAGCACGATCCAGAAGCGCCCGTTCGACAGGCTCTGGCTGCCGCCGGTGATGCCGATGGCGTGGTTGTAGCTCTGCACGGCAGGGTCGGCGGCAATGATATCCGCCAGTTGCTTGTGCTTCTCGGCCATGTCGGCATAGGAGATATCCTCGGCGGCCTGGGTGGTACCGAAGATGAAGGCGGTGTCCTGGGACGGGAAGAAGCCCTTGGGAATCCCGACATAACCGGCCACCGCAACGGCCACGCAGACCACGAAGCCGGCGAGCACGGTGCGCTGGTGCTTGAGCGACCAGTCCAGCCCCTTCGCGTAGCGCGCCAGCAGCCAGCCGGCGATGCCGCCGTCATCATGTCCATGCTTCGGCTTGCCCATGAAGCGCGAGGCAAGCATCGGCGCCACGGTCAGCGAGGCCAGCACGGAAATCAGGATGGCGGCCGTGACGCTGACGGCGAACTCACGGAACAGCCGACCGACGATGCCGCCCATGAACAGTAGCGGGATAAATGCGGCGATCAGCGAGAAGCTGATCGAGACCACGGTGAAGCTGATCTCCGAGGCGCCGGCCAGCGCCGCCTCGACCCGATCCTTGCCCTGCTCCAGATGGCGGTGGATGTTTTCCACCACGACGATGGCATCGTCGACGATGAAGCCCACCGCGATGATCAACGCCACCAGCGTCAGGTTGTTCAACGTGAAGCCCAGCAGATACATCGCCGCGAAACTCGCGCTGAGCGACACCCCCAGGACAGTCGCGACGATCAGGGTCGCCGACAGCTGGCGGAGAAACAGCCCCATCACCAGCACCACCAGCCCCATGGTCAGCAGCAGGGTCAGTTCGACTTCGTGCAGCGAGGCACGAATGGTGCGGGTGCGGTCGTTGAGCACTTCCACCTCGACGCCCGCCGGCAGCATCTCGCGCAGGCGTGGCAACTCGGCCTGGATGGCATCGGAGGTCTCGACGATGTTCGCGCCGGGCTGGCGCAGGATCACCAGCGCAACGCCCGGCCGGCCATCCGGCCAGGCCTGCACGTAGTCGTCTTCCGGTGCCTTCACCACCTTCGCCAGGTCGCGCAGGAACACCGGCGCGCCCGCTCGGTAAGCGACGACGAGATCGCCGTATTCGTCGGGGCTGAACAACTGGTCGTTGGCCGCCAGGGTGGACACGCGACCGTCGCCGAACAGCGCGCCCTTGGCCAGGTTGATGCTCGCCGATTGCAGCGACTGGCGCAGGTCAGCCAGGGTCAGGCGGTACGCCGCGAGCTTCTCCGGCTGAGCCTGGATGCGGATCGCCGGGCGCTGCTGGCCGACCACGAAGATCTGCCCCACCCCGGCAATCTGGCTGAGCTGGCGCGACAGCAGCACTTCGGCCAGGTCGCTCAGCTCTATCAGCGGCATCAGCTCGGAGTTCACCCGCACGATCATGATCGGGCTGTCCGCCGGATTGATCTTGCGCCAGGTCGGCAGGTTCGGCATGTCTGCCGGCAGCCGGCCGGCGGCGGCGTTGATCGCGGCGGTGACCTCCTGGGCGGCGACGTCGATGTTCTTGTCCAGGTCGAACTGCAGGGTCAGGGTGGTCGAGCCCAGGGCGCTGGTGGAAAGCATCTGGGTGATGCCGGGAATGGCGCTGAACTGCACTTCCAGCGGGGTCGCCACCGACGACGCCATGGTCTCCGGACTGCCGCCGGGCAGCAGGGCCTGGACCTGGATGGTCGGGAAATCCACCTGCGGCAACGGCGCGACGCCAAGCCGGAAGAATGCCAGCAGCCCGAGCAGCAGCGAGGCGATGGTCAGCAGGCAGGTGGCGATGGGGTGGCGCACGCACCAGCCGGACATGCCGGCGCGCACGCTCACGGCTCGCTCCGGCGGGCCAGGGCCTGCACGTCGCCCTGCACCTCCACGAGTGCACCGGGCGTCAGGCGGGAATGGCCATCGAGCACCACTTCATCGTCCACCGCCAGGCCCTCGACTATGGTGCGCCCGTCCACTTCCGCGACGATGCGCACCGGCACCTTCTGCGCCTTGCCGTCCTCGATGCGGAACACGAAGGCACCGTCCAGGCCACGGCGCACGGCGCGGCTGTCCAGCACCAGGCCGTTGTGCAGCACGCCGGACTGCAGGTCGATGGCAACGAACTGCCCCGGCCAGAGCTGGCCGTCCTTGTTGTCGAAAACCGCACGGACACGGATGGTGCCGGTGCTGGCGGCCACCTGGTTGTCGATGCTGCGCAGGCGGCCCTCGCCGAGCAACTGGCCGCCGTCGCGGCTGCGCGCCACGACCGGGGAATCGCTGCTCATCAGCGGTTGCAACTTGGGCAGGCTTTCCTGCGGCAGGGCGAAGACCACCGAGATCGGCGACATCTGCGTGACGGTGAACAGGCCGCTGCTGTCGTTGGTGCGCAGCAGGTTGCCGACATCCACGTTGCGAATGCCGACGCGGCCGGCAACCGGAGAGGTAATCCGGGTGTAGGACAGGCGCACGCGCTCGGCGTCGATGGTGGCGTCGTTGCCGCGCAGGGTGGCACGCAGGCGAGCGGCTTCGGCCTCGCTCTGCTCCACCGTCTGCCGGGAAATCGAGCCGCGCTGGATCAGCGTCTGGTAGCGCGCCAGGTCCTGCTCGACGATGCGCAGCTGCGCCTGGTTGCTCTGCTTGGTCGCCTCGGCCTGCTCCAGCGCAGCCTTGATCGCGCGGTCGTCGATGGTCGCCAGCAGCTCGCCCTGCTTGACCATCTGCCCCTCTTCGACGAGCAACGCGGTGAGCTGGCCTTCCACTTGTGGGCGGACCAGCACGCTGGCCAGCGAGGTAACGGTGCCAACGCCGTCGAGGTTCTGCGCCAGGTCCTCGCGGGCCACTCGCGCCAGGGTTACCGGTATGCCGGCTGGCTGGGCTGCGGCCTGCGGCGCCTCGTGCCGGCCGGCAAAGCTCCAGATGCCTGCTCCCAGCGCCGTCACCCCCAGCAACCCTGCCGCCAGCCAAACCCGCCGTTGCCCCTGCATCCCGCTCTCCTGCGTCTGGATCGGCCACAGCGGCCGCATCCTGGGGTTATAAGCCAGCAGCCGGGACCGGACGCTGACCCTTAAATGACAATCCTGTCAGTTTCGTCTTCAAGCCCCGTACAGCGGGGCTTTGCGCCTAATGGCGATAGGCCGGCGCAAGTTCTCGAAGAGCGCCTAGACTCCACACATCCCACATGGAGCGCTGGCGATGCAGCCACCCCGAGGAGCCCTCTGGCTGTTCGCCAGCCCGCTGCGTCTGCGGGCCGGCGTGCTGCTGCTCGCGCTCCTCGCGCTGAGCGCCGGCGCCGCCTGGAACTTCGACACCATCCTGAAGAACGCCGAGCAGCGCTACGGCAACCTCGGCACCGCCAAGACCCGCATCGAATCCTGGGGCCGCCTGATCGCCGACAGCGAGAATCTCGACGAGATGGCCAAGCTCAAGGCCGTCAACGCCTTCTTCAATGGCGCGCTGGTGTTCACCGACGACCGCACCGTCTGGCACCAGGAGGACTACTGGGCCACCCCGGTGGAATCGCTCTACAAGGGCGCCGGCGACTGCGAGGACTACTCCATCGCCAAGTTCGTCACCCTGCGCCGCCTCGGGGTCGCCAGCGACAAGCTGCGCATCACTTACGTCAAGGCGCTGCAGCAGAACCAGGCGCACATGGTGCTCACCTACTACGCCTCCCCCACTGCCGAACCGCTGGTGCTGGACAACCTGATCCCGCAGATCAAGCCCGCCTCCCAGCGCAAGGACCTCCTGCCCGTTTACGCCTTCAACGCCGAGGGGCTGTGGCTGCCCGGCCCCGGCGGCGGCAAGCGCACCGGCGACAGCAAGAAGCTGTCGCGCTGGCAGGACCTGTTGACCAAGATGCGCGCCGAGGGCCTGGACCTCGACGAGACGCGATAGGAGAACCCGGCATGTCATTGCTCAAGCAACTGTTCCTGGCGATCTGCCTGTTCCTCGTGGTGGCCTTCGCCGGCAGCTTCGCCGCCAGCCTAGAAAGCTCCCGCGAGCAACTGATCGGCCAGTTGCGCTCCCATGCCCAGGATGCGGCCACCGCGCTGGGCCTGTCGCTCACCCCGCACGTGGACGACCCGGCGATGATCGAGCTGATGGTCAGCTCGATCTTCGACTCCGGCTACTTCGCCACCATCCGCGTGGTGAGCATTCCCGAGGGCAAGGTCATCGTCGAGCGCGACAGCGACACGCAGAACCAACAGGTGCCGGCCTGGTTCGCCAAGCTGGTCAACCTCAAGGCCCAGGGCGGCGACGCGCTGATCATGCGCGGCTGGGAACAGGCCGCGCGGGTCGAGGTGGTCAGCCATCCGCAGTTCGCCCTGGCCAAGCTGTGGGACGGTGCGCTGGGCAGCCTCGCCTGGCTGCTGGCCTGCGGGCTGGTCAGCGCCATCCTTGGCGGCTGGCTGCTGCGCACCCAATTGAAGCCTCTGGACCAGATGGTGCAGCAAGCCCACGCCATCACCCGCCGCGAATTCCTCACCCTGCCCAGGGAACCGCGCACCCCGGAGCTGCGGCGCGTGGTACAGGCGATGAACCAGATGGTCGACAAGCTCAAGGCCCTGTTCGCCGAAGAAGCCAGCCGCAGCGAGAAACTGCGCGAGGAGGCCTACCAGGACAGCCTTTCCGGCCTGGCCAACCGTCGCCTGTTCGACGCGCGGCTGGATGCGCAGCTCTCGCCCAGCGAGCAGAACGCCGCTGGCTACCTGCTGCTGCTGCGCCTGAACGACCTGGCCGGGCTCAACCAGCGTCTCGGCGGACAGCGCACCGACGCGCTGATCCGCGACGTCGCCGAGTTGCTGGAACGTGAGCGCGAGCAGCACGGCACGCCGGACTGGCTGGCCGCGCGCAGTCGCGGCGGCGAATTCACCCTGCTGGCGCCCGGCCTGGACAGCGCCAGTGCAGAGCATCTGGCGGACGAACTCAGTGCCGCCCTGGAAAACCTGCGCGGCACGGGCGCCAGCGATTGCACGCCGGTGGCGCATCTGGGCCTGGCGGCCTTCCGACCGGGCGAGCCCTCCGCTGGCGTGCTGTCGCGCGCCGACCAGGCACTGGCCCAGGCACAGGCCACTCCGGACCGCACCTGGCAACGCCTGGACAGCTCCGGCAGCCAGCCTGCCCAGGACTCCCGTGCCTGGCGCGACTGGCTCGACGACGCCCTGCAGAAGGGCAAGCTGCAGCTGTGGTTCCAGCCCGTGCGCGCCTGCGCGGAAAACGGCGAGTTGCTGCACCAGAAGGTCCTCGCGCGGCTGCTCGATCCCAAGGGCGAGGCCGTGGCCGCCGGGCAATTCCTGCCCTGGATTGAGCGATTCGGCTGGTCGGCGCGTTTCGACCTGGCGATGCTCGAACACGCCCTCGCCCACCTCGCCCAGCAACCGGCACCGTTGGCCCTGTCGCTCTCGGCGGAAACCGTGCGCAGCGCCGAGCCCCTGCGCCAGCTCTTCGAAATCCTGCGTGCCCACCCGCAGGAAGCGCAACTGATGACGCTGGAAGTGGACGAACGCTACCTGCCGCCGCCGGCCGAGCTGGAGAAGCTCGCCCAGTCTGTCCAGGAAGTCGGCGCCAAGCTCGGCCTGCAGCACTTCGGCGGGCGCTTCAGCCTGATCGGCAACCTCACCCGCCTGGGTCTTGCGTACCTGAAGATCGACGGCAGCTACATCCGTGCCATCGACCAGGACAACGACAAGCGCCTGTTCATCGAGGCCATGTACCGGGCTTCCAACAGCATCGACCTGCCGCTGATCGCGGAGATGGTCGAGACCGAGGGCGAGCTGCAGGTGCTGCGGGAGATGGGGATTGCCGGGGCGATGGGGCGACTCATTGGCGCGCCGAAGCCGTCGCAGAAGAACACCTTGTAGGAGCGAGCTTGCTCGCGAACAGAGCCCGCTGCGGAGTCAGTTCGCGAGCAAGCTCGCTTTTACGAAGAGCTCGCAACCCCTGTCTCAGGCTCTGACACTTCAAAGACTTCCAGAAAAACAGCCGAGCACTCCGAACCGCCCCGTTCAGGAGGCCTCGTTGAAACTTCGATTCGACGAGGGAATTTTTCGCCCAAGCGAAAAACCGGATGTCCGGGGCAAGACCTTTGCCCACTTTGGATGGGGCGGCCATCCGTCGTTTGCCAAAGTGGGTCGCCCGAGGGGGCGAAACGAGAAGTCGCAGCGCACGCTGAAGCGGCGCTGGAAACCTCAAAGCTAGGCAGACACATCGCGGACAAAGCCCGCTCCTACACAAGGGCAAACGCCGGAGCAGGCCTTGAAGGCCGCATTCGCGAGCAAGCTCGCTCCTACACCAAACGTCAGTCCTTCTTGCCCTTCTTCGCGCTTCCGTAAGCCGCCTCCAGCGCATCATTGATCGTCTTGAGCACCTTCACCCGCGCATAACGCTTGTCGTTGGCCTCGATCAGCGTCCAGGGCGCAATCTCGGTGCTGGTACGATCGACCATATCCCCCACCGCATCCACGTACTGGTCCCACTTGTCGCGGTTGCGCCAGTCCTCCTCGGTGATCTTGAAGCGCTTGAAGGGAATCGACTCGCGCTCCTTGAAACGCTCCAACTGGGTCTGCTGGTCGATGGAGAGCCAGAACTTCACCAGCACGATACCGTAGTTCGTCAGTTGCTCCTCGAAGTCGTTGATCTCCGCATAGGCGCGCAACCAGTCAGCGTCGGAGGCGAAGCCCTCGACCCGCTCCACCAGGACCCGGCCATACCAGGAACGGTCGAAGATGGTGAACTGCCGCCGCCCCGGAATGTGCCGCCAGAAACGCCACAGATAGGGCTGCGCACGCTCCTCCTCGGTGGGCGCGGCGATCGGCACGATGCGGTACTGGCGTGGGTCCAGCGCATCAGTCACGCGGCGGATGGCGCCGCCCTTGCCGGCGGCGTCGTTGCCTTCGAACACGGCGATCAGCGAATGGCTGCGGAAACGCTTGTCGCGCATCAGCGTGGCCAGGCGCGCCTGCTGCTTGGCCAGGTGTTCCTTGTACTGGTCCTTGTCCAGCGACAGGCTCAGGTCAAGCGCATCCAGCAGCCCCTTGTTGTCCAGGCTGGAGACCAGTGGCGCCGCATGGGGCTGCGGGGTCGGGCGGTCCTTTCGCTTGAGTGCGGCCTGCAGGCTCTCGAGGATGGTGCGGCCCACCGTCAGGCTGCGGTAGCGCTCATCGGAACCCTCCACCACGTACCAGGGCGCGTAGTCGCGGCTGGTGCGGCGCAGCACGCGCTCGCCGTAACGCACGAACTTGTCATAGACCTCGCTCTGCTTCCAGTCGATCTCGGAGAGCTGCCAACTGCGCGTCGGGTCGTTCTCCAGTGTCTTGAGCCGCTCCTTGAGCTGCTTCTTGGAGAGGTGGAACCAGAACTTGAAGATCAACGCACCCTCGTCGGAATACATCCGCTCGAAACGCTCGGCATCGTTGATCAGGCCATCGAGCTGGCTGTCCTTGATCTCGCCGGTGACCCGCGCGTAGAGCATCTGGCTGTACCAGTTGCCGAAGAAGATGCCGGTCGTTCCCTTGGGCGGCAGACGGCGCCAGAAACGCCATTGCGGCGGCCGCGAGAGTTCCTCGTCGGTGGGCTGGAGGAAGCTTTCCACCCGGATCAGGCGCGGATCCATCCACTCGTTGAGCAGCTTCACCGTTTCGCCCTTGCCGGCGCCCTCGATGCCGTTGATCAGAATGATCACCGGGAAGCGCGCCTGCTGCTTGAGCTCGTACTGCGCCTCGAGCAGGGCTTCGCGCAGCACCGCGACCTCCTTCTCGTAGGTTTCCTTGTCGATGGAATGACCGATCTCGGCGGATTCGAACATGCACCTCTCCTTGTCTCGAAGTGAGTAAAAGGTAGCGGAAGTGACGCAGCCTGTCCTCGGAACGGATCAGCTAAACTGCCGCCTTCGTTTCACTGCCCTGCCTTCCTTCATGCCAGACATCAGCAGCGCCCAGATCGACTGGGACGAGAACGGCCAGCCCACTTCCCGCGTCTATGGCGACGTGTATTTTTCCCGCGACTCGGGCATTGCCGAGACGCGCCACGTATTCATCGACGGCAACCGTCTACCCGAGCGCTTCGCAGCGCTGCCAGCGGGCGGGCGCCTGTGCATTGGCGAGACCGGCTTCGGCACCGGGCTGAACTTCCTCTGCGCCTGGCAATTGTTCGAGACGCTGGCACCTGGCGATGCACGGCTGCACTTCGTCACCACCGAGAAGTACCCGGTAGCACCTGAAGACCTGCGCCGCGCCTTCGCCCTCTGGCCGGAGCTGGCGCACCTGTCGGGGCAGGTGCTGGAACAGTACGTGGCGATCAATCCCGGCTTCCAGCGCTTCGTCTTCGCGGGCGGCCGCGTGGTGCTGACCCTGCTGGTGGGCGACGTACTGGACACGCTGCCGGAACTGGACGCACGCGTCGATGCCTGGTTCCTCGACGGTTTCTCCCCGGCGAAGAACCCGCAGATGTGGAACGACGCGCTCTATGCGCAGCTGGCCCGTCTTTCGGCGCCGGGCACGACCCTCGCCACCTTCACCAGCGCCGGTTTCGTCCGCCGCGGACTGGGCGCAGCCGGCTTCAAGATTCGCCGTACCCTGGGCTTCGGCAAGAAATGGGAGATGTCCCAGGGCGAATTCATCGGCCTCGAACAGCCCACCGGCAAGCCCTGGTACGCCCGCCCCGTTCGCTCGAAGGGAACGCGCCAAGCCCTGGTGATCGGCGGCGGCATGGCCGGTTGCGCCAGCGCCGCGAGTCTCGCCGCACGCGGCTGGCAGGTGACTCTGATCGAGCGTCATGCCAGCCTTGCCGAGGAAGCCTCGGGCAATCCCCAGGGCGTGCTCTATCTCAAGCTGTCTGCCCACGGCACCGCACTGTCACGGCTGATCGTCAGCGGCTTTGGCCATTCGCGACGGCTGATCCAGCGTCTGCAGAAAGGCGAGGAATGGTCCGACTGCGGCGTGCTGCAACTGGGTTTCGATGAAGCCGAGGCCGGCCGCCAGGCGAAGCTCGCCGAAGCCTTCCCCGGCTCGCTGCTGCGCCTGCTGGACAAGGCTGAGGCAGAAACCCTCGCTGGCGTCGGCCTGCCCGCCGGTGGGCTGTTCTATCCCGAAGGTGGCTGGGTACATCCGCCGGCCCTGTGCCGGCACCTGGCGCAGCATCCGAACATCCGCGTGGTGGCCGGCGAGGAAGTCCGCCTGCAACGCGAAGCCGATGGCTGGAGCGCCTGGAGCGGCGACGCGAAACTTGCCAGCGCGCCCGTCGCCATCCTTGCCACCGCCGCCGAGGTGCGCCGCTTCGAAGGCGCATCGAGCCTGCCGATGAAGCGCATTCGCGGGCAGATCACCCGTGTGCCGGCCACCGCCGACAGCGCCGCGCTGAGTACCGTGGTTTGCGCCGGGGGCTACGTCGCCCCGCCGCGTCACGGCGAGCACACCCTGGGCGCCAGTTTCGAATTCAAGCGAGACGACACTGAGCCATCATTGGCAGAACACCTGGGCAACCTCGACCTGCTGGCGGAGATATCCACAGACCTGAGCGAACGCATGCACATCGCCCAGCTCGACCCGGCAACTCTGCAGGGCCGCGCCGCCTTCCGCTGCACCACGCCGGACTATCTGCCACTGGTGGGCCCGCTGGCCGACCGCGAAGCCTTCGCCAGCGCTTACGCTGTACTGGGCAAGGATGCGCGCCAGGTGCCGGAAACTCCGTGCCCCTGGCTCGACGGCCTGTACCTGAACAGCGCCCACGGCTCCCGCGGGCTGGTCACCGCGCCGCTGGCTGGCGAGTTGCTCGCTGCCTGGATCGACGACGAACCGCTACCCTTGCCCCGTGCCGTGGCCGAGGCCTGCCACCCGAACCGTTTCTTCCTGCGCGACATCGTGCGCGGCCAGAAGAACGCCTGATCATCTCGCGGTCCAGCGACAGGACCGCGACCAGCTTCCAGAGCGGACCACCGACATGGATGCACTGCTGCTTGAATCCTCCGCCATCGGCCTGATCCTCGGGCTGCTGCTGGGCCTGACCGGCGCCGGCGGTTCGCTGGTGGCGCTGCCATTGCTCCTCAGCCTGCACCTGCCGCTGCACGATGCCATCGGCGTCAGCCTCGGCGCCGTTGCGCTGTCGGCAGCCATTGGCGCGGTGCCGCGCGCGCGGCAGGGCCAGGTGGCGTGGAAGCCGCTGTTCTGGCTGGTGATCACCGGCTGGCCGGGCAACGCCATCGGCCAGTGGCTGGGCAAGTTCGTGCCCGATGGCTGGCTGATCATCGGCTTCTGCGTGCTGGTGCTGTGGTCGGCCTGGCGCATGTGGCAGGGCTCCAGCCAGCCGCGCGTGTCCGAACTGCCGACGCGCAACGGTCCGCTGCTTGCGGTGGGGTTGGCGGTGGGAGTGCTGTCCGGCCTGATGGGTGTGGGCGGCGGCTTCCTGATCGTACCGGGGCTGCTGTGGTTCACGCCGCTGTCGATGATGGCGGCAACCGCGACGTCCATGGCGGTGATCGCGCTGGTGTCCGGCGGTGGATTCCTGCTTTATCTGACCCACGCACAGCCACCGCTGCCCTTGCTGGCGTGCCTGGCGGCGGGCGGTGCACTGGGCGTGCTGTTCGGCAATCGCCTGGCGGTGCGCCTGGGCGGCGCGACGTTGCAGCGCCTGTTCGCGCTGATGCTGGTGGCGGTCAGCCTGTCCCTGGCGGCACAGAAACTGATGAGCTGACGCTCAGAACTCTTCTTCCTCTTCTTCCTCGACGCCGCTCCCCGGCGTCTCGAACAGCTCGGCCGCGCGCAACAGCCCGGCGAGAATCGCGTGCTGCTCCCATTCGGGCAGCCCGGCGAAGCGCTCCAGGGCGTGCTCGGGCAATAGCGCCGGGCTGTGCTTGAGCGCTTTGCGGCCATCGGCTTCAAGGCTCATCCACTGCTTGCGGCGATCACCATCGTCGCGCCGCCGCGTCAGCAGCCCCTTGCTCTCCAACCGGGCCAGTGCACCGGAAAGCGACGACTGGGACAGCGCCACGTGCCGCGCCAGCTGACCAGCGGTTATTTCCCCTTCCAACTCCACCACCTGCAGGATCAGCAACTGCAGCGGCGTCAGTTCGCCATCCCGGCCCAGGCTCTTGGAGTGCACCTCCGCCGCCTGTTGCAGGCGCCGCAGGGCCTGCAACATCGAGAGTGCGTGGGCGTTGCGCATCGAAGTCTTGCTGTCAGCCATGTCAGTCCACCTGCTGCTCCGTCATTTTTCCTCAATGAAATCAAATAGAACTCTCGCCGGATCGACGGGTCATCCCCTAAGGCGTCCGTGAGACGCCACCCACTTCATCCCCAACGGAGATCCGGTAAGGACATGTGCGGAATAGCAGGAGAGTTACGTTTCGATAAACAGGCTGCGGACCTTGCCGCAGTCGAACGCATCACCCATCACCTGGCCCCGCGAGGCCCCGACGCCTGGGGTTTCCATAGCGAAGGTCCGGTGGCCCTGGGCCATCGGCGGCTGAAGATCATGGACCTGGCTGAAGCCTCCGGTCAGCCGATGATCGATACCGCCCTGGGCCTGTCACTGGTCTTCAACGGCGCCATCTACAACTACCCCGAGCTGCGCCAGGAGCTCGAAGCACTGGGCTACCGCTTCTTCTCCGGTGGCGACACCGAAGTGCTGCTCAAGGGATACCACGCCTGGGGTGAACAACTATTGCCCCGCCTCAATGGCATGTTCGCTTTTGCCATCTGGGAACGCGACAAACGGCGCCTGTTCATCGCCCGCGATCGTCTCGGCATCAAGCCGCTGTACCTGTCACAGACCGGCAAGCGCCTGCGCTTCGCCTCCAGCCTGCCGGCGTTGCTCAAGGGCGGCGATATCGACCCGGCGCTGGACCCGGTGGCACTCAACCATTACCTGAGCTTCCACGCCGTGGTGCCCGCGCCGCGCACCCTGCTGGCCGAAGTGCAGAAGCTGCCGCCGGCCACCTGGATGAGCATCGACGCCGACGGCCACACCGAGCGCCAGCGCTGGTGGTCCCTGGACTACGGCCCGCTGCCCAATGAGCGCGAGCTGACCCTGGACGATTGGGAAGACCGCCTGCTGAGCAGCCTGCGTGACGCCGTGAGCGTGCGCCAGCGCGCTGCCCGCGAGGTTGGCGTGCTGCTCTCCGGCGGTGTCGATTCCAGCCTCCTGGTCGGCCTGCTCCACGAAGCCGGCGTCGAAGACCTGCTGACCTTCTCCATCGGCTTCGAAGATGCCGGCGGCGAGCGCGGCGACGAGTTCCAGTACTCGGACCTGATCGCGAAACGCTATGGCACCCGCCACCACCAACTGCGCATCGACGAGAACGAAGTCATCTCGCAGTTGCCGGCGGCCTTCCGCGCCATGAGCGAACCGATGGTCAGCCACGACTGCATCGCCTTCTACCTGCTCTCGCGGGAAGTCTCCAAGCACTGCAAGGTGGTGCAGAGCGGCCAGGGCGCCGACGAGCTGTTCGCCGGCTACCACTGGTACCCGAAAGTGGCCGGCGCAAAGGACCCGCTACAGGCCTACCGCGCGGCCTTCTTCGATCGCAGCCACGGCGAGTACCTGGACACCGTCCGCGAGGCGATGCGGGTCGAGGACGTGGCCAGCGAATTCGTCCGCGACCACTTCGCCCAGCCCGGCGCGACCGACCCGGTGGACAAGGCGCTGCGCCTGGACAGCACCATCATGCTGGTCGACGACCCGGTCAAGCGCGTGGACAACATGACCATGGCCTGGGGTTTGGAAGCCCGCGTGCCGTTCCTCGACTACCGCGTCGCGGAACTGTCGGCACGCATCCCGTCGCGCTTCAAGCTTGGCGACGGCGGCAAGCAGGTGCTCAAGGCCGCCGCGCGCAAGGTCATCCCCAGCGAGGTGATCGACCGGCCCAAGGGTTACTTCCCGGTGCCCGGCCTCAAGCACCTGCAAGGCAATACCCGCGCCTGGGTCAGCGAATTGCTGCTGGACCCGAGCCAGGACCGTGGACTGTTCGAGACGGCGATGTTCGACCGCCTGCTCAGCGACCCGGCGAGCGACCTCACTCCGCTGCGCGGTTCCAAGTTGTGGCAGTTGGCGGCCCTCAACCTCTGGCTGACGGAACAAGGCCTCTAGAGCCCGGCGGCGCCGTGCGTGGCGCCGCCTTCCCCACAGCCCAGGACAGATGCTTATCAGGGAGCGCACGATGAAACCCCATTCCAACCTGCCCCATCCCCACAACCAGAGGCTGCTGCGCGGCCAGACGCCGACCTACGAGCGCCTGCAGGCGCGCTTCGCCGGCGACCACGCGGAAAGCCACGGCCCGCTGATCCTGCAATGCGGCTGGGGCCGCCTGCTGATCGGCCATACCTTCTCCAGCCCGGACAAGCTGGCGGCCGAGTTGCTCAACGAACAACCCGGCGAGCGCGACATTGCCCTCTACGTCGCCGCGCCACAGCAGGTGCTGTCCCACGCCCCGCAGCAACTCTTCCTCGACCCCTCGGACGCGCTGCGCCTGTGGTTCACCGACTACCGCCCGGCGCGCCGCCCCTTCCGCGGCTTCCGCATCCGCCGCGTGCACAGCGACGACGACTGGACGGCGATCAACCGCCTCTACCTCTCGCGCGGCATGCTGCCGGTCGATCCCTCAAACGTCACCCCGCGCCACCAGGGCGGCCCGGCCTACTGGCTGGCGGAAGACGCCGAGACCGGCACGGTGATCGGCACCGTCATGGGCATCAACCACGCCAAGGCCTTCCGCGATCCCGAAGGCGGCTCCAGCCTCTGGTGCCTGGCCGTGGACCCGCAGTCCAGCCGGCCCGGCGTCGGCGAAGCGCTGGTACGCCACCTGATCGAACACTTCATGAGCCGCGGGCTGGCCTATCTGGACCTGTCGGTGCTGCACGGCAACCAGCAGGCCAAGTCGCTGTACCGCAAGCTGCGCTTCCGTGAACTGCCGACCTTCGCAGTGAAGTGCAAGAACGGCATCAACCAGTCGCTGTTCCTTGGCCCCGGCCCGGAAAAGGGACTCAATCCCTACGCGAAAATCATCGTCGACGAAGCCCATCGACGCGGCATCGAGGTGCAGGTGCAGGACGCCGACGCCGGCCTCTTCACCCTCACCCAGGGCGGCCGACGCATTCGCTGCCGCGAGTCGCTGTGCGACCTCACCAGCGCCGTCAGCATGAGCCTGTGCCAGGACAAGACCCTTACCCACCGCGCCCTCGACCGCGCCGGCCTGCGCCAGCCGCAGCAACGCCTGGCCGCCAGCGCCGAAGACAACGCGGCATTCCTCGAAGAACACGGCGCGCTGGTAGTCAAGCCGGTGGACGGCGAACAGGGCCAGGGTGTCGCCGTGGACCTGCGCACGGCCGAGGAGGTGGAGAGCGCCGTCGCCCACGCGAAGCAGTTCGACACCCGCGTCATCCTCGAGAGCTACCACCCCGGCAATGACCTGCGCATCGTGGTGATCGGTTACGAAGTGGTGGCCGCCGCCATTCGCCGCCCCGCCGAGGTGATCGGCGATGGTCGGCACAGCATCCGCAAGCTGATCGAGGCGCAGAGCCGCCGGCGCCAGGCTGCGACCGGAGGCGAAAGCCGCATCCCGCTGGACGGCGAGACCGAGCGCACCCTGGCCGCCGCCGGCTTCAGCTACGACGATGTGCTGCCCAGCGGCCAACGCCTGGCCGTACGCCGCACCGCCAACCTGCACACCGGCGGCACCCTGGAAGACGTCACCGAGCGCCTGCACCCGGCCCTGGCCGACGCCGCCATCCGCGCCGCGCGAGCGCTGGAGATTCCGGTCACCGGCCTCGACCTGCTGGTCACCGAGGCCGACCAGGCGGACTACGTGATCATCGAGGCCAACGAGCGCCCCGGCCTGGCCAACCATGAGCCGCAGCCGACCGCCGAACGCTTCGTCGACCTGCTCTTCCCGCTGAGCCGCGAACTCCTGCATCGCGACAACCGTGATCAGCCTCACCCCAACGAAGAGGCCCCGGCATGACCCAACTGCCACAACCCGACCTCAACTACCTGCAGCGCGTGCTGCTGGAAATGCTCGCCATCCCCAGCCCCACCGGTTTCACCGACACCATCGTGCGCTACGTCGCCGAACGGCTGGAGGAGATCGGCGTGCCCTTCGAGATGACTCGCCGCGGGACCATCCGCGCCACCCTGCTGGGCCGGCGCAAGAGCCCGGACCGCGCCGTCTCGGCGCACCTGGACACCATTGGCGCCATCGTCCGCGAGATCAAGCCCAACGGCCGCCTGGCCCTGGCGCCGGTGGGCTGCTGGTCGAGCCGCTTCGCCGAGGGCAGCCGGGTCACGGTGTTCTGCGAGAACGGCGTATTCCGCGGCAGTGTGCTGCCGCTGATGGCCTCCGGGCACGCCTTCAACACCGCGGTGGATACGCTGCCGATCAGCTGGGATCACGTCGAGCTGCGCCTGGACACCTACACCGCCAGCCGTGCCGACAGCGAATCCATCGGCGTGGCCATCGGCGATTTCGTCGCCTTCGACCCGCTGCCCGAGTTCACTGAGAGCGGCCACATCAGCGCCCGCCACCTCGACGACAAGGCCGGCGTGGCCGCACTGCTGGCCTCGCTCAAGGCCATCGTCGAAGCCGGCCAGGTGCCGCCGATCGACTGCCACCCACTGTTCACCATCACCGAAGAAATCGGCTCCGGCGCGGCCGGTGCGCTGCCCTGGGATGTGAGCGAATTCGTCGGCATCGATATCGCGCCGGTGGCCGAGGGGCAGAACTCCAGCGAACATGCGGTCAGCGTGGCGTTGCAGGACTCCGGTGGGCCTTACGATTTCCACCTGTCCCGGCACCTGCTGCGCCTGGGCGAGCGCCACGAGATCGCCGTGCGCCGGGACCTGTTCCGCTACTACCACAGCGATGCGCAGTCGGCGATCACCGCCGGCCACGACATCCGCACAGCGCTGCTGGCCTTTGGCTGCGACGCCACCCATGGCTACGAGCGCACCCATATCGACAGCCTGGCCGCACTATCGAAACTGCTGACTGCTTACCTGCTCAGCCCGCCGGTCTTCGACAGCGACGCCGAACCCAGCGAGGGCACGCTGGAGCGCTTCAGCAAGCAACTGGAGCACCCGGTGCACATGGAAAGCACCACCCATGTACCGCCGGTGGACGACCTGATCGACAGCACCGACAGCGGCGACCGGGGCAAGGACTCGGATAAGGGCAAGAACTGAAGCTGCACTCACCGCATCGCGGGACTACAATCCCGCGCTGCGATTCCGAGTACTCCGCCATGCTGATTCCTTACGATCTGATCGAAGCCGACACCCTGAACAACCTGCTGGAAGACTTCGTCACCCGCGAAGGCACCGACAACGGCGACGACACGCCCCTGGACGTGCGCTTAGAGCGCGCGCGCCATGCGCTCAAGCGCGGCGAGGCGGTGATCGTCTTCGACCCGGAAAGCCAGCAGTGCCAGCTGATGCTGAAAAGCGAAGTGCCGAGGGAGTGGCTGGAGGACTGATAGAGCGTCAGGAACTCCTGCAGCTGTCGATCCCGCTCAGATCACGGCGCGAGACGAGGCCCGAGCAACACCACGCTGGCGCCGATCACGCAGAGCGCCACGCCGACCCAGTCGCTCCACAGCGGGCGACTCTTTTCCACGAAGGACAGCCAGAACAGCGACGCGGCCACATAGATACCGCCGTACGCCGCGTAGGCGCGTCCGGCATAGTTCGCCTCGACGCGGGTAAGCAGCAGGGCGAACAGCGTCAGGCTGAGCAACCCGGGGATGATCCACAGGGCGCTCTTGTCCAGGCGCAGCCAGAGGTAGAAGGCGTAGCAGCCAGCGATCTCGCAGAACGCGGCGAGGACGAACCAGAGGTAATTGATCATAGATGCTTTCCGTAACGGGAGGCGCGCCATCAGCCGCGCAGGCCGCCCTCGCGCTCCCAGGCGCAACGCACTTTCAGCTCACCTTCGCGCGGGCTGTGGAAACCATTCTCGGATTCCCAGCGGAAAGTGTGGCTGCCGTTGACCTCGGTTTCCAGGTGCACCACCGCACTGGCCCAGTAAAGGCGGCGCAACAGCGCTTCGAACTGTTCGACCCAGAGTTTCCACTCGTACTCGATGGTCTGGTAACTGGCGCCGAAATGGATCACCTGGGACTGGTACAGGCCCGCGCCTTCGGTCTCGCAGCGGCTGAACATTTCGCGGCCCAGGAACGGCCAGGCCTCGCCCATGGGCAGGCTGTCGAGGACCTTGCGGTTGGCGGCGCGGCGCAGGCGGCGCTCCATCGAGTCGCCGGGCCAGTCGCGGATGCAGCCATAGACGATGGATTCACAGTGCAAGCGGGTTCTTCCTTCAATGACACCGGAGCCTTCTAACACAGGCCCGACGATGCGCAAAGCACGAATCCCAAGAGCTGGGCGGTAGCCCGAAAAAGCAAAAGCCCCGCGACATTCGCGGGGCTTTTACCGGGGTCCAACGTACATCAGCCAGGCAGGCCGGTGACTAAAACTAACCCTTTGCACCGGCCTGGGCAAGCCCTGTCTTTCATTGCACCGAAAGAGGGCAAAATCAGGAAAGGCTGCGGCGCTTGGCCTGCATCTTCTCCGCCATCTTGGCCATCTCGTCGTAGAGCGCCTGGGGGTTCTGCTGCTTGATCTGCCAGGCCATGCGACCCTGTTCATGAGGCAGGATCATGAAGACGTCGCGGGCCACTTCCTGGTGGATGTAGTCGGCGATGTCGGCAGCGCTGATGGGCGAGCTTTCCAGCAGCTTGCCGACCTGGGTCTTCATTTCCGGGCTGGGGCCGCGGAAGGAGTCCAGCAGGTTGGTCTGGAAGAACGACGGGCAGACCACATGGACCTTCACGTCCACCAGGCTGAGGTCGGCCAGCAGGCTTTCCGACAGCGCCACCACACCGGCCTTGGCCACGTTGTAGTTGCTCATCGCCGGGCCCTGCATCAGCGCGGCCATGGAGGCGATGTTGATGATGCGGCCCTTGCTCTTTTCCAGCAGCGGCAGGAAGGCCTTGCAGCCCTTGACCACACCCATCAGGTTGATCGAGATCTGCCAGTCCCAGTCCTCCAGCGACAGTTCGCTGAAGAAGCCGCCGGAAGCGACGCCGGCATTGTTGACGATGATGTCGATGCCGCCGAACTTCTCTTCGCAGTTCTGCGCCAGCTGGGTCAGCTGACTGTAGTCGCGCACGTCGCAGCGCTGGGTAAAGCCGTCGCCGCCAGCCTCGCGCACCAGCTTGAGAGTTTCCTGCAGGCCTGCTTCGTTAACGTCGGCCAGCGCCAGCTTCCAGCCCTCGCGGGCCCAGCGCAGGGCGATTTCGCGTCCGAGGCCGGAACCGGCGCCGGTGATCATGATGCGATTTTGCATAAGGGAGGTCTGCCTTTTCTTGTCTTGTTCGGGACGGGTGGTCGACGAGGATCTGTCGACGACTGTGGCCCGAAGTGTAACCAAGGCTTTCGACCATCAGCGGTGAAATCAGGGCGCTGAATGCCCCTGGCAAACCGCCGGCGCACTAGTGATTCACGGCTTGCAGGGTCAGGCCTGGGCGAGCACGCAGAGCTTGCCCAGCACCAGGGCGATGCCGGCGGAGACGAGCAGGTGGGCAGCGCAGTTGATACGTTCGCGCTTGAGCTGGGCAAAGCCCTGGATACGGTAGCGGAGGAGGAAGACGCCCAGCGCCACCGGAAGCGCCGGACCGAGGAAAACGAATTGCCAATAGCGGTCGGGGTCAACCACCGGGTCCAGGGTCATGGCTTCGGCCAACGGCGGCAGGCCCAGCCCGCACTGGACGAGCAACCACACCACGCCCAGCACAACCAGTACAACGCCCAGCATCCCTACGACTCCCTGATGGCAAAGGCCCAGTATGTTAGTACAGGCCTCCCCAGCGGGCTGTGCGACGAATCACCCTGTGGCGTATCAGCGCGGTGACAAAAACCGACTTACCTGGGGCCTCCGTGGTCGGGTGTTCCCCTCACCCCAGCCCTCTCCACTGGGATAGGGCTGGGGTGAGGGGTTTAACGGGTCACGCCGATCCACTCGGTCAGATACGTCCGAGCAACAACAGCACCAGCAGAACGACCAGTACGACACCGATGACGCCCGACGGGCCGTAACCCCAGTTGCGCGAGTGCGGGAAGACCGGCAGGCCGCCGATCAGCATCAAGATCAGGATGATCAACAGGATGGTCCCGAGTCCCATATCGTCTCTCCTCTTTCAGTCGACGAGGGGCGATGGCTCGCGGGATGCGATTGGCCAGCGCTTATGTGTTCCGACCGGGCGGTTGCGCGGAAGATTCAAAGAATCTGCACGCCGCCGGGATCAGCTCAGATCGCGGGGTAATGAGCCCTTGCGCAGGCGCAGGAACATCAACGCGGCAGTGCGCGCATCGCCGATGGCGGTGTGGCGACCTTCGATGGGAATTTCCAGGTTGCGCGCCAGGGTATCGAAGCGCAGGTCCAGGTGCAGGTCGGGAAAGCGCCGGCTCATCTTGCGGTGGTAGATCTCGGAGACCTCGACGCGGGGATTGTCGAGCCGCGCGCCGAGCTGCTCGCGCAGATGCCGGCGCAGTACGGCGACGTCGAAGGACAGGTAGTAACCCAGCAGCGGGCGGTCGCCGATGAACGCCTGTACCCGCTTCAGCGCCTCCGCCAGCGGCAGTTGGCCTTCGAGGTCGGCGCGGCGCAGCTTGTGGATGCGGATCGACTCGCCGTCCAGCGATGGCGGCGGTTCCACCAGCAGCTCCAGGCGCTCGCCGAGGATCAGCTTGCCACGGCGGATCACCACGGCGCCGATGCTGAGGATGTCGGCCTTGCGCGGATCGAGGCTGGTGGTTTCCAGGTCCAGCGACACCAGCTCCTCCGCCTCGGCCGGATCATGCCGCCACCAGTAGAGGCGACGGCGCCAGGCGGACCAGTGCGGATCGGGGGCGGCGACGCAGGCGTTCATCGGGTCTCCAGATGGAATTGGCGGGTCAGGCTCTGCTTGAACTTCTTCACCGTGTGCAAGCCGAAGCGCAGCAGGTCGCGCTCGTGGCGGCTCAGTCGGGAAACATCGAGCCCCTGCTCGCGACCGTCACGCTTGCCGTCCAATTGCTGGCGCAGGCGCAGTTGAAGGAACAGCTCGAAGGACTCGACCAGGTTGTCCACCAGCGACTCGTCCAGCACGCCGAGCGCCTTCAGCGCAGTCAGCCGGCCCAGCGTGCCGCGCTCCTCCAGGCCTTCGCGCACGGCCAGCACGCGGGCGCCGTGGACGATGGGGAAGATGCCGCCGCGCTTCACGTCGAGCTGCGCATCCTGGGTCTTGAGTTGGCCGAGGAAGGTCAGCGGCGTGTCGAATTGCAGCGCCGGCAAGGCGAGGTCGCTCATCCAGCGGCTGCTGTCGCCAGCCAGTTCACCCAGGCATTCGCGCAGGCCTTCGAACAGCCGCCGGTTGCCCGCCACCGGCCAGGCATCGGCAAGAATCGACAGGCGCATCAGTTGCTCCGGGCGCCCCTGCAACGGCAACTCGCGCAATTCGCGCTGCCATTCCGACAAGGGTTTGCACCACTCCGGCCGGCTGGCCATCACGCCACCGGGACATGGCGGATAGCCGAATTCCAACAAGGCGGCAGAGAAGCGCTGCATCAGCAGCAGACCCTGCTCCACCGGCAGACCGTCGTCGAGGATCAGGGCGTTGTCCTGGTCGGTTTTCAGCAGTTGCTCCGCGCGCCCTTCGCTGCCCATCACCAGCAGGCAGCAGCGGCCCCGCAGCACCGGCGGCACTTGCAGTTCGAAGAGGCGCTCGAGCAATTGTTCGTTCAGCGCGCTGACCAGTTGCATGATGAAACGCAGGCGGATGCCATTGCCCGCCAGGGTGGCGATCAGCGTGTGCAGGGTCTCGGCCGCGGCGCGCAGCTCGGCCTCGCTCTCGGCGCGAGCGATGCGCAGCGCCAGCACATGGGAGTGGGTGGAGAACAGGCTGAGCACCTGGGTCAGGTGCAACAGGCCGACCACCCTGCCCTCCTCGCACACCGCCACGCGTTCGATGCGCTGGCGGGTCATGAGGATCATCGCGTCGAAGAGAAAATCCCCCAGCTCGACATGGCTCAGCGGGCGGTGCGCCAGCGGGCCGATGGGTTGCGCCTCGCTGAAGCCGTCGCGGAAGTGCGCGGTCATCAGGTCGGTGCGGGTGACAATGCCCAGGGCACCTTCCTCGCGCACCAGCAAGGCGTCGGCACCACGGCTCAGCTGCAGGCGCGCCGCATCGCCCAGCGGCAACGTAGGCTCCACTTCAATGGCCGGCAACAGGTGTTCGGAGGCGATACGGGTGAGGATGAATTCGGCCAGGTTCTGCCCGTCGCGGCGCTCCAGCTGGCGCTTGCTGGCCAGGTCCGCGCGGAAGAATTGCGCGAACTGGGGATTGTCCGTGCAGAGCTGATGGAAAACCGCCGCGGGCAGTTCGTAGACGATGCTTTCTTCCACTGCCTGGTAACGGTGCTTGCTGCTGCCGGAGAGCAATCCGCGAACATCGAACAGGTCTTCGGCGCCATATTGCGCGAACAGCCTGCCGTCCTCGCCGCGCTCTTCGATCACACCCTTCATCAGGATGAACAGGCAGGGCACCGGCGCCCCCGCCTCGAGCAGTACTTCGTCGACCGTGTAGTAACCCACACTCAATGCATCGCGCAGCTGCTCGCGCTCCAGCGGACGAAGCTGGTCGAAAGGAGGCGAGGCGAAGTTGAAATCGTCGGACATCCGTTATCCATCCCTGTCGAAAAAGCAGGGCCGGAGGTGTTTCCACCTCCGGCCCCGGCAGGTTAGCTCAAGCGATCAGTGGGCAACGGCGCCAGTGGCACCCAGGCCGGTCTGCGAGCGAATGAATTGCGGGAAGAAGCGTGCGCGCTCCTCGTCGGCAGCGGCGGACTTGTCGGTGATGGAGAAGAACCAGATACCGATGAAGGCCACGGCCATGGAGAACAGCGCCGGGTATTCGTACGGGTAGATGGCTTTCTCGTGGCCGAGGATCTGTACCCAGATGGTCGGGCCGAGGATCATCAGGGTCACCGCGGTGATCAGGCCGAGCCAGCCGCCGATCTTCGCGCCACGGGTGGTCAGTTTCTTCCAGTACATCGAGAGCAGCAGCACCGGGAAGTTGCAGCTGGCGGCGATGGAGAAGGCCAGGCCGACCATGAAGGCGATGTTCTGCTTCTCGAAGAGGATGCCGAGAACGATGGCCACCACGCCGAGGCAGACGGTGGTGATCTTCGACACGCGCAGCTCATCCTTCTCGTTGGCCTTGCCGCCTTTGAGCACGCTGGCGTACAGGTCGTGGGACACGGCCGAGGCACCGGCCAGGGTCAGGCCGGCAACCACCGCGAGGATGGTGGCGAACGCGACGGCGGAGATGAAGCCGAGGAACAGGCTGCCACCCACTGCATTGGCCAGGTGCACGGCGGCCATGTTGTTGCCGCCCAGCAGGGCGCCGGTGGCGTCCTTGAAGTCCGGGTTGGTGCTGACCAGCAGGATCGCGCCGAAGCCGATGATGAAGGTCAGGATGTAGAAGTAGCCGATGAAGCCGGTAGCGAAGAACACCGACTTGCGGGCTTCCTTGGCGTCACTGACGGTGAAGAAGCGCATCAGGATGTGCGGCAGGCCGGCGGTGCCGAACATCAGCGCGAAGCCCAGGGAGAACGCGGAGATCGGGTCCTTCACCAGGCCGCCGGGGCTCATGATGCCCTCGCCTTTCGGGTGGACCTTGATGGCTTCGGAGAACAGGGTGCTGATGTCGAAGTTGACGTGCTTGAGCACCATGATCGCCATGAACGTGGCGCCCGAGAGCAGCAGCACGGCCTTGATGATCTGCACCCAGGTGGTGGCGAGCATGCCGCCGAACAGCACGTACAGCACCATCAGGATGCCGACCAGGACCACGGCGACGTGGTAGTTCAGGCCGAACAGCAGCTCGATCAGCTTGCCGGCGCCGACCATCTGCGCGATCAGGTAGAAGGCCACGACCACCAGCGAGCCACAGGCGGACAGGGTGCGGATGTCCTTCTGTTTGAGGCGATAGGACGCCACGTCGGCGAAGGTGTACTTGCCCAGGTTGCGCAGGCGTTCGGCGATCAGGAAAAGGATGATCGGCCAGCCGACGAGGAAGCCGATGGAGTAGATCAGGCCGTCGTAGCCGGAAGTGAACACCAGCGCGGAAATACCCAGGAAGGACGCGGCGGACATGTAGTCGCCGGCGATCGCCAGGCCGTTCTGGAAGCCGGTGATGCTGCCGCCGGCGGTATAGAAGTCAGCAGCGGACTTGCTGCGCTTGGAGGCCCAGTAGGTGATGCACAGGGTCAGGCCGACGAAGGCGACGAACATGACGATGGCGGAGATGTTCAGCGGCTGGCGCTGAACTTCGCCGGTGAGGGCGTCAGCCCAGAGTGACGGAGCGAAAGCAGCCAGTGCGAGGGCCGCAGAAATTCGGCCTTTCATTGCTGGGCCTCCTTGAGGATTTCCTGGTTGAGGCGGTCGAATTCACCGTTCGCCCGGCGCACGTAGATGCCGGTGAGCACGAAGGCAGAGAGAATCAGCCCGACGCCCATGGGGATGCCCCAGGTGACGGACGAATCGGCACTGATCTTCGCGCCCAGCAGCTGCGGCTGGAAGGCGATGAGCAGGATGAAGACCACGTACAGGCCCAACATGATCAGGGAGAGCAGCCAGGCGAATCGCTCGCGCTTGGCCACCAACTCTTTGAAGCGCGGATTGGTATCAATCCGCTGGTAGATGCTGTCGTTCATTTTGTTCTTGTCCTCACAGCGGGGATGACGCGGATGTCGTCGATCCCTAATTTATTGGAGCGCTGCAAGCTCTCCAGACGACTTTAGTCGTAGCGATTTGCCCTCTCTTGCGAACAAGCCCGGAATAGACGCCTCGGAATAAAAAAATCCCCCGCGAACGATGGCGTTCGCCGGGGATTCTTCTGTTGCTGGCGTCAGTTCGGCCTAGAAGATCACAGCCATTCCTTCACGCGATCCGGATGCGCTTCGACCCATTTCTTGGCGGCCACTTCCGGCTTCTCGCCATTCTGCACGGCGAGCATGACTTCGCCGATTTCCTGGCCGTCCTTCCACTGGAACTTCTTCAGGAAGGCCCAGACTTCCGGCGCCTTCTTCTCCAGCGCCGGGTTGGCCACGCTGTCGACGTGCTCTTCTTCGCCGTAGACCTTTTTCGGGTCTTCGAGGAACTTCAGCTTCCACTTGGCGAACATCCAATGCGGAATCCAGCCGGTCACGGCAATGGCCTTCTTGTCGTTCTCCGCACGTGTCAGCTCGGCGATCATGCCGCTGCCGGAACTGGCTACCAGCTTGTAGTCCAGGCCGTAGTCCTTGATCGCCTGGTCGGTCTTGAGCATCACGCCGGCGCCGGCGTCGATGCCGACGATGCGGCCGCCGAAGTCATCCTTCTGCGCCTTGAGGTCCTCGATGCTGTTGGCTTTCACGTATTCGGGCACGATCAGGCCGATCTTCGCGCCCGGGTAGTTCACGCCCAGGTTGGTGACCTTGTCCTTCATCTTCTCGTAGTAGGCGCCGTGTGTGACCGGCAGCCACGCCGAGAGCATGGCGTCGAGCTTGCCGCGCGCCACGCCCTGCCACATGATCCCGGCGGCAACCGGCATCAGCTTGACCTGGTAGCCGAGCTTCTCGCGCATGATCTCGGCGGCGACGTGGGTGGTCGCCACGCTGTCCGACCAGCCGTCCACGTAACCGATGGTGATTTCCGGCTTGGCCGCCGCGCCGGCCAGCCCGGCCGCCGCCGACAGCACCAGACCTGCGCCCAGGCCCAACAGGCGTCGCATCATTGTCATGGTTTTCTCCCCGTGATTTTTCGTTGCGGCGTCCGGGTGGACCCGGCGCCATTCGCGGTCTTGGCCGCCCTTTCATGATCGGCGCCCGCTGCTGGCGAACTGCTCTGAGAACGACGCCAAACGGTCCGATCCACGACAGAAACCGTCCATCCACGACCGCGCCATTCCATCCGCGACGAAGGTGCCGGCCTATCGCCTTCATACAGAGGCTCGATTACTCGAGAGGGTTCCTGCGCAGTAGGCTTTCAGCAACGGAGAATCATTCTCGACTGGAGGATCGCCACCATGCTCAAGACCGTCACCTTCACCCTGATGCACTTCATCATTGCCTTCAGCGTCGCCTACGCGCTGACCGGCAGCATCACCGTGGGCGGCCTGGTGGCGATCGTCGAGCCGCTGTGCAACGCGGTGGGCTTCCACTTCCACGAGAAGTTCTGGAAGCGCATCGAGGGCAACGCGGCGCAGCCGACGCACAACTGGATTCACCGCCACGCGTGAACGCCTCGCAGGGGCACTGACGGCGGCAAGCGGCGTTGCTAAGATGCGCGCCTCGCCACGGTTCGCGTGCCCCCATGCCCCAGTCCTCGCGCTTTCCGCTTCTCCCTTACCTTCTCGCCCTGCTGCTTGCCCTGATCGCCCTCGGCGGCCTCTGGTACGGCCTGGGCAAACCGGTGGCCCTGCCCGACGCGGCCACGCCCACGCACAAGCTGCAGTGCGCGTCCTACAGCCCGTTCGCCAAGGACCAGTCGCCCTTCGACCAGCCCTTCGTCCTGCGCCCGGAGCAGATGGACGCCGACCTGGCGCTGCTGGCAACGCGCTTCGAGTGCGTGCGCACCTACTCCATGACCGGCCTGGAAGGCATCCCGGCGCTGGCGCGCAAGCACGGCCTGAAGCTGATGCTCGGCGCCTGGGTCAATGCCAACCCGGTGGATACCGATCGGGAAGTCGAGGCGCTGATCAAGGCGGCCAACCAGTACCCGGACGTGGTACAGGCGGTGATAGTCGGCAACGAGACCCTGTTGCGCAAGGAAGTTACCGGGCGCTACCTCGCCGGGCTGATCCACAAGGTGAAGGCTCGTGTTCGCCAGCCGGTGACCTACGCCGACGTCTGGGACTTCTGGCACCAGCACCCGGAGATCGCCCCGGCGGTGGACTTCGTCACCATCCACCTGTTGCCGTACTGGGAAGACAATCCCAGCGGGATCGACGATGCACTCGCCCACGTGGCGAAGATCCGCGAAGACTTCGGCCGCGAGTTCGCCCCCAAGGACATCCTGATCGGCGAAACCGGCTGGCCCAGCGAAGGCCGCCAGCGCGAAACCGCACTGCCCAGCCGCGTCAACGAGGCGCGCTTCATCCGCGGCTTCGTGCACATGGCCGAGGAGAAAGGCTGGCGCTACAACCTGATCGAAGCCTTCGACCAGCCCTGGAAACGCCAGAGCGAAGGCGCGGTGGGCGGTTACTGGGGCCTGTTCAGCGCCGATCGCGCAGAGAAAGGCGTGCTCGCCGGGCCGGTCAGCAACCTGCCGGACTGGCCGCTCTGGCTGGGACTTTCCGGCGTGATCCTGCTCGCTGGATTGCTGGTCGGCGGCCGCCCCGCCTCTGCCCGCCATGCCTTCCTGTTGCCGCTGGCTGGCGCCCTCGGCGCCGGCTGCATCGGCCTGTGGCTGGAGCTGTCGGTGATCACCAGCCGATTCTGGGGCGAGTGGCTCTGGTCGGCGGCACTGGTTGGCTTGAATCTGCTGGTACTGCTGCACATCAGCCTGGCGCTGTCAGCCCGCGCGGGTCGGCGGTCGAAGGCGTTCGACTGGCTGCAGCGCCACGCCGGCCTGTGGCTGGCGGCGGCTGGTTTCGCTGGCGCGGTACTGATGCTCGGGATGGTCTTCGACGCGCGCTACCGCAGCTTCCCCAGCGCGGCACTGCTGTTCCCGGCGCTGGTCTATCTGTGCCGGCCGGTCGCGACGCCACGTCGAGAAGCACTGTTGCTGGCATTGATCATTGCCGCCGGGATTCCCGCACAGCTGGCTCTGGAAGGCTTGAGCAATCTTCAGGCACTGGGCTGGGCAGCGGTGAGCCTGCTCCTGCTCGGCGCACTGTTACGCGGACGGCTGGCGCCGCAAAAGGCCTGACTCAGCGTCCTGTTGCCCGCACCAGGCGCAACCCGGCCAATACCACCGCGAACACCGCGAGGCCGGCGTTGTACAGCACCAGCGCCGGCAGCGTGACCAGCATCGCCAGTACCGCCAGCCACCAGCCGGCCTGGCGCGGCACGAAGAACGCCAGCAGCGAAAGCCCCAGGGCCAGCTTGCCGAATACGCCGAAGTGGATCGCCCAGCCCAGCTGCGAACGCACGCCGCACTCCCAGCGCGCGGCCTCGTCGGCGCAGATGCCGACCCAGCGGCCATCCTCCATCAGCCCGAAACGTACGCCATAACTGGCGGCCAGCCACAGGGCCAGGGCGAGCAGCAGGAGGATCAGGGGCAAACGACGGGACATGGCGCCACTACTCCGGGCAGGCGGGAAATCGGCGCCCAGCATAACCAGCGCAAGGGCCGATGCAAGGGGGGCCGGTTGCAGCCTAGACTTCGCCCAGCAATGGAGCCTTCGATGAAACGATCGACCCTGTTCCTGCTGGCCTGCCTGGCGGGCAGCTTCTGGTGGCTCTGGCCCACCGAACGTCCCCAGGCGCCGCAGCAGCACAGCCAGACACTGGCCAATGGCGGCTTCCGCCTGGCGCGCTACTCCATCTATCCGCTGGAGGATTTCAGCATCGAGGCGCGCGTGCTGGGCCGCGAGGATTACCGCCTGGGTCGCGAGGCAGAGTTGTCGCCCACCGACCTCGCCCTGGGCTGGGGGCCGATGGACGATCCGCGCGTGCTGGCCGATATCCGCATCACCCAGGGCAACCGCTGGTTCTACTGGCACGCCGACAAGCTGCCGATTCCCCGCCGGGAGCTGGAGACCCATGCCGCCAACATGCACATGATCCCGGCCAGCGACGACGTGGCGCGCACCCTGGCCCAGGTCAGCGCCGGCGAGCACATTCGCCTCTCCGGCAAGCTGGTGCGCGTGGAGGGTGATGACGGCTGGCGCTGGGTCAGCTCACTGACCCGCGAAGACACCGGCGCCGGCGCCTGCGAGCTGGTCTGGGTGGAAAGCCTGGAGCTTTACTGAGGCGCCCGGTTGCCAGCCGCGCCCGCCTTTGGGCATCCTCGCCGCGACCCCGCCCTGCAAGGAATGACCGATGCCTCGTGCCACCCTGCGCCCCGCCGTCCCGGGCGACATCCCGCTGATTCTCGGCCTCATTCGCGAACTGGCCGACTACGAAAAGCTGGTCCACGAAGTGAAGGCCGACGCCCAGCGCATGCACGACCACCTGTTCGGCCCGCGCCCTTTTGCCGAGGTGCTAATCGGCGAAGTGGACGGCACGCCCCAGGGTTTTGCGCTGTTCTTCCACAATTATTCCACCTGGCTGAGCCAGCCCGGCATCTACCTCGAAGACCTCTACGTGCGCCCCGCCGCGCGAGGCGCCGGCCTGGGCAAGGCGCTGCTCACGGAGCTGGCGCGACTGGCGGTGGAGCGTGGCTGTGGCCGGCTGGAATGGTCGGTGCTGGACTGGAACGAACCGGCCATTGGCTTCTATCGCAGCCTGGGCGCACGCCCACAGGACGAATGGACCGTCTATCGTCTAACCGGTGACGCGCTGAAAGACCTGGCACGCAAGGGCTGAACGCCAATCGCACTTGTCGGAAATGCGCTGGTCTTATTCGGCGGTCACCCTAGAGTTGGCCTCTCCTGAAAGGACTTCATACGATGACATTTCTTTACCGCGCGGCGGCCCTGATAGGCTGCCTCGCACTGGGGCTCGCCGGCCCGGCATCGGCCCGCGACGTGGATCAGGCCAGCTACGGCTACCCATTGATCAACCCGTTCGAGGCGACCATTGCCACCACCCCGCCGGAGCTGCGCCCGCAACTGCCGGCGGACGACGATATCCGCCAGTCGGACTACGCGCTCAAGCTGCGCCCGGAGCGCGAGTACGAGCTGCCGAGCAACTTCTGGCCAGTGAAAAAGCTCCACTATCGCCTGGCCTGGCAGAACCACAAGGCGCCGCTGGTATTCATCATTGCCGGCACCGGCGCCAACTACGCCAGCACGACGCCGGAGTACCTCAAGCGCCTCTTCTACGGCGCCGGCTACCACGTGGTGCAACTGTCCTCGCCCACCAGCTGGGATTTCATGGTTGGCGCTTCCCACGTCGCCACTCCGGGCTACACGCCCGACGATGCCGACGACCTGTACAGAGTCATGCAGGCGGTGCGCGCGCAGCATCCGGAGCTGCCTGTCAGCGACTACTACCTGACCGGCTACAGCCTGGGCGCGCTGCACGCAGCCTTCGTCAGCAAGCTTGACGAAACCCGCCGCAGCTTCAACTTCAAGCGTGTGTTGCTGCTCAACCCGCCGGTGAACCTCTACACCTCGGTCAGCAACCTCGACAAGCTGGTGCAGACCCAGGTCAAGGGCATCAACGACACCAACACCTTCTACCAGGTGATCCTGGCCAAGCTGACCCGTTACTTCAACCAGAAGGGCTATGTCGACCTCAACGACGCCTTCCTCTTCGACCTGCAGCAGTCCAAGCAACACCTCTCCAATGAAGAAATGGCCATGCTGATCGGCGCGGTATTCCGCTTCTCCTCCGCCGACATCGCCTTCACCTCCGACCTGATCAACCGCCGCGGCCTGATCACCCCGCCCAAGTACCCGATCACCGAAGGCACCAGCCTGACGCCGTTCTTCAAGCGCGCCATGCAATGCGACTTCGAGTGCTACATGACCGACCAGTTGATGCCGCTCTGGCGCGCCAAGTACGACGGCGGCAGCCTCCCGCAGCTGATCGACCAGGTCAGCCTGTATGGCGTCCAGGACTACCTGAAGCAGAGCCCGAAGATCGCCGTCATGCACAACGCCGACGACGTCATCCTCGGCCCGGGCGATATCGGCTTCCTGCGCCGCACCTTTGGCGATCGCCTGACGCTCTACCCCCGCGGCGGCCACTGCGGCAACCTCAATTACCGCGTGAACGCCCAGGACATGCTGGGCTTCTTCAAGGGACAGGGTGCCCCGGCCGACGGCCTGGCCACCGCGCAGACAGGAAACTGACTCCATGCCACTCCGCCATTCCTGGACTCTTGCCCTGCTGCTGGCCTGCGGCGTCGCCCAGGCCGAGTCCGCGCAACCGGTACAGACGCCCATCACCACCAAGTTCGACATGGCGCCGGACGACGACGGCTTCAAGCACCCGCTCGACGCGCTGAAGTTCAACCCCGGCCTGGACCAGCGCGAGTTCGAGCGCGCCACCTTCGACGCCCTCAACGTCTACGACCCCTGGGAGTCGTGGAACCGCCGGGTCTATCACTTCAACTACCGCTTCGACGAGTGGGTCTTCCTGCCCGTGGTGCACGGCTACGAGTACGTCACCCCGCATTTCGTGCGTACTGGCGTGAGCAACTTCTTCAGCAACCTGGGCGAAGTGCCGACGCTGCTCAACAGCGTTGCCCAGCTCAAGCCCCAGCGCGCGGCGAACAGCACCGCGCGGCTGCTGTTCAACACCATCTTCGGCATCGGCGGCCTGTGGGACCCGGCCACCGCCATGGGCCTGCCCAGGCTCAGCGAGGACTTCGGCCAGACCCTGGGCTACTGGGGCGTCCCCGATGGCCCCTACCTGATGCTGCCGATCCTCGGCCCGTCCAACCTGCGCGACACCGGCGGGCTGGTCACCGACTTCGTCGCCGCCCGCGAAGTGAACTACCTGAACTACTCCGAGCTCAGCCGCGAGTACTGGGAACTACCGGTGCTGGAGATCATCGACAAGCGCTACAGCAACGGCTTCCGCTACGGGCAGATGAACACGCCCTTCGAGTACGAGAAGCTGCGCTACTTCTATACCGAAGCCCGGCGCCTGCAGATCCAGGAGTGAATCGGAACCGTCGCCCTCGGGCGGCGGTTTTCTTTCCATTGATACATCTATTTTATCGATTGGTAAGCTGAAAAACTCGTAACCATTGATCCACCATTTGGGACTAGGATGATCTCCATTCACAGATCAAGGAGGTCCCCATGACCCGCTTACGTACCGTGATCGACCAGCACATCGGCCACCCGGCCTCCGACGGCGCCGGCGTGCGCCTGACCCGCGTCATTGGCGGCGCGGGCATCGAACGCTTCGATCCGTTCCTGATGCTCGACCAGTTCGACACGCAGAACCCCGACGACTACATCGCCGGCTTCCCCTCGCACCCGCACCGCGGCTTCGAGACCGTCACCTACATGCTCGAAGGGCGCATGCGCCACGAAGACCACCTAGGCAATACCGGCCTGCTCAAGCCCGGCGGCGTGCAGTGGATGACGGCGGCCCACGGCATCATCCACAGCGAGATGCCCGAACAGGTGGAAGGCGCCATGCGTGGCTTCCAGCTGTGGCTGAACCTGCCGGCGAAGGACAAGCTGTCCCCGGCCGGCTACCGCGATATCGAGCCGGAAGATGTGCCGCGCGTGACCACCGGGCAAGGTGTGGGCGTGACCGTGATCGCCGGGCGCTTCGACGATGGCGAGACCGCCGTCGATGGCGCGGTGCAGCGTCCGGGCACCGAACCGCACTATTACGATCTGGTCCTGCCGGCGGGCACTTCGGTGGCTCCGCAGATTCCGGCGGGCCATCGGGTGATGCTGTACGTCTATGAGGGTTCGCTGCAGGTGCCGGGCGAGCGAGGTGACGAGACCGTCGCCACCAACCGCCTGGTGCGCCTGGGCCAGGGCGACGAGATCCAGCTGTCCAGCGACCAGGGCGCGCGCGTCCTGCTCCTGGCCGGCAAGCCGCTCAATGAACCCATCGTGCAGTACGGCCCGTTCGTGATGAACAGCCGCGAGGAAATCGAGCAGGCCCTGCGCGACTACCGCGATGGCGTGTTCGCGGTCTGACTGAAGCCCGATGAGCTTTCGTAGGATGGGTGCCTACAGCGACCATTCCTCCATCCCCAGAAAGCGCGCGATCTCCGCGCGCTTTTCCATGGCATCGCGGTACCCCAACTCGATCAGCGCATTGCAGTAGCCCGGCTCGAACAGCAGGTAGCTGAGCACACCCGCGCCGCTCGCCCTGGTCGCCCCCGGCCCGCGCAGGAACAGGCGCAGCGCGCGCGGCAGTTCGTGGCGGTATTGCGCGGCGATCTCGTCCAGCGGCCGGCTTGGCGAAATCAGCAGCACATCCACGGGAGCCAACCCCAGCGTCGAGCGGCGCGCCTCTTCGGGCACCAGTGAACTGAGGAAGTTGATGCGGTGCAGCAACTCGATATCGCCTTCCAGGTTGTCGATGAAGGTGCTGTTGAGGAGATGGATACCCACCTGCGCCAGGCTCGGCGGCTGGCCGGTACGGTAGTTCGCCACGGACTCGTTGGCACTGCCGACGGTGGGATTGCCGCTCACACCAATCACCAGAACGCGGTTGGCGCCCAGGTGCAGCGCCGGGCTGATCGGTGCCTGCTGCCGCACCGCACCATCGCCGAAGAACTCGCGGAGAATCTTCACCGGGCGGAACAGCAACGGAATCGCCGAGCTGGCCAGCAAATGCTCGATCTGCAGGCGCGTCGGCACGCCGATACGCCGGTGGCGCAGCCAGGGATCGATGGTGGCGCGGCCCTGGTAGAAAGTCACCGCCTGCCCCGATTCGTAGCCGAACGCGGTGACTGCCACCGCGCGCAGGTTGCGGCGGCGCACGGCCGCGGCGATGCCGGACAGGTCCAGTTCACGTTCCAGGAGATAGCGCAACGGCGTGCTGTCCAGCAGCGCCACCGGCTCGCGCTTGCCCAGCCCGAGCAGACTGTGGCCGAGGAACTTGAAGGCCTGGCTGAACACGCCCGGCCAGTCGGAACGGTAGACCTGCCCGGTGCGAAAGCCCTTCCAGACCTTGGTCAGGCGCTGCACCGCGCCGGTGAAGGACAGCGCACCGCAGGCGAGACCGACGGCATTGATGGCGCCGGCTGAAGTGCCGACGATCACCGGGAAAGGATTCTCCGCCCCCTCGGGCAGCAGCTCGGCGATGGCGGACAGCACGCCGACCTGGTAAGCCGCCCGCGCACCGCCGCCGGAAAGAATGAGGCCGGTGACGGCCGGGGAAGTCGGTGCAGTGGCGGAGTCGGTCACAGCTGAAGTCCTTGTCGCGTCGTTACCAGCGTAGCCCCCGGCCTACTTCTTGTCGTAGAGCTTCGGCTCGCCCTCAGGGCGGCTCTTGAAGCGCCGATGCGCCCAGAGGTACTGCTCGGGCTGGCGGCGAATCTCGCGTTCCACCCACTGGTTGATGCGCAGGCAGTCGGCCTCTTCGCTCTCGCCGGGGAAGTCTTCCAGCGGCGGATGGATGGTCAGGCGGTAGCCCGAGCCGTCGGCCAGGCGCGACTGGGTGAAGGGCAGCACCAGCGCGCGGCCCAGGCGGGCGAACTTGGTGGTGGCAGTGACGGTGGCGGCCTGGATGCCGAACAACGGCACGAACAGGCTCTGCTTGGCGCCGTAATCCTGGTCCGGCGCGTACCAGATGGCGCGGCCGGCGCGCAGCACCTTGAGCATGGCGCGCACGTCCTCGCGCTCGATGGCGGTAGCGTCGGCGTTATGCCGTTCGCGGCCGGTACGCTGGACGAAGTCGAACACCGGGTTGTCGTGCTCGCGGTACATGCCGTCGATGGTCTGCACCTGGCCCAGCAGCGCCGCGCCGATCTCCAGGGTGGTGAAATGCATGGCCATGAGGATCACGCCCTTGCCTTCGGCCTCGGCCTTCTTCAGGTGCTCGATGCCTTCGATGTGGGCGAGCTTGGCCAGTCGGGCCTTGGGCCACCACCAACTCATGGCCATTTCGAAGAAGGCGATGCCGGTGGAGGCGAAGTTTTCCTTGAGCAAGCGCTTGCGCTCGGCGGCGGAGAGTTCCGGGAAGCACAATTCCAGGTTCCGTGCAGCGATTGCCCGGCGGCTGCCCACCACGCGGTACATCAGCGCCCCCAGCGCACGCCCCAGGGCCAGCAACGCCGGGTACGGCAACTGCACCACCAGCCACAGCACGCCGAGGCCGAGCCAGAGCGGCCAGTGGCGGGGATGGAGAAACTCACGGCGAAAGGTGGGGCGGTCCATGGAACTTTCCGGCTAGGTCAAAGCCCGACATTCTACCTTGCCGATGCACACCGCGCCCGCCTTCACGCCCTGGCCCTCCGCCACGCTTGCGGCTGCCGGGGCGCTCCGTTATAAGTCCACACCATTTAGTGATGCAGCCTGACCATGAGCCAAGCCGACCTTCTCGACCACGATCCCGTATTCCAGCTCAAGGGCAGCATGCTGGCCGTCACCGTTCTGGAACTGGCCCACAATGACCTGCCGCGCCTGGACCGCCAGCTCGCCGACAAGGTCGCCCAGGCCCCCAACTTCTTCCGCGACACCCCGCTGGTGCTGGCGCTGGACAAGCTCCCCGACGGCGAAGGCCAGCTCGACCTGCAGGGCGTGCTGGACATCTGCCGCCGCCACGGCCTGCGCACCCTGGCCATTCGCGCCAGCCGCGAGGAAGACATCCGCCTGGCCACCATGTTCGACATCCCCGTGCTGCCGCCGTCGGGCTCGTCCCGCGAGCGCCCGGTCGAACCCAAGGACGCAGTCCCGCAGGTGACCGGCGCCGCGCCGGTACGTCGCCCGCGCGGCGAAAAACTCTCGGAGAAGGTGGTCGAGCAGGCCGCCGGCGCTGGCACCCAGGCCGAGAAACCCGCCGCACCCGGCGAGCCCATTGCAGCCGCGCAGCCCGCAGCCGAGGCCCAGGCGCCGACCCAGGAAGCTGCTGCGGAAAAACCTGCCGAGCCGCCGGCACCGGTCGTCCGTCCGACCAAGCTGGTCACCACTCCGGTACGCGGCGGCGTGCAGATCTACGCCGCCGGCGGCGACCTGATCGTGCTCGCCCCCGTCAGCCCGGGCGCGGAACTTCTCGCCGACGGAAACATCCATGTGTACGGTCCGATGCGCGGACGCGCCCTGGCCGGCGTCAAGGGCGATACCAGTGCCCGCATTTTCTGCCAGCAGCTGGCCGCGGAACTCGTTTCCATCGCTGGTAATTACAAGGTCGCCGAAGACCTTCGACGCAGTCCGCAATGGGGGCAGGCAGTGCACGTCAGCCTGTCGGGTGACGTGTTGAACATCACCCGCCTTTAACGGATACTGCCGCGACTTTCAGGGACCAGAATTCTTCGTTTTTTCTTTGGGGTGAATCACCTTGGCCAAGATCCTCGTAGTCACTTCCGGTAAAGGTGGCGTCGGTAAAACCACCACCAGCGCAGCCATCGGCACCGGCCTGGCCCTGCGCGGCCACAAGACCGTCATCGTCGACTTCGACGTGGGCCTGCGTAACCTCGACCTGATCATGGGCTGCGAACGCCGCGTGGTGTACGACTTCGTCAACGTCATCAACGGCGAAGCGACCCTCACCCAGGCCCTGATCAAGGACAAGCGCCTCGAAAACCTGTACGTGCTGGCCGCCAGCCAGACCCGCGACAAGGACGCCCTCACCCAGGAAGGCGTCGGCAAGGTCATCGAAGAGCTCAAGCAATCCTTCGACTACGTCATCTGCGACTCCCCGGCTGGCATCGAGAAAGGTGCCCACCTGGCCATGTACTACGCCGACGAGGCGATCGTCGTGACCAACCCGGAAGTCTCCTCGGTCCGCGACTCCGACCGCATGCTGGGCCTGCTGGCCAGCAAGTCCGCCCGCGCCGAGAAAGGCGAGGACCCGATCAAGGAACACCTGCTGCTGACCCGCTACAACCCCGAGCGCGTCACCAAGGGCGAAATGCTCGGCGTCGAAGACGTCGAGGAAATCCTGGCCATCCGTCTGCTCGGCGTGATCCCGGAATCCCAGGCGGTGCTCAAGGCATCCAACCAGGGCGTACCGGTCATCCTCGACGAAGAAAGCGATGCCGGCCAGGCGTACAGCGACGCCGTCGAGCGACTGCTGGGCAAAGAAATGCCCCACCGTTTCCTCGACGTGCAGAAGAAAGGATTCCTGCAACGACTGTTCGGAGGACGTGAATGAGCCTTTTAGATTTCTTCCGCAGCCGGAAGTCGCAATCCAGCGCATCCATCGCGAAAGAAAGACTCCAGATCATCGTCGCCCATGAGCGCGGCAACCGTTCGCAACCGGACTACCTTCCGCAGCTGCAGAAAGACCTGCTGGAAGTGATCCGCAAATATGTGCCCATCGATCAGGAACAAGTCCAGGTCGAGCTGGCCAACCAGGGCAGCTGTTCGATCCTGGAACTCAACATCACCCTGCCGGAGCGTTGATCCGGTTGTGGTGGACCTGCGGCGGCTTCGGCCGCCGCAGTCGTTTTCGTCATTCTTATTCGCGCAAGAGCTTCCATGCCGCTTTCCCAGATCGAATTCGTCCATGAGGACGCCGCCCTGCTGGTGGTGAACAAGCCCACCCTGCTGCTCTCCGTGCCCGGCCGCGCGGACGACAACAAGGACTGCCTGATCACCCGTCTGCAGGAGAACGGCTACCCGGAAGCGCGCATCGTCCACCGGTTGGACTGGGAGACCTCCGGGCTGATCGTGCTGGCCCGCGATGCCGACAGCCACCGCGAGCTGTCCCGCCAGTTCCACGACCGCGAAACCGAAAAGGCCTACACCGCCCTCTGCTGGGGAGAGCCGGAACCGGACAGTGGCCGCATCGAGGCACCGCTGCGCTACGACCCGCCAACCAAGCCGCGCCACGTGGTGGACTTCGAACAGGGCCGTCATGCGCTGACCTTCTGGCGGGTCATGGAGCGCCACGGCAACTGGAGCCGCGTGGAGCTGACGCCAATCACCGGGCGCTCGCACCAGTTGCGTGTGCACATGCTCAGCATCGGCCACCCGCTGCTCGGTGACCGCCTGTATGCCGAGGGCGAAGCCCTGGCCCTGCGCGACCGCCTCTGCCTGCACGCCAGCATGCTGGCCCTGACCCATCCGCAGACCGGCGAACGCCTGCGCTTCGAATCGCCCGCGCCGTTCTGATTGTTTTACAAGGTCCTCCCCTGGCCGCAGATTTGCCCATTTACGTTAAACTTCCGGCCATTCGCTGTCCGGAGTTACCCATGCGTGCAGAACTCAACCAGGGCCTGATCGATTTCCTCGCGGCCTCCCCCACCCCCTTCCACGCCACCCAGGCCCTCGCCCTCCGCCTTGAAGAGGCCGGCTATCAGCGCCTGGACGAGCGCGAGGCCTGGCGCACCGAAGCCGGTGGCCGCTATTACGTCACCCGCAACGACTCCTCGCTGATCGCCTTCAAGCTCGGCACAGTGCCGCTGCTGGAAAACGGCCTGCGCCTGGTCGGCGCCCACACCGACAGCCCGTGCCTGCGCGTCAAGCCGAACCCCGAACTGGTGCGCAACGGCTACTGGCAGCTGGGCGTCGAGGTCTACGGCGGCGCGCTGTTTGCGCCCTGGTTCGACCGCGACCTGTCCCTGGCCGGCCGCGTCACCTTCCGCCTGGCGGGCAAGGTGGAAAGCAAGCTGATCGACTTCAGGGCGCCCATTGCGGTGATCCCCAACCTGGCGATCCACCTCAACCGCGAAGCCAACCTGGGCTGGGCGATCAATGCGCAGACCGAGCTGCCGCCGATCCTCGCCCAGGTCGCCGCCGGCGAGACCCGCGACTTCCGCGACCTGCTCGGCGAGCAGTTGCAGCTGGAGCACGGCATCACCGCCGACGCCATCCTTGACTACGAGCTGAGCTTCTACGATACCCAGCGCGCCGCCGTGATCGGCCTCGACCAGGCGTTCATCGCCGGTGCCCGCCTGGACAACCTGCTGTCCTGCTACGCCGGCCTGCAGGCGCTGCTGGGCAGCAGCGACGAGCAGAGCGGCGTGCTGGTCTGCACCGACCACGAGGAAGTCGGCTCCTGCTCCGCCTGCGGCGCCGATGGTCCGTTCCTCGAGCAGGTGCTGCGCCGCCTGCTGCCCGAGGGCGATGCCTTCACCCGCACCGTGCAGCGCTCGCTGCTGGTCTCCGCCGACAACGCCCACGGCGTACACCCGAACTACGCCGATAAGCACGACGGCAACCACGGCCCGAAGCTCAACGGCGGTCCGGTGATCAAGATCAACAGCAACCAGCGTTACGCCACCAACAGCGAGACGGCCGGCTTCTTCCGCCACCTGTGCCTGGAAAACGAAGTGCCGGTGCAGAGCTTCGTGACCCGCAGCGACATGGGTTGCGGCTCCACCATCGGCCCGATCACCGCCAGCCAGATCGGCGTACGCACCGTCGACATCGGCCTGCCGACCTTCGCCATGCACTCCATCCGCGAACTGGCCGGCAGCCAGGACCTGCACTACCTGGCCAAGGTTCTCAGCGCCTTCTACGACAGCGCCGACCTGCCCTGACCCGAACGCCCGGCGCCTGCCGGGCGTTTTTGTATGGAGAGTCTTAGAGGAGAGCCAGCCATGTCCTTCAACGGAAGCTGCCTGTGCGGCGATATCGCCTACGAGATCGACGGCCTGGACATGCCTATCGGCCATTGCCACTGCCGGACCTGCCAGAAGGCGCACGCTGCGGCCTTCGCCAGCACGGCAGGGGTCATGCGCGAACACTTCCGCTGGACCCGTGGTGCGGACAAGCTGGCAGCCTATGAATCCTCGCCCGGCAAGCTGCGCAAGTTCTGCCCGCGCTGCGGCACGCAACTGATCGCCGAGCGCGCCGGCCAGCCTCACGTCATCGTGCGGGTAGCCAGCCTGGACGAGGATCCAGGCACCCGGCCGGCGCGGCATATCTGGGTGTCCCACGACCGCCCGTGGCTGGCGCAGGATGGGATTCCGGCCTATCCGGAGTGGAATCCGGACCGCTGAATCGACCTTTGATCCTGTAGGAGCGAGCTTGCTCGCGAACCACGCAGTTTCGGAGTCGTCTGCACGCCCCGCGGCGGAAACCAGTTGTTCGCGAGCAAACTCGCTCCTGCAGGCTCGACCGCAACTCAAAGATCAATCCGGCACTTCCACACTCACGTGGATGGCATCGTGCCGCCAGAATTCCAGGTCGCAATCGATGATGCGCCCATGCTGGTCGCCATTGATACGGGTGATGCGCAGCGCCGGGCTGCCCTCGGCGACACGCAGCACGCTGGCCGCCTCACCGTGCAGGGCGGTGGGCACCATGTCGAAGCGCACGCGGCCGTAGCGGATGTCATAGCGGCTGGCGTACAGCTCGGTGAGTGAACAGGTCAGGTCGCTGTCGAGGATGCCGGGGAAATACGCTGGATTGAGGTAATGCTCGACGTACAGCACCAGGCGGCCATCTACCCGGCGCAGCCGGCGAATCTGGTAGACGCTCGATAGCGCCGGCAGCTCCAACAGCTCGCAGATCGCCGCACTGGCGGGCACCTGCCGGGCCGACAGCACCTCGGTCGCCGGCACCCGGCCCTGGCCTTCCACCATGGCGTGGTAGTGGCTGCGCACCAGCGGGTTGTAAAGCAGGCGCGGCGGCGAGACGAACCAGCCGCGACGCTCCTCGCGGTAGATCAGCCCCTGAGCCTCCAGTTGCCCCAGCGCCTCGCGCAGGGTGATCCGCGTGGTGTCGAACAACTCGCTCAGCTTGCGCTCGGCCGGCAGCTTGCCGCCAGCGCTGAGCAGGCCGCTGTCGATCTGTTCGATGAGCGCGCGGCAGATCGCCGTGACTGTGGGTAGCGCCGAATCGCGCATTCGATTCCCTCTTTTGGACTAGTCCAGCCCCAGAACAGGGCATTTCTTACCCCCGCCGGGGTGTCGTCATCCTAGGAAAGCCCGATGACCGTCCCGTGACAGTGCCTTTGCAAGCAGCGCCCATGCCAGTTAACGACACCAGCGTAGACCAGGCGGATCAAGGCGTTGGCCATGGTCTACGCTTTTCCCCGACGACCCACTGGCCGCGCAGGGCCGGGCTGGCGCGCCGGGTGCCTACATCAAACTGTCATCCACGCCGCTTAGATTGGCCTGCGTCTTGCTGATCTAGACCACGCTTGAAATCACTCAAACCGAAGGAGCACCGAATGAAACGCTTGCTTGCTTCACTGCTGGGATCGGCCATTGCCTTGGGCAGCGGCCTCGCCATGGCGGCCAACGCCGATCTGCAATCGCTGGAAGCCGCCGCCCGCAAGGAAGGCCAGGTCAACAGCGTGGGCATGCCCGACAGCTGGGCGAACTGGAAGGACACCTGGAAGGACCTGGAAAGCAAGTACGGCTTGAAGCACATGGACACCGACATGAGCTCGGCCCAGGAGCTGGCGAAGTTCAAGGCCGAGAAGGAAAACGCCAGCGCCGACATCGGCGACGTCGGCGCCGCCTTCGGCCCTATCGCCATGCAGATGGACGTCAGCCAGCCCTACAAGGCCAGCACCTGGGACCAGGTCCCGGAATGGGCCAAGGACAAGGACGGCCACTGGGCGCTCGCCTACACCGGCACCATCGCCTTCATCGTCAACAAGCAGTTGGTCAAGGAGGTCCCGCACAGTTGGGCCGACCTGCTCAAGGGCAAGTACAAGGTCACCATCGGTGACGTCAGCGCCGCTGCCCAGGCCGTCAACGGCGTACTGGCCGCCAGCATCGCCAATGGCGGCGACGAGAAGAACATCAAGCCTGGCCTGGAGTTCTTCGCCCAGCTCGCCAAACAGGGCCGCCTGTCGCTGACCAACCCGGTGATCAACACCCTGGAGAAGGGTGAAGTGGAAGTCGGCATCGTCTGGGACTTCAACGGCTTGAGCTACCGCGACCAGATCGACCCGTCGCGCTTCGAGGTGCTGATCCCCTCCGACGGCTCGGTGATCTCCGGCTACACCACCATCATCAACAAGTACGCGAAGAACCCGAACGCCGCCAAGCTGGCCCGCGAATACATCTTCAGCGACGCCGGGCAGATCAATCTGGCCAAGGGCAACGCCCGGCCGATCCGTGCCGAGCACCTGACCCTGCCGGCCGACGTACAAGCCAAGCTGCTGCCCAACGAGCAGTACGCCAAGGCCCAGCCGATCAAGGATCCCAAGGCCTGGGAAGAGACCTCCAAGCGTCTGCCGCGGATGTGGCAAGAGAACGTCATCATCAACATGCAATGACGCCCAGCCGCCTCGGTTCACGCCGGGGCGGCCGCGTTTCGCCGAAGGCCCCGCCCATGCGCCACGACGTCATCCTGGTCGTCCTCGACGGCCTCAACTACAGCGTCGCCCACGACTGCATGGGCCACCTGCAAGCGCTGTGCAATGCCGGCCGCGGCCAGCTGTACCGGCTCGAATGCGAGCTGCCGTCGCTGTCGCGCCCGCTCTATGAATGCATCCTTACCGGTGTGCGCCCCATCGACAGCGGCATCCTGCACAACGATGTGTCGCGCCGGTCCAACCAGCGCAGCCTGTTCCACTACGCCCGCGCCGCCGGCCTGACGACCGCCGCAGCGGCCTATCACTGGGTCAGCGAGCTGTACAACCGCACGCCCTTCGACCCGGCGCGCGACCGGCATACCGACGATGAATCCCTGCCGATCCAGCACGGGCACTTCTACTGGACCGACCACTACCCCGACTCGCACCTGTTCACCGACGCCGAGTCGCTGCGCCGCCGGCACGCGCCGAACTGCCTGCTGGTGCACCCGATGAACATCGACGACACCGGCCACAAGCACGGCCTCGGCACGCCGCAGTACCGCAACAGCGCGCGGCACGCCGACATCATCCTCTCCGAATACCTGCACCAGTGGCTGGCCGCCGGCTACCAGGTGATGGTCACCGCCGACCACGGCATGAACGACGACCGCAGCCACGGCGGCATCCTCCCCGAGGAGCGCGAAGTGCCGCTGTTCGTCTTCGGCGAGGCATTCAGCCTCGATGACCAGGCCCGCCCGCGCCAGGTCGAACTCTGCGGCACGCTGTGCGAGATCCTCGGCGCGCCCCACGACAAACCGGTCTGCCGGGAGCTGCTCAAGGCATGAGATCGAACACCGGAAAACGCTTCGCCCTGCTCTGCCTGCTGCCTTTCGCACTGTTCTTCTTCGCCTTCCAGCTCGCGCCGCTGCTGTGGGTGATGATCAACAGCGTGCGCACCGGCGACGGCTGGGGCCTGGGCAATTTCAGCGAGATCTTCGGCTCGCCCTTCTACCTCCAGGCGATCCGCTACAGCCTGGAAATCTCGCTGTGGTCGAGCCTGATCGGACTGTTCATCGCCATCCTCGGCAGCTACTCGCTGCGCCAGGTGGACAGCAAGCTGCGCGACTTCGTGATGGCCTTCGCCAACATGACCAGCAACTTCGCCGGGGTGCCGCTGGCCTTCGCCTTCATCATCATCCTCGGCTTCAACGGCGCCATCACCCTGCTGCTGAAACAGGCGGGGATCATCGAGGACTTCAACCTCTATTCGAAGACCGGCCTGATCATCCTCTACACCTACTTCCAGATTCCCCTGGGCGTGATGCTGCTCTACCCGGCCTTCGACGCCCTGCGCGAGGACTGGCGCGAATCCGCCGCGCTGCTGGGCGCCAGCCAGTGGGCGTTCTGGCGGCACATCGGCATCCCGGTGCTGACCCCTGCGCTGCTGGGCACCTTCGTCATCCTGCTGGCCAACGCGCTGGGCGCCTACGCCACCGTCTACTCGCTGACCACCGGCAACTTCAACGTGGTGCCGATCCGCATCGCCGGGCTGGTCTCGGGCGACGTGTTCCTCGACCCGAACATGGCCAGTGCTCTGGCGATGGTGCTGGTCGGCCTGATGAGCATCATTACCCTGGCCCACCAGTGGCTGCTGCGCCGGAGCTACCATGTCGAGAAACGCTAACGCGCTCTACCACCGCGTGGTGGTCTACGCGCTGTTCCTGATCCTGCTGGTGCCGCTGGCCGCCACCCTGCTCTATTCGCTGGCCACCTCCTGGAGCGCCAGCGTGCTGCCCGACGGGCTGACCCTGAAGTGGTTCCTGACCCTGTGGAGCGACCCGCGTTTCCTCGTCGCCTTCGGCCAGTCGCTGCTGGTGTGCTTCGGCGCGCTGATCCTGAGCGTGGCGCTGGTGCTGCCGCTGATGTTCGTCATCCACTACTACTTCCCGCGCCTGGACGCGCTGATGAACGTGCTGATCCTGCTGCCCTTCGCGGTGCCGCCGGTGGTCTCGTCGGTCGGCCTGCTTCAGCTCTACGCCTCGGGCCCGGTACCCATCGTCGGCACGCCGTGGATCCTGATCGGCTGCTACTTCACCATCGCCCTGCCTTTCATGTACCGGGCGATCAGCAACAACCTGCAGGCGATCAACCTGCACGACCTGATGGACGCCGCCCACCTGCTCGGCGCCAGCACCTGGCAGGCCGCCCTGCTGGTGGTGCTGCCGAACCTGCGCAAGGGCCTGATGGTGGCGCTGTTCCTGTCCTTCAGCTTCCTCATCGGCGAGTTCGTCTTCGCCAACCTGCTGGTGGGCACCCGCTACGAGACGCTGCAGGTGTTCCTCAACAACATGCGCAACAGCAGCGGCCACTACACCAGCGCAGTGGTGGTCTCCTACTTCCTCTTCGTCCTGCTGCTCACCTGGGCGGCAAATCGTTTGAACAAGGACAAGACCTGACATGAGCTTCCTCAGCGTCGAAACACTGAACAAGAGCTACGGCAGCACCACGGTATTCCAGGACATCGACTTCGCCGCCGAGCGCGGCGAGTTCGTCACCCTGCTCGGCCCCAGCGGCTGCGGCAAATCCACCCTGCTGCGCTGCATCGCCGGCCTCACCGCGGTGGACAGCGGACGCATCCTGCTGGACGGCGAGGACATCGTGCCGAAAAGTCCGCAGAAACGCGGCATCGCCATGGTGTTCCAGAGCTACGCGCTGTTCCCCAACATGACCGTGGAGCAGAACGTCGGCTTCGGTTTGCGCATGCACAAGGTGCCGGGAGCGGAATCCGCCCAGCGCGTGGCCGAGGTGCTGGACATGGTCGAACTCGGCCCGCTCGCCACACGCTATCCGCACCAGCTCTCCGGCGGCCAGTGCCAGCGCGTCGCCCTGGCCCGCTCGCTGGTCACCCGCCCACGCCTGCTGCTGCTCGACGAGCCGCTGTCGGCGCTGGACGCACGCATCCGCAAGCACCTGCGCGAGCAGATACGGCGCATCCAGCAGGAGCTGAAACTGACCACGGTGTTCGTCACCCACGATCAGGAAGAAGCACTGACGCTGTCCGACCGTATCGTACTGATGAACGCCGGGCGCATCGTCCAGAGCGGCGACGCCGAGACGCTCTACACGGCGCCGGAAAACGCCTTCGCCGCCGGCTTCATCGGCAACTACAACCTGCTCGACGCGGCCCAGGCGACCAGGCTCCTGGACCGCCCCTTCCGCCAGCAGGTGGCGATCCGCCCCGAATCCCTGCGCCTGAGCGCCGAAGCGAGCGAGGGCATTCCGGTTCGGGTACTCTCCCACAGCCTGCTGGGCAACGTGATCCGCTACCGGGTGGACGCCAATGGCGTCGAGCTGACCGTGGACGTCCTCAACCGCAGCGCCGAGCGCCTGTACCCAGCCGGCACCACGCTCGGCCTGCACGTAGACATTGAAAGCATACGGGAGGTGGCCTGATGGCCCTGGTGATATTCGACCTCGACGACACCCTGATCGACGGCGACTGCGCGAGCCTGTGGAGCAAGCGCATGGCCGATCTCGGCTGGGTCGACGCGGAGTCGTTCCTCAAGCGCGACGCCGAACTGATGGCGCTGTACGCGCAGGGCAAACTGCCCATGGAGGACTACATGGCCTTCGCCCTGGAACCGATGGCCGGGCGCAGCGTGGAAGAAATCGAGCGCGATGTGGAAGCCTTCGTCGAGGACGTGATCGAGCCGCTGATCCATAGCGACGCGTGTGCCACCCTCGCCCGCCACCGCGAAGCTGGCGACCGCCCGCTGGTGATCTCAGCCTCCGGCGTGCACCTGGTCCAGCCCATTGCCGAACGCATCGGCATCGACGAAGTGCTGGCCATCGACCTGGAAGTAGTGAACGGCCACTACACCGGCCGTACCGTTGGCGTGCTCACCTACCGCGAAGGCAAGGTGCTGCGCCTGCTCGACCTGCTGGAGGGCGACGACAGCCCCCTGGCCCAGGCGCACTTCTACTCAGACTCGCGCAACGACCTGCCACTGCTCAAGCTGGTGGGCAACCCGCACGTGGTGAATGCCGATCCGGTCCTGCTGGAGCATGCACAGAAGATGGGCTGGGACGTTCTGAACTGGAAATGACCTCTTGCGCAGAAAAAGGGCCGCTTCAGCGGCCCTTTTCATGAGTGCAATCGACTCAACCCAGGCTCTCGTCGATCACTACCACCACCTTGCCCTGCACCTGGTTGCTCGCCAGCGCATCGAACGCGCTCTGCGCATCGCGGACCGGGAAGGTGCGCTCCAGTTGAGCGCTGATTTGGCCGGACTCGAACAGCGGCCAGACCTTCTGTCCGAGTTCAGCGATCAGCTGCGCCTTGAAGTCCGCATCCCGCGAACGCAGGGTCGAGCCGATGAGCTGGATACGCTTGCCCAGCAGTAACGCCAGGTCCAGCTCGGCCTTGCGACCGCCCATCAGGCCAATGACCACCCAGCGACCGTCACGGCCGAGGATTTCCAGGTCGAGCTTGGCGTAGTTGGCGCCCACCGGATCGAGGATTACATCGAAGGGCGCGAAATCCCGAAGCGATTCGAGGCTCTCGCCGCGCAGCGCGCCGCCTTCGGCGCCCAGGCTTTCGCAGTAGGCCAGTCGATCGGCGGAGCCAACGCTGACCCAGCATGGGCTGTTGAACGCCTTGCACAGCTGGATGCCGGCCGAGCCGACGCCGCTGGCGCCGGCGTGCAGCAGGACTTTTTCACCGGGTTGCAGAGCGCCAAGCATGAACAGGTTAAGCCAGGCGGTAGCGTAGACCTCGGGCAGCGCAGCAGCCTCGGCCATGCTCAAGCCGGCAGGCACCGGCAGCGCATGGCGCTGGTCCACCACGACTTCCTCGGCCATACCGCCGCCAGCCAGCAGGGCGCAGACGCGGTCGCCCACCTGCCAGGTACTGCCGGCACCGACTTCGGTCACCACGCCGGCGCACTCCAGGCCGATAACGTCGCTCGCCCCCGGTGGCGGCGGGTAGAGACCGGCCACCTGCAACAGGTCGGCGCGGTTGAGTCCCGCGGCGGCGACCTGGATGCGGATCTGTCCCTGCGCGCAAGTCGGGTTCGGGCGCTCGGCCCACTCCACTCGCCCTTCGATGCCTTGCAATGCGTTCACGCTGCCTCCATAGTGATCCTGCAGGGCCCGATCCGAAAGGTCGGGCCCTTTCTTCGCGCCGAATTCACCTGCGATTGAACCCGGCGCCGCCAATTAAGGCCTAATATGCGTCATAACTCCGCGATCAGTCGAATCAGCATGAAGCGATTTTTGCCCCGTACCGCCCTGTTGTTCATCCTCGGCGCAACCGCCTTTTCCTCGTTCGCGGCAACCACCAGCCCGAATGTATGGGACGGCCTGCAGCCTGACCGGGATCAAGTGATCGCCAGCCTCAACATCGTTGAGTTGCTAAAGCGCCATCACTACAACAAGCCGCCGCTGAACGACGAGCGCTCGGCAAAGATCTATGACAGCTACCTGAAGACGCTCGATCCGGCGCGAATGTACTTCACCCAGGCCGACATCGACCAGTTCGCGCCCTGGCGCACCCAGTTCGACGACTTCCTCAAGAGCGGCGAACTGGAGCCCGGCTTCACCATCTACAAGCGTCACCTCGACCGCCTGAAGGAGCGCCTGGACTTCGCCCTGGCCACCCTGAACAAGGGCGTCGACAAGATGGACTTCAAGACCGACGAATCGCTGGAGATCGACCGCGAGAAATCGCCCTGGGCGAAAGACAGCGCCGCGCTCGACGACCTGTGGCGCAAGAAGGTGAAGGACGAAGTCCTGCGCCTGAAGATCGCCGGCAAGGACAACAAGGCCATCCAGGAACAGCTGACCAAGCGCTACAAGAACCAGCTGATGCGCCTGGAGCAGACCCGCAGCGAAGACATCTTCCAGGCCTACATCAACGCCTTCGCGCAGACTTATGACCCGCACACGCAGTACCTGTCGCCGGACAGCGCGGAAAACTTCGACATCAACATGAGCCTCTCGCTCGAAGGCATCGGCGCCGTACTGCAGAGCGACAACGACTACGTCAAGGTCGTGCGCCTGGTACCGGCCGGCCCCGCCGAGAAGAGCAAGCAGATCGCCACTTCCGACAAGATCATCGGCGTCGCCCAGGGCAAGGGCGAGATGGTCGACGTGGTCGGCTGGCGTCTGGATGAAGTGGTCAAACTGATCCGTGGCCCGAAAGGCTCTCAGGTCCGCCTGGAAGTGATTCCGTCCACCAACGCGCCGAACGATCAGACCAGCAAGATCGTCACCATCACCCGCGAGGCGGTGAAGCTGGAAGACCAGGCGGCGAAGAAGTCGGAAATCACCATCGACCACGAAGGCAAGAACTACAAGCTGGGCATCATCGACGTGCCCGCGTTCTACCTCGACTTCAAGGCCTATCGCGCCGGCGACCCGGACTACAAGTCCACCACCCGCGACGTGAAGAAGCTCATCGCCGAGCTGCAGAAGGACAATGTCGACGGCATCGTCATCGACCTGCGCAACAACGGCGGCGGCTCCCTGCAGGAAGCCACAGAACTGACCGGCCTGTTCATCGATCAGGGCCCGACCGTGCTGGTGCGCAACAGCGACGGCCGCGTCGACGTGCTCAACGATGACGAGGGCAAGGCGTTCTACACCGGCCCGATGACCGTGCTGGTCAACCGCCTGTCCGCCTCGGCCTCGGAGATCTTCGCCGGTGCCATGCAGGACTACCACCGCGCGCTCATCGTCGGCGGCCAGACCTTCGGCAAGGGCACCGTGCAGACCATTCAGCCGCTCAACCATGGCGAGCTGAAGTTGACCCTGGCCAAGTTCTACCGCGTCTCCGGCCAGAGCACCCAGCACCAGGGCGTGATCCCCGACATCGGCTACCCGTCCATCGTCGACGACAAGGAAATCGGCGAAAGCGCCCTGCCCGACTCGATGCCGTGGGACACCATCAAGCCCGTGCTGAAGGCCCAGGCCGATCCGTTCAAGCCGTTCCTCGACCAGCTGCGCACGCGCCACGACGCGCGCACCGAGCACAACGCGGACTTCGTCTACGCCCGCGAGCGCCTCGCCCTGGCCCAGGAGTTGATGAAGGAGAAGACCGTCAGCCTCAATGAAGCCAAGCGTCGCGCCCAGCAGACCAGCATCGAGAACCGTCAGCTGGCCATGGAGAACGCCCTGCGCAAATCCAAGGGCCAGGAACCGCTCAAGGAGCTGAAGAAGGAAGACGAGAACGCCCTGCCGGAAGAGGACAAGACCAAACCGCAGGACGACGCCTACCTCACCGAGTCCGGGCACATCCTGATCGACTATCTGAACCTGAACTCCCAGGTGGCCAAACACTGATCGGATGACATCAAACAGTCATGACACTGTCGTGAAATGCAAAGGGCCGGGAAACCGGCCCTTTGCATTTCCAGCCACCGAGAACCGTCATGACCGTCACCGAGCAGTTGAGCGCGCTGGACCAGATCCTCGCTCACGGCGACCTGCACTGCCTGTTCCAGCCCATCCTGTCGCTTTCGGAAAGGCGCCTGGTGGGCTACGAAGCCCTAACGCGCGGCCCTTCCAACGGCCCTCTGCACTCGCCCCTGCCGCTGTTCAGCATCGCCCGCAGCAGCGGCCGCCTGAGCCAACTGGAGCTGCTCTGCCGGCGCAAGGCCTGCGCGCGCTTTCGCGACCTCAAGCTCGAGGGCAAGCTGTTCCTCAACGTGTCGCCCGAATCCCTGCTGGAACCAACCCACCAGCCCGGCCGCACACTGCAGTTGCTGCAGACTTTCGGCATCTCGCCCAGTGACGTGGTGATCGAGCTCACCGAGCAGACCCCCATCGAGGATTTCACCCTCCTCGACACCGCACTTCACCACTATCGCGCCATGGGTTTTTCCATCGCCCTGGATGACCTGGGTGCGGGCTACTCCAGCCTGCGCCTGTGGTCCGAGCTTCGACCCGACTACGTGAAGATCGACCGCCACTTCATCGAAGGCATCCACCTGGATGCGGTGAAGCGCGAGTTCGTCGGCTCGATCCTGAAGATGGCCCACGCCTCCCGCGCCCAGGTGATCGCCGAAGGCATCGAGATTCCCGAAGAGCTGGCCGTGCTTTCCGAGATGGGCGTGGACCTGGTCCAGGGCTACCTGCTTGGCCGCCCCAACGAAACTCCGCCTCGCGACGCTCGTGCCCTGCTACCGGAAGTGGACAGTGCTGGCGCGTTGCTGGCCGAAGATCAAGCGGACCTCGAGCCCCTGCTGCTGGAACAACCGGCGGTGCGCGACAGCACGCCCATCGCTGACGTGCTGGAGGCCTTTCGCGCCCAGGCCAACCTCAACTCCCTGGCGGTGCTCGACGGCCACGATCAACCGGTCGGCATCGTCCATCGCCATGCACTCTCGGACACCCTGCTCAAGCCGTTCGCGCCGGAGCTGTATGCGCGCAAGCCGATCAGCCGGCTGATGAGCGACGACTTCCTCGCGGTGGAACGCAGCCAGTCGCTGCAGCAGGTCAGCCGGCTGCTCACCAGCCGCGCGCGGCAACGCATCGAGGAAGACTTCATCATCACCCTGAACGGTCGCTACCTGGGGTTGGGCCGGGTGATCGACGTGCTCAAGCTGATCACCGAACTGAAGATCCGCCAGGCCCGGCACGCCAACCCACTGACGCTGCTGCCGGGCAATGTTCCCATCCAGCAGTGCCTGTCACGCCTGCTGCAACAGGGGCGCGAAGCGGTGGTGTGCTATGTCGACATCGACAGCTTCAAGCCCTTCAACGACCTCTACGGCTATGCCCGCGGCGATGAAGTTCTGCTGTGCCTGGCGCAGTGCCTGGGCGAGCGCGTGGACCCGACGCGGGACTTCGTCGGCCATATCGGCGGCGACGATTTCATGCTGGTGCTGGGGACGCAGGACTGGCGCGAGCGGCTCAACCACCTGCTGGAGGATTTCCAGGGCCAGTGCCGGCGCTTCTACAGCCGCGAGCACCTGGACGCGGGCTGCTTCGTCGCACACAACCGCCAGGGGCGGCGCGAGGAGTATCCGCTGCTATCCCTGTCGATCGGCGTGGTGCACGTGAAGAGTGGCGCCGGTCAGCGTCTGGACGCCAGCCAACTGGCCGGGCTGGCCTCGGAGGCCAAGCGCCACGCGAAGAACATGCCCGGCTACAGCCTGCACATTCTCACGGCAGAATGATTCAGAGCCCCAACTGGCGGGCGCGCGTCTCGTAGCGTTCGGCCTGGGCTACATCGGGCTCGAGACCGGGGCCACCACTGCGGTACAACTCGCCAAGCTTGCGGGCCGCCAGCGGATGCCCCGCTTCGGCGGCCTGCCCCCAGTAGCGCGCCGCTTCCTGCGCATCGCCGGCATGGCGGGTATCGCCCTTGAGGGATTGCACGCCCAACTGGTACGCCGCCTTGTGGTCGCCTGCAGTGGCGGCCAGGCGCAACAGGCGCAGGCCTTCCTCGCGGGCGCCGAAGCCCTGTCCGCGGAACAGCAGCAGGTGGCCGTAGAAGCTCTGTGCGCCAACATCCCCCAGCGCGGCCATGCGTGCGAACTGGCCCTGCATCCAGGCCCAGGAACGCGGCTGGCGGACCATCCACGGCCACCCCATCAGGCGCCGCGCCACCGCATAGCTCAGCCGTGCACGCAGACGCCAGAACAGCTCGCGAGGCGTCGCCACGTCAGAGCTCCTCGGGGTACTCGAACTCGAACACGCGCACCACTTCCGCCGCATGCCAGCCGGCGGCAGCAGGACCATCCGGCGCACCGGAGAATCGGCCCAGGCGTTCGACATGCTCGAAGAAGCCGGTTCTGGGCAGGCGGCTGGCGCCCTGGCTGATCACCAGCGAGCTGCGTATCGGCCGCCCCGCACGGGCATCCAGCGCAGCCAGGTGTTCCAGCGCGGCGGTCAGCACGGTCATGGCCGGGGTCGGCAATTGCAGGCGCTCGATCAGCGCCCGGTAGGTGAGCAGGTGGCGCTGGCGGCGGGCGTCTTCCAGCTCGCCGAGCAGGCCTTCCCAATGCTTGCGACTGATCTGCACGCTCAAGAAGCAGACTCCCCAGTGCCCAGGGCACGACGCAGGCCATGCTGGATGGCGTCGCTGGCCTCGCGCTCGCCGTTCTCTATCAGTGCCAGGTAGGACGGGCTGATGCCCACCGAGCGCGCCAGCGTTTCGATGGCGATGCCACGGGCTTCCCGCAGGGCTTTCCAGTCCGGCTTCTCGTCGAATACCGGGGACGCATCCGGTTTGACGAGCTGAGCAGCTCCGCGGCCGGCAGCCGCCAGCAGCGCCTGGTACTCAGCCCAGGGAACCACGGCGTACTCCGCTTCGCCGTCACGCATGATGACTTGAACGTTCATGACAACACTCCTTGCAGGCGGCCATCTTAACAGCCTGGCGCCGGGCTGTGCCGGCTATACTGCGGTCGCCGTCACGCCCACAAATCGGGGGAACGATTTGCAGCGCCTGATTCCACTCTGCCTGTGCCTGGCCAGCGCCCTGTGTGGCGCCGAAGAGCTGCGCTGGGGCTATTCGCCAAGCAACGGCATGCCCTATGCGGAAAGTATCGACCATGAATTGGCACCTGGCTTCATCCGCGATCTGGGGGAAGCCGTCGGACAGCGCCTGGGGCTCGAGATTCGCTTCGTGGAAACGCCGGACAAGCGCGCCGAGCCCGCCCTCGCCCAGGGCGCGATCCACCTGCTGTGCATCAACAATCCGCAGTGGATGAAAGCGCCGGAGAAACTGCACTGGTCTCCCAGCCTGTTCGAGGAAGAAGATGCCCTGGCCCAGCGGGCGGATGCGCCGCCTGTGGAGAACCTCGCGCAGCTGCACGACATCCGCATCGGCACCAGCCTGGGCTACGTCTACCCCGCCCCGCTGATGCAGGCCTTCGCCGAAGGACGGGTGAAGCGCGCCGATGTACGCGACCTGGATACACGTCTGCACATGCTCGAGGCCGGCCGCCTGGATGCATTGATCGAAATGCGCCGGCCGCTGGAGTTTCTCCTTGCCCAGCACCACGAATTGCCCGTGGCGATCCACAGTAACAACGTGCAGCACTATTCGATCCATTGCTCGTACGGCCCTGCCCTGCCGCTGCCCGCCGAGCGACTGGATGCCGTGCTGCAGGCGATGGTGAGCGACGGTTCCATCCAGCGCCTGCTCGGCGAGCAGAGCGCGCGGCTGCGTCAGAGACGCTGAATCGCTTCCGGCGGCGGCAGTTGCTTCAGGGCTTCGCGGGTTTCCACGCCCTGCGCGTCGCGCCAGACCTTGAAGGCATCGATCTCCGATTGCCAGCGACGTACCACCCAGGCCAGCACCGCCAGGTCGTCAAGGAAGCCGACGCCCAGCAGCCAGTCGGGCACCAGGTCCACGGGTGAAAGGAAATACAGCAGCGCCGCCACCACGGAAACCAGGGCCTGGGAACTGATGCCGCGGTAATCGCCGCGCACCCAGGCCACCAGCAATTCCTGCAGCAGCTTCAGATCGGTCCTGGCCAGCTTCACCCGGCCACTCTTGCGAGCGACGGCGAACAGCAACGCAGGCACTCGCCCACCCGCGATGAAACGGCTGGCGAGCTTGAGGAAACGGTCAAATCCCGGAGGCTTTTTCATCGACTTACCTCGATAGGAAGATTCGTACAGAGCAGGTTCAGGTTATCCACCTTTCCTGTGGATAACTCTGTTGAAAGACACCCTCGATGTCGCCCAAACGCCCGCGCCACGAGGGCTGGAGACAGATCGGCGATTTTTTGTTCACCCCTACAAATGCGTTAAAAATCATGCAGTTGCGGCTAAGCGAAGGGCCCGGCAATGTCAAGGGGAGGAGATTGTTTCAACTGCGTCAAATATGTGCATAAGGGTAACACCGGAATGAAGGTTACTCCCCTTCAGACCCGACGGTCAGCGCACCGTTCCAGAGCGTTCCCCGCACAAACGAAAACGCCCCGCAGGTTACGGGGCGTTTCCACTGGTACGAAGGTACTCAGTTACTTCTTGGGCTGCTCTGCCGAAGCTTCCGGAGCCTCAGCCGCGTCAGGCTGATTCGGGTCCTTGATGGCCAGCAGTTCGAGGTCGAACACCAGAACCGAGTTGGCCGGGATGGTCGGGCTCGGGCTCTGGGCACCGTAGGCCAGTTCGCTCGGGATGAAGAGCTTGATCTTCTCGCCGACGTGCATCAGTTGCAGGGCCTCGACCCAACCCGGGATCACGCCGCCGACCGGCAGGTCGATCGGGCTGCCACGCTGGATGGAGCTGTCGAAGACAGTACCGTCGACCAGCTTGCCTTCGTAGTGAACGGTGACGACATCGGTAGCCTTGGGCTGTGCGCCGTCGGCTTTCTTCACGACTTCGTACTGCAGGCCGGACTTGGTGGTGACCACGCCCTCACGCTTGCCGTTTTCCTCGAGGAATTTCTTGCCGGCCTCCAGGGCCTCGGCGTTCTTCTTGGCAACCTGCTCTTCAGTGCGCTTCTGCAGGGCGGTGAAGGCTTCGGTCAGCTCTTCGTCGGTCAGCTTCTGCTTCTGCTTGCCGACGGCATCTTCGATACCCAGGGCGACGGCTTTCGAATCCAGGTCATTCATGCCTTCCTGGGCGAGGCTCTTGCCCATGTTCAGGCCGATGCCATAGGAAGCTTTCTGCGCAGGAGTCTTGAGTTCCACTTCGGCGGCCTGTTTGTCGCAGCCCGCGAGAACCAGGCCGACCAGCGCGATCGCTGCCGCCAACCGATGTTGTTTCATGCTGAATCCTTGTCTTTGCGCCGTCATGGCTTAAGTAATGAAGCCGCGAGCTTATCAGGCGCTCGTGGCCAGTGGCTATGGGCAATAGGAACCACTGCCGAGAGAGAAGTTCCCACAGCAAACTTATAAGAAAATTAACAGGATAAGACAGACGGCCAGCACGCAATCACGGTGATCGAAGCGGGCAACTTTGACGGGAAGCTTTCGCAGGAAAGGCTTTTGCAGACAAGGAAAGGAAGGAAAAGAAAAAGCCCCCAGGTATCGCTACCTGAGGGCTTTTCAGAATGTGGCGCAGCGGACGGGACTCGAACCCGCGACCCCCGGCGTGACAGGCCGGTATTCTAACCGACTGAACTACCGCTGCGTCGGACCTCGAGTGGTGGGTGATGACGGGATCGAACCGCCGACCCTCTGCTTGTAAGGCAGATGCTCTCCCGGCTGAGCTAATCACCCTTCGTCTCGAAGTGGGGCGCATTCTACGGAGGACATTTGCACCTGGCAAGCCCCTCGATGAAAAAAATTTTCAGATGTTCCAAAGGCTTAGATGAAGAGGGGGAATGACGAAACGGGGTTGGCCTGAACCGCGCCGAACGGAATAATGGCTCCTTTGTGTCCAGGAGTTAGCCCCTCATGTGGTTCCGCAATCTGCTCGTATATCGCCTCACCCAGGATCTGCAGATCGACGCCGATGCCCTGGAAAAGGCCCTGGCCAGTAAACCGGCGCGCTCCTGCGCCAGCCAGGAGCTGACTACCTATGGTTTCTCCGCCCCCTTCGGCAAGGGCCCGGACGCGCCGCTGGTGCACGCCAGCGAGGGATTCTTCCTGATCAGTGCCCGCAAGGAAGAGCGCATCCTCCCCGGCAGCGTGGTACGTGACGCGCTCAAGGAGAAGGTCGACGAGATCGAAGCCGCACAGATGCGCAAGGTCTACAAGAAGGAACGCGACCAGCTCAAGGACGAGATCGTCCAGACTCTGCTGCCACGCGCCTTCATCCGTCGTTCCGTGACCTTCGCCGCCATCGCTCCGAGCCTGGGGCTGATCCTGGTCGATACCTCCAGCGCGAAGAAGGCCGAAGACCTGCTGTCCACCCTGCGCGAAGCGCTGGGCTCGCTGCCGGTGCGCCCGCTGACCGTGAAGACCGCACCGACCGCCACCCTGACCGAATGGGTGAAAACCCAGGAAGCCGCCGGCGACTTCTTCGTCCTCGACGAGTGCGAGCTGCGTGACACCCACGAAGACGGCGGCGTGGTGCGCTGCAAGCGCCAGGATCTGACCAGCGAGGAAATCCAGCTGCACCTGACCGCCGGCAAGCTGGTTACCCAGCTGTCCCTGGCCTGGTCCGACAAGCTGTCCTTCGTCCTCGACGACAAGGTCGCGATCAAGCGCCTGCGCTTCGAAGACATGCTGCAGGAGAAGGCGGAGCAGGACGGCGGCGAAGACGCCCTCGGCCAGCTCGACGCCAGCTTCACCCTGATGATGCTGACCTTCGCCGAATTCCTTCCAGCGCTGATCGAAGCGCTCGGTGGCGAAGCGATGCCCGAAGGCATCTGATGCCGTGACAGGCGCCGCGTCCTCGCGGCGCCTGTCCTGACAATAAGGCCCACATAAAAAGAAGGACGGCCCATGCGTGCTCTCATCCTGCTCAGCCGCTTCATGGGCAACACCTTCGCCCTCTGGGTGCTGCTCTTCGCCATTCTGGCGTTCTTCATCCCCTCACTCTTCACTCCGCTCACCGTCGCCATCGTCCCCATGCTCGGCGTGGTGATGTTCGGCATGGGCCTGACGCTCAAGGTCGAGGACTTCGCCGAAGTCGCCCGGCACCCGTGGCGCGTCACCCTCGGTGTGATCGCCCACTTCGTGATCATGCCCGGCATGGCCTGGCTGCTCTGCCAACTGATGCACCTGCCGCCGGAAATCGCCGTGGGCGTGATCCTGGTCGGCTGCTGCCCCAGCGGTACCGCTTCCAACGTGATGACCTGGCTCTCGCGCGGCGATCTGGCGCTTTCCGTGGCCATCGCCGGTGTGACCACCCTCCTCGCCCCGCTGCTGACTCCGGCGCTGATCTGGCTGCTGGCCTCGGCCTGGCTGCCGGTGTCCTTCGGCGCGCTGTTCTGGTCGATCCTGCAGGTCGTCGTGGTACCCATCGTCCTCGGCATCGTCGCTCAGCGCATGCTCGGGGCGCGAGTTCGTCACGTGGTCGATGTGCTGCCGCTGATCTCGGTGATTTCCATCGTGATCATCGTCGCCGCCGTGGTCGCGGCCAGCCAGGCGAAGATCGCCGAATCCGGCCTGCTGATCATGGCCGTGGTGATCCTGCACAACGGTTTCGGCTTCCTGCTTGGCTACTTCACCGCCAAGGTCTTCGGGCTGCCGCTGGCGCAGCGCAAATCGCTGGCGCTGGAAGTCGGCATGCAGAACTCCGGGCTTGGCGCCGCGCTGGCCAGCGCGCACTTCTCGCCGCTGGCGGCCGTACCCAGCGCGCTGTTCAGCGTCTGGCACAACATTTCCGGCGCTACGCTTTCCACCTGGTTCCGACGCATGTCCGATGAGCCACCCGTCCAGAAAGAAGCCCCGCAATAGGGCAACCCTCCCGCGCCGGGTTGCCCGGCGCACCGCTTTTGTGCAAAATAATGCACATTGTGAGGACGACCTCACCACCTTCCGGTGCTCCAGCGGGGACGGCCCTCCATTCCATCCACCGTCTGGAGAGTTCCATGTCCTGGATCATTCTGTTCGTCGCCGGCCTGTTCGAAGTGGGCTGGGCTGTCGGCCTGAAATACACCGAAGGCTTCACCCGACCGATACCGACCATCCTCACCGTGCTGGCGATCATCACCAGCATGGGCCTGCTTGGCCTGGCCATGAGGAATCTGCCCCTGGGCACCGCCTACGCCATCTGGACCGGTGTCGGCGCTGTCGGCACCGTCATCGTCGGGATCGTGCTGTTCGGCGAGTCCATGGCGCCGGTACGCCTGCTCAGCGTTGCGCTGATCCTGTGCGGACTGGTCGGACTGAAAATGAGCCACTGACGCTGTATCGGTTCTCGATACCGGCGGGTTGTCGCTTTCCCGAAAATTTGTCGGTATGCTGCGGGCCACTGTGTTTGCTTGGGTCACTGTGGCTCGTGACCTGGTGGGGCCATTCCCCACCACCCGGCTTCGACTGCACCTTGCAACTCAGGACGAGCGCGGACCTTTCCGCAAAACAATATTCAATTGTTCAAGGTGTATCTCCATGTCGAATCGTCAGACCGGCACCGTCAAGTGGTTCAATGACGCCAAGGGCTTCGGCTTCATCACTCCGGAAAGCGGCAACGATGTCTTCGTGCACTTCCGCTCCATCCAGGGCACCGGCTTCAAGTCGCTGCAGGAAGGCCAGAAGGTCTCCTTCATCGTGGTTGAAGGCCAGAAGGGCCTGCAGGCTGACGAAGTTCAGGTCATCTGAACCGCGACACGCCCATGAAAAAGCCCCGGCATTGCCGGGGCTTTTTCTTTGCCGCCAATAAAGTCAGCGCGCCGCGCCGCGCAGCATCGCGACCTGCTCCTGCAGCGCCAGGCGCCTGGCCTCTTCCGGTGCCACTGGTTGACCAGCCACCAGGCACACCCGCGACCACAGCCGGCGGAAGAAGCCCTTCTGCGGGTCACGGCTGAAGAAGCTGCCCCACAGGCCCTGCAACGCCATCGGGATCACCGGCACCGGCGTCTCCTCGATGATGCGCTCCACGCCGCCGCGGAACTCGTTCATCTCGCCATCCAGGGTCAGCATGCCCTCGGGGAAGATGCACACCAGCTCTCCTTCGCGCAGGTACTCGGCGACTTTGGCGAAAGCCTTTTCGTAGGTCTCCGGATCCTCGTTACGCCCGGCGATCGGCACCGCGCCGGCCGTACGGAAGATGAAATTGAGCACCGGGATGCGGAAGATCTTGTAGTACATGACAAAGCGCACCGGGCGCCGCACCGAACCCGCAATCAGCAGCGCATCGACGAAGGACACGTGGTTGCACACCAGCACCGCGGGGCCTTCGTCGGGGATGGCTTCAAGATTGCGATGGTCGACTCGGTACATCGAATGGGTCAGCAGCCAGACCAGGAAGCGCATGGTGAACTCGGGCACGATCTTGAAGATGTAGACGTTCACCGCGACGTTCATCAGCGAGAGCACGAGGAACAGCTCGGGGATCGTCAGCTTCGCCACCGACAGCAGCAGGATCGAGACGATCGCCGCCACCACCATGAATAGCGCATTGAGGATGTTGTTCGCCGCGATCACCCGCGCGCGCTTGTCTTCCTCGGTGCGCGCCTGGATCAGCGCGTACAGCGGCACGATGTAGAAGCCGCCGAAGATACCGATGCCGAGGATATCCGCCAGCACAGCCCAGGACTGCGAGTGCTCCAGCACGGCCAGCCAGTTGTAGGGCTGCGCGCCCTGCGGGAAGCCGCCCGAATGCCACCACAGGAGGATGCCGAACAGGCTCAGGCCGATGGAGCCGAAGGGCACCAGGCCGATTTCCACCTTCTTGCCGGAAAGCTTTTCGCAAAGCATCGAGCCCAGCGCGATGCCCACCGAGAACACGGTGAGGATCAGCGTCACCACGCTCTCGTCGCCATGCAGCAGTTCCTTGGCGTAGGTCGGGATCTGCGTCAGGTAGACCGCGCCGAGGAACCAGAACCAGGAGTTGCCCACCAGCGAGCGCGACACCGCCGGGCGCTGGCGCAGGCCGAGCAGGAGGATGCTCCAGGACTGGCGGAAGATGTTCCAGTCGACCTTCAGGTCCGGCAGCGCAGCTGCCGCACGGGGAATGTTGCGGCTGGCGAGGAAACCGCAGACAGCCACCAGCACCACGGCGATGCCGACGCCGGCCGCATAGTCCTGCCGCGACATCAGCACGCCGGCGCCGATGGTGCCGCAGAGGATGGCGAGGAAGGTGCCCATTTCCACCAGGGCGTTGCCGCCAACCAGTTCGTCCTCGCGCAGGTGTTGCGGCAGGATCGAGTACTTCACCGGGCCGAACAGCGCCGAGTGCGTGCCCATGGCGAACAGCGCGAGGAACAGCAGCGGCAGGCTGCCGAACACGAAGCCCGCGGCGCCCACCGCCATGATCACGATCTCGGCCAGCTTCAGCGCGCGCATCAGCGCGTCCTTGTTGAACTTCTCGCCGAACTGGCCGCCCAGGGCGGAGAACAGGAAGAACGGCAGGATGAACAACAGCGCGCAGAGGTTGACCAGCAGGTTGCGGTCACCGCCGACGGTGAGATGGTAGAGGATCGCCAGGATCAGCGACTGTTTGAAGATGTTGTCGTTGAACGCACCCAGCAGCTGGGTAATGAAGAAGGGCAGGAATCGCTTGGTGCCCAGCAGGGCGAATTGCGAGTGTTGAGACATCGTCCTTGTTTACCTGCGTAGCGGCCTTGAGCCGGAATGACAGCACGGATATGACGGCAACAGCGTGAAGAAAAGCCACATTTTCCGCACAAATCCATTCGAACGCCGTAATCCGTGCAAGAAAAAGCCCGTCGCGAAGGACGGGCTTTTCAATGAGCCGGGAAGACGTCAGAAGCCGACGCTGCCCTGCACGTAGAAAGTGCGCGGCTCGCCCAGGTAAATCCCGGCGTTGTTGTCGCTGGAACGGGTGTAGTTCATCTGGTCGAAGATGTTCTTCACCCCGGCGGCGACTTTCAGGTTCGACGCCTGCGGGCCGAAGTCGTAGCCCACGCGGGCATTCCACAGCACGTAGCCGGGGATGTCGCCGTACTGGCCATCGGCGCTCGGCTCGGTGATGTAGTTGCCGGTGAAGCTGCCGTTGGAGTTGGTGGTCGGGCCGGGCGCGCGCTGCCCCGACTGGGCGAAGCCGTCGACGTTGTAGGTCCAGCGGTCATGCTCGTAGCGCAGGCCGATGGTCGCCACCTGGCGCGAGTACAGCGGCAGGTCGCGGCCCTTGAACGACGGGATCTCACCTTCGTAGGTAGCGCGGGTATAGGTGAAGGTGCCGTAGGCAGTCAGGCCGGCGAGTACCGGGTCCAGCGCAGCCATGTCGTAGTGCGCGGAGGTCTCGATGCCCTGGTGCTTGGTGGCGCCCAGGTTGGTCCAGCCCACGTCGTTGCTGATGTACTGCAGCTCATCGTCGAAGTCGATGTAGAACAGCGTGACTTCGCCACCCCAGGTGCCGTTGTCGTAGCGCGTGCCCACTTCGTAGGTCTTCGCCTTCTCGGGCTGCAGGCCGCTGGCGGTGTCGTTGCCGCTGCCGCCCTGGCCGAGCTGGAAGTATTGCAGGCTGCCGAAGGAGGTCTCGTAGTTGGCGAACAGCTTCCACTCGTCCGACAGGTGATACATCACCGCGAGCGCCGGCAGCGGCTCGTTGTAGTCCTTGCTGCGGTTCTTCTCCTGGACCGGCTTGCCCTTGTTGTCGAGGACCGGGCGCTCGTGCCAGTCAGTGGAGATGCGCTCGAAGCGGATGCCCGGGGTAACGGTCCAGTTGCCCACGTCGATCTTGTCGTCGAGGTAGAGGGAGTTCGCCTCGGTACCGCCTGTGCGGTCCTGGTAGGTGTGGCCGTCGGCGCCGGGTATCGGCGTCGGGATGTTGTTCACCAGGCCGACCTGGCTGGCGCGCTCGTGCATCGCCTCCTTCAGGTAGCGATAGCCGATGCTGGCTTCCTGGGTGGTCGGGCCGACCATGAAGATCTTCGACACGCGTGGCTCGATACCGAAGGTGTGGTAGTCGCGCGGGTAGGACGCCAGGGTCTTGAGGTCGCGGTTGGCGATGTTGCTGCCACGGAAGCTGTCGCTGTAGTAGGTCAGCACTTCGACCTGGGTGAGGTCGTCGATCTGCCGCTTGTACTTTAGCGAGACGTCCTTGCGACGACCGGTGAAGTTGTCGTAGTCGCGCACCGACTGGTACGGGTCCTTGTCGAACTGCGCCTGGGTCAGGCCACCGGGCATGTCGGCGCTGCCGTCGTAGTAGTGGAAGTTGGCGGAGAACTCGTCGACATCGGTGGGCGCCCAGTGGGTCTTGAACATCACATCGTCGATGTCGGTGGCGTCGTTGCTGTCGCGGTAGCCCGCGCCCTTCACGCCCGAATACAGCAGTGCAGCGCCCATGCCGTTGTCGGCGGTGCCGCCGAGGAAGGCGTTGTAGAGCTTCTTCCAGCCGCCGTGGGAAGCGGTTTCCACGGTGCTGCCGACGTCGCCGGAGAACTCCTTGGGAATCGCCCGGGTGACGAAGTTGATCACCCCGCCGACATTCTGCGGTCCATAGCGCACGGAACCGGCGCCACGTACGACGTCGACGCTGTCGAGGTTGCCCACCGACAGCGGGAACATCGACAGCTGCGGCTGGCCATAGGGCGCCACGGCGGCCGGGACGCCATCGATGAGTACGGTGGAGCGTGGCGACAGGCGCGAGGTCAGGCCGCGCACGCCGACGTTGAGGGAAACATCGCTGCCGCCGGTGCCGTTGTTGTCCTGCACCTGCACGCCGGGAATACCGCGCAGCACGTCGCGTACGTTCTGCGCGCCCTCTTCGATCATCTGCTCGCGGCGTACCACGGTGCGCGCGCCGGGGTGGTTCTGCACAACCTGCTGGTCGGCCTCGCCGAGCCAGTCACCGACGACGGTGACGGTCTCCAGTTCCCTGGTGTCTTCTTCGGCCTGCAGCGGCAGCAGCGGCGTGGCCAGGGCAACGGCGATCGCCAGGCGCGACCACGAACGAACGTGCGACATGCTTCCCCCTCCCCGGGTACTTCGTGAAGGGGTGGCAAATTAAAGCCGAATGTAAATTTTGTAAATGCAAATGTATCGCAAATGAAAAAATATTCCGATTGACTCAGATTCTCTTTCCGTCGTATCGAACGATCGCTCAATGGCGTGTCGATAAAAAAGCCGGCACCCCATCAAGGGCAAGGTTCTTCAGGGGAATACGGCAGAAACGTCAGGCCTGGCGGAGCGACCGCGCGCAGGCCTGGCGATACTCGCCAGGGCCGACCCCATAGGCCTGCTTGAACTGCCGGCTGAGATGGCTTTGGTCGGCGAAGCCCAGTTGCATGGCCACGTTCACCGGCATGCAGCCCTGCTTGAGCAGCGCCCTCGCCTGTTCCAGCCGACGCTGCTTGAGCCAGGCATGGGGTGGCAGGCCAGTGGCCTTGCGGAACACGCGGGCAAAGTGGAACGGAGAAAGCCCGACGGCGGCGGCCAGTTCCTCCAGCGACGGCGGCTCCAGCAAGCGCGAGCCAAGCAGCTCGCGGGCCCGCGCCACCGCCACCGGTTCATTGCCCGCGGGCTGCGCCTCGGGAATCCGCCCGTGGCGCTGGAACAGCAACAGCAGCGCCTCGCGCCAGCAGGTCTGGCGCTGCAGCACAGTAGCGTCGGAATCCGCCAGCCGGTGCGCGGCGAACAGCGCCTGCACCAGTTCCGGATCATTCACCACGCTGGCAGCGAAAGACGGCGTGCCGCCCTTGCCCAGCTCCAGCTCCTCCAGCACGCCGGAAACCTGCGCCAGCTCCGGATAGAAACCACGGTAGCGCCAGCCGGCCTCGTCAGCCTTGGAGCCGGTGTGGACCTCGTCGGGGTTGATCAGCACTACGCTGCCGGCCGGAGCGAAGTGCTCGGCACCGCGATGGTGAAAGCGCTGCGCCCCCTGCTCGATCATGACGAAGGCGAAGCCTTCATGGACGTGGGGCGAGAACACCTGCTCGATGTAGCGTGCGTGCAGCAGCTCGACGCCGCCCAGTTCCTGGGCGCGCCAGAAGCGGGTGCGTTCGCCGCTTGCGTGGTCTTCTGCCATGTACCACTCCCGTCAAGGGACTCTTTGTATGCCGTGCCCTGCCGGCATATCAGCCATTACTGGAAAATGGCGTCCGGGCTGTCCCTCACCCCAGCCCTGGCTACGCGCCCCGCTCAGAGGGAGAGGGAGCCGTCTGCGCCGGCTGACACAATAGTTTCCTCCTGCGCCGAACAGTCCCCTCTCCCTTGGGGAGAGGGTTAGGGTGAGGGGGCAAGCGGTGCAGAGTATCACTCAGCCGACGAAACCGGCTTCCAGCGCGGCCTTCACCTGTGGCCATTCCTGGTCGGTGATGCTGTACAGAATGGTGTCGTCGAGCCGCCCGCCAGCCAGGCGCCGATGGTTGCGCAACACACCCTCGCGCACCGCGCCGAGCTTCTCGATGGCGCGCTGGGAGCGCTCATTGCTGGCGGCGGTCTTGAACTGCACGCGGACCATCTTCCAGCTGTCGAAGGCATGGCGCAGCATCAGGTACTTCATGGTGGCGTTGAGGCCGCTACCGTGCTGGGCCTGGTCCAGCCAGGTGGCGCCGATCTCGCAGGCCGGCAGCGCCGGGAGGAAGTCCATGAAGCGCGTGGTGCCGACGATCTGGTTGCCCAGGCGCACCACCAGCGGCAGGGCGCGGCCCTCGCGCTGGTCGGCCAGCCCCTGGCGGTACCAGTCCGGGCGTCCAGGCGCGCTCATGAACTGCAGGACCTCGCGGTTCTGCTCCGCCAGCGTCACCAGGTCCGGTACGTCGGCCTCCACCATGGGCTCCAGGCGCAGGGCCCCGCGCTGCAAGGTGATGGGTAACGGTCTGAACATGGCGCCCTCCTCGACACACGACGCAGAATCATCGCTCACATCAGAGCGTAGCGGCCCGATGAAGTGCCGCGCGCCGGCAGGCGCACGACAGACGGACCGCGAAAAGGCCGGCAAGCTATCAGTCCGGCGCGCCGCCCTCAAGTGTGAGGCGCGACACGGCGCCACTGAGACATTGGTAGCAGGCGTCTGACAGTTCCGGACTTTGGTGCGAAACTGCTGCCAGCGCTCCTGCGGGGGAGCCAGTTCATTTCCGGAGTCAGCATGTCGTTGTCCAGTGGGTTGATCGCAACGGTCGCCCTGCTCTACATGGCGGTCCTGTTCGCCATCGCGTTCTATGGCGACCGCCGTCGCGCCCCTCTTTCGCCGCGCGTCCGCGCCTGGGTCTACAGCCTCTCGCTGGCTGTGTATTGCACCAGCTGGACCTTCTTCGGCGCCGTCGGCCAGGCTGCCGACCAGTTGTGGTCATTCCTGCCGATCTATGTCGGCCCCGTGCTGCTGATGCTCTTCGCGCCCTGGGTGCTGCAGAAGATGATCATGATCAGCAAGCAGGAGAACATCACCTCCATCGCCGACTTCATCGCCGCGCGCTACGGCAAGTCCCAGGCGCTGGCAGTGGTGGTGGCGCTGATCTGTGTGGTCTGCGTGCTGCCCTACATCGCCCTGCAGCTCAAGGGCATAGTCCTCGGGGTGAACCTGCTGATCGGCGCCGGCCCCGATTCGGGCGGCATCCGCGCCCAGGACACGGCGCTGATCGTGTCGCTGATTCTCGCCTTGTTCACCATCGTCTTCGGTACCCGCAACCTGGATGTCACCGAGCACCACCGCGGCATGGTGCTGGCCATCGCCTTCGAATCCCTGGTCAAGCTGACCGCCTTCCTCGCCGTCGGCATCTTCGTCACTTACGGCCTCTATGACGGCTTCGGCGACCTGCTGGACAAGGCCCGCGTCGCCCCGCAGCTCAACGAATACTGGAAGGAGACCGTGCACTGGCCAGCCATGCTGCTGCAGACCGGCGTGGCGATGACCGCCATCATGTGCCTGCCACGCCAGTTCCACGTGCTGGTGGTGGAGAACATCGAGCCGCGCGACCTGAACCTGGCGCGCTGGGTGTTCCCGATCTACCTGGTGCTGGCCGCACTGTTCGTGGTGCCGATCGCCCTGGCCGGGCAGATGCACCTGCCGGCGGGCGTGATGCCGGACTCCTTCGTGATCAGCCTGCCGCTGGCCGAGGCCCATCCCGCACTGGCACTGCTGGCCTTCATCGGTGGCGCCTCGGCGGCCACCGGCATGGTCATCGTCGCCAGCGTGGCGCTGTCCACCATGGTCTCCAACGACATGCTGCTGCCCTGGCTGCTGCGTCGCAAGGGCGAAGCCGAGCAGCCCTTCGAGGTGTTCCGCCACTGGCTGCTGACCGTGCGCCGGGTGAGCATCGCGCTGATCCTCCTGCTGGCCTACGTCAGCTACCGGCTGCTGGGCTCCACCGCGAGCCTGGCCACCATCGGCCAGATCGCCTTCGCCGCCATCGCCCAGCTCGGCCCGGCGATGATCGGCGCGTTGTACTGGAAGCAGGCCAACCGTCGTGGAGTGTTTGCCGGGCTGGCCGCCGGCTCGTTCCTCTGGGCGTACACCCTGGTGCTGCCGGTGGTCGCCAAGGGCCTGGGCTGGCCGCTGGAAACCTTCCCCGGCCTGGCCTGGCTAGCCGGCCGCCCGTTCGGCCTGTCCATCGAGCCGCTGACCCTGGGCGTGCTGCTTTCGCTGATCGGCAACTTCGCGCTGTTCGGGCTGGTCTCGGTGTTCTCGCGCACCCGCGTGTCGGAACACTGGCAGGCCAGCCGCTTCATCGGCCAGGAAATCTCGCAGAAGCTCAGCTCGCGTTCGATGCTCGCGGTGCAGCTGGAAGACCTGCTGATGCTCGCCGCGCGCTTCGTCGGCGAGGAGCGCGCGCGGCAGAGCTTCATCCGCTTCGCCTACCGCCAGGGCAAGGGCTTCACGCCCAGCCAGAACGCCAACGACGAATGGATCGCCCACACCGAACGCCTGCTCGCCGGCGTGCTCGGCGCCTCCTCCGCGCGCGCCGTGGTGAAGGCCGCCATCGAAGGCCGCGAGATGCAGGTGGAGGACGTGGTGAAGATCGCCGACGAAGCCTCCGAGGTCCTGCAGTTCAACCGCGCACTGCTGCAGGGCGCCATCGAGAACATCACCCAGGGCATCAGCGTGGTCGACCAGTCGCTGCGCCTGGTGGCCTGGAACCACCGCTACATCGAGCTGTTCAAGTATCCGGAGGGGCTGATCTACGTCGGCCGGCCCATCGCCGACATCATCCGCTACAACGCCGAACGTGGCCTGTGCGGACCGGGCGACCCGGACCTGCACGTCGCCAAGCGACTGTACTGGATGCGCCAGGGCACGCCGCACACCTCCGAGCGGCTGTTCCCTAACGGCCGCGTCATCGAGCTGATCGGCAACCCGATGCCCGGCGGCGGCTTCGTCATGAGCTTTACCGACATCACCAACTACCGCGACGCCGAGCAAGGCCTGAAGGACGCCAACGAGAGCCTGGAACAGCGTGTGCAGGAGCGCACCTTCGAGCTGTCGCAGCTCAACCAGGCACTCACCGAGGCCAAGGGCACGGCCGAGGCGGCGAACCAGTCGAAGTCGCGCTTCCTCGCTGCGGTCAGCCACGACCTGATGCAGCCGCTGAACGCCGCGCGGCTGTTCTCCGCCGCCCTCGCCCACCAGGACAAACTGCCCGAAGAGGCCACCGAACTGGTGCGCCACCTGGACTCCTCATTGCGTTCGGCGGAAGACCTGATCACCGACCTGCTGGACATCTCGCGTCTTGAGGGTGGCCGCGTCAGCGCCGACGTCGCAGCCTTCCCGCTGAGCAACCTGTACGACACCCTCGGCGTGGAATTCCGCGTACTGGCCCAGGAGCACGGCATCGACTTCCACGTGCGCGGCAGCAAGCTGCGCGTGGAAAGCGACATCAAACTGCTGCGCCGCGTGCTGCAGAACTTCCTCACCAATGCCTTCCGCTATGCCAAGGGCCACGTGCTGCTGGGCGTGCGCCGCGAGGCCGGGCACCTGCGGCTCGAAGTCTGGGACCACGGTCCAGGCATCCCGCCGGACAAGCTGCAGGTGATCTTCGAGGAATTCAAACGCCTGGACAGCCACCAGACCCGCGCCGAAAAGGGCCTGGGGCTGGGCCTGGCCATCGCCGACCGTCTGTGCAAGGTCCTCGGCCACCGCCTGGAAGTGCGTTCCTGGCCGGGCAAGGGCAGCGTGTTCAGCGTCAGCGTGCCGCTCGCCCGCCAGCCAGCCCCGGCGCCGCTCAACGGGCACAAGGTGGAAACCCCGGAACAGCTCAACGGCGCGCAGGTGCTCTGCGTGGATAACGAAGACAGCATCCTCACCGGCATGAACAGCCTGCTGACCCGCTGGGGCTGCCGCGTGCTCACCGCACGCAGCCGCGAGGAATGCCAGGCGCTGCTGGACGGCGATGCACGCCCGCAACTGGCCCTGATCGACTACCACCTGGACGACGGCGAACTCGGCACCGACCTCATGGCCTGGCTGCGCACCCGCCTGGGCGAGCCGGTGCCAGGCGTGGTAATCAGCGCGGACGCCCGCCCCGAACTGGTGGCGCAGATCCATGCGGCCGGGCTGGACTTCCTGCCCAAGCCGGTGAAGCCGGCAGCGCTACGGGCATTGTTGAGTCGGCATCTGAGCCTGAGATAATTCGTCTAGCCGCGCCTTGGCAGCGGCGTCGCGAACCCACCCAAAACCAGCAGCCAGCGATACTTCACGCCACCCTCCCCCGCCACTGCAAAACCACCACCCCGGCAATGATCAGCCCGATGGCCAGATAACCTTCGGGCGACAACCGCCGCACTGAAAAACCCGCCCAGCCGAACTGATCGCACAACGCCGACATCAGCATCTGCCCCGCCACTACGCAGGCGAGGAACGTTGCCGCGCCCAACTGCGGCGCCAGCATCACGGCCACCGTCAGGTACGCTGCACCGAACAGCCCACCCAGCCAGCCCCACCAGGGCGTGGCGGCAATTCCTGCGGCAGCGGGGAGCGGTACGCGGAACGCCAGCAGCGCAATGATCACCGCCGCCAGGCTGACACCCAGCGAGGTCAGGCTGGCACTCAGCGGATGCCCCAATTGGCGCCCCAGCAGCGAGTTGCTGCCCGCCTGCAAGGCAACCAGCGCGCCCACAGCGATGGCAGGCAATAACAGAAGCAGTTTCGACATCGAAGATTCTCCATGGCTTGTCGATGGGGCTCAGCTTCTGCTATCCATCCAGCGCATGGAAATGAATGATTGGTACAACCTGAATGCACTCGATTCATGACTTGCGCCGCATCGATCTCAACCTGCTGGTGATCCTCGACGCCCTGCTGGAAGAGCGCCATGTCTCCCGCGCCGCCGAGCGGCTGGCCATGACCCAGCCGGCGGTGAGCCACGCGCTGAACCGCCTGCGCGACCTGCTGGATGACCCGCTGTTGGTGCGCTCTGGCAACCAGATGCAGCTGACCCGCCGCGCCTTCGAGCTGGCCGGCCCGCTGCGGGAAATCCTCGGTGGCGTCCGTCGGCTGGTACTGGGCGACGACTTCGATCCGGCCAACGCCGAGCTGGAGCTGCGCCTGGGCATGTCCGACTACGGCGCCTGGGTGGTGTTGCCGAGGCTGCTGCCGGTCCTGCGCCGCGAGGCGCCGGGCATTCACCTGGACGTCCGCCAGGACTCGCGCGGGGGCATGGCCGAGCAGGTGGCGAGTGGCGAGCTGGATGGCGCCCTCGGGGTCTTCCCGATGCTGCCGGAAGGGCTGCGCGTGCAACGCCTGTTCGAGGAACGCTTTGTCTGCCTGTGCTCGCGCGAAACCCTGGGCGGCCGCAAGCGCCTGGACCTGGAAGACTACCTCGCCGCCCCGCACCTGCGGGTCGCCCTGCAGCAGAGCCCAGCGGAAGAGATCGACAGCCATCTGGAAAAACTCGGCCGGCGCCGTCAGGTGGCCTCCACCGTGCCGCATTTCAGCGTGGCGCCCAGCCTGTTGGCAGGCACCGACCTGCTGCTGACGATCGCCGCGCGGATGCTTCCGGACGATCTCGAAAGCCACGGCCTGGCCAGCTTCGAGCCGCCGCTGAAACTGGCACCGTTCGATTTCGTGCAGATCTGGTCGGAGGCCAGCGAGGACGACCCGGCGCGGCGCTGGCTGCGTGGCAAGCTGGCCCAGGCAGCCAGCTGACCGCCTATTCCGGGGTTTCCAGGCGACGGAGGATTTCCCCGACGCGCTCGCCGAGCATCTCGTTGGCCGAGCGCTTCAGGCCTCGCGCCAGCTCCACCAGCACCACCTGTTCGGCCACGGGACGCAGGCGCTGGAAGACTTCGGCAAGGCGCTCCAGATCAGCTGCGCCGGGCAGCAGGTCGGCACCGGGCTTGTCCACCAGATGGGTCACCACCAGGCGCACGATGCCAGCGGCCAGGTGTTCGGTGTCGGTTCGCAGCACGGCCAGATGATCCAGCAACGACGCCAGCGGAATACCCGCACGATAGAGTTCGACACCGGCATTGAACAGACGCGGACTGGGAATGCTGATGCGCTCCCCATCGAAAGCGAGCAGCCCTTGCGCCAGCGCCTGGTCGATCACGGCGTCGTTCAGCTCATCGCCAAACAACGCCTGCAGGTCGCTGAACTCGATGCTGCCGGGCGACTCCAGGTTCCATGGCCCGACGATGGCTTCGTCGAGGCCGAGCACATGGTCCAGGTCATGGCCGCTTTCCCAGCTCTGCAGCAGCTCCTTGATATTGGCGATGTTGTAGCCGCGCTCCAGCAGTCGATTGATCAGCCGCAGGCGGCGCAGGTGGCTGGCGAAATACACCCCGGCGCGGCCCCGGCGCTCGGGCGGCGGCAGCAGGCCGCGGTCCTGGTAGGCGCGCAGGTTGCGTACCGTGGTGCCGCCCTCGCGGGCCAGTTCATCCACGGAATACTCGCGCTCGTCTTCCAGTGCGGAAGGCGCGTCGTCCGGGCGCTGCAGCAGGCGCTGCAGGAGGTTCAGGGGTGTGCTCATGGCCGGATGATAGCCATCGACATGCCCACGGAACAATCGGAAGGATTAATCCTTCGGTGATCCCCTTCGCATCCCCGAGGCCCAACCAAAGACGGGAACTGCACCCACCGGATTCCCCGCTCCCGCCCACAACCCGCGCCGCCAGCGGCTCTCCGCTCCGGTAACACTCCAGGCCCGCGACGCACGCATGGCGCAATGGCAACCGATGGGTCAGCATCGATCGTGACATCGCCCGATGTAACGATAACAACAACCAGCCTGGAGAAAGTCATGTCCCAAGGCGCCTGGATGCCCACCCCCGAAGACCTGCGGCACTTCCGCGAGATTCAGCAACTGGCCTACCGCTGCTGCGAAACCATTGCCGGCGAACTGCGCCCGGGCATCAGCGAGCGCGAGACCGCCGCGCTGATGAAGACCTGGCTGCTCGATCACGGCGTGCGCGACTGGTTCCACCAGCCCTTCGCCTGGTTCGGCAGCCGCACCTCCTTCAAGGGCTTCGACGGCCTGCGCCACCTGGGCGGCTTCAACCTGGCCTTCTACCCCGGCAAGCAGCGCCTGGAGGAAGGCATGCCCTTCATCCTCGACTGCGCACCGACCCTGGGCGCCTACACCGCCGACGTCGGCTACTCCGGCGCACTGGGCCACAACCTGCTGGTGGAGCGCCTGATGGACGATCTGCTGGCGCACCGCAACCTGATCGTCGAACAAGTGCGCCAACGCCTGCCGCTGGCCCATGTCAGCCAATCGGTGGACCGTCTCTGCCACCGCCAAGGCACCCTACCGCGGCACAAGGCCTATCCCTTCGAAGTGCTGGCGCACCGCGTGGAAAAACTCGGCGCACGCACCACCGGCCCGTCGGTCGCGCGCTTTGGCGTGCGCAACATCGCCACGCTGATGAAGAACGCCCTGATCACCGGCCGCCGCGAGGGCTGGTCGCCGCTGTGGTCGAGCAATGATCGTTCGCAACATGCGCCCACGCCCGGCCTCTGGGCCGTCGAACCGCACCTGGGCCTGCGTGGCGTGGGCGCCAAGTTCGAGGAGTTGCTGGTGGTCACCGAGGACGATGCCTACTGGCTGGACGACGACCTGCCCCACGTGCGCCGCTGGACCGAGCGCGGCCTGATCAGCGCCCCGGCGCGGCGGGAGGTGGCATGAACGCCATGCTGGAGAAGACCCTGCCGGCGCCGGAACGGCTGGACGTGCAGTCCGGCAACGTACGCCTGGCCGTCTGGCGCTGGGGCGAGGCGCACCTGCCGATGGTGCTGTTCGTCCACGGCTATCCGGACAACCACGAAACCTGGCTGCCGCTGATCCGCCATCTCTCGGGGCGCTTCCAACTGGTAGCGTACGACGTGCGCGGCGCCGGCGAATCGGACAAGCCGCGCAAGACCCGCGACTACCGCCTGGAACTGCTCAGCCAGGACCTCAAGGCCGTGCTCGATGCCGTCAGCCCGCAGCGCGCGGTGCATCTGGTGGCGCATGACTGGGGCTCGATCCAGACCTGGGAAAGCGTCACCGATCCACAATTGCGCGCCCGCATCACCTCCTATACCAGTGTCTCCGGCCCCTGCCTGGACCACGTCGGTTTCTGGATGCGCGACCGTCTGCGCCGCAAGACGCCGCGCGCGCTGCTGCAGATGGCCAGCCAGCTGCTGCATTCCTGGTACATCTACTACTTCCACCTGCCGCTGCTGCCGTCGCTGTCCTGGCGGTTCGGCGCGGCGAAGGCGTGGCCGCTGTACCTGCGCAAGGTCGAAGGCATCCGCAACCCGGTGCGCAACCCGCACCAGGCCAGCGATGGCGAGCACGGCGTGAAGCTCTACCGGGCCAACTTCATCACCTCGATCTTCAAGCCGCGCAAGCGCCACACCGAGGTGCCGGTGCAACTCATCGTGCCCACCCGCGACCTCTACGTCGGCCAGCAACTCTTCCAGCAGCTCTCGCTGTGGGCGCCGCGCCTGTGGCGCCGCGATGTCACTGCTGGACACTGGCAACTGCTCGCCGAACCGGTCCGACTGGGCAAGTGGATCGACGAATTCGTCAGCCATATCGAGGGCGGCGAAGCCCCGCCGGAGCTGCAGCGCGCGGCACTGAAGCCCGGCGCCGGCCCCTTTGCCGGCAAGCTGGTGGTGGTCACTGGCGCGGGCGGCGGTATCGGCCGCTCGACCCTGCTGAGCTTCGCCGAACGCGGCGCCAGCGTGCTGGCCGCGGATATCGACCCGGCCGCTGCCGAACGTAGTGCCGAACTGGCCCGCGCAGTCGGCGCCACGGCTCACAGCTATTGCGTGGACGTGGGCGACAGCGCCGCCATGGAGCGCTTCGCCCAGTGGGTGAAAAGCAGCCTCGGCGTGCCCGACGTGGTGGTCAGCAACGCCGGCATCGGCATGGCCGGGCCGATGCTCAAAACCACCCCGCAGGAATGGGAGCGTCTGCTGCGCATCAACCTGTGGAGCGTGATCGACGGTTGCCGGTTGTTCGGCAAGCAGATGGTCGAGGCCGGGAAGCCGGGGCACCTGGTCAACGTCGCCTCCGGCGTGGCTTTCGCGCCGTCACGCAACTACCCGGCCTACGCCACCAGCAAGGCCGCGGTACTGATGCTCAGCGAATGCCTGCGCGCCGAACTGGCGGGCAATGGCATCGGCGTCAGCGCCGCCTGCCCGGGCTTCGTCGATACCGGCATCGTCCAGGCCACGCGCTTCGCCGGCCTGGATGACGAACAACAGGCGAAACACCGTGCCAAGGTGCAGCGCTTCTACCGTCGGCGCCGCCTCAGCCCGGACACCGTCGGCGAACGCATCGCCCGCGCGGTGGAACGCAACCAGCCGGTGGTGAAAGTCGGCAGCGAAGTGCACCTGGGCGCCCTGCAATGGCGCTTCATGCCCTGGCTGTCGCGCCTGTTCGCCCGCCTCAATCTCACTGCCTGAGAACTGCCATGAACGACCATCATCACAAGCTCGTGCAACGCAAGGTGCAGTTCGACTACACCGATTCGCCGCTGCACTGGATTCCCGGCGAACCCGAAGCGTCCCACGCGATCAACGTCATCCACATGATGCTGCCGGCGGGCGAGCTGTGGTTCTGCCGCCTCTACAACAAGGCACTGCCCTTCGTGAAGGAAGGCCGGCTGCGCGAGGACGTGCAGGGCTTCATCCGCCAGGAAGCCATGCACGCCCGCGCCCACTCGGGTGCCTTGGACCGCTACCTGAGTCACCACGGCATCGACTCCACACGCTATCTGAAGGTCATGGACTACCTGTTCGAACAACTGCTCAGCGACACGCCGCTGGGCACTGAACTGTTCAACCGCACACCCTGGCTCAAGCGCTGGTGGATCGGCCAGCGCTGCGCCATCGTCGCCGCGGTGGAGCACTTCACCTGCATCCTCGGCAAGTGGATTCTCGAAGCCGATGCGCTGGACCGCGCCAAGGCCGACCCGGTGCTGCTCGACCTGTTCCGCTGGCACGGCGCCGAGGAAGTGGAGCACCGCAACGTTGCCCATGACCTGCACGTGCACCTAGGCGGCACCTTCGTCAGTCGGCAGCTGTGGATGTTCGTGGTGTGGCCGCTGATCATCTATCTGTTCGCCTTCGGCACCCGCACCCTGTCGCGGCAGGACCCGACCATCGCCAAACCACGCTCCTTCGCCGCGATCTGGCGCGATGGCTCGAAGTCCGGCGTGCTGCCGAAGATCAGCTCCCTGGCCACCAGCTTCCTGCGCTACTTCAAGCCCTGGTACCACCCGGACCACGAGGCCAACACCCAGGAAGCGCTGGACTACCTGGCCCGTTCGCCGGCCGCCAGCCGGGCCGCGCGCGCTTCGTAGCGCCTGTCGGCGCGCCCGCGCAGTGGATGCGCGGCGCACGTCAATCGCATACTGCGGCATACGTTATTCGACTCAGGGATGCCGCCGTATGCCGATGGGAACCTATCCGCTTCACCCCGCCCTATCCTCCCGCGTGGAGCGCCTGCCGGAGCAGGTGGACGTGGTCATCGCCGGCAGCGGCATCATGGGCTGCGCCACCGCCTGGCAGCTCGCCGGCCAGGGCCTTAGCGTACTGGTGCTGGACAAGGCCGGGATCGCCAGCCAGCAATCCACCCGTGCCTGGGGCTTCGTCCGCCAGCAGGCACGCGATCCGGCGGAAGTGCCGCTGATGATGGCGGCGATTCCGCTGTGGGAACGCCTGGAAGAAGAGCTGCAACTGCCGCTGGAATGGCGCCAGGGCGGCTGCCTGTACCTGGCCGAAACGCCGGAGCAGCAGCGCAAGTACGAAGACTGGCTGAAGGTCGCCGCCAACTTCGACCTCGGTACCCGGCTGCTGAGCCGCGCGGAAGTCGCGCAGTTGATGCCGGCCCTGAGCGACCCGGCACTGGGCGCCCTCTACACCGCCAATGATGGCCAGGCCGAGCCGCGCCGCGTGGCGCCCGGCTATGCGCTGCGTGCCATCGAGCGTGGCGCCGTGTTCGTCGAAGGCTGCGGCGTCACCGGCATCGACCGCGCCGCCGGCGCCGTCTGCGCCGTACAGACCGAACGCGGCTATGTGAAAACCCGTCACCTGCTGATCTGCGCGGGCGCCAGCAGTTGGCGCCTGGTGCAGAGCCTCGGCCTGGAGCTGCCGCAACAAGCCGTGCGTTGCACCGTTTCGCGTACCTGCCCCGGCCCGGACGTGGGCGCGCAGAGCTTCATCGGCCACGGCATCGGCTTCCGCCAGCGCGCCGATGGCAGCATCAACCTCGCTGACGAAACCCAGGCCGACATCGACCTGAACCTCGACTACCTGCGCGGCGCCAGACACTACCTGCCGCACCTGCCGGAGCATCGCGCGGGCTTCTCCTTCAAGCTCAACGGCGCGTTGTTCCACGACTTGCGCCAGCGCCTGCCCGGTTCGGAAAGGAGCGTGAACGGCCCGGTACTCGGCGAGCGCGATCCGCAGGTAAAGGCCAACACCGCGCGTGTCTTCACGGCACAGCAGAATCTGGCGAAAGCCTTCCCGGCACTACGCGATGTGAAAGTCGTGGAAAGCTGGGCGGGACTGATCGACGTGCTGCCCGATGGCATTCCGGTGCTCGATGCGCCCGCGCAAGTACCCGGACTGCTGATCGCCACGGGCTTCTGCGGCCACGGCTTCGCCATGGGGCCGATCGTCGGCCAACTGATGAGCCAGTGGATTTACAAAGGTGATCCTGGAATGGATCTGCATGCCTTCCGGCTGCGGCGCTTCGCCGATGGCACGGCGGGCAAGCCCTACTCCCTGTTCTGACGGAGCGGCCAGTGTTTTTTGTAGGCGCGTCCCCAGGCGCCCCTACTCGCCCTCTTCCACCAGCGGCGCATCGTCACTCAATGCCCGTTCCAGCCACTCCGTCGGCAGGTTCTTGCTCGCCCGCGCCCCCAGCAGCTTTACCTGCTCGGCGCGGCTGATCAGGTTGCCGCGCCCTTCGCAGAGCTTGTTGCGCGCAGCGGCATAGGTCTTGTCCAACTGCTGCAGGCGGGTCCCCATCTCATCCAGATCCTGCACGAAGAGCACGAACTTGTCGTACAGCGCCCCGGCGCGCTCGGCGATCTCGCGGGCGTTCTGGTTCTGCCGCTCCTGGCGCCACAGGCTGTCGATCACCCGCAGTGTGGCCAGCAGGGTGGTCGGGCTGACGATCACGATGTTGCGTTCGAAAGCCTCCTGGAACAGGTTCGGCTCGGCCTGCAGTGCCGCCGAGAAAGCCGCTTCGATCGGCATGAACAGCAGCACGAAGTCGAGGCTGTGCAGCCCTTCCAGGCGTCGGTAATCCTTGCCGGACAGCCCCTTCACATGGTTGCGCAATGACAGCACATGGGCCTTGAGCGCCTGCTGGCGGATCACCTCGTCCTCGGCGGCAATGAACTGCTGGTAAGCCGTCAGGCTGACCTTGGCGTCCACCACCACCTGCTTGTCGCCGGGCAGGCGGATCAGCACGTCCGGCTGGAAGCGCTCGCCATCCGGCGCGCGCAGGCTGACCTGGGTTTCATACTCGCGACCCTTCTCCAGGCCGGCGTGTTCCAGCACGCGCTCGAGCACCAGTTCCCCCCAGTTGCCTTGGGTTTTCTGGCCCTTCAGGGCACGGGTCAGGTTGGTGGCTTCCTCGCCCAGGCGCAGGTTCAACTGCTGCAGGCGCTCCAGCTCCTTGGTCAGCGAGAAACGCTCACGAGCCTCGGCCTGATAGCTCTCTTCCACGCGCTTCTCGAAGGACTGGATGCGCTCCTTGAGCGGGTCGAGCAACTGCCCCAGGCGCTGCTGGCTCGACTCGGCAAAACGCTGCTCGCGTTCGTCGAAGATTTTCCCGGCCAGCTCGGCGAATTGCGCCCGCAGATCGTCTCGCGCCGATTGCAGGTCGCCCAGTCGCTGCTGGTGATTGTCCTGCTGCTCGCGCAGCTCGGCGGAGAGCGCCGCGTGCTCAGCGGAAAGACGGCGCAGCTCGGTTTCCTTGTCGGCGCGCTCGGCCTGCCAGTCTTGCTCGGCGTTAGCCAGGCGGGCCCGCTCTTCCTTGCCCAGTTCAACTTCGCGGCGTAGCGCCGCCGCCTCGGCGGAGAGTTCGCCGTGCCGGCCACTCAAGCGCTGGAAAGCATCGCGATCCGCCTCAGCCCGCGCGGACAGCCCGTCCTGCGCCAGTTGCGCCGTCGCCAGCCGCTCGCGCAGCAGGGTCGCCTCCTGCTCCACCTCCACCCTTCGCGCTTGCAGACGCCAGGCAAGTGCAGCCATGGGCAGCAATCCGGCGAGCGCACCGATCAACAGGGCGGACAGATCGAGGGGCATGCAGGACTCCGAGGTGTGGCAAAGGATCGCGCCAGTCTACCAGCCGCTCGCCGGGAGCGGCCTCGTCCGCCGTAAAGGCCCTGGCACAAGGCTCCTGAGCAAGCGCTCGGGACAATCCACAGAAGCTGTGGATAACTCGGTGGAGAACTTGCTGAAAACCACCCATACCCCCAGTGAACTGGGGCCGTGTGACAGATTGGTGATTTTTTCACCAATCAAAATTCTCTTTATTTTTCAACAAGTTAAAAAACGCAAGGAAATTCACAGGGTGGCCAAGTGCAATGTTTCGGGGGCTTGACAGAGTGCGTCAGCATTGTGCACAAGTGCGCGCCACGCAGCAGCCGACCGCCCCGTTTCAGGGCAGTGGATAAGAAGTGTTCTCAGGCAAGCAGTGCTTGCTACCGGGCAATGCACGGGGCGGAAGATCCGTTTTCCGACGCCGATGCCCGGCAAACTTCAGGCGATCTGAGCCTCGCGCCGTGACACACGCTGCGGCCGGACAATGCGAGGTGGTTCGGGAAGCTGAATTGCCAACTGCTCCGCGGCGCAGACCCGCGCATAAATACGCTCGGCCGAACTGCGGCTCTTGCAGTCATAAAAGAATTGGTTGAGGTACACACGCCAGCGACGATCATCGCTGGGATGGACAGCTATCCGTATATCCATGGTCTGGCACTCCCTGCTTGGCCATCCCGCAACATACACCGCACAACATGACGCGTAAGCGGCGAAACGATGAACGGTCAGGCAGGATGGGGTAGCCTGCCGTCCACCAGGTACTGTTCACGCCGGTAAATGCGAGGGCTATCGGGCACCTGGGCATGCTTGAAGGCGACGTACTCCGAAGTCGTCTCGCAAAGCCAGGGCATCAGGTTGCGCGGGCGCTTCTCGGTAAAGGCCGAGGGCACGAACAACGCCACATTGATGCCCCCCTGCGGACAACGCGCCGAACGATATTCGAAAGCCTCCACCCCTGCATCGCGCATCGCACTGCCCATCCCCTGCGTCACGCTGTAATCCTGTGGATCGAGCAGGGCCGCGTGCTCGCGGAACGGCGGCAGGTGCAGCCGCACGCCCTTCTGCACCTGGAAGCGCGCCTCGAAGGAAGCGTGCTCGGAGAGGATCCGTCCACTGGGCGGCGGCGTGGCCATCCCCTCCCACAGCACGAAGCGGTAGAACGCCGATTCCGCCATCGCCGTTTCCAGCTTGAGCGCGCCGTAGAACAGGCTCGGCTCATGGCGCCGACCAAAGCGCGAGCCCCAGCGCAGCGGCGGGTAGCGGAACGGTGTCTTCAGCAGGTAATGCAGTGGCTCGGCGCTGGACGGCATGCGCGGTTTGCTGGTTTCCAGCAACTCCTCCAGCAGTGCCTGCTCTTCCAGCGTGTCCACCAGTTGCAACGTCGCCACCTGGCCCTGGCTCTCCACCAGTCGCACCAGGCGCCCACGGATGGGCGCGACAACCGAGTCCTCATACTTCGCCCATAGACGAGCGCCGGCTTCGAAGGACATTTAGACCTTGCCCCGGATGGCGTCCAGGTACTCGACCACTGCGACCAGCCCCTGCACCCGCTCCATCAACTGCAGCGGCACACCACCCAAGTGGCGGTTCTCGGTGCGCAGGAAGTGGCGCATGTCCTCATGATTACCGCCGAACAGAGCGAACAGCGCGCGGTAGATGCGCACCAGCAGCAACGCCAGCTCGCCGGTCTTGCTGTCCACGCGCAGGCCATTCTGCTTCCAGCGGCTCACCGCGCTGCGGTCCACGCCGACAATCGCAGCCAGCTCCTGCTGTGTCATCGCCAGGTGCTCGCGGGCAGTCAACACCGCCTTCGCGAGGACGGTATCGGCAGCCGGGTTTTCCTTCAGCAGTGCGCTCATGGCAAAGCTCCAACAAGTGCATTTGCTGCAAACATATCACCAAATGCTGTAACCACACAAAGACTGCAGTGCTGGAAAAGTCACCTGCCGCCTTCCCCCAGCAGCCCCGTATCAAAGCGCTGACAAAGCAGAGAATTTCTTTACCGAACATTTACTTAGGCTTGGCATTTATTGACCCGACGACGCGCTCTCATGAAGTACCCGGATCGTCCGGGAGATGAAAGCAGGAGCCACGCACCGGCAACGCCGGCTGCGCCAGGAGAAACACCATGAAGAAGTCTGTCGCCCTGTTCTGTGCCGCCCTGATGCTCGGCAGCCCGCTGGCGAGTTTCGCCCAGCCGGGGGGCGGCCCGGACTATGGTCCGAACCATCCGGATAATCGACCGCCGCAACAACAGCAGCGGCCGCCCCAGCAGCAACAGCAACGACCTGACCAGCAACAGCACTATCAACAGCGGTCCCAACAGCAACAGCAGCCTCACGGCAACTACAACCAAGGGCGCAATGGCCACGCGGATCCGCGTTACTACAGGAACCCGGACTACCGCCCTCAGGCCGGCATGCCCGTGCCCCACCGCGACTGGCGCCGCGGCGTGATCGTGGAACCGAACTATCGCGGCGACCGTTATTGGGTCACCGACTGGCAAGCGCGCCACCTGTACGCACCGCCGCGCGACCATCGCTGGCTGTACGTCAACGGCGACTACATCCTGGTGACCATCGCCAGCGGGTTGATCGTCAACATCCTGGCCGGCTATTGATCCACGTCAGGCGCTGGCGCTGAGCATCGAGCCGGCGCCACTGCCACCAGCCCTGCGGATCGCCTCGGCCAACGCGGCGGCGGTCTGCTGCATGGCCGCACTGGTACTGGCGATGCGGCTCTGCACGGCCATCAGCGCCGCGGTGCGCTCGGCATCCGAGGAATAGTGACGCTTCTGTGCGTCGGCCAGCTCCCGCTGCTCCTGCTGCAACTGCTTCTGCAATTCCTTCAGGCGCTTCTGCAATTGCTCAACGGTGGTGCTGGCCTTGCCGGAACTGGCGGAGCTGCTGCTCTTCTCGCTTTGCGCCGCTCCGCCGGCCTGCAGACGCGGGCTGCCGGAGCTTTCATTGGCGCTGTCGGCCTGCGTACCCGTGGTGGTGGTGGTGGCAACGCGTAGCTGACTGGCGAAAGCCTGGTTCGCCGAGGTAATCGAAAGGCTCATGCCGGATGTCCTTTGTACCGGGAATTCAGCCGCTCTATCGGCTGCGGCCGGAAAATCTTGAAAGCGCCTTCGCAGGGCTGGGCAAAGGCCCTAGGATAGGCGGCTTTATTTCCAGCCCGCCGCCATGGACAAGAAACGCGCCTACCAACTGATCCTCGCACGCCTCGCCGAAGACTTGGAGGTCGCCGTGCGCGCCGCCCAGACGGCCCACGAGACCGCGACCCACGAAGAAAACATCGCCGAGAACAAGTACGACACACTCGGTCTGGAAGCGGCCTACCTCGCTGCCGGCCAATCACGGCGCGTGGAAGAGATCCGACAGGCCCTGTCGCTGTTCGAGAACCTTCAATTGCGCGATTTCGACGAGGAACAGGGCATCCAGACCAGCGCCCTGGTGCAACTGATCAACGAGCGCGACCAGCAGCGCTGGGTATTCCTCGGCCCGGACGGAGCCGGCCTCAAGGTGCAGCACGAAGGCACCGAAATCCTGGTCATCACCACCCGCGCCCCACTGGGCAGCGCCCTGCTTCAGCGTCACCCCGGCGATGAAGTCGAAGTGGGAACCGGCAGCGCACGCCAGCGTTATGAAATCCTCGACGTCTGTTGACGCTTGCGCCCTGCAAAGCAGCAGTCGAGCGCATTGATGAAAAATCTGAGCGGAACAGACAATACCCGGCACGCGGACTGACGCAGACTAAGCTTCAAGGCCACACCCACTCCCGGCCTCAAGGAGAAGCATCATGCTGTTCAACTGGTCCGAGTACGTCCCCGCCGTGAAAAAAGCCTTCGGCGCCCTGGGCAAGAAACACCCGAAAATGATCGCCGCCTACCAGGCCCTGGAAGCCGCCGCCGCTGACGGCGACGCCCTGGATGCCAAGACCCGCGAACTGATTGCCATCGCCGTGGCCATCACAACCCGCTGCGACGGCTGCATCGGCGTCCACGCCGAGGCTGCCCGCAAGGCTGGCGCCACTGAAGCCGAGATCGCCCAGACCCTGGCCACCGCCATCTCGCTTAATGCCGGCGCCGCCTACATCTACTCCCTGCGCGCCCTCGAAGCCTACGAGTCCGCCGCCGCTCCGAAATGAGCCCTGCACCCGCGGCGCTTCGGCGCCGCGGGCCTGCCTCTTTCCCTTGAGGGGTGCGATGGGTTATCTGTGCTGCTCAGCCAACCAAAGCCGCTGCCCATGCCCCAGCCTACCCTCAGCTTCTGGAAACTCACCCTAGCCATCGCCGTCGGCATCTGGCTCGGCTGCCTGGCCGTCGCCGCCACCGCGTGGCTGTTCTGGCGCGACGCTCCGCTCGCTCTCGCACCTCACCTCGCCCCACCATCAACGGCAACGTCCACGGCGCCCCCACCAACCCGCAGCAACGACGAAATGTTCCAGCAATACCTGCAACGCCAGCAGGCCCTGCAGGAGCAGCAGAATCGTCAGGTAGAGAAATCGGAGCAGGAAAAACGCTTCAACAGCGCGCCATGCCAATTCTGGCTGCAGCAGTATCAAGCGGATCCGACGCAGAAGAATCGAGAGAAGATGGATGGGTATTGCGGGTGATGGGGATCAGGGTGGAGATTTTCATGACGTAGAAAAGACAAAACCCCTGAAACGCTAAGCATTTCAGGGGTTTCGGCCATATGTAATGGCGGAGAGATAGGGATTTGAACCCTAGGAACCATTGCTGGTTCAACGGATTTCGAATCCGTCCCGTTCGACCACTCCGGCATCTCTCCGTGCGGCGCGCATGATACCAGCTTGAAGTCCGAACGCGAAGCTTTGTTTTCGGATTTTTTTGCGTGGTATCAGGCGCTTGCGTGATTTCGCCGGTTTACAGCGGCACGCCCAGGCGGTGGGCCACTTCTTCGTAGGCTTCGATGACGTCGCCCAGCCCCTGGCGGAAGCGGTCCTTGTCCATCTTCTTGCGGGTTTCCTTGTCCCACAGGCGGCAGCCATCCGGGCTGAATTCGTCGCCCAGGACGATCTTGCCGTGGAACAGGCCGAACTCGAGCTTGAAGTCCACCAGCAGCAGGCCGGCGTCGTCGAACAGCTTGCTCAGTACTTCGTTGACCTTGAAGGAGTAGGCCTTCATTTCGGCCAGTTGCTCCAGGGTCGCCCAGCCGAAGGCCTGGACGTGGGATTCGTTGATGAACGGGTCGCCCAGGGCGTCGTTCTTCAGGAACAGTTCAAAGGTCGGCGGGGTGAGCTGCAGGCCCTCTTCCACGCCCAGGCGGCGCACCAGGCTGCCGGCGGCGTAGTTGCGCACCACGCACTCGACCGGGATCATGGCGAGCTTCTTGACCAGTACTTCGTTGTCCGACAGCAGGGCGTCGAACTGGGTCGGGATGCCGGCGGCTTCGAGCTTCTGCATGATGAAGGCGTTGAACTTGTTGTTCACCATGCCTTTGCGATCGAGCTGCTCGATGCGCTTGCCGTCGAACGCCGAGGTGTCGTTGCGGAACAGCAGGACGAGGCGGTCGGCGTCATCGGTGGTGTAAACCGACTTGGCCTTGCCGCGATAGAGTTCTTCGCGTTTTTCCATGATGGGCTCCGCTTGCTTAGGGGGTGGGCTCAGGCGATGGTGCGCCAGTCGAGTCCAGAATGCTGATCGGCTACCTGCAGCCAGTCCGGGTCGCACCCGAGGGTGTCGACGAAACATTGCCGGGCCAGCTGCGGCGAGTTGTTCTTTTCGCTGAGATGCGCCAGCACGAGGTGCTGCAAGCTTTCCCAGCCCAGCTGGGCCACCAGTTCGGCGGCCTGCCGGTTGTTCAAATGTCCCCACTGGCCGCCAACACGGGCTTTGAGTGGGTAGGGATACGGACCGCGGGCCAGCATGTCGGTATCGTGGTTTGCCTCGATGATCAACGCATCGAGGCCACGATAGCATTCCAGCACCTGCGCCGTGGCGGCCCCCAGATCGGTGAGCTGGCCAAAGCGCTTCCGGCCATCGGAAAACACGTACTGCAGGGGCTCCCGCGCATCGTGGGAGACGCTGACTGCAGTGACTTCCAGGTCTTTCAGTAGCAGGCGGTCGCCGCAACTGAGCAGCCCCGCCGGCGTCACCGGCTTGCGCATTCCCTGCAAGGTGCCGGCGCTGAGGTACACGGGTATTCGATGGTGCCGGGCCAGCAGTTCGACGCCGTTGATGTGATCGGAATGCTCGTGCGTGACCAGCACCGCGTCCAGCTGCCCGGGCTCTACGCCCAGGCGCGCCAGACGGCGGATGGTTTCACGCAGCGGGAAACCGCAATCGATCAGTATCCGGGTGTCAGAACTGCTCACCAAGGCCGAATTGCCCCGGCTTCCGCTCCCCAGGACCGCGAAGTGCATTCCGCATACTCTCCTGGAGTTTCTCCAACACGCCCTGCGCCACGTCAGCCGGTGCGGAGGTGTTGATGTCTTTGTCGACGGTGATCTGGACGGTATTGCTCACGCTGGTCAGGCGAACCTGGTAGCGCTGGGCCTTGGCGTCTTCCTCTTCCTTGGTCTTCTCGCCACCGCCGAACAGACGGCTGAAGAAGCCAGGCTTGTCTTCGTCCTTCTTCTTCGCGCCTTCGGCGATGTTGACGTAGTACACGCCCAGGCTGCGGTTGAGGTCGTCGACACGGATGTCAGCACGATCCAGAGCGCGGCCTACGCTGACCCAGGCACGGTCGAAGTCGGAGTCGACGGTCAGTACCGGGTTGCCACTGCCGTCCTTGTTCAGCTGGACAGCGCCGGGGGTGTCGTAATCCGAGTGGGCGGCGAGCAGGGAGACGGAGCCGCCCTTCTCGGCACTGGTGGCCATGCTGGCGATCATCTCGTCGAGCAGCGCAGCATCCAGGCTCGGCACCGCCGGCTTGGTCGGCCAGTCACCACTGGCGGTGCTGCCGGCCGGGCGGGTTTCGCTCAGCACGTAGACTTCACTGGTGTTGGTCTGCACGCCCGGCTCGATGCGTACGCGAACGCGCGCTTCGCTGTCGGGTTCAACGCCCGACACGCGGCTGCTCAGTCGACGCGCCAGGGGCGCGGAAAGCTGCGACAGCGGTTGCCAGTTGGTGCTGAACTCGCCAGTCTGCGGACGCTCGTTGGCGATGGAGAAGCCATTGTCCTGGAAGAACTGGTGGGCGACCGGCCAGACTTCCGCCGGCGGGCGCTGGGCGACCAGCCAGCGCGAATCACCGCTCTTCTGCAAGCTGAAATCGCTGACTTCACCAGCACCGGACAGGGGCTGCGGCCGTGGCACTTCGAACTCGCCTTCCTTCTCGGTGCTGGTGGCGACGTTCATCGGGATCGGCAACAGCGGGTCGAGCGGCTTGCTCTGCATGCCGTCGGGCACCTTCATCGGTGCCGTTTCGCGGGCGTTCAAGTAATCGTCGCCACGGTCACGGAAGTAGCCTTCCGGGCCCCACAACCAGCCGCAGCCGGAGGTGTTGCCGATAACCAGGGCGAGCGCAGTCAGTCCTGCCAGTCGCTTCATGCGAGGGAGCTCCTTAAGCCAGGACGCCGGTCTGGCGCATGGCCTGACGCAGCGGTTCGTGGCAACGCGGGCTGAGCCAGGTCAGAGGCAGGCGGATGCCCTCTGGAATCAGCCCCATTTCGTGCAGGGCAAACTTGACCGGGATGGGGTTGGATTCGATGAACAGGGTCTTGTGCAGCGGCATCAGACGATCGTTGATGGCGCGGGCAGCGGCGGCATCGCCACGCATGGCGGCGGCGCAGAGGTCGCTCATGGCGCGCGGGGCGACGTTGGCAGTCACCGAGATATTGCCCTTGCCGCCCATCAGCATCAGCTCGACGGCGGTAGCGTCGTCACCGGAGTAGACGAGGAAATCCTTGCCAACGCGGTCCAGTACTTCCTTGCCGCGCTGCAGGTCGCCAGTGGCTTCCTTGATGCCGATGATGTTCGGCACCTTGGACAGGCGCTCCACGGTCTCGGGCAGCATGTCGCAGGCGGTACGGCCCGGCACGTTGTAGAGGATCTGCGGGATGGCCACGGCTTCGGCGATGTGGCGGAAGTGCTGGTACAGGCCTTCCTGGGTCGGCTTGTTGTAATACGGAGTCACCAGCAGGCAGGCGTCGGCGCCGCCGGACTTGGCGGCCTCGGTCAGCTCGACGGCTTCGCGGGTGGAGTTGGCGCCGGTGCCGGCGATGACCGGGATGCGGCCGTTGACCTGGTCGACTACGCGACGGATGACTTCCAGGTGTTCGTTCACGTCCAGGGTGGCCGATTCACCAGTGGTGCCGACCGCTACGATGGCGTTGGTGCCTTCCTGCAGGTGGAAGTCCACCAGCTTAGCGAGGCTGTCCCAATCCAGTCGACCCTGAGCATCGAAGGGGGTGACCAGCGCCACCATACTGCCCGCAATCATGCAACCGCTCCTGCCGGAAAAAGAAAGCCGTAATGGTACTGTCGCCACCGGCCACGCACAAGGTGACGCAGCGACCCGCGAACGACCAGACATTCCCCTCATCGGCGCTTTTCGCTACCCTTCCTTCTTTGTCGATGCGGCCCGCTTGGCCGCCACTCCAGGAAAGCTGCATGTCCGCCTCTCACCCTCGTGAACAATTCCTCCTGATCAGCGCTCTGGGCCCGAACCCGATGGAGTTGACCAGCGTGCTGTGCCGCACCTGCGTCGACAACCGTTGCTCGGTGGTCAGCAGCCGCCTGACCCGCCATGGCGAGTTCAGCGCGCTGATCCTGCAGATCTCCGGCAGCTGGGATGCCCTGGCCCGCCTGGAAGGCGGCCTGCCGCCCCTGGCCAAGCGCCATGGTTTCACCCTCAGCGTCACCCGCAGCAATGTCCACGTTACCCGCGCCCAGGCCCTGCCCTACGTGGCCTATGTCAGCGCCGTCTATCGCCCGGACATCCTCAACGAGCTGTGCCAGTTCTTCATCGATCACAACATCGAACTGGAGAACCTCACCTGCGACACCTACCAGGCGCCGCATACCAACACCAGCATGCTCAACGCCACCCTCACCGTGACGCTGCCAGCCGGCACCCAGATCAGCTGGCTGCGCGATCAGTTCCTCGACTTCGCCGATGCGCTGAACCTGGACGCGCTGATCGAGCCCTGGCGTCCGCAGCATCCGTAAGGAGAGAGCCCAATGGCAGTCGAACTGAACAAACCTGTCGCCGATTTCCAGGCCCCCGCCACCAGCGGCGTCGAATTCCGCCTGTCCGAGCTCAAGGGCAAACAGGTCGTCCTGTACTTCTACCCCAAGGACAGCACGCCTGGCTGCACCACCGAAGGCCAGGGCTTCCGCGACAAGATCGAGGACTTCGCCAAGGCCAACACCCTCGTGTTCGGCGTTTCCCGCGATGGCATCAAGTCCCACGAGAACTTCAAGGCCAAGCAGTGCTTCCCCTTCGAACTGATCAGCGACAAGGACGAAGCCGTCTGCCAGCTGTTCGACGTGATCAAGCTGAAGAAGCTCTACGGCAAGGAATACATGGGTGTTGACCGCAGCACCTTCCTGATCGACGCCAAGGGCGTGCTGCGCCAGGAGTGGCGCGGTGTGAAAGTACCCGGCCACGTGGATGCCGTGCTCGCCGCCGCCCAGGCGCTGAACCAGTAAGCCACTCAGCCAGCTCCATGAAAAAGGCCGCTGATCAGCGGCCTTTTTCCGTTCCCGGCGTCACATCATCGGGCTGACCTGCGGCTGCACCGCCGATTGGCGCGGCCAGGCATCCAGGACAGCCTTCACCAGGGTCGCCAGCGGAATGGCGAAGAACACTCCCCAGAAGCCCCACAGCCCGCCGAACAACAGCACCGCACAGATGATCGCCACCGGATGCAGGTTCACTGCCTCGGAGAACAGCAGCGGCACCAGCACGTTGCCATCCAGCGCCTGGATGATCGCGTGGGCTGCCATCAGGTAGATGAACTGGTCGCTCCAGCCCCACTGGAACAGCGCGATCATCGCGACCGGGACCGTGACCACGACTGCGCCGATGTAGGGCACTACCACCGACAGACCAACCAGCAGGGCGAGGAGCGCCGCGTAGTTCAGGCCGAGCACGGCGAAGGCGATGTAGGTCACCACGCCGGTGATGAAGATCTCGATGACCTTGCCGCGGATGTAGTTCGCAATCTGCTGGTTCATCTCGTTCCACACCTGCTTCATCAGCCCGCGCTCGCGCGGCAGGTAGCGGCGGAACCAGTGGTAGAAGCGCCGACGATCCTTGAGGAAGAAGAACACCAGGATCGGTACCAGCACCAGGTAGATCATGATGTTGACCACCACCGGCAGGCCCGACAGGGAGAAGGTCAGCGCCCACTGGCCAAGCTGCCCCAGCTCGTTGCGCGCCGCCTCGACGGTACGCAGCACCTGTTCCTCAGTCACCATGTCCGGGTAGCGCTCGGGCAGCATCAGCAGCGTCGCCTGCCACTCGCCAAGCATGCCGGGCAGCTCGTTGAACAGGGTGAAGAGCTGCTTCCACAGCAGCGGCACCAGCACCAGCAGGAACACCGCGAGCAGGCCGAGGAACAGCGAATACACCAGCCACACCGAGAACAGGTGCGGCACGCGCAGGCGCTCCAGTACACCGACCATGCCCTGGATCAGGAAGGCGATGACCATCGCCGCCAGCACCGGAGCGAGCATCCCGCCGAAAGCCAGGATGACGGTGAATCCGAGCCCGAGAATGACCGCCAGCACTATCGCCTCCTCGTCGGAGAAATAGCGCTGCATCCAGTCCTGCAAAACCTTGAGCATGTAAGGGCCTACGAAACGACAAAGGGTAACGTCCCGGTTACCCGGAAACTTCAGAGCTACTTCTTGCGAAGCCAGTAGCGATAGACGCCGCCTTCGACCTCTTCATGCAGCAGCGAGTGCCCGGCAAGGTCGGCAAAAACGCGGAAGTCGCGCTGGGAGCCAGCGTCGGTGGCTATCACCTTGAGCACCGCCCCGCTGGGCAGCTTGTTCAGCTCGAGCTTGGCCTTGAGCAGCGGCAACGGACAATTGAGACCGCTGGCGTCCAGCTCCGCGTCACAGGCGGGGACGGACGGCGTGGAATCGGACATCGAAACGAACTCCGGTCAGGGCGCCCAAGAATACCGAAAGCCTTGGAAAAGTAACCAGGCCCAGGCAAGACGGTGTTCATTAATCAAGCCGTCAGCATCAAGGCCTAAAAGGAAGACCAAGCGAAAATACCCATTTCGAATTGCGCCGCACTTCCGCCCTGCAAACTAGGCATAGGCGTTAGCGTGCGGCTAAAGTAGAGCCTTTCTCGGAACGAGCCTCGTGTACATGAAAGTACTCCGCCCTGCCCTGCTGTCGCTCGCTGTCGCCCTCGCCACGCCGGCCCTGGCGGACGACTTGCCGTCTCTGGGCGATGCCAGCTCGTCCATCGTCTCTCCGGAGCAGGAATTCCAGCTCGGCCGCGCCTGGCTGAGCATGCTGCGCAACCAGGTCGATACGCTCAACGACCCGCAACTCAAGGATTACGTCGAGTCCAGCGTTTACCGCCTGGCGGAGTCCAGTGAACTGCAGGACCACCGCCTGGCCTTCATCCTGATCCGCGACAAACAGATCAACGCCTTTGCCGCCCCTGGCGGCGTGGTCGGCGTCAATGGCGGCCTGTTCATCTATGCCCAGACCGAAGGCGAGTACATCGCAGTACTGGCACACGAACTCGGCCACTTGAGCCAACGCCACTTCGCCCGTGGCATCGAGGCGCAACAGCGCATGCAGGTACCGGTGATGGCCGCCATGCTGGCCGGCATCATTGCCGCCGCAGCGGGTGCCGGTGACGCCGGTATCGCCGCCATCGCCGGCACCCAGGCCGCGGCGATCCAGAACCAGCTGCGCTTCTCCCGGCAGAACGAGCAGGAGGCCGACCGCGTCGGCGTCGCCACCATGGTCCGCGCCGGCTACGACCCGCGCTCCATGCCCAACATGTTCGAGCGCCTGGCGCGCCAGTACCGCTACGAGGGCAAGCCGCCGGAATTCCTGCTGACTCACCCGGTGACCGAATCGCGTATCGCCGACACCCGCAACCGCGCCGAGCAATACCCCAAGGGCGGCAAGGAAGACTCGCTGCGCTACGAGCTGATGCGCGCCCGCGTCCAGCAGATGTTCGAGGATACCCCGGGCATGGCCAGCAAGCAGTTCCGTGCGCAGCTCGACGACGACCCGAAGAACGACGCCGCGCGCTACGGACTTGCGCTATCGCAGACCAAGATCGGCCAGCTCAACGACGCCCGCAGCAACCTCCAGCAACTGCTGGCCAAGGCACCCAACGACATCAGCTACAATCTGGCGATGTCCGACCTGGACATCACCGCCAACAAGTTGCCCGATGCCCAGGCGCGCGTGCAGAAGATGCTCGGCCAATACCCGGACAGCTATCCACTGATCCAGGCCAACGCCGACCTGATGATGAAGACCAACCGCGCCGCCGACGCCGAGAAGACGCTGTTCAAGCTGTCCCAGCGCCGCCCGCTGGACCCGGACGTGTGGAGCCGCCTGGCCGATGCCTGCACCCTGAGCGGCAACGCCATCGGCGTGTACCAGGCCCGCGCGGAGTACTACGCGCTCACCGGCGACTACAAGCAGGCGATCGAGCAACTGGACTTTGCCAAGCGTCGCGCCGGCGGCAACTTCACCCTGGCTGCGCGCCTGGATGCACGCCAGCAGGAGTTCCGCGACCAGGAACGCATCCTCAAGGAGATGATGGGGCGCTGAGCAACCACGCAGCCCTTGCCTGTGCTCGCGAACAGCTTGATGCCACTGATTCCCGTGGTGGGTTCGCGAGCAAGCTCGCTCCCACAAAAGCCTCAAAGAAAAAGCCCGGCATCTGCCGGGCTTTTTCATGGTGCCGCGAGAGTCAGGCGTTGCCCGCCAGTTTCAGCTTCGCCGCCTGGGTGAAGTCGAGCATGCGCTTGAGCGGCTTGATCGCCTTGGGAATCAACGCCGGGTCGACGAAGATTTCGCCCGAGCCTTCCTTCAGGCATGCCAGGGTGCGCTCCAGGGTGTTCATGGCCATCCACGGGCAGTGCGCACAGCTGCGACAAGCCGCGCCGTTGCCGGCGGTGGGCGCCTCGATGAACTCCTTATCCGGGCAAAGCTGCTGCATCTTGTAGAAGATGCCGCGGTCGGTGGCGACGATGAAGCGCTTGTTCGGCATCGTCTGCGCGGCCTTGATCAATTGGCTGGTGGAGCCCACCGCATCGGCCAATTCAACCACCGCTTCCGGTGACTCCGGGTGCACCAGGATCGCAGCGTCCGGATAGACCGCTTTGAGGTCTTCCAGCTGCTTGGCCTTGAACTCCTCGTGAACGATGCAGGCACCGTCCCAGAGCAGCATGTCCGCACCGGTTTCGCGCTGGATGTAGCGCCCCAGGTGCTGGTCCGGCGCCCAGAGGATCGGCTCGCCGTTGTCCATCAGGTGCTCGACGATCTCCACGGCGCAGCTGGAGGTCACCACCCAGTCCGCGCGAGCCTTCACCGCCGCCGAGGTGTTCGCGTAGACGACCACGGTGCGCTCCGGATGCTTGTCGCAGAACGCCGAGAACTCTTCCACCGGGCACCCCAGGTCCAGCGAGCAGGTCGCCTCCAGCGTGGGCATCAGCACGCGCTTTTCCGGGTTGAGGATCTTCGCGGTCTCGCCCATGAAGCGGACACCAGCCACCACCACGGTCTGCGCCGAGTGCTGGTTGCCGAAGCGGGCCATTTCCAGCGAATCGGAAACGCAACCGCCGGTCTCTTCAGCCAGCGCCTGGATCACCGGATCGCAGTAATAGTGCGCGACAAGCACAGCGTTCTGCGCCTTCAATTCGGCAGCGATGGCCGCACGGTAGTCGGCCTCTTCCTCTGCGCTCAGCACCCGCGGCTGTTTCGCCGCCAGATGGGCCTGGACCAGAAGGCGTTCGGAAATCTGGGACATCGTGTGGAAACCTCAACAGGCACGGTCTGATTATGCCGGCGATTTTATCACCACCATCCCTCGTCGCGGCGGGCCGAGAAGTGCCGCGCGGCGGACTTTTTCCGGCACATGGCAAAAGCCCCGTGACCTTTCGATCACGGGGCTTTCACAAGATTTGATGGTGGGTCGTGTAGGATTCGAACCTACGACCAATTGGTTAAAAGCCAACTGCTCTACCGACTGAGCTAACGACCCGACGTGGTGCGTATAATACTGATTTCTAACGTAAAAACAACACCCCGAGAAAACTTTTTTCAGAAATATCGCGTAGGGTCGGAAATTCCAGCGGCGGAAAAGCCCTCGGAGCGCAGTCGGCAGCTGTCACATTTGCGGCAAGCACGCCCCTCATCATCAGCCTGATAGCAGGAAACGGTGAGGCCGTAATCGACGCCCCGAGCGACGCCTGCCTCGATGATCTGCGCCTTCGAAAGGAACTGCAGCGGCGCCTGGATACGGAAGCCGTCGCCCTCCACTCCTGCCTTGGTAGCCAGGTTCGCCATACGCTCGAAGGCCTCGACGAACTCCGGGCGGCAATCCGGGTAGCCGGAATAATCCACGGCGTTCACGCCGATGAAAATGTCCCGTGCGCCCAGCACTTCCGCCCAGCCCAGCGCCAGAGAAAGGAACACGGTATTGCGCGCCGGCACATAGGTCACCGGAATGCCTTCACTGGGAGCTTGGGGAACATCGATGCTGCTGTCGGTCAGCGCGGAGCCGCCGATACCATTCAGGTCGAGGCCGATCACCTTGTGCTCGACCACGCCCAATTGGCGGGCGACGCGCTCGGCGGCCTGCAACTCGGCACGGTGACGCTGGCCGTAGTCGAAGCTCATGGTGTAGCAGGCGTAGCCCTCGGCCATGGCCATGGCGACCACTGTCGCGGAATCCAGGCCACCGGAGAGCAGGATCACGGCTTTCTTGTCGTTCGCAGCATTCTTGTCGGACATAAACAGGGGCTCCTCCGCGCTCAGTGGCCCGGCTCATCGTTCCAGAGAATCTTGTGCAATTGCAGCTGCAGGCGGACCGGCAGGTTGTCGCTGACGATCCAGTCGGCCAGCGCGCGCGCATCCACCTGGCGATGGCTGGGCGAGAACAGAACCTCGCCGGCTCGCTCATCCAGGCGGTACTCGATCAGCTTGGACACCGCCCAGTCATAGTCCTCGCGGGAACAGATGACGAACTTGACCTGATCGTTGAGCGTCAGCTCGCCGAAGTTCTCGTAACGATTGCGCGCCACTTCGCCGGAGCCGGGGGTCTTCAGGTCGAGGATACGGCTGACGCGGCGGTCGGTGGCCGAGATGTCCAGCGCGCCGCTGGTTTCCAGCGATACTTCGTAGCCGGCATGGCACAGCCGTTCGAGCAGCGGGATACAGTTGGGCTGCGCCAGCGGCTCGCCGCCAGTCACACAGACGTAGCGCGGGCGATACCGCGCAACCTGGTCGAGGATGGCATCAAGGCTCTGGATTTCGCCGCCACTGAAGGCATAGGCGGTATCGCAGTAGTTGCAGCGCAGGGGACAGCCAGTCAGGCGTACGAACACGGTCGGCAAGCCGGCGGTGCGCGTTTCCCCCTGCAACGAGTAGAAAATCTCGGTAATGCGCAGGGTCTGTTGCATATCAGCCACGGGCGTGACGGCTATACAGGCCATCCGCCTCCGTTGCGTTGGAGTCGTGGGCGCACTGGAGAGGCGCCCGGCAATCCCGGAACACAGCAGACATCAGCGCAGCTGAAACCACTGGCTTTTCCGGGGGCGGCAATTCTAACGAAAAAACCCGCGACGGGCGCGGGTTTTCAGACTGCGAGATAGGAAGCCTACTTCAGGTTCTTCAGATCACGCTGGGACAGTTGGGCAGCGGAAGTGCCCGGATACTGCGCGACCACCTGCTGCAGGATGCCGCGAGCCTTGTCATTGTTACCCAGGCGGCGCTCGACATCGGCGAGCTTGTACAGCGAGTCCGGCACCTTGGCGCTGCTCGGGTAGGCCTGGCTGACGCGGGCGAAAGCCTGGCCGGCGCCCTGCAGGTCGCCTTTCGCGAGATTCACTTCACCCAGCCAATACTGCGCGTTACCCGCGTACTGGCTGTTCGGGTACTTGCGCAGGAAGGCGCCGAAGGCCTGGCTGGCCTTGTCGAAGTCCTTGGCCTTGATCAGGTCGAAGGCGGCGTCGTAGTAGAGCTTCTCTTTTGCCGGGTCACCCGGCTCGCTGCTGGCGGCGGGCTGCTGTTGCTGGGCGGCGGCTACGCCTGCTCCGGTAGCAGCTCCTGCGCTGGCGCCGGCAGCGGGGGAATTCTGTTGAACAGCAGCACCGGCCGCTCCTGCACCTGCACCGCTGGAAAGGCGGCTGTCGATGTCCTGGAAGCGCTCCTGGTTCTCCTGCTTCATTTGCTGGATCTGGTTCTGCTGCTCTTCGAGCATGCCGCGCAGACGGGACATTTCGTCCTGCATCTGCTGCAGCTGCATGAACAGCTGAGCCTGACCGGAGACGGGAGTTGTCATCCCGCCTCCGGCGTAGGCGCCATCAGCGCCTGCGGTGCCATAACCCGAGGGCGGCGTGCTGGCATAGCCACCATTGCCGTCCTGTACCGGAACCGCGGCTGCCGCCATGAGGGGCAGTCCGCATGCGATCAAGGTCAGAAAACGCAGGCGCATCGGCATCACGTCTTACTTCTTCAGCTCAACGCGACGGTTCTGGGCCCAGGACTGCTCGTCGTGGCCAGTGGCAACCGGACGCTCTTTGCCGTAGGAAACCAGTTCCAGCTGAGCCGGGGAAACGCCCTGCAGTACCAGGTAGCGCTGAACGGCCTTGGCACGACGCTCGCCCAGAGCCATGTTGTACTCGCGGGTGCCGCGCTCGTCAGTGTGACCTTCCAGGACTACGCGCTGGCCGGAACCTTTCAGGTCCTTGGCGTGTACGTCCAGGGCACGCATGGCTTCCGGCTTCAGGTCGGAGCTGTCGTACTCGAAGTAGAAGGTGGTGATAGCGCGCAGAGCGGCTTCGTCGCTCAGGGAGCCGTCAACGGCACCGCTGTTGGCGCCGTAGCCAGCGTTCGGGTCAACGCCGCCATTGGCGCCTTCACCAGTTGCATCGCCTTTCTTGGACGAGCAACCAACGGCTACGGCCATGGCGAGGGCGATAACGGCAAATTTGCCGAATTTCAGCATTTCCATCATGTAACTCCTAATGAACCCCAGTGTATAAGTTTGAAACAGTTGGCAACCGTCAGTTCAGGTAAGGGGACCAGGAAGGCTCGCGCACGTCGCCTTGAGCGGTGGGTAGCGGTAACCGAACACGTCCGTTGATGCTCACGAGCATCAACACGCCCCGGTCCTGCTGGCGGGTGGCGTATATTAGCATCGTGCCATTTGGCGCAACAGTGGGCGAATCGTCCAGATTGGTGTTGGAAAGTACCCGGAGATTACCGCGCTGAAGGTCCTGCGCTGCGATCTGGAAGTTGGTGAATCCGTCCTGGCGGTGAACCATCACCAGGGTCTTCTCATCCGCCGAGAGTTTCGGGTTGGCGTTGTAGTTGCCGATGAAGGTCACGCGGTCGGTAGCGCCCGAGTTCACGTTCATCTTGTAGATCTGCGGTTTGCCGCCACGGTCCGAGGTGAAGTACAGGGTCGAGCCGTCCGCGCCCCAGAAAGGTTCGGTGTCGATCGCCGAGTTGTTGGTCAGGCGACGCAGCTGGCGGCTGCCCAGGTCCATCACGTAGATCTCCGGGTTGCCGTCGCGCGACAGCACGAAGGCCAGGCGGTTGCCGTCCGGCGAGAAGGCCGGGGCGCCGTTGAGGCCTTCGAAGTTGGAGATCTGCTCGCGGCGGCCGGTGTCGACGTACTGCATGAAGATGCGCGGACGCTTCTGCTCGAAGGACACATAGGCGATACGGCGACCATCAGGCGAGAAGCGCGGCGAAAGGATCGGCTCGCGCGATTGCAGCAGGGTCACCGGGCGAGCGCCGTCATAGTCGGAGCGCTGCAGGGTGTAGCGGGTGTTGTCCACCGAGAAGCGCTCGGCAGTCACGTAGAGCAGCCGGGTGGAGAACGCACCCTTGATGCCGGTGAGCTTCTCGAACGACTGGTCGGCGATGTAGTGCGACATGTCGCGCAGTTGGTCGGTAGTGCCGCCCACGCTGCCGGTCAGGACCTGCTGCTGGGTCGCCACGTTGAGCAGGGCATACTGGATCTGCAGGCGGCCACCGTTGGGCACGATGCTGCCGACCAGCACATACTGCGCGCCGAGGGCCTGCCAGTCACGGTAGATCACTTCACTGGCCTGGACCGGCTGGCTGATCATGTTCTGGCGCGGGATCGGCTCGAAGTAACCGGAATTGCGCAGGTCGTTGCCGATGATGTTCGACATGTCTTCGGGCAGCACATTACCGCCCTGCCAGCCGAACGGAACCACGGCGATCGGGACGGCCGAGTCACGACCGCTGGAGATCACCAGCGGGTCGGCGGCCTGCGCTGCGCCGGCTACCAGGGCCAGGGCGAAGAGCGCGAAGCGAATCAGGGTACTCACAGATCTAAATCCTCCGGTTTGAAGACCATTCGGCGCTGACGATACAGGCTATCGAACGTGGCGCGATCCAGTTTTTGCAGTTCGGGAATACGGCCCACATTTCGGACCGCTGCCACTGCCGAATCGTCGAAAGGCTTGTCACCACTGGAGCGAGTCACGCTCACATTAGTGATGGCGCCGCTCGGCAACATCTGAATCAGCACTTCTACGCTCATTCCATTACGAGCTGAAGGAGGACGGCTCCACTGCTGGCTCACCAGGCTGACGATCAGATCGTCAAAGTTGCCCGCCACCTCATTACCTTGCTCGTCGGCCAGGGCCTGCTGCCGCTGCGTGTCATCCGACAGCAGTTCAGCCAGGGCCTGGGCCTTCTTGTCTTCCGTCGCCTTGCGAGCTGCGGCAGCGGCTGCGGCAGCAGCCTTTTTCTTCGCAGCCTCGACCGCGGCAGCCTTCTTCTTGGCTTCATCCGCGGCGGCTTTTTTCTTCGCGTCCTCGGCGGCCTTCTTCTTGGCCTCCTCGGCAGCTTTCTTCTTCGCCTCTTCTGCGGCCTCTTTCTTGGCCTCTTCCTCGGCTTTCTTCTTGGCTATGTCAGCCTGCTGCTTCTGCTCGGCGGCCTTGGCCTCAGCTGCTTTCTTGGCGGCTGCGGCAGCATCGGCCGCCTTCTTGGCGTCGTCTGCCTTCTTCGCTTCTGCAGCTTTCTCAGCGGCATCTGCAGCCTTTTGAGCCGCATCGGCCTTCTTTTGTTCCTCGGCTTTCGCAGCAGCCAATGCCTGCTGCTCAGCCTTCTTCTGCTCGAGCTGCTCCTGCTCGTATTGCTTGGCCGAGGTTTTCTTTGCCTCGCCGGCTATCTTCTGGTTGGTCTGCTGGGTCGCCTGGCTCTTGGACTTCAACTGGTACAGGGTAGCCTGGACGATCGGCCGCGAAGGCGGCAGTTCAGGCGTGCTGGCCCAGCTGACGAACAACATGGCAAAAATCAGCACATGCAGGGCCACGGCCAGGACCGTTGGCCAGAAGTAGCCTTCCGATTGAGAGCGCTCGAGCTGGTGCATCAACTACCTGGTGCCTCGGTAATCAGACCGACGTTGCCGACCCCGGCTTTCTGCAGACCGCCCATGACGGCCATGACCGAGCCATAGTCGACTGCCTTGTCCCCACGGACGAAGACCTGGACTTTCTTACCCTGGCGGCTGTTCTCGGCCATGATGCCGGTGGCAGCGTTGACCAGCTGATCGAGGTCCACGGCAGTCTGGCTGCCCTTGCCCTGATCCGGGTCCACTTCCGAGCCCATGTTCCAGTAGTAGGTCTTGTCGGCCTTGATGGAGATGGTGAGCACGCGGGAATCGTTATCCTGCGGCAGCGCTTCGCTGGAAACCTTGGGCAGGTCGACCTTGACCCCCTGGTTGAGCATGGGCGCGGTCACCATGAAAATGACCAGCAGTACCAACATCACGTCGATGTAGGGCACCACGTTCATTTCCGCGACCGGCTTGCGCTTGTGACGAACTCTTGCCATGACGGCTTACCTCTTGGTCGTCTTCAATCGTCGCTGGTGTGCACTTTGCGGTGCAGGATGGCCTGGAACTCGTCGGCGAAGGTGTAGTAGCGGCCGATGAGCATTTCCGAGCGAGCGGCGAAACGGTTGTAGGCGATGACCGCGGGGATGGCCGCGAACAGGCCGATGGCGGTAGCGATCAGCGCTTCGGCGATACCCGGCGCCACGGTGGCGAGGGTGGCCTGCTGCACGGTGGCCAGGCCACGGAAGGAGTTCATGATGCCCCACACGGTGCCGAACAGACCGATGTACGGGCTGGTGGAACCGACGGTAGCAAGGAACGGCAGGCTGGTTTCCAGCTTCTCTTCCTCGCGGGAAATGGCGACGCGCATGGCGCGGGAAACGCCCTCCATCACTGCATCCGGGTCAACGCCGGCCTGCTGGCGCAGACGGGAGAATTCCTTGAAGCCGGCACGGAAGATCTGCTCGACCCCCGAATCCGGATCGGGGTTGCTGCCCGCCTGACGATAGAGCTTGGACAGGTCGATGCCCGACCAGAAGCGCTCTTCGAAAGTATCCAGGGCCTTCTTCGCCGAGCGCATCATGTTGCTGCGCTGGAAAATCATGATCCAGGAAGTGACCGATGCGGCCACCAGGGTCAGCATCACCAGCTGTACCACGACGCTGGCGTTACTGATCAAGCTCCACATGGAAGTATGGTCGACGACGTTCGGTTCCACGTTAATCTCCTGCTGAAAGGGTGTCCGGACTGCCGGCAAATGCCGCACGCAACACATCTGGGATAGCGCGGGGTTTCAGGGTGTCCGCCCGCACGCACGCCACCAGGAATCGCCCCTCGCAGAGCAAGGTCGAATCCGACGCCCGTCGAACCTGTTGACGAAACTTCAGGCTCGCACGGTTCAACTCCTCCACTTCGGCGCTGACGAGCAGTTCGTCGTCCAGGCGAGCCGGCGCGTGATAGCGCGCCTCGGCCGAATGAACGACGAAAAGCAGGTTCTCCCCCGCCAGCTGCGACTGGGCAAAGCCCAGATCACGCAGCCGCTCGGTACGAGCCCGCTCCATGAACTTGAGGTAGTTGACGTAGTAGACGATGCCGCCGGCATCGGTGTCCTCGTAATAGACCCGATACCGCTGCTGGAACGGCTGACCCCCGTGTTGCGCGCGCATACTCTAAAACCAAGTCCTGGCTTTGCCAATCGGCAATCGCCTACAAATGCAATTAATTACCATCTTCAGGGGCGAACAGATCCGGCGTTGCCCCCTCCCCCATCCGCTTCGGCACATTCAGGCCGAAATGCAGGTACGCATGCCGGGTCACTACACGGCCGCGCGGTGTGCGCATGATATAGCCTTGCTGGATCAGATAGGGCTCCAGCACATCTTCAATCGTGTGTCTTTCTTCGCTGATGGCGGCCGCCAGGTTGTCGACACCCACCGGCCCACCGTCGAACTTGTCGATCATGGTCAGCAACAGGCGGCGATCCTGGTGATCGAAGCCCCTTTCGTCCACGTCCAGCAGGTTCAGCGCCTTGTCGGCGATGTCGCGACTGATGTGTCCGGTGCCACGCACCTCGGCGAAATCCCGTACACGGCGCAGCAGCCGGTTGGCGATCCGCGGCGTACCACGGGCGCGCCGGGCGATCTCGAAGGCACCCGCCGGCTCGATCTCCAGGCCGAGAATCCCCGCCGAGCGGGCGACGATGCTGGACAGGTCGTCCACACCGTAGAACTCAAGACGCTGCACGATACCGAAGCGGTCACGCAGCGGATTGGTCAGCATGCCGGCGCGAGTCGTCGCGCCGACCAGGGTGAAGGGCGGCAGGTCGAGCTTGATCGAGCGCGCGGCCGGGCCTTCGCCGATCATGATGTCCAGTTGGAAGTCTTCCATGGCCGGGTACAGCACTTCCTCGACGATCGGCGACAGGCGATGGATCTCGTCCACGAACAGCACGTCGTTGGGCTCGAGGTTGGTCAGGATCGCCGCCAGGTCGCCAGGGCGTTCCAGCACCGGGCCGGAGGTGCTCTTGATCGAAACCCCCATCTCCTGGGCGATGATGTTCGCCAGGGTGGTCTTGCCCAGGCCGGGCGGGCCGAAGATCAGCGTGTGATCCAGCGCTTCCTGACGCCCGCGGGCCGCCTGGATGAACAGCTCCATCTGCTCGCGCACCACCGGCTGACCGACGTAGTCCGCCAGCTTGAGCGGGCGGATGGCGCGGTCGAACTGCTCTTCGCGGTCGCGACTGGAGGCTGAGGAAATCAGGCGATCGGCTTCGATCATCAATATCTACCTAGACCATGCCCTTGAGGGAACGGCGGATGAGTTCTTCGCTGGACAAGCCATCCTCCTGCACGGCGGCCACGGCGCGGCTCGCCTCCTGAGGTTTGAAACCCAGGGCGATCAGCGCGCTGACCGCATCGGACTCGGCGCTTGAGACTGCGGCAACCCGCATGGGTTCCACCACCAGCGGCGCGATGGACGGAATATTCTCCCACGCCTTGAAGCGATCCTTCAGCTCCACCAGCAGGCGCTCGGCAGTTTTCTTGCCGACGCCCGGAATCTTCACCAGGGTCGAAGTATCCTGCGCCTGCACGCAACGCACCAGTTCATCGACCTCCAGCCCCGACATCAGCGCCAGTGCCAGCTTCGGCCCCACGCCGTTGAGGCGGATCAGCTCGCGGAACAGCTCGCGCTCGCGCTTCTCGGCGAAGCCGTAGAGCAGGTGGGCATCCTCGCGCACCACCAGATGGGTATGCAGGGTCACCGGCTCGCCCAGGCTCGGCAGGCGGTACAGGGTGGTCATCGGCACTTCCAGCTCGTAGCCCACGCCGTTCACATCGACGATCAGGTGCGGCGGCTGCTTCTCCGCCAGGGTGCCACGCAGGCGTCCAATCACGGGTGTTTGTCCTTGCTCAAAGTTTTTCCGGATATCACAGGCGCAGGCGTCCGCCGCGGCGGCGGGCGCCCATCAGGCCATGCGGTACCAGGCTTTGCCGGGTATGCGCATGGCACAGGGCGATGGCCAGGGCGTCGGAGGCGTCGATCTGCGGCTTCTGCACCAGCTTGAGCAGGTGCATCACCATCATCTGCACCTGCTGCTTGTCCGCACCACCGGTGCCGGCAATCGCCTGCTTGACCTGGCTGGCGGTGTACTCGGCGATCTGCAATCCCTCTTCCGCCGCCGCGACTATGGCCGCGCCGCGCGCCTGCCCCAGCTTAAGCGCCGAATCGGCGTTGCGCGCCATGAACACCTGCTCGATGCCCATCATGGTCGGCTGGTAGGTCTGGATGACCTCGCGCACACCACGGAAGACGATCTGCAGGCGCTCGAACAGCTCGCCATTGCCGGTGCGGATGCAGCCCGAGGCCACGTATTCACAACCACGGCCGGTGTCGCGCACCACGCCGAAGCCGGTAATCCGTGAACCTGGGTCGATGCCGAGAATCAGGGTCATGTCCGTTCGATCACACCTAGTCTGCAACGCGCATTTCAGATAACAAAAACCGGAAGCGGGAGGCGCCGCTGACGACCACTCCCGCTTCCGGCTTCAGCACATCGCCGGTGGTGGGATCAGCCCAGCTGGGCCATCACCTCGTCCGGGATGTCCGCATTCGAGTAGACGTTCTGCACGTCGTCCAGGTCTTCCAGCATGTCGATCAGCTTGAGGACCTTCTGCGCGGTGTCCAGGTCCAGGGTCGCCACGGTCGACGGGATCATGGTGATCTCCGCGTCCTCGCCCTTGAAGCCCGCTTCTGTCAGTGCTTCGTTGACCGAGATGAAATCGGCGAAGGTGGTGAAGACGTCGATGGAACCGTCGTCGTTGACCACTACATCGTCGGCGCCGGCTTCCAGCGCGGCATCCATCAGGGCCTCTTCGTTCACGCCCGGCGCATAGCTGATCTGCCCCTTGCGCTCGAACATGTAGGCCACCGAACCATCGGTACCCAGGTTGCCGCCGCACTTGCTGAAGGCATGGCGCACTTCGGCCGCGGTGCGGTTGCGGTTGTCGGTCATGGCCTCGACGATGATCGCCACGCCGCTGGGCGCGTAACCTTCGTAGGTCAGCTCGGCCATGTTGTCCGCTTCGCTGGAACCCACGCCGCGCTGGATGGCACGGTCGATGGTGTCGCGGGTCATGTTGGCGGTCAGCGCCTTGTCCACGGCCAGGCGCAGGCGCGGGTTGTCCGCCGGCACCCCGCCGCCCTGCTTGGCAGCGACAGTCAGCTCACGAATGAGCTTGGTGAAGATCTTGCCCTTCTTGGCGTCCTGACGTTCCTTGCGGTGCTTGATGTTGGCCCATTTGGAATGACCAGCCATAACTCACTCCGTATCGCTTGTTTGCTTCGCTGGCGGCGCCCGCAGTGCAGGTACCGCCAGCTATTCGAATCGACTTACTCGGCGGCCTTCTGCTGCTCGCGCAGGCGGATGTTCAGCTCGCGCAGAGCCTTGGCATCCACGGTGCCCGGAGCCTGGGTCATGACGTCGCCGGCGCTCTGGGTTTTCGGGAAGGCGATGACTTCGCGGATCGAGGCCGCGCCGGTCATCAGCATCACCAGACGGTCCAGGCCGAAGGCCAGGCCACCGTGCGGCGGTGCGCCGTACTTCAGGGCGTCCAGCAGGAAGCCGAACTTCTCTTCCTGCTCCGCATCGTCGATGCCCAGCACGCGGAAGACCGCCTGCTGCATGGCCTTGTCGTGGATACGGATGGAACCGCCGCCCAGCTCGGTGCCGTTGAGTACCATGTCGTAGGCACGGGACAGCTTGCCGGCCGGGCTGGCCTCCAGCTCTTCCGGGGTGCACTTGGGCGCGGTGAACGGGTGGTGCAGCGAGGTCAGGCTGCCGTCGTCGTTCTCTTCGAACATCGGGAAGTCCACGACCCACATCGGCGCCCACTCCTTGGTGAGCAGGTTGAGGTCATGGCCGACCTTGATGCGCAGCGCGCCCAGGGCGTCGCAGACGATCTTGGCCTTGTCCGCGCCGAAGAACACGATGTCGCCATCGACCGCACCGACGCGATCGAGGATCTCGTTCAGGTTCGGCTCGGCGATGTTCTTCACGATCGGCGACTGCAGGCCTTCCACGCCCTTGGCGCGCTCGTTGACCTTGATATAGGCCAGGCCCTTGGCGCCGTAGATGCCGACGAACTTGGTGTAGTCGTCGATCTGCTTGCGCGGCATGCTCGCACCGCCCGGAACGCGCAGGGCGGCAACACGGCCCTTCGGATCGTTGGCCGGGCCGGAGAAGACCTTGAACTCGACGTCCTTCAGTTGATCGGCGACGTCGACCAGTTCCAGCGGGATACGCAGGTCAGGCTTGTCCGAACCGTAGCGGCGCATGGCCTCTTCGAACGGCATGTGCGGGAATTCGTCGAACTCGACGTTCAGCACTTCCTTGAACAGCTGGCGCACCATCTTCTCGGTGATCTCGATGATGTCGCTTTCTTCGAGGAAGCTGGTCTCGATGTCGATCTGGGTGAATTCCGGCTGGCGGTCGGCACGCAGATCTTCGTCGCGGAAGCACTTGGCGATCTGGTAGTAACGGTCGAAGCCGGCCACCATCAGCAGCTGCTTGAACAGCTGGGGCGACTGCGGCAGGGCGAAGAAGTGGCCCGGATAGGTGCGGCTCGGCACCAGGTAGTCACGCGCGCCTTCCGGCGTCGGGCGACCGAGGATCGGGGTTTCCACGTCGAGGAAGCCGTTCTCGTCCAGGTAGCGGCGGATGCTGCTGGTGATGCGCGCGCGCAGCTTCAGCTTGGCGGCCATCTCCGGACGACGCAGGTCGATGAAGCGGTAGCGCAGGCGGGTTTCCTCGCCCACGTCGGAGTACTCGTCCAGCGGGAACGGCGGGGTCTCGGCCTGGTTCAGTACTTCCAGCTCGTGGCCCAGCACTTCGATGGCGCCCGAAGCCATGTTCGAGTTGCGCGCGCCTTCCGGGCGCAGGCGCACCTTGCCGGTGATCTTCACCACGTACTCGCTGCGCACGCGGTCGGCCTTGGCGAAAGTCTCGACGCGATCCGGGTCGAACACCACCTGGGCCAGACCTTCACGATCACGCACGTCGAGGAAGATCACCCCGCCGTGGTCGCGGCGACGGTGTACCCAACCGCAAAGAGTGACTACCTGGCCGTCCAGGCTCTCGTTCAACTGGCCGCAATAGTGGCTGCGCATCATGGTGTGTTTCGCTTCTCGAAAGTCTTGAATTCTAGGGAACCGCTCATTCGCTGGCGGAGCAGGCGCCGGCACCGCAACCGGTGGCCGGACAGGCCGCTGGGGCATCGCCGGAGGCCAGGTTCTTCTTCGCTCCGGTCTTGAAGTCGGTCTCGTACCAACCGCTGCCGCCCAGGCGGAAGCCCGGAGCCGACAACATCTTCTTCAATTCGGGAGCCTTGCAGGCCGGACAATCGACCAACGGCGCATCGCTGATCTTCTGCAGCGATTCCAGCTGATGCGCGCAGGACTGGCACTGGTACTCGTAAATCGGCATGGAACACCTTGGCTGTGTAACGCCACGGGTCCGCGTCCCGCGGCAAAGAGGCCGATTATAGCCTGAAAAATCCGCAGGTTGCAGCCGGGCTCCGGTGGCGGAAAAGCCTGCCGGGCGCACAGCCCTTTAATAGAAAACCTCAATCGATTGCCTTGATATAGACCAAGAGCTTCGCACCTACCCCGGTGATAGCCTCGAATCCAGCGTTTTAAATCATTCATGCTCGATGAGGAGATCGCCATGGACATCGATATCGGAATCGCCAAAGAAGATCGCGCCGCCATCGCCGACGGCCTGTCCCGCCTGCTGGCCGACACCTACACGCTGTACCTGAAGACCCACAACTTCCACTGGAACGTCACCGGGCCGATGTTCAACACCCTGCACCTGATGTTCGAAGGACAGTACAACGAACTGGCGCTGGCCGTGGACAGCATCGCCGAACGCATCCGCGCCCTCGGCTTCCCGGCGCCCGGCACTTACACCGCCTACGCCCGCCTGTCCTCCATCAAGGAAGAAGAAGGCGTACCGGACGCCCAGGAAATGATCCGCCTGCTGGTGCAGGGCCAGGAAGCCGTGGTACGCACCGCCCGCAGCATCTTCCCGCAGGCCGACAAGGTGGCGGACGAGCCCACCGCCGACCTGCTGACCCAGCGCATGCAGGTGCACGAAAAGACTGCCTGGATGCTACGTAGCCTGCTCGCCGAATAACCCCTTCCCTTTATAGGCAGCCGGCCAGAAAGCCGGCTGCCTCCCCTACGAATGGCCTAAGCGGTTGATTTGAGAAGGCAACTGGATTGCGGTTAAATACCCGCCGTGCGTTTCTCGCATAGGCCGCCCGGCACGCTTTCATTTTTCCTTTCTGGCGTCGCACCCGGGGCTGGCTGCTTCTTTATCTCGTTACCCGCTCAAGGTGAATCCGTAGCCATGTTGAAGATCGTCCATCTCGTGACGGGCGTCGCCGCACTCTTGCTGTCCTCGATCCCGAGTCTGCGTAGTGATGCCCTGCCCTACCTGCAACAGAGCGATGCCATCTACCTGGCCCTGCTCGGTCTGACCAGCCTCCTGCTCGCCCCGAGCAGCCAACTGAAACACCCCTCCGCCCTGCAGAGCCTCGCCACCGCCCTGGTCGTGCTGGCCGTGGTCCTGCAGATCCTGATCCTGCTCGCGCCGCTACCCTTCATCGGCGACCAGCCGGCCATCGTGCTGCCGCTGCTGAGCCTGGCCGGCGCCGTCGTCCTGCAATGGATCGCCAGCCTCAACAAACCGAGCGCCAGCGCCGCCATCGAAACCTTCGCCGGTGTCGATCGCGAAACCGGCACGGTGAAGTGGTTCAACACCTCCAAGGGCTTCGGCTTCATCTCCCGCGACTCGGGCGAAGACATCTTCGTCCACTTCCGCGCCATCCGCGGCGAGGGCCACCGCATCCTGATCGAAGGGCAGCGGGTGGAGTTCTCCGTTGTCCAGCGTGACAAGGGGTTGCAGGCGGAGGATGTGATTGCTGCGCTGCCTAATCGGCGCTGAGTGTTACGCCCATGAAAAAGCCTACCGATTGGCGGGCTTTTTATTGCGGCCTCAATGAAAAAATGGGGAATTTATTTTCCGCACTCTAATTCTGTCTCCGCGTCCAGTTTTAGAGTAGAAAAAAATTCGTTCCCTTTTCGATTTCTTGATACAACTATTCAGAGAATAGATATTTCTCTCGAACCTGCCTCATGCAGTCAATCACACTCTCCAACCGCTCGCCCTCAAGACCAATCGCTGCCAAATCGTCAGCGCAGCAATTATCATACGCTCTAGCCAAAACCTCCTGCAGGTCTTCTGCATAAGGACTTTCTCTAGAAAGCTCCAATCCATAGCGCATTCCCTCCTTAAAAATTGCTGTCTGCAATACCGCAAAAAACCCTACATCATCAGTCGTACAAAGAGAGCCCGCTTCATCCTGGACATATGCAAAGGCTTGCTCTGGCCGAAGGTCAATCTGAGATATCGCCTTTTCATAAAGTCGAGAAACTACTGAGCATATCTCCTCCACGGTTAAGTCGAATGACATCTTCATTTCTCCATGGTAAAGATATTTAACTGAATATCACAAGTAAAAAAGGGGACAGATTTATTTCCCGCACTCTAAACCTAACTCCGCGCCTAGTTTTAGAGTAGAAAATAAATCTGTCCCCTTTTCGAATTAGAGTAGAAAAATAAATCCGTTCACTTTGCGGTATTTTCAACTCATCAACTCTTTAGTTTTCCAGAAAAACTTTCCAATATCTCTCTCACTGGAGGAGAGGCTTCATTCAGTAAGAAAGAAACCCTGAGCAACAACTCTTCTTGGTCACGCCTCCCCAATTTTGATAGATCCAACAGCCTTAGTGCATCAATGCAAGAAACAAGCAAATCTTCATCACTTGTATTTATAATGTGTAAGATTACTTCAAGCTCATATGCAACATGCAAATCACCCAGGCATTCCACAAGCCTTTTTTTCCAGAAAACATCCTTATTTTTTAACTCCTTTAAGAGCCGCGCCCAGTCGCCCTTATCAAACCTTCTCAAAATATCAGAAGCTTCTAAAATAGCACAATCATACCAATAATCACCGGGGTCTCGTTCCAGAGCAAAGTCAAATATGCAACTGTCAAAATTATTATACATACTTTAAATCCACCTTAATTTATAGGGACGAAGCCAGGTGTAGGCTTCCCTCCAACAGGATACCCTGCCGTGATCTCATTCCCGTTTCTTATTACATCAATTTCCACACCATTAACGGTTCCCCGATAAAGCGTTTCACCGGTAGAAACTCTTTGACCAATAGGCTGAGTATTGCCTATTTTGTTTATAGACTCAATAATGCTTTGATCTGTCCAGCTTTCAGGGAACAAGGTGCTGGTTTTTATTTTCGATAAGTTTCCATCCTCGAACTGAGTCGTAAATCTTACCACTCTGGCTCCATCAGGATTCATGCTAATTGTTTCGACGGCATAATTTGGATTGGCATCGCCTATGCTCGGGGAGTGCCCTCCAATTAACTTATTTGTATTTTCAACCCTTTGCCCAGACAATATTTTTAGCTCCATCTCTGGGGTCAACTTAAACTCTGGAGCAATTGAAGTTCCTGCTGCTCCCTTGGCACCCCCACTGCTTCCCGCCAGGCCTCCATCAATGGCCAAGCCTATCTCAATTCCAGTTGCCGTGGAGCTGGCTTAACCAAAAAGGGGACAGATTTATTTTCTGCACTCTAATTCTGACTCGCCAGCCAGTTTTAGAGTGGAAAAATAAATCTGTCCCTTTTTTCCATTTTCTTGTAAGGCGGGATCGGTGCAGGTATCAGCCACCACGAGATTTAAAGTAATTAACCGCAACAACAACCCCAAGAAATAACGCCATCACCCCCCACCTCTCAATGCATTTTTTGCAGCAGAAACCATAACACTTAAAAAATCGAATTCCTGCCCTCTAAAATACAGGACAAATGCTATTGAAATGGCCGACGCCAGAAAAATCGCTCCTCCACATATTAGAAACCATTTAACAACCAGAACAGTCAGTTTAATAATTTTTGCACTAGTCATTTCTTACTCGCACCGCTACTGACGGCATCACTAACAATTTCAGAGGATATTGCACCACCAATGGTTTCCGCATGCTCTCTAACAGTTGCAGACACCTCCGACGCTATACCATTCCCCAGAGCTTTCCCAGCTGCGCTGCCTCCCACAGCCCCCACTCCCGCCCCAATGACTGCGGGAAGAGGGTCGGCACCCTTCACTTGGCTTCCTATGTAGGCGCCTCCCATGTTTGTGGCGACAGAGGCAGGAATAGATTTACCTTGAGTAAATACTCCGACTAAAGCAGCCACCGTAAGGTCGGGGAAGCTGAATTGAGTCGGGTCTTTTGTCAGTTGGTAACTTGCGTTTGCACCGCCTCCAATAGCCCCTCCAGCAAGCGCCCCACGAATCCCAACCGCAATGCCTCCTTCAAGTGCAAAAGGTGCTGCAGACACCACGACACCCCAAGCTTGAAGATAATCCCCAATAATATTCGGCCCTACATATCCTACATTTCCATCAACAGCTATCGCTGCTTCTCGAACCTGTTCCGGTGTAGCACCAAGAAAAAGGGGACAGATTTATTTTCGACACTCTAATCCTGACTCCGCGTCCAGCTTTAGAGTAGAAAAATAAATCTGCCCCCCTTTTTCGCAAATAGCTCTTTCATACCAACTCTCATTCTGGATGGAAGTTAGTAACCCGGTGCATTTCTAGAATACTTCATGCCTGAGCAGCTTAAAGCATGCACCCTTCTTGATTGCCTCCTCTACGTCAGATGAACGTGCTGTGGCGTTTATATAGAGCAGAACAGGGTAGTCAGGAAAACTTTGCTCCACTGGCTCATCATCAAAAGGGTCAAGATTAGCCTTCAGAATAAAATTCTCCGAGTCATTACCACCAAACATGTAGTAAATCCCTCCTTGATAAGTGCTATTTCTTTCATCAAGAGATACTCCAAAAACCCCCTCTATATGCTCTCTTGCCAGCAGAAGGCTGAGGGTTTTCGCTCCGTACAAGTCATATGCAATCATTTTGGAAGTACCAAGCTCGGCGCGCGGCTGGCAGCCGTTGCCGCGGAGTCATAAATCATAAAATTAACCTCACGTCCTGCCTGTGCGCTTAGCTTGCTAGCTAGGTCTTTTAATCCAAGTGCTTGCAAATCTCTTGCACTCAGAGGACCGGTGCGAGTACCGCCGCTTCTTAAGCCTATTCCTAACGACTGCGCACGCTGAAGGAGAAAAAGGGGACTGAGAAAAAGGGGACAGATTTATTTTCGACACTCTAATCCTGACTCCGCGTCCAGCTTTAGAGTAGAAAAATAAATCTGTCCCCTTTTCGGTCCGACAACTTTTCAGTCTCTTTCTACTCCGCCCTTCCTTTTATTACAACGCGCGCACTCTAATCTTTTCTCTGCCATCGTACTCTGCGAAGTGCCCAAGGTTAAGCTTCAACTCGCCGTCCTCTATACTGGCGCCAAAAACGTACCTATACCCCGGTGCCTGCCAAAAAATCTCATCAACATGCTTCATTCCAAACTCAGGATCGCAAGCGATACATGACTCGGAGGATGAGAAAAAAAACACTAAAGCACAATCATCACGAAAGACCGTCTGCGACACGGAATTATATATATCTTCAATTAAAAAACACTTACTTGGAATTTTATCCCAATCCAATCCAGCCCCACTCACAGACCATGGTAATGACTCGAGAAATCTAGATATCTCATGTGTAAAAATAGCGGGCATTAGATTTGCAATCCCGCTATTTAGCAAATTTCTTATTACCGCCGACTCTAAGTACATTCTTTATCTCTTCGGAAAATGTTGAAGAATATCCTGAAAGCTGTCTAAGCTCCCTCCCTCAATTTTGCTTGCTCCGTACGTCCACTCACTTCGCTTGGAGCCTCCGCTTCTGTCCCACCAATTTACATGAAATCCTTTATCTTGATCAAAGTCCAGACGCCATCCACGAAGCCCATCTGGGCTCATACGGCCTGTCACCTGTCCTTTGAGAGGGCCTATCTCTTGAATGAAATCGACAGCATTCTCCCCGATTCCTGACTGTTGCCGAGCATAGTCTCTTGCCTCATTCATGCTTTTAAAGCTCGAAATATTCTCAACGCCCTTTACTATTTTTTGCGAACTTTTAATCCCAACACTATTGCGGCCAGCTAAAAGAGCCATAGCCGCCGTCGTTCCAAGCTCCGTAAGAACAAACGCCTTCTGTTTGGGATCAAGCTGTCTTCCAGCAGCTTGATCGACCCAAGACGTTGAAGCATTCCAACGATCTAGGTCCGCTGTTTCCTCTGGCGTCAGCCATCCTTCTCGAAGGTTCTTCGCAAAGGCCAGTTGCTTATCCAGCGCAAAGGTGTCACCCCAGCCATCGGGGTTGGGCGTCGGCCAAGTGACAGCATCGGGGTTGCCGTTCAGGAGCCCTGGTACATCATAAGTCGTCTGCCTCAGCAGGCTGAGAAGCTCTTGGGAAACTGGATCGCTCATACTGATTGAGCTATTGACGATGCCATCCACGCAAACACGGGATTCGCAACCGTTTATGGCATTTGAGCGTTCCGCCGAGATTTCCTCGTATTTGCTCAATATTCCTTTGATCTGTTCGCCCGAGCAGTTGCCCTTCGCTTTGCACGCTTTGATCTCGCCAAGCAGTGCTTCCGCCGAGGCATGCTCAAGGCTGTTGTAGACAGTAGCTTGCTGTGCCACCCAGGCAGCTTTCTCCTGGGCTTTCTGATCTCCTCCTGCGGCGGCAGCGACTGTCATACCGATCAGTTGCGAAGTCATGGCCAATACATGGTCGTGAGCCTCTCCGGGGAACATTTCAGTACCGAATGCCGTAATCACCGCCTCGTTGGCTCCCGCCGCCAATGCAGCAGTTCGGAAATCACCGCCAGCGGCTTCAGCAATCAGCCCGCCGACAATGGCGTGGACGGCCACCTTGGTCGGTATACCTGTACCCACCAGGGCATTGCCCACGCCGTTGTAGATGTAGCCCGATACCGCATCGGCGATCATGTCGATGGCGGCTTGGCCAAGGTTGTCCTTGAAACTCCCCCCCTGCAAAACGGTCTTCATGGCGGAGTTCACGGCCAGTTGCAGACCAAGGCCCGAAGCGCCTGAGACACCAGCAGCACCAACCGCGCCTCCGATGCCTGCCGCGGCGTAGCCCTTCAGGCTGTCGCTGGAGGAAACGTCCTTGGCAATTTCGCCCAAGTCGCCGCGATTGTTGATGGTACTGATAGCGGTGTTGGAGGCCACTGCGGCCACCACGGAGTTCGCTGCTACACCGGTGGCACTGGTGGAGGCAACACCCATCGCGGCGCTGCCGACAGAAAAAGGGGACAGATTTATTTTCGACACTCTAATCCTGACTCCGCGTCCAGCTTTAGAGTAGAAAAATAAATCTGTCCCCTTTTCGCTCCACAGCCATTTCCCCCGCGACGCCACGCTGTACCTGAAAGCAGATGCGCCCGCCGATGCGTTGTATGACGCGGCGGAGCATCGATTGAAGTCAGTGATCGAATTGCTCTCGACGCTGCGCCTGGGTGACTCGGAGCAGAATCCGTTTTGCCAGGTTAGCGGGGCGCTGTTGTTGCTGATCTCCGATGCACAGTCGTTGTACCAAGCTGATCACGAACAGAAACGAGGGCGCTGATAGAGCAAATGAGAAACCCCAGCTCATAAACTGGGGTTTTTAGCTTCTACCTCAGGAAAGGCCCGGCGAATGTGATCCGTAAGATCAATGATATCTTCATAAGCAACAGGCCCAAACTCTGGTTCATATTTAGCCATATATTGCTTAGGCGCCAAACCCAGCTCACGAGCGCGATCCCGCACCTCCCACAAACGGCTTGGCCCTATGGTCCAATTTGTACCAGGAAGACCATCGCGCTTGTGCTCATCAAGAATCCACCTAACTCTTCCTTCATAGTTCTCTACTGCGGACTTTAGGCGAGAGATTATAGATCGATCCTCTCGCTTAAAACGAAACGAAACGCTGGGCGGGTGTTCAATCTGAGCTCGAAGTATCCATTGATCACCTTGTCTAGCGACATATTCACTTGCTGCCCCCTTGCGCCACTCAGTGGCACACAGCTCTTCAATAAAATCCAGGAGTGGACGACATTCATTCTTAGGGACGGGAATAATCATCTGAGCCCTCTTGTTTTATCAGAGATAATTACTCCATCTGGATTTATCCCCTTTATGTGCTGTTCCCAATCACCTTTAGGGATTGGACTTGAAGAAACACGCGGATCATAGACATATCGACCATCTGTATAAACTTGGTGATACCATTGATCAGGAACAGTACTGCCGTTCTCATAAACATTCAGCTGGTACTGCTTTACAGGAGTAACTTCAATAATCTTCCCCTTTCCGCCTGCTGCCTCAAGTAACTTGTCGGCAACTTGTGAGCAATCCGTTCTGTCACATGCTGTCATGCTTTTAATTTGCGGACTTTCCATTGCATCCACAACAGCCTTGTTCGGCGGGAACTCTGGGTTCACTGGGCGGAACGGGCGCTCCATTCCAGGCGGAATGAACTCATCGGCCACTTTTCCGGCGGTTCCAGTCCCTTTTGCTGCTGCCTGTGCCGCCGCCGACTCTGCCAGCTTAGCCTCAATCTTGCCAACAATCGCTTCACCAAATTCCTTCGCCACCCTACCAATCGCTGCCCCGCTCCCCTTAGCGCCCGGTAAGAGAGTCTCTTCTACTGCCGTGAAGCGAACGATACCGTCGCCCACCGCCAGCCCCAGGGCAGTGCGGATGTCGTTTTGCAATTCCTCCTGGCCTTTGTAACCGGCGATTTCTCCGTTGTGGTTGGTGGCCTGGCCCTGGCCGTATTGCGCAACGGCTCGACTCAGGTTGGCCCATGCAGCGCTGGCCTGATTCCCCTGATAGGGCTGGTTAAACAGGTTGCTGTCGGCAAATTGTTCCGCCGTGGCCTGGAAGGCGTACACCGGCTGACCGTGGGCGATGATCGGTTCTCCATTGGCCCAGCGTAACGGCTCGCTGCCCATGCCCATCGTCGAGACAGTGTTAAGGGCAATCTCACTGATGTGGTTGAAGTTGGTCCTCAGGCTGCTGTCTGGATTGAGACCATCCAGCTGTTTGAGCAGGCTCAGGTATTGCGCACCCTGGGCCCTGTCCACGGCCGTGCCGGCGCTCAGGGTGAGCATGTCTTCCCAGGTCAGGCTGCCGAGGTCGATCTTGCCGTACTGGGCTTCCAGTTCCTTGGCCTTTTCGCGGATCTGCCGTTGCTCTTCCGGGTGGAGCTGGCGATTGTAGGCGGTGGCGTTCTTTGCAATCTCCGCGCCCTTGTTCACATCGCCATTCACCGCTGCGGCAGCCAGCACCCCCACGATCTGCGACTCCATCAGCTCGAACTTCGGATCGCCCTTGGCCCAACCCTTCAGCACATTGGCCATGGCTTCGTTGACGCCAGCCGCCATGGCACCGGTCTTGAAGTCGCTGCCGGTCGCCTCCGCCAACAACCCTCCCATCAGGGCATGAGCAATGATTTTCTGTGGGCCGCCATCCGCATAGATAGTGCCGCCGTACGCTCCCGCCCCCCAATCACCGACAGCATTGAAGCCAGCGGCCATCGCCAGGTTGCCTGCCTGGTTGCCAAACGCATTCCCCAGATTTTCGGCAAAGCTGCCGCCATAGGCTGCTTGTTGCATGACTGCTTGGGACAAGGCCTGGGCGCTGTTGTATTGCGCGAAGGCAGCGATACCTTTCTCGCCACCCCAGGTGCTGAGGTCGAACCCTTTGGTGACTTGATTCGCGGTATCGGTGGAGACGTTGAAGTAGCTGTCCAGCTTCGGCGAGATGACGTATTCGCCAACACCAGCCATCGCATAGCTCTTGAGAGCGTCAGACGTGGTGGCATATTTGAGACCCTGACCGATGTCGCCACCGTTGTTGATGGTGCCAACCGCGAGGTTGCTAGCCATGGCGCCATACAGCGGCCCCAAGAAGTACGAGGCAACAATGGCGATGATGAGCTGTGGCCCAGCCCCTAACCCAGAGTTGCTGTAGCTGTAGGAGTTGTGGATTTCCCTCACTGCGCGCCAGTCCACATCCCCCCTCGCGTCGGCGTCCTTAAGCCAAGCCAGGCTTGGATCGGCCTTAGCCATCGCATCAATAGCCTGGCTGACCGACTGTTTATCGATGTGCTTGTAATCGATATTCAGCCCATCCACAGCCTTAATGGCGATGTCACCCTGAGCGATCATCTGCGTCTGGCGAACGGTTTCGTCCGTGCTGCCTTTGCCCTTCGAGCTGTTCCAGCTGAAGCTGTTGTTGGTCTTCTCGTGGGCTTCCTGGTGCAAGTCCTTCGCGGCTTCGAAGGTGACTGCGCCGCCACTGATAATCGCGATGTCGTTGCCGCTCTCCAGCTTGGCAGCCTGGTATTTCTGGTCGCCGCCGCTGAGCAGGGTAATGTCGGAGCCGGCCGTGATTTCGCTGCTGACGGCTTTGACGTCGGTGACTTCGTCGTGGCGGGTCTGCTTCTTGCCGAAGCTGCCTTTGTCCTTCTTGTCATACAGCGAGTAGTCGCTGTCGTTGGCGGCGAGGACTTCGATCTTGTCGCCTGCGACCAGATAGGCCTCGTTGCCGGCGCCGATCTTGCTGCTGACCAGGGTGATGTTCTCGCCCGCGCTGATCAGCACATCGCCATCGGCGTTCAGTTCGGTGGAGCGCTGGTCGACATGGTCTTCCTGGCGGGTGACCTTCTTGGTCTTGTCGTAGCTGTGTTGCTCGTCTGCGGCTGAGGCGAGAGTAACGTCACGACCTGCACTGAGTGCTGCATCGCGTGCCGCTTCAAGGCGGGTGGCTACCGCATTGAGGTCTCGTCCAGCGCTGATATCGAGATCACGCCCGCTGCTGACGTCCCCCATGAGCTGGGTGGTGGTCTGGTTGTAGTTGCGGCCGTTGGTGCGGCCATTCTCCAACTCGACGCTGGTGAGGTTGACGTCTCGGCCGGCCTGCATGGAGAGGTCGCGACCGCTGGTGATGCTGCCGCCAAGGTTGTTGATGTCGCGGCCCGCGCTGATATCCAGATTGCTCGCCGCCTCGATACGCGCTGCGCTGTCGGCGAAGCTCTCGGTCCAGGTGCGATTGCCGCGACTGCCGTCGTGGACGGTGACGCTGCGCTCGTTGATCACATCGCCGGTTAGCGCGGCAAGGCTGACATCGCGGCCGGCGATGACGCCGCCCTGGGTATTCCTGATGCTGTCCAGCGCGAGGAGGTCGAGCCGGCCGCTGGACTCGATCAGGCCACTGTTATTGATGTTGGCTGCAGTAGCGGCAAGATCGCCACTGGCACGCAAGGTGCCCTGGTTGGTGAGGTCACCACCTGCGATCAACGAAACATCATTGCCCATGATCAGCGCGCCGTTGGCGGCGAGGCGATTATCGGCCTGGGCCAGGTACACCACTGGCACCAGAACCTTCTGCCCATTAACCGTGGCTTCTTCGAGCCAGACGATGTCATGGGTCAGCGCGGCGACCTGCTCGGCAGTGAGCGCCACGCCCAGGCTCAGGTTGAGGCTGTCCTTGTAGGCAATGGCATTGTCCATCAGGTACTTGAACAGGGCTTCGTCGCTAGTCATGCCATCGATGTAGCGCTGGCCAGTGCGGGCCACCACGGCGTCACGGATCAATCTCTGTTCGTAGAGGCCATCGCCCAGGCGCTTCTGAGCCTGATCAGCGTCGTAGCCGAGCAGGCCAAGCAGATAGTCGGAACTCAAGAAGCTCTTGAGACTGGTGAGATCCGGGTTGGTCTCGATCAGGTACTTGTGGCTGTTGTTTGGAGTGGCGCTGCTTGGCACACCCTGAACTCGGGCCACCGTGAAGCTGCCCTCCCCCGTTGGTCCCTGCGCCCCGTTACCGGTGCCTAGCGCGATATCGTCCGCCTGTGTCACAGCACCATTCAGCGCGCGTTCACGCTGATTCGGGCCAATGCTTTGGCCGGTAAAGGTAAAGCCGCCCGCTCCGGCCACTGCTTGCGCAGCTCCCTGATTACCTTCGTCACCGCTCAGGCGGAACAGACCATTACTGCCAGTGGGGAGGGTGAAGCCAGGCAACGTAATCGGGTTGACCTGCTGCTGTGCCAGGTCCGGCGGGAGCTGGGAGCTCAGTTGGACGACGGTTGCGGTATTCCTGCCGACACCCGTGTCCCCTACTCGCGAACTGCCGCCCTGAAGAGGAACGCCCTCCTGGATGACGCTGTTGGTCAGGTTCTTGGTGGCATTGATGGTGACATTGCCGCCTGCCTGGACGACGGCATTGATGAAGGAACTGGTTCCTGTCTGGACGATGAGTTCGTCGAAGAAATTAGCGTTTTTAACTATCGCCGGAGCATCGACCAAGGCGCCCGGTTGGTAATGAGGAAGCTGGAACTCGAAGTCGTAAGTTTCCGTCCGGATTGAGCCAAACTGAGCATAACGAGGCCCCTCTCGCCCTCCCCGTTTGAGGAATACGGTTGGCAAAGACTCATCCCAATTTGCATTCCAGAAATGCAAGCTGGGCATGTACTCATCCGAGGTCATATGGATGCCGAATTGGTAATCCGGATCATTGGCCGCGTTATAGTTCATGACTTGTGTCCAGAAGCTCTGTGCTCCTGAAAACTCGTTCGTATACGGGATCGTGAAGGACTTACGAACGGAGTAGTCGCCGATTGCCATACCTTCGTTGCGGAAGTTTTGAACCTCTATGCCGATATTTCCGCCAGCACTGATCGTCGACGCACTGTTAATCAGCCCCCCCCCTACGACAGTGAGGTTAGCTCCAGCAAGAATATTGGAGCGAGGAGCACCCTGCTGAACCTCACCTTTGTATTTGAGTTCCCAGACAAGATGGCTAGCTGGAACGCGCCCCACAAAGTAGGTCTCCGGAGGGGAAGTGCAGTCGTAGCAGCGAACCCCTATCGCGGCAGATATCAACTCTCCAGCAGTTGTCTGAATACCGTCCGTGCGATTTTCGATTGTCTGCACCTGGAGCCTCATATCACCCAGACTCTCGACAGTCGCCGATATATTGTTCAAAGCGGTCGTCCAGCCCCCCGCGTCATTCGCCGCCAAGTCCAGATCGCCCAGGCTATAGATGTCCGCATAGCGGTTGGTCAGCGTGCCGCCCACGCGCAAGGCCATGTCATCGCCACTGAAAATCAATGCGCCTTGCGCCTGACCGTCGTTCAGCAGATCCCAGGTGCTGACCCGCAACTTGCCAGCGCTGCCGAGGGTCGCGTAGTTGTTGAGCGTCCCGGAGTTGACAGTAAGGTCGCCGGCGGCGGTCATGCGCCCCCGGTTGGTGAGCAGATTGGCGCCCAAGGTGACGTTCTGCCCTCCGGCAATACTGCCTCCGGCAGCCAGATCAATCTGGCCAGCGGACAGGGAGAGGCCGCCCAGGCTGGTCACTCTGCCTGCTCCGCCATATGTGCCGGTCAATTGGATGTCGAGGCTGCCATCACTGGCGAGCAAGCCATCGTTGCTCCAGTTGTTCCCGCGCCCGGTCAAGCCCCGGCTGGCAAGCAATTGCCCGCTGCCGGTCTGGCTGAACTGTCCGATATTGAGGTTGAGCCAACCCGCCTGAAGAACACTGCTGTTGGTCCAGCTGTCGGCTGTGATGTCCAGCCGACCGGTGGTGATAAAGCTGCCGCCAGCGCGGGTGATTTCATCCGCGTCGAGGCTGAACGCGCCGCTGCCCGCGTGGAAAACACGGCCACCCTCGTTGAAGAGATTGCTGGCAGAAAGGTTCAAATTTTCGTTGGCGGTTTCGACCACGCCGTTGCGGTTATACAACGACGACGCGGTTATCACGGTCGAACCGGTGGTGCCAAGTGCGCGAAGGCGACCATTCTGGTTATCGATGGTGTTTGCCGCGAGCAAGAGAACACCACTACTTTCAACCAGACCTCCCTGGTTGTTCAGCAGCCCGGTCAGCCCAAAGTCGATGGTGCGCGCTCCGATCTTGCCGCTCTGATTCTGCAACTGAGCACCGCTGACACTGAGCAGATTGGCGGCATACAGGCCACCGCCCTGGTTGTTCAGGTCAGTGGTGCTGATGAGGTTGTCGCCGCTGACGGCCGAGAGGTGGCCGGTGCGGTTGTCGATACCGCCGGTGGCGGTGATGTCGAGGCCCTTCGCCTGGGTGGTGCCGGCGTTGTTGCTGAAGGTGCCGGTGATCAGCTTGAGGCTACCGCCTGCAGCGTTGAGAACGCCGCCGTTGCTGTTGTCGAGGCTGGCGCTGTCCAGGTCGAGCTGGCCGCTCTGGCTGAAAATGTGGCCACTTTGGTTAGCAATCGCGCCGGTGGTCGTGAGGGTGGTGTCGCCCTGGCCCTGCAGGGTGCCGGCGCTGTTGTCGATGCGGCTGGCGCTGGCGTTGAGCTGGCCAGTCTTGGCGAAGATGAGGCCGTCCTGGCCGTTGAGCAGTTCGCCGGTGAGTGTCAGGGTCAGGTCGGTCTGCGCGGCCACGGTTCCGCCGGCGCTGTTGTCGAAGCTGCCGGCGAGAACCTTGAGCAAGCCCTGGCTGGCGAGCTGGCCGCCACGGTTCTGCAGGCTGCCGACATTCAGGTTGAGCGGGCCGCCGCTGGCGATCTTCGAGCCGGCGCCGTTGTTGAGCAGCGCGCCGAGCAGGCCGAGACGCAGGGCGCCCTGGCTGACCAGGCTGCCACCGCTGTTGTCGAGGCTGCTGGCGTCATAGTCGATGCTGGCGGCGCTGATCTGTCCACCACGGTTATCCACAGCCTTGGCGTTACCGGTCAGGCTGCCCTGGGTGCTGAGCAGGCCGGCGGCGCTGTTGTCCAGGTCGCCGTTGAGGGTCAGGCCGAGGTCGCCCTGGGTGGAAACGATGCCGCCGGCGTTGTTCAGACTGCCGGCGCCGAGGGTGAGTTTGCCTTTGCTGACCAGCGCGCCTTCGTTGTGGTTGTCGAGGGCGCCGCTGAGCGTCAGGGTCAGCGCGCCGTCGCGGCTCGACAGCGTGCCGCCGCTGCTGTTGTCCAGGCTGGCGGCGTTGACCACCAGGCCCTGCCAGCCGGAGAGCAGGCCCTGGTTGGCGTTGCGCAGGGTGTTGGCGTTCAGGTCGAGCTGGCCGGCACTGATGATGCGGCCCTGGTCGCGGCTGTCGAGGGTGCCGCTGGCGGTCAGGGCGAAGCCCTGGCTGGCGGAGATTTCTCCGCCGCGGTTGTCGAGGTTGCCCAGGCCGTTGATCGTCAGTAGGCCACCTGCGCTGAGCAGGCCGCCACGGTTGTCGAAGTCGCCGCGCTGGGCGCCGTTGCCCAGGTCGAGCGTGACCTTGCCTTCGCCGATCAGTGCCGCCTGCTGCTGGATGAGCTGGGCAACGATCAGGTGCAGATCGCCCTTGGCGGAGATTTCCCCGCCGCCGGTGGATTCGAGCTTGCCGCCGCGCAAGGTCAGCGCGGCCTGGCTGGTGATCAGGCCACCGGGTTTGCCAGTAGCGCTGGCGCCGTTGAGGACGTTGCCAGCGCCAAGGTCGAGGCCCTGGGCGCCGCTGATGACGCCGTCGCGGTTATCGAGGTCGGCCGTGGTGCCGTCGAGGCGCCCTTGAGCGAGCAGGCGACCGTCGCGATTGTCGGTGGTGCCGGTGGCCAGCAGCAGGTTGCCGCTGGCGGAAAGCAGGCCGCCCTGGTTGTTCAGGCTGGCGCTGCCGACATCGAGTTTGCCACCGGCGACCAGTGCGCCGTCGCCGTGGTTGTCCAGCGTCCCTTGGCTACGCACGAGCAGGTCAGCACGGCTGGCGAGGGTGCCGCCCTGGCTGTTGTCGAGGCTGGCGGCGTTGACGGTGAGGCCGTTGTTGCCAGACAGCACGCCGGCGCCGCTATTGTTGAGCGCGCCCGTGGTGAGGGTCAGGCGATCGCTGGAGATCAGCTTGCCACCCTGGTTGAGCAAGGCGCCGGTGGTCAGGGTGAAGGCGCGGTCGCTGGAGATTTCGCCGCCGCGGTTGTCGAGGCTGGCGACGTTGCGCAGGACCAGTTGGCCGGGGCTGCCGAGCAGGCCGCCGGCGTTGTTCAGGGCGCCGCCCTGCAGGTCGAGGTCGATGCCACCCTGGCCAATCAGTTGGCCGCCACCGTGCTGGTCGAGGCCAGTGACACGACCATCGATGACGCCGCGCGCGGACAGGCTGCCGCCCTGGCTGTTGTCCAATTGGGCGGTGGCGAGGTGGATGGCGGCGTCGGTGACGATGCGGCCCTTCTGGCTGTTGTCGAACCGGGCGCCTTGAAGACTGATGTCACCCGCCGCGCTGAGGATGCCGCCGGCGTTGTTCAGGTCGGCTCCGGAGAGGTCGATAGCCGCGTCGCTGAGCAGCTTGCCGCCCTGGTTGTTCAGGGTGCCGGCCAGGCGCGAGAACAGTTGGCCAGCGCTGGATACAGTGCCGGCGCGGTTGTCGAGGCTGCCGGCGTTGAGGGTCAAGGTGCCTTGGCTGAGCAGCGCGCCGTTGCCGCTGTTATCGAGGGCGCCGGCCAGTTGCAGCCAGAGATTCTTCTGGCTGTTGAGCAGGCCGCCCTGGCTGTTGTCCAGGCTCTGCCCGGTGACAGTCAGGCCGTCGCGGCCGGACAGGATGCCGGCGCTGTTGGCAATGCGTTGCACCTGCAGGTTGAGGCCGGCGTCGCCGATGACCTTGCCGGCTCCGTTTTCCAGGCTAGCGGTCTGCACGTCGACCTTGGCGCGGCTGGAGATTTCGCCGCCCTGGTTGAGCAGGTCGGTGCCCTTGAGGGTCACACCGTTGTTGGCGGCAATGAGGCCGCCGTTACGGTTGTCGAGCTGCCCGGCTTCGAGGTTCAGCGCACCCTGGGCGAGCAGTTCACCCCCCTGCTGGCTGAAGCGGTCGGCCTTGGCCTGCAGATTGCCCTTGGCGCTGACGCTGCCTTTATCGTTGTCCACCTGGCCGGCGGTCAGGTGCAGGGCCGCGCCGCTGTCGAGGGCGCCGCCCTGGCTGTTGTCCAGCTGGCCGACGTCGAGTTTCAGCTCGCCCAGGCTGCTGATCACGCCCAGCGCGCTGTTGTTCAGGCTGGCGCCGGAAAGAGTCACCCCGGCATCGCCGACCACCAGTCCTCCCCGGTTGTCGAGGGTACCGGCCTGCACACCGAGCGCGCCCTTGGCCGAAAGCAGGCCGTCGGCCTGGTTGTCGAGCTTCTGCTGGACGCGGGCTTGCAGGGTGCCATTGCTGACGAGGTTGCCCTTGCCGCTGTTGTCGAGGCTGTCGAGGGTGAAGTCCAGCGCTTGTTCGGCTTCGATCCGGCCGAGGCGGTTGTCCAGCGCGCCACCGCTGACTTGCAGGCGGTTGGCGACGGCCTGGCCGTTGCGGTTGTCCAGGCGCGCAGCGCTGAGCGCCAGTTGATTGCCGGCGAGCAGGCGCCCCTGACGGTTGTCCAGCGTCGCGGCGGTGATCCGGGTGTCGGCGCCCTTGAATGCGCCGCCCTGGTTGTCCAGCGTGCCGCTGGCGTTGGCTTCGAGGTTGCGGCTGGCCACCACGCTGCCGCTGTTGCGCAGGTTCTGCGCGGTGATCGCCACGTCGCCCTGGGCGTTGCGGCTGTTATCCGGGTTGACCCCGGCCTCGACGATGCCGCTGTTGCTGACCTGCGCGGCACTGAGCGCCACGCGCTGGCCGGCGGCCAGACTCTGGCTGTTGCTCAGTTGGCCGGTCGCGCTCAACTCGGCGACGCCGGCCGCATAGGTCTGGCCGTTGAGAGCGATGTCACTGGCCTTGGCGCGCAGGCTGCCGGCAGCACTGGTTTGCGCGAGGGACAACTGACCATTGGCATCGATCTGGATATCGCCACCGCTGGCGGCCATGTTGCCGGCCAGCTTCACGCCCACGCCCTGCTCGGTGCCCACCAGGCGAATGGCGCCGGCGTACATGCCACCCAATGCGGAGCTGTCGATGGCCAGCTGCGGCTTGGCGCTGCCGTCGTCGGTCTTGGCGGTGGCGGCCAAGCTTTCGGCGTCCACCTGGTTGCGCCCGGTCACCACCGCGAGCTGCTTGGCGTAAAGGTCGGCGTTGAGCTTGGCGCTGCGGGTAATGAGTTCGAACCTGTCGATATTGCTGGCATTCAGGCCGGCGCCTTCGATGGCGATCTCGCCGCCGTCGACGTCATAGCCGCGCAGGCGCTCGCCGTCCATCAACGGCTTGCCGGTGGTCAGGGTGGCGCGCGGGGTGTTGATGAAGCCGCAGCCGTTGCAAGTGATGCCGTGGGGATTTGCGACGATGACGTGGGCGGACTGACCGGCCACTTCGGTGTAGCCGCGCAATTGCGAGGGATTGGCCCCGGTGACTTCGTTGAGGATCTTCTGCGCCGCGCCGCCCTTGAGGTTCGGATTCCCAACAATGATTCCCCCCAGTTGGGTGGGCTGGGTCTTGCCGGTGGCGTTGTTGAGGATCAGGCCGTTCTGCCCGACGCCATAGTCGGTGAATTTATTGTGCGAGAGCCCCGCGCCGTTGGGCGTGGCGATGTTCACCACGGGCACGCCATTGCCCGCCGCGCCCAGGTGGGTATTGCCCCCCGCCGCCGCATCCACCGCCAGCTCGGCGGCAGCCGCGACGATGGGATTGAGGATCAGGATGCCGGCGAGGACGCTGGCGATGGCCTGGTACAACGGGTGGCGGATGTCCATATCAATCTCTCATTCCGTACTGCGGATCAGGGAGCGAACAACTGATCTGAGAACGAGCACGACCCTGCCCCTCGCCCTCAGACGGGTTGCACTAGTCGGTTCCGTACTTCGGCGATCGGGGACCGTATAGCAGGCCAGTCGGTTGCCCCGCAGAAAGCAGACGCTGCCCGGTGATGCCCGCAATCGGATACCCCGCATCGTCCACGGAGCTACTGATGATTTGCTTTACAGCCGCGGTCACCAGCGCACCTACCAGGCCACCGCCGCCGTTATTCCCACCTTCTTCGCTGGAGGCACTGGCAGTCCCCGTCCAGAGGGTGGCACCGGACTTCAGGTCCACCAGCTTGGCGGAGGCCGTCACGATCGTTGCGCTGCTGATCACCATGTAGCTGGTGCCATACGCCGTAACGGTGATGTACAGCGCTGCATCAGCACCGAATATCTCGTGCAACTTGGTTACCGGGATCTGATGGATGTCTCCCGGGGCGGTGACGCCGTTCTGCCGGAAAGTCTCGTCCACCAACGCCACCGGCAGCACGTAGTAACCGGCCTCGGCCAGTGGATACGTCACTTGCGCAAGCATGCCGTAGGTCGCTTTCACGTCCGGCGACTCGTTCAGTGGCGGCAGCACGACAATCGAGCGTGGGCGGCTTTGCTTGAACGCCGAGTAGTCCACGGACTTTGTCGGCGCACATCCGACACATAGACCTATCAACAGGAGGCTGCCGAGAAACTGGCTCAATCGTTTGGTCATTGCGCACCTGCCTTGCCGGCATTCTTCATGAGGAAGTCCATATAGGTTGCGGACTCGGGGAACAGCGCCTTCTCGGTCTGGAATTGCTGGATCATCTGGTCGTCCTTGCCCAGGCTTGAATACAACAGGCCCAACTGGGCGTGATAGCCCGGCGGCACCGCGCCATTCTTGGCCTTGATCTTCTCCAGATCCGCCTCCAGCTCCTGAACCTGAGCCTCTTTGGACTCCCCCTTGAAGTACTGGTAAACCTGCGGCTGATAGCCTTCCCACTGGTAAAGCGTCTTTTGCTGGGCGCATCCCGCCAGGAACAGCAATGCCAGCACCGCCAAGGAAGGGCGCAACGAGGTTGGAATGGTCATATCGCCTCCGGCTCTCACTGAATCTGGGGCTTCCACGCCCCGGTATCGACTGCACTGACAAGCTTGTTCACCGCCTCTCGCATGGCCAGGTCCAGGACCTTCCCATTGAGGGTGGAGTCGTAACTTGCGGTACCGCCAAAGCCGATGATTTCGCGGTTTGACAAGGCGTACTCACCTGCGCCCTGGCTTGAATAAACGACCTCGGAAGTGCTGATGTTGACTATGTTCAGCGCGACCTTGGCATAGGCCACCTGCGACTTGCCGCGCCCGAGAATTCCGAACAGTTGCCGATCGCCGACTTCCTTGCGGCCAAACTCGGTGACATCGCCCGTTATCACAAAATCCGCGCCTTTCAGGCTTTGCGCCTTGCCCTTGATCGCCGCCTCCTGCTGGATTTCGCCCATGTTGTCGCGGTCGAGCACCGTGAAACGATTGGTCTGCTGAAGGTGCGTGATGAGAATGGTTTTAGCCTGTCCGCCGAGTCGGTCAACGCCATCCGAAAAGATCCCGCGCATGTAACTGGAGCGGTTGTCGAACTTGCCCACGGCAATCGGCGTGCGTATCCCCGCGTACGGTTGGTTGGCACTCTGTACCTGTGCCACTGGAAGCGCCGTGGAAGTTTCAGTGGCGCATCCAGCCAGACCGACCAGAGCTACGACGGAGATCGCTGCTGCCAAACCTGATTTTGATACTGCGTGCATGCATAGCTCCCAAATGTCAGAAGAAGAGATCGACGCGGAAATAAACCGGGTGTTCGCGTCGCTCGATGAGGTCGGGGCGCTCCAGCGAGCGCGCCAGGGTGACGGAGGCGGCGGCGTACTGCCCGCGCGCGCTGAATTCCACGCCGTGGCCACTCATGCGACCGGAGAGGCCCTGGTTATAGCGGCCGTGCTCGATGGCGCCGACGTCATAGGCGTAGGCGACGCCGTACTCCTGCACCCAAGGCAGCAACGGCTCCCAGGTCACGGCGCGGCGCCAGCGCAACTGGTTGCGCCAGTAGTAGCCGGAGTCGCCGGAGAGGGTCTGGTCCTTGAAGCCACGGATCGAGCTGAGGCCGCCCAGGCTGATGCGCTGTGGGCTATAGAGCACATCCTCGCTGTGTTGGCCGGTGGCGAGGCTTTCGAAACTGAAGGCTTGGTCCCACAGCGTGAACGGCTGCAGGTAGCTCAGGGTCAGGCTGTATTTGTTGTAGCGAGCGGTGGGGCTGCCATGAGGCGCAGCATGATCGTCGTCCTGTGCGCCGAAGGCGCCGATGCCGCGCTGCCAGCCGATATCGGCGTTGACGAAGGCGCTGCCGATGCGCCGGCCATGGTTGAGGCCAAAGCGAAACTCACTGAGGTGGGTGCTGGAGACATCCAGCAGAGTGTCGTCGATGTAGTTGCGGGTGCGCTGGTGGCTGAGTCCGAAGTTCACCCCGGTCTTGCTCACATCGTCGCGATACAACACGCGCTCGGCGCCGAGCTGGTGGGTCTCGTTGTCGCCGTCGTACTTGAAGGCGAAGCCGGCGTCTTCGTTGCGGGTGCGGTAGTAGTTGCGGCTGTAGCTGTAGTTGAAGGTCCACCACCCATAGGGAACGCTGTACCACAGGCTCTGGTTGTCGGAGTGCTTCCAGTGGTCGCTGACCACGTCCTCGCCATAACGCAGGCCGAACTGGTCGGCCAGGCCCAGCGGGCTATCCCAGTCCAGGCCGACACCGGCCTGCTGCTCGCCGGAGGTCGCATCGCCGTTGTTATCGCGGCTGGCGGAGACTCGCCAGGGCTTGCTGCGCTCGCCCTTGAGCTGCACCCGGCTGCCGCCCACTTCCTGGCCTGGCACCAGTTCCATCTGTGCCTGGCGTGAAGGCAGGCGGTTGATCTGGTCGACCAGTTGCTCCAGCTCGCGCAGCTTCAAGACGTCACCGGTGGCACCGGGAAAGGTCATGGCCAGTTCGCGATCACTGGCCAGCTCCGACTGGTCGAAACCTTCGAAGCGCCCTTCGACCACGATGACCTTCAGCTCGCCACTGGAAAGGTCCTGCTGCGGCAGGTAGGCGCGGGTCGTAACGAAACCTCGGGAGAGGTAATGGTCGGTGATGCCCTTGAGCAACTCGTTGAGCTGGTTGACCCCCAGGCATTGGTCGCGATACGGCGCCAACAGCGCTTCACGCGAACGCGCGTCGAGGTGCTCGGCGCCTTCCAGGGTGATGCTGCGAATGGTGAAGCAGCGGGTATCCGGCGCCGTAGTCGGCGGCGCCTCGCTGGGCGCCTTGCCAGGGAGCTGCTGGAGCTCCTCCAGGCGCTTCTGCTGCTCACGCAGGAGTTGTTCCTGGCGCTGACGCTGGAGGTCGTTGTCACCCGGTGTGGGCAGTGGTGCAGCAAAGCTTGCCGAAGCACAGCAGAATGCCAGGACCGGCATCCAGCCACGGTAGAGAACACGCATCCTTACGATCCCCGTCTTCCGGCCGAGCGGCCAGTCCATCCCAAAAGACGGATTGGATCATATTTGATACATGATGCCCTTAGGCCATTATCCCGATGAAATGTAGGCTGTTTCCCATTTTCTGGGAGACATTGCGCACAAGCAGCAGTTGCCTGTGCGCCCGATTGTCACAGCTCAGGAATGCGCAACAGTTGCCGGGAGATGACTTTGCGCTCAGCAAGGTGGTGTTGGGAAACCGGGCGCTTGCTGCTCAATAATGGGGAGGAGGCGCCTCGTCGTCCGAGACACCCACCTGCCCCTGCAGGTCTTCCAGGCGCTTGAGCAATGCCTGCATCTGCAGGCGCAGGCGCTCGATCACCCGCTCCTGCTCATAGACCACATCGCTCATTGTCTGTAGCGCGTCATCCTGGAAGGCCAGTCGGCTCTCCAGATCGGCCATCCGTTTTTCCAGATCCATCACTTACTCCTGGCTGAAGCGAAAACCGTCGCCCAGCACCATGCGCAATTTCTCGCGTAGGCGAGCCAGCTCTTCTTCTTTATAAGGCACAGCCGCGTGCTTGCCCCAAACCGGGCCCGGCCAGGCGGCATCGCTCGCCTTGCGCACGATGACGTGCACGTGCAGCTGACTGACGACGTTGCCCAGGTTGGCGACGTTCATCTTGTCGGCATCGAAAGTGTCCTTGAGCACTTCAGCCAGTTGGGTCGCCTCGCGCCACAGCTGTTGCTGGTCAGCGACGTCCAGCTGGAAGATTTCGCTCACATCCTCGCGGCGCGGCACCAGGATGAACCAGGGGTACTGTGAGTCATTCATCAGCAGCAGGCTGCTCAGTGGGAAATCCCCCAGTGCAACGGTGTCCTGCTGGAGACGGGAATCCAGGGCGAACATAAGACTTCTCCTGCTCGACGAGCCTTGTTTTAGCCTAGCTCCGCGAAGGAGCCGAAGGGCGCGAAGAATACTAGAGAGCCGTTGCGGCGAACATGCTCAGGCGCAGCCCCATCCCGGAGCAAGCCGCCCAAGGCCTTGCCCCAGTATCGGGCATGACGCGAATTGGCATATCCCGACAACAGGCGCGTGCAGGAAACCACACGGCAATCCCGGCCATCAGCGCTGAAAAATCGTTTAAACAGCGGGATCTGCGGAATGTCGGAAAACGACATCGGCGCGCTTCCATGTTGCAAATCCCCAACAGAAGCCGTGAAATGGCGCCAACACGTCGCAAGACGCGCACTGTGAAAGCGGCTCCGGGCATTTGTGCACGGTTGTTGCTAGAGGCAAGGACATCGCTCCGACGGCCACCCCTTTCAGAAAGTGGGCGCGGAAGCGTGAGAAAGCATGAAGTGGTTGAGGGAGAGTAAAACCACAAGACTGAAGCAACATTGGAGCAATGAGGGGGACAACCTCTTTTTGCAACATCGAAACTGCTTGAATGCGACATGTGTCATGCAGCTTTGCGACAGTCCCGTAACGTTTCCGTGTGTTTATTTGGGCAACTATCGCCAACTGAACACGCGTGCTATAAGTTAGCGCCGACAAAAAGAATGAGCCGTCACCGCGGCACTGTGATGGCAGATAATTTCAAAACCAAAGGAGCAATCACAATGAAAGTGATGAAGTGGAGCGCCATCGCCCTGGCGGTTTCTGCAGGCAGCACACAACTGGCAATGGCCGAACCCTTCGTAGGTAATCAGGCTGACGCTAAAGGCTTTGTCGAAGACAGCAGCCTGAACTTCCTGGTTCGTAACTACTACTTCAATCGCGACAACAAGAACGGTAGCCGTGACCAGCGCGACTGGACCCAAGGCTTCTGGGGCAACTACAGCTCCGGCTTCACCCAAGGCACCGTGGGCTTTGGTGTTGACGCCTTCGGCTACCTGGGCCTGAAGCTCGACGGCGGCCGTGGCTACGGCGGCACCGGCAACCTCCCGGTCCACGACGATGGCCGCAAAGCTGATGACTTCGGCAAAGCTGGTGCAGCGCTGAAAGTTCGCGTATCCAAAACCGAGTTGAAACTCGGCGATATGCAACCGACCGCGCCGGTGTTCGCTGTAGGTGGTACCCGTCTGCTGCCGCAAACCGCCAGCGGCATCGCACTGATGAGCAGCGAGATCGAAGGCCTTGACCTTGAGGCTGGTCACTACTACTCCGGTACCGGCCAAGACACCACCAACCGCGATGGCAAGCTGACCGCCACCTACGCTTGGTATGGCGACAACGACCTCGACGCCCGCACCGTCGATTTCGTTGGTGGCAAGTACGCCTTCTCCGAGAACTTCACTGCCTCTCTGTATGGCTCGAAGTTCAAGGACGTCTGGAACCAGTACTACACCAACCTGAACTACACCCTGCCGATTGCTGATGATCAGTCGCTGGGCTTCGATTTCAACTACTACCGCACCACCGATTCCGGCTCGGCGAAAGCAGGCGATATCGATAACAACACCTTCTCCCTGGCCGCTGCGTATACTCTGAGCGCCCACACCTTCACCCTGGCCTTCCAGAAAGTTAACGGCGACACTCCGTTCGACTATCTCGGCGTAGGTGACAACAACGCAGGTGGCGACTCGATCTTCCTCGCCAACTCCGTTCAGTACTCTGACTTCAACGGCCCAGGCGAAAAATCCTGGCAGGCTCGTTACGATCTGAACATGGCTGAGTACGGCGTACCGGGCCTGACCTTCATGACCCGTTATATCACTGGTAAGGATATCGATGGCAGCCACATCGATCCGACCAGCGTATATGCCGCTTACGGCTACGGCGACGACGGCAAGCACCACGAAACCGACTTCGAAGCCAAGTACGTCGTACAAGCTGGCCCCGCGAAGGACCTGTCCTTCCGCATTCGCCAAGCGTGGCACCGCGCCAACACCGACCAGGCCGAAGGCGACAACAACGAGTTCCGCCTGATCGTCGACTACCCGCTGTCCGTTCTGTAATCCAGAGCGCACTGTAGGTAACTAAAAAGCCCGGCTTCTGCCGGGCTTTTTTATTGCAACTTACCTACAACTTCGAACGTATCTGTTACATCGGTAAAACATAGGTCCCAGTCACATGGGCGACCAACTCCTCGGGATTGCTGACCGAGTAGACAGCTACTTCGCAAACCACCTGCCGCCGACCGAGTTTCAATATCTTGGCTTCCGCCAACAGATCTTCCGGCTTCGGCTTGCTGAGAAAGTTGATATTGAGGTTGGAAGTAACAGCCATCTCGACGTTATCCAGTTGCGCCAGAATCACCGCGTACATCGCCGCGTCCGCCAGCGACATGATGGTCGGCCCGGAGACCGTACCCCCCGGACGCACCATCCGCCCGTGGAACGGAACCCGCACGAAGGCGCTGCGTCCTTCCAGTGCATCGATGCGCAGATCCATGTCGTCCGCCATGGGCAATCCCGCGCGAATGAACGCCTGTACCTGCGCCGCAGTTAAACGACTCATGCCACTCCTCCCTCTCCGTCCGCCGCGCCCTGTACGCAGCCAGACCTGCACCGTACAATGCCCAGCCTATATTCCCCTTCGCAACCGACAAAACGGCCAAAGATGCGTACCAGTCAGTACCTGCTGTCCACCCTGAAAGAAACCCCTTCCGATGCGGTCGTGATCAGCCATCAGCTGATGCTGCGCGCCGGCATGATCCGCAAGCTGGCGTCCGGTCTGTACACCTGGCTGCCAATGGGTCTGCGGGTGCTGCGCAAGGTGGAGACCATCGTTCGCGAAGAAATGAACGCCGCCGGTGCCATGGAGGTGCTGATGCCGGCCATCCAGCCCGCCGAACTGTGGCAGGAATCCGGTCGCTGGCAGCAGTACGGCCCCGAGTTGCTGCGCCTGAAGGATCGTCATGACCGCGACTTCTGCGTCGGCCCGACGCACGAGGAAGTGATTACCGATCTGGCACGCAATGAGCTGAACAGCTACAAGCAGCTGCCGATCAACATGTACCAGATCCAGACCAAGTTCCGTGACGAGATCCGTCCGCGCTTCGGCCTGATGCGTGGCCGCGAGTTCATCATGAAGGATGCCTACTCCTTCCACGCCAGCCAGGACTCGCTGCAGGCGACCTACGATGTCATGTATGGCGCGTACAGCAAGATCTTCACCCGCCTCGGCCTGGATTTCCGTGCCGTGCAGGCGGACAACGGCTCCATCGGCGGTAGTGGTTCCCACGAATTCCACGTGCTGGCCGGATCCGGTGAAGACGATATCGTCTTCGGCGAGTCCACCGATTACGCCGCCAACATCGAGAAGGCCGAGGCCCTGCCCCGCGAGACCGCTCGTGGCGCTGCCAGCGAAGAACTGCGCCTGGTCGATACTCCCGAGACCAAGACCATCGCCGCCCTGGTGGAGAAGTTCGGCCTGCCGATCGAGAAAACCATCAAGACTCTGGTGGTGCACGCCGCCGAGGAAGGCAAGCTGATCGCCCTGGTCGTCCGTGGCGACCACGAACTCAACGAAATCAAGGCCGGCAACCACCCGCTGGTGGCCAGCCCCCTGCAGATGGCCAGCGAAGCGGACATCAAGGCCGCCATCGGCGCCGCGCCCGGCTCCCTCGGCCCGCTGAACCTGCCGCTGCCCTGCATCATCGACCGCTCCGTCGCCCTGATGAGCGACTTTGCCGCCGGCGCCAACGTCGACGACAAGCACTACTTCGGCGTGAACTGGGAACGCGACCTGCCGGTACCGGAAGTCGCCGACCTGCGTAACGTCGTGGAAGGCGACCCGAGCCCGGACGGCAAGGGCACGCTGGTGATTCGTCGCGGCATCGAAGTGGGCCACATCTTCCAGCTCGGCACCAAGTACAGCGAAGCCATGAAGCTTGCCGTACTGGGCGAGAACGGCAAGCCGGTCACCCTGATCATGGGCTGCTACGGCATCGGTGTATCCCGCGTAGTCGCCGCCGCCATCGAGCAGAACTACGACGACCGCGGCATCCTCTGGCCGGCCGCCCTGGCGCCCTTCCAGATCGCCATCGTGCCGATGAAGTACGAGAACGAGGCCGTGCGCGCCGCCACTGACAAGCTCTACGCGGACCTCACCGCCGCTGGCTTCGAAGTGCTGCTGGACGACCGCGACAAGAAGACCAGCCCCGGCGTGAAGTTCGCCGACATGGAGCTGATCGGCATCCCGCACCGCATCGTGGTCAGCGAGCGCGGCCTGGACGAAGGCACCCTGGAGTACAAGGGTCGCCGTGACGCCGAGTCGCAGCCTGTCGCCCTGTCCGACCTGCAAGCTTTCATCACGGCCAAGATCGGCAACTGAGCAGAGCGATGTCCACCCGAAGTACCTCAAGCCTCGTGGCTGCCGCCCTGTGCGGCAGCCTTCTGCTGAGCGGCTGCGCCAACCAGCTGCCGCAACGCAGCGAGCATGAAGAGCGTGTCGAGCGCAAATTGCTCGACCACAGCCTGCAGATCGACGTGGGCACCCCGGGCACGCTGGAACTGCCGCAGCGGCGTATTCGCGTGCAGGAACAGAAGACCTTCGAAGTCACCGAGTTCGAGGTCACCCGCCGCTACGACCGCTACACGCCGTACCAGGGCTGGCGCAAGGTCTACGAAATGCCGCTGGGCGTCGTCGCCTTCGTTGGCGGTATCGGCGCCAACGTGGTCAACGTGTTCGCCCTGGGCAACCTGCCCGAGAGCGTCACCCGCGGCTGGATCCGCTACGGCATCGATGGCATGAATCCGTTCATGAACGTCGAGTCCAACGGCCGTGCCGAGCAGAACCTGGCCTCGATCGACGAAAAACAGCGCGACAAGCGCACCGAGTACTCCAGCCTGCCCTGGTCGGAGCGCCCGGTGACCGTCACCGCCGGCAAGAACTCCCAGGAGCTGCTGACCGACCGTCACGGCGTGCTGCGCCTGAATCTGCTGGAAGGCCCGTTCAGCGACGACGAGGTCAGCCGCATCGGCCGCCTGCAGTTCAGCGTCCAGGACCCTTCCGACGACACCCGCGCCGACGCCAGCCTGCTGGTCAGCCGCTCTCTGCGCGGCAAGCTGCAGGAAGCCCACGCGCTGATTTACGATGACCTGGAAGGTGACGATGTGCACCACTGGGTACACCGGGTGAAACGCCTCTCCGACCTGGGCCTGGAAGAGGAAGCGAGCGAACTGGAACAGAGCCTGATCGAGCTGACCCGCAACGATCCGGAGCTGCAGAAGGAGTTCCTCCACAGCCTGATGACCGACGCCGGTCGCCTGGCAGCGGACCCCGGCGTCAGCAACTGACACCTAGCGGCGAACGATGAAGCCGGTGATGCCCTGGGGTGTCATCGGCTGCAGCTCCACCGCCGCCACCTTCGCCTTCACCGGCCCGCGCGCCAACCATTTCTCCAGCTCGCGTACCGCGTCTTCCTCGCCTTCGACCAACAGCTCCACGCGCCCACCTTCGAGGTTGCGTACCCAGCCGTCGATTTCCAGGCGCTCGGCCTGCTCCTGGGTGCTCTGGCGGTAATAAACACCCTGTACCTTGCCGCTGATGTAGCCGTGCAGACAGATCCTGGCCATTACTGTTTCTCCTCGCGCAACGCGCCAAGGCGCGCCAGCACGCCGGCGGCGGTCTGCTCGCCGAGCAACTGCTCGCGCAGCTTGCCCTCAGGGTCGACGATGTAGGTTACAGGCAAGGCTTCACTGCGCGGCAGGCTGAACCGCGGCGCGGGGTCATCGGCCAGCACGGTGTATTGCACGCCCAGCGCCTGTGAAGCCTTTGCCAGGTCCGCATCACGCAGCCCATCGAAGTTCACCCCCAGCACCCGGAAGCCCTTGGCCTTGCCCTCCTCCGCCAGGTGATTCAGCTCGGGAATCTCCTTGCGACAGGGCGCGCACCACTCGGCCCAGTAATTAATAACTAGCCACTGGCCATCTACGCCGGCAGCGGGTACTTTCTGTCCATGCTGATCGGTGCCATAGTCCGCCGAGCAGCCGGCCAGGATCAGGCCGGCCATCAAGCCCATCACAATACGGAGCCGCACTCCCATGCCTTCAATCCTCGTGTATGCGGGGTGGTCATGATGCTCGATGCCCTGCGCCTGGAGGTGCCGGACATCCTCGAAGAAGACGCCGAGGCAATGAGCAACCTGGCGGCCGGGCTCCAGGAATCGCGGCAGCAACCCCTGCAGGAAGGTTTGCAGAAGGCTCTGGGCACGCTGTTCCGCCTCAACCGATGCGCGCTGACCTTACTGGAAAGGCAGCGCGCCCTGCAAAGCCTCAGCGAAGAATACCGGCATTACGAACGGCTGATCCGCCAGGAAAAGACGCCGCCGGCGTTGTTCGTGCACTTCTGCAGCGAGCTGGCCGCCGGCTTCAAGCGCCTGTTGCTGCAGATCCTGCACGGCCACAAGCCTTCGCGGCCGCACATGGCCTGGTGCTTGTACATGGCCCAGCATTTCCTCGCCCAGGCCCTGTTGCGCCATTACCAGCAATACCAGCAGCCGCCCGGCAGCCTCTGGCGTGACAGCCACCTGCTCTACTGGATCGGCGAGCATCAGGAGTGCCTGGACGAGCCGGTTGCCGCCGCTTTCGACCCGGTGCCCGCAGGCACCTTGCGCGGGCTGTACCAGCAGATCCTGCTGCTGGCCCTGAGCAATCCGTTCCACCTGACCGAAGGGGAAGCCCCGCAACTGTTCAGCGCGCTGGCACCGCTGGCCGCACTGGGTCGACTGCTGCCCTGGGACGATGAGGAACAGGAAGGCTTCGTGGTCGACCTGGGCTCTGACCAACCGTGCCTGGCCGCAGAGCAGGCACGCGATGCCCCGAAGGAGCAACTGCGCCGGCTGGAACTGGGTGCCCTGCTGATCGCCCTGCACGATCCCGCGCCGCTGCGTCGACTGGAGCAAGGCGCACTGCTGGATCGCGTCCGCCACCACTGGCTGGGCCACCAGACGCGCCGCCATGAGCGTGCAGAACAAACCGGCAACTGCCGCGTGGTAGTCGGCCTCCCAGCCATCCAGCAGCACCTGCTGGACAGCTCAGCCAGCCCCTGCCGGGAAGCCACGCTGATGGATGCCAGCGCGGGCGGCGCGCGCATTCTCTGTTCCGGCCAGCAGGCCGGGCAGCTCCCGGTCGGCCAACTCCTGCTGATCCCCAGCAACGGCGGCACTCCCACCCTGGCCGTGGTGCGCTGGCGACACCTCAACAGTGACGGGCTGCACCTGGGCCTGCGTTACCTCAAAGGGCTTCCCCGCCCGGTCTGGCTGCGCCGCGCACCTGACGCGCAGCGTCACCCCGGCGTGCTGCAGAGCACACCGGAACCGGGCAACGGCTGGTATCACGGGCTCTGGGTCGCCCAGGGGCAATTCGTCGAAGGCGAGAACCTCTGGCTGCAACTGGCCAGCTTCGACAACCAGACCATCCTGCCCCTGCCGGCAGCCAACCTCAGCACGCCACTGGTAGCTCGCCACCCGCTGCGCCTGGCCTGATTGTCGATTTTGGGAGAGATGTCACAGGCAAGATCGGCAGTAGGCCCGATATGCCAGGCATCTGCCTCCCTATAATTCGAACGTTCGTTCTGACTCTCGGGACGATTCTCGCTCGCCGATAACTCAGCGGCCTTCAGAATGCGACTGGCGCCATGCACGCCAGCCTCCAGCGACAGGACAGCCAGATGCAGCCTACAGACCAGCTTGTCAGCAAGGTTCCCAGCCATATTGTCGCCAGCGCCCGGCCGGCCAATGCGGCGAATGGAGGACGGCTGGCCGACTTCAATGTCGCGGTCTGGCTACATCTGCCCGGCGTAGCGGACCTGCCGGTGACACTGTTGCTCAACTACCGCGATGGGGAGCGCAGCCGGGAAGTGGTGATCGACCATGGCACGGTCAATAAACAGAGTCGCATCCTGCTCTCAGGTGTGGCCCGACTGCCGTTCTCCCTGCGGATCGAGGATGCGCAGATCAAGCTTCGCGCGGCCGTTCCTCTGTCGCGGGTGATTGCCGAGGAGGTCTTCATGCAGGCGGTAGAGCAACAGGCGGGCGCCGCGCGTCCGGTAGCCACCAGCCTCTAAGGGTCAGCCCAGCTGTCGCACCGGGGTTTCATCCGACGACTCGGCCGCAACGCTTTCGGCGTTGTCGTGCGGGACGGACGGCAGGAGCGATTCAGGCCAGCGGCTGAATTGCAGACCAGTGATTCGATTCAACCGCTCCAGAGCGCTCGTCAGATCGCGCTGATGCAGGTGCACTACGTTGTTCTGGTCTTTTTTCATGGATTCGCTGGCCTTGGAGGAACTTCTGAAGGACTTCTGTGTCCTGTTACCTCCATAGCCAGAACTGTGCCAATTCTGAAATAGCGAGAATTGGCGCATCTCCTGAAGTGGTACAAAGCCGCGACAGAATCAGATTCGCCGCAAACTGACGTTTTGCGTCACTCGGAATGTGACGGCTTCAACCATTTCGCCAGGCTATCGCCGAACAGCTCCTGTCGGTCAGCCTGATAGCGCGCCAGCGTTTCTCGCAACTGCGGGTACCACGGCTCATCCAGAGTCGTCGGCAAGGCCTCCAGACACGGCAATGGCCAGGGGCTGCGGTTGAGCAGGTGGTGCAGGCTGTAGCTGCCCAGGTCGCGGCACAGCACCCAGGCCGCGGTGGTCGAGCCGGCGCGGCAGACCAGTTGCTCGCCCTCCAGGAAATCCAGCACCTCTTCCCACTCGTCTTCCGGCAGCAACCAGCCCGCCCGATGCAGGTGCGCCAGGCGCGTCGGCAAGCCATGGCGCTGGCGGTCGAAGAACACCCGCAGTACGCCGAGGATGACCAGCAGGCGTGGCATGGCGCGTCGACGCCAGAGCCGGGTCGACGACAGGTTGCAGACCAGCTCCGCACCAAACAGCACGATCAGCCACGACAGGTAGATCCACAGCAGGAACAGCGGCACCGTGGCGAAGGCACCGTAGATCAGCTTGTAGCCGGGGAAGAAGCTGACATAGAAGCCGAACAGCGACTTCGCCGCTTCGAACAGGATCGAGGTGAACACCCCGCCGGCCAGGGCGTGCAGGAACGGCACCCGCGCGTTGGGCACCGCCGCATAGATCAGGGTGAAGGCCGCCACGCTGGCCAGCAATGGCATGAACTTCAGCAGCATCGCCGCACCCGGCAGCGCATGGGGGCCGGAGAGCAGCGACAGCGAAGTGATGTAGGTGGACACGGCGAAACCGGTCCCCAGCAGCAACGGGCCCAGGCTGAGGATCGCCCAGTACAGCAGGAAGCGCGTTACGCCCCGCCGTGGTTGACGCACACGCCAGATGGCGTTGAAGGCCTTCTCGATGGTCACCAGCATGGTGAACGCTGTCACCGCCAGGAAGGCCACGCCCAGCCAGGTCAGGTGGCGCGCCTGCACGGTGAAGTTGCGCAGGTAGGCCTCCACCGCCTCGCCGGTAGAGGGCACGAAGTTGCGGAACACGAACAGCTGGATGCGCTCGCCCATGCCCTCGAAGGCCGGTACGGCCGAGAGCATGGCGAAGGTCACCGTCATCATCGGGACGACCGCGAACAGCGTGGTGTAGGTCAGGGCCGCGGCGCTGTTGGGCGCCTTGTCGGCCAGGAAGCGCTGGACCAGATAACGGCCGAATTCGACCAGGCCCTGCAAGCGTTCGTGCATGAAGTGTCCTTTGGCTGCACTGAAAAAACCGTCCTCGTAGATCGCGGCGAACGACAGCGGTTCAGTCCAGTCCGAGGAGGCGGTTAGAATAGCCGCCACTTCATCGGCCTTGCGAGTCCCGGCACATGAGCCAGATTTCACTTTTCCATAATCCGCGCTGCTCCAAATCCCGCGGCGCCCTCGAACTGCTCGAGGAACGCGGCATCCAACCCGAGATCATCCGCTACCTGGAAACTCCGCCCAGCGCGGCCGAACTCAAGGCGCTGCTCGGCAAGCTGGGTATCGGCGCACGCCAACTGCTGCGCACCGGCGAGGACGAATACAAGGAGCTGAACCTGGCCAACCCGGCACTGGGCGACGACCAACTGATCGAGGCGATGGCCAGCCATCCCAAGCTGATCGAGCGGCCGATCCTCATCGTCGGCGACAAGGCGGTCATCGGCCGCCCGCCGGAGAAGGTTCTGGAGATCCTGCCTTGAGCGCGCCTTACGTCCTCGTCCTCTACTACAGCCGCCACGGCGCCACCGCCGAAATGGCCCGGCAGATTGCCCGCGGCGTCGAGGCCGGCGGCCTGGAAGCGCGCGTGCGCACAGTGCCGGCGGTGTCCACCGAGTGCGAAGCCGTCGCCCCGGATATCCCGGCCGAAGGCGCACTCTACGCCACCCTGGATGACCTGAAGGACTGCTCCGGCCTGGTCCTCGGCAGCCCGACCCGCTTCGGCAACATGGCCGCGCCGCTCAAGTACTTCCTCGATGGCACCAGCAGCCTGTGGCTGACCGGTGGCCTGGTAGGCAAGCCGGCGGCAGTCTTCACCTCGACCGCCAGCCTGCATGGCGGCCAGGAAACCACCCAGCTGTCGATGCTGCTGCCACTGCTGCACCACGGCATGATCGTCACCGGCATTCCCTACAGCGAGCCCGCCCTGCTGGAAACCCGCGGCGGCGGCACGCCTTACGGCGCCAGCCATTTCGCCGGCGCCGATGGCAAGCGCAGCCTGGACGAACACGAGATCACCCTGTGCCGCGCGCTCGGAAAGCGTCTGGCCGAAGTCGCCCGCAAACTGGAGAGCTGAATGGCCCGCAAGAACAAACCGCTGCCGCCCATGGACTGGCTCAAACCCCGGCTGGCCGCCAGCCGCGCGGTCGCCCTCGGCAGCTTCATCGGGCTGATCCTGCTCATCGTCATCTGGGACCTGCTGTTCGCCGACGCCCACGGCGGCGCGCGCTGGGTGCCCTGGGTGTTCCTGGGCTTCAAGCTGCTGCCGCTGCTGGTCGTGGCGCCGGGCATCCTGATCGGTAGCGCGCGTGGCCATGCCTGGGCGTGCTACGTGATCAACCTGTACTTCATCCTCGGCGTGCTCAACGCCTTCGATCCCAACCACGCCATCTTCGGCTGGGCGGAGATCATCCTCAGCGTGTCGCTGTTCTGCTCGGCGCTGATGTACACGCGCTGGCGCTTCCAGTACGACCGCAAGCTGGCCGGCGAAGGCCAGGAACCGCAGCAGGAAGCGACGAGCGCCTGATAAGGGAGTCGGGGAAACCGGGGCTTACCAGCCCATGGTTTCCTTGAGGAAGGGAATGGTCAGCTTGCGCTGCGCCTGCAGCGAGGCCTTGTCCAGCTCGTCCAGCAGGTCGAAGAGGAACTGCATGCTGCGCGCGCCACGGGTAAGGATAAAGCGCCCCACTTCATCGGTCAGGTGCAACCCACGGCGCGAGGCGCGCAGCTGAAGGGCGCGCAGCTTCTCGTCATCGGTCAGCGGGTGCAGCTGGAAGATCAGCGAGAGCGTCAGGCGGGATTTCAGGTCCGGCAGCTTCACCCCCAGCTCGCGCGGCGACACCGAGGCCGACAGCAGCAGCTTGCGGCCGGAATCGCGCAGGCGGTTGAACAAGTGGAACAGCGCCTCTTCCCATTCGCGCTTGCCGGCCAGGGCGTCGAGATCGTCCAGGCACACCAGCTCGCGCTGTTCGAGGTTGTCGAAGATTTCCGGACCGTAGGCCACCAGGTCCGCCATCGGCAGGTAGACGGACGGCTCACCCAGTTGCTCGGAACGAATGCAGGCAGCCTGCAGCAGGTGACTGCGGCCCACGCCTTCGGCGCCCCAGAGATAGATCAGGCTTTCCGTCCACCCCGCCTCGGGCTCGCACAGACGCTCGACATAGCCGAGCGCCGCGGCGTTGGCACCGGGGTAGTAGTTGGCGAACGTTGCGTCATCGCGCAGACGTACGCTGAGTGGGAGCTGCATAGGAGTCATGCCGGGCCGGGCGTTTCTTCAATCGCTTGGGGTGGGCCTTGGTGACTGAAAGTTTATCCAAATCAGAAGGATAACGCAGCTACCACGTGCGACTCAGAGCCACCGGCGCCGGGAAGCGGGACTTTGCCCGCCTCCGCAGGGCTCATTACCAGTGGAAGCGCAGGGTGTTCTGCGCCGGCACGGCCGCGTTCGGCATCGGTTGGCCATTGGCGTCGACCGCCGGTTGCGCCGGCTCCGCCGGGGCTTCCTGCAGGCGGGCCAGAGCCAGTTGCGCACGCAGTTGCTCGGGGCTGGCGGTGACGCGGTAGACGAGACGGTTGCCCCGTACCTCCACCAGCTTGGCGCCCATGGGCTCCAGCAGGCGCGAGACTTCGGCGTAGCGCGCCAGGTCGGCGCCCTCGATCTGCAGGACCTGGGCCGAAGCCGAGCCTGCCGAACCGACGAAACGCTGCGACAGGCGCTGGGACACGCCGAGCATTACCGCATCGGCCAGCGCGTCCGGGGTATCGCCCTGGGCCTGGCCCTGTTCGCGGCTGTCGCCCATCCACACGCGCCAGGTGGCGGTCCACTTGCCGTCGGCTTCCTTGGCGTCCACCGCCAGCAGGGCATCGGCGCCGTAGCGTTCGGAGGCGGACTTCAAAACATCCGGCTGGGCGGCGTTGAGATTTTCGGGAGTACCGACCTGCTGTTCACTGAGGTCGGCGATCGGCAGGCGCAGCGGCAGGCCGCGGCGCTGGGCGGCGCGGTTCAGCGGGGCGGAGGCTTCCTGGCTGTCGCCGACCAGGCTGCTGCCGTTGGCGCTTTCGTTCAGCCACCAGGCCAGCACGCTCGGGCGGCTGGCACCCCAGACCGGCAGGCCGGCCTGGCGCAGGGCGTTGTCGGTGGCAGTCGGGTCGAAGTCCACCACCAGCGCCATGGGCGGGCCATTCTCGAAGCCGTACTGGCTGATCAGTTGCTGCGGGTCCTTGAAGTAGCCGGCCAGGGCCGGGCTCTGCGCAGCGCTGGCATTGCCGGTCAGGCGCAGTACCAGGGTCTGCAGGGCGCGGGTCAGGCCGGCGTTGCGCTCGTCCGGCTGCTGGGAGGCGACCGGTTCGTGCACCTGGTACAGGTTGCCCAGCGTTTCAGCGAAGGACGGCAGGCTGAACAGCGTCAGGCAGAGGATCAACAGGCGGGCGGTCAGGCGCATGGCGGGTTCTCGCGCAGGAAAACGAAGGCACCGTCGACAAACGCGACGGCAAGGAAGGCCTATACCTTAAACAGCCGTCCGGCCAGCGGCAACAGCGCGAGATGGCCGCTGCCGGGCAAGCCTGATAAAATCCCGCGCCTCCCGCGCAGGCCGGGAAGCGCAAACGGCGCACCCGGCGGCAAGACGAATCATCCCTTCTATAGGCCTGGATTTATGAGCAGCAAGCAACCCTCGTTGAGCTACAAGGACGCCGGTGTGGACATCGACGCCGGCGAAGCCCTGGTCGAACGCATCAAAGGCGTCGCCAAGCGCACCGCACGTCCTGAAGTGATGGGAGGCCTGGGTGGCTTTGGCGCTCTGTGCGAAATCCCGGCTGGCTACAAGCAACCCGTGCTGGTCTCCGGCACCGATGGCGTCGGCACCAAGCTGCGCCTGGCGCTGAACCTGAACAAGCACGACAGCATCGGCCAGGACCTGGTCGCCATGTGCGTGAACGACCTCGTCGTCTGCGGCGCCGAGCCACTGTTCTTCCTCGACTACTACGCCACCGGCAAACTCAATGTCGACGTGGCCGCCACCGTGGTCACCGGCATCGGCGCCGGCTGCGAGCTGGCCGGCTGCTCCCTGGTCGGTGGTGAAACCGCCGAAATGCCGGGCATGTACGAAGGCGAAGACTACGACCTGGCTGGCTTCTGCGTCGGCGTGGTGGAAAAATCGGAAATCATCGACGGCTCGAAAGTGGTTGCCGGCGACGCCCTGATCGCCCTGCCCTCCTCCGGCCCGCACTCCAACGGTTACTCGCTGATCCGCAAGATCATCGAAGTCTCCGGCGCCGACATCGAATCCACCCAGCTGAACGGCAAGCCCCTCGCCGACCTGCTGATGGCCCCGACCCGCATCTACGTCAAGCCGCTGCTGCAACTGATCAAGCAGACCGGCGCGGTCAAGGCCATGGCCCACATTACCGGCGGCGGCCTGCTGGACAACATCCCGCGCGTGCTGCCGGACAACGCCCAGGCGGTGGTCGATGTAGCCAGCTGGCAGCGCCCGGCGGTCTTCGACTGGCTGCAGGAAAAAGGCAACGTCGACGAGACCGAGATGCACCGCGTGCTGAACTGCGGCGTCGGCATGGTCATCTGCGTCGCCCAGGATCAGGTCGATGCTTCCCTGAAGGCCCTGCGTGACGCCGGCGAGCAGCCGTGGGTCATCGGCCGCATCGAGGCTTGTGCCGCCGACGCCGAGCGCGTGGTCCTGAACAACCTGAAAGGCCACTGATGTCCACACCTTGCAATGTCGTGGTGCTGATTTCCGGCTCCGGCAGCAACCTGCAAGCCCTGATCGACAGTCTCGCCGGCGCCGACACGCCGGCAGTGATCCGCGCGGTGATCTCCAACCGCGCGGACGCTTACGGCCTGGAGCGCGCGCGTAAGGCCCACATCGAGACCCGTTTCCTCGACCACAAGGCCTACGCCGACCGCGAAAGCTTCGATGCCGCGCTGATCCAGGCCATCGATGGCTTCGACGCCGACCTGGTGCTGCTCGCCGGCTTCATGCGCATCCTCAGCGCGGACTTCGTGCGTCACTATCAGGGCCGCCTGCTGAACATCCATCCGTCCCTGTTGCCCAAGTACAAGGGCCTGCACACGCACCAGCGGGCGCTGGAGGCTGGCGATGCCGAGCACGGCTGCAGCGTACACTTCGTCACGGAGGAACTTGATGGTGGGCCTCTGGTCGTACAGGCGGCAATCCCGGTAGAGTCTGACGACACGCCGGAAACGCTGGCCCAGCGCGTGCACGTGCAGGAACATGTGATCTATCCGCTGGCCATGCGCTGGTTCGCCGAAGGCCGAGTCAGGCTCGGCGAACATGGCGCCATGCTGGATGGGGAGCTTCTGCCCGCATCCGGCCATTCGTACCGAACCTAGGAGATTCGCGATGCGTAGAGCTCTGTTATTCCTGATGGCCGTGCTGACCCTGCCGGCCCAGGCTTATGAGCTGGAACCGTTCGACGCCAGCTACACCGCCGACTGGAAGCAGATGCCCATCAGCGGCACCGCCTCCCGCAGCCTCAAGCAAGGCGACGGCGGCCGCTGGGAGCTGAATTTCAAGGCCTCCATGCTGCTCGCCAGCCTGACCGAGAACAGCACGTTCAAGGTCGAGAACGACACCTACCTGCCGCTGACCTACCGCTGGGCCCGCGAAGGCCTGGGCAAGAACAAGCAGACCGAGCTCGATTTCGACTGGGCCGAGAAGCAGGTGCTGGGCAGCGACCGTGGCGACCAGGTACGTCAGCCGCTGAACAAGGGCCAACTGGACAAGTCCACCTACCAACTCGCGCTGCAGCATGACGTGGCCGTTGGCAAGAAGGCCATGAGCTACCAGGTCATCGAGGGAACCGACGTCGATACCTACGACTTCCGTGTTCTCGGCGAGGAGAAGGTGCGTACCCAGGCCGGCCTGATCACCGCGATCAAGGTGGAGCGCGTGCGTGACCCCACCAAGAGCAACCGCAAGACCATCCTCTGGTTTGCCAAGGATTGGGACTTCCTCCTCGTGCGCCTGTACCAGCAGGAGTCCGACGGCAAGGAGTACCAGATCATGCTCAAGGAAGGCACCGTGAACGGCAAGGCGGTTCAGGGCGAGAAAGGCTGATCCTCCAGCGCACAAGAAAAGCCGGGCGATGCCCGGCTTTTTTATTGGCCGCTCACTGCGGCGTACAGCGCTTCGTAGGAACCAGGGGGACGCCCAGTCCTTGCTCGCGAACAGAGCCACCCGGCGACATCGGTGTTGGGCGGTCCGCGGGCAATAACGATGGCGCCCCCTCGCACCTACAGGGCCTACGCCACGAGTGGCGCAGAAACGAAAGAGCCGGGCAACGCCCGGCTTTTCCTTGCTTGGAGAATCAGCCTTCGTTCGACGGCTTGCGCTTGAATCGCCGTGCGATCCAGCCGATGGCCAGGGCCGGGACGATCCACAGCTTCTTCAGCAGAACCAGCAGGGTGGCGAACAGCCCGACCTTGGCGGCAACCTTGCCGGCGATCAGCGCGCCCAGGCCGTAGGCGGCAACCTTGTCGACGCTGGGATTGAAGTCGACGTAGCGGTTGCCCGGGTTGAACTCGGTCATCGCCAATACCTTGCCGACGTTCTTCTCGATTTCCGGCAGTTGCTCCATGCCCGCGACAAAATTCAGCACCAGCACGCCTTTGCGGCCCAGCGCGCGGATGTTGTAGTTCAGCGTGTGCTCCTTGGCGTCGCCGAACTGCAGCTCCTTGGCCCAGTAGAGCTTCTTCTCGGCGGCGTCGTAACGCGGCGGCGCGGCCCAGCCAATCAGCTGGATGGCCTCGAAACCCTGCTGCTCGCGCTGCGGATTGGCCTGCTTGAGGTCGTCCTGCATGTCCTTGAGCATCTCGGCGTAATCGATCTTCGCCGCGTCCTCGTCGGACACGTAGCCGCTCTCCTCGTATTGCACAGTCACTGCCCAGGAGGCGGCTTCGAAAGGCGAGACGCCGGCCGGCATCAGCATGCCCAGCGGCGGCTCGGAGCTGGGCGGGTTACCCCAGGCTTCCAGTACGCGCTCGGCATCCTTGCTGTCGAGGAAGACGAAATTATCCGGCAGGTCGAAGGTGGCGAGGTTGTCGCCCACTACCACCTTGCCCTTCTGGAAATGCAGGCTGGCGACGAAGGTCTCGGGCGACATCTCCTCGTCCGACTCGGCGGCGGGAGCAGCGGCAGCCGCGGGGGCTTCGCTCTGGTTGGAGGTAGCGGGTGCAGCGAACGCCGGGGCAGCGACGGCCTGGGCAAGCAAGGCAACGAGGAAGAGGGCTTTGCCATCCATAGAGGTGAATCTCCTGAATCGAATCCATGACATCGGCGGCCACCGGTGGTGGCGCCGGGCGCGGATTGTCTCACTGACCCAGTCGGTCTGTAACAGGAAATTTCTGCATTCGGGCACGGAGCCAGCATTCATCTGCAGGGGCGAGCAAGCTCGCTCCTACGAAGAGCTCATTCGCACGCTCACGGCTGGCTGGCGATGGCCTTTTCGATTGCCGCTTGCAGCTCCGGATCATCCGGCTTGGTCAGGCTGGAAAACTCCGCCACCACCTTGCCCTGGCGGTCCACTACGTACTTGAAGAAATTCCAGCGCGGCACCTGGTCGGCCTGCTGGGCGAGGTCCTTGAACAGCGGGATCGCCTCGTCGCCGCTGACGTGCTGCACCGAGGTCATGTTGAAGGTCACACCGTAGTTGCCGTAGCAGATCTTCGCGGTCTCGGCGGCGTCCGCGTCTTCCTGCTTGAAATCGTCGGAGGGCACGCCGAGTACTTCCAGGCCCTGGCCCTTGTACTTCTGGTAGACGGCTTCGAGCCCTTTGAATTGCGGGGTGAAGCCGCAGTGGCTGGCGGTATTCACAATCACCAGCGGCTTGCCGGCGTACAGCTTGCACAGGTCGAGCACATCCTTGGAACGCAGTTTGGGCAGTTCGCCCTGGGTCTTGAGCAGCGCCGGGCAATCGGCGGCCTGGGCCGCCAGCGGCAAGAGAAGAGAGAGAGCGAGCAGGGAAAGACGCATGGCAGTGATCCTCGAATTATCCCGTCACGCTACCCCGCACGACGGGCATCAGCAACTGCCCATGCCCAGTTGCATCAGCGCAAGGCCACCACGTTGCCAGCCCCACCACGCCAGGCCCGCCAGCGCCAGGCCGAGGCCCAGCACCAGCGCGATCACCAGTGGGCGCTTCACGCCGTCCCCAGCGCGGCGCGCTCGACAGGACGCTCGCGCACCGGCCAGTTGAGCAGGCCGGCCAGCAGGCTGAGGAGGATGGAAATCTGCCAGACCAGGTCGTAGTTGCCGGTGTGGTCATACACGTAGCCGCCCAGCCAACCGCCGAGGAAGGCGCCGATCTGGTGGAACAGGAAGGTGATGCCGCCGAGCATCGACAGGTTGCGTACGCCGAACAGCGTGGCCACCGTGCCGTTGGTGAGCGGCACCGTGGACAGCCACAGCAGGCCCATGGCAATGCCGAACAGGTAGGCAGTCCAGACGGTCAACGGCGCCCAGAGGAAGGCGATGATCACCACGCCGCGCAGCAGGTACAGGCCGGTGAGCAGCTTGGGCTTGCTCATTCGCCCGCCGAGCCAGCCGGCGATATAAGTGCCGAACACGTTGAACAACCCCACCAGCGCCAGCACCGTGGTACCGACGGTGGCCGGCAGGTGACGGTCCACCAGGTATGCCGGCAGATGTACGCCGATGAACACTACCTGGAAGCCGCAAACGAAGAAGCCCAGAGACAGCAGCCAGAAGCCGGAATGCCCCGCCGCCTCGCGCAGCGCCTCGGCCAGGGTTTGCTCGTGCCCCTGCATCGGCAGCGGCTTGTCCTTCATCAGCGCGGCCAGCGGCACGATCAGCGCCACCATCAGGCCGAGGGCGAGCAGCGCGGCAGACCAGCCGAGCCAGCTGATCAGCCCGAGCGTGCCGGGCAGCATGGCGAACTGGCCGAACGAGCCCGCCGCCGCCGAGATGCCCATCGCCATGCTGCGCTGCTCCAGCGGCACCGCGCGGCCGACCGCACCGAGAATCACCGAGAACGAGGTACCCGACAGGCCGATGCCGATCAACAGGCCGGCGCTCATCGACAGGCTGAAGGCCGAATCGGAATAGCCCATCAGCACCAGGCCGATGGCATAGAGGATGCCGCCCACCACCACCGTGCGCATCGCGCCGAAGCGGTCGGCAATGGCCCCGGTGAACGGCTGGGCGATGCCCCAGATCAGGTTCTGCAGGGCGATGGCGAAGGCGAAGGTCTCGCGCCCCCAGCCGAATTCGGCGCTCATCGGCGCCAGGAACAGGCCGAAGCCGTGGCGGGTGCCCAGGGACAGGGCGAGGATCAGGGCGCCGGATAGCAGTATCCAGAACCCCGTACGCGACAGCTTCGACATCACTTGCTCCTACACGGGTATATACCCGCTTCTAATCGTTCGTATCCAGTGCACGCTGGCCTGCGCTAGCTCTCCAGCGCGGCCAGTTCATCCAGCAGGGCTTCCAGTTGCCGACGCTTGTCATCGCCCAGGTGGACCGCTACATCCTGCTGCGCCGCGTCCCAGGCTTCGCCGCCGCGGACAATGCGTTCCAATCCTGCGGGAGTCAGCGCCACAATGCGGTTGCGCAGGTCCTCACCCTCTTCCAGCTTCACCAGGCCGTCGGCTTCCAGCGGCTTGAGGTTGCGCCCCAGGGTGCTGCGGTCCAGGCCCATGGCCTCGGCCAGGTCGGAGATGCTCGGCTGCTCCAGCCGCGACAGATGCCGCAACAGGGAAAACTGCGCAGTCGTCAGCCCGACGCCTTTCAAGGCATCGTCGTAGACGCGGGTCACGGCACGGGCCGAGCGACGCAGTTTGGTACAGAGACATTGAGTGGTCAGCATGGGATACGTGTATATACCCGCAATCGCTCAAGCGCAATGGCCGATGCGACCGATTGTCCCATCTGCCAGCGCCCGGCGTTGGCGCAGCCAAGGGCACCGCATCGCGCCAGCCGTATAACTGCGGCCATCCAGCCCCGCGATTTCGGCGGGGCGCATCACGGTCCGAGGTCCCCGATGCCCGTCTACAAAGCCCCGCTGCGCGACACCCGCTTCCTGCTCAACGAAGTCTTCGATTTCCCCGGCCACTACCAGAACCTGGTGAATGGTGGTGAAGCCACGCCGGACATGGTCGATGCCATCCTCGGCGAATGCGCCAGGCTCTGCGAAGAGGTGATCGCCCCGCTCTACCACAGCGGCGACGAGGAAGGCTGCCACCTGGAGAACGGCGAAGTACGCACGCCCAAGGGTTTCAAGGAAGCCTACGACGCCTACGTGGCCGGCGGCTGGCAGGGCCTGTCGCACCCGGTGGAATATGGCGGCCAGGGCCTGCCGATGAGCCTGGGCGCGCTCAAGCAGGAAATGCTGGGCACCGCCAACTGGCCGTTCTCCATGTACCCGGGCCTGTCGCTGGGCGCGATGAACACCGTGATGCAGCACGGCACCGAGGAGCAGAAACACACCTACCTCACCCCGCTCACCGAAGGCCGCTGGGGCGGCACCATGTGCCTCACCGAGCCGCAGTGCGGCACCGACCTGGGCCAGGTGAAGACCCGCGCGGAATCCAACGCCGACGGCAGCTACGCCATCACCGGCACCAAGATCTTCATCTCCTCGGGCGAGCACGATCTCACCGAGAACATCGTGCACATCGTCCTCGCCCGCCTGCCGGATGCACCGAAAGGCACGCGCGGCATCTCGCTGTTCATCGTGCCCAAGTTCCTTCCAGGCGAAGGCGGCTCCCTCGGCCCGCGCAACGGCGTGAGCTGCGGTGCGCTGGAGAAGAAGATGGGTATCAAGGCCTCGGCCACCTGCGTGATGAACTTCGACGGCGCCACCGGCTACCTGATCGGCGAGCCGAACAAGGGCCTGGAATGCATGTTCACCTTCATGAACAGCGCGCGCATCGGCACCGCGATCCAGGGCGTGGCCACCGCCGAGCTGGCCTACCAGGGCGCGCTGGCCTATGCCCGCGAGCGTCGCTCCATGCGTGCCCTTTCCGGCACCAAGGAGCCGGGGGAGATCGCCGATAGCCTGATGCACCACGGCGATGTGCGCCGCATGCTGCTGACCCAGAAGGCCGTGGCCGAGGGCGGCCGCGCGCTGATCTACCTGGCCACCCAGTACGCCGACAAGATGATCCAGGGCCTGCTGACCAACGATAACGCCGAGTACGACCGCTGGGACGACAAGCTCGGCTTCCTCACCCCGATCCTCAAGGGCTGCCTGACTGAACTGGGCCTGGAGAGCGCCAACCTCGGCATGCAGGTGTTCGGCGGCCACGGCTACATCAAGGAACACGGCATGGAGCAGATCGTCCGCGATGCGCGGATCGCCACGCTCTACGAGGGCACCACCGGCATCCAGGCGCTGGACCTGCTCGGCCGCAAGGTGCTGCTGATGACCCAGGGCAAGGCCGTACGCGACTTCACCCGGCAAGTGGCGAAATTCGCCGTCGACCTGCTCAAGCAGGAACCGGCCATGCGTGGCCGCGCGCTCACGCTGCTCAAGCTCTGCGCGCAGTGGAACATCCTCACGCTGCGCATCGCCCTCACCGCCCGCAAGCAGCGCGACCTGGTGAGCACCGCCAGCCACGACTATCTGATGTTCTCCGGCTACGCCGCGCTGGCGTATTCCTGGGCGCTGCAGGAAGCCGCCGCACGCAAGCGCCTGCGCCAGGGCGGCAGCGAGTCGAGCGACTTCTACAAGGCGAAGATCGCCACCAGCGACTTCTACTTCGCCCGCCTGCTACCCCGCGCCAAGGGGCACGCGGCGGCGATGGCCAAGCCGGTACGGTCGATCATGGGGTTGAAGACGGAGCATTTCGCGTTCGATTGATGCTAGGCACAGCTATCCCGCTCTCCCATGGGAGAGCGGGAGTGAAGGCATTTTGTAGGAGCGAGCTTGCTCGCGAACAAGCTTCCCGAGAGCAGCGGTGCCCTGCAGTTCGCGAGCAAGCTCGCTCCTACACAAACAGCCCACGCGCCTATCCGTTGGACTCTAGAGCGCCAACGCCACCAGCACCGCGCACTCGATCATCTCCAGCATCGCCCCGGCGGTATCCCCGGTGGTGCCGCCCAGGCGGGCGATGAAGCGGCTGCGCAGCCAAACGAACATCACCAGCGCGACCGCCAGCGCCAGCATGCCGGTCAAGCCCACCAGCACCATCAGAGCGGCGTTGGCCGCCAGCATCCACGGCATCGCACCGCGCGGCAGGTGATCGGCCAGCGCCTGGCCCAGGCCGCCCTTGCGCGCGTAATCGGTGGTGTGGAACAGCAGCGGCAACGCGCAGCGACCCAGCCAGGGCGCCAGCAGCAAACCCCAGTGCTGCTGGTTGCCGAGAATGGCGGTGATCGCCGCGAACTTCAGCAGCAGCAACAGCACCAGGGCGACCACCGCGGCCGGGCCGCAGCGCGGGTCCTTCATGATTGCGAGCGTGCGTTCGCGGTCGCCCAGCCCGCCGATCCAGGCATCCGCCGTGTCGGCCAGGCCGTCGAGGTGCAGCGCGCCGGTGAAGGCCACCCACACCAGAAGGATGAGTGCCGCCTGCAACAGCAGGTGCACACCGCTGAGCAACTCTCCCATGGCGAACAGCACCGAACCGATCAGCAGGCCCACCAGCGGGTAATACAGCGTGGCGCGGCCGAACTGCTGCGGCGTCGGCATGTGCCCCAGGCGCACCGGCAGGCGAGTCAGGAACTGCAACGCTACCAGCGGCAGGCACCAGTCACTGAGCTGGGCGGCGCGCGCGTCTTCGCCACTCGCTTCAGCAGGCGGCTCGGGGGCTTCCTGGTCGCGTTCCGGGTGCAGGTTGTTCATCAGAGGTCGACTTATGGTTGCGCCTTTTGGATACGCCAGCCATCACCCTCGCGGGTCAGGTCCAGCACCATACATTCGCCGTGGGCCACCACCACTTCCAACAGACGCTTCGCCGGCAGGCCGCTGGCCAGGGCGCCGAACAGGCGCATCACACCGCCATGGGTGACGACCAGTACGGAAGATCCGGCATGGGCCTGGTAGAGCCGCTCCAGCGCCGCAAAGACGCGGGATTCGAAGTCGCCCATGGCCTCGCCGCCCGGTGGAGGGAAAGCGTAGGGATCGTCCCAGAAGCGTCCGAGCGCCTGCGCATCCGTCTCCATCAGCTTAGCTGGCGAAATGCCTTCCCACTGGCCGAAATCCAGCTCCTGCAAGCCTGGCTCAAAGCCCAGCGGCAGGCCGTGGCGCGCCGCCAGCTCCCGAGCGAAGGCCGCGCAACGCTGCAACGGCGAGCTGACCAGCGCCGCCCAGCGACATTCGTCGCCCACCGCCGCGCGCATCTGCGCCCAACCGCGCTCGGTCAACGCGTCGTCCAGCCGTCCGCGAAAGCCACCGCCGCGCTCGGTCTCGCCGTGGCGCAGCAATTCCAGCCGCAGCGTCATGCCGGGCGATCCGATACCGCCGCTTCGGCGAAGGTCGCCATCTCGCTGTGCAGCCGGCAGGCCTGGCGCAGCAGCGGCACTGCCAGCGCCGCGCCACTGCCCTCGCCCAGGCGCAGGCCAAGGTCCAGCAGCGGCTGCGCGTCGAGCGCGGCCAGCACACGATTGTGCCCCGGCTCCGCACCGGCATGGGCGAACAGCAGCCAGTCGCGGCAGGCCGGATTCAGATGAATCGCGCACAGCGCGGCAGTGCTGCAGATGAAGCCGTCCACCAGCACGGCAATACCCTTCTGCGCACATGCCAGGTAGGCGCCGACCAGTGCGGCAATCTCGAAGCCGCCCAGGCGGCACAGCGCTTCGAACGGTTCGTCGCAGTGGGCGCGGTGCAGCGCCAGCGCGCGGTCGATCACCTCGACCTTGCGGGCGACACCCTGCGAGTCCAGCCCCGTGCCGGGGCCGACCAGCGCGCGGGCCGGTTCGTCGAGCAGCGCGCAGGCCAGCGCAGCGGCGGCACTGGTGTTGCCGATACCCATCTCGCCGCCGATGAACAGCTCGGCGCCGGCCTGTTGCGCGCGGCGCACGGACTCGCGGCCGGCTTCCAGGGCGATCAGGCATTGCGCGGCGGTCATCGCCGGCTCCTTGGTGAAGTTCGCCGTACCGGCGCCGACCATCACGTGCAGCACACCCGGCAGCGGCTCCAGCGGCGTTGCCGTGCCGAGGTCGATGACCTCCAGGCGCGCATCGAGGTCGCGCGCCAGCACGCTGATTGCCGCGCCGCCGCGCACGAAGTTGCGCAGCATCTCGACCGTCACCGCCTGCGGATAGGCCGATACGCCCTCGGCCACCACCCCGTGGTCACCGGCGAACAGGGCGATCCAGACATGCTCCAGGCCCGGCCGCTCGCGGCCCTGCAGGCCGGCCAGGCGGATGGTTTCCTCTTCCAGCCGGCCCAGTGCGCCACGCGGCTTGGTCAGTTGGTCCTGACGCGCGGCGGCTTTGTCCTGCGCCACGCGGTCGATCGGTTGGGTGCCTTGCAGCCACCATTGCAGACTCATAACGCTTCCCCCTTCAACACCATGGGCAGGCCGGCGACGGTGAACACCACGCGCTCGCTGACCTCGGCCAGGGACTGGTGCAACCAGCCGGCCTCGTCGACATATCGGCGGCTGAGCTCGCCCATCGGCACCACGCCCAGCCCGGTTTCGTTGCTGACCAGAAGGATGCGCCCCGGCAGGTGCGGCAGCGTTTCCAGCAGCGCGTCGATCTCGCCGCGCAGGCGCCAGCCGTCTTCATGGATCAGCAGGTTGGTGACCCACAGGGTCAGGCAATCCACCAGCACGCAGTGGCCGGGTGCGGCCAGGCGCTCCAGTGCGTCGGCCAGGGCCAGCGGTTCTTCCACCAGGCCCCAGTGTTCCGGGCGGCGCTCGCGGTGCTGGAGAATGCGCGTGGACATCTCGCCGTCGCCGGCCTGGGCCGTGGCGACGTAGGTGACCGGCAGGCCGCTGTCCTGCGCCAGGCGCTCGGCCAGGCGGCTCTTGCCCGAGCGGGCGCCGCCGAGAATCAGTTCAAGCATGGGTTCCCGCTCCTACGAAAGACAGTTTCAGAGCCCACACAGCCGCCTCAGTTTCTCGGTATCCAGATGCGCCTCGACCTGGTCGGCCAGACGCTCGATGTCGCGCTCGCGCAGGGCGTGGTAATCGATCTGCTGCACCTCGTGCAGCCCCGCCCAGCGCAACAGTGCGGCGCTGGACGCGGAGGACTCGAACAGCCCGTGCAGATAAGTGCCCATCACCTGGCCATCGTCGCTCAACGCGCCATCGGCACGGCCATCGCTCAGGCGCACGGCGGGATTGGCCAGCGCCGGGCCTCGGGTGACGCCAGCGTGAATCTCGTAACCACTCACCGCAGCATCTTCCAGCGCCAGCCGGCCACTGACGTTGCGCAACTGCTTCTGCGGCTCCAGCACGGTGAGCAGGTCCAGCAGGCCGAGCCCCTCGCTCTCCCCCGCCGCACCTTCCAGCCCATGCGGATCGGCCAGAGTACGGCCGAGCATCTGCAGGCCACCGCAGATACCCAGCACCTTGCCGCCGTAGCGCAGGTGGCGCTGGATCGCCGCTTCCCAGCCCTGCGCGCGCAGGAAAGCGAGATCAGGACGCACGCTCTTGGAGCCGGGCAGGATGATCAGGTCCGCCGGTGGGATCGGCTGGCCAGGGCCGACGAAGGTCAGCTCCACCTGCGGGTGCAGGCGCAGCGGATCGAAATCGGTGTGGTTGCTGATGCGCGGCAAAACCGGCACGACGACCCGCAGTCGCTCGCCGGTCTTGGCGGCCTGGCGGGTGTCGATGGCATCCTCGGCTTCCAGGTGGAAGTCCATCAGGTACGGCAACACGCCCAGCACCGGCACGCCGGTGCGCTCCTCCAGCCAATCGAGGCCGTTCTGCAACAACGCGATATCGCCGCGGAAACGGTTGATGACGAAGCCCTTTACCCGCGCCCGCTCGCTCTCGGAGAGCAGCTCCAGGGTGCCCACGAGGTGGGCGAACACGCCGCCACGATCGATATCGGCGATCAGGATCACCGGGCAGTCCACTGCCTCGGCGAAGCCCATGTTGGCGATGTCGTTGGCGCGCAGGTTGATCTCCGCCGGCGAGCCCGCACCTTCGACCATCACCACCGGGTACTGCGCGCTCAGGCGCTGGTGGGACTCTAGCACCGCCTGCATCGCCACGCGCTTGTAGTCGTGGTAGACCACCGCGTTCATGCTGGTGACCGCGCGGCCATGGATGATCACCTGGGCACCGGTGTCGCTGTTGGGCTTGAGCAGCACCGGGTTCATGTCGGTGTGCGGCGCCAGGTGGCAGGCCTGCGCCTGCACCGCCTGGGCGCGTCCGATTTCGCCGCCATCGGCAGTCACCGCACTGTTGAGCGCCATGTTCTGCGGCTTGAACGGCACCACCGCCACGCCCTGGCGGCGCAGCCAGCGGCACAGCGCCGTCACCAACGTGCTTTTGCCGGCATCCGAAGTGGTGCCCTGCACCATCAAGGTCGCGCTGTGTGCGCTGGGCAACGTCACCGCAGGCTCTCCATCTGGTTGAAGGTGCGCAGGCCATGCTCCAGGCGCTCCCAGCCCTTCTCGTCCGGCGGCAGACCGAAGCGCAGGCTGCCGGGTGTCTCGAACAGGCGCACGAGAATCCCCTGGCGCGCCAGATGGTCGCGCAGCGCGTGAGCACGCATGGACACCACCCACTGGAACAGCGACGTGCCGCCCTGGGGCGCGAAGCCGTGTTCGCCCAGCAGGCCGGCCAGGCGCCGGCTCGCCTCGTTGAGGTCACGGCGCCGCTGGATCTGTTCCTGGAACTCCCCCAGCACCGCCTGGGCAACCCAGCGCGTGGGACCGTTGACCGCCCAGGGGCCGAGCAGCTTCGCCAGGCTTTCCAGCAGGCGCGGTTCGGCGAAGGCGAAGCCCAGCCGCGCACCGGCCAGGCCGAAGAACTTGCCGAAGGAGCGCAGCACGATCAGCCCCGGACGGCTGGCGCAACTGGGCGCCAGGCTGTGCTCGGGAGTGCAGTCCATGAAGGCTTCGTCCACCACCAGCCAGCCGCCACGTTCCTGCAGGCGCGCGTGCCATTCCAGCAGCACACCGGCCTCTATGCGCTTGCCCGTGGGGTTGTTCGGGTTGACCACCACCAGCACGTCGAAACGCTCCAGGTGATGGGGGACTTCCTGGTCGCTGACCTCTCGCAGGATGTGCCCGGCGGCACGCCAGGATTCGGCGTGCTCGGCGTAACAGGGCGAAACCACGCCGACCTTGCCCGGTCGGCGCAAGCGCGGCAGCAGCTGGATCGCCGCCTGGCTGCCGGGTAACGGCAGCAGCTTCTCGGCACCGTAGTAGCGCCGCGCGGCGGCTTCAAGGCCGTCGCTGTCCTCGGGCAGGCGCATCCAGGCCGCCGCTGGCACGCTGGGCAACGCCCAGGGCCAGGGCGAAATGCCGGTGGACAGGTCCAGCCACTCGGAGAGCGGAATTCCGTACTGCTGCGCCGCTTTGCGCAACCGGCCGCCATGTTCGAGCATCAGAGCACTCCCAGAATCAGGATGATCAGCAACCACAACAACACTCCCTGACGCACCAGGGCAAGCGCGCGCCAGATATCCACGGCAGTCGGCGCCGGGCCTTCGCCCAGCTGCGGGCGTTCGTGGAGCTCGCCGTGGTAGCGGGCGGAGCCGCCGAGCGAAACGCCCAGAGCCCCCGCGCCGGCGGCCATCACCGGGCCGGCGTTGGGGCTGTCCCATTTTGGCGCCTGTGTGCGCCAGCAGCGCAGGGCCAGCCGGGTGTGGCCCAGCAGCGCGTAGGTCAGCGCCACCAGCCGGGCGGGAATGTAGTTGAGCCCATCGTCGATCTTCGCCGCGGCCCAGCCGAACCGTTCGAAGCGCGCATTGCGGTAGCCCCACATGGCATCGAGGGTGTTGCTCAGGCGGTAGAGCACCACGCCCGGAGCACCCGCCACGGCGAACCAGAACAGCGCCGCGAAGACCGCGTCGCTGCCATTCTCCAGCACCGACTCGGTGGCCGCGCGGGCCACCGCGGTTTCGTCCAGCTCGGCAGTTTCGCGGCTGACCACGTAACCCACGCGCAGGCGCGCTTCGTTGAGGTCGCCACTACGCAGCGCCAGCACCACCGGATCGGCGTGCTCGCCCAGGCTGCGCAGCCCCAGGGCGGCGTACAGCGCCAGCACCTGGACGATCCAGCCGACGTAAGGCAGCAGGCTTAGCAACAGCGCGATGAGGGTCAGCGGAATGACCGCGATGATCCATGCGGTGACGCCATGGCTGCGCCAGCCGAGGCCAGGGGTGTCGCTTCCGGCATCGGCGCGGGAGCGATTGAACCTTCGCTCCAGCCGGTCCGCCAACCGCCCGAACGCCACCAGCGGATGCCAGCGTTTCGGCTCGCCCAGCAGGGCGTCCAGCGCCACGCCGAGGACGCTCAGCAAGGCCAGGCTCATGCCTTCTCTCCCCAGCGGTTTTCGAACACCAGCTCGTCCAGCGAGCGCGGCTGGCGCCAGCCTTCCAGGGCCAGCATCGGGGCGGAATAGAACGCGCTGACCGGCCCCAGGCAGATCACCGCAACCGCCTCGGCACCGTCCGGAAGGCCAAGCAGGTCGCCGAGCGCGGCAGGATCGAACAGCGACACCCAGCCCATGCCCAGCCCTTCCGCGCGCGAAGCCAGCCAGAGATTCTGGATGGCACAGGACAGCGAGGCCAGATCCATGTTCGGCAGCGTGCGACGGCCGAAGACATGCGCCTCGCGGCCGTCCATCAGCGCAGCCACCAGCACCTCGGCGCAGTCGAGCACGCCCTCGACCTTCAGCTTCATGAATTCGTCGGAGCGCTCGCCCAGCGCTTCGGCGGTACGAATGCGCTCCTCTTCCACCAATTGGTGGATCGACTGGCGCACGTCCCTGGACGTCACGCGGATGAAGCGCCAAGGCTGCATCATGCCGACGCTCGGCGCCTGGTGTGCGGCTTCCAGCAGGCGCGCGAGCAATTCGGGCGCCACCTCGCCACCGTTGAAATGACGCATGTCGCGGCGCTCGGCGATGGCGCGGTAAAGCGCGGCGCGTTCCTCGGGGCTGTAGGCGTGATCGGTCATGGTCTGAAGAGTGCGGCTGCGGCATCCGGATCGGATGGCAGGTAGAAGTGGATGTAGGACGCCGTGAGCCGGCCACGCCGGAACACGGCCTCGGCCACCGGCTTGTCGTTCGGGCAGACGCCACGGGCCAGCGGTACTTCAGCGCTGTCGAGCAACGAATGGTGGAAGGTGTGCCCGCGCAGGGTGCCCTCGGGCAGCGTCACGGCCTGCAACGCCAGCGCGGCGAGACGCTTCTGCATGCGCGCCTCACCCGGCAGCAGGGCCAGCAGCTCCTCGCGTTCGCCGGCCACGTCGGTCAGGGCATCGAGCAGATAGAGCATGCCGCCGCACTCGGCGAGGATCGGCTTGCCCCTCTCGTGGTGGGCGTGAATCGCCTGGGCCATGGCGCGGTTGTCGGCCAGCGCTTGCAGGTGCAGCTCCGGGTAGCCGCCGGGCAGGTAGAGGCTGTCCACCTCCGGCAGCGATGCGTCACGCAGCGGCGAGAAGAACACCAGTTCGGCGCCCAGCTCGCGCAACAGATCGAGGTTGGCCTGATAGAGGAAGGCGAAGGCGTTGTCCCGCGCCACGCCAATGCGCACGCCGTCGAGGCGGGAAGACTCGCTGCGCGGTTCGGGCGCGGCGAAGCTCACCGGCGCCGGCAACTCGGTGCTGGCGCTGGCGGCCAGGGCATCGGCGGCGGCGTCCAGGCGCGCGTCGAGGTCCGCCAGTTCGCCGGCCTGCACCAGGCCGAGGTGACGGCTGGGCAACTCGACCTCGGTGTCGCGCGGCAATGCGCCATACCAGCGAATCCATTCCGGCAGGCTGTCACGCACCAGGTCACGGTGGCGCTGGCTGCCGATGCGGTTGGCGAGCACGCCGGAGAACGGCAGGTCGCGCTGGTAGGTGGCCATGCCGACGGCCATCGCGCCGAAGGTCTGGGCCATGGACTGGCCATTGATCACCGCCATCACCGGCACGTTGAAGCGCCGCGCCAGATCGGCGGCCGAGGGCGAGCCGTCGAACAGGCCCATCACGCCTTCGATGAGGATCAGGTCGGCCTCACCGGCTGCCTCCCAGAGCAACCGGCGGCTTTCGCCCTCGCCGACCATCCACAGGTCCAGCTGATAAACCGGTGCGCCGCTGGCGCGGGCGAGGATCATCGGATCGAGGAAGTCCGGGCCGCACTTGAACACCCGCACCTTGCGCCCGAGGCGCGTGTGCAGGCGCGCCAGGGCGGCGGTCACGGTGGTCTTGCCCTGCCCGGAGGCGGGGGCAGCGATCAGCAGGGCGGGGCATTGGCGCGCATCGAGCATCAGGAGCACTCCGCCACAACGAAGGGCATCAGAACTCCACCCCTTTCTGCGCCTTGATGCCAGCCTTGAAGGCATGTTTCACCAGGCCCATCTCGGTCACGGTATCGGCGGCCTCGACCATGGCCGGTTGCACGCCTCGGCCGGTGGCGACCACATGCTGCATCGACGGGCGGGCGGCAATGTCGGCGAGCACGGTGTCCAGCTCCAGATAGCCGTGCTTGAGGGCGATGTTCACCTCGTCCAGCACCACCAGGCCTATCTGCGGATCGGCCAGCAGTTGCCGTGCCACATCCCAGGCCGCCTGTGCCTTGGCGATATCGCGCTGGCGGTCCTGGGTTTCCCAGGTAAAGCCTTCGCCCATGACATGGAAGCTGACTTCCTCGGGGAAGCGGCGGAAGAACGCCTCCTCGCCGGTGGTCGCAGCCCCCTTGATGAACTGCACCACCCCGACCTTCATGCCGTGGCCCAGCGCACGGGCGACCATGCCAAAGGCCGAGCTGCTCTTGCCCTTGCCGTTGCCGCTGTTGACCAGGAACACTCCGCGTTCGCCCTGGGCCTGGGCGATCTTCTCGTCGATCACCGATTTCTTGCGCTGCATGCGCGAACGGTGGCGTTCGTCCTTTTCAGGGGATTCAGTCATGGGGTTTGCCTCTAGAAAGGGAGCGCGCAGGCGCCAGCTCGCCGGCAGGGCGGCAGCGAGCGGAGAATGGGATGGGCAGGAACGAACCGCCGGCGTGCGTAGGCGCCATGCGGTAAAAGCCGCTCGGCGCGAAAGCCGTCGGCTTGGGAAACAGGGAATTCACCTGAAGGATTCTCCGCCGCTCTCACCCGCGCGGCACTGACCAGTCGGGGCAGGCGGAGGACGGCAACGCGCGGCGCACATGGCCTGCGTCGACAGCGCCTCCCGCGATGCCATGCGATGCAGCAGGCCGGTCTCCGGGCTTGCGAGTGGAAGCGCCTGGCGTTTCCGAAAGAACCGCGCCTTCCCATGCCAGTGGCACAGTGGCGGATGCGGTTCGAAGCTCGCTTACCGTTGCGGGGGCAGCGCCGGAATGCTCGATTGCGCATCGAATTCACCGGCTTCCCAGTTTCACCCTCGACTTGCGCCTCGGGCACCTGTAGCAGGCGCGCAGCTTAGTGGCTGGCGGGCTGGGGCGTCAATTGAACAGACTGTCGCCGGGGGGCCGCCCGTAGAACCGCCGAGGCTCTATAAAGGGTCACACAAGTCAAGTGGTCAGGCCGCTCAACTTCGCTAAAATGCGAATCATGACGACGACTGCCCAACCCGGCCAGCTTCAGCTCGACACCTCCGCGACCCCGTCCCTGATGCACATCAGCGGCGACTGGACACTCGCGCACTTCGCCTCGCTGCAAGCCCAGGTCGCCGCCCAGCGTAGCGCCGAGGCCCCCGCGGAGCTGGATTTCGCCGGCCTTGGCGCGCTGGATACCGCCGGCGCCGCGCTGCTCGCCGAGATCATCGGCGGCGCGCGCATGAGCCAGCTCGACCAGATCGCCCGCAACCTCCCCGCCGAACGCCAGGCGCTGCTGCGCACGGTGGGCAGCGCGATCACCCAGTGCCGGCTGGACGAGAAAGGCCCGGCACCGGGCAACGCACTGGCCGACGTACTGGAGCGCATCGGCGTCGCCACCCTGACGTTCAAGGACCATCTGATCGGCGTGCTGGGCTTCATCGGCCTGACCCTGCAAACCCTGGTGCGCAACCTGTTCCGGCCGCGTCGCTGGCGGTTGACCTCGCTGGCCGCGCACATGGAGGAAACCGGCCTGGACGCCGTGCCCATCGTCGCCCTGCTCACCTTCATGGTCGGCGCGGTGGTGGCCTTCCTCGGCGCCACGGTGCTGCAGAAATTCGGCGCGGCGATCTACACGGTCGACCTGGTGGGCTTCTCCTTCCTGCGTGAATTCGGCGTGCTGCTCACCGCAATCCTGCTGGCCGGCCGTACCGCCAGCGCCTTCACCGCACAGATCGGCTCGATGAAGGCCAACCAGGAGATCGACGCCATCCAGGCCCTGGGCCTCGACCCCGTGGAGTTGCTGGTGCTGCCGCGCGTGCTGGCGCTGCTGCTGACCCTGCCGATGCTGACCTTCCTGGCGATGCTCTCCGGCATCTTCGGCGGCGGCGTGGTCTGCGCCCTGAGCCTGGACATCTCGCCGCGCATGTTCCTCTACATGCTGCAGAACGACATTGCCGTGCAGCACTTCCTGGTCGGCATCGTCAAAGCCCCGGTGTTCGCCTTCATCATCGCCGTGATCGGCTGCCTGGAAGGCTTCCGCGTCAGCGGCAGCGCACAGTCGGTGGGCGAGCACACGACTTCCAGCGTGGTCCAGTCGATCTTCGTGGTGATCCTGCTGGATGCGATGTTTGCGCTGTTCTTCATGGAGATGGGCTGGTGAGCGAACCGATCATCGTCGTCCGCGACCTGGCCAACCGCTTCGGCACCCACGCCGTGCACGAGCATCTCGACCTCGATGTGATGAAGGGCGAAATCCTTGGCGTAGTCGGCGGCTCGGGCACCGGCAAGTCGGTGCTGCTGCGCAGCATCATCGGCCTGCGCCAGCCCAGCGAAGGCAGCGTCCACGTGTTCGGGCAGAACCTGCCGGCGCTGCCGCCGCTGGAGCGCTCGAAGCTCGAACGGCGCTTTGGCGTGCTGTTCCAGAATGGCGCGCTGTTCTCCTCGCTGACCGTGAGCGAGAACATCTGCCTGCCACTGATCGAGCACGCCGGCCTGTCGCGCAGCGACGCCGAGTTCATGGCCAAGGTGAAGATTTCCCTCGCCGGCCTGCCGCCGGACGCAGGGGCCAAGTATCCCGCCGAACTGTCCGGCGGGATGGTCAAGCGCGCCGCGCTGGCCCGCGCCCTGGCGCTGGACCCGGACATCCTGTTCCTCGACGAGCCCACCGCCGGCCTCGACCCCATCGGCGCGGCGGCCTTCGACCAACTCATCCTGACCCTGCGCGACGCCTTCGGTCTCACCGTGTTCCTGGTCACTCACGACCTGGACACCCTATACACCATCTGCGACCGCGTCGCCGTGCTCTCGCAGAAGCGGGTGCTGGTGGTCGGGCCGCTGGACCAGGTCGCCCAGACCGACGACGCCTGGGTACAGGATTATTTCCACGGCCCACGCGGCCGTGCCGCGCTGCAGGCCACCGAACACCTGCGGGAGGAAAGCTGAATGGAAACCCGTGCTCATCACGTACTGATCGGCCTGTTCACTCTGGTCGTGTCGATCGGCGCGCTGCTCTTCGCGCTCTGGCTGGCGCAATCGAGCAACGACCAGCGCTACAAGATCTACGACGTGATCTTCAGCGAGGCAGTGACCGGCCTGTCCGAAGGCGGCACCGTGCAGTACAGCGGCATCCGCGTCGGCGACGTGGTCTCCCTGCGCCTGGACCCGAACGACCCGCGCAAGGTCCGCGCGCGCATCCGCGTCTACGACAGCACGCCGATCCGCGAGGATACGCGCGCCAAGCTGGCCCTCACCGGCGTCACCGGCCAGGCCATCATCCAGCTCTCCAGCGCCGGCCAGGACAGCCCGCCACTGGAAGCCAAGGATGGCGGAATCCCGGTGATCAAGACCATCCCGTCGCCTTTCGCCAAGCTGCTCGCCAACGGCGAGGACATCGCCACCAACATCAACAACCTGATCAACAACGTGAACCGCATGTTCTCCCAGGAAAACGTCGACCGCATCAGCCGCACCCTGGACCACATCGACCAGGCGACCGGCGTGGTCGCCGAACAGCGCGACGACATCCGTCGGACCTTCAAGGAACTGGCCACCGCCAGCGAGCAGGCACGCATTACCCTGGCCAATGCCAGCCAGCTGCTCGACCGCGCGAACCAGACCCTGGGCGGCAAGGGCCAGACGATTCTCGACGACACCCAGAAAACCCTCGCCTCCCTGCGCACCAGCAGCGAACGGGTGGAGCAACTGCTGAACAGCAACTACGACTCGGTGAACGGCGGCCTCAACGGCCTGGGCGAAATCGGCCCGGCGATCCGCGAACTGCGCTCCACCCTGGAAGACCTGCGCGGCGTCACCCGTCGCCTGCAGGAGAATCCCACCGGCTACCTGCTCGGCCGCGAACGCAACAAGGAGTTCCAGCCATGACCGCCCTTCCCCGCCTGCTCGCCGCCGCCCTGGTCAGCCTGTTGGGCGCCTGCTCGATCCTCCCGGAAGCGGAAAGCCCGGACTTCTACCTGCTGCCGGCCACCCAGCAACCCGTGCGCGGCAGCACGGCGGTAAACTGGTCGCTGCGGGTCAGCGCGCCTACCGCCAGCCTGGTGCTGGACAGCAACCGCATCGCCGTGGTCCCGCAGGGCAACCAGTTGAGCAGCTACCAGGGCGCACGCTGGAGCAACCGCGCGCCGGGCCTGCTGCGTGATCGCCTGCTCGACGCCTTCACCGCCAACGGCAGCATCCGCGCCCTGAGCAGCGACGAAGCCAGCCTGCAGGCCGACCTCGACCTGACCGGCGAACTGCGCGCCTTCCAGAGCGAGTACCAGAACGGCAAGCCAGTGATCCACATCCGCTACGACGCCCGCCTGGTACGTACCCTCGGCCAGCGCATCGTCGCCTCGCGCAGCTTCGAGGTCAGCCAGCCAGTGGACGGCAAGCAGGTGCCCGAAGTGGTCAGCGCCTTCGGCAAGGCCGCCGATCAGCTTTCCGCGCAGGTCGTGGAGTGGACACTGCAACAAGGGCAGCGGCAACACACCACATCACCCTCCACTCCCTGATCAAAAAGCCGGCGAAAGTCGGCCTTTTTGATGGCCCCAGGGATAGCCGAATCCGGCGGAACCTTCCTTTACGAAATCCGCTCATATTTTGTACAAAATCTGCACAACATCTGTCGGAGCATCAGTGCCCCGCGGATAGCATTTACGTACCAGGCAAGATACATTTCCGCGCCCCGCCGGGCCAGCCGGCGGCGGTGTCCAATTTTCTCGCGTGGTGCTGTCCGACTTGCAGCGCCCGATTTGCAGTTCGAGGAACCTTCGTTGCGCAGTCCAGGCAGTTTCCGCCACGACATCAACGGCCTGCGGGCCTGGGCGGTTGTCGCGGTGGTCTTGTATCACTTTGGTATCAGCGGCTTTACCGGCGGCTTCGTCGGCGTGGATGTCTTCTTCGTCATCTCCGGCTACCTGATGACCGGCATCATCCTTGGTGCGCTGGCTGCCCCAGCCGGTTTCTCCTTCTGGAACTTCTACCTCGCCCGTGCGCGCCGCATCCTGCCGGCGCTACTGGCACTCTGTGCGGTGCTGTTGGCCCTGGGCTGGTTCTTCCTGTTGCCCTCGGATTACCAGCGACTGGGCAAGCATGTGTGGGGCAGCGTGCTGTTCACCTCCAACCGCATGTTCATGAAGGAGGCCGGCTATTTCGATGTGGCCTCCCATGACAAGTGGCTGCTGCACACCTGGTCACTGTCCGTGGAGTGGCAGTTCTACCTGCTATTCCCACTGCTGCTGGGGGCCGCGTGGCGATGGCTCGGCGGGCGCCGCTGGTTGCTGGCGCTGCTCGGTTCGGTGGCGTTGGCCTCTCTGGGCTACTGCGTCCTGCTGGCCGACAAGAACCCTTCACAGGCGTTCTACTTCTTCCCCTCCCGTGCCTGGGAGCTGCTGGCAGGCGGTGTCATCTTCCTGATCCAGGCACGCTGGCAACTCAGCGCACGCCAAAGCGTATGGATAGAGCGTGCCGGCATGGGATTGATCATCGGCTCGCTGCTGCTCATCACACCGGAGATGAGCTGGCCGGGCCTGCTGAGCCTGATCCCGGTCAGCGGCGCCGCGCTGGTGCTGCTGGCACGGCGTGACGATGCCAGGCTGACCGCCAATGGCATAGCGCAATGGCTGGGAATCCGCTCTTACTCGATCTATCTCTGGCATTGGCCGGTAGTAGTGGCCCTGGCCTACCTGGAGCTGTCCCGACAGCCAATGGCAATCGCCGCCGGCCTGGCGCTGACGCTGATGCTGGGGCACCTGTCCTATCACTGGGTGGAGCAGCCCAGCGGCCGCCGCCTCGGCAACCTGCGGCCAATGGCAGCAACTGCCGCTGTGGTCGGCGCCATGCTGGTGGTGATGGGGCCGGCAAAGGTGGTGCGCAAGGCGGACTTTGTGAATCGCCTGCCCGAAGCCGTGCAACGCGTGGACGACGAGCGCGATAACCGCAACCCGCGCCTGGACGAATGCGACGCCAAGACCGAGTGCCAGTACGGCGGCCCGAACACCCGTGCCATCGTACTGGGCGACAGCCACGCCCAGGCCATCGTGAACGCCATCGTCGCCAGCCTGCCATCCCCCAACGACGGCGTACTGTTCATCGGCACCAGCGGCTGCCCGATCATCTTCGGCGCCCAACTGGACACGCCCAAACAGGAAATCTGCCAGAAGATTCTCGGCCGCCTGCAACATCGCCAGGCCGGTCTCCTGCCGGGCACCCCGGTGATCGTGATCAACCGGGCGTCCTATTACCTCTTCGGTGGCCTGGTAGGCGAGGCGGACGAGACACCGAACAAACCCAAGCTGTATTTCGACGAACCCGAGGACACCGCCAGTAAGGCGCTGTTGGCCGAATACCGCGAGCACTACGTAGCCACCGCCTGCGCGCTGGCGGCGAATCATCCGCTGTACCTGGTGCGTCCGACCCCGGAAATGGGCGTCCGAGTACCGGAGGCCATGGGCCGAGCCATGCTGCTCAAGCGTGAGCGCAAGCTGTCTGTGAGCCAGCAGACCTACCGGCAGCGCAACGCCTTCGTCAGTCAAGTACAGGATCTTGCGGGCAAGCAGTGCGGCGCCCATCTTCTGGACCCGATCCCCTACCTGTGCGATGGCCAGCAGTGCTCGGCCAGCCGCGATGGCCGCCCGCTGTACTACGACGACGATCACCTGAGCGAATTCGGCAATCGCCTGCTAGTGCCGATGTTCCAGCCGATCTTCGCGGAGCGTCTTGCCGGTGAGGGACATGCAACCTCACCCCGGAAGGCGGAGCAATCGCCGCTCTGACCTGCGACTAGCCGCACTGCCATTGAAACAAGAGCCCGGCATCCGCCGGGCTCTTGTTTCAATGGCAGTGATAGGGACTTTCACCTTCCAGTTCCTGGTCCGACTTCACGTCCCTGATGGTGACGATGGCCTTCGGGTAGACCGAGCACAGTGAGTTGCGCACGGTGTAGATGCCGCTGCCGTGGGCGAGGAACTTGCCCTTGCTCAGCTCCTTGCCCGACTCATCGTGAGCGGTGACCTCGTAGTTGCCGGTCATGGTGATACAGCCGGCGAGCGCCAGCAGCGAGAAAATGGGAACGAGGACTTTCATTGAGTCTCCTTTGACGCGAGGCGCCCCTCCAGCCATGGCATAGGGGTGCGCAACTGTCGATCCTTGACGTGTTCGCGAGAGCGGGAAGTTGCCAGCCGACCTGGCCCAGCAGATGCGAATTCGACCTGAAACGGTCGTCGCAGTTCAGCCAGCGCTCCCCGCGAGAGCGCTGATTGACGGAGTTTCAGATGAGAGGCTGCCTCAGCGCTTGCCCATCGAGCGACGCGAACCGCGCGGGTGCGGCGGGCGGAACTCGGCCTTGTCGTGAGCCTTGCGGTGCTGATAGGCGGACGCGACCTGCTTCTGTGCAGCAAGCGCAGCCTTGGCCAGCTCGGCCAGGGAAAGTTTGGGTTGTTCCTGCGCGTTATCGGCGCTGTCGTCGCGGGGTGGTTGCTGGGAGGACGTCATGGGTAGACCGGTTCTGAAAATGTCGAAACGGCGCACATGATAGCTGATGTCGCCCTCTTCCGGCTGCCTGCCCGCACGAGTGGTGCAGGCAGAGCGTTCAGTTCGGCAGGAGATGCCATCAGCTCGGTGGGAAGAGCGTGTCCGGGCGGGTCACGTACTCGGTCGCTTCCGCCTCGGTCATCACCCAGATCTGGCTGATCCGGCTATCCAGGCCCATCTTGATGCCGACGAACTTCCCGGTGATCTTCGGCAGCATGCCGTAAACCATGAAGCGATTGGTCTCGTCGCGGATACGGATGGATACCGACAGCGGATAGCTGATGGTCTTTTCATACAGGCCGATGGTGATGACCCGGCGCAGCAGACTCGGTTTCGGTCGCTTCAAGGTGATCACCGGATACACCGCACTGTCGACGAAGCCCACCATCATCCCCGAGGGAATCACCCGGTCGGCCAGTGCCGGGCTGCTCAGCCCCAGCATCAGGGCCAGTGCGCCGAGCAACCGGAGTGTCCAGCGTTGCAACGAAGCGCATGAAGGTACTGCTGAAGTCATCGGATTTCCCGCCCTGGTTTTCCTGTTTTCGTTATCGCCCGGTTGAAGACTCCGGATCTGAGCGTGGAGCGTAGCGGTTCGCCGAGCCGCTGTCCGCACATTGATTCACAGCCTCCGGAGATTCCCATGGCGAGATGGCGGATCGTCACGCGACATTCCCGTGCAGCCCGGCGTCAAGCGGCCGCTCGGCACATTGCGAGAGGACTTGCCGCGCTCTATCGTGACGAATCCGCTGCCATACCGAGAATCCTTCATGAGCGCCCTTCGCGAAGCCCTCGCCCGCTTTCCCCGCCTCGACCTGGCCGGCGGCCCGACGCCGCTGGACAAGCTGGAACGGCTGTCCACTTCCCTGGGCCGCGATCTGTATGTGAAACGCGACGACACCACACCCTTCGCCCTGGGCGGCAACAAGGTGCGCAAGCTCGAATTCCTCGCCGCCGATGCGCTTAAGGTCGGCGCCGATACGCTGGTCACCGCTGGCGCGATCCAGTCCAACCATGTGCGCCAGACCGCCGCCGCCGCGGCGAAGCTCGGCCTGCGCTGCGTGGCGTTGCTGGAAAACCCCATCGGCACCGAGGATCGCAATTACCTGAGCAATGGCAACCGCCTGCTGCTGGACCTGTTCGGCACCGACATCGAACTCGTGCCCAACCTCGATAGCGCGGACGAGCTGCTGGCACAAACCGGTGAACGCCTGCTCAGCGAGGGTCGCAAGCCTTACATCGTACCCATTGGCGGCTCCAACGCGCTGGGGGCCCTGGGCTACGTACGCGCCGGGCTGGAGCTGGCCGAGCAGGTTCGGGCCAGCGGCCAGGAGTTCTCCGCCGTGGTACTCGCCTCGGGAAGCGCCGGTACCCATGCCGGCCTTGCGATCGCACTGGCCAATGTGCTGCCGCAGCTGGACGTGATCGGCGTGACCGTTTCGCGCACCGATGCGGCACAGAGGCCAAAGGTGGAAGGACTGGTTGAGCGCACGCTGCAACTGCTCGGCCACGAAGCGCAGGCGGTGCCGACCGTGCATTTGTGGGACCAGTACTTTGGCCCGCGCTACGGCGAAGCCAATGCCGGGACGCTCGATGCGATCCGCCTGCTGGCAAGCCAGGAAGGCCTGCTGCTGGACCCTGTCTACACCGGTAAGGCCATGGCGGGATTGCTCGACGGCATCCGCCGGGATCGCTTCGTAAAACCCGGACCTATCCTGTTCCTGCACACCGGCGGGTCGCCGGCCTTGTTCGCCTATCATTCGTCGACCTGACCTACATACCATCCAGAACTAGGCATGTAATTTTTTATTATTTTATTGCATAACAATTCTGCCCATATAGTCGCCACGCGTTGACTAACCTGCTTAAAACACCAAAAACGGGGACCACCATGACCTTCTCCGCACTGCGACGTCATTTCCTGCTTGCCAGCCTGACCCTCACCCTCGGCGCCGGCCTCTTTGGCCAGGCCCAGGCCGCCGACGACCTGCTCGCCCAGATCAAGGAAAAAGGCCAGGTGCGCGTGGGCCTGGAAGGCACCTACCCGCCCTTCAGCTTCCAGGACGAAAACGGCAAGCTCGCCGGCTTCGAAGTGGACTTCTCCGAACTGATCGCCAAGGAGCTGGGCGTCACCGCCAAGCTGCAGCCGACCAAATGGGACGGCATCCTCGCCGCGCTGGAATCCAAGCGCCTGGACCTGGTGATCAACCAGGTGACCATCTCCGAAGAGCGCAAGAAGAAGTACGACTTCTCCGAGGCGTACACCGTCTCCGGCATCCAGGCGCTGGTGCGCAAGGGTGACGAAGGCAAATACGACGCGCCGGAGAAACTCGCCGGCGTGAAAGTCGGCGTGGGCCTGGGCACCAACTACGAGCAATGGCTGCGCGAGCACGTGCCGCAAGCCGACGTCCGCACTTACGAAGACGACCCGACCAAATTCCAGGACCTGCGCAGCGGCCGCATCGACGTGATCCTGGTGGACCGTCTGGCCGCCTTCGACATGGTCAACAAGACCAAGGGCGCCATGGCCCTGACCGGCGCACCCTTCGCTCGTCAGGAAGCCGGCATCGCCCTGCGCAAGGGCAACCCCGAATTGCTCGCGGCGCTGAACAAGGCCATCGAGAAATTCCGCGCCGACGGCACGCTGAAGAAACTCTCGGAGAAATGGTTCCAGGCTGACGTCACCCAATGATCGAGGAAAGCCTGCAGCTTGCGCTGGATTCCGCGCCCTTCCTGCTCAAGGGCGCGATCTTCACAGTAGTCCTCAGCGTAGGCGGCATGTTCTTCGGACTGCTGCTCGGATTCGTACTGGCGCTGATGCGCCTGTACGGATTCACTGCCGTGCGCTGGCTGGCACGCATCTACGTGTCGTTCTTCCGCGGCACGCCATTGCTGGTCCAGCTGTTCATGATCTATTACGGCCTGCCCCAGGCCGGCATCGAACTCGACCCTCTGCCGGCGGCGCTGATCGGCTTCTCGCTGAACATGGCCGCCTATGTCTGCGAAATCCTCCGCGCCGCCATCGGCTCCATCGACAAGGGCCAATGGGAGGCCGCCGCCAGCATCGGCATGACCCGCGCCGAGACCCTGCGCCGGGTGATCCTGCCGCAGGCCGCGCGCACCGCCCTGCCGCCGCTGGGCAACAGCTTCATCTCGCTGGTCAAGGACACCGCCCTGGCCGCCACCATCCAGGTCCCTGAACTGTTCCGTCAGGCCCAGTTGATCACCGCGCGCACCTTCGAAGTCTTCACCATGTACCTCGCCGCCGCACTGATCTACTGGATCCTCGCCAGCATCCTGTCGCACCTGCAGAACCGCCTGGAAGACCGGGTCAACCGCCACGACCGGGAGCAAGACGCATGATCGAAGTCCGCCAGCTGACCAAGCAGTTCCGCGGCCAGGAGGTGCTCAAGGGCATCGACCTGACCGTCCAGCCCGGCGAAGTGGTCGCGATCATCGGCCCCAGTGGCTCGGGCAAGACCACCCTGCTGCGCTGCCTGAACCTGCTGGAGGTGCCCAACGGCGGGACCATCCAGGTCGGCGACATCCTCATTGACGCCTCGCGGCCGCTCAGCGGCCAGCAGGGGCTGATCCGCAAGCTGCGGCAGCATGTGGGTTTCGTCTTCCAGAACTTCAACCTGTTTCCCCACCGCACCGCGCTGGAGAACGTGGTGGAGGGCCCGATCATCGTGAAGAAGGAACTGCGCGCCCAGGCCATTGAGCGCGCCCGCCAGTTACTGGCAAAGGTCGGACTGGCCGGCAAGGAAGATTCCTATCCCAAGCGCCTCTCCGGCGGGCAGCAGCAGCGCGTCGCCATCGCCCGCGCCCTGGCCATGCAGCCGGACGTGATTCTCTTCGACGAACCGACTTCGGCACTGGACCCGGAGCTGGTCGGAGAGGTCCTGGCGACCATCCGCGGCCTGGCCCAGGAAAAGCGCACCATGGTCATCGTCACCCATGAGATGAGCTTCGCCCGCGACGTCGCCAACCGGGCGATCTTCATCGACAAGGGCGTGATCGTCGAACAGGGCGATGCCAAAGCGCTGTTCGCCCACCCGAAGGAAGAGCGCACCCGCCAGTTCCTCAGCAAATTCCTCGATCAGGGCGACAGGCACGCCGCCGAATAGAATCGAATTAATCGATCTATATCTGCCGATATTTGCGCTTTTTTATCGATCATCTGCGAGAGAAGATAGTCCCATGAACCGCGCGGACTGGCCCACCGGCCAGCCGCGCCCCACGAGGACTAAGTCATGATCGAACGCAGACCCTTCCAGCAACTCGGCGGCGCCAACCACGGCTGGCTCAACGCCAAGCACCACTTCTCCTTCGCCGAGTACTACGACGCCGAGCGTATGGACTGGGGTAACCTCCGCGTCTGGAACGATGACGAAATCGCCGCGGGCACCGGCTTCCCACCGCACCCGCACCGCGAGATGGAAATCATCACCTACGTCCGCCAGGGCGCGATCACCCACCAGGACAGCCTGGGCAACAAGGGCCGCACCGAAGCGGGTGACGTGCAGGTAATGAGCGCAGGCTCTGGCATCGTGCACTCCGAGTACAACCTGGAGAAGGACGTCACCAAGATCTTCCAGATCTGGATCATCCCCTCGATCCGCGGCGGCACGCCGTCCTGGGGCGCCAAACCCTTCCCGAAGGGCGATCGCGCCGGGCGCTTCGTAACCTGGCCAGCGGCTATGAAAACGACGCCGACGCCCTGCGCATCCGCGCCGAAGGCCGCCTGGTCGCCGCCACCCTGAAGGCCGGCCAGACTGCCGAGTACGAGCTTGGCGGCAATCGCCGGGCCTATCTGGTTCCGGCGGTGGGCAAGGTCGAGGTCAACGGTATCGAGCTACTGGCCCGTGACGGCGCCGCAATCGCCGATGAGGCCGTGGTGAAGGTCACCGCACTCGAAGACAGCGAAGTGATTCTGGTGGATGTTGCCTGACCCAGGCCGCAGTAACGAAAAAGGCACCCGTCACGGCGTGCCTTTTTTTGGCCCAAGGTTTTTCAACGCTTGCGACAAAGGCTCATGCCATCGCCAATCGGCACCAGCGAATAGTCCACTCGCTCATCCACCTTCAAGGCCAGGTTGAGTTGCTGGATCGCGCGGGTATCCGCACTCTCCGGGTTGGCCTCCAACACTCGTCCACTCCACAGTACGTTGTCGAAGACCACCAGCCCGCCCACACGCAGCAGAGCCAGCGCGTGCTCCAGGTAGGTGAGGTAATTCGCCTTGTCGGCGTCGATGAATACCAGGTCGAAAGCGCCTTGCTGATCGCTCGCAACCAGGGCTTCCAGGGTGGCCAGTGCAGGTCCGAGCCGCAGCTCGATGCGCGAGTCGACGCCAGCGTCGTGCCAGTGGCTGCGTGCAATGTCGTTGTACTCACCCGGCAGGTCGCAGCAGAGGATATGGCCGCCTTCGGGCAGCGCCTCGGCCATGCACAGGGCGCTGTAGCCGGTGAAGGTGCCGATCTCGAGGATTCGTTTCGTGCCGGTCAGCCCGACTAGCAGCGCGAGGAACTGCCCCTGCTCCGGAGCGACCTGCCAGCGAGACATCGGTAACCTGGCCGTCTCGGCGCGCAATCGTGCCTTCACTGGCGAATCGCGCAGGGAAACGTCGAGCAGATACTGATAAAGCGAGTCGTCGAGGTTCAGCGTGCGAGTGGTCATGGGCCCTCCTGAGTATCAGGGATGGAGGGCGAGACTCTGCACGGCGAGGACGCGCTTGGCTTCCAGGAAGGCTTTCTGCCAATAGGCGCTGTCAAGGCTGTCCAGGCGCACGGTCCCGCCCGTTCTGGGCGCGTGAACGAAGCGCCCTTCCCCGACATAGATACCCGCATGGCTGACGCCACGTCCACCGCTGGTAGCAAAGAACACCAGGTCGCCACTCTGCAAGGATTCGCGTCCAACGGTCGGCGCACGCATGGAAATCATCTCGCGAGTGGAACGCGGCAGCATCAGGCCGGTGGCATCGCGATAGACGTAGCCGATCAGGCCGCTGCAATCGAATCCGCTATCCGGCGTATTACCGCCCCAGCGATACGGAGTGCCGACCAGGCCAATGGCACGGATCAGAACATCGTCGGCAGCCTGGGTGTTGTAGACGGGAGCAGCGTTAGCGCGCACTACGGGAGGCGGCGCAGGCGGAGTGCGACTGGCGCAGGCAGCCAGCGAGGCGAGAAAAGCGAGGAGAATGATGCGCTGAGGAACGAGCATGTGATGGCATCCCGTCAAGGAGTGCCATCACTTTGTACCAACAGTGACTTGAGCGCAATACTTAAAGTAAAACTTTAAGTTCAGCGACTCACAGTGTGAGGTTCGTAGCCTGGTTCGAGCACCCGCTTGGCTTCCATGTAGCTCAGGCGCCAGTAGCTCTCGTCCAGGCTGTCCACGCGCACACCACCACCACGGCGGCTGGCAGAGTGGATGAACTGTCCGTCACCGATATAGATGCCGGCATGGCTGACCCGGCCGCGACCACGGTTGTTGAAGAAGATCAGGTCGCCCGGCTGCAGGTCTTCTTTCGAGACCAGCGGGACATCCATGTTGATCATCTCACGCGTGGAACGCGGCAGGCTGATGCCCGCTTCTTCGCGGAACAGATAGCCCACGAAGCCGCTGCAATCGAAGCCGGTCCGCTCCGACTTCCCACCAAAGCGGTACGGCGTACCGATCAGCGAAAAAGCGCGGTCCAGAATGTCGGATACATGGGCAGTCGAACTGCCGTTATCGTTTTTGGCCCCCTCGTCCTGCGACTCATTCATCAGCACTATGTTGTGCTGATTTACCTGGAGCGCTGCTCGAGTGGCAGGTGCTGAAGCGACCTGGTTCGGCTGCGATTCCGGCGAATGGCTGGCGCAAGCTGCCAGCAGCAGAACGAAACTCATGGGCACGAGGGGTGCTAAGCGTTTAAGCATGGGCACGACCGTGTCTCATTAGCTCCATTTATTAGCGGGCTAATTTGCCCGCTCAATGGGACCAATGCAAGTTTTTTATCGCGGAATGTGACTCAGCAGGCGCGGCATAATGTCTAAGGCTCGACCCACCATTCTTTCTTCGACCACCGAACTCAGGTCGGTCAGCCCCGGGTTCACCTCGGCGGTGAAGCCTCCAGCATCCCGAGTTCGCAGCACGGGCTCGATGATGTACGGGAAGCTCGCGGTGGTCCCGACCAGCAGAACGGCATCGAATCCCTTGCGCAGTTGCGCGTAGAGCGTATCGACGGCCTCTTCCGGCAACATCTCCTCGAACAGTACTACCGGCGGGCGCAGCACACCTGCACAGCGCACGCACTTCGGTGGTAGCGGGCCATCCAGGTGCCCTGCCAGCTCCGCGCTTTCCAACCCGCACGACTGGCAGTACAGCGGCGCCAGTTCGCCATGGATCTCGATCAGCCGTTCCGGCGGCGAGCCGGCGCGGCGGTGGAACCCATCGATGTTCTGGGTGAGCACCCAGCACTCCGGCTTGAGCCTCTGCAGCTCCGCGATGGCTTCATGGCCAGCGTTGGGCTGCGCACCCAGGCAGGCCTTGCCGAGTTCCGCCAGATACTTCCAGCACAGCGCCGGATCCTTCTGCAGCATCGGCCCGGAGATCGCTACTTCGATCGGTACGCCTTCCGCCGTCCGGCCGTTGTACAGACCACCCAGGCCGCGATAGGTGGGCATCCCGGAGTCGGCGGAGAGCCCGGCACCGGTAACTACCAGGATACGTTCTGCACGAGCAAGCGCTGCGCCAGTGCGTTCGATCGCCGAGTCCATGCGCCCTCCTACGCGGCAGGACCGCGTATCAGTGGTTGACCGTGAAAGCCAGCATCATGGAAATCTGGCACAGCGGACGGCCGCTTTGTTCCTGCCATTGATTAAAAGCAGCCTGCACCAACGCCAGATCCTTCTGGCTGGTGGGCGCCTTGTCGACGATCTCCTGAGCCTTGAGCGCGGCAACCACATCGTCGCCGAGGACGAACGTGTCCTTGCCGGCCATGCGCAGGAAACGCGGCGCGGACATGCCGCCCAACTGACTACCACGCTTGGCCAGCAGCTTCCAGAGACCGACGATGTCGCTGGACGGCCAACTGGCCAGGAGTTTGCCGAAGCTGCCGTATTCGCGAGCAATGTCCAGGACGAACTGGGCATTGCGCGGCACGCTCTTGAGCTTGCCCAGGTGACGAATCAGCCGGGCGTCCTGCATCAGGTTTTCCAAGCGCTCGCCGCCCATCAGCACGACCTTCTCCGGGTCGAAGCCGAAGAAGACCTCCTCGAAGGCCGGCCACTTGGCATCCACCAGGCTGTGCTTGAGGCCGGCGCGAAAGATACGCAGGCTAATCAGCGACAGGTAGCGATCATCAGTCACCGCCGCCAGCTCGTCCGGTGACTTGGCCTGCGGGAGCCGGGCATCCAGCGCCTCGACCGAGCCGAAGCGGTTCAGACAGTACTCATACAGCCACTGGTAATCGCGCATCAGGCGTCCTTGCGAGTTTTACAGGTTCATCACGTCTAGGAAGCGCGGCGTCGCAGTCTCGTCGATGCGCAGGCTGTTGAAGTCGAACAGGTTGCGGTCAGCCAGTTGCGACGGCACCACGTTCTGCAAGGCTCGGAACATGATCTCGGTGCGGCCCGGCGACTTGCGCTCCCAATCCAGCAACATCTCCTTGACCACCTGGCGCTGCAGGTTCTCCTGCGAACCGCACAGGTTGCACGGAATGATCGGGAACTCCTTGAGCACCGAGTAGGCTTCGATGTCCTTCTCGTTGCAGTACGCCAACGGGCGGATCACCACGTTGCGGCCGTCGTCGGAGAGCAGCTTGGGCGGCATCGCCTTAAGGGTGCCGCCGTAGAACATATTAAGGAAGAAGGTTTCCAGGATGTCGTCGCGGTGGTGTCCCAGCGCCATCTTGGTCGCGCCGATTTCGTCAGCATAGGTATAAAGAGTGCCACGGCGCAGGCGCGAGCACAGCGAGCAGGTGGTCTTGCCCTCCGGGATTTTCTCCTTCACCACCGAGTAGGTGTCCTTCTCGATGATGTGGTACTGCACGCCGATGGATTCCAGGTAGGCCGGCAGCACGTGCTCGGGGAAGCCGGGCTGCTTCTGGTCCATGTTCACCGCAACGATCTCGAACTGAATCGGGGCGACCTTTTGCAGGTACAGCAGGATGTCCAGCAGGGTGTAGCTGTCCTTGCCGCCGGACAGGCAGACCATCACCTTGTCGCCGTCCTCGATCATGTTGAAGTCGGTGACCGCTTCGCCAACCTGGCGGCGCAGGCGTTTCTGCAGTTTGTTCTGGTTGACCGAAAGGGTACTGGCCATGGTGCTCTGGAATCCGAAGGCAAGACGAAAAGCCGGTCATTTTACGCGCAAAGCGACGCGTACCCCAGCCCCTCTATCGGGCTGCTGCTAATCTGACAGCATGACGCGCGATCTCGATCCTTCCCTCGAACTGACTGACCAGCTTCTGCAGTTGCTACGGGAAGCGCATGAAGGAATCTCCGAATTCCAGCTGATCCAGCAATTGAAGGCTCGGCACTCCACTCACGTGCCCAACCTGCCGCTGACCGACAAGCTGGTGCTGTTCCGCACCCACTTTCTGGTGTTCAACGCGTTGTATCGCCTGCGCGACCAGCTCTGGGCGGAGGGCGCCGCGCACCTGGAGATCGGGCCGCTGCAGATTCGTCTCTCCCCTTTTATGAATGGCGCACAGGCCCTCGCCGAGCGGGACGCACTACGCGCCTACTACCTGGATGAGAAGCACCTGAAGGAAACCACCGAGCACGATGTGGAGAAGTTGCTGGAAAGCTTCTGGACACGTATGCAGGGCAACGAGGAAAAAGCCGCGGCATTGGCACTCTTCGAGTTGGAGGACGGCCCGGTGGATTACGCGCTGATCAAGCTGCGATACCGCCAACTGGTGAGCCTGCACCATCCCGACAGAGGCGGCAGCACCACTCGATTGCAGTCGATCAACAAGGCGATGGAAATACTGGAGCGCTATTACAGTCGCCCGTGAAACTTCCATTTGCTCTAAACCCACGGACGACGTGGCTTGCAGCCATTCCTATACTGCGACTTAAGGTCGCATAGGTCGGCTGGGCACCGGATGACGCTGGCTACGCGTACTCGGCGCCTCGCTGGGGGGCGGCCTTCTATAAGAAGAGGAGAATGCTGACATGATCCATCATGTGTGGGGGCTCTTCACCCATCCCGATCAGGAATGGCAGGACATCCGCGGCGAGGAAGAATCCATCAGCCACATGTACCTGACCCACGTCCTGATCCTCGCTGCCATCCCGGTCATTTCCGCCTACATCGGCACCACGCAGGTTGGCTGGGTATTGGGTAATGCGGGACCGGTCAAGCTGACGGCCGCCAGCGCGATCCAGCTGACCATCATGACTTACATCGCCATGCTCGCCGGCGTCGCCGTGATGGGCGCCTTCATCCACTGGATGGCTCGTACGTACGACGCGTCGCCATCGCTAACCCAATGCATCGTCTTTGCTGCGTACACCGCGACTCCGCTGTTCATCGGCGGCCTGGCGGCTCTCTATCCACACCTGTGGCTGGGCATGATCATCGGCACGGCCGCGATCTGCTACACCGTCTACCTGCTCTACGTCGGCATCCCGACCTTCATGAACATTCCCAAGGATGAAGGTTTCCTGTTCTCCAGCTCAGTGCTGGCGGTAGGACTGGTGGTGCTGGTGGCGATGATGGCCCTGTCGGTCATCCTCTGGGGCAGCGGCGTCGGCCCGGAATACACCTGATCTCACGCTCTGCAGAAGAAACCGGGCCCTTGTGGCCCGGTTTCTTTTGGGCTCCTCGCAGGAGCGAGCCGTCGCTGAACGGGTTCGCGAGCAAACTCGCTCCTGCAGAGAGCGGCACTTGCCTGAAACTCGTCCGGCTTGCCTGAAGCTGCACCCCGGACGAGCGGCCACGAGAAATTCTCCACCGGCGCGCCGACTGCGGCATAATCTTGCCCCGTCGGAGAACCACTGTATGCCTGAACAGCTCAACGCTCGCGTCGAAGCCTGCTACCAGCAGGCCGAAGCCTTCTTCCAGCGGCGCTTTCCCCGCCCGGAAGTGAGCTTCCGGCTACGCGGCCAGAAGGCCGGCGTCGCCCACCTGGATGAAAACCTGCTGCGTTTCAACCCGCAGTTGTACCGGGAAAACCACGAACACTTCCTGCAGCAGACCGTAGCCCATGAAGTGGCGCACCTGATCGCCCACCAGATGTTCGGTCCGCGCATTCGCCCGCACGGCGAGGAGTGGCAACTGATCATGCGCGGCATCTACGGCTTGCCGCCGGACCGCTGCCACACCTACGAGATCAAGCGTCGCCGCTCCACCCGCTACCTGTATCGCTGTCACTGTGGAGAGGGAAACGAATTCCCCTTCTCCTCCCAGCGTCACAACCTGGTCGCCCAGGGCCGCCGCTACTATTGCCGGCGGTGCCGTGCCACCCTGGTATTCACCGGCGAAACCCGCCGCGAGTGATGCTGCTCAGGCGATGACCTTGGCCGCCTTCAGCGCAGCAACCTGTTCGTCGGTGTAACCCAGTTCCGCCATCACTTGCGTTGTGTGCGCCCCCAGCGCAGCGCCGATATGACGTGGCTCGGGCAGGCCGGCGGAGAAACGGATCGGGCATGCCACCTGCCGTTGCGCCCCGCCCTTGCCGTTGGGCACCTGCGTGACCACACCCCGTTCACGCAACTGCGGATGTTCCACCGCCTCGGCCAGGGACAGCATCGGCTCGACACAAGCGTCCAGCGCGGCAAAGCGCTCCTGCCAGTGAGCGAAGTCCTGCTTCTCGAACTCGATGGCGATTTCGCGCTTGAGCGACTGCTGCTCTTCCGGTTTGGGCGACAGCCCGCGCGCGGCCAGCTCCGGGCGGCCGATGGCGGCGCAGAACTGTTGCATGAACTGCGGCTCCAGGCTGCCCACCGAGAACCAGCGGCCATCGCGGGTGCGGTAGTAGTCGTAGAAGCTGCCACCGTTGAGCGCGAGGCCTTCCATCTCCGGCTCCACTCCCGCCGCAAGATAGCCGGCACCCGCCATGCCGTGCAGGCTGAAGGCGCAGTCGGTCATGCTCACGTCGACCTGCTGCCCCTCACCCGTCTGTTGCCGATGGATGACTGCCGCCAGCAGGCCCATTACGCCATGCAGCGAGCCACCGCCGATGTCCGCCAGTTGCACGCCCAGCGGCAAGGGGCCGGTCTCACGGCGGCCGGTGTAGCTGGCCACGCCGGCCAGGGCAAGGTAGTTGATGTCATGCCCGGCGCGGTCGCGCAGCGGCCCGGTCTGGCCGTAGCCGGTGATCGATACGTAGATCAGCTTCGGGTTGATCGCCTTGAGCGCCTCGTAACCGACGCCGAGCTTGTCCATCACGCCGGGGCGGAACTGCTCCAGCACGATGTCGTATTCCTGCACCAGTTGCTTCACCACCTCCACCGCCTCGGCCTGCTTGAGATCCAGCGCAATGCAGCGCTTGTTGCGGTTGAGGTAGGCGTGGCTGGCGGAGGTGCCGTCCACGTGCGGCGGCAGAACACGCACCAGGTCCATGCGCGTGGGCGACTCCACGCGCAACACCTGGGCGCCCATGTCGGCCAGCAGCAGCGAGGCGAACGGCCCCGGCAGCAGGGTGGAGAAATCGAGGATCTTCAGGGAGGCGAGCGGGCCGTTCATGGGCACTCCTGTTTCGCTCAATCGATGCGTGGGCGCCGCGCCTCAGAGCTTCATGCCGCGGCTGATGATCTCTTTCATGATCTCCGAAGTACCGGCGAAAATGCGCTGGATGCGCGCGTTCGCGTACATCTTGCAGATCGGATACTCCCACATGTAACCCCAGCCACCGTGCAGTTGCACGCCCTCATCCACCACCTTGCAGAGCAGTTCGGTGGTGAACAGCTTGGCCTCGGCGGCCACTTCGGGAGTGAGCTTCTTCTGGTTGTGGTCCATTACGCAACGGTCGGTGAAGACCTGCGCCACGTCGATCTGCGTACGCATCTCGGCGAGCTTGAAGCGGGTGTTCTGGAAGTGCGCGATCGGGCGATCGAACGCCTTGCGCTCCTTCACGTAGTCGACGGTCGCGTTCAGCGCGGCCTCGGCGCCGGCCACCGCGCCACAGGCGTTGGTCAGGCGTTCCTGGGCCAGCATGTTCATCAAGTAGAAGAAACCGCCCTTGGCGTCGCCCAGCAGATTTTCCTTCGGCACTTTCACGTTGTTGAAGAACAGCTCGGCGGTGTCCTGGCTCTTCATGCCCAGTTTCTTCAGATTGCGCCCGCGCTCGAAGCCTTCCATGCCACGTTCAACCACGAACAGCCCCATGGCGTGCTTGTTCGAAGGATCAGTCTTCGCCGCGACTATCACCAGGTCCGCCAGCAGGCCGTTGGAGATGAACACCTTGGAGCCGTTGAGGACGAAATGGTCCCCCTTGTCCACCGCCGTGGTGCACATGCCAGCCAGGTCCGAGCCGGCCGACGGCTCAGTCATCGCCACCGCCAGGATGCTTTCGCCACGAATGATCCCCGGTAACCAGCGGGCCTTCTGCTCGGCATTGCCGTACTCGGCGATGTAGGGGCCGCACAGCGCCGAATGCAACGGGATCATGAAACCCGGCTCGTTGATGGCAGCCAATTCCTCACACATGATCTGTTCGTAGCGAAAATCCTTCAGAGCGGATCCACCGTATTCCTCTTCCGCCCAGGGCAGCAGGAAGCCCATCTCCCCCGCCTTACGCCAGACACTGCGGTCCACCACGCCGGCTTCCTCCCATTCCTCCTGGTGAGGCACCACTTCCTTGTTGAGGAAGGATCGGAACGCATCGCGGAACAGGTTGTGTTCGGTCTCGAAGTGATTGCGCAGCATGGTCGACTCCCGGTGGGTTGAGTGCCCGCAGGGTAGGTGCTGGCCGCGCGCGGCCTCAATGACGCGAGCGCTCAGGGTCGATTGACGCAATCGCCCAGCAGATGCGAGTGTGAAATATCCCAAAGCTGCACCGGAGAGCGCCCGCATGCAGATTCGCCCTTTCCAGACGGAAGACTTCCCGCCGTACGAAAGCTGGTTCGCCGACCCCGTGCTCTTTGCGCAGCTTGGCCCGATGGACCGTGAATGGCTGGAACAGCTGCTGAACGCTCCGGACAGAGTCCTGTACAGCATCCTGCGCGGCGATCTGCTGGTGGCGGTTGTGGGGATTTGCCTGCCCAACTCCGACCATCCGTACTATTTCGTCACCGATCTCGCCGTGCGCCCGGAGTTGCGTGGTTCAGGTGTTGGGCGCGCGGTGATGGCGCTGGTGATGAGCCGAGCGGAACTGCAGAGCAACCCCTTGTGGCGCGCCAGCGTGAGGCCGGACAACCTGGGGGCGCTGGCCTTCCTCATCAAGCTGGGCTGGACACGACTGGAAATGGGCAATCCGTTCGATGAGCTGCTCGAGTTCGAATTCCGCCGGCGCCCGGCGGGCCCCTTGCTCCGCTGATCCGGCAAGGGTGCTGTAGTGGACTCCGCCCGGGATGATTTCATTCTCGACGTGAAGCGAGCCGATCGAGGGCAAATCGCTCCCGCGCAATCGGGATGTTCGGCGTTCATAAAGAAGCAATTTCCCGGCTCGCATAAAAAACCCCCGCCGGGGCGGGGGTTCACACAAAGGAGTCAAACGGTATTGCTGTAGTTCTTAGAACACGTACTGCAGGCGGGTCACGACACCGTTGCCGTCGTCGTCACCGTTGGCGTTGCGGATGCCATCGGTACTGACGTGAACGTAGTCCAGGGAGACCTTCACGGCTTCGTTGGCGTACCAGTTCACACCGATGGTGTTGGTGCTGGCCTTGGTGTCGCCCACGTCGCGGGTGGCGGTAGCCACGACCACGTTCGGGTCATCGACCTTGATGTGGTCGTAGCGGTAGAAGACTTCCCAGGCACCGATTTCCTTGTTGGCCGGCTTGATGGTGTCGAACTTGGCGCCATCGAGCTTGTAAACGCGGGATTCGCCGGTGATGGTGTAGGCCAGTTGGCCGTAGTAGCCGTCAGCCTTGATGTCCTGGAAGGCATCGGCATCAGCCTTCAGCTTGCGCTTCAGGTATTCGGCCTGAGCGGAGAACGGGCCGAAGGCGTAGGCGAATTCTGCGCCCCAGGTGGAGTCGTCCTTGTAGGAACCGGCCGGGCTCAGGGTGGCGCCGCCGAAGGTCGCGCGGTTGCCATTGTCGCCAGCGTCGTTACCGCCGTTGGTGGCGATACCACGCATGCCCAGACGCGGACGGATGCGGGAATCGAAGGCGGTGTCGTTCAGGTCACGGTAGGCGTAATCCAGGCCGACATGCAGGACGTTGCCGTCGGTGTTCAGCGGAGCGAACACGCCGCGGAAGTTGAACTGCTTGACGCTGTCGCCGTCGGTGTCGTCGGCGTCCTTGGCATATACGCCGGCGTCCAGGTAGGCCATGTTGGCGACGACGCCGCCAACCTGGGCCCCCATGCCATCCTGGTGGGTGTTGATCCAGTCAGCCAGTTCGTAGGCGCTGGTACGCTCGGTGGCGGTCACCCACTTGGAGCTGGTGGCTTTCTCCAGACCGAAGTCCGGGTCGAAACGGCCGAACTTCAGTGTTACCGGAGCGAAGCCGGTGTAGCTGAAGGAAGCCTCGTCGAAGTAGCCGTTGTCAGCGTTACCGGAGTTGTGGGACATGTCGTAGTTGATCTGGTATTTCCAGTCTTTGTAGACAGTGCCGCCCAGTTCCAGGTAGGCGCGGCGGAAATAGGCGCCGTCACCGTTGTTGCCGTTCTTGGTGTAGAACCCATCGAAGCGGCTGTAATCCGCTTGCAGACGGCCACCGAGCTTGAAGCTGAACTCCTTGTCGGTGGTACCGACTTCAAGACCGCCCTTGGTCTTGATAACGATATCGGCGCCATCGGTGGTGACTGTGCCTGCGAAAGCCTGGGCGGAAACGGCCAGTGCCAGGGCAGTGGCGGCGTAACCGGCGAAGTGCTTACGGATCATCGAAGATTCCCCTTAATGGTATTTGCGTTGAACACGCCGAGTGCCTGGCTGCTGCGCGCCCCCCAAGGACTCGCACAGGCCGTTCTGGCGGCCCCCGTTTGTGTTGCTGGGAATCTTGGCGAGGGGTTATTTCAGATCGGTTGCTCGTAGATAAAACTTTTATTACAAAGGAACTTTTGATTTCCTTATTGCATAAAGGCTCAGGACCGCGCCCGACTAGGCTTTCAGCCGTTTCTTTCGGCCTCTTTGGCGGTATGCTCCGACCTCACTTCTGAACGACAGCGCCTTCAGGCTTGCCCATGCATGAACTGCAACCCTTGATCCAGCAGCACGGCCTGACGCTGCTGTTCTTCAACGTCCTGCTGGAACAACTCGGCTTGCCGATTCCCGCCTATCCGGCGTTGATCGTCGCCGGAGCGCTTGCCCTGCAGGGAAGCGGCGTTCCATTGGGGCAGGCGCTGGCCGTGGCCGTGTGCGCCTGCCTGATTGCCGACTTGATCTGGTTCAGCGCCGGGCGACGCTATGGCGGCTTCATGCTGCGCAGCGTGTGCAAGGTTTCGCTGTCACCTGACAGTTGCATCCGCCAGAGCCAGAGCCTGTACCTGCGCATCGGTCCGCGGGCGCTGCTGATCTCGCGATTCCTCCCCGGTGCCAGCGCGCTGACCACCACCATGGCCGGCATGACCCGCACGCCGCTGGCACGCTTCCTTGCGTACGACTGTGCCGGCGCCGCGCTCTGGGCGGGCTCGGCGCTGATGCTCGGGAGCATCTTCAGCGATGCCGTGGACCGTGTCCTGGGATGGCTCACCGAGTACGCGAGCCTTGGTGTAGCGGTGCTGCTGGGCGCCTTCGCGCTGTTCATCGCCTGGAAGCTCTGGCAGCGCTTCAGCCTGCTCAAGCGCACCGCGCGGATTCCACGCATCAGCGTCGATGAGCTGCGCGCACGCCTGGACGCCGGCGAGCCGCCGCTGATCCTCGATGTGCGCGCGCAATTCGATGACGAGGCGATTCCCGGCTCCATCGCCTTCAGCCTGGACGGGAAGCTGGACGAGTTGCGCGACAGCCTGGAGGACAAGGACGTGGTGATCTACTGCGCCTGCCCCCACGAGCTTTCCGCAGCGATGCTGGCGGAGCGACTGCAGGCTTTTGGGCATCCGCGTACCTGGGCGCTGTCGGGGGGACTGGATGCGTGGCGGGCGCAAAGCCTGAGCTGAGGAGTCGCCTGCCGGAGCGCGCCATGCGCGCGACCGCAGGCATCGGCATCACCCGGACGTCTCCGGCAAACGCCATCCTACGGCGCTGCTGGGAACGCCAGTTCGTGAGCAAGCTCGCTCCTACAGAAAGCTCTTAGCGCCGTGCGCTGTCCCGGCGAAACTCGGCGAGATGGTCAGCCAGGCGCTCCGAGTCCGGGCGAGGCGGTTCTGGCAGCAGGCGCAGGGTCGCCTGGGTCAGGCGCATCTGCCACAGGTAGCGCCGGCAGTGGCGGCACAACAGCAGGTGCCGGCGCAATGCGATCTTCTCGCGCCAGCCCAACCGTTCGTCCAGCAGGTCGCTGGAGCGCGCCACCAGTTCCTTGCAGGTCAGCATTCCCCGGTCTCCTCGAAGTGCTCCACGGTGGCGAACACCTTCAGCCGCGCACGGTGCAGCAGTACCCTGGCATTGGAGAGCGAAACCTCCAGCAGATTACAGATTTCCTCCAGTTCCAGGCCCTGGCGCTCACGCAGCAGCAACACGCTGCGCTGCAATTCGGAGAGGCTGAGCAGGGTCTTTTCCAGGCATTGGCGCAGCTCGTCCTCGGCCAGCAGTGCCTCGGGCGAGTCCTCGTGCCACGCCAGCGGCGCCGGGCTCCAGTGGCCGTCGGCGGCGAAGCGGGAATCGTCGATGCTGCCGTGGGGCGCAGGCAGCTCGTCCAGCGAAACGTCGCGACGAACCTTGCGCAGGCGGGATTTGGCGGTGTTGGCAGTGATGGTCAGCAGCCAGGTCTTGAGGCTGGAGCGGCCCTGGAATCCATCGAGGTTGCGCACGGCGGCCAGCCAGGCGTCCTGCACCACCTCGTCGGCATGGGCGCTGCCGACGATGGCAATGGCGACGGCGCGCATCGCACCCTGGTAGGTCGCGACCAGGGTGCGGAAGGCCTGCTGGTCACCGGCCAGCAGGCGCGACAACAGCTCGTTGTCGTCGGCGGGCACGATCAGCGCTTGCGCAGGATCACGCTGCCGATCGAGTAACCGGCGCCGAAGGAGCTCAGCACGCCGATGGAGCCGGCGGGCAGGTCGTCCTGGTACTTGTGCAGGGCGATCACCGAGCCAGCCGAGCTGGTGTTGGCGTAGGTGTCGAGGATCACCGGCGCCTCGTGCGGCTCGGCGTCGCGGCCGATCAGCTTGCGGGTGATCAGCAGGTTCATGTTCAGGTTGGCCTGGTGCAGCCAGAAGCGCTTCACGTCGCTGACCGGGATATCGTTCTGCGCCAGGTGCTCGCCGATCAGCTCGGCCACCATCGGACAGACGTCCTTGAACACCTTGCGGCCTTCCTGCACGAACAGCTTGTCGCGAGTGCCGATGCCCTCTTCCGCCGCGCGGTTGAGGAAGCCGAAGTTGTTGCGGATGTTGTTGGAGAACTGGGTCAGCAGCTTGGTGCTGACTACGTCGAACTGGTGCTTGGAAGTCGCCTGGTCGGCGCGCTCGATGATCACGGCGGTAGCGGCGTCACCGAAAATGAAGTGGCTGTCGCGGTCGCGGAAATTCAGGTGGCCGGTACAGATCTCCGGGTTGACCATCAGGATCGCGCGGGCCTGGCCCAACTGCACGCTGTTCACCGCGGCCTGGATGCCGAAGGTGGCCGAGGAGCAGGCGACGTTCATGTCGTAGCCGAAGCCCTGGATGCCCAGGGCAGCCTGCACTTCGATGGCCACGGCCGGGTAGGCGCGCTGCAGGTTGGAGCAGGCGACGATCACCCCGTCGATGTCTTCGGGAGTACGGCCGGCGCGCTGTAGGGCCTGCTTCGCGGCGGCGGTCGCCATCTCGCAGAGGATGCCCCAGTCGTCGTTGGAACGCTCCGGAATACGTGGCGCCATGCGCTGAGGGTCGAGGATGCCTTCCTTGTTCACCACGAAGCGGCTCTTGATGCCGGAAGCCTTCTCGATGAACGCCGAGCTGGACTCGGAGAGGGCCTCCACTTCGCCCTTGGCAATGGCGTCGGCGTGCTGGTCGTTGTAGCTGCGGACGTAGCTGTTGAAGGATTCCACCAGTTCATCGTTGGAGATGCTGAACGGCGGGGTATACAGGCCGGTTCCGCTGATCACGACTTTATGCACGGTCAATCCTCTTCAATTCTCAAAGCCGCCGGGCCGGGCAGCTGGGTTAGGCAGCAAGGTGCCCGCGCATTGGCCGGCACCGAATATTCATGGGCTTGCGCGACCTGCGCGAAGCCTCTGGGATGGCAATCCCTGCAACCGGGCAGTGTGCCACTCCCTTGCCGGGGCGGCACCTTTGCCCGCCCGGCGGTTTGCGGTTTCACCTAAGGTGCAACCGCTGGTCGCTGATTATGCTGCAAAATTCGCCGAAAAGCCGCCGTGCGAGGACGGCATTTGCGCAAGATTACAGACGCAAATCACGCCGTGCCTGCCTTGAAGCAAGGGATTGATTTTTTCCACCGGCACCATAGGCACGGCGTTAGCGCGCCAGAGCGCGCGAATCCTTATCCTGCGAATCATTCCCGACATTGCCAAGGAGACTTCAGGATGAATGCTGCGAATCGCCCGGAAATGGACGAACAGACCCTGGAATTCGCCAACCAGGTGATCGACCTCGCCCGCCAGGGCGACACCGAGCGCCTGGCCAGCCTGCTGAGCCAGGGCCTGCCGGCCAACCTGCGCAACCACAAGGGCGACAGCCTGCTGATGCTGGCCAGCTACTATGGCCACCACGACACCGCGGCCGTGCTACTGGAGCACGGCGCCGACCCGGACCTGCGCAACAATGCAGGCCAGACACCGCTGGCCGGCGCCGCTTTCAAGGGCGATCTGGAGATGGTCCGCCTGCTGCTCGGCCGCGGCGCCCAGGTGGAAGGCGCCTCGCCCGACGGCAAGACCGCGCTGATGATGGCCGCGATGTTCAACCGTCCGGAGATTGTCCGCTGCCTGCTGGAACATGGCGCGAACCGCGATGCTCGCGACGCCAGCGGCCTGACTCCGCTGGCCGCGGCAAGAATGATGGGTGCAACCGACACCCTGGCGCTGCTCGAAGCCGCCTGAGTCAGTCGATGCGCACGTGCTCGGCGAGGAAGTCGAGCACCGCGCGTACCCGTGCGGGCAGGTGCCCCGGCTTGCCCAGGTAGAGCGCATGCATGGGCTTGCGATCACCAGGGTTGAAGTCCGCCAGCACCTCTACCAGCCGGCCGGCAGCAATATCTCCGCGCACCTGAAACTCTGCCAGCCGCGCCAGCCCCAACCCGGCCAGCGCCAGGTGACGCACGCTGTCACCGTCGCTGGCCAGCAGGTTGCCGCAGGGCTCAGGGGCATCCGCCGGCTTGCCGAGAAATGGCCAGTCCGGCTCGACGCGCCGGTAGCTGAAGCCCAGGCAGTTGTATTCGTCCAGCTCACGCGGATGCTGTGGCGTACCGTGCCGAGCCAGGTACTCGGGTGCGGCGACAATCTTGTGCCCGGACTCCCCCAGTGAACGCGCCACCAGCCGCGAATCCCGCAGCGGGCCGCTGCGCACGGCGACGTCTGCACGCACTTCCAGCAGGTCCACCACTTCATCGGTCAGTTGCAGGTCGAGGCTGACGCCGGGGTAGCGCTCGAAGAACAGCGGCAGCGCCGGAATGAGGAACTGCCGCCCCACCGGCAGGTTGCAACTGATGCGTACCCGGCCCTGGGGCTCGGCGCTGGCCGAGGCTTCGCGCTCAGCTTCGTCCAGGTCGGCGAGGATGCGCAGGCTGCGCTCGTAGAAGGCCGCGCCCTCAGCCGTGAGCTGCTGGCGTCGGGTGGAACGGTTGAACAGCCGCGCGCCGAGGCGATCCTCCAGGCGCGCCACCAGCTTGCTCACCGCCGAGGGCGTCATCCCGCACTGCTGCGCGGCGGCGGTGAAACCGCCAGTTTCCACCACACGGATGAAGACTTCCATTTCGCCGAAGCGGTTGACGTCAGGGCGCGCCATGTTGAATTCAATTCACAGGTGATTTGCTCAAAGGCAGTCTATATCAGCAATACGCGCGGGGATAAGGTGGCGCCCATTCTTCACTCTTTATGCAAATCAGCCAGGGAGAGCCATCGTGCCCATTGCCTTGTATGCCTTGACCGCCGGTGCCTTTGGCATCGGCGTTACCGAATTCGTGATCATGGGATTGCTGCTGGAGGTCGGCCAGGACTTCGGCGTGTCGATCTCCGCTGCCGGCCTGCTGATCTCCGGCTACGCCCTGGGCGTGGTGCTCGGCGCGCCGCTGCTCACCGCCCTCACCGCGCGCTGGCCGCAGCGCCGCACGCTGCTGGGGCTGATGGTGATCTTCACCCTCGGCAACCTCGCCTGTGCCCTGGCACCGGACTACGCCACGCTGATGGCCGCGCGGGTGCTGACCTCCTTCGCCCACGGCACCTTCTTCGGCGTCGGCTCGGTGGTCGCCACCAGCCTGGTGCCGGCCGAGCGCCGCGCCTCGGCCATCGCCCTGATGTTCACCGGCCTGACCGTCGCCACCATCCTCGGCGTCCCGCTGGGCACCTGGCTCGGCCAACTCTATGGCTGGCGTGCGGCCTTCTGGGTGGTGACCGGCATCGGTGTGCTGGCCCTGGCGATTCTGGCGATCTACCTGCCGCGCAACGGCGCCCCGCCGGCGGCCGGCAACCTGCGCGACGATTTCCGCGTGCTGAAGCGCCCGGCCGTGCTGCTTGGCCTGCTGACCACCGTGCTCGGTTTCGGCGGCGTGTTCACCGTGTTCAGCTACGTGTCGCCGCTGCTGACCCGCCTTGCCGGTTTCTCCGAGAGCGCCGTGTCGCCGGTGCTGCTGGTGTTCGGCGGCGGCTTGGTGCTGGGCAACCTGCTCGGCGGCAAGCTGGCCGACCGCAGGCTGGTGCCCGCCCTGCTTGGCAGCCTGGTGGCACTGGCAGTGGTCATGGGGTTGATGAGTTTTGCGCTGCAGAACCAGATCGCCGTGGTCGTCTTCATTGCTCTGCTCGGCGCCGCCGGCTTCGCCACCGTGCCACCGCTGCAGATGTGGGTGCTGGAGAAAGCCCATGGCGCCGGCCAGAGCGTGGCGGCCAGTTTCAACATCGCCGCGTTCAACCTCGGCAATGCCCTGGGTGCCTGGCTCGGCGGCATGACCATCGACCACGGCCCCGGCCTCGCCGCACTGCCCTGGGTCGGCGCCCTGCTGCCAGTGGCGGCCATCGCCACGGCGCTGATCTGCCTGCGCCTGGAGCGCGGCCCGGCGCTGCCGGCGGGCACCGTCCAGCAGGCACGGTGAACGATCGGCGAATCCGCACTGTCGAGGAAAGGGGCGCGCACTGTCGCGCCCCTTTTCTTTTCCCACAGACGGAGGGCTCGCCCACCCATGCTGGTTTCGCTTCAGGCTCTGCGGGCACTGGCCGCCTGGCTGGTGGTATTCCATCACTTCATGCAGGTGTTCTTCGATTTCCGCGCCGACAGCCTCGGCGGCAGATTGCTCTCCACCCGTGGCCAGGTCGGCGTCGACATCTTCTTCGTCCTCAGCGGCTTCGTGATCCACCTTTCCAGCGCCGGCCGACCGATGTCGCCACTGACCTTCCTGGTCCAGCGCCTGGCCCGCGTCGCCCCGGCCTACTGGCTATACACTGCGATCACCGCGTTGATCATCTACGCCTTCGCCGACGTGATGCCGGTCTACGGCGTCGGCGGCAAGTCACTGCTGCTGTCCATGCTGTTCATCCCCAGCGAGAACCCCGGCGGCTTCGGCAAGTACCCGGTGCTACCGGTGGGCTGGACGCTGAACTTCGAGATGCTCTTCTACGGCCTGTTCGCCCTCTCCTTCCTGGTTGCCGAACGCTGGCGGCCCTGGCTGGTGACCGCACTGGTGCTGCTGGTGGCGCAGGTACTGGCGCGCGAGCCGTGGGTCAGCAACTTCTACCGCAACCCGATCATCTTCGAGTTCCTCCTCGGCCTGGGCCTCGCGGCGCTTTACCGGCGCGGCTGGCTGAACTGGCCGCGACCGCTGGCGCTGGCGACAGCCGCCATGGCAGTGACGACCATCGTCCTGTTCCCTGCCGACCATCCCTGGCGCCTGCTCACCTGGGGCCTGCCCGCCGCCGCGCTGCTCGCCGCCTGCGTGGCGCTGGAACCACTGTTCGAGCGCAACCGGGTGCTGCATGCGCTGGGTGACTGGTCCTATTCGGTCTACCTGCTGCACGTGATCGTGCTCTGGCTGGCCGCGTACTGGCTGCATGAACGGCTGGGCCTGACGCCCTACCAGACGCTGGGCATCAGCGTGCCAGCCATCCTGTTGCTGTCCTGGCTGAGCTACGAATGGGTTGAACGGAAGATGGCCCGCCAGGTGCGCACGGCCTATGCGCGCCTGGCCGTGCCGCTGGCCGCCAGGCGCACTCAGACCGGATCGCTGTAGACCAGGCGGTTGCGCCCCTCGGCCTTGCCGCGATACAGGCGACGGTCGGTGCAGCGGTACAGTTCGTCCGCATCCAGCCCATCGCCCGGCCATTCGGCGAGGCCGAAGGTGGCGGAGATCGGGATACGTTGGCCGTGGTACATCAGCGGCGCCTCGTCGATATCCCGGCGCAGGGACTCCACCAGCGGCTTGGCGTCGAAGCGGTCGGTGAAGGGCAGCAACAGGCCGAATTCCTCGCCGCCCAGCCGGCCGATCAGGTCGGTGGCGCGCAGGCGGTGGCGCAGGCGATTGCACAGGTGCTGCAGCGCCTTGTCGCCGGCATCGTGGCCCCACTGGTCGTTGATGCTCTTGAAATGGTCGACGTCCAGCACCACCAGCACAAGCCGCGTCTCATAGCGCGCCGCCTCCTGGATGCAACGGCGCAACGTGCGCTGAAAACTCTCGCGGCTGGCCACGCCAGTCAGCGCGTCGGTCAGCGCCAGGTTCCGCAGCTGCTTGTAGGCGGCCGCACGCCGCTCCTCGTACACGTGCATGAAGGCGATCACCAGGACGCCACAGAAGATGCCATTGCCGATGTCGATCAATCCCGGGGCATCCAGGCGCAGGTGATTGGCGTGCAGGTACATGACCGTGGCGATCAGCATGAACGGCACGGCAAGCAGGAAGCCGCGCCACTTGCCCAGCAGCAGGTAAGCCATCACGGGCATCAGGTAGACCCAGACGAAGGCCGATGCCGAAGCGTTGGGCATGACGATGATGTAGAGGATGAAGCAGAAGGTCGGCAGCAGGTAGGCGATGATCCAGGGCACCAGGCGCGTTACCCGCTTGAGCCGCTGCGTGGCCCACAGCAGCAGGCCGCAGGTGGCCAGTTCGGCGCCGGCCAGCCAGTAGTTGCCGGCGAAGAACTGGAGAATCGAGAACAATCCCAGCGTCGCGCCGGTACAGGTAAAGATCAACCGCATCAGCAGACGATGGTCTGCCTCCTCCAGGCCGGTCGGTCCGGCGCTGGACTCGAACAGATGGTCGGGATCGCTGTTGCGGTGCATCGCCCTGCTCCTTGGCTCAACCGCCCGGCGGGTCGGCCTCGATGGCGGCGGCCGAGCGCTCCAGCCCGGCTCACATTTGCTGAAGACTACTCCAAATTCCTACAGCGCGTTGCCAAGCCGACGGAAACCCGCCGGATGGGCTAGCCTAGGCTGCATTGTCCATGGAGGAAATCTATGCGTTCGATTCTTGCCGTCCTGTCCGTGCTCGCGCTTTCCGGTTGTGCCTCGTACCAGAACGACGAGGTCCATCCCGTCCCCACCGACCGCCTGCTGGCCTACCAGCAATCCGGCAAGGACAGCGTCAAGGTCGACGTCACCCGCGACGTCGGCTATCTCGGTGGCGGCTGCTACGTCGCCATCACCATCGACCACGAAATAGCCGCGCGCATCGGCAAGGGCGAGTCGGCCAGCTTCCACGTGCCGGCGGGCAAGCACGTGGTCGGCATCATCGGCGACAAGGACGGCGAAGGCCTGTGCAGCAAGGCCATGCTGCGCCGCGAACTGCTGGTGCCGCTCGAGCCGGGCGGCAACAACGCCTTCCGCATCGTCAGCGACAACCGCACCGGTTTCGACATCAAGCCCGCCGTCGAATAACCGCCTGGCGCGCCTCAGCCGTTCAGACGGGCAACGAGGCGCGCCTGCAGCTTCTCCAGTTCAGCCGCCTCGGCCTTGTTCGCCGCGTGGATGCCCAGGCCCTCGCCGGCATAGCGCGGGACGATGTGCACGTGGATGTGGAACACCGTCTGCCCGGCGGGCGCGCCGTTGAACTGGGCGACCTGCACGCCATCGGGATTGAGCTCTTCGACGATCACGCCGGTCAGGCGCTGCACCACCCGCATCACCTTGGCCAAGGCGTCGGGGTCGACTTCGAGGATGTTGCGCGCCGGCGAATTCTTCGGAATCACCAGCGCATGGCCGTAGGACTGCGGGAACAGATCGAGGAAGGCAAGCACGTCGTCGTCCTCGTACAGCTTGTAGCAGGGGGCCTCGCCGCGAATGATCTGGGCGAAGATGTTCTGCGGATCGTAGGTGCCGTGCAGGCTCATGGTGGGTTCCTTCTCCGTTGACTATGGGGCCGCACCTTACCTTTTTGTCGCGCGCGGGTCATGACCGGCCGCTTCCGGAGGTCTATCCTGAGGCCTTCCGCTGCTTTTCCCAGTGACCTGACCGGAGTATGCATGTCAGACCTTTCCGCGTTCCCCATCACCCGCAAATGGCCCGCCGAACACCCTGACCGCCTGCAGCTGTACTCGCTGCCCACGCCCAATGGCGTGAAGGTGTCGATCATGCTGGAAGAGCTCGGCCTGCCCTACGAGCCGCACCTGGTCAGCTTCGAGCGCAACGACCAGATGAGCCCGGAATTCCTGTCGCTGAACCCGAACAACAAGATTCCGGCGATCCTCGACCCCAACGGGCCGGACGGCCAGCCGCTGGCGCTGTTCGAGTCCGGCGCGATCCTGGTCTACCTCGCCGACAAGACCGACTCGCTGATCGCCCCCGGCGCCAGCGGTCGCTACGAGACGCTGCAGTGGCTGATGTTCCAGATGGGCGGGATCGGCCCGATGTTCGGCCAGATCGGCTTCTTCAACAAATTCGCCGGCAAGGACTACGAGGACAAGCGCCCGCTGCAGCGCTACGTCGACGAAGCCAAGCGCCTGCTGGCCGTGCTCGACCAGCGCCTGGAAGGCCGCGACTGGATCATGGGGGAGCGCTACACCATCGCCGACATCGCCACCTTCCCGTGGATCCGCAACCTGGTCGGTTTCTACGAGGCGGGTGAGCTGGTCGGTTTCGAGAACTTCCAGAACGTGAAGCGCGTGCTGGAGCGCTTCCTGGCGCGGCCTGCGGTGCAGCGCGGGCTGAACATCCCCAAGCGCGACTGACGGTTCATACCCTGTAGGCGCGAGCTTGCTCGCGAACCCATTTCCGGCAGCTAAAGCTGGGCGGGTTCGCGAGCGAGCTCGCTCCTACAAAGAGCACGAAAGTCGCAGCCCGGACCACGCGAGCCTGACCGTCAGGCCTCGACCTGGCTCCACTGCTTCGACAAGCGCTTGTCCGACACCGGAATCTTCGTCCCCAATTGCTGGGCGAACAGCGAGACGCGGTATTCCTCCAGCATCCAGCGATAGAGCACCAGCTCCGGGTCGCGCTTGCCTTCCTGGGCGTGCTTGGCCAGGCGCGCCGAGTACTGTTCCCAGTAGCCGGCCATCTCACCGCTCCACACGCGGTCGCGCTGGACCTGACCGGCGACCTTGTCCAGACGCTGTTCCACAGCCTTCAGATAGCGCGGGATTTCCTTCAGCCATTCCAGCGGCGTGTCACGCACGAAGCCGGGGTAGACCAGCCTGGCCAGTTGCCCCTTCACATCGTTGAGCGGCACCGTCATGGCCAGGTCGACCTTGCCCTTGAAGCGCTTCTGCAAGCCATGCCAGAGCTTGAGGATTTCCAGGGTCAGGCGGGCGATACGCTCGGCGTGCTCGGTCCAGGCGCCGCGCTTCTTCTCGGCCAGTGACGCGAGCCCGGCGCCATCGCGCGGCAGGTTGGCTTCACCGTCGAGAATGGCGCTGTCCAGGCTGGCCAGCAGGATGTCTTCCACCAGCGACTCGACCCGGCCCAGCTCGCGATAGAGCAGGCCCATGTCGGTCTGCCCCGGCAGCTTGCTGCGCAGGAACTTGGCCGGCTCGGCGAGCTGTTGCAGGAGCAGGCGTTGCAGGGCGCGGCGGTGCTGGTAGTCGGCCTCGGCCTGGGTCGGGAAGCGGTTTTCCTTGACCACGCCGGCCTCCTCCACCAGCGCCGGATAGACCGTCATCGACAGCCCGGCGACCTTCTGCTGGACCTTTTCCGCGACCCCGGCGAAGCCCTTGGCTTCCACCGGTTTCTGCGGCTTGTCGGCCTGCGGGATCGCCAGCGCGGCCTGGCTGGCCTCGGCGAAGCGCGCGGTGAGTTCCACCAGATCACGACCTTCGCCAAGGAACTTGCCACGGGCGTCGACCACTTCGATGTTCATCCGCAGGTGGCTTTCCACCTGGGTCTCGGCTTCCGCCCAGGCCTCTTCCGGCACACGGCTGCCGGTCATGCGCTGCAGCTCGCGGCCGAGGGATTCGGACAGCGCGCCCTCGGCGAAGACCATCTTGCCCAGCGCCGCCCGGACGAAGTCCGGCACCGGCACGAAGTTCTTGCGGATGGCCTTGGGCAGGCAGCGCACCAGCTCGATGCACTTGGCTTCCAGCAGGCCCGGAACCAGCCATTCGAGGCGTTCGGCAGGCAGTTGCGGCAACAGTGGCGCCGGCACGCGCAGGGTCACGCCGTCCCGCACGTGGCCCGGTTCGAAATGGTAGGTGAGCGGCAACTGCAACTCACCCAGTTGCAGGCGATCCGGGTAAAGACCGGCAGTGACTTCACTGGCATCGCGGGCGAGGACATCTTCCTCGCGCATGATCAGCAGGTCCGGTTTTGCCTTGTGCTCGCGCTCGTACCATTTCTCGAAGCTGGCAGACTGGTAGATATCCGCCGGCAATCGTTCGTCGTAGTAGGCGAACAGGGTTTCCTCGTCGGCGAGGATGTCGCGCCGGCGCGCCTTGGCTTCCAGCTCGTCGAGCTTCTCCAGCAACTGGCGGTTGGCCGACAGGCACTTGGCGCGGCTGTTGATCTCGCCGCGCACCAGCGCCTCGCGGATGAACATCTCGCGGGACACCGGCGCATCGATCGGGCCGTAGTGCACGGCGCGGCGGCCGATGATGATCAGGCCATACAGGGTGACCTGCTCGTAGGCCACTACCTGGCCGCGGCGTTTCTCCCAGTGCGGTTCCAGGTAGTTCTTCTTCACCAGGTGCCCGGCCAGCGGTTCCAGCCAGTCCGGCTCGATCTTGGCGACCATGCGGGCGAACAGCTTGGTGGTCTCCACCAGCTCGGCGGCCATGATCCACTGCGGCTTCTTGCGGCCGATGACGCTGGAGGGATGAATCCAGAAGCGCCGCTGGCGCGCGCCGAGGTAGTCGCCCTCCTCCGCCTTCTGGCCGATCTGGCTGAGCAGGCCGGAGAGGATCGCCTTGTGCACGGCGGCGTAGTCGATGTCGCGAGCCTTCGGCTCATCCGCCTTGGCGACCGGCTGGCGGCCACGGTTGTCGTGCGGCTTGGCCTGCTCGCGGACGGGTTCGTTCTTGCGCTGGGCGCCGTCCGACTTCGAGCCGAAAGGCAGCTGCAATTCGCGGCAGATCAACGTCAGCTGGCGGTGCGCATCGCGCCACTCGCGCAGGCGCAGGTAGTTCAGGAAGTTCTTCCGGCACCAGTTGCGCAGCGGGTTGGAGCCCAGCGCCTGGCGCTGCTCCTCGAAGCCGCGCCAGAGGTTGATCAGGGCGGCGAAGTCCGAGTCCGGGTCCTTCCACTGTGCGTGGGCCTGGTCGGCGGCCTGCTGGCGATCCATCGGCCGCTCGCGCGGGTCCTGCACCGACAGCGCGCTGGCCACGGTGAGGACTTCCGGCAGGCTGCCCAGTTGTGCGGCCTCCAGCAGCATGCGGCCCAGGCGCGGGTCGATGGGCAGGCGCGCGAGCTGGCGGCCCAGCGGTGTGAGCAGGCCCTCGCGGTTCACTGCCGAGAGCTCCTGCAGCAGGGTGAAGCCGTCGTTGATCGCCTTGCCATCCGGCGGCTCGATGAAGGGGAAGGCCTCGATGTCGCCCAGACGCAGATGGAGCATCTGCAGGATCACCGCCGCCAGGTTGGTGCGCAGGATTTCCGGATCGGTGAAGGCCGGGCGACCGTTGAAGTCTTCCTCGCTGTACAGGCGCACGCAGATGCCCGGCTCGACCCGGCCGCAACGGCCCTTGCGCTGGTTGGCGCTGGCTTGCGAGACGGCTTCGATGGGCAGGCGCTGGACCTTGGCGCGGTAGCTGTAGCGGCTGATGCGCGCCGTGCCGCTGTCGATCACGTAGCGGATGCCCGGCACGGTCAGCGAGGTCTCGGCGACGTTGGTGGCGAGCACGATCTTGCGCCCCGGCATGGGCGCGAAAATCTTCTGCTGCTCGGCCGGCGTCAGGCGCGCATACAGCGGCAACACTTCGGTGTGGCGCAGGTTGGCCTTGCGCAGCATGTCGGCGGCGTCGCGAATCTCGCGCTCGCCGGGGAGGAACACCAGCACGTCGCCGGGGCGCTTGCCGATTTCGCGCTCATGGGCGGCAATTTCGTCCAGCGCGCGGAGGATGCCCTGGTCCACGGAAAGGTCGTCGAATAGCGCCTCGCCGTCCTCGTCCACTTCCGCGGCGAGCGGTCGATACCAGGTGTCCACCGGGTAAGTGCGGCCCGAGACCTCGACGATGGGTGCATCGCCGAAATGCTTGGAGAAGCGTTCGAGGTCGATGGTCGCCGAGGTGATGATCAGCTTCAGGTCGGGACGGCGCGGCAGCAGCGTCTTCAGGAAGCCGAGCAGGAAGTCGATGTTCAGGCTGCGTTCGTGGGCTTCGTCGACGATGATCGTGTCGTAGCGTTCCAGGTAGCGGTCGTGCTGGGTCTCGGCCAGCAGAATGCCGTCGGTCATCAGCTTGATCAGTGTGCTGTCGTCGCTCTGGTCCTCGAAACGCACCTGGTAGCCGACCAGCGAGCCCAGTGGCGTGCCGATTTCCTCGGCGACGCGGGTCGCGACACTGCGCGCGGCCAGGCGGCGCGGCTGGGTGTGGCCGATCAGGCCATGGGTGCCACGGCCCAGCTCCAGGCAGATCTTCGGCAGCTGGGTGGTCTTGCCCGAACCGGTTTCGCCGGCGATCACCACCACCTGGCTCTTTTCCAGCGCGGCCTTGATCTCGTCGCGCTTGGCGGCGATGGGCAGGCTGTCGTCGTAGCGAATCTTCGGAATGCTCGCACGGCGCGCCTCGACCTTGGCGCAGGAGGCCTGGAAACGCTCGGCCCACTGGGCGAGCTTGGCGTCGTCCGGGTGCTTGCGCAGTTCATGGAGTTGCCGGCGCAGGCGATGGCGGTCGCGGATCAGCGCATGGTCCATGCGCTGCAGGAGCTGTTCGGGAGTCGGCGTGGTTTCTGGGGTCATCGGCTTCGCTGGCGTATGCGCGGGAAGCGGCGCAGCGCAAACGAGCGAGGCCGGTCCCGGAAAATGGGCTGTCATGGCGACAATCCGTGGATTGTCGCAGAGGACCGGCAAGGGCCGCCACGCCGAATGCGTTGCGGCCCGTATTGGCGGGGCGTCGCGCCCCGCCGGGAGTCAGGCCTGCTGGTGCTCGCGCAGCTTGGCCAGGGCAATGGCCAGTGCCGCGCCGCCGAGGGTCTTGATCAGCGTGGGATGCTGGGCATAGAAGTGGCCGATGCTTTCGACTACGCCGGGGTTGGCCTTTTCCGCCTGGGCAGCCATCACCTCCACCTCCGACGCGCTCAACTGCCCGGCCTGTTCCGGCGTCAGCTGCGTCGCGCCCGGCTGCAGCACCTTGCCCAGGCCACCGCTCATCATCTGGGCGAGCAGTGCCGGGCCAGCGGCAGCCAGCAATTGATTCAGCATGCCCGCACGCTGCACATCGCTGGACTGGCCGAACAACTGGCTCACCGTGTTGGCGAAAGGCGGCGTCTGATCGGAATGGAACATGGCGGTGAGGCTCTGCCCCAGTGCGCCGGCGGGCGCATTTTCAAGGTGCTCGTCCAGATTGCCACCGACGGCACCGACCACTTGCTGCAACAACGAATCCATCAGACTCATGGCGAATTTCCTCAGCTCTTTTTGGCGAACAGCAGGTGGTAGAGGACGAGCAGGGCTACGGCGCCGATCACCGCGCCAATGAAGCCCGTGGACTCGTCGGGTTGGTAGAAGTGCAAGGCCTGGCCCGCGAAGGTCGCCAGCAGCGCGCCGGCAATACCCAGGGCAGCGGTGATGAAGAAGCCCAGGGAGTTGTTCCCGGGTGCCAGCCACCGCGCAACAAGCCCCGCAACGAAGCCGATACAGATTGTCCAGATGAGGTGCATGGCGCTAGAACTCCGTGACAGTGGGAACGTCGGCCGAGGCTACGAGCAGCGCTGCCATGGAGGTATCGGTGATTTCCGAAAGTACCGCGGGGAATGTTGACTGTCTCCAGCGCGGAGGCGCCGGTGAACGATCTGGGGGGCAGACGTGCCATCGGCTAAGGAGCCGGTTGTTCGGACCGCCGTTGAATACGCCACTGGCCTGGCGTCCCCGAATCGGAGCGCAAGCTCCCATCCATGGGCGCTTGCGATTCCCTAGCAATGCAATGCCGCCAGCGCGCGGCTCCGCTCAGATGCGGAACTGCCCCACGAGCTGGCGCAGGCGCTCGCCCAGGCCGTTCAGCTCGGTCGCCGTGCGCGCGCCCTTGGCTGCGTCGTCCGCCACGCTCTCCACGCCGCCGGCGATCTGGTGCACGCTGCGGTTGATCTCCTCGGCCACCGCGGTCTGCTCCTCGGCGGCGCTGGCGATCTGCGCGTTCATCGAGTTGATGGTGCCGATCAGCTGGGCGATGGCGTCCAGCGACTGGCCGGCCTGGTTGGCCTGGCCACGGGTGCGCTCGGCCATGTCGCTGGCGCGCTGCATGGCACTGACCGAGCCTTCCGTGGTACCGCGCAGGCGGTCGATCATCTGCTGGATTTCCCCGGTGCTCTGCTGGGTGCGGCTGGCCAGGGCACGGACTTCGTCGGCGACCACGGCGAAACCACGCCCGGCCTCGCCGGCGCGGGCCGCTTCGATGGCAGCGTTGAGCGCCAGCAGGTTGGTCTGCTCGGCGATGGAACGGATCACTTCCAGCACACCGACGATGCCCTGCACGTCCTGCCGCAGGGTGTCGAGGGAGTCGCTGCTGCTGCGCACCTCGCCCACCAGGTCGTTGATCTGCGAGACGCACAGGTCCACTTCGCGCTTGGCGGCCTGGCCTTCGCGATCGGTCTGTTGCGCTGCGTCGGCGGCCTGTTGTGCGCTGCGCGCCACTTCCTGCGCAGCGGCGGTCATTTCGTTGATGGCGGTGGCGACCTGGTCAGTCTCGTGGCGCTGCCCGTCCATCGCGCGTTCGGAGCGCTGCGCCTGCTGGGCCACATCGCCCACCAGACCCGACAGCTGGTTCGTGGTGCCGGCGACCTGCTGCACCAGTACGTGAATCTTCTCGACGAAACGGTTGAACGAGCCGGCCAGTTCACCCAGCTCGTCATGGCGGCCCAGGTTCAGGCGATGGGTCAGGTTGCCGTCACCGGCAGCCATGTCGTCGAGGTTATCGCGGACCTGCACGATAGGCTGCACGATGGCGCGGCTGAACAGCCCGGCGAGCAGGCCGATCACCACCAGCAGCGCCAGCGCCCCGCCACCCATGAGCAGCAGCAGGTTGTCGATCTTGGCATCGAAAGCGGCACCGGCCTCCTTCACTTCGCGCTCGACGTCGTCGAGGTTGAGGGAGGTACCGAACACCAGGTTCCACTTGGGCAGGTAATGCGCGTAGCCGATCTTCGGCACGATGGCATTGCCGCCCGGCAGGGTGAAGCTGTAGCGCACGTAGTGCTGGCCGCTCTGCCCCGCCGCCACCAGTTCGCGGATGGCGTAGACGCCGTTGGGATCGCGATAGCCGCTGAAGTCTTCGCCCAGGCGTTCGTCGCTGGTGCCCTGGAAGACGCGGATGGAGCGGGTGTCGTAGCCCCAGAAGTAGCCGCCCTTGCCGTATTCGAGGCGCTTGAGGATGGCGATGCCCTGTTCGCGCGCCGCGGCATCGCCCTGAGCAGCGGCCTGGTAGACAGGCCCGACGGCGGCCAGTGCCACGTCGACGAAGTTCTTCAGCTGGGCTTCGCGGTCCTGGGTAAGGTTCTCGCGGATCTGCGCTTCCTGCTGGGTCGCCAGTTGCTTCAAGGCAACGGTGGAAATCGCGCACAGCAGCAGGGTGAGGAGGAGGATCGGCACGATGGCCAGGAGCAGGACCTTGGCGCGCAAACGAAGGGCAGTGTTCAAGGCGTTCACCTCAGGCGGATAGGGGACATGGCTTCCTTGCCCCATCAAAAAACCCGCCTTGCGGCGGGTTTCTTATCTATCGGCTCAGGCTCTGATTTTCTTGAGCTCTTCGTCGCGCAATTCGCGGCGCAGGATCTTGCCAACGTTGGTGGTCGGCAGGCTGTCGCGGAATTCCACGGACTTGGGACGCTTGTAACCGGTGAGGTTGTCGTGCATGTGCTGCATGACTTGCTCCTTGGTCAGGGTGACGCCCGGCTTGGACACCACGAAGACCTTGATCGCCTCGCCGGACTTCTCGTCCGGGATACCGATCGCGGCGCACTGCAGCACGCCCGGCAGGGTGGCGAGCACGTCTTCCAGCTCGTTGGGGTACACGTTGAAGCCCGACACCAGGATCATGTCCTTCTTGCGGTCGACGATACGCATGTAGCCGTCTTCCTGGATGATCGCGATGTCGCCGGTACGCAGCCAGCCATCCTTGTCGAGGATCTCCTCGGTGGCTTCCTGGCGCTGCCAGTAGCCCTTCATCACCTGCGGGCCCTTGACGCACAGCTCGCCACGCTCGCCCAGTGGCAGGTCCTGGCCGTCATCGCTGATGACCTTGCAGAGGGTCGACGGAACCGGGATGCCGATGGTGCCGATCTGGATGTTCTGGAACGGGTTCACCGACACCACCGGGCTGGTCTCGGTCATGCCGTAGCCTTCGCAGATGGCGCAGCCGGTGACGTCCTTCCAGCGCTCGGCAGCAGCCTGCTGCAGGGCCATGCCGCCGGAGAGGGTCAGCTTCAGTGCGGAGAAGTCCAGCTTGCGGAAGCCTTCGTTGTTGCACAGGCCGACGAACAGGGTGTTCAGGCCGACGAAGCCGGTGAACTTCCACTGCGACAGCTCCTTGACCATGCTGGCCAGGTCGCGCGGGTTGGTCACCAGAATATTGTGGTTGCCGGTGAGCATCATCGCCATGCAATGGAAGGTGAAGGCGTAGATGTGATACAGCGGCAGCGGCGTGATGAGGATCTCGCAACCTTCATTGAGGTTGGCGCCCATCAGTGCCTTGCACTGCAGCATGTTGGCGACCAGGTTGCGATGGGTCAGCATCGCGCCCTTGGCCACGCCGGTGGTGCCGCCGGTGTACTGCAGCACCGCTACATCGTCGCCCTTGGGCGAGACTTCCGCCACCGCCTTGCCGCGGCCCTTGGCCAGGACGTCGATGAGCTTCTGCGCGTTGGGGATGCTGTAGGCCGGCACCATCTTCTTGATGTTGCGGACCACGAAGTTGACGATGAAGCGCTTGAGCGGCGGCAGCATGTCACCCACTTCGGTGACGATGACGTTGCGGATGCCGGTCTTGGGCAGCACTTCCTCGGCCAGGTGAGCCATGTTCGCCAGGCACACCAGCGCCTTGGCGCCCGAGTCGTTGAACTGGTGCTCCATTTCCCGCGCGGTATACAGCGGGTTGGTGTTGACCACGATAAGGCCCGCGCGCATGGCGCCGAAGACCACGATCGGATACTGGAGCACGTTGGGCAGTTGCACGGCGATGCGGTCGCCGGGCTTGAGGTCGGTGTGTTGCTGCAGGTAGGCGGCGAAGTCCCCGGAGAGCTTGTACATCTCGCCGTAGGTCAGGGTCTTGCCCAGGTTGCTGAAGGCAGGCTTGTCTGCAAAACGTTGGCAGGATTCTTTGAGTACCGCGAGGATGTTCGGGTACTGGTCAGCGTTGATCTCGGCAGCGATCCCCACTGGGTATTTGTCCTTCCAGAAATTGTCGGTCATGGAAGCCCACTCCTAAGCAACAGCTCATCTTTACCGCGTTCGCGGTTCTTTGTTGTGTTTATGTCGCTTTCCCCCGGCTCGGGGAGCGAAAAGCGGGCCGAGATTATCAGCTTTGGGAAACAGCGACCAGCACCAAACACAGCCTTGTCCGTAAGAAAAATGACCGAAGACAGGCTTTCCGGTCACCAATCTCCCATTCGTCGGAAAAGCCCGTCCCAGAAGGCTCGCAGCCTTGTTGGATTGTCTGACAAAGTGAGTTTCAGGGAAATGAAACCGGAAAAAAGAACGGGGACCGGTGTTCAGGCCAGGTCCCGCTCGGAAGGTTGAAATCGCAGTTTCGGATAGGCCGGTTTCGCATGGCTCAAGCGGTTGAAGCGATTCGCCGCCGGCGGCTGCTGTGAACAGCGTCTCAGGCGGCGCGCCCGGGTACGCTGCCTTCAATGATCTACCTCAACACCGGACCATTAAGGTTCCCGCACAGTGCTTATGCACTCTCCTGGAGAACCCTCATGTTTCCCGAATTCCGCGAAAAGATTACCCGTCTGAAAACCGAAGACCCGCATTTCGCCAAGCTCTTCCACAGCCACAACGACCTCGACCAGCAGATCAAGAACATGGAAGCGGGGATCACTCCCGCCAGCCATGACACCATAGAGACACTGAAGAAGCAGAAGCTGCAGCTCAAGGACGATCTCTACGAGATCCTGCGCAAGAAAGACGGCTGCTGCCAGTGCGGCAGCGGCGGCTGTGGTGGTTGACCCACTCGCGTCGACAATACGCCATAAAAAAGGGGGGGGCTGATTCAGGATCAGCCCCCCCTTTTCATTCACGCTCGCCTCAGGCGGTTTCGCGCAGCTCGCGGCGCAGGATCTTGCCCACCGGCGTCATCGGCAGAGCGTCCTTGAGCACGATGTGCTTGGGCACCTTGTAGCCGGTGAAGTTTTCCTTGCAGTAGGCCTTGAGTTCCTCGACGGTCACGCCGCCTTCGCGGGCGACGACGAACAGCTTCACCGCCTCGCCGGATTTCTCGTCCGGCACGCCGACGGCCGCGCAGTTGGCGACTTTCGGGTGGGCCATGACCACGTCCTCGATCTCGTTGGGGTAGACGTTGAAGCCGGAGACGATGATCAGGTCCTTCTTGCGGTCGACGATGCGGGTGAAGCCGTCCGGGTCGATCACCGCGATGTCGCCGGTGCGCAGCCAGCCGTCGGCGTCCAGCACCTCGGCGGTGGCTTCTTCGCGCTGCCAGTAACCCTTCATTACCTGCGGGCCCTTCACGCACAGCTCACCACGCTCGCCCAGGCCGACGTCGTTGCCGTCGTCGTCGATCACCTTCAGCGCGGTGCCCGGCACCGGGATGCCGACTGTGCCGAGGCGCGCCTGGTCGCCGTAGGGGTTGGTGCTGACCACCGGGGACGTCTCGGTGAGGCCGTAGCCTTCGACCACGGTGCAGCCGGTCATGGCTTTCCAGCGCTCGGCGGTGGCGGTGACCAGCGCGGTGCCGCCGGAGTTGGTGACCTTCAGGTTGGAGAAGTCCAGCTCCTTGAATTCGGGGCGGTCCATCAGGGCGACGAACAGGGTGTTCAGACCCAGCAGCGCGGAGAAGCGCCACTTCTTCAGTTCCTTGATGAAGCCGGGGATATCGCGCGGATTGGTGATCAGCACGTTGTGGTTGCCATTGACCATCATGCACATGCAGTTCGCGGTGAAGGCATAGATGTGATACAGCGGCAGCGGCGCGATCATCACCTCGTTGCCGACCTGCATCAGCGGCTTGCCGTCCGGCCCGTGTTGCTGCAGACAGGCATGCACCTGCTGCATGTTCGCCACCAGGTTGCCGTGGGTGAGCATGGCGCCCTTGGCCACGCCGGTGGTACCGCCGGTGTACTGCAGCACCGCGATGTCTTCCAGACCGACCTTGACCGGCTGCAGCCCATGGCCGCGGCCCTGACGCAGCGCTGCCTTGAAGGAAACGGCCTGGGGCAGGTTGTACTCCGGCACCATCTTCTTCACGTGCTTGACCACGGTGTTGACCAGCAGGCCCTTGAGCGCCGGCTGCAGGTCGCCCATCTGCGCTTCGATCAGGTACTCGATGCCGGTGTCGGGCAGCACTTCCTGCACCAGCTTGCCGAACAGGTTCACGTAGACCAGCGCGCGGGCGCCGGAATCCTTGAACTGGTGGCGCATCTCACGGGCGGTGTAGAGCGGGTTGGTGTTGACCACGATGAGGCCGGCGCGCAGGGCGCCGAACACGGCGATGGGGTATTGCAGGATGTTCGGCATCTGCACGGCGATACGGTCGCCGGGCTTGAGGTCGGTGTGCTTCTGCAGGTACGCGCCGAAGGCGGCGGACAGGCGATCCAGCTCGGCGTAGGTCAGGGTCACGCCCATGTTGCTGAAGGCCGGGCGGTCGGCGAACTTCTTGCAGGAGCGTTCGAAGACTTCCACCACCGACTTGTAGGCGGTCAGGTCAATGTCGCTGGGCACGCCGGCCGGGCGTTTGTCGTTCCAGAAATCAGGTTGCATTTATTCTTGTCCTCGTACCTGAGCGAAACCGAACCGTCATTGCGGTCATTCGACGGAAGCTAGCAGTTCCTTTGGTCATCGCAAAGACTCCAGGCGGCGTCATAGACTGCGTGAATCTTGCTCCACCACCCCCGCTCAGCGCGGGATAGAGCCGGCGGCCGCCTGGGACGGGACTTGCACGACAATGGCCGGGAGCTATCCGCAATCCATACAGAAGATGTCCCGGCGTGGCAGAATCGCCCCGTCTGGCCCGCTCCATGGCCCCATTCCAATAAGAATCGACGAACAAGAACCAGGATGGACCCCATGCCCTACGCCGCCTACTGGCTCGCTGCCAGCGACGAGACACCGCTCTATACCCGCCACTGGGCGCCGGAAGGCCCGTCCCGCGGGGCCCTGATGCTGTCCCATGGCATGGCCGAGCATGCCGGCCGCTACGAGCGCCTGGCCCTGGCGCTGAACGCCGCCGGCTATCACCTCTATGCCATCGACCAGCGCGGCCACGGCCGCACCGCCGAGAACGGCGAGCTGGGCCATTACGCCGACCGCGGCGGCTGGGGCAAGGTGATCGGCGACCTGCACACGCTCAACCAGCATGTGCGCGAGGAACACCCGGACCTGCCGATCATCCTGCTCGGCCATAGCATGGGCAGCTACATTGGCAGCGCCTACCTGCTGCAACACAGCGCCAGCGTGAATGCGGCGGTGCTGTCCGGCTCCAATTACCAGCCGGTCGCACTGTACAAAAGCGCTCGCGCCATCGCCCGCTTCGAGCGCTGGCGCCAGGGTCCGCTGGGGCAAAGCGCGCTGATCGACTTGCTGTCCTTCGGCTCGTTCAACAAGGCCTTCAAGCCAAACCGTACAGCCTTCGACTGGCTCAGCCGCGACCCCGTCGAAGTCGACAAGTATGTCGCCGACCCGCTCTGCGGCTTCCGCTGCAGCAACCAGCTGTGGGTGGACCTGCTCGGCGGCCTGGCGGATATAACGCCGGTGGAGCATCTCTCGCGCATCCGCCACGACCTGCCCGTGCTGGTGATCGGCGGCGAACGCGACCCGGTCAGCCAGGGCAAGCGCCTGCGGGATCTCGCCCAGGCGATGACCCGCGCCGGGGTTCGTGACGTCCAACTGAAGATTTATCCCGACGCTCGCCACGAGTTGTTCAACGAGAGCAACCGCGACGAGGTCATCCACAACCTGATCGACTGGCTGGGCGCGCAGTGCCCGGTCCCGCAGGTCGAGAAATCCGAGGAGCCCCTATGACTTCCGTGCAGAACGTCCCCTATGAAGAACTCGAAGTCGGCCAGAAGGCCACCTTCAAGCGCAGCGTCGGCGAACGCGACATCCAGCTGTTCGCCGAGGTCTCCGGCGACCGCAACCCGGTGCACCTGGACGCCGACTACGCCGCCACCACCCAGTTCAAGGAGCGCATCGCCCACGGCATGCTCACCGGCGCGCTGATCAGCGCGGCAATCGCCACCACCCTGCCTGGCCCGGGCACCATTTACCTCGGCCAGAACCTGACTTTCACCCGCCCGGTGAAGCTCGGTGACGAACTGACGGTGGAACTGGAAGTGCTGGAAAAGCTGCCGAAGAACCGCGTGCGCATCGGCACCGTGGTGCTCAACCAGGACGGCAAGGCCGTGGTGAAAGGCGAGGCCGAAGTGATGGCGCCGACCGAAAAACTCGACATCGAACTGCCCGCCCTGCCGCCGATCACCATCGGCTGATGCAAATTCCGGGGCCGGCCATCCGGTCCCGGAAACTTGTATACAGTTTTCCCCTCGACTACCCTGCCCCCGTCACCTCACATCCATCCGGGATAACCGAAGGCTTCGTGCCCGAAACCCCTCACCGGGAATCGGAGCCGCCATGGACCTTCGACTGCTATTGCTGTCCCTTTGCACCTTCGCCGCCGGCCTCGCCGAGGCCATCCTCACCGGCATCCTGCCCTCTCTCGCCGACGACCTGAATGTCTCGCTCAGCCTCGCCGGCCAGCTCACCAGCCTGTTTTCCCTGAGTTTCGCCATCGCCGCGCCGTTGCTCGGCTGGCTGACCCGTGGCGCCGATTGCCGGCGGCTGCTGTTCATCACCCTGCTGGTGTTTGCCGCGTTCAATGCTGGCGCCGCGCTGAGTCCCGACTACGCCTCGCTGCTGCTGATGCGCATCGGCATGGCCGCGTGCTGTGGGTTGCTGATCATGCAGGCCAGCCTGCTGGCGGTGGAGCTGGCGCCGCCGGGCCAGCGCGGGCGCGCCATTGGCCTGATCTTCATGGGCATCAGCGGCTCGCTGGTGTTCGGCGTACCAGCCGGCGTACTGGTCAACGACTGGTTCGGCTGGCGCTGGATCTTCGCCGCCATCGCCCTTTACTCGCTGCCACTGGCCGCCCTGCTGCTGCTCGCCCTGCCCCGCCGCACGCTGGAGAGCCCGGCCAATGGCGCAGCGTACAGGCGCCAGTTGCGCAGTCCCGCGCTGAATCTCGCACAACTGGTGTCGATTCTTCTGTTGGGCGGTCACTTCACCCTGTTCGCCTACATCACGCCCTGGTTCCAGCAGGTCGCCGGGATCACTGACAGCCAGAGCATTGCGCTGACCCTGTTACTGATCGGCCTGGCGGCCATCGGCGGCGGTTATCTGGGTGGCTGGCTGAGCGACCGGCTCGGCCAGCGCCGCGCGCTGATCGTGGTGCCGGTGCTGTTCGCCCTGGCGATGACGGCGATCCCGCTGAGCCTCGGACATCCGTGGCTGCTGCTCGGCGCGCTGATGGTCTGGAGCACCATCAGCTGGATGATTTCGCCAGCGGTGCAGAGCTACCTGCTCGCCAGCGACCCCGCCAGCGGCAGCGCCGGCGTGGCACTGAACACCTCGGCCATGCACCTGGGCATTGCCCTCGGCGCGGCGCTGGGCGGCGCGGCGATCAGCCTGGCCGGCATCGTCTGGACGCCCTGGGTCGGCGTCAGCCTGGTAAGCGCGTCGGTGCTGTGCGCGGCACTTTCCTGCTGGCTCGGGCGCGAACCGCATGCGCTGGGGCTCAGCGCTCCTTCACGGTGACGCTGGCGGTCATCCCGGCGCTCAGGTGTACGCCTTCGGGTACCGTGCCCAGGCGGATGCGCACCGGGATGCGCTGGGCCAGGCGCACCCAGTTGAAAGTCGGCTCGACGTTGGCCAGCAACTGGCTGTCGGGGATCGCGTTGCGGTCGGTGATGCCGCTGCTGATGCTTTCCACCGTGCCGTCGATGGCGATGTCGCCACTCATCAACACCACCTGCGCCGGCTGGCCGACACGGATGCCGGGCAGCTTGGTTTCTTCGAAGTAGGCGGTGACGTAGAAGGACTTCTGGTCCACCAGCGCCATCACCGGCTGGCCAGCCTGGGCATAGTTGCCCTGGGCCAGGCGCAGGTTGGTGACCTGGCCGTCGCGCGGGGCGCGCATTTCGCTGCGGGTCAGGTTGAGCTGCGCCAGCCGGACCTGGGCCTGGGCCTCGTCGAACTCGCTCTTGGCAATGGCGGCGTTGATCTGCGCGGTCTCCTTGTCCTCGGCACTGATGGCGGCGATGCCCAGCTTGTTGCGCCGCGAGGCTTCGCTCAGGCGCAGTCGATATTGCTGCTGGCGCGTCTCGGCGACGGCCTTGGCCTGCTCCAGGTTGGCGGCATAGCGCTCGTGGTCGATGCGCATGATCAGGTCACCGGCCTTGACCTGCTGATTGTCCTGCACGGCGAGGTCGGTGACCCAGCCGGATACGTCCGGGGCGATCACCACCACATCGGCGCGCACGCGCGCATCGCGGGTCCAGGGCGACAGCATGTAGTAGCGCCATAGCCAGGTGCCGGCCATGACAGCGGCAATGACCAGGATGACGGTGACCGCTACGCGAAAGGTTCCGCGCATACAAACTTCTCCTCTCAGGGCACAGCGCTGAGCGCCCAGGTAATGGCGCAGAGAATCAGCACGAACAACGCGCAGTCGAACAGCGCCTCGTGCCAGATCCAGCGTCCGAAGGGGGTGGCCTGCAGCAGCAGGCGCAAAACCACGGTCAGGCCCAGGGCCAGCACCGCGTAGATGAACAGCGGACTCAGAAACACGCCACCCCAGCCGAACTCATGCAGTCCCATTGGCGTCCTCCAGGCGGCACCACTGGCGCCAGGTATGGCGTAATTGCGCCAGCGCGGCACGGGCCAGGCGGTTGGATTCGTCGTCACCCTGCAGATCATGCGCGAGGGCTTCCTCCAGCGGCGGGCACAGGCTTTCCAGGCGCGGCTCGCGGCCCGCGCCAGGGCCCTTTTCCAGCACGCTGCCCAGTGCACCGAGGAACTGATCACGACGCTTGCGCAACTGCCCCTGGGCGCCGTTGAGGCAGGCTCGCATGTGGATCAGCTCATTGCCCAGGTCAAGGGCGAACAGGCCGTCCTGCCAACGCCGCTGCTCTTCCTTGGGCAACAGAGTGTAGTGCCGCGCCAGACGGATCAGGCGGTCGGCCATGCGCCCGCCAAACCAGTTCTCGGCTTCGGCCAGCGGCCGCCGAGTCAGGCGTCCGAGATCTTCGCAGGTGGCCTGGATCAACCGGCGGTTGAGCCAGTCCGCCGGCAAGGTCAGCAAGCGGAACACCAGCACCGCAAAGCCCACGCCGATGACGATGCCCTGGGCCGAATTAAGCAGGTTGGCCAGGTCGTACTTCATCACGTTGCTGGGCGCTACGAGCGTGATGAAGTGGATCGAAAAGGACGTCGCCGTGCCCGCCAGCGCTGGCGTGGCCATGCCCAGCAAGGCGAAGAACAGCGGCACGCCCAGTGCCAGGCAAAGCAGCGGGAAGCCGTTCCACTGCGGCAGCAGCCATTGACTTACGATGGCAGCCGCCGGGATCGCGTAGAGAATGCCTCGCAGGAAACCCAGGCCGATGGTGACGGCATTGTCGCGGTTTGCGAACAGGCTGCAGATCACCGCCGCCAGCAGCATGCCGCCGGTGGCCGCCGGCCAGGCCGTGGCCATCCAGAAGGCCGACATGCCGAGTAACGCCAGCGCACTGCGCAGGCCGTAGAACAGCGCCATCAGCCCATCGCGGTGCCAGGACAGGGTACCGGTGGCAACATCGTCCACCCGACCGTCGGCTACCGCACGCATGGTCCGTTCCGAATCCACCGCCTTGCGCAGCAACAAGGCACAACGGGTCAGGCAGTAGCGCAGGTCGTTGGAATAGCTGTCGTCGGTGCCGGCCTTCTGCAGGCGCTCCTGCAACCCATGCATCACATCGACCTGGGGATTTTCCAGCGCGGCACGCAGCTCCTCGAACCAGGGCTGCAGGCGGGCACGGTCTTCCGCGTCCAGCACGCTGCGCTGGCGCGCTACACCGCGCGCGGTGCGCAGCAGGCTAAGCAAGTCACGGGAAAGAATCCGCAGCGCGCGTGAGCGCATGCGTCCGCGATAGCCCTCGAACCAGGCATGGTCGCGCTGCACGTCGACTTCGACAATCTTGCCCAGCGCCTGCAGCAGTCCCTTGATCTGCCGAGCGTCGGCATCGATCTCGCTGCGCGCGGCCTGCATGCCGGTAAGCCAGGTGGCCTGGGCCTGCTTGTCCAGGTTGGCCTCGACGCGACGGGGCCAGAGGATGGCGCTGATGGCCGAGGCGCAGAGGATCCCCAGGCAGATTTCCGTGCTGCGCGCCACGGCCTGGTCGAACACGTCCAGCGGATGGTTGATCGCCGGCAGGCCGATGATCGCCACGGTGTAGCCCGATAGCACGAAGGCGTAGGAAACGTGGTTGCGCAGGCTCGTCGACGCAGCCGTGCAGAGCCCTAGCCAGAGCGAGATGGCCAGCAGGAACAGCCAGGGCGTCTGGGCGAATAGCGCGATCATCACCACCGACATGACGGTACCGACCACGGTACCGATCAGGCGGAAAAGCCCTTTGGCCACCACCATGCCCGACAGCGGCTGGGAAACGATGAACACGGTCATCAGCGCCCACTGCGGCTGCTCAAGGTCAAAGCGGAAGGCGCACCAGAGCGCCAGACCACCGGCCAGGAGGGTCTTGATTGCGAATTTCAGCGCCAGCGTATCCGGCGCGAGGAATGCCTGCAGCGTAGGTCGCACGCGGTCTCTCGAAAGGGTCCGGGTCTATCGCTTAAAGATAGCCGGCAAAGAGGATGATGGAATCGTTGCTGATCATATTATTAGCAAGCTAACAATATGTCATCCCCACTTTCGTCAGGGCAAAAAAACGGGCGACCTAAGTCGCCCGAAGTGCCTTGCGTGCTCTGTGAATCTGTAAGGATCAGCTCTTCTTGTGGCTGTCCTTCCAGATGAAAATTCCAACCCCGCCGAAGAAAACAACCATCAGTCCGACGGTAAGGATGCCTGCGAGAACCACTTCGTCGATGAACATGATGCTGGCCTCCTGTTGCCTACATCGTCTGGGGATGTGTGCAGATTACCGGCGGCCTGGCGGTGCAAATTGACCTGGATCAATGGACGACAAGGCGCTTTCCGGGGAGGCCCGGAGCACTGACGCAGGTCAAGTTTCGGAGGGGACGGGGTGCGGCGGGAAGCCGCGCAGGGCGGGGGTTTGCGGGTGAAGCGGGGGATTGGAGGCGAAGAAGTTCAGCGCTTCTTCGGCTTGCTCTTGCCCTTCTTGCGCGACTTGCCCAGCGGCAGTGCCTGCTCGAAGGCCTTGCGCACATCCTGCAGGCGCTTTTCGTGCACGTCGTGGATGCGCTTGTCGCGCTCGGCGGTGAAGTCGATCAGCTTGTCGTCGTTGCTCATGGCAGGGCATGCACCAGGCGGAAAGTCAGGTTCAGGCGCGGCGCGACCGGACGGCGCGTCTTGGCGACCTGATGCTGCCAATAATGCTGTGTCGCGCCGGACATGACCAGCAGCGAACCGCCGGAAAGCTCCATGGAATGTTCGATTGTGTTTCGCCCCTTGCGCCGCAAATCGAAGCGCCGGGTCCCGCCCAGGTTCAGCGAGGCCACCACCGGATTGCGTCCGAGCTCCGGCTCGTCATCGCTGTGCCAGCCCATGGAATCCTGGCCGTCGCGGTAGTAGTTGAGCAGCACGCCATTGAAGCGCTGCCCGGCCGCCGCCTCCACCGCGGCACGAATCTCCGCCAGTAGCGGCGTCCAGGGCAGCGGCGCGTGGGTCAGGCCGGAATAGGTATAGAAGGCCTCGGGATCGCCGTACCAATTGACCAGGCGCGGCACCGGGTAGTCGCGGCCGTGCAGACGGACGAGCGGTTGCTCCCAGGGCGTCTCGGCCAGCAACTGCGCCAGCCAACGGGCGGCACGCGGCGGCGGGCACCAGTCGGGAATCAGGCGCAGTTCTGCATCGGGCAGCAGGATGGGGGCGTCGTCGAACAGCATGCAAGGCTCGGGCATTCAGCGATGGACAGAGTCTACTACCCCGGGAAGTCAGACCTCGACATCGATCCACAGTCCCTTGCGCGGCGCGGCCTGCACGCCTTCACCCAGTTCCTCGACTTCTTCCAGCTCCTCCAGCGCCTCGCCCTCGGGCGTGCCGTCGGTCTGCTCGCGACGCTTGCGTCGGCGCTGGTACTCGTCCTTGAGCGCCTGTTCGTCCGGACGGCGCTCCAGCTCCACACCAGCGTTGCCCGCGCTGGGCGCAGGTGGCGTCACCGGGGCGACATCCGGTCGCGGCCTGGGCAGGTCCTGCTGGGCAGTGACGGGGGCAAAATGGGTCGGTACAAGTGGCAGCATCGGGATGCTCCTGCGCCGAAGCTCGGTGGGAAGTCCTCTTGTCAGGCTATCGGCGGCAGCGCTAGAGACTTGAGCCCGCCTCGCTACACTTTGTTCGATTCGCGATGAATCTGCCGTGAAATCCGGCACCTGCCGGCGGCCGTAGCGACATTTCGGACGACCGGAGGCGCCGACGGCCATCGCTGAACGCTGCGCGTTCCGGTACCATAGCCGGCTTTTTTTGGGAGGTGTCCATGGCGCAGTATCAACCCGGTCAACGCTGGATCAGTGACAGTGAAGCGGAACTCGGCCTGGGGACCATCCTGGCGCTGGATGGCCGCATGCTCACGGTGCTCTATCCGGCCACCGGTGATACCCGCCAGTACGCCGAGCGCAATGCGCCGCTGACCCGCGTGCGCTTCGCCCCGGGCGATCAGATCACCCACTTCGAAGGCTGGAAGATGACCGTCCGCGAAGTGGACGAGATCGACGGCCTGCTGATCTACCACGGCATCACCGCGCAGAACGAGCCGCACACCGTCCCGGAAACCCAGCTGTCGAACTTCATCCAGTTCCGCCTGGCCAGCGACCGCCTGTTCGCCGGGCAGATCGACCCGATGTCCTGGTTCGGCCTGCGCTACCACACCCTGGAACACCGCACCCGCCTGCTGCAGTCCTCGCTGTGGGGCCTGGGCGGCGCCCGCGCGCAACCCATCGCGCACCAGCTGCACATCGCCCGCGAAGTCGCCGACCGCATGGCGCCGCGCGTCCTGCTGGCCGACGAAGTGGGCCTGGGCAAGACCATCGAAGCGGGCCTGGTGATCCACCGCCAGCTGCTCTCCGGCCGCGCCAGCCGCGTGCTGATCCTGGTACCGGAAAACCTGCAGCACCAGTGGCTGGTGGAAATGCGCCGGCGCTTCAACCTGGAAGTCGCGCTGTTCGACCGCGAGCGCTTCGTCGAGAGCGATGCCAGCAATCCCTTCGAGGACACCCAGTTGGCCCTGGTGGCGCTGGAATGGCTGCGCGAGGACGAGAAGGCCCAGGACGCGCTGTTCGCTGCCGAATGGGACCTGCTGGTGGTCGACGAGGCCCACCACCTCGTGTGGCACCCGGAACAGGCCAGCCCGGAATACCAGTTGGTCGAGCAACTCTCCCAGGTCATCCCTGGCGTGCTGCTGCTCACCGCGACCCCGGAACAGCTCGGCCTGGATAGCCACTTCGCCCGTCTGCGCCTGCTCGATCCGGACCGCTTCCACGACCTGGAAGCCTTCCGCACCGAAAGCAGTCAGTACCGCCCGGTTGCCGAAGCGGTGCAGGAACTGGTCGACCAGGGCACCCTCTCCCCTACCGCGCGCCAGGCCATCCACGGCTTCCTCGGCAGCGAGGGCGACGAGCTGCTGGCCAGCGTCGAGGCCGGCAATGAAGAGGCCCGCGCCCGCCTGGTACGCGAGCTGCTCGACCGCCACGGCACCGGCCGCGTGCTGTTCCGTAATACCCGCGCCGCCGTGCAGGGCTTCCCGGAACGCCAACTGCATCCTTACGTACTGGCCAACCCGATCGAGTACATGGAGCTGCCGCTGGGCGAGCACCCGGACCTCTACCCGGAAGTCAGCTTCCAGGCCCAGGCCGACGACGGCGACGAGAACAACCGCTGGTGGCGCTTCGACCCGCGCGTCGAGTGGCTGATCGACACCCTGAAGATGCTCAAGCAGTACAAGGTGCTGGTGATCTGCGCCCATGCCGAGACCGCCATGGACCTGGGCGACGCCCTGCGCCTGAAGTCCGGCATCCCGGCCACCGTGTTCCACGAAGGCATGAGCATCCTCGAACGCGACCGCGCCGCCGCCTACTTCGCCGATGAAGAGTTCGGCGCCCAGGTGCTGGTCTGCTCGGAAATCGGCAGCGAAGGCCGCAACTTCCAGTTCGCCCATCACCTCGTGCTGTTCGACCTGCCGGCCCACCCGGACCAGCTGGAACAGCGCATCGGCCGCCTGGACCGGATCGGCCAGAAGCACACCATCCAGATCCACGTCCCGCACCTGGAAAACAGCCCGCAGGAACGCCTGTTCCAGTGGTACCACCAGGCGCTGAACGCCTTCCTCAACACCTGCCCCACCGGCAACGCCCTGCAGCACCGCTTCGGCCCGCGCCTGGTGGAACTGCTGGACGGCGGCGACGACGACGCCTTCGAGGCCCTGCTGGCCGAAGGCACCGCTGCCCGCGAGGCGCTGGAAGCCGAGATGCACAACGGCCGCGACCGCCTGCTGGAGCTCAACTCCGGCGGCGCCGGCGAAGGCGAGGCGCTGGTGGCGGAGATCGAGGAACAGGACGACCAGTTCGCCCTGCCGATCTACATGGAGCGCCTGTTCGACACCTATGGCATCGACAGCGAGGACCATTCCGAGAACGCCCTGATCCTGCGCCCCAGCGAGAAGATGCTCGACGCCAGCTTCCCGCTGGGCGACGACGAAGGCGTGACCGTCACCTACGACCGCGGCCAGGCGCTGGCCCGTGAAGACATGCAGTTCCTCACCTGGGAACACCCCATGGTGCAGGGCGGCATGGACCTGGTGCTGTCCGGCTCGCTGGGCAATACCTCGGTGGCGCTGATCAAGAACAAGGCACTCAAGCCCGGTACCGTGCTGCTGGAACTGCTGTTCGTCAGCGAGGCCGTGGCACCGCGCAAGCTGCAGCTCGGCCGCTTCCTGCCGCCAGTGGCGCTGCGCTGCCTGATGGACGCCAACGGCAACGACCTGTCCTCGCGCGTGTCCTTCGACACCCTGAACGATCAGCTGGAAAGCGTGCCGCGCGCCAGCGCCAACAAGTTCGTGCAGGCCCAGCGCGACGTGCTGGCGAAGCAATTCTCCGTGGCCGAGACCAAGATCACCCCGCGCCATGCCGAGCGCGTGGAGCTGGCTCGCCAGCAGTTGAAAGCGACCCTGGACGAAGAGCTGGCGCGCCTGACCGCGCTCAAGGCCGTCAACCCCAGCGTGCGTGACAGCGAGCTGGATGCCCTGCGCAAGCAGCGTGACGACAGCCTGGCGATGCTGGACAAGGCCTCGCTGCGCCTGGAGGCGATCCGCGTGCTGGTCGCCGGCTGATCGCGGCAACGCCGAAATGAAGAAGCCGCCACCGGGCACCCGGTGGCGGCTTTTTTCATGGGCACCGTTCCTACGCAATGGCGAGCCCCACGATCAGCGAAACAACCCGCTCTATTCCCGGCATATTCAGGCACACCGACTACCATTGACGCTGCGCAAGGGATTCTCGCCCATGGGGGGATAGAGTTTCCCTACCAAGCCACTCATTGAGGGAACACATCATGTACGAGCGCATTCTGGTAGCGGTGGACGGCAGCCCGGTTTCCGACCGAGCCCTGGTCGAGGCGGCCAAGCTGGCTCAGCTGAGCGGCGGCGAGCTGCGCGTCATCACCATCGTCGACAGCCCGCTGCGCCATTTGCCCGACTACGCCGTGTACTACAACCCGGAGCCGCTGCGCGAAGCCGCGCTGAAGGCCGCCGATGACATCCTCGGCAAGGCGAAGGAGAAGATCGCCGAGTTCCCGGTGAAAACCAGCTTCGAGCGGGTCTGCCAGGAGCGCGCCAGCGAGGAAATTGCCGAGCGCATCGAGATCGAGGCCGAAGCCTCCAAGGCCGATGTCATCGTGATGGGCACCCACGGCCGCCGTGGCGTACGTCGCCTGATGCTGGGCAGCGTGGCCGAAGGCCTGCTGCGCGTCAGCAACCGTCCGGTGTTGCTGGTTCGCGAGAAGTAACAGCTCCCGGAAAACAAAAGGCCCTGCGGCAGAAGCCGCAGGGCCTTTTTCATGGCCGCCGTTCAGATCGGCCCTTCAGTCATTGCGAAGCGGTCATGGCACGTTTGCAGGAGTGGAAGATGTCCAGGTCCGGCTGGTACAGGCTGGTCTGTACACCGTAAAGCCCGAGCACCGAATGGAACAGGTTGTCATGGCTCAGCTCGTCGCCGCCGGCTTTCTTCTCCAGGCAGCCGCGATCTACGCCCATGCCACCCAGGGCGCCGTCGCCGAACCACATCACCATGGGCACGTGGGTCTGCGCCTTGGGCGCGATGGCATAGGGCGCGGCGTGCAGATACACACCGTTCTCACCCAGCGACTCACCGTGGTCGGAGACGTAAAGCATCGACGTATCGAAGCGTCCCTCGTTGTGCTTGAGCAGCTCCACGACCTTGGAGAGGAAGTAATCGGTGTAGAGGATGGTGTTGTCGTAGACGTTCACCAGCTCTTCCTTGCTGCAACTGCCCAATTGGTTGGTATGGCAGACCGGGGTGAAGCGCTCCATGGACTTCGGATAACGATCGTAATACTCCGGACCATGGCTGCCATCGGCGTGCAGGACGATGATCGCGTTGTCCTTCAGGCCATCGATGTAAGCCTGCAGGTCCTGCAGCATGGCTTCGTCAAGGCAACGATTGCCGTCGCAGAACGGGCCCGGCTGATCCTTCGAGATATCGCGGCTGGGCACACGCAGGCAGGTGCCCTTGCAATCGCTGTTGTTGTCCAGCCAGAGCACCGACACGCCGACCCGCTGGAGGATGTCGAGCAGCCCCTGGTTGGTCTTGCCCTTCTTGTCGCTGTAGTCCTCGCGGGGGAACTTCGAGAACATGCAGGGCACGGAAACCGCCGTGGACGTGCCGCAGGAACTGACGTTGGTGAAGTTGAGGATATCGAGCTTCGCAAGCTCCGGGTTGGTCTCGCGCGCGTAGCCATTGAGGGAGAAATGGTCCGCACGGGCGGTTTCGCCGACCACGAAGATCATCAGCGACTTCTTGCCGTCGGCATTCACCTTGCGCGGCATTACCGCGTCCTCGCCGATGGGCTGCACCACCAGATGTTCCTTGATGCCCAGGCGCTGCTTGGTGAACTTGCTCACCGCATAGATGTAGTTGGTCGGGTTGATGAAGTGGGTCAGCTTCTCTTCCTGGCGGAACACCGGCGCGTAGGTGGAGTAGAACGAACCGACGCAGACGGCGACCACCACCAGGCAACCGAAGATGACCAGCACCTTGTTCAGCAGCCCGCGGAAGAACGGGCTGTAGCGGACCGGCGTCAACCAGATGATCACCGCCGGCAGCACGCCCAGCAGAAGCAGGTAGCCGACCATGCGCGCGCTGAACAGCGCGGCGGCCTCGCCGGGATTGGTCTCGATGACGTTCTGCACCATCATGGTATCGATCACGACACCGTAGGAGTTCATGAAGTACGCCGCCGCCGCCGAAACCAGCGCCACCAGGGTCAACGCCGGCTTGAGCAAAGGACGGAAGGACACCAGGGTCAGCAACAACGTGAAGGCGGCCCAGAGGAACAAGGCGAACGAGGCGAAGAACGCCACGCCCCAGAGGCCCTCCATGGGCACCAGGCTGTTCAGGGCCCGCCAGGTGGCGAAGTTGTAGAACAGCACCAGTGCCAGCGAGAACAGCAGGACCAGCCTTGCAGAGCTGACCTGGGGAAAGAGGCGGCGCTTGCCCTCGGACATCGAGCGCACTCCTTACATCGATAGTCGGATAGGAAATGGGATGGCCGATGCTGCCGGCCGGCGGCGCAACTCTAGCGGGCAATTAGTCAAAAAAGTGTCAATTTCGAAACACCGCACTTCCTTCAGAGTCTGGAGAATATCAAAGCAGAATCTGGCACTACCGTACGTCGTTTCGTATTAACCAGTTTGTCGGAAATGGCCGCAAGACCTTGCGGGCCGCGGACAGCTTCCTAGACTCACATCAAAGTGATATCAATTCGCCAACCACCTCCCCCGACATCTGGAGCATCCCGCCCATGGACTGGCAGAAGGACGCCTTACCCGATGCTGTGCTGTTGGAGTGCTCTCACAATTCCGGCCTGGTCCTGCTGGCCATCCTCATCGCCTGCGTCGCCAGCTTCGTCGCGCTGAGCATCGCCGCACGGATGGTCCGCGCACCGCAACATGCGCACCGTTGGCAGTGGGTCGGCGGCATCTGCCTGGGCAGCGGCATCTGGTCGATGCACTTCGTCGCCATGCTGGCCTTCCGCTCGTCGGTTCCGCTGCACTTCTCCGGCGGCCTGACACTGATCTCCCTGCTCATCGCCATCGCCATCTGCGTGGTCGCCATGCGCCTGCTCGCCCACGCGGGCCTTAGCCCCCTGCAGTACCTGCTGGCCGCCTGTTGCATCGGCGCCAGCATCGCCGGGATGCACTACACCGGCATGGCCGCCATCGAGTCGCCGCCGATGCAGCATTACGACCCGCTGCTGGTTACCCTGTCGGTGCTGATGGCCGTGCTGGTGGCCTTCGTCGCCCTGGTACTGGCGCCGGTACTCAATCGTCAGCCGGCGGGCCGCCAGTGGATCTACCAGGTTTTCGCCAGCCTGCTGCTGGGTGGCGCCATCGCCAGTATGCACTTCACCGGCATGGCCGCCCTGACCCTGACCCTGCCCTCCTGGGTAGCGCCGGTGGCGGACCTTGGGCGCAACAACGCCATCCAGCTCGGCCTGATGGTTGGCCTGTTGGCCCTCGCCGTAGTGCTCGCCGGGCTCTGGGCGGCCTGGATCGAAGACAGCCTGGAAAGCAAGGAAAGCGAGTTGAGCCGGGTCAACGCCCTGCTCAGCCAACTGGACCACGCCAATGCCTCGCTGCAGCAATTGGCCCGCTTCGACGGCCTCACCGGCCTGCATAACCGCAACGCGCTCAACGAGGAATTCACCGCCCGCCTGCAGCGCAATCGGCAGAAGGGCCAGGGCATGGCGGTCATCCTGCTGGACGTCGACCACTTCAAGCGGGTCAACGATTCCCTTGGCCATGCCGCCGGGGACGAGCTGCTGTGCATCGTTTCCGAGCGCCTGCGCAGTGCGCTGCGCAGCACCGACCTGCTGGCGCGCTTTGGCGGCGACGAGTTCTGCATCCTCGCCGACCTGGGTGAGGACCACGAGGCGCGCATCCTCGCGCAACGCCTGATGCAGCGCATGAAGGAGCCGATCAGCACGGCCGGGCGCAACCTGGTGATGACCATGAGCGTGGGCATCAGCCTGTTCCCCAACGACGGCGATCAACCCGAAGAACTGCTCAAGCACGCGGACCTGGCGCTCTATCAGTCCAAGGGCAACGGCCGCAACGCCACGCATTTCTTCAGCCCGCACCTGAAGACCAAGGCGACCCAGGAACTGCAGCTGGAGGAAGAACTGCGCAAGGCGTTGTGGGACGACGAGCTGGTGCTCTACTACCAGCCGATCCTGCGTATCGATCATGGCGAAGTGGAACAGCTCGAAGCGCTGGTGCGCTGGAAGCATCCTACCCACGGCCTGCTGGCGCCGGACCGCTTCATCGGCCTGGCGACCGCCAATGGCCTGATCGGTGCGCTCGACGCCTGGGTACTGCGCCGCGCCTGCGAGGACCTGCGACGCCTGCACGACCTGGGCCACACGGACCTGCGGGTAGCGGTGAACTGCTGCGCCAGCAACCTCGGCCGCGAAGGGCTGGTCGATGAAGTCCAGCAGACGCTCGAAGAAACCGGCCTTGCCGCGCGCTACCTGGAGATGGAGGTCACCGAGAACGCCGTGATGTCCAATATCAGCCAGGCCGTTCCCTTGCTCAACCGCCTGCGCGAGCTGGGTGTGAGCCTGTCGATCGACGATTTCGGCACCGGTTACTCATCGCTGTCCTATCTGCGCCAGCTGCCGCTGGATGCGCTGAAGGTGGACCGCTCCTTCATCCGCGACGTGCCGCAGTCGCGCCGCGACAGCGAGATCGCCCAGGCGATCATCGCCATGGCGCAGAAGCTGCACCTGAAGGTGATCGCCGAGGGCGTAGAGCACGCGCAGCAACTGACGTTCCTGCGCGATAACCATTGCGAGCTGGCCCAGGGTTACCTGTTCAGCCGCCCGTTGCCCCTCTCCGCACTGGTGGAATTCCTCGAGGCCTACCGCGAAGACAGCGACACGGCCTTGCTGCGCAATCAGGCCTGACTGCGGGGTTCCCTCAGAAATCGAACTTCCCCGCACGCCAGCGCGGCAGCCAGCGCAGGGAGTCGGCGGTGGTGCCGGTGGGGCGGTACTCCGCGCCCAGCCAGCCGTCGTAGCCGACGTCATCGAGCACCTGCAGCGGCACTTCGAATTCCATCTCGCCCGAGCCCGGCTCGCCGCGCTCGGGGTAGTCGGCGAACTGCACGTGGCCGATCTGGCCCATCAGCGCGTAGATGCAATCCACCAGCTCCAGGCCCATGCGCGCCATGTGGTAGAGGTCCAGCTGCGCACGCAGGTTTTCCCGCGCCACGCGCTCGAGCATGTCCTGCAGGTGCTCCGGGGTATTGAGCAGGAAATCCTTCATGTCATGGCAGTTGATGGCTTCCATCAGCACGTCGGTGCCCGTGCCGGCGAAGGCATCGCAGGTGCTGCGCAGACGCTCGGCCAGGGTCTGCAGAGCAACCTCGCGCTCCTGCCCCTCGACCAGCCGGCCAGCCAGCACGTTGACGTGCTGCGGCTTGACGATGCGCGCGTAGTCCAGCGCCTTGGCCAGCGCCGCCTCGAACTCCGCCGCGCGCTCCGGCACAGCCGCAATGCCCGGGCCGCCCTGCATCAGGTCGCCGGCCGGCAGGTTGATGAGGATCAGCGGCAGGCCGGCTTCATCCAGTGCAGCTTTCAGGTCCTGCGCGGGGACGTCGTACGGGAACTGGATCTCCACGCCCTCGAAACCGGCCTTGGCGGCGGCGTCGATACGCTGCAGCAGCGGGACTTCGGTAAACAGCAGGGACAGGTTGGCGCAGAGTTTCATACGGGGAATTCCTTCGAAAGACGGTATTGCTCGACCAGGGTAGCCGGGTCGCGTTCAAGATTGCCCTGGCTACCGTGCAGGCGCATCAGTTGGGCGGCGAGGCCGCTCATCGGCGTGGCCGAGCCTTCCTCGCGGGAAAGCTTCACGGCAGTGTCCAGGTCCTTGAGCAGCGTGCGCACGTGCCACTTCACCGGCTCGAACTGGCTCTGCGCCATCTGCGGAGCCAGGATCTGCAAGGGTTTGGAATCGGCGAAACCGCCGGCCAGGGCGGGCGCGATCAGGCTGGCATCGACGCCGGATTTCTCCGCCAGCGCCACCACTTCGGCGATCACCAGCGCATTGCAGGCGACGATCATCTGGTTGCACACCTTGGTCACCTGCCCCGCGCCGACGTCGCCCATACGCGTCAGGCGCTGGCCGAGATGGGCCAGGATCGGCCGCACGCGCTCGATGTCCTCGACGCGCCCGCCCGCCATGATTGCCAACGTACCCGCTTCGGCGCCCGGCGTACCGCCGGAGACCGGCGCGTCGACCCAGCGCATGCCGGTGCGCGCTTCCAGCTCGGCGGCCATCTCGCGGGTGGCGGCCGGTTCCAGGCTGGAGAAGTCCACCAGCACCTGGCCTGCGCGAGCGCCCTCGATGATGCCGCCGGCACCGAACACCACTTCGCGCACGGCGGCAGTATCGGCCAGGCAGAGCATCACCACCTCGGCATCGGCACACAACTGCGCAGGCATCGCCACGGCCTGCGCACCTTCGGCGGCGAGCAGTTCGCGCTTGCCGGCGGAGCGATTCCACACCGTCAGCGGGAAGCCGGCGGCAAGCAGGCGGCGGGACATGGGCACGCCCATCAGGCCGAGGCCGGCAAAGGCAAGGGAGGGAATGGCGGACGACATGAGTAATCTCCGGTACAAGGCTGGGAAAGTACGGGGAGCGGCATTCTAGCAGGCACCGCCGGTTGCCGGCCGCAGCCGCTGCGACGATGCCAGAGCAGCCAAACAGTCGCGCCGCCACTATACTGCCGGAGTTTTTTCCGCCATTGACCCGGAGAACTCTCCCCATGCTCAAACGCACCCTGGCGCTCGCCGCCGGTTTCGCTCTGTCCCTGTCCGCCGTCTTCGCCCACGCCGATACACCGAAGGAACTCAAGGTCTCCGCCATCCCCGACGAAGCCCCGACCGAACTGCTGCGCAAGTTCAAGCCGCTGGGCGCCTACCTTGAAGAGCAACTGGGCATGCCGGTGAAGTTCATCCCGGTGTCCGACTACGCCGGCGTGGTCGAGGCCCTGGCCTCGGATCGCCTGGACATGGCCTGGCTGGGCGGCTTCACCTTCGTCCAGGCGCGCTTGAAGACCGGCAACGCCATCCCGCTGGTGCAGCGCGAGCAGGACCAGCAGTTCACCAGCAAATTCATCACTGCCGACCCGAACGTGAAATCGATCCAGGACCTCAAGGGCAAGACCTTCGCCTTCGGCTCGGTCTCGTCCACCTCCGGCAGCCTGATGCCGCGCTACTTCATGCAGAAGGACGGCGTGGTGCCCGAGCAGTTCTTCTCCCGCGTCGCCTATTCCGGCGCCCACGACGCCACCGTGGCCTGGGTCCAGGCCGGCAAGGTCGATGCTGGCGTGCTCAACGCTTCGGTCTGGCAGAAGCTGGTGGACAGCGGCAAGGTCGACACCAACAAGGTGAAGGTCTTCGCCACTACGCCGACCTACTACGACTACAACTGGACCGTGCGCGGCAACCTCGATCCGGCCCTGGCCGAGAAGATCAAGAAAGCCTTCCTCGCCCTCGACCCGGGCAAACCGCGCGACAAGGAAATCCTCGACCTGCAGGCGGCCAGCCGCTTCATCGAGACCCAGCCTGAGAACTACAAGGGCATCGAGGAATCGGCGCGCGCCGCCGGCCTGCTGAAGTGACCCTGAAACTGACCGGCGTGGAGCACATCCACGCCAACGGCCAGCGCACGCTCGCCGGCATCGACCTGAGCGTCGATGCCGGCGAACGGGTGGCGATCATCGGCCCTTCGGGCGCCGGCAAGACCACCCTGCTGCGCATCCTGGCCACCGCCCTGAAACCCGCTTCCGGCAGTTTCGACCTGCTAGGCACCCAGCCGTGGGCACTGAGCGGCCCCGCGCGCCAGCGCCTGCGCTCGCGTATCGCCCTGGTGCATCAGGCTCCGCCGCTGCCACCGCGCCAGCGGGTGGTCACCGCCGTTCTCGCCGGCCGCCTCGGCCAATGGCCGCTGTGGAAAAGCCTGGCCAGCCTGCTCTACCCTCTCGACAGCACCGGCGCCCACAGCGAGCTGCAGCGCCTGGACCTGGGCGACAAGCTCTTCGAACGTTGCGACAAGCTTTCCGGCGGCCAGCTGCAACGCGTCGGCATCGCCCGTGCGCTGTACCAGCAGGCCGAAGTGCTGCTGGCGGATGAACCCGTCTCGGCCATGGACCCGGTGCTCGCCGGGCACACCCTCGGCGTGTTGACTCGGGAAGCGCAGAACCGCGGCGTAACGCTGCTCGCCAGCTTGCATGCCGTGGACCTGGCGCTGGAGCACTTCCCGCGTATCGTCGGCGTGCGTGATGGCCGTATCGCCTTCGACAAGGCGACACAGAGCGTCAGCCCCGACGACCTGCGCGCGCTGTACGCCAACGAGCAGCTCGGCCAGCAGGGTGCTTCCTCGCCGGAAGGCAGGCCCGTGGTGGTGCAGATCCCGCGATGCTGAACCCTGCTCTGTCGAAGACCTCGCTCCGCGATCCGGCGGCGCTGCCGCGCCTGCTGCTCACCCTGCTCGCCCTGGCCCTGCTGTGGCCTGGATTACGCCTGTCCGAACTGGATATCGCCAGCCTGTTCAGTGGCGACAACGCGCGGACCATGGCGAACTTCCTAGCCGGCTTCTGGCCGCCGGCCCATGACGACGAGTTCCTCGCCCTGCTCGGCCGCGCCACCCTGGAAACCCTGGCCATCGCCACCGCCGGCATGGCGCTGGCCTGGCTGATCGCCTTCCCCGCCGCCTTGCTGGCAACCCGCGCGCTGTCGATCTCCGCCCTGCCCCGCGGCGGGCTGCCGGCCTGGTGGGCGCGAGCGCTGCGCTGGCCGGTGCGCGGCCTGCTGATCGTGCTGCGCAGCGTACCGGAAATTGTCTGGGCGCTGCTGTTCGTCCGCGCCGTGGGCCTGGGTCCCACCGCCGGCGTGCTGGCCATCGCCATCACCTACGGCGGCATGCTCGGCAAGGTCTACGCGGAAATCTTCGAATCGGTGGACCCGCGACCGACGCGCGCTGTGCTGCTGGGCGGCGGCTCGCGGTTGCAGGCCTTCGCCTACGGCGTGCTGCCCTCGGCGGCGGCGGAACTGATTTCCTACACCGTCTATCGCTGGGAGTGCGCGATCCGCGCCTCGGTGGTGATGGGCTTCGTCGGCGCCGGCGGCCTCGGCCAGCAGATCGATCTGTCGCTGCGCATGTTCGCCGGCGGCGAGGTGGCCAGCATCCTGCTGACCTTCCTGGTGCTGGTGCTGGCCGCCGACCTGCTCAGCCGCTTCCTGCGCGGGAGGCTCGAATGACCGGCCTGCTGCGCAGCCTGGGCTGGCTGCTGCTGATCCTGCTCGCCGTCGGCGCGTCCTTCGCCTACCTGGAGATGGACAGCGGCGGCCTGTTCGACGCGCGCGGCCTGGGCCAGATGCTCGATTACGGGCGCGATTTCCTCTCGCCGGACCTGAGCGCAACGCACCTCGCGGCAGTCGGGCGCGGCGCCCTGGAGACCCTGGCCATGTCGGCCATCGGCACCCTGCTCGCAGCGCTGCTGGGCATGCTGCTGGCGCTGCCCGCGGCCGGGCGCTTCGGGCGTATTGCGCAGAGCCTCTCGCGGCTGCTGCTCAACGCCCTGCGCGCGGTGCCGGAGCTGGTCTGGGGCGCACTGATGGTGCTGGCCGCCGGCCTGGGCCCGAACGCCGGCACGCTCGCCCTGGCCCTGCACACCGGCGGCGTGCTCGGCCGGCTGTTCGCCGAGGCGCTGGAGAATTCCCCGAGCGCCCCGGCAGAAGCCGTGCGCCTGGCCGGTGGCGGACGCATCGCCGCATTCGCCTACGGCACCCTGCCGGCCGTCTGGCCGCAACTGGTGGCGTACATGCTCTACCGCTGGGAGAACAACATCCGCATGGCCAGCGTGCTCGGCTTCGTCGGCGCGGGTGGGCTGGGGCAGATGCTGTATTTCAGCCTCAGCCTGTTCCAGCAGGCCCAGGCGGCGACCGTGATCCTCGCCATGCTGTTGCTGGTGCTGTGTGTGGATTCGCTCAGCGCCTGGGCGCGGCAGCGCTGGGTGAGCCACTAGCGCTGGTGGAAGCGAGTGGGCCCCCCAGTTCTTGCTCGCGAACCGCCTCACGACGGAGTCACCGGTGAATCCGTTCGCGAGCAAGCTCGCTCCTACAGGTGAACCGCCGGCGCCTGGCGGGGCAGGACCGCACGCAATAAAAAGCCCGGCACACAGGCCAGGCTTTTTATTGCGTACGTCGGTTACGAGTCGCCGTGGATCACCTTGTCCAGGTCGATCGGGTCGCCGGGCTGGGTGCCGAGCTTCTGACGGATGTCCTCGAACATCGCGTCGTATTCCTTGTGATTGCGCACCATCGAGCCGAATCGCGGGTGCAGGCCATGCTTCTGCGCGATGCGGGTGGCATCGCTGGCGAAATTGAAGGCCTGTTCCTTGGGCATGTCCCATTCTTCGGTGAAGGCATTGCCGTCGATCTCGCCCTTCATGACGAAGTGAACGATGGTGCCTTTTTCCACATCCTTGCGGACTTCATAGTTGATGTGAGCGTCGATCTCCTGCTGCCCCAGCCCCGGCAGGGACTGGAGATGCAGATGGCCCGGTTCGAACATGGCGAATCTCCTTCTATGGAATCCCGACAGTCTAGCCGGCCTTGGCGAATTGGAAATCGCCCAGTGTCAGTGCACGGACTCTTTTCGAACTCTTTCCTGTACCAGCACCCAGGGGGCGATCACTACCGCCCAGAGCTCCGGGTCGCGGTCGAGAAAATCCTGCGCGAGCTTTTCGTCGACCTTGCTCAGCTCACCACTGGCCAGCCAGGCCGATACCTTCGCCCTGTCGTCCTCGGCCACGCCCATCGCGACCTCCACCAGATCGGCAGAACCCGCGACCTTGAGCAGGCTGCCGCGGGCAAAGAAGGGCGCGAGCTCCTGCCAGGAAATCTTCGCGGTTTCGCCAAGCAACTTGGCATAGAGGGTGCTAGCTTCTTCTGTCATGGATCTCACCTGGTAAACGAACGGCGCCATGATAGCGCCGGGACCGCGCCAGGCAAGGTTCGGACGGCGTTTTCCATGGTGACGAAAAACCCATGGGGATGAGTCGGAAGGCGCCGTTTTTCTGTACGTTTGTTTCAATCTTGCGACATGCCCACAGTCGGCTGTCCGCCCCCCGCTTTTCAAGCGGTCCGGCGGCACTCTACACTGTACCGGTACAGTTGCCGGTGGGCCTGTCCGGGGCAATCCCGGTCCGGTAGCCCCTCGGCCACCAGGACTACAAAAACGAAAACACAAGAAGAGTGGAGCACTATGAAAAAGGGTACTCAGCGTCTTTCCCAGCTGTTCACCGCCATGGCCCTGGCCGGCGTTGCCAGCTTCTCCATGGCCGCCGACACCATCAAGATCGCTCTGGCCGGCCCGGTGACCGGCGCAGTCGCCCAGTATGGGGAGATGCAGTTCATTGGCGCGAAAATGGCCATTGAGCAGATCAACAAGGCCGGCGGCGTCGACGGCAAGCAACTCGAAGGCGTGGTCTACGACGACGCTTGCGACCCGAAACAAGCCGTGGCCGTTGCCAACAAGATCGTCAACGATGGCGTCAAGTTCGTCGTTGGCCACCTGTGCTCCAGCTCCACTCAACCGGCTTCGGACATCTACGAAGACGAAGGCGTGCTGATGATCACCGCCGCCTCCACCAGCCCGGACATCACTTCCCGCGGCTACAAGCTGATCTTCCGCACCATCGGTCTCGACAGCCTGCAGGGCCCGACCGCCGGCAAGTTCATCGCCGAGCACATCAAGCCCAAGACCGTGGCCGTGATCCACGACAAGCAGCAGTACGGCGAAGGCATCGCCACTGCCGTGAAGAAGACCCTGGAAGGCGCCGGCATCAAGGTCGCCCTGTTCGAAGGCATCAACGCCGGCGACAAGGACTTCTCCGCGATGATCGCCAAGCTCAAGCAGGCCAAGGTCGACTTCGTCTACTACGGCGGCTACCACCCGGAGCTGGGCCTGATCCTGCGCCAGGCTGCCGAGAAAGGCCTGAAAGTCGGCTTCATGGGCCCGGAAGGCGTGGGTAACAAGGAAATCTCCGCCATCGCCGGCCCGGCTTCCGAAGGCCTGTATGTGACCCTGCCGAAGTCCTTCGACCAGGATCCGAAGAACCAGGCCCTGGTTGACGCCTTCAAGGCCAAGAACGAAGACCCGAGCGGTCCGTTCGTGTTCCCGGCCTACGCCGCGGTCCAGGTCATCGCCGAAGGCATCAAGAAAGCCGGCAGCGAGGACACCGACAAGGTAGCCGCCGCTCTGCGCGCCAACACCTTCGCAACCCCGACCGGTGACCTGGCCTTCGACGAGAAGGGCGACCTGAAGAACTTCAACTTCGTGGTCTACCAGTGGCACAAGGACGGCACCAAGACCGAAGCCAAGTAAGCCACCCGCCGCCACACAAAGCCCACTGCCCACGCAGTGGGCTTTGTTTATCCGAGTATTCCGGGGGTCCGTCGCGCCACAAGCGCCGCTTCACGCGACGCCCGAGGAGTTAGGTAATGCCTGAGCTCTATCACTACCTGCAACAGCTGATCAACGGCCTCACCGTCGGCAGCACCTATGCCCTGATCGCCATCGGCTACACCATGGTCTACGGCATCATCGGCATGATCAACTTCGCCCATGGCGAGGTGTACATGATTGGCTCGTACGTGGCCTTCATCGTGATCACGGGGCTGGCGATGATGGGAATCGTGAGTCTTCCTGTCGTCATCATCTGCACCTTCGCCGCGGCGATCATCGTCACCAGCGCCTACGGCTACAGCATCGAGCGGATCGCCTATCGGCCACTGCGCGGAAGCAACCGGCTGATTCCGCTGATCTCCGCGATCGGCATGTCGATCTTCCTGCAGAACGAAGTGCTACTCGCCCAGGATTCCAAGGACAAGGCAATCCCCAACCTGCTGCCGGGCAACTTCGTGATCGGCGCCGACGAAATGACCGGCGTGACCATCTCGTACATGCAGGTGCTGATCTTCATCGTCACCCTGCTGACCATGTACGGCCTGTCCATGTTCATCTCCCGCTCCCGCCTGGGCCGCGCCTGCCGCGCCTGCGCCGAGGACCTGAAGATGGCCAACCTGCTGGGCATCAATACCAACAACATCATCGCCCTGACCTTCGTCATCGGCGCCACCCTGGCCGCCGTGGCTGCGGTGCTGCTGGGCCTGCAATACGGCGTGATCAACCCGCACATCGGCTTCCTCGCCGGCATCAAGGCATTCACCGCCGCGGTGCTGGGCGGCATCGGCAGCATCCCGGGCGCCATGCTCGGCGGCCTGGTGCTGGGCGTGGCCGAAGCCTTTGGCGCCGACGTGTTCGGTGACCAGTACAAGGACGTGGTGGCCTTCACCCTGCTGGTGCTCGTGCTGCTCTTCCGCCCCACTGGCCTGCTCGGTCGCCCGGAGGTGGAAAAGGTATGACTCGGAAACTCAAGACCGCCTTCTTCAGCGCCCTGCTGGTGATGGCCGTGGCCTACCCGGTGCTGGGCCTGAAGCTCAGCGTGATCGGTATCGGCCTGCAGCTGGAAAACGTCAGCCCCACCCGCCTGTGGACCATCGCCGCCTGTGCCGTGCTGATGTTCGTCTGGCAGCTGGTGCGTGACCGCTTCGCCTTCGGCGGCAGCGTCAAGCAAGCCCTGTCGCATCCGCATACCCGTCTGGCCGAACGCCTGACCCACGCCTCCGTGCAACGCAAGATCATCATGGGCCTGATCGTCGTCGCCCTCGCCTGGCCGTTCTTCGGCTCGCGCGGCGCGGTGGACATCGCCACCCTGATCCTGATCTACGTGCTGCTGGGCCTGGGCCTGAACATCGTGGTGGGCCTGGCTGGCCTGCTCGACCTCGGCTACGTCGGCTTCTATGCCGTGGGCGCCTACAGCTACGCGCTGCTGTCGCACTACTACGGCCTGGGCTTCTGGGTGTGCCTGCCGATCGCCGGCCTGATGGCGGCGTTCTTCGGCTTCATCCTCGGCTTCCCGGTGTTGAGATTGCGCGGGGACTACCTGGCGATCGTGACCCTGGGCTTCGGCGAGATCATCCGCATCCTGCTGCGCAACATGACCGAGCTGACCGGCGGCCCCAACGGCATCAGCAACATCGACAAGCCGACCCTGTTCGGCCTGACCTTCGAGCGCCGCGCCCCCGAGGGCATGCAGACCTTCCACGAGTTCTTCGGCATCGCCTACAACTCGAACTACAAGGTCGTGTTCCTCTACCTGGTCGCGTTGCTGCTGGTGCTGCTGGTGCTGTTCGTGATCAACCGCCTGCTGCGCATGCCCCTGGGCCGCGCCTGGGAAGCCCTGCGCGAAGACGAGATCGCCTGCCGTGCGCTGGGCCTCAACCCGACGCTGATCAAGCTCTCCGCCTTCACCCTCGGCGCCTGCTTCGCCGGTTTTGCCGGCAGCTTCTTCGCCGCGCGCCAGGGCCTGGTCACCCCGGAGTCGTTCACCTTCATCGAATCGGCCATCATCCTCGCCATCGTGGTGCTGGGTGGCATGGGCTCCCAGCTCGGCGTCATCCTGGCCGCCGTGGTGATGATCCTGCTGCCCGAACTGATGCGTGAGTTCAGCGAGTACCGCATGCTGATGTTCGGCGCCCTCATGGTGCTGATGATGATCTGGCGTCCGCAGGGGCTTCTGCCCATGCAGCGCCCGCACCTGGAGTTGCGCAAATGAGCCGACCGATTCTTGAAGTATCCGGCCTCACCATGCGCTTCGGTGGGCTGCTGGCCGTCAACAACGTGGCCCTGAAGGTCCAGGAAAAACAGGTGATCTCGATGATCGGCCCCAACGGCGCCGGCAAGACCACCGTATTCAACTGCCTGACCGGCTTCTACGCCCCCACCGGTGGCGAGATCCTGCTGCGCGGCGAGCCCATCCAGGGCCTGCCGGGCCACAAGATCGCCCACAAGGGCGTGGTGCGGACCTTCCAGAACGTACGCCTGTTCAAGGAAATGACCGCGGTGGAGAACCTGCTGGTGGCGCAACACCGGCACATCAACACCAACTTCCTCGCCGGCCTGCTCAAGACCCCGGCCTTCCGTCGCGCGGAAGCCGAGGCCCTGGACTACGCCTCGCACTGGCTGGACATCGTCAACCTCAAGGACATCGCCAACCGCCCGGCGGGCACCCTCGCCTACGGCCAACAGCGCCGCCTGGAGATCGCCCGCTGCATGATGACCCGCCCGCAGCTGTTGATGCTGGACGAGCCGGCGGCCGGCCTGAACCCGCGGGAAACCGAGGACCTCAAGGCGCTGATCGCCATGTTGCGCTCCGAGCACGGCGTCACCGTCCTGCTCATCGAGCACGACATGAAGCTGGTGATGAGCATTTCCGACCATATCTACGTGATCAACCAGGGCACTCCCCTGGCGGACGGCACCCCGGAGGAAATCCGCGGCAACCCGGATGTGATCAAAGCCTATCTGGGGGAGTCCTGAGTCATGCTGAAGTTCGACAAGGTTTCCACCTTCTACGGCAAGATCCAGGCGCTGCACGACGTCAGCATGGAAGTCCAGCAGGGCGAGATCGTCACCCTGATCGGCGCCAACGGCGCTGGCAAGTCGACCCTGCTGATGACCCTGTGCGGCTCGCCGCGCGCCTCGTCCGGCAGCATCACCTATATGGGCGAGGAGCTGGTCGGCAAGGAATCCTCCGTGATCATGCGCAAGAGCATCGCCGTCGTGCCCGAAGGCCGCCGCGTGTTCGCCCGCCTGACCGTGGAAGAGAACCTCGCCATGGGCGGTTTCTTCACCAGCAAGGGTGACTACCAGGAGCAGATGGACAAGGTCCTGGCCCTGTTCCCACGTCTGAAGGAACGCTTCAACCAGCGCGGCGGCACCATGTCCGGCGGCGAACAGCAGATGCTCGCCATCGGCCGTGCGCTGATGAGCAAGCCCAAGCTGCTGCTGCTCGACGAGCCGTCCCTGGGCCTGGCGCCGATCATCATCCAGCAGATCTTCGACATCGTCGAACAGCTGCGCCAGGAAGGCGTGACCGTCTTCCTCGTCGAGCAGAACGCCAACCAGGCGCTCAAGCTCGCCGACCGCGGCTACGTGCTGGAAAACGGTCGCATCGTCATGCAGGACACCGGCGCCAACCTGCTGGTGAACCCCAAGGTGCGCGACGCGTACCTCGGCGGCTGACCTTTTCCATTGCGTTGAGAAACGGCCCTTCGGGGCCGTTTTTCATTTCTGACGCACAAACGAGAACGCCGCCCGGTGGGCGGCGTTCTCACATCGGGGTGGATCAGGTGCCGTAGCTCAGCACCTGAGCGCGCCGGCGCAACTGGGAAACGACATCATCCTCCATGCGACCTTCGGAGATCAGCAGGTCGCGGCGGATGGTCTGCACCGCATCCGCACTCTGGTCATGGTCGGCCAGATGCTGGCCCTCGATGACTCGCCGTAGTACCACGTCTCCTTCGTCGTTGGTGAGGGTCAGAATTCGGCCGCCGTCGGGGCGTGCCGGGCCCAGGGAGGGAGCGTAGGGAGCGAAGGTCTCGGTCAGCAGGGCGCTTAGCCGGTCCATGTCGTATCTCCTTGTTGCGAAATGAAAAAACACAGGAAGAAGACCGCACGTTCGGCGATAAAGTTCGCGAGTTTCAGTACCGTTGGTCATGACGGCATGTTTCACAGCCCGTTCCTGCGGGCATGAAAAAACCCGCCGATTGGCGGGTTTTTCCGGACAGCGAGCCGCGTTTTAGAGTGGCTTGCCGCGGTTGCCGTGGGCGCTGACGAAGGCCTGAATCTTGGCCAGCTCGTTCGGCAGAACGGTGCAACGCTCTTCGCGCTGGAACAGGTCGGTCAGGTGCGCCGGTAGCGCCGGGACGGCCTCGATGCCGGCCTTCTCCACCGCTTCCGGGAACTTGACCGGATGCGCGGTGCCCAGGGTGACCATGGGCACCGCCAGGCTACGACGGCACTCGCGAGCGGCGCGCACGCCGATGGCGGTGTGCGGGTCCAGCAGTTCGCCGGACTCGGCGTAGACCTGGGCGATGGTCTCGCAGGTCTCCTCGTCGCTCACCGCCAGCGAATCGAACAGGCGGCGGGCTTCGGTCCAGCGGTCATCCTCGACGGCCAGCTTGCCGGTGGCCTTGAAGTTGTCCATCAGCTCGGCAACAGCCTTGCCATTGCGGCCGTGCAGGTCGAACAGCAGGCGCTCGAAGTTGGACGAGACCATGATGTCCATGGACGGCGACAGCGACGCGTGCAGGGTGTCCTTGTCGTAGCGGTTGCCGGACATGAAGCGGTGCAGGATGTCGTTGCGGTTGGTCGCGACGATCAGCTGGCTGACCGGCAGGCCCATGTTGCGCGCCAGGTAGCCGGCGAAGATGTCGCCGAAGTTGCCGGTGGGCACCGAGAAGGCCACGGAGCGGGCCGGTGCGCCGAGCTGCAGGGCGGCATGGAAGTAGTAGACGATCTGGGCCATGATCCGCGCCCAGTTGATCGAGTTCACTGCCACCAGGCGGGTGCCTTTCAGGAAGCCCTGGTCGGCGAAGCTGGCCTTGACCATCTCTTGGCAGTCGTCGAAGTTGCCTTCGATGGCGATGTTGTGGATGTTCTCGCCGAGGATGGTGGTCATCTGCCGGCGCTGCACCTCGGACACACGGTTGTGCGGGTGCATGATGAAGATATCGACGTTCTCGCAGGCCTTGCAGCCCTCGATGGCGGCCGAGCCGGTGTCGCCGGAGGTGGCGCCCATGATCACCACACGCTCGCCGCGCTTGGTCAGCACGTGGTCGAGCAGGCGGCCGAGCAGTTGCAGGGCGAAGTCCTTGAAGGCCAGGGTCGGGCCGTGGAACAGCTCCAGCACCCACTCGTTGCCGTTGAGCTGGCGCAGCGGCGCCACGGCGTTGTGGGCGAAGACGCCGTAGGTCTCCTCGAGGATCTTCTTGAAGTCGGCATCGGAAATGCTGCCGGCAACGAACGGGCGCATCACCCGGAAGGCCAACTCGTGGTAAGGCAGGCCGGCCCAGGAGGCAATCTCCTCGACGGTGAAGCGCGGCAGGTTTTCCGGCACATAGAGGCCGCCGTCGCTGGCCAGGCCAGCCAGCAGCACGTCTTCGAAGTTCAGCGCAGGCGCCTGGCCGCGGGTACTGATGTAACGCATGGTGTGAAACCTTCGGGTTGGCAGCGGCGCGCAGGCGCCGCCGCAGTCGATTCAATTCAGTTGTTCGACGCGGATGCGTACGACATTGCCGACGACGTCATCCAGCGCTTCCAGCGCGGCGATGGCTTCGATGATGCGGGACTCGAGCACGCGGTGGGTAACCAGGATCATCGGCACCAGACCGTCATGCTCTTCGACTTCCATCTGCATGATCGATTCGATGTTGATGCCGCGCTCGGAGAGGATGGTCGCCACCTGGGCCAGTACGCCCGGATGGTCCTTGGCCTGGATGCGCAGGTAGTAGGCGCTTTCGCAGGCGTCGATCGGCAGGATCGGGTGGTCGGAGAGCGAGTCCGGCTGGAAGGCCAGGTGCGGCACGCGGTTCTCCGGGTCGGCGGTCATGGCGCGAACCACGTCCACCAGGTCGGCGACCACCGAGGAAGCGGTGGGCTCCATGCCGGCGCCGGCGCCGTAGAACAGCGTGGAACCGGCGGCATCGCCGTTGACCATGACCGCGTTCATCACGCCATTCACATTGGCGATCAGGCGGTCGGCCGGGATCAGGGTCGGGTGCACGCGCAGCTCGATACCCTTGTCGGTACGGCGGGCGACGCCCAGGTGCTTGATGCGGTAGCCCAGCGCCTCGGCGTAGTTCACATCGGCGGTGGTCAGTTGGGTGATGCCTTCGGTGTAGGCCTTGTCGAACTGCAGCGGGATGCCGAAGGCGATGGACGCCAGGATGGTCAGCTTGTGCGCGGCGTCGATGCCTTCGACGTCGAAGGTCGGATCGGCTTCGGCATAACCCAGCGCCTGGGCTTCCTTGAGCACGTCGGCGAAGGCACGGCCTTTCTCGCGCATCTCGGTGAGGATGAAGTTGCCGGTGCCGTTGATGATGCCGGCCAGCCAGTTGATGCGGTTGGCGGCCAGGCCCTCGCGGATCGCCTTGATCACCGGAATGCCACCGGCCACGGCGGCTTCGAAGGCGACGATGACGCCCTTCTCGCGGGCCTTGGCAAAGATCTCGTTGCCGTGCACGGCGATCAGCGCCTTGTTGGCGGTGACCACGTGCTTGCCGTTCTCGATGGCCTTGAGCACCAGCTCGTGGGCCAGGGTATAGCCACCGATCAGCTCGATGACGACGTCGATTTCCGGGTTGTTTGCCACGTCGAAGATATCGGCAGTAATGGGGGTACTGCCGGTTTCACACTTCGGATTGGGGCGACGGGCGGCAATCTGCGCAACCTCGATACCACGCCCGGCACGGCGGGCAATCTCCTCGGCGTTGCGTTTGAGTACATTGAAGGTACCGCCACCGACGGTCCCCAACCCACAGATTCCCACTTTCACCGGTTTCACGCTGAAACTCCCCATGATTACAGCATCGGGGTGCCTGAGACGCCGATGCCCGCAACGAGGCGGGCACGGCAGCAGGCACCAAGTCAGAACAGGCGAGGCGCCTGTTCCCTAGTCAAAAGGAACCGAACATTACGAAGCGGTTCCGTATTAGTCAATCAGAGCGCAAGCCGCGGCTTACTTGGCTTCCAGCGCCAGCTTGGCGATCTGGCCGGCCGGCTGGTAGCCCGGCAGCATGGTGCCATCAGCAAGGATGATCGCCGGGGTGCCCTGCACACCGACCATCTGACCCAGGGCGAACTGCGCATCCACCGGGTTATCGCACTTGGCGGCCTTCACTTCCTTCTCGTGGAACATGTCGCTCATGGCCGACTGGCGGTCCTTCGAACACCACACGGCCTGCAGCTGCGCATCGCCTGGCGAGTTCGGCCCCTGGCGCGGGAAGGCCAGGTAGCGCACCTCGATGCCGCGCTTCTGCAGTTCCGGCACTTCGGCGTGCAGCTTCTGGCAGTACGGGCAGGTGGTGTCGGTGAAGACGGTGATGTGCGCCTTGGTCTCGCCCTTGGCCGGGAACACGACCATGTCCTTGGCGGCGATGGCGTTGATGGTCTTGGCCACGCCGGCGCTCTCGGCCTTCTCGGTCAGGTTGGTCGGCTTGCCGTCCTTCACCTGGTAGATATTGCCCTGGACGACGAACTGGCCGTCGGCGCTGGCGTAAAGAATACGGCCGCCCTTGAGCTGCACCTGGTAGATGCCATCCAGAGGACCCTTGGAGATATTCTCGATGGGCAGGTCAGGCTGCAGCGATTGCAGGGTGGTGCGGATCGCCTGGTCCGGTTCGGCGGCCAGGGCGAGAGTGCTGGCGAGGCCGATAGCCATACCAGCCAGAAGTCGAGACAAACGCATGGAAAACTCCTGATGTCAGTCGGCGAAGACTATCACACCGGGCCGGCAAGACCGAGCCAAAGGCTGTAGCGGGAAGCTTCGGCGTAGCGGTGTCTCACAAGCCTGATTCGCAAAGATCGAACAAGGTGTAGACATCCCTGTCGCGGCAACCTGCCCAAGTTCGATCCCGGCCCGGCCATCCATGGCCGGTCGTTCGCGGGGCAACGCATGCGTTGCCGGAGCCCCGCTCACCCACGGGGATGATGCTGGGCGTGCAGGTCCTGCAGACGTGCTCGGGCAATGTGCGTGTAGATCTGCGTGGTCGACAGATCGCTATGCCCCAGCAGCATCTGTACCACGCGCAGGTCGGCGCCGTGATTGAGCAGATGGGTGGCAAAGGCGTGGCGCAAGGTGTGCGGCGACAGGCTCTTGCCGATGCCGGCCACCCTCGCGTGCAGCTTGATGCGGTGCCAGAAGGTCTGCCGGGTCATCTGCTCGCCACGCAGACTGGGGAACAGCACGTCGCTGGGCCGTCCGGCCAGCAGATCACCGCGGGCCTCGCGGACATAGCGCTCGATCCAGCGGATCGCCTCCTCACCCAGCGGCACCAGGCGCTCCTTGCTGCCCTTGCCGAGCACCCGCACCACCCCCTGGCGCAGGTTCACCTGCTCCAGGGTCAGGCCGACCAGCTCGCTGACCCGCAGGCCGCAGGCATACAGCACTTCGAGCATGGTGCGATCGCGCAGCCCGAGCGGATCATCGGTCTCCGGCGCGGCCAGCAATGCCTCCACATCCGCCTCCGACAGCGATTTGGGCAGCGGCTTGCCCAGTTGCGGCAGGTCCACCAGCAGCGTCGGATCCTCGGCGATCAGGCCTTCGCGCAGGCAATAACGGTAAAAGCCTCGCAGCCCGGAAAGGAATCGCGCCGTGGAGCGGGCCTTGTAGCCCTCGCCCAGGCGCCAGGCCAGATGGTCGAGGATCACGTCGCGACCAGCCGCCTCCAGCACCACGCCGCGCTGGTCCAGCCAGCCGTTGAACAGGGCGAGATCGCTCCCATACGCACTGCGGGTGTTGTCGGAGAGCCCCTTCTCCAGCCAGAGGGCATCGAGGAAGCGGTCGATCAGGGGATGAGCAATCGGAGTCATTTCACGCCAGTACAAAGGAAAAAGCGGCGCCGGTAGTCTTTCATAGACACCATCCCCCTCACCACTGCTGCACAACCTCGGACGGTCCATGGACGAACACAGCACCTATTACGCCTTCGCCGGTATCGGCATCGCCGCCCTCCTCAGCCAATGGCTGGCCTGGCGCCTGCGTCTGCCGGCGATTCTCTTCCTGCTGTTGAGCGGCATCCTGGTTGGCCCGATCCTGCACGTGCTGTCGCCCGAAGCGTTGTTCGGCCCGCTGTTGTTCCCCGTCGTCTCCCTCGCGGTAGCCCTGGTGCTGTTCGAGGGCAGCCTGACCCTGCACCTGGACGAGTGGAAGGAAATCGGCACCGTGGTACGCCGCATGGTGACCATTGGAGCGCTGGTCACCTGGGGCGTGATCGCCCTGGCCACCCACTACCTGCTGGACTTCACCTGGGAGATGGCGCTGCTGTTCGGCACGCTCACCCTGGTGACCGGCCCCACCGTGATCGTGCCGATGCTGCGCGTGGTCCGCCCCAACGCCACCATCGCCAACATCCTGCGCTGGGAGGGCATCGTCATCGACCCCATCGGCGCCATCCTCGCCGTGGTGGTGTACACCTTCATCGCCGCGAGCGACGCAGGCTCCGGGTGGACCGACAGCCTGCTGACCTTCATCAGCGTGATCGGTTGCGGCATCCTCTTCGGCCTGCTCGGCGGCCAGGCGCTGGGCGTCGCGCTGCGTCGCCACTGGCTGCCGGACTACCTGCACAACCTGGCATCGCTGTCGGTCGTCCTTGGCGTGTTCGTGCTGTCCAACACCGTGATGTCCGAGTCAGGATTGCTCGCCGTCACCGTGATGGGCCTGCGCATGGCCAACATGCAGGGCGTCGACGTGCGACACATCCTGCACTTCAAGGAGAACCTCAGCGTCCTGCTGATTTCCGGCCTGTTCGTGCTGCTTGCCGCGCGGCTGGACTTGCCGGCCCTGCTCGGCCTGGGGCCGATCGCGCTGCTGGTGCTGGTGCTGATCCAGTTCGTCGCACGGCCGCTGAACGTGCTGATCGCCACGGCCGGGTCAACGCTGAACTGGCGGGAACGGGCGCTGCTGAGTTGGATCGCGCCCAGGGGAATCGTCGCCGCGGCGGTCTCGGCGATCTTCGCCATCCGCCTGCAGGAAGCCGGCCATGCCCAGGCCGGCGTGCTGGTGCCGCTGACCTTCCTGGTGATCATCGGCACGGTGATCCTGCAAAGCGCCACCGCACGACCGCTGGCCCGCCTGCTGAAAGTTGCCGAGCCGGTGCCCACCGGCTTCCTCATCATCGGCGCCAACCCGGTGGCCCGCGCCATCGGCACCGGCCTGCAGAATGCCGGCGTGGAGGTACTGCTCACCGACTCGAGCTGGGAGAACACCCGCGCCGCGCGCATGGACAACCTGCCCACCTACTTCGGCAACCCGGCCTCGCAGCACGCCGAGGCGCACCTGGACCTGATCGGCCTGGGGCACCTGCTGGCCTTGTCGCCCAATGCCGAACTCAATGCGCTGATGTGCATGAGCTTTCGCCACGAGTTCAACCCGCGCCAGCGCTTCATCCTGCCCAGCAGCCAGGACAGCAGGCGCAGCGAGAAGCATCGGGTCAGCGACCGCCATCGCGGCCGGCCGCTGGGGCAATCGACGATCACTTATCCACAGATGGCTGGCCTTATCGCTCGCGGCGCGGAAATCCGCTCGACCCTACTGAGCGAGAACTTTGGCTGGGAGGACTATCAGGCGCTGCACGAAGGCCGTGCGCTGCTGCTGTTCGCCAAGGACCCGAATGGCCGCCTGCACATTGCCAGCCCCGAGCGGCCGCTGACGCCCGGCACGGGATGGACGGTGATTTCGCTGATCGAGGAAGTAGCTGAAGGGGCGTCGAGTAGGAATGAAACGGCCCAAGTCGCAAGAACCTGACGACTGGCTACGTCACCCTATCTTACGGTTGGTGACAGAATATGTCTGACAGACAATGATTGCACCACGCCATCATTGCGCCCCACGAAGCCCACGCCATGCCCAGTCAACAGAACTCTCGTCTCGGCCAGATCCTTGTCAGCAAGGGCCTGATTACCTCCCAACAGCTGGACAAGGCCATCCAGCTCCAGCTCACCAACGGCCTGCGCCTGGGCGAAACCCTGATCCAGCAGGGCTGGATCAGCGAACGCCAGCTCGGCCGTGCGCTGAAGAAGCAGAACAACCTGCGCCTGGCGGCGACGCTGGTCGCCGCGCTGCTCAGCCCGTTCCAGCTGGCCAGCGCCGATGTGCAGCGCCAGGCACCGACGAGCATCACCCGCCATGAGGCGCCCAAGGGCTTGAAGCCACTGAGCGACCGCGAGATGAGCGATGTCAGCGCCCAAGGTTTCGATGACACCCTGCAGAGCCTGCTGGTCAGCGCCGAGAGCGGCGATGGAGTCGGCGCCATCAAGCAACTGTCGCGCCTGGTAATGCCCGTCGTGGACAGCCTCGACGCCGAAACCTCTCTGCACGACGTCCAGTACGACACGCTGCATGCCTCCTCCAGCCTGAATCCCGATGGCTCGATCAACGTGCGCCTGCCCAGCTCCATCGGCGAGGTGCGCTTCGACAACATCCGCGTCGCCGGTGCACCGAAGACCCAGAGCATGGGCAGCCTGAGCCTGCAGAACATCGACCTGTCCCAGGCCTCGCTGAAGATCAGCCTGCGCCACTGAAGGCGGCCTGAAATGAAAGAAGGCGCCCGTGGGCGCCTTCTTTCATTTCAGGCCTCGAAGCCGGGCAGGACCGGCACCGGGCGCTTCTCATCGTCGATGGCGACGAAGCTGAACAGCCCGTGGATAGCCTTCTCGCGGCCATCGGCGGACATGCTCTCGACGAAGACCTCCACCTCGACCTTGAGGCTGGTGTTGCCGACCTTCACCACCCGGCCGATCAATTCGACGATGGAGCCGGCGGCGATCGGGTGCTTGAAGTCGATGCGATCGGTGGACACGGTCACCAGCGGCAAGCGGCAGAAGCGAGTCGCGGCGATGAACGAGACCTCATCCATCCAGGCCAGCGCGGTACCGCCGAACAGGGTGTTGTGGTGGTTGGTGGTGGGCGGGAAAACCGCCTTGGTCACGCGGGTTTCGGACAACTCGGTACGACGGAGGATTTCTTGCTCTCTGGGGCTCATGCCACTGCTACCTGATGCAATGAGGGTGGCTGCCGGTGCTGCGGGGTCTTGTACTTCTACTACGCTGCCGGGGGCAAATGGGACGCCGGATTGAGCGGCGAAAAACTACAGGCAAGAAAAAAGCAGCCCGTGGGCTGCTTTTTTCGGGAACAACCGGCGAATTAGGCCAGTTTTTCCTTGATGCGAGCTGCCTTGCCGGACAGTTCGCGGAGGTAGTACAGCTTGGCCTTGCGCACGTCGCCGCGACGCTTGACGGAGATGCTGTCAACCAGCGGGCTGTAGGTCTGGAAGGTACGCTCGACGCCTACGCCGTTGGAGATCTTGCGAACGGTGAAAGCGCTGTTCAGGCCGCGGTTACGCTTGCCGATCACGACGCCTTCGAAGGCCTGCAGACGCTGACGGTCGCCTTCCTTCACTTTAACCTGGACGATTACGGTGTCGCCGGGGGCGAACGCCGGAATCTCTTTGCTCATCTGTTCAGCTTCGATCTGCTGAATGATCTTGTTGGTCATTTCATGCTCCTAAGACAAGCGCTCGGCGCTCGCCATCGATACGTTAACTATCGTTCCGCTGGCGGATGTATTCCTCCAGCAGCTTTTTCTCTTCTCCAGAAAGCGAGCGGCAATCCAGAAGATCGGCACGTCGTTCCCAGGTCCTGCCTAAGGACTGCTGCAAACGCCAGCGCCGGATGTGTTCGTGGTTGCCGCTGAGCAGCACCTCCGGAACACGTTTGTCTGCGTACACCTCGGGTCGGGTGTAGTGCGGACAGTCGAGCAGGCCATCCGTGAAGGAGTCCTCCTCGGCGGAGTCCACGTGGCCCAATGCTCCGGGCAACAACCGCGTGACCGCGTCAATCAGCACCATGGCCGGAAGCTCACCCCCGGACAGGACATAATCGCCGACTGACCATTCCTCATCGACATGCTCTTCAATGAAGCGCTCGTCGATGCCTTCGTAACGCCCGGCGATCAGGATCAGACGTTCCTCGTTCGCCAGTTCTTTCACGGCCGCCTGCGTCAGCTTGCGACCTTGCGGCGAGAGGTAGATCACCTTCACCGGTCCGCCTGCGGCTTGCCGGGCATCGCCCAGTGCGCCTTCGAGCGGCTTGATTTTCATCACCATGCCGGGACCACCGCCGAAAGGCCGGTCGTCCACCGTCTGGTGACGGTCCTCGGTGTTGCTTCGCGGGTTGAAGCACTGAAGCTGAATCAGCTCCTGCTTGACCGCGCGACTCGTGATGCCATAGTCGCTGATAGCGCGAAACATCTCCGGAAAGATGCTGATTACTCCTATCCACATCGGCTGAGGGCTCTCATCCACATGGGTTAGAAGTCCGCGTCCCAGTCCACCCGTATCTCACCGGCTTCCAGGTCCACCGCCTGTACGCACTGATCCGTATACGGAAGCAGGCGTTCACGGTCGTCCAGGCTGCCTGCGCAGGGCTTGACTACCATCACATCGTTGGCGCCGGTCTCCAGCAAGTGGTCGAGAATCCCGAACAGTTGCCCGTTCTGATCGATCACCTTGAGACCTTCCAACTGGCTCCAGTAGAACTCGCCATCATCCAGCACCGGCAGCTCGCTGCGCGGAACCAGGATCTCGAATTCGGCGAAGGTGCGGGCGATCTCGCGATCATCCAGTCCCTTCAGCTTCACGACCAGGACATTGCCCTGCACGCGACCTTGGACCAGTTCAGCCTGTCGAACCTCGTTGCCACGCTTGAGCGTCCAGCGACGGTAGTCCAGCAGGTTGTCCAACGGATCGGTAAAGGAATACACCTTCACCTCACCACGAATGCCGTGCACCGATACGATCTTGCCGAGAACGATCATCTCCTCGGCGGGAGCAGGCTTCGTGTTCATCGATCTCAGGCAGCCTTGGCGGCTTCCTTGATCAGTTGAGCAACACGCTCAGACGGTTGAGCGCCTTGGCTCAGCCAGTAGTTCAGACGCTCCTGGTTGACCGACAGCTTGACTTCGGCGCCAGTGGCGACAGGGTTGAAGAAGCCGACGCGCTCGACGAAACGGCCGTCACGAGCGTTGCGGCTGTTGGTCACGGTCAGGTGATAGAACGGGCGCTTCTTGGAGCCGCCACGAGCCAGACGAATGGTTACCATGCGTACGTTGTTCCTATGGTTTGCTTGCAAAAAAGAAATGCAGCCCTCGGGCACAGAGCCCGAAAGGCCGCATATTCTATGAGCTAAAGCCCCGCGCCGCAAGCCGCAGCGCGTCCGGCCCGCTGGGCGGCGAGCCGTCTGGCCTCACATCTTGGGCATGCCGCCGGGGAACATGCTCCCCATGCCGCGCATCATCTTGGCCATGCCGCCCTTGGCGGTGACCTTCTTCATCATCTTCTGCATCTGCTTGTGCTGCTTGATCAGGCGACCAACGTCCTGCACCTGGGTACCGGAACCCATGGCGATACGGCGTTTGCGCGAACCGCTGATCACTTCCGGATCACGGCGCTCGGCGGGGGTCATGGAGTTGATGATCGCCTCCATCTGCTTGAACTGCTTCTCCGCCGCGTTCTGCGCGTTGCCCATCTGCGACAGGTTGACGCCGCCGAGCATCGGCAGCTTGTCCATCAGGCTGCCCAGGCCGCCCATGTTCTTCATCTGCTGCAACTGATCGCGGAAGTCTTCCAGGTCGAAGCCCTTGCCCTTCTTGATCTTCTTCGCGAGCTTCTCGGCCTTCTCGCGGTCCATGTTCTGCTCGGCCTGCTCGATCAGGCTGAGCACGTCGCCCATGCCGAGGATGCGCGAGGCCACGCGGTCGGGGTGGAACGGATCGAGCGCTTCGCTCTTCTCGCCCATGCCGAGGAACTTGATCGGCTTGCCGGTGATGGCGCGCACGGACAGCGCGGCACCGCCACGGGCGTCACCGTCGACCTTGGTCAGCACCACGCCGGTCAGCGGCAGCGCATCATTGAAGGCCTTGGCGGTGTTGGCGGCGTCCTGGCCGGTCATGGCGTCGACCACGAACAGGGTTTCCACCGGCTTGATCGCCGCATGGACCTGCTTGATCTCGTCCATCATGTCGGCGTCGATGTGCAGACGACCGGCGGTATCGACGATCACCACGTCGATGAACTTGAGCTTGGCTTCGCGGATCGCCGCTTCGGCGATCGCCACCGGCTTCTGGCTGGTATCGGACGGGAAGAAGGTCACGCCGATGTCGCTGGCCAGGGTTTCCAGCTGCTTGATCGCCGCCGGGCGGTAGACGTCGGCGGACACCACCAGTACCGACTTCTTCTTGCGCTCCTTGAGGAAGCGCGCCAGCTTGCCGGCGGTGGTGGTCTTGCCCGCGCCCTGCAGGCCGGCCATCAGGATGACCGCCGGCGGCGCGGCGTTGAGGTCGAGGTCCTCGTTGGCCGCGCCCATCAGCTCGACCAACTCGGCCTGGACGATCTTCACGAAGGCCTGGCCCGGGGTCAGGCTCTTGGAAACCTCGGTGCCGACCGCGCGATCCTTGATCTTGGCGACGAAGTCCTTGACCACCGGCAGGGCCACGTCGGCCTCCAGCAGGGCCATCCGCACTTCGCGGAGCGTGTCCTTGATGTTGTCCTCGGTCAGCTTGGCCTTGCCAGTGACGTGGCGCAGCGTTTGCGAGAGGCGATCTGTAAGGTTTTCGAACATGCGCGTTCCTAATCAGCCCGGTCGGGCCTGGGTTTGGCTTGTCAGCAAGCCGCCGATTATAGCGAAGTGCGGGCAGCGCCAACACCGCCGATGATCCCGATGTGACGGAGCGCTTCGCAGGCCAGAAGCGAACTGTTCTCAGCGGCTTTCTAGGCGCGGGCGATCTGTGCCACACTCACCACCTTTCGGGTCCCCCGTCGAAGGACTGTTCCAAGGACTTATGCAACCTCTGCTGCCCAGCCTGATCGCCGCCGTCCTTTATATCGGCACCACCGTCTACCAGGGCGCAAGCCTGGCCCGCCGCACCCCGCCGCAAAAACCGCTGCTCCTCCTGCTGGGCCTGGTCGCCCTGCTCTGCCAGGCCTACAGCCTGAGCCAGGAGTTGCTGACGCCTGCGGGCCTGGCGCTGGACTTCTTCAACGCCGCCAGCCTGATCTCCGCCGCGGTCACCGCCCTGACCCTGCTGGCCTGCCTGCGCATCCCGGTGCAGAACCTGCTGCTCTTCCTTTATCCACTCGGCGCGCTGACCACCCTGCTGGCCGTGCTGGTGCCCCACGGCACCATCGAGCCGATCAACGAGCAGCCGGGCATCCTCGCCCATATCCTGCTGTCGATCCTGGCCTATGGTCTGCTGACCATCGCCGTGGTCCAGGCGCTGCTCCTGCTGGTGCAGGACCATCAGCTCAAGCACAAGCACCCGTCGGGCCTGATCCGCAACTTCCCGCCGCTGCAGACCATGGAAAGCCTGCTGTTCGGCTTCCTCTGGGGCGGCTGGTCGCTGCTTTCGCTGTCGCTGATCTCCGGCTGGCTGTTCGTCGACAACCTGTTCGCCCAGCACCTGGCGCACAAGACCATCCTCTCCTGCTTCGCCTGGGTGGTGTTCGGCGTGCTGCTGTGGGGCCGCCACCAGCTCGGCTGGCGCGGCCACAAGGCGATCCGCTGGACCCTCGCGGGTTTCTGCCTGCTGATGCTGGCCTACTTCGGCAGCAAGCTGGTCAAGGAATTCATCCTGCACATCTGAGGCTAACGGCGGCGCCTGCGCGCCGCTGAAGGACACGCGCGCATGGAAGAGATCCACCCCGGCTACCTGATCGGCCTGCTGGTCTTCCTGATCCTCTGTTCGGCGTTCTTCTCCAGCGTCGAGACCGGCATGCTCAGCCTCGACCGCTACCGCCTGCGCCACCTGTCCAAGCAGGGCAACCGCGGGGCGCGCCGTACCAGCTGGCTGCTGCTGCGCACCGACCGGCTGCTGGGCACCATCCTGATCGGCAACAACTTCGTCAACATCATCGCCTCGTCCCTGGCGACCCTGCTGGCCCTGCGCCTGTGGGGCGAAGCGGGCGTGGCCATCGCCACCGTGGCGCTGACGCTGATCCTGCTGATCTTCGGCGAGATCACGCCCAAGACCTACGCCGCCCTGCGCCCCGAGCGCGTGGCCTTCCCCGCCAGCCTGCCGCTGATCTGGATGCAGAAGCTGTTCAGCCCGCTGCTCTGGCTGATGACCGGCATCAGCAACCTGCTGCTGCGCATGGGCGGCCTCGACCCGACCCAGCGCGGCGGCAAGCCGCTGAGCAATGACGAGCTGCGCAGCGTGGTCACCGACTCCAGCGAGAAGCTCACCCACAATCGCCAGGACATGCTGCTGAGCATCCTCGACCTGGAAAAGATCACGGTGAACGACCTGATGGTGCCGCGCAACGAAGTCCAGGGCATCGACCTGGACGACGAGCTGGAAACCATCATCGGCCAGCTGCGCAACACCACCCATACCCGGCTGCCAGTGTTCCGCAACGACATCAACCAGGTCGAAGGCGTGGTGCACATGCGCCAGATCGCCCGTCTGCTGACCCATAACCAGTTGACCAAGGACAGCCTCAAGGCCGCCTGCCTGGAGCCCTACTTCGTGCCGGAGAGCACGCCGCTGTCGACCCAGCTGGTGAACTTCCAGAAGCAGAAGCGGCGCATCGGCATCGTCGTCGACGAATACGGCGAGGTGATCGGCATCATCACCCTGGAAGACATCCTCGAAGAGATCGTCGGCGAGTTCAGCAACCAGAACACCCTGCGCAACCCGGACATCCACCCCCAGGCCGACGGCACCTATGTCATCGACGGCTCCGCCAACCTGCGCGACGTCAACCGCGCACTGGGCTGGCAATTGCCCAGCGACGGCCCCAAGACCCTCAACGGCCTGGTCACCGAAGCACTGGAGCAGATTCCCGACTGCGCCGTATGCCTGAAGATCGGCCGCTACCGCCTGGAAATCCTCCAGTCCGGCGAAAACCGGGTGAAAAGTGTGCGCGCGTGGCTGCCTGGCGCGCCGCCGAGAGAACCCTACGCCGACGAGCTTGCCTGAGCCGCCCCGCCCGCCCCTATAATCCAGGCGGCTTACCCAGCCTCCCGCCGACGCCCGCCGCTATCCGCGACGCAGCGCCGGCCAGTCAATCGCACGCCCCGCCGAGCCTCGACCCTGCGTCGTTGCCTTGCGAAGCAGCCGGCCTCGCCCCGACCCCCCGCGAGCCGCGCCCATCCCGCCCCGACACCGGGCCGCGCTCGCACTCGCGCCATGGCGATGCCTCAAGAAACGTCGGACACGACCGCCAGAGTCGTCGCCGCGCCTGACTGCCAGGGATATTCCCGTATGACCAGTGCCACCCTCGAAGCCGCACAACCGGCCGAACAGACCAACTCCACCACCCGCGTCGCGGTAGCCAGCTTCATCGGCACCGCCATCGAGTTCTACGACTTCTACGTCTACGCCACCGCCGCCGCGCTGGTGATCGGCCCGGTGTTCTTCCCGCAGACCTCCGGCACTGCCCAGGCGCTCAGCGCCTTCATCACCTTCGGCATCGCTTTCCTCGCCCGCCCGCTGGGCTCGGCACTGTTCGGCCACTTCGGCGACCGTATCGGGCGCAAGTCGACCCTGGTCGCCTCGCTGCTGCTGATGGGCATCTCCACCACCCTGATCGGCCTGCTGCCGGGCTACGACAGCATTGGCGCCTGGGCGCCGATCCTGCTCTGCGTGCTGCGCTTCGGCCAGGGTCTCGGGCTGGGTGGCGAATGGGGCGGCGCGGCGCTGCTGGCCACGGAGAACGCGCCCAAGGGCCGTCGGGCCTGGTTCGGCATGTTCCCGCAGATGGGCCCGTCGATCGGCTTCCTCGCCGCCAACGGCCTGTTCCTCTGCCTGGCCATGCTGCTCAGCGAAGAGCAGTTCCGCGCCTGGGGCTGGCGTATTCCGTTCGTGCTCAGCGCCGTGCTGGTGATCGTCGGTCTGTACGTACGCCTGAAGCTGGTGGAAACCCCGGTGTTCGCCAAGGCCATGGAGCGCCACGAACGCTCCAGCCTGCCGATTGCCGAGCTGTTCGCCAAGCACTGGCGGCCGACCCTGCTGGGCGCCCTGGCGATGGTGGTGTGCTACGCCCTCTTCTATATCTCCACGGTGTTCTCGCTGAGCTATGGCGTCAGCACCCTGGGCTACAGCCGCGAAGACTTCCTCGGCCTGCTATGTATCGCCGTGCTCTTCATGGCGGCAGCAACACCGGTATCGGCCTGGCTGAGCGACCGCTTCGGGCGCAAACCGGTGCTGATCATCGGCTGCGTCGCCGCCATCGCCTCGGGCTTCGCCATGGAACCACTGCTGAGCCAGGGCTCGTCGGTGGAGGTAGCGATCTTCCTGTCGCTGGAGCTGTTCCTCATGGGTGTAACCTTCGCTCCCATGGGCGCGCTGCTGCCAGAACTCTTCCCCACCCACGTGCGCTACACCGGTGCTTCGGCGGCCTACAACCTGGGCGGCATCCTTGGTGCCTCAGTGGCGCCGTACATCGCGCAGAAGCTGGTGGGCATGGGTGGCCTGAGCTGGGTGGGCGGCTATGTGTCGGTTGCGGCGGCACTCAGCCTGCTGGCGGTGCTGTGCCTGCGCGAGACGCGCGGGGACGACCTGAACGATATCCGCTGAGACTTGCCTGTAGGAGCGAGCTTGCTCGCTCCTACAGAAGGGTTCGATCCTGGAAAACCAGCCATTGGGCCAGGTGTTCGCCCCAGACCTGATAACCCAGCGCCGACGGGTGATAGCCATCGATGGCAAGGAACTGTGGCTGCATCTCCAGGCTGACGCCGCAATACCCCGCCCCCTGCGCCAAGGCGAGGCTTCTGAGCTGACGATCCAGCAGCGCTGCGCGCCAGCCGAGCAGCCGGCGCAACAACCAGGGTAACGCCGTGAAATGCTGCAATGGCGGCACCGCCGTGCAGACGACCCGTGCGCCGCGACCACGAAAATGCGCGATCAATTGCTCAAGAGCCCCCAGCCAATGCTGGCCGGAGCTGAAATGCGTGGTGTCGTTGACGCCGAAGACCAGCGCCACCAGCTCGTAATCCTGATCAGTCGCCACCGGCAGCAGGCGCTCGCAGGCCTCTGCGGCAGTAATGCCGTTCTCCCCTACCGCACGCCAGGCAACAGGACGCTCCAGGCGGCTCGATAGCGCCAACGCCAGCCGCCCGGCCAGCGCAAAGTCCAGGCAGGACGCACCAACGCCGGCGACCGTGGACTCACCCAGCAGGAGAAGACGAAAAGGTTCGCCAGGAAACTCCGCGCCTGCAACGCCTTCGCAGACGCCCGCGGCGGGAGCCAGGCGCAAGGCCGTGCGCCTGGTACGCACGGCCATGGGCAGGGCCAACGGCAACAGCGGCAATGCCGCCGCCCACCACATCAGCCCCGCCCAGCGGCTCACAGCTGGACGTTGACCGCCTGGGCCGAACGGGTGGCCTTGGCGCGGGCGGCGTCGATCGACTCGTCGCGCGCCAGAGCAACGCCCATACGGCGCTGGCCATCCACCTCGGGCTTGCCGAACAGGCGCAGGGCGGTGTCCGGTTCGCTCAGGGCGGCGCCGAGATTACCGAAGGAAACCTGCTGCGACTTGCCTTCCACCAGGATCACCGCCGAGGCGGAATCGCCCAGTTGGCGGATCACCGGAATCGGCAGGCCGAGGATAGCGCGGGCATGCAGGGCGAATTCGGAGAGGTCCTGGGAAATCAGCGTCACCAGGCCGGTGTCGTGCGGGCGTGGCGAGACTTCGCTGAACCACACTTCATCGCCCTTCACGAACAGTTCCACGCCGAACAGACCACGGCCGCCCAGCGCTTCGGTGACCGCCTTGGCCACGCGCTCGGACTCGGCCAGCGCCTTCGGGCTCATCGCCTGCGGCTGCCAGGACTCGTGGTAGTCGCCCTTCACCTGGCGGTGGCCGATGGGCGCGCAGAAGGTAGTGCCGCCGATGTGGCGTACGGTCAGCAGGGTGATTTCGTAGTCGAAGTCGATGAAGCCCTCGACGATCACCCGGCCCTTGCCGGCGCGGCCGCCTTCCTGAGCGTAATCCCACGCGGTCTTCAGGTCGGCGTCGGACTTGAGCACGCTCTGGCCCTTGCCCGAGGAACTCATGATCGGTTTCACCACGCACGGATAGCCCACGGCGGCGACGCCCGCAGCGTAATCCTCGTAGGTATCGGCAAAGTGATAGGGCGAAGTGGGCAGGCCCAGCTCTTCAGCGGCCAGGCGACGGATGCCTTCGCGGTTCATGGTCAGCTGCGCGGCGCGCGCGGTCGGGATGACCGTGTAGCCTTCGTTCTCCAGCTCGACCAGGGTCGCGGTGGCGATGGCCTCGATCTCCGGCACGATGTAGTGCGGCTTCTCCTGCTCGATCACCGCGCGCAGGGCGACGCCGTCGAGCATGCTGATCACGTGGCTGCGATGCGCGACCTGCATGGCCGGCGCGTTCGCGTAGCGGTCGACGGCGATGACTTCGCAGCCCAGGCGCTGCAGTTCGATCGCCACTTCCTTGCCCAGCTCGCCGGAGCCACAGAGCAGTACGCGGGTCGCGCTCGGCGACAAGGGAGTTCCAATACGGGGCATTGCGGGAAACCTCAAGAAGGGAAAAATCGACGGCGTGCTAGACCAGCACGCCTTGTTCGCGGGCACGCTGTTCGCAACGCTGAAGCACTTCGCGCCGTTCGGCGTTGTCCATGAGCCCCCAGCGGGTGATTTCGGCAGCGCTGCGCTGGCAACCCAGGCAGATGTCGGCATCGTCCAGCGCGCAGACGTGCACGCAGGGCGAGGCGACGGGACGTTCTTCAGTCATTTTCCTGCTCGGCCAGGTCGCGGGCGTAGCGCTGGGCGTTGTGTACGTAGTGGGCAGCGCTGGCTTCGAGCATCTTCTTCTGCGGCTCGGTCAGCTCGCGCACCACCTTGCCGGGGGAGCCCATGACCAGGGAGCCGTCGGGGATTTCCTTGCCCTCGGGGATCAGCGCGTTGGCGCCGATGATGCAGTACTTGCCGATCTTCGCGCCATTGAGGATCACCGCGTTGATGCCGACGAGGCTGTAGTCGCCTACCTGGCAGCCGTGCAGCATGGCGTTGTGGCCGATGGTCACGCCCTTGCCCAGGGTCAGCGGGAAGCCCATGTCGGTATGCATGACGGTGCCGTCCTGCACATTACTGTGCTCGCCGATGTGGATCAGCTCGTTGTCGCCGCGCAGCACGGCGTTGAACCAGACGCTGGAGCCGGCGTCGAGGCGCACCTTGCCGACCACCGTGGCGTTGGGGGCGATCCAGCTTTCCGGATGGGTTTCGACTCGGGAAGAGCCCAGGCGGTACTTCATGATTTCTCCTCAGACGGTGGCCGCTCGTTATTATCGGGTCTCAGCTCAGCTTGATGAACTTCGATGGCGGCTGGTGCAGGTCGATACGGGCGTCGTACAGCAGGTTCAGCAACTCGACCAGCATGATCGCGGACAGGCCCCAGATCTTGTAGCCCTCGAACAGGTAGCTCGGGACGTACCAACTGCGGCCGAAGTAATCGATACGGTGAGTGGTTTCCCGCGGGTCGCCACGGAAGAACTCCAGTGGCACCTTGAACACGGCGTCGATCTCGCCGTCATTGGGACGGTACTCCACGAAATCGGGGACGAAGCCGACGAATGGCTTGACCAGGATGCCGTGCCGCGACACCAGAGTGCTCAACGGACCGACCACCTCCACCAGCCCCGGCGGCAGGGCGATTTCCTCCTGCGCCTCGCGCAGCGCGGTGTGGATCAGGTCGACGTCCTCAGGATCACGGCGCCCGCCGGGGAAGGCCACCTCGCCGCTGTGGGTCGAGAGCCCGGTCGCGCGCAGGGTGAGCACGAGCTCTTCCTGGGGTGTGATGGGAAGCAGAACCGCCGCCTCGGGGAAGCTGTGGTCCGTTTCAAGGTCGCTTGGTTGGTGCGTCTGTATGCGTTGGCGCAGCTGGTCCAGCATGCCGAACATCCTGCGGGGGCCGATTCTTCTAATTGAAGGATCATGGCACGAAAGACGTCCCTGCCCAACCCCCGCCCCTTGCTGGGTGCACCACGCAGCGCGCAAGATTGCCGCATCGAAAAACAAGGAAACGGCATGAAATTCTGCAGTCAGTGCGGCGCCTGCGTAAGCCTGCGCATCCCCAGCGGCGACAACCGCCTGCGCTTCGTCTGCGACCAGTGCCAGACTGTTCATTACCAGAACCCGCGCATCGTTGCCGGCTGCCTGCCGGCCTGGCATGGGCGCATCCTTCTCTGCCGCCGTGCCATCGATCCGCGCCGAGGATACTGGACGCTGCCGGCGGGCTTCATGGAAAACGGTGAAACCCTGGAACAGGCCGCCGCTCGCGAGACGCTTGAAGAAGCCAATGCCCGCGTCCACGACCTGCAGCTTTATACGGTCTTTGATCTGCCGCATATCAGCCAGGTTTATATCTTCTTCCGTGCCGAACTCACCGACCTCGACTTCTGTGCCGGCGACGAAAGCCTGGAAGTACGGCTCTTCGAAGAATCCGACATTCCGTGGGGTGAGCTGGCTTTCCCCACCGTGGGTCGTACCTTAGAATATTTCCTGGCGGATCGGGTCATTCAGAACTTCCCGATACGCAATGAAGGGATTCTCCCAATGCTTGCACAGAAAAAGAACTTATAAGCTCATTTACCGCCTCTAAGGCTTTAGGAACTACCGGGGAACACCACTCGATGCGCTGGTTGATTGCCGTACTTTGTCTGACCTTCGCAGCGTTCTCGCATGCCAACGCGACGCCCACGCTCGACGGTCACATCGACAAGATTCTCGTGCTCAAGTCCGAGCGCAAATTGCACCTCATGAGCAACGGCAAGGTGCTCAAGAGCTACCGCGTGTCCCTGGGCAAGCGCCCGCAGGGCCCGAAACTGGCCGAGGGCGACAACCGCACGCCGGAGGGCTTCTACTGGGTCGACTGGCGCAAGACCAGCGACAAGTACAACCTCTCCATGCACATCTCCTACCCCAACGCCCGCGACGTGGCCAAGGCGCGGGAAAAGAGCCTGCAGCCGGGCGGCATGATCATGATCCACGGCACCCCGATGGATGATGAATACCCCGAGTGGTACTTCTCGACCCTGGACTGGACCAACGGCTGCATCGCCATGACCAATGCCGACATGCGCGAGGTCTGGAGCCTGGTCAAGGACGGCACGCTGATCGAGATTCGCCCGTAAGGGCAGCAGCATGAAAAAGGCGCCCGCGGGCGCCTTTTTCGTATGGTTCAGAACACCATGTCCGACAGCCGCCAGACCTCGAAGGCCGGCGTCTCATAAGGATGAGCCTGCTTGAGGGCCTTGACCGAGTCATGGATCAACTCGTCGGCGACCACCATCTCCACCTTCCATTCGGCGACCTGCTCGATGCTGCCGGCCTGGCCGATGAACGGATTGCTGCCCTGCAAGGGGCGGAACTGTCCCTGTCCGAGTGCCTGCCAGCTGCAGCTGTCGTAGGCACCGATGCGTCCTGCACCGGCGGCGAACACCGCTTTCTTGACCGATTCCAGATGGCTTTCCGGAACGTAGAAACACAGTTTGTACATGTTTTGCCTTGCAGCCCTTTTTTACTGGGCCCCAGCAGGGAATCAGGTGCTTTTGAGTAGAAATTCTGCTTAGAATTGATGGCAAGACTTTGCAGATGGCCACTATTATGCCAGCACCAACAAAAAAGTATGTGACACGCAACGGCCTTTACCTCAGAGAATCGACTTATCACGTCAGGATTGATGTTCCAGCCGACCTACGAGCGGATTTCGGGAACAGGCGGACACTCTTTCGAAGCCTGAAGACTGGCGATAAGCGATTGGCCAGTGAGCTTGCTTCCCTTCAGATTGGTACTTGGAAAGCAGAGTTCCGGGCGCTCCGTGATGAACGTCTCAAGAATCGCGTAACGCCTGATGTATGGCAGGCGGAGGCAGCGCGGATGGCTGTCAGTCTCCGCGAACAGGTGGAGTCGATTCCCCTTGACGTGGTACGGCGTGTAATTCCTAACCCTGCCGAAGAACTGCTTGAGCATGGAATTCGGGGCGTAGGCAGCTTATGGGAAGGTCATAACGTGCTCCACAAGGTTTATCGGCACCTACGTTTGCTGGAACGAGATGCACCAGAGCTAGTTGAAACGGTGCTACCGCGAATCGAGGCGGGTGAAGACAAGATGGAACGTCTTAGCATCCTGCTAGACATCCTCGACGAGACATTGCCTGTTCTTCACGCGAGTCACTACGGCTTAAGGAAGGATGAGCGCGTGCAAGCTGCTGCCATCATCGCAGACCCCAGCACACATCGACCAAAGTCCCCCATCACTGCTGCTTCGCTGACCAAATTTGAAGAGTATTACGCCACGCAGAATGAGGACGCTCGCACTCGGAGAAAATATTTCTCCAACATCCAGAAGCTCTCAAAATACCTAACATCTGAAGGTAAAGAACTTAACTTCGATTCAGTCGCCGCTTTCCTAGATTCCGTATCACAGAAGCGCACAACCCGTTTAGGATACCTCGCATCGCTTCGTGCATATCACGAATGGGCGAAGCTATACGACACCTACTATCGCGAGCACTTTTCCGAGAAGAGCCCATTCGATAAACACAAGCATCCGAAAGTTGGTGTTGCCGCGAGTGAAGAGCGCGATCCTTACACAGACGAACAAGTTGAGAGGCTGTACACAGCAGCCATCAACAAGGGAAACTCTGATCTTGCCGACCTTATCTTGTTCGCTTGTTACACCGGAGCGCGAATCGAAGAGATTGGCAGAATAAACGTCGCTTCGACTGTTTTCGATGATAATGAAAACCCCATAGCATTCAAGGTTCCAAAGTCAAAGTCTGTGGCAGGAGAAAGAACCACGCCCATCCATAGTAAGCTACGCCCAATTTATGCGAGACGACTGACCAAGACTTACAGTGGTGCCGAATACTTGTTTCCAGGCAACGACACTACAAAAGGAGGGCAACGCCTCAATGCCCTGTCGCAGCAGTTCAGCAAACTAAAGACCAGCTTAGGCTTCGGAAGTCGCCACGTATTCCACAGCTTCCGCAATACGTTAACTAACAAGTTAGAGGATGCGGGCGTAGCCGAGTCAACTGCGAAGTCTATTGTAGGGCACAAACGGAACGATCTTACTTACGGAAAGTACTCAAAGGGCATGTCTTTACCGAACCTAGCAGTTGAACTAGAGAAGGTCTCTTACAACTTCACCATCCCTCTCAGCTGAAACAATCCACAATGACCTGTTTGCATGACACGTTGAACTTTATTTTTAACGAACTCTTGACTTTACAGAAAACCATGAGACCATATTATTGAGGCCCCTCATTAGTATTCCCTTCGCTTGGCACGCCTCATTCTAATACTGAGCACCTGTTGAACCATCGTATGTTAATCCTCATTTGCGGCGATGGTTCAACACCTTATTCCTTAATCACAACGGTAGTGGATTCCAGAGCGGCATTATCGTTTCCAATGCTCGCCAGCAGCAGTGATCAAGCTGGCATAAATTCAAAGAACATGTGACGGCAAAGTCTGCCAACTGAATGCCGTCACATTAGCTGGTGCCTTTACCGTCTCAAGGGAGCACCAGCGACCTATTCCCCACTTGCTAGCGTTATTGGCGTAGCGCTTAATCGCCGACTGGCATACTCGGTGCAAGCTGTATGCTCTCATCTTTCATGGTTGAAACTTGAATAACTTAAGCTCCCAGGCGGGGGCTTTTTCTATATCCATACGAAAGTCTAACTCATTAACACTCTCATAGGAGAATTATCATGGCACGTAAGATTCGCCATATGTCATGCCACCATTGCAGCAAGCTATTTTATGCCAGAAGTATTCTTACTAAGTATTGTAGTAAAAAATGTGCGAACGCCGCATTCAGATCGAAGAATGAACCCACCCAAGCTGAGCTTAAGCGCCTTTTTGAACTACAAAACGGGACCGAAACTAAAGATGATACCGAGCACGATCAGGATGCGGCATGATTTATTTTATCGTCCATGTTGAACATCAAATCATCTTAGGAACGGCAGATATCCCGTACAGTAGCTTCACTAGTCAGTTCGTGGAGTGCACTAAAGCTCAAGTCACACGATACGAGGAACTGCAATCCGTGCTACCGCCAGACGTGTATGTAGAACTCTCAGATATCATTCGACCTGCATTAACAGATCAAGCAGAACAAACCAGAGCAACACCAGCGACACCAGCAACACGGGCCGCTATTAAATCTCTCTTCCGATCATAACCAACAAAAGGAAATCAAATGAAAAACGAAACCAAATACAAGTACGGAACCGACACTATCGAGTTTTTTACTTTTGATGCTGATGAACTGCAAGACCGTATTCAAATGGCCGAGGAAGTCTACTACCAGTCAGTTGCACGGGGAGAGGGTCAACTATGTGCAAACATTCATTTCCATGAGTCTCCGTTCCCCATAGCTCTGAAGAAGCTGCTTGCGCTTCATGATGCTGGATACACCGTCAACGAAAACAAGTTTTGCGGCCTGCAAGGTGGTGCTATTGATCTAACCCTTACCAAGCCGCAGTCTGAGATTGATCGCGATCTAGTCCAGGTCCATAAGCGCGCAGAAGAGCAATACCACGCCCATCGCTACCAGTTGAACAGCGAGGAGACCTCCAGGCAGATTCAAATCACGCTTGATCGCACCAGGCGTGAACGAGAAGCAGCGGAAGCGGCAACAGCCATCAAAGCAGATACAGACGCCCGGCAAGCTGCTCTCGATGATTTGAAAGCAGTATACGGAGGTTGACAAAATCCAAACGATAGATGTAATGTTTCCGGCTGCTCGATAAGCGAGCTAGAACTAGCCAATCTTGGCGACCAGAAAATGGTGTTGCAAATGAACCTAAAACTTAACCAGCTCGTGGGAGACATCTGATCTAGCCGTATTGGCTGCCGTCTCCTGCGTGCAATGCGACAGGAGTATCAAATTGTCTAACGCTACATCTCTGCTACAAATCCAACGCCTTACCTCCCTCCTCGAATACCAGTTTATCCGCCGTGATGCCGCTGGCAGGTACAATCTTGCCGATATTCATGAAATGGCTGGCCGGCACACACGCTGCATTCCCGGCAACTGGAATCGAAATGGTCGAGTGGAACACTTGATCGAAGCTTTCCGCCTGCGAAGCAGCTACCCCAACCTTGAACCATTGGCAGTGGTAAAGACCGGCCCTCGCACTGGGTGTGGAACTTTCGCAGTCGAAGAGCTAGCCATCCTCTATGCCGACTGGATTAGTCCCGAGCACGGCCAGCGCATCCGCGAAGCTATGGCATCTGGTAAATCTGTTGAGTCGGATATTGAGTTAAAGAGCAAGGCATTGCGGCTGATGAGTCGCACTCTCGGCTTCGAGGACGCCGCCAATGATGCAGTCCAGCCGATGGGCAAGCCGGCTCTGATCCGATTTGTACAGGACTACATCCGAACCCGGCGCGTCGTCACCAGCAAAGACATTACTGCTGTCCTGATGAGCGTTACCGGCGAAGACAATCCTTCTCGCCGCATAGGAAACATCCTCGTTCGACTTGGATGTGAGTGGCGGACAGTCGGTAGTGCCAAGCTCTACCTCACCCCGCTGGGGTTCGAATCTGATTTGTCCCTCGATTCGACAGATAACGAACTAACGCAGGCCCGCCAAGAAGACCTTGATAGCGTTCGACTTCGCCTGAACGCAGCGTCTCGGGTATAGGTTCATCGGGTGGCCTTCAGGAGGTGCTACAGCGCGCTAAATGCAATGCTTGCTGCGATGGTATGGCTTTTCCAAGAACGCGCACTGTAGCGCCTCCTAGGGGGCATAGCGCTGATTTAATCTTTCTGATCGAGAATTGGCTATACGGACTTTGACTGGGAAGGGCTCTGAGTTAGCTGTGATAGGTATTATTTATTGAAGCATCTTGACAGATAGCCATTTCCTATGATAAACTAGAGCTACGAACGCCGAGCGAAAGCGAGGTGTAAGAGCTCTTATTGTAAGATACTTATATAATATACTTAGAATACTCTTAAGGTTATCTTTGGAATCTCTTTAGTATTTTTATATAGAAGATATATAGTACATAAAATATATATCTTTGTAAGATTCTTACTAAGTATTTATAAGGTATTATCAGAATCTTCTAGGGTAATCTCTAGATTATCTGTTGTATCTTCTAGAATTATCTGATGCTGTACAGAAGGACTCTCAGCACAAACAGATACCGGGGGTGATCCCCCAGTGCATGCCCTACGGGCAGAGTCACTACGACATCGTAAGATACTCCCGGAATAGTCTTAATGATTTCTCTGGTATCTCCCGGAATACTCTTACGTATAACTCAAGCTGCCTGAAGTTCAGCCGTACACTCATGTTTAGCTGATCAAAAACTATACGATCTATATCTAGGAACAATTCTCATCTATGCAAGCCCCGTCTTGACGGTGGGGTTCGTTGTAACTGGATTCCCCCACAGCCCCTAGTTCCAGCTCCTTTGCACGATGGGGGCTTAGCAGATTGTTCCTGTGCTGGTCCAGTTCTCGATTCCTAGTCGCAAGGGCAGGAAATCCTGCCTTCATTTAAATAAGATTAATTCCCATCCAGATGTCGGGTGCAAGTCCTGAGTTTCCCGGATTTGTCAATAAAAAGATTTTTACGCCATTACAACTCTTGAACGTTCGTTGTAACAGATGTAAAGTAACCCCATTGACAGCGAATCGAGGTAACGAACATGGACGTAGTTGCTTACTACCGGGTTTCTACTAAAGGCCAGGGTGAAAGCGGACTTGGTATCGACGCCCAGCAAGAATACGTTCGTATCGCTGCTACTCAACACGGTTGGACCGTGGTAGCTGAGTACACCGATGTTGGTGTATCCGGTTCGGTGCATCCTCTTGAGCGTCCTGAAGCATCCAGGGCGTTTGCTCACGGTCTGCCGGTAGTAGTGGCTAAACTTGATCGAATCAGCCGCGACGTTGAACACATTGCGGGTCTGATGAAGCGTGCTCAGTTCAAAGTGGCGACGATGCCCACCGCCGATACCTTCCAACTGCATATCTACGCCGTGCTGGCTGAGCAGGAACGTACCTTCATCAGTGAGCGTACGAAGGCTGCTTTGAAGTCACTGGAAGCGCGCGCAGAGTCCGGTGATGCTGAAGCTATTCGGAAGATCAGCAATCGAACCCAAGCACTTGAAAAGGGGCGCAGCATGTTGAACCGCCAGAAGGGTCACGACACGCAACGTACTCAAGCTGATGAGCGCGCAGCCGAACTCAAAGACAAGCTAGAACTCTGCATCTTCAAGGGTGCCCGCACTCTGCAAGCTCTCGCCAACTGCCTAAATGAAAGCGGTGTGCCAACTGCCCGTGGCGGCAACTGGGCTCCTACCTCGGTTCAGCGGGTTATGGATCGTCTGAGCCTTACCTTCCCTGCATAAATCAACATTAGGCCACCTAAGTCGCTCTCGGTGCGATGATCAGTCTGGGGTAATACGTACCACTGGCATATTTTGGAGAACATAGAACCCTATCCTAGGCCACCTAGCGAGGGGATTAAGCACCGCCCCATCCACTGATCAATATCCCCATTCCAGGGAGTTAAGGGTTCAACTTAACTTTCACTAAGTTGACGAAGGCGGAGCAGGCAACAAGCATAAACTTCGCGTCTTCGAACTTAATGCTGGAATTATCTGAAAGAGCATGTCGAATTCCGTCTGCATCAGAGGTATAGCCGTAGAGCTTAGTGAAGGCGCTTTTCAATGCCGCATGCAATTCTATCCTTTCTTCCAAGTTATTAAGCAACGCACCTAAAGTCCCCTTCTCGCCAAGCGCAGCTTGTACCAGACTTTCCACAGCGCTGATGGATTCTTTAATGGAGTTCCGATAATCGGGCGCCTCTCTATCAGAGAGCAGCTCCAGCGCACGCCTTATGTGTAATGATTCTGCCCCTTTCGCATTGGACATGGCGGATTCAATTTCATCTATTTCATGCCCCTCAGTAATCCGCACCACTCTGTCATCAACAACTCGATAGGCAGATACATTTATTGTGAGCGTTTCATTACAGCTGCTACGAAAAGACTCCCTAGCACTGGAAGAGAACTTGAAATTAGAGAATAGGAACTCTAAGAAATTATAGACCTTAAACCAGTCACATTCGAAGAAGTCTTTCCTCATCGCAGCAACAGCGGCCTTCCAATCGTCAGGGCGCGAATCCAGCGTCTTGTGATAATAGGATGCCCATACTCGCCTAACTAAAAGATCGTATCTTTCATTGTTGAAATCGCTAAGCGATTGATACGGACTATATCCGCTGAATACACAAACAGTAATGGCATTCCAGAGCCCAACTCTAAGTTGTTCATCCATCGAATCAATCTGAATGACATCGCGGGCCTTGGTGAATCCGTATCGTTCCGAGAAGGTCATATTCATATTATCCCTCATCCCAATACTGTTGCAATAACAGAGACGACAGATACACCAATTGCAAACCACGCGAGAAAGGTAGCATGCCTGGCTTTGCTGTCCTCTTCCTGTAGTCCTGCTAACACCGAAGCTAGGAGAGGAAAATTAACGCATCGCCGATCATTTCCCGCTTGTAGAACGAAGAAAGCGACATTGCTGCCGTCTGGTCGTTTGTAACCATGCTTCTGCTCTAAATGGTAATACAAGCGACCAAACACGATATCCCCGTCCACTCCTAAACGCTGAGCGATCTTCTGGCAATCAACTGGCACAAAAACCTTAGTTTGCCGCGAATTCTCGCCTCCTCTGGAAAACCGAGAAAACTCGTGATGGTACTCTTCGTAAATTGCCTCTAGCACACTGAGGTCTGATGGAACTTTCAATTATCCCACCTCCGATGGCATGAGGCCCCTTTCGGGGCCCCAGCACAATCACTTCAGGCTGTTAGGGTGACCGTCCGTTTTAATGGATGCCCAGTCACTTACTTCAGCTACGATAAGTCCATCATCACTATCGATGAAATTTCTGAAGTGATCACGGAGCGCAACACTACTTGCAGTTTGGTACTTGAAGCACCAGAGAGATTTGAGAATGCGAACAGCACCGAGACGCTGAAGTTCCGCATACAACTTCTCGTAATTCCGCTGCTTGCGCAGATCGTACTCAAGGAAATAGAGAGCCATACGTCGCCTCCTTAGAGCTGCTCGTCAGACTGCGCAACTACCGTCGCAGCCAGAGTTTTCGTGGCGTCGCTGTACTTCGGCGACTTCAGCACCATCGAGGCGAACGCCTCCATGTCCTTGCCGGTCTGCTTGGGGCTAGACGACTGGGCAAGAGCAGACCCCGCCAGCTTCTTTGCAGTAGCCGAGGCGTTAGGATCGCGGAGGGTTTGGGCGGCGAGTTTAGAGACTTCGTCAGAGGTCTGTTTGGGGTTTGCCATGAGAAATATTCTCCGAGTTGGCAACGTTAGAGTGCCGACCCAGACGGGCGCCGTTCAGCAGAGGCCAATTGACGGGGCCGTCAATCAGACGCTTAATTAGCAACCCTATCGGGGCCAACGTCATTCCTGTCGTCTGGCTCAGGTGGTACGGATGGCGCCGCCAAGTTTTGGTCGACCGAAGCGCCGCCATCCGTAGTCTTCTCCCTCCTCAGTACGCAGGGAGCGAAGCCGAAACCACAACATCTAGTGGCAGAGGGCCTTCGCTTGCCCAACATCTTATTCCCCCTATTTGCGTTTGCAAGGCGATAAAGCGGGGAAAAGCTGTGGATAAAATGTGGATGAAACGTGTGTGAAGCGGGGTAACTCGCGCTAATGCGCCAGCCGCTTGGCTTTCACCGTTCGTCGCCGTGGATGACAGAATTTTTCTGGCACTGGAAACCCTGGCTAGACCGCCATGGTCGGCCATCGATCAGGGTCAAAGAAGATGGTTGGGTGACCGGAGGATAGAATTTGAGCAGATGCTTTGCTTAGAATTTATGATAAGAATCGTAAATCTAAAAATCTATTAAATCGTTGATTTTTAAGTATTTTTAAGTCTCACCATAGAAACACAGTTTGTACATCGGAGACTCCGATCGAAACGGGGACACGACCGTGGCAAGACGGGCCACGGGTGACAAATGCTGCCACAAATAGTGGCACTTTGCCTCTTGCGACCGACAAGTCGTCGTCCAAGTTCGACCGTCCGGCTCCCTGCTGGTTCGTCGGGGAAGTCCTTTGTATGAAATCTGTGACCGACTTCGAGCTCCACTTTGCCGAAGCGGTGAGCGGAAGCCGTCAGACTATTCCGCATAACCAACCTAGCTTGTTGAGCATTGAATGAGATTTTTCGAACGAAATTTCTTCTTACTACGTAGGGTAAATCCCTAAGAGATTTTTTGGGCGCTCTGGTCACAGCACCCGCCGTGGGATGAGGCGATAACTGCACGGTCCTCCCCACTCGTACGGTACTGCACCATGAACGACCTCATCGCCCGCTCCAACCCCGACGGCTCCACACGCCGCCAGAAACTTCTACTGATCTACCCACCGATGACCACCCCCACCTCGCCGCCCCTGGGTGCTCCGATGCTCAAGGGCTACATCGAGCGGGAACTGCCCAATTGGGACGTGAAGGTGCTGGACCTGAACCTGTGGTGCTACGAACGATTGTTCGAGATGTTGCGCAGCGGGTTCCTGCAGATACCCGGGACAAGCCCCAGCAGCCTCGCTGCACTGCTGGAAACGCCAGACTTCTTCCGTGGCAAATCGATGAAGGACTTCTACGGCGACCCGGTCGCCTACGATCAACACGGTGAATTGCTGCTCACCCTCACGCACATGATGAGCGAAATACTCGGGCGCGAGGCCGATGACCTGCACCAGGGCGCCCACCTCACCCCGCTGCTCTCAGAAGCCTTCGACCTCATTATCAAGGAGCAGGCTGACTGCTATGGCTTCTCCATGATCTTCAGCCAGCAACTGCCCATCGGTGCGGCGTTCGGACGCCTGGTGCGGCAAGTCACCGGGCGCAAGGTCTTCTTTGGCGGCAGCTGCTTTACGGCAGGCGCGGAAGACTTCCTCCGCTGGTATCCCCATTCGGCAGACGTCATCATCGATGGCGATGGCGAAGAGCCTCTCAAGCAACTGCTGCTGCAAGGTGGCTCACCAGCGAATGTCCCGGGCGCCGTGTTTTTCGAGGCTGGTGAAGTCAAACGCAACCCCTCCGAATACCGTCGGGATATCGACGCCTACGGCAAGCCGGACTTCGGCGACCTGACGCTTGACCGCTATTACTCCCCCACTCCCGTCATCCCTTTGCTGCTGTCACGCGGCTGCTACTGGCGCCGCTGTACTTTCTGCGTGCATTACATGTCCGCCGGGCTGACTTATCGCCTGCATGGCCTGGAAATGGTCATCGACATGCTCCGAGGCTTTGTCGAAAAGGGCATCCGGCACTTCTCGTTCGTCGATGAAATGATCGCTCCCGGCCATTTTGCCAAGTTGGCGGATGCCATCATCGAGTCTGGCCTGGATATTTCCTACTACGCCCTGAGCAAGCCCAACCGCACCTTCACCCCCGAGATTCTCGCCAAGATGGCGCGTTCCGGTTGCAAGTACCTGCTCTGGGGCCTGGAAAGCGGCACACAACGCATTCTCGACCTGATGGACAAGGGCACGAGAATCGACGATGTCGAACAGGTATTGCGCAATGCCCACGCCGCGGGGATTGCCAACCATGTCTACATGATCTGCGGTTTCCCAACCGAAACTGAGGAAGAATTCCACAACACACTGCGCTTCCTGGACCGCAACCGCGACTACATCTACTCGATTCACCGCGGCACCTTCTCGCTGGAGCCTGGCTCCCCCATCCATAAGGAACAGGAACGCTTCGGCGTTACCCGCGCCTGGATGGCCCGTCCCACGCCCCTGGGCGGACGCTGGCACCATGAAACGGTCAGCGGCATGAATAGGGACGAAGTACAAGCGGTCTTCCGCGCGGCCCAGCCGTTCTTGCGGCGCTTCAACCCTTATGCGGTATTCCTGGCCAACTACCGGGATCACGCCATGCTGGTCTACGACAAGCTCGGCGCCGACGCGGTGCACAAGATGCCCCGTCACTTCCCCGACCTGAGCAAAGTGATTGAAGCCAGGAACAGCCAGACCACCACTGCGGACCTGATGAGTTGATCCGTCGACACAGGCCACTCGCCACCGTTCTTCCTTCAGCCGTTCTGCGCCGCTAGCGAAGCTCCCGGCGCCTTGAATGCTGGCCATCGCAGTAGGGTAGTTCGGCAGACCGGCCGCAGCGGCAGAGCAGCAGGTAACGCTCGCGCTTCACCGTGAGTTCCAGCACATCCGGGCATTGCTCGGCAGCATCCGGCAGACTCGCGCAATGTCCGCAGCGACACAGGCGCAGCACCTGCCCCGACGTCACCGGGCGAACTTCGGGAAGCACGGGGTCGTCAGCCAAGGCAGCCTCCAGCGATGGCCAGGCAAAGAAAAAGGGGAAAGCCGAAGCTTTCCCCTTTTTCGTCACGCATGAAGGCCGAACTCAGCCGACCCAGACGCGGGCATTGCGGAACATGCGCATCCAGCCGCCATCCTCTTCCCACTCGTCCGGACGCCAGGAGTTCTGCACGGCGCGGAACACGCGCTCCGGGTGCGGCATCATGATGGTGACTCGGCCGTCGCGGCTGGTCAGGCCGGTGATACCACGGGGCGAGCCGTTCGGGTTGGCCGGGTAGGTCTCGGTGACCTTGCCCAGGTTGTCGACGAAGCGCATGGCCACGGTACCGGACAGGTCGGCTTCGAGCAGGGCTTCCTCGCTTTCGAACTCCGCATGGCCTTCACCGTGGGCGATGGCGATCGGCAGGCGCGAACCGGCCATGCCCTGCAGGAAGATCGACTGCGACTCCTGCACCTGAACCATCGCCACGCGCGCCTCGAACTGCTCGGAGCGGTTGCGCACGAAGTGCGGCCAGAACTCGGTGCCGGGGATCAGCTCGTGCAGGTTGGACATCATCTGGCAACCGTTGCACACGCCCAGTGCGAAGCTGTCCTTGCGCTCGAAGAAGGCCTGGAAGCCATCGCGGGCACGGGCGTTGAACAGGATCGACTTGGCCCAGCCTTCGCCGGCGCCCAGCACGTCGCCGTAGGAGAAGCCGCCGCAGGCCACCAGGCCCTTGAACTGCTCCAGGCTGATGCGGCCGGCGAGGATATCGCTCATGTGCACGTCGACTGCGGCGAAGCCGGCGCGGTCGAAGGCAGCCGCCATCTCGACCTGGCCGTTGACGCCCTGCTCGCGCAGGATGGCGATCTGCGGACGCACACCTTTCTTGATGTAGGGCGCGGCGATGTTGTCGTTGACGTCGAAGCTCAGCTTCACCGACAGGCCGGGGTTGTCCTCGTCCAGCAGGCCATCGAATTCCTGGTCGGCGCAGTCGGCGTTGTCGCGCATGCGCTGGATACGGTAGCTGGTTTCGCTCCAGATACGCTGCAGGTTGCGGCGCTGGTCGTTGAAGACGCGCTCGCCATTGAAGTCCAGGTTGATCTCGGCGCCGTTGACCGGCTGGCCGATGACGGCGACGCAGTCTTCCAGGCCGGCAGCGCTGAGCTGGGCCAGCACTTCCGGGGTGGCGGCGGAGCGAACCTGGATGACGGCGCCCAGCTCTTCGTTGAACAGGGCGGCGGTCAGCTCGTCACGGCTGTCGGCCAGCGCGTCGAGGTTCAGGTCCAGACCACAATGACCGGCGAAGGCCATTTCCACCACGGTGGCCATCAGGCCACCGTCGGAACGGTCGTGGTAGGCCAGCAGGTGGCCGTCGGCGTTCAGGCCCTGGATCACAGCGAAGAAGGCCTTCAGGTCTTCGGCATCGTCGACGTCCGGCGCAGCGCGGCCGATCTGGCCGTTGACCTGGGCGAGGATGGAGCCGCCCATGCGGTTCTTGCCACGGCCCAGATCGATGGCGATCAGGTCGGTCTCGCCCTTGTCCAGGCGCAGTTGCGGGGTCAGGGTCTTGCGTACGTCGTTGACCGGGGCAAAGCCGGAGATGATCAGCGACATCGGCGAGGTCACGCTCTTCTCGGCGTCGCCATCCTGCCAGCGGGTCTTCATGGACATGGAGTCCTTGCCCACCGGGATGGTGATGCCCAGCGCCGGACACAGTTCCATACCGACAGCCTTGACGGTGTCGTACAGGCGCGCGTCTTCGCCCGGGTGGCCGGCAGCGGCCATCCAGTTGGCGGAGAGCTTGATCTCGGAGATCTTGTCGATGCTCGCGGCGGCCAGGTTGGTGATGGTCTCACCGATCGCCATGCGGCCGGAGGCCGGGGCGTCGATCAGGGCCAACGGAGTGCGCTCGCCCATCGCCATGGCTTCACCGGTGTAGACGTCGAAGCTGGTGGCGGTGACGGCGCAGTCGGCCACCGGCACCTGCCACGGGCCAACCAGCTGGTCGCGCGCCACGAGGCCGGTGATGGTGCGGTCGCCGATGGTGATCAGGAAGTTCTTGCTGGCCACGGCCGGGTGACGCAGCACACGCAGGGTGGACTCGGTCAGGTCCAGGCCGACAGTGGCGAAGTCATCGCCCAGTTCGGCTTCGCGGGTGACCGAACGGTGCATGCGCGGCGGCTTGCCCAGCAGTACTTCCAGCGGCATGTCCACCGGATTGTTGCCGAAGTGGCTGTCGGCGACGGTCAGCTGCTTCTCTTCGGTGGCTTCACCGACCACGGCGAACGGGCAGCGCTCGCGCTCGCAGATGGCCTTGAAGGTCTCGAAGTCGGCGGCGTCGACCGACATCACGTAGCGTTCCTGCGACTCGTTGCACCAGATTTCCAGCGGGCTCATGCCCGGCTCGTCGTTGGGCACGGCGCGCAGTTCGAAGCGGCCGCCACGGCCGCCGTCGTTGATCAGTTCCGGCAGGGCGTTGGAGATGCCGCCCGCGCCCACGTCGTGGATGAACTTGATCGGGTTGTTCTCGCCCATCTGCCAGCAGCGGTCGATGACCTCCTGGCAACGGCGTTCCATTTCCGGGTTCTCGCGCTGCACCGAGGCGAAGTCCAGGTCAGCGGCGGAAGCACCGGTGGCCATGGAGGACGCGGCGCCGCCGCCCAGGCCGATCAGCATGGCCGGGCCGCCGAGTACGATCAGCTTGGCGCCGACCGAGATCTCGCCCTTCTGCACGTGGTCTTCGCGGATGTTGCCCAGGCCGCCGGCGATCATGATCGGCTTGTGGTAACCACGGACTTCCTCACCACGCGGAGTGGCGATGGCCTGCTCGAAGGTACGGAAATAACCGGCCAGGTTCGGGCGGCCGAATTCGTTGTTGAACGCGGCGCCGCCCAACGGGCCTTCGATCATGATGTCCAGCGGAGTGACGATGCGCTCGGGCTTGCCGTAGGGCACTTCCCAGGGCTGCTCGAAGCCGGGGATGTTCAGGTTGGAGACGGTGAAGCCGACCAGGCCGGCCTTCGGCTTGGCACCGCGGCCGGTTGCGCCTTCGTCGCGGATCTCGCCGCCGGAGCCGGTGGAGGCGCCGGGGAAGGGAGCGATGGCGGTCGGGTGGTTGTGGGTCTCCACCTTCATCAGGATATGCACGGGCTCTTCGCTCGCCGCGTACTCGCGGGTTTCCGCGTTCGGGTAGAAGCGGCCGGCGACGTAGCCTTTCATGACCGCAGCGTTGTCCTTGTACGCGGACAGCACGCCTTCGCGGTGCATTTCATAGGTGTTCTTGATCATGCCGAACAGGCTCTTGTCCTGCGACTGGCCGTCGATGTCCCAACTGGCGTTGAAGATCTTGTGGCGGCAGTGCTCGGAGTTGGCCTGGGCGAACATCATCAGCTCGACGTCGTGCGGGTTGCGACCCATCTCGACGAAGCTTTTCACCAGGTAGTCGATCTCATCGTCGGCCAGGGCCAGGCCCAGCTCAAGGTTGGCCTTCTCCAGCGCGGCGCGACCGCCGGCAAGGATGTCCACCACGGTCAGCGGCTTGGGCTGGGCGTGGCTGAACAGGGCGGAAGCCTCTTCGAGCTGGCTCAGAACCAGTTGGGTCATGCGGTCGTGCAGGCGGGCGGCAACGGCTTGTACGTCGGCCTCGCTCAGCTCACCGCTGACGTAGTAGGCGATGCCGCGCTCGATGCGCTCGATCTTGGCCAGGCCGCAGTTGCGGGCGATGTCCGAGGCCTTGCTCGACCAGGGCGAGATGGTGCCGAAGCGCGGCACCACCAGGAACAGACGGCCGGCGGGCTCCTGCACGGGGACGCTCGGGCCGTATTTCAGCAGGCGCGCCAGGACTTGTTCTTCCTCGGCGTTGAGGGCTCCGGTGACCTCGGCGAAGTGCGCAAACTCGGCATACAGCCCGGTGACGGCGGGCACATGCTGGGTCAGCAGGTCGAGCAGTTTGCCGTGGCGGAAAGCGGAAAGGGCGGGAGCACCGCGCAGGATCAGCATTGTCGGAACAGCCTCTGGAGACGGGGAAGTGTGTGGGGCCGGACGGGCCGGCCCACAGAGGCCGTGCATTCTACCGTAAAGCGCTGCGTGGCGGCAGCTCTCAAGCGCCTTCCTTGCCGTTGCTCCCGCGAAAATCGCCATTCATCTTCGAATGCCTTCGAGCGACGGCCGCGCGAGCGCTTGCGTCCGGGCCTCCGTGTCCGACAGGCCGACGAACGGCGCGCCAGCTAGCAGAGAAGCCGTCGGCTGTCGAGATATGGCGCACAACTGCCTTTGCGTATACTGCCCTGATGCTTGCCCTGACTGTGTCCCGTGTGCGCTGCACCGCCTGGATCTTGGCGACCTGTATCTTTCTGCTGCTTTGCGGCTGTAGCGAGGCGAAAGCCCCGACGGCCCTCGAGCGCGTGCAGAAGGACGGCGTGCTGCGCGTGATCACCCGCAACAGTCCGGCCACCTACTTCCAGGACCGCAACGGCGACACCGGCTTCGAGTACGAGCTGGCCAAGCGCTTTGCCGACAGCCTGGGCGTACAGCTGCAGATCGAAACCGCCGACAACATCGACGACCTCTATGATCGCATCGGCCGCGACGGCGGGCCGAACCTGGCTGCCGCCGGACTGACGCCGGGCGGCGAACGCGATAGCCAGGTGCGCTACTCGCACTCCTACCTCGACGTCACCCCGCAGGTTGTCTACCGCAACGGTGCCCAGCGCCCTACCCGCCCGGACGATCTGGTGGGCAAGCGCATCGTCGTCCTGAAAGGCAGCAGCCACGCCGCGCAACTGGCCGAACTGAAGAAGCAGTACCCCAAGCTGGAGTACCGCGAATCCGATGCCGACGAAATGGTCGACCTGCTGCGCATGGTGGACGTCGGCGAGATCGACCTGACCCTGGTCGACTCCAACGAACTGGCAATGAACCAGGTGTATTTCCCCAACGTTCGCGTCGCCTTCGACCTTGGCGACGCCAAGGGCTTGGCCTGGGCGCTGCCGGCCGGGGATGACAACAGCCTGCTGGAAAAGGTCAACGCCTTCCTCGACAAGGCCAAGCAGGATGGTCTGCTGCAGCGCCTGAAGGACCGCTATTACGGCCATGTGGACGTGCTCGGTTATGTCGGCGCCTACACCTTCGCCCAGCATCTGCAGCAACGCCTGCCCAAGTACGAACAGCACTTCCGCCAGAGCGGTACCAAGCTCGAGGCAGACTGGCGCCTGCTGGCGGCCATCGGCTACCAGGAGTCGATGTGGCAGCCCGACGCGACCTCCAAGACCGGCGTGCGCGGCCTGATGATGCTGACCAACCGCACCGCCCAGGCCATGGGCGTGGCCAATCGCCTGGACCCGAAGCAGAGCATCCAGGGCGGCAGCAAGTACTACGTGCAGATCAAGGACGAGCTGCCCGACAGCATCAAGGACCCGGACCGCATGTGGTTCGCCCTGGCCGCCTACAACATCGGCGGCGCGCACCTCGACGACGCGCGCAAGATGGCCGAGCAGCAGGGCCTCAACCCGAACAAGTGGCTGGATGTGAAGAAGATGCTGCCGCGCCTGTCGCAGAAGCAATACTACCGCAAGACCCGTTACGGCTACGCGCGCGGCGGCGAGACGGTGCACTTCGTGCAGAACGTGCGCCGCTACTACGACATCCTCACCTGGGTGACCCAGCCGCAGATGGAAGGCGGCCAGCTCGCCGAGAGCGGCCTGCACCTGCCGGGCGTGAACAAGACCAAGCCCGACGATGACGACGACGGGCGGAATCAGAAGCTCTGAGCTGATCCACGCCGACTCGCACTCCCACAACTCCAGAAGTGCTCAGCCCTTGCGACGCGCCTTGAAGAAGGCAGAGAGCATCGCGCTGCATTCCTCTCCCAGCACTCCACCTTCCACCAGCACCCGGTGGTTGAGGAAGCCCTGTTCGAAGAAGTTGCCCCGGCTGACCACCACGCCCGACTTGGGCTCGGTGGCGCCGAACACCACGCGCTGGATGCGCGAGTGCACCAGCAGGCCGGCGCACATGCTGCAGGGTTCGAGGGTGACATAGAGCGTGCTGCCGGGCAGTCGGTAGTTCCGCGCGGCGGCGGCGGCCTCGCGGATGGCGACCATTTCCGCATGGGCGCTGGGGTCGTGGGAGGTGATCGGGCGGTTGAAGCCTCGGCCGATGACCTGGCCGTCCAGCACCAGCACGGCGCCCACGGGCACTTCGCCCAGCGCCGCGCCCTGCTCGGCCAGGGCCATGGCTTCACGCATGAAGGGGATGTCCTGGCTGCGGTCGATGACCGGCGCCAGCCCCTTCACCGTCGGATGCCCCTTGCTGTTGGTCAGCCGCACCATGCCTCGCCCACCGCGATGGTTCCCATCAGCCCGGTCTCCATGTGATCGATCACGTGGCAGTGGAACATCCACAGGCCGGGGTTATCCGCCACCAGCGCCACGCGTGCCGTCTCATTCTTGCCCAGCAGGTAGGTGTCGGTGAAGTACGGGATGATGTCGCGGCGATCCGAATCCAGCACCTTGAAGGCCATGCCGTGCAGGTGGATCGGATGCTGGTACTGGGTCATGTTGCGCAGCACGAAGATATAGCTGTTGCCTTCCTTGAGCTTGGCCAGCGGCGGCGCGTTGTGCTTGTGCTCCTCGCCGCCCTGCCAGGCCACGCCGTTGATCTGCCACAGCGACGGCGCCGACTGCCCCTTGGAGTAGTCGGACATGGCGCCGACCCACTCGAACTTGAAGTTGATGGTCTCGGCGTTCTTCAGGTCCGGCTCGGCCACCGGGTTGCGCGGCAGCGGCGCCGGCCACTTGGCGGTGGGCGCTTTCGGGTTGGCGACGCCACGGATGGTCGCCAGACGCACCGGGCCATTGCGCAGAGACAGCTCGGCGCCTTCCGCCGGGCCGCGGATGCCCAGTTCCAGGCGCATGCCCGGGCCGATCCAGTACTGGTCATTCGGACCCTTGCCGAAATCGCGCGGCGCCACCGGGTGGCCGTCGATGGCGTAGATCTTCGCCTCGGCGTCCGGCAGGTTGAGGCGGTAGGTCACGGTGTTGTCGACGTTGAGGATGCGCACGCGGACGATCTCGCCGGCCGGCAATTCGATCACCGGGGTACGTTCGCCGTTGATGGTCGACAGGCGTCCGCGAGTCCCTTCGCGCGCGGCCTCGCGCGGTACGCTGAAGGGCGTGAAGTTGCCCTCCTCGTCCACGTGCCAGGTCTTCAGGTTGAGGATCTTTTCGCTGGTGAACTCGGAGGGCTCGCGCTCGTCGATGATCAGCGGCCCGACCAGGCCGCGGCCCAGTTGCTCGCTGCTCATCAGGTGCGGGTGGTACCAGTAGCTGCCGGCGTCCGGCGTCTTGAACTGGTAGATGAAGCTCTCGCCCGGCTGCACCGGCGGCTGCGAGATGTAGGGCACGCCGTCCATCTCGATGGGCAGGCGGATGCCGTGCCAGTGGATGGTGGTCGGCTCGTCCAGCTTGTTGGTGAAGCGCACGCGCAGCCAGTCGCCCTGGCGCGCACGGATTTCCACACCGGGCGCCTGGCCGCCATAGCCCAGGCCAGGGGTCTTGTGGCCGGGCACCAGCTCCAGGTCCAGCGGCGCGGCGATCAGTTCATAATCATGCTCGGCGGCTACCTGCGGGCGCGCCAGCCAGATGCGCGCGCCACCGGCGCCCAGGCCGACGACAGCCAGGCCAGCGAGGCCACCGAGTACTTGTCTACGGGTAAACGACATGGGTCCAGACTCCTCGAACAAGGGACTTGCGACCCCATCGGCTTTCACGGAGGTTGGCGCGTTCGCGCCCGGCGCCAGGCTCTTGCGGCCGGCTGCATTGCTCCGCTTCCCACATAGGAAGCAGAAGGCAACTGTGCATGAAGGCGCAAACGCCTCTCATGCGCCAGGTCAAGGACAGGTATCCCCGTCCTCGCCTGTCGAAGAAAGCGGCGAGATTGCCGCTTTCCTCGTTAAGGAAACGTTAAAACCTGAATTCGATCTCGCGAGCTAGAGCCGTAGTAGGCGGAAAGCGCCCGAAGAGCGGAGTTTACAGCTGTAAATGGGCACCTGAGGGCGCTTTCCAACGCCCTACGGCCGACGCGCAGCAGATCAAAGCAGGTTTTAGACGTCTCCGATCATTCCCACTCGATGGTGGCTGGCGGCTTGCTCGACACGTCGTAGGTGACGCGGGAGATGCCGTCGATCTCGTTGATGATGCGATTCGAGACCTTCTCCAGCAGCTCGTACGGCAGGTGCGCCCAGCGAGCGGTCATGAAGTCGATGGTTTCCACGGCGCGCAGCGCAACGACCCAGGCGTAACGGCGGCCATCGCCGACCACGCCGACGGATTTCACCGGCTGGAACACCACGAAGGCCTGGCTGGTCTTGTGGTACCAGTCGAAGTTGCGCAGCTCTTCGATGAAGATGTGGTCCGCGCGACGCAGCAGGTCGGCGTACTCCTTCTTCACCTCGCCGAGGATGCGCACGCCCAGGCCCGGGCCCGGGAACGGGTGGCGGTAGACCATGTCGTAGGGCAGGCCCAGCTCCAGGCCGATCTTGCGGACTTCGTCCTTGAACAGCTCGCGCAGCGGCTCAACCAGTTCGAACTGCATGTCCTCGGGCAGGCCGCCGACGTTGTGGTGCGACTTGATCACGTGGGCCTTGCCGGTCTTGGCGCCGGCCGACTCGATCACGTCGGGGTAGATGGTGCCCTGGGCGAGGAACTTCACGTCCTTCAGCTTGGTGGCTTCCTCATCGAAGACTTCGATGAAGCTGCCGCCGATGATCTTGCGCTTCTGCTCCGGGTCACTGACGCCGGCCAGACGGCTGAGGAACTTCTCTTCGGCGTTGGCGCGGATCACCTTGACGCCCATGTTCTCGGCGAACATGGCCATCACCTGGTCACCCTCGTGCAGGCGCAGCAGGCCGTTGTCGACGAAGACGCAGGTCAGCTGGTCGCCGATGGCCTTGTGCAGCAGGGCTGCGACCACCGAGGAGTCCACGCCGCCGGACAGGCCCAGCAGCACTTTGGAGTTGCCGACCTGGGCACGCACGGTGGCGATGGCGTCGTTGACGATGTTGGACGGAGTCCACAGTGCTTCGCAGCCGCAGATGTCCAGCACGAAGCGCGAGAGGATGCGACCGCCCTGCTTGGTGTGGGTCACTTCCGGGTGGAACTGCACGCCGTAGTAGCCACGGGCATCGTCCGCCATGGCGGCGATCGGGCAGCTCGGGGTGCTGGCGAGGATGTGGAAGCCGGCCGGAATCTCGGTAACCTTGTCACCGTGGCTCATCCACACGTCGAGGCCGAAGACGCCGTCCTCATCCACGTGATCTTCGATGCCGTCGAGCAGGCGGGCCTTGCCGACGACGTCGACGCGGGCGTAGCCGAACTCGCGCAGGTCCGAACCCAGCACCTTGCCGCCCATCTGCTCGGCCATGGTCTGCATGCCATAGCAGATACCGAACAGCGGCACCTTGAGGTCGAACACCGCCTGCGGCGCGCGCGGGCTGTTGGCCTCGTGCACCGACTCCGGGCCGCCGGCCAGGATGACGCCGCGCGGGGCGAAGGCACGAACCTCGTCGTCGCTCATGTCGAACGGGTGGATCTCGCAGTACACGCCGATCTCGCGAACGCGGCGGGCGATCAGCTGGGTATACTGGGAGCCGAAGTCGAGGATCAGGATCCGGTGAGCGTGAATGTCTTGGGCCATGGCCATCTCTCGTAGCGAAATTCTTAAACGACACGGGGCTGTATCAACCAGCCCCGTGTCCGACTCATTAACCTGAAACCCTCAACCTACGCGGTAGTTCGGGGCTTCCTTGGTGATCTGCACATCGTGGACGTGGGACTCGGCCATGCCGGCGCCGGTGATGCGCACGAACTGCGGCTTGGTGCGCATGTCCTGGATATCGGCGCTGCCGGTGTAGCCCATGGCGGCGCGCAGGCCGCCCATCAGCTGGTGGACGATGGCGGTCAGCTGGCCTTTATAGGGCACGCGGCCTTCGATGCCTTCGGGTACCAGCTTCTCGGCGCCGGCGGAGGCGTCCTGGAAGTAGCGGTCGGAGGAACCGGTGGAACCGGCCATGGCGCCCAGGGAGCCCATGCCACGGTAGGACTTGTAGGAGCGACCCTGGAACAGCTCGATCTCGCCCGGCGCTTCTTCGGTACCGGCGAACATCGAACCCATCATCACGCAGTAGGCGCCAGCCACCATGGCTTTGGCCAGGTCGCCGGAGAAGCGGATGCCACCGTCGGCGATCAGCGGAACGCCGGTGCCTTCCAGGGCAGCGGCGACGTTGGCGATGGCGGAGATCTGCGGCACGCCGACGCCAGCGACGATACGGGTGGTGCAGATGGAGCCCGGGCCGATGCCGACCTTCACGGCGTCGGCGCCAGCGTCAGCCAGTGCCTTGGCCGCTTCGCCGGTGGCGATGTTGCCGCCGATGACCTGGACTTGCGGGAAGGTTTCCTTGACCCAGCGGACGCGATCGATCACGCCTTTGGAGTGGCCGTGGGCGGTATCGACGACAACCACGTCAACGCCGGCGGCGACCAGGGCGGAAACACGCTCGCCGGTATCGGCGCCAGTGCCGACGGCAGCGCCGACGCGCAGGCGGCCCAGGTCATCCTTGGACGCCAGCGGGTAGGTCTTGGCCTTCTCGATGTCGCGGAAGGTCACCAGGCCAGTGAGGTAGAAGTTCTCGTCGACGATCAGCATCTTCTCGATGCGGTTCTCGTAGAGCGCCGCCTTGATCTCTTCCAGCGGGGTGTTCTCGCGGGCGGTGACCAGCTTGTCCTTCGGGGTCATGATCGCGGCCACGCTGTCGCCGATGTTCGGCTTCACGCGCAGGTCGCGGCCGGTGACGATACCGACCAGCTCACCCTCTTCCACCACCGGGAAGCCGGAGAAGCCGTACTCGCGGGCGATCTGCAGCAGCTCGATGATCTTGGTCGACGGAGTCACGGTGACCGGGTCGCGAACAATCGCGGTCTCGTGCTTCTTGACCTTGCGGACCTCGGCGGCCTGCTGCTCGATGCTCATGTTCTTGTGGATGATGCCGATGCCGCCTTCCTGTGCCATGGCGATGGCCAGGCGGGCTTCGGTCACGGTATCCATCGCGGCGGACACCAGCGGGATGTTCAGTTCGATGCCACGGGTCAGGCGAGTCTTCAGACTCACGTCCTTGGGCAGGACTTCCGAATAACCTGGGATCAGGAGGACGTCGTCGAAAGTGAGGGCTTCTTGGCTGATGCGCAGCATGGCGGGGGCTCCCGATCGGGAAAAATGGAAGCGCGGCATTATATCCCAGCTGGGGGCTGCGGCTCAACGTGACCTGACGATCTGAATAAGGCCTTTCTCCACCTTGCGTGCTGGCCCCTGTCCACAGGCCCGCTTATCATCCTTCGCCATGCAGAACGATCCCTTCCAACGGCTGGGCCTCGACCGCGAGGTTCTGACCGTCAGCCAGCTAAACCAGCGCGCCCGCCACCTGCTGGAGGACGTGTTCCCGCAGGTGTGGGTCGAGGGCGAGATCTCCAACCTCGCGCGGCCCGCGTCCGGTCACCTGTACTTCACCCTCAAGGACAGCAACGCCCAGGTGCGTTGCGCGCTGTTCCGGCAGAACGCCCTGCGGGTGCGCCAGGCCCTGCGCGACGGCCTGGCCGTGCGGGTGCGCGGCAAGATTTCGCTGTTCGAAGGGCGCGGCGACTACCAATTGATCGCCGACACCGTCGAACCCGCCGGCGATGGCGCGCTGCGGCTGGCCTTCGAGGCGCTGAAAGAGAAACTCGCCGCCGAAGGCTTGTTCGCCGCCGAGCGCAAGCGCGAACTTCCGGCTCATCCCCGGCGCATCGGTATCGTCAGCTCGCCCACCGGCGCGGTAATCCGCGACATCATCAGCGTGTTCCGCCGCCGCGCGCCGCAGGTCGAGCTGACCCTGGTCCCCACCGCCGTACAGGGCCGCGAAGCCATCGGGCAGATCGTCCGCGCGCTCAAGCTGGCCGACGCGCAAGGCTTCGACGCGCTGATCCTGGCCCGTGGCGGCGGCTCGCTGGAAGACCTCTGGTGCTTCAACGAGGAACCGGTGGCCCGCGCCATCGCCGCCTGCGTGACGCCCATCGTCAGCGCCGTGGGCCACGAAACCGATGTATCCATCAGCGATTTCGTCGCCGACGTGCGCGCACCGACGCCCTCGGCTGCCGCCGAGCTGCTGGCGCCCCACAGCGGCGACCTGCAACAGCGCCTGGACAGCCTGCGCCGCCGGCTGATCCTGCGCATCCAGGACCGTCTGACCCGCGAACGGCTGCGCCTGGAAGGCACCGCGCGGCGCCTGCGCCACCCCGGCGAGCGCCTGCGCCAGCAATCCCAGCGCCTGGATGACCTGGACATGCGCCTGCGCCGGGCCTTCGAGCGCCAGCTGCAGATCCGCCAGGAGCGTGTGGCACGCCTGGATACTCGCCTCGCCGCGCAACACCCTGGGCGCAACCTGGCCCTGCTGCGCCAGCGCCTGGACAATCTCAGCGCCCGCCTGCCCCGCGCTACCAACGCGATCCTGCGCGAACAGCGCCAGCGCCTCGACAGCCTGATGCAGACGCTGCACATCGTCAGCCCGCTGGCGACACTGGGGCGCGGTTACAGCATCTTGCTGGACGACAAGGGCCAGGCGATCCGCAGCGCCACGCAGACGAAGAACGGCCAGCGCCTCAAGGCCAAGCTGGGCGACGGCGAGCTGGAAGTGCGCGTGGAAGACAACCACCAGGCGCCCGTCACCCTGTCGCTGCTGGACTGAGAACCGATGACCGACCTGCTCGCACCGATCCTGCCGCAACCCGATCCGGACTGGGCCGAGGCCTTCCGCGTGCCTATCGTCGAGTGCCACCAACCGCTGCAGGCCATGGGCATCGCCACGGGTTTCGCGGTATGGCCGGCCTATCACCGCCTCGGCGTGCCCAACGCACAACCGGAGTGCTATGCCCGAACGGGAGTATTCGAGCGCCTGTTGCACGCTGCCAGCCTGCTGCCCGATGGCCTGCGCCTGGTCATCCTCGACGCCTGGCGGCCGTTCGCCGTGCAGCAACACCTGTACGACACGCTCTACGACATCCTCCGCCAGCACCAGCCAGACGCCGACCCAGCCGAGCTGACCCGGCGCACCCGCGAATTCGTCGCGCCGCCCAGCACCCGCGCCGAATCGCCGAGCCCGCACCTCACCGGCGGCGCCATCGACCTGACCCTGTGCGACAGCGAAGGCCGCTGGCTGGACATGGGCAGCCTGTTTGACGAAGCCACGCCGCGCTCCTATACCCGCCATTACGAAGAGATCGCCGCGCCGGACGAGCAGCAGCGGCGCATCCGCGACAACCGCCGGATCCTGTTCAACGCCATGAGTGCTGCAGGGTTCAGCAACCTGTCCAGCGAATGGTGGCACTACGACTACGGCGACCAGCTGTGGGCCGCGCACCTGGGCAAGCCCCACGCCATCTATGGCCCGGCGCAGGTGCTGCCGCTGGAACAGCTGTGGCGCCAGCAGCTCGAGGGCCTGCTCCGCTAGCTTTCTCCTCTGCCGGGGAGCCCGGACCTGCAGGAGCGCCCTGCCACGACGTTCCGCTTTCGACGAAATCGTCCCGCTCGCCGGAGAGCGCCGTGTAGACTGCCCGCTTCATCCGCCGACACGTCCACGGATTGCGCCATGTTCCGACTCTTCTGCCTGCTCGCCGCCACCCTCCTCACCCTGCCCGCCCACGCCGAAGGCTTCATCAGCCGTACCCTGAACAAGCCGGTGCCCGGCGGTGTCGCCGTGGTGCAACTGGGCCAGGAGGCCGCCATCCCCACCGCCACCTACCAGGGCAAACCGGTACTGGTGGTGCGCGAGGAAGGCCGCGACTGGATCGCCATCGTCGGCATCCCGCTGACCACCAAGGCCGGCAACCAGCAGATCGCCGTGAAGCAGGCCGGCGCGAGCCGCAACCTCGGTTTCACCGTTGGCGCCAAGCACTATAAAGAGCAGCGCATCACCCTGAAGAACACCCGCCAGGTGAACCCGCTGCCCGAAGACCTTAAGCGCATCAACCGCGAGCTGGCCGAGCAGACCGCCGCGTACCGCAGCTTCAGCCCCGGCACACCGAGCAACCTGGTACTCGACAAGCCGGTCGACGGCCCGCTCTCCAGCCCCTTCGGCCTGCGCCGCTTCTTCAATGGCGAGGAGCGCAACCCGCACTCGGGCCTCGACTTCGCCGTGCCCGCCGGCACGCCGATCAAGACACCGGCCGCCGGAAAGGTAATCCTGATCGGCAACTACTTCTTCAACGGCAACACCGTGTTCGTCGACCACGGCCAGGGCTTCATCAGCATGTTCTGCCATATGTCGAAGATCGACGTGAAACTCGGCGATCAGCTCCCACGCGGTGGCGTGGTCGGCCGTGTCGGCGCCACCGGCCGCGCCACCGGGCCGCACATGCACTGGAACGTCAGCCTGAACGACGCCCGCGTCGACCCGGCGATCTTCATCGGCGCGTTCAAGCCCTGATGCGACTTCGTTTCGATGGACGCAGTGCACTGTTCGCGCTGCTCTGGTTCGCCGTGCTGGTCTGGCTGGCCACGGCCGGCGCGCACCTCGGCTGGCTGCGCGGCTTCGGCGGCGACGTGCTGGCGGTGATCTGGCTGTACTGCCTGTTTCGCGCGGCGCTGGATGCACCGGCGCACTGGCTCGCCGGCGCGGCGCTGGCCTGCGGGCTGCTGATCGAATTCGGCCAGTTCCTCGCCGCGACCCTCCACTGGCAGATCGGCAACCGCGCACTGCGCATCGTGCTGGGCGCCACGCCGGACTGGCTGGACGTGCTGGCCTACTGCATCGGCTTCGCGCTGATTCTCGCGGCGCGGCAGACCCGCTTGGCTCTCAGGCCAGCGGGTAACTGAAGAACAGCGCCATCTCCCCGGGCAGCACCTGCGCCGGGTAGTAGAGGTCGGTGGAAAGCCCGCTGAGGGAGAAGCCGCGCGAGCGGTAGAAGCCTACCGCCGGCAGGTTGAGGTTCTGGGTTTCCAGCCACAGGTGGCGCGCCTCGGTGCCACGCGCCCAGTCCAGGCAGCCTTCCAGCAGTTGCTTGCCTACGCCCAACCCGCGCGCCTCGGGGAGGACGAACAGGTCGTCCAGTACCGCACGGCGATTCCAGATTTCGTAGCGGGCGATAGCGAAGCCCAGACGTTCGCCTTCTTCGTCGACGACCACGGCGGTCCAGTCGGCCGCCGCGACGTCATCTTTCAGATCAGCGAAGGGATAGCGCTTGGTCTGCGTCTCGGCCAGTCGCTCCTCGCGCAGGATGAAACCATCGGCGGCACTCTCGACACGCAGGATCGAGTCGCTCGAGTAGCTGCCGTCGAAACCCAGCAGCCACTCGCCGTCTTGCGCCCACACCAAGGGGCGCAGGAGCCGGTCGCTCATCAGTTCATCTGCATGCCGTGCATGTCGTGGCCCATGTCGGTGCCCCCTTCTGTTCCTTTAGAGAGTGGGGCTTCTTTCTGCACGGCGATCTCGACCTTCACGTCGCCGGCCTTCTGGAAGTGCAGGGTCAGCGGAAAGCGCTCGCCATCGGTGAGCGGCTTCTTCAGGCCGAACAGCATCAGGTGGTACTGGCCAGGCGCGAAGACGACCTTGCCGCCGGCAGGAATATCCACGCCCTCGACTTTCTGCATTTTCATCATGCCGTCCTTCTCCACGTGCTGGTGGATTTCGGCGCTGGCGGCGCGGTCGGTGTCGGCGCCGAGCAGGCGGTCCGCGTCCTTGCCGTGGTTCTGCACGATGAAGTAGGCCGCGCCGTTCACCGAGTTGGCCGGCAGCAACAGCGACCAGGGATGGTCGATGTGCAGGTTGCCAGCCTCGTATTCGTGGGCCATGGCGGCCCCGGAGAAGCCCAGCAGGACAGCGAAAGCGAGCAGGGTTTTACGCATGTTCGAGACTCCAGTTGGCTTGTGATCGGTTCCGCCGGATCGGCGGCAAAACATCGGGCGGCGGACGAAACGATCGCGCCGCAGCATAGCCTGCCTCGCGGCAGGCGTCAGGGTTGAACAGCGCACGCATCAACCCAGCGCCGGGCTGCGCGACTTGAGGCGCGACAGCACCGCCCAGTCCAGCGCCCACACCAGCAGCAGCGACGCGCCCACCAGCGGGAAGGCGACACCGAGGATGATCATGAGCGCCACCCCGCCCTTCCATACCGGCAGCGCGTGCGGCATCGGCGGCACGCCGAGTCGCCCCTGCGGACGGCGCTTCCACCAGATCCACAGGCCGCTGACGGCGCTGAGCAGGATCATCAGGCAGACGCCGAGCATGAGCAGTTGGTTGAACAGGCCGAACATCTTGCCCTCATGCAGCATCACGCCGGACTCGACGCCCTTGGCCACCAGCCCGTAGTCCTTCCAGCGCACGTCGGCGAGCACCTTGCCGGTGTACTGGTCGATGTGCAGGGTGGCGTCGTTGCGCGAGTCGTCGGCGAACACCGAGACGGTGAAAACGCCCTGCTCGCCCTTGGGTAGGGCGACGGCATAGCCCGGCACCACGCCGGCCTTGTCGGCGGTATCGACCACCTGCTGCAAGCTGATCTGCGGCATCGCCATGCCGCCGGAACCATGGGCCATGTGTTCGGCGTGGGCGCCGCCGGACATCGGCATCGGGGTGTTTTCCATCGCCCAGGGAATGGTCTGGCGGTGCGCCTCGTTGAGCGTGCGCGCCTCCAGGTCCGATTTGGGCACGTCGTTCCACATGGCTACCGGGAAGCGGTTCCAGACATCAGCGAAGGATTTGCCCCAGAAGCCGGTCCAGGTCATGCCGGTGAGCAGCATGAACAGCATCAGCAGCGAGCCCCAGAAGCCGACCACCCTGTGCACGTCGCGCCACAACGCACGGCCACGGCGGGACAGGTCCGGCCACAGCAGCACCCGCAGCGAACGCTTACGCGGCCACCACAGGTACAGGCCAGACACCACCAATACGATGCCCCAGCCGGCGGCCAGCTCGATCAGTCGGTCGCCGACGGTGCCGATCATCAGCTCGCCGTGCAGCGCACGGGCCATGGCCTGCAGGTTGGACTTCGCGTCCTGCACGCCGAGCAGCTTGCCGCTGTATGGATCAACGAAGGCATTCACCTCGCGCCCATCGAGCTGGGCGACGAACTGTGCGCTACGGTCAGCGGCCGGTGCCGGCAAATACTGGCTGACCTGCAGCTGCGGGTTCTGGTGATGCAGGTGCATCAGTTGCTCGTCGGCGGACAGCCGCACCTCACCCGGCGTCACCTGCAGCAGGTCGCTGTACATCAGCGGGTCGAGCTGCGGCTTGAACAAGTAGATGATCCCGGTCAGCGACAGCAGGATCATGAACGGCGCGACGAACAGCCCGGCATAGAAGTGCCAGCGCCAGGCCAGGTTGTAGAAATCGAATGTCTTCTTCTGCATTCGTTGATCTCCTCACGCAAGGAGGCCCCCGACCGGCGGGGGCCGGTCGGGCATTAGAACGAGAAGTCCACTTTGGTCCAGAACGTACGTCCCGGCTCGTGGATCGATTCGGGGTCGTTGGCCGGGTAGCCGAAGCCGGCGTTGCCCGCCAGGTTCAGGTGCTCGGCGTAGTCCTTGTCGAACAGGTTGTCGACGCCGGTGCTGACCTTGAGGTTCTTGCTCAGCTTGTACGCGCCGTTGAGCGAGAACACCGCGAAGCCGGGGCTTTCGTCGAAGTCGTAGCCGACCACGTTGCCCTGGTTCTCGGCGATACGGCCCTGGTGCGCGACCACGCGCCAGAGACCGCCGGCGCTCCAGTCGCCTTCCTCGTAGCTCAGGCCGAAACGCGCCTCCAGCGGCGGCATCTGCGGCAGCGCAGTATCGTCGGTGGTGTTCTTGCCCCAGGCGTAGGCCAGGGTGCCGTCGGCGGTCCAGTTGCTGGTCAGCGCGTAAGCCGCGCCCAGTTCGCCACCCATGATCCGTGCATCGACGTTCCGCGCCTGGGAGGTGCGGCCCATCATGCCGCCGGGCATGTAGTCGAACAGGATGTAGTCGCGGATCACGCCGACATAGCCGGACGCCCAGGCCTTGAGCTTCTCGTCCTCGTACTGCGCGCCGAAGTCCAGCTGGGTGGTTTTCTCCGGCTTGATGCTGTCGAAGGCGTTGACCGAGCCGGTCGGTCCCTTGTCCGGGGAGAACAGCTCCCAGTAGTCGGGGAAGCGCTGCACGTGGCCAAGGCCGACATAGAGCGTGGTCGGCGTGTCGGCCAGGTCGTGCTCGTAGCGCGCGAAGCCGCTGGGCAGCGTGTCGGCGCGGGTGTCGTCGGCCGTGGGGTTGGGCATCGCCATCATCCCCGAGCCGGTGCTCTGCCGATAATCCTTGACCGAGGCGCGGTCCAGGCGCGCACCGGTGATCACGCGGTCGCGGTCGGCGGCGTACCAGGTCAGCTCGCCAAAGGCGCCGTAGTTGTGGAACACGGCATCCTTGTCCCACGGCTGCTCGTCATAAGTATTGATACCCATGCCGGAGCGTTCGCGGTGCTCGTTGGTCTGCGCGTCAACGCCGGTGATCAACTTGAAGTCGTCCCAGCGCCAGGTGGCGGCCAGGCGCCCGCCGAGGGTCCGGCGGTCGACGTTGGAAGCCATCGGGCCGGCCATCATGCCCATGCCCGAGGGCGTGCGCAGGCTGTAGTTGTCCATCACGTGGTCGGCGTAGTTGTAGTAGACCTGCGCCTCCAGCTTGTCGAGCACTTCGCCGATGTTGGACTTCTCGAAGCGCAGGCCGAGGCTCTCGCGCTTGAACTGCGAGCCATCCATGCCGCGTCCGGCGTAACGCGCTTCACCGTCGCCCTTGCCGGCGGTGAGCTCGACCAGGGTGTCGGCGTCCGGCGTCCAGCCCAGGGCCACGTCGCCGTTCCACTTGTTCCAGCGCGAGGGCACGGTGTTGCCGCTGCCGTCCTCGTAGTCATCGGACTGCGACTTGTTGCCGATGACCCGCACGTAGCCCAGCGGTCCACCGGCGGCGGCGTCCAGCACGCGGTCGAAGCGGCCGTTGGAGCCGGCGGTGAGGCTGCCGTTGATTCGCGTGCCCAGTTCGCCGAAGCGCTCCGGCTCACGGTCGAAGCGGATGGTGCCGGCCGAGGCGCCGGGGCCCCAGATCACGGTCTCCGGGCCCTTGACCACGGTGAGCTTGTCGAAGGTTTCCGGCGAGATATAAGAGGTGGGCGCGTCCATCCGTGCCGGGCAGGCACCGAGCATGGTGGTGCCGTTGGTGAGGATGTTCAGGCGCGAGCCGAACATGCCGCGCAGCACCGGGTCACCGTTGGTGCCGCCGTTGCGGATGGCGGAGAAGCCGGGAATGGTCTTGAGATAATCGGCGCCGTCGCTGGCGGGGATCGGCTGACGCGGCTGCTTGGGGTCGGTGACGATGGTCAGCGGCGAACTCTGCGCCACGGCAGTAATGACGCTGGGCGACAGTTCGGTGACATGCGAAGAGTGATCTTCCTCTTCGGCCATCGCCGGGGCGGCAGTGAAACCGCCAAGGGCGGTCAGCGCGCACAGGGCGCGCAAGCCGACGGCACGTTGCCGACGGCGCATTTGCATGCGGGACATTCCATTAATTCCATGATCGGTGATGACGCCCGCTCCACGCGTACTCGCACGGCGCGCAAGCGAATGCAGGCATCCGCGCCGGGGTCGGGGAGTCGGGATTGCGGGTCAGCCGATCAGGGCAGGAGGTGCGCGCGAGCGGGCGCCGGGGAAGACCGGCGAGGCGGGAATACCGGAGGAGGAGAGCTGTGCGACAGGGGCCCCAGCGACCGGCATGCTGTGATCGAGCAGAACCGGTGGCGGCGTCAGCGGCGGGCTGTGGATCAGCAGGCTGCAGTAGCCGCACTTCTCCATGAAGGCGTCGGCGGTGAGCGGTTGCTCGCCGTGGGAAGTCGGTGCCGCGTGTTGTGCAGCAGCCCGGTGCCCGTCCGAACAGGCCATCTCGTCCATGGCGGCGACCGCCGCACCATGGTCCATGGCCTTGCCATGCTCCATCGGCACGACGTGATCCATAGGCATGGCGTGATCCATCGGCATCGACTGGGAAACCAGCGGGCCGACATAGATCATCAGCATGGCGAACAGCGCCAGCCAGGTTCCTACGCCTTGTCGCGTGCGACGGGTCACGAAATGTCCTTGGGGATGGTGGGCCCCGCCTGAGGCGAGGTGCGCAATGATCGCATGGAGTGACAAAGCTCCGCTGCGGCAAGTAGACGCAGAATCAGTTAAGCACAGCGTTAAGCGCTAGGAAAAATTGCTCAAAATCAATAATTCAAACAATTTAATCTCACAGGACATTCTCCAGAGACTATTTCTACCAAATTTCCCCAAATGCTTGCCATTGGTCTTCCAGGCCTTTAGCTTGGCACTCATGAAAACCGCACACACCCTCATCCTGCTTCGCCAACACGCCTGCCTGCGCCTGGTCAGCCCGCGACTGCGTGGCTGAGCCCCCCTCCCCCGGTTTCGCCTCATTCAGATTTTTATGCGCCGGCCCCGCAGGCCGCAGAGAACAAGGATTCCGCTCATGAGCATGTTGAAAGACCCGTCGAAGAAATACCGCGCCTTCACCCAGATCACCCTGCCCGACCGTACCTGGCCGGACAAGATCATCGACAAGGCGCCGATCTGGTTGTCCACCGACCTGCGCGACGGCAACCAGTCCCTGATCGAGCCGATGGACGCCGAGAAGAAGATGCGCTTCTTCAAGTGCCTGGTGCAGGTCGGCCTGAAGGAAATCGAAGTGGGCTTCCCGTCCGCCTCGCAGACCGACTTCGACTTCGTTCGTGAGCTGATCGAGGGGGGCCACATTCCCGATGACGTCACCATCCAGGTACTGACCCAGGCTCGCGATGACCTCATCGAGCGCACCTTCGAGTCCCTCAAGGGCGCGAAGAAAGCCATCGTCCACTACTACAACGCCTGCGCACCGAGCTTCCGCAAGATCGTCTTCAACCAGGACAAGGCCGGCGTGAAAGCCATCGCCGTGGCCGCTGGCCAGACCATCAAGCGCCTGGCCGCCGCCGCGCCGGAAACCCAGTGGGGCTTCGAGTACTCGCCGGAGGTGTTCAGCTCCACCGAGACCGATTTCGCCGTCGAGGTGTGCAACGCGGTGATCGACGTGTTCCAGCCGACCCCGGCGAACCGTCTGATCCTCAATCTGCCTGCCACCGTCGAGTGCGCCACGCCGAACAACTATGCCGACCAGATCGAGTGGTTCGGCCGCCAGATCAACAAGCGTGACAGCGTGCTGATCAGCCTGCACACCCACAATGACCGTGGCACGGGCGTAGCCGCGTCGGAACTGGCGCTGATGGCCGGTGCCGACCGCGTCGAAGGCTGCCTGTTCGGCAACGGCGAGCGCACCGGCAACCTGTGCCTGGTGACCATGGCGCTGAACATGTATACCCAGGGCATCGACCCCGAGCTGGACTTCTCCGACATCGACGCCGTGCGCAAGGTGGTGGAAGAGTGCAACCAGATTCCGGTGCACCCGCGCCACCCGTACGTGGGCGACCTGGTCCACACCGCCTTCTCCGGCTCCCACCAGGACGCCATCCGCAAGGGCTTCGCCCAGCAGAAAGACGACGCCGTGTGGGAAGTGCCGTACCTGCCGATCGACCCGGCGGACATCGGCCGCAGCTACGAAGCGGTGATCCGCGTGAACAGCCAGTCCGGCAAGGGCGGCATCACCTTCCTGCTCGAACAGGAATACGGCATCAGCCTGCCGCGCCGCATGCAGATCGAGTTCAGCCAGGTCGTGCAGAACGAGACCGACCGCCTCGGCCTGGAAATGACCGCCGAGCAGATCTACACCCTGCTGCAGACCGAGTACCTGCAGGCCGTCTCCCCGTTCGGCCTGAAGAACTACCGCCTGCAGGAAGAGAACGGTATCTGCGCCATCGACATCGACGTGACTCACAAGGGCGAACAGCACCGTTGGCACGGCAAGGGCAAGGGCACCCTGGAAGCCTTGGTCGCCTCGCTGCCGGTGGACGTCGAGATCATGGACTACAACGAGCACGCCATCGGCGCCGGCACCAACGCCCGCGCGGCCGCCTACATCGAACTGCGCGTCGAGGGTGGTCGTTCGCTGCACGGCATCGGCATCGATGAAAACATCACCACCGCCAGTTTCCGCGCGCTGTTCAGCGCCCTGAACCGTGCGGTGACGCTGGGCCACGCGAAAGCAGCGTAAGTCTGGTTCAACCGTAGTCCCCCTTTGCCCCGGACGCCTCGTGCGTCCGGGGCTGTTTTCAACGGAGTGAAAACATGACCGATACATCGCAGGACAACCCTTTCCAGACGCCCGCCGCCGCACTTCAGGACGGCCCCGCCGTCGCCACGGGCGAACCGCTCTACCGTCTCGCCGCCGTGGGCATCGCCACCTTCTTCGGCACGCCGGTCGCCGGAGCCTGGATCATCGTCCAGAACCTCAAACGTCTGGGCCGCCACGCCCAGGTGCGCAACGCCTGGATCACCGGCATCGGTGCCCTCATCGCGATCTTCCTGCTGGGCATGTTCCTGCCGGATAGCGTCCCCGCCACTCCCATCAACATTGCCGCCGTCTTCGGCATGTATCACTACGCCAAGCAGCACACCGGCGGCGCCGTCGAGCAGCATGCGGCCCAGGGAGGCCAGTTCGCCTCCAACTGGCGCGCTTTCGGCGTCAGCCTGCTGTTCCTCCTCGCCGTCATGGCCGTGGTCTTCGGCGGAGCCTTTGTCCTAGCTCTGTTCGGACTGATCTGAATCATCCTCCGCACATCACCTAAAGATTCCCCCTAGCCCCCTAGGGGGAAGTCTCCGCAATGCTGGGGCTCGCCCCGATTACTCCCCGCTCTCCCCTTCCCTAGTCTTGCGTGCACTGCCGTGAAAGCGGCAGGCAAACAAAAAATCGTGTCACGCAATCAGACACTTTCGGCCGCCCCTGCCTTGCGTACAGAGGCGCCTGGTTACCTACAACAACAACGAGCTCGACGTGCTTGGCCATCTGCCTTCACCCGCTTCAGGAGCCAGTAACCGTGAACCCGCAATCTCCCCACCCACTATCCGTCCGTGCTTCCCGTTATTCCTGGTATGTCGTCGTGCTATGCATGGTGGCCTACATCTTCTCCTTCGTTGATCGGCAGATCCTCTCGCTGATGATCGAGCCGATCAAAGCCGATCTGCAGATCAGCGACACCCAGTTCAGCCTGCTCAGCGGGCTGGCCTTCTCGCTGTTCTATGCCTTCATGGGCCTGCCCATTGCCTACCTCGCCGACCGCTCCTCGCGGGTCAGGATCATCGCCATCGGCGTGGCCTTCTGGAGCATCGCCACCGCCGCGTGCGGGCTGTCGAAGAACTTCCTGCAGATGTTCCTGGCGCGCATGAGCGTGGGCGTCGGCGAGGCCGCGCTGACTCCGGCGACCTATTCGATGCTCAGCGACCTGTTCCCCAAGGAAAAGCTCGGCCGCGCACTGGGGCTTTACTCCATGGGTGCCTTCCTCGGCGGTGGCCTGGCCTTCCTGGTCGGCGGCTACGTGATCGAGGCGCTGCGCGACGTGCCGGCCATCGACCTGGGCTGGCTGGGCCAGGTGCGCTCCTGGCAGATCGCATTCTTCATCGTCGGCCTGCCCGGCGTGCTGGTGGCGCTGCTGATCGCGCTGACCATCCGCGACCCGGAGCGCAAGCTGGGCGATCGGGAACAAAAGGCAACGGTTCGTGACGGGCTGCGTTTCCTGCGCCGCCATCGCGCCACTTTCGCCTGCCACTACCTGGGCTTCTCCTTCTTCGCCATGTGCCAGTACGCGCTGATGGGCTGGGCACCGGCCATGTACATCCGCCAATACGGCCTGTCGCCACTGGAGGTGGGCTACATCCTCGGCGGCATCCTGCTGGTGCTCAACACTGCCGGGGTGTTCTGCGCCGGCTGGCTGGTGGACGGGCTGCAGAAGCGCGGGCGCAGCGACGCCGCGCTGATCAGCGGCATGCTCGGCGCCGCCTGCACCATTCCTTTCGTCATCGGCTCCGTGACAGCCGGTAACCTGCAGTTGTCGGTGCTGCTGATGGGCCCGGCGATGTTCTTCTGCGCCTTCTGCATCTCCACCTCGGCGGCCGCCATGCAGGTGCTCACGCCCAACCGCCTGCGCGCGCAGGTGTCGGCGCTGTTCCTGCTGGTCTCCAACCTGATCGGCCTGGGCGTCGGCACCACGCTGGTGGCTCTGCTCACCGACCACTACTTCAAGGACCCGAAGGCCGTCGGCTCCTCCATCGGCATCATTGTCACCCTCGCCGGGCTGCTCTGCCTGTGGCTGCTGGGCAGCGGTCGCAAGCACTTCCGCCGCAGCCTGGGCGAAGAGCAACGGGCCCGGCCCGAAGCCGCCGCGCCGCTGAACAGCACCACAGCCGCTGCGAACTGACCGCGTCCGCCCGACAAGACATAGGGCCGTTCGCCGGCGGGTCGCCCCGCGCCCCGGCGAACCGAGCCCAGGAGATGACGATGTTGCGTAATCGCTTTGCCAGTGCGCTGCTTTCCAGCGCGCTGTTGCCCCTCTGCGCCCAGGCCGACCTGATCGATGACAGCCGGCTCGACGCCACCCTGCGCAATTTCTACATGCTGCGCGATTACCACCAGGCAGATGCCCCGCAATCCCAGGCCGGCAGTTGGTCTCAGGCCGTACTGGCGCGCTTCGCGTCCGGCTATACCCAAGGCACCCTCGGTGTCGGTGTGGATTTCACCGGTTTCTACGCCCTGAAGCTCGACGGCGGCGCTGGCACCAGCAACGACAGCAACCTGCCCTATGACCGCTCGACCGGCGAGCCGGTGGACGACTTCAGCCGTGGTGGCGCCACGCTCAAGCTGCGCTATTCGAAGACCACGCTGAAGGTCGGCCTGCTGGAGCCGCGCCTGCCAGTGATCTTCCAGGACGATGTGCGCGTACTGCCGCAGACCTTTCAGGGCGTGATGCTGGAGTCGAAGGAGTCGGAGCGCTTCAAGTTCACTGCGGCCCAGTTGTGGAACACCAGCACCCGCGCCTCCAGCGATCGCGAGTCGTTCTACCTCGCCACTCGACCCGCCAGCCAGGACAGCAACAAGCTGAACCTGGGCGGCGTCGACGCGCAATGGACGCCGGGGCTGTCCACCAGCTACTACTTCGCCCAACTCGAGGACATCTATGACCAACACTATGTGGGAGCCAACTTCAAACAGCCGGTCGGGGAGAACACCGCGCTGCTCGGCACCCTGAGTTATTTCCACAACGAGGAATCCGGGCAGGCGTTGTCCGGTCGTATCGACAACCGCGCCTACGGGGCGCGGCTGGGCGTGAAGCACGGCGGCCACACGCTGTCGGCCACCTACCAGCGCATGCTGGGCGAGGACATGTTCCCCATGCTGCTGGGCAATACGCCGCAGCCCTACCTGGTCAACTGGGTCACCAACGGCGGGTTCTTCTGGGCGCAGGAGCGCTCCTATCAGTTGCGCTACGACTACGACTTCGCCAGCCTCGGGCTGCCGGGCCTGACCTTGATGACGCGCTACACCAAGGGCACCGACATTGCGCGCCCTGGCAAGGGCGATGGCCACGAGTACGAGCGCGATACGGATATCGGCTACACGATCCAGGACGGCCCACTGAAGTCGCTGTCATTCCTGATGCGCACCTCCACCGTGCGCAGCAGCTACGCCAGCGATTATGACGAGGTACGCTTCATCACCAGCTATCCGCTGGCGTTCTGAAGGCCCTGAAATGAAGAAGGCCCCTTTCGGGGCCTTCTTTATTCACTCGTCGTCGCCACTGGCCGTCACAGCGCCCAGGCAACACAGGCGATGCTGCTGTTCACCACCCTGCAGCAGCCAGCTCTCGTCCTCGGCCTGGTAGCTGGCCTCCATCACCTGGTTGTAGCTGAAGCGCCATTCGCGGCGGTCACGACCGTCGATGGATTCGATCTGCAGCACCACGTCTTCGCTGGCGAAGGGTTGCCCGGCGTTTGCGGCGGCGTCCGCCTGGTCCAGCAGTGCCTCGTTGAGCTCGAACTGCCAGGCATGCAGGCCGTCGATCAAGAGCATGTCGGCGGTTTCCAGCTGGTCCAGCAGGTAGGGAGTCGTGGTCATCTTTGGCACTCGGCAATTGGGCTGGCCGCCATGATAGACCAGCTGGCTGCCGGCTGCCGGTTATTCCGCCCGGCGCGGGCAGAGGCGGCGTCTACACTGAGGGTTCTCGCACACCCCTGAGGAGGCAAAGCCGATGCGTACACGCGAACTCGGACAATCGGGCCTGAAGATTCCCGCGCTGGTCTTCGGCGGCAATGTGTTCGGCTGGTCCGCCGACGAAGCGACCTCCTTCCGTCTGCTCGATGCGCTGCTCGACGCCGGTCTCAACTGCATCGACACCGCCGACGTGTACTCGCGCTGGGTGCCGGGGCACGAGGGCGGGGAGTCCGAAATCCTGATCGGCAAATGGCTGAAGAAAACCGGCAAGCGCAGCCAGGTACAGATCGCCACCAAGGTCGGCATGGACATGGGCAACGGTCACAAGGGCCTGTCGGCGGTATACATCGAACAGGCCCTGGGACGCTCGCTCAGGCGTCTGCAGACCGACTATATCGACCTCTACCAGTCCCACTGCGATGACCCGCACACCTCGATGGAGGAAACCATGGGCGCCTTCGCCGAAACGGTGAAGAGCGGCAAGGTGCGGGTGATCGGCGCGTCGAACCTGGAGGCCAGGCGCCTGCGCGAAGCGTGCGAAGTGTGCGACCGCCTGAAGCTGCCGAACTACCAGAGCCTGCAACCCAACTACAACCTCTACGACCGCGCCAACTACGAGACCAACCTGGAGCCCACGGTGCAGCAACTGGGATTGGGCGTGATCAGCTTCTATTCGCTGGCGGCGGGCTTCCTCACCGGCAAGTACCGCAGCGAGGCGGACCTGGGCAAGAGCAGCGTACGCGGCTACAAGGTGAAGAACTTCATGAACGAGCGCGGCTTTGCCATTCTCGACGCGCTGGAGGAAGTGGCTGGCGAACTCCGCGCTACGCCGACGCAGGTCGCCCTCGCCTGGCTGATGGCACGTCCCAGCATCACCGCGCCGATTGCCAGCGCCTCGAAACTGGAACAGTTGCCGGACCTGATCGCAGCGGTCGACCTGAAGCTGAGCGATGAGGCGATCCAGCGATTGAATGCTGCCAGTGCGTATTGAGCGGGGCGACTGGCCTGCGACTACAAACGGATATCGAACTGGTCGGCGTCGAGATTGGCCGGGAAGCGTTCCCGGTAAGCCGCCAGCTCCGCCGCGCTCAAGGCTATCTGGAAGACGCCATCGGCATTCCCGGCGGCCAGCAGATTGTCTCCCTGGAAATCCAGCACCTGGCTGTCGCCGGAATAGGCGTGGCCCTTGCCGTCTTCACCGACCCGGTTGACTGCCGCGACGTAGCACAGGTTTTCGATGGCTCGCGCCGGCAACAGCCGATTCCAGTGTTGGCGGCGCGCGGCCGGCCAGTTGGCGGTGTAGAGCAGCAGGTCAGTGTCCTGGGCATCTCGGCTCCAGACCGGGAAGCGCAGGTCGTAGCAGACCAGCGGGCGAATCCGCCAGCCCTTCCAATCCAGCAGCACCTGCTGTTCGCCCGGCGTGTAGTGCTTGTGCTCGCCAGCCATGCGGAACAGGTGGCGCTTGTCGTAGTGCTGCACTTCGCCATCCGGGCGCGCCCAGAGCAGGCGGTTGCGATGGCTGCCGTCAGCGGCGCGGATGATCACGCTGCCGCAGACTACGGCGTCCAGTTTCGCCGCCTGTTCGCGCAGCCAGACGTAGGTCTCGCCCTCCTCCGCTTCGGCCAGCGCTTCGGAATCCATGGAGAAGCCGGTGGTGAACATCTCCGGCAGGATCACCACGTCTGCGCCACGGGCGCTTTCCAGCAGCGCCTCGAAGCGCTCGCGGTTGGCCTTGGCGTCGTGCCAGACCAGGGTGGTCTGCACGAGGGCAAGCTTGAGGTCTGACAGTTGGCTCAGATCGCGCATAGTCGTTCCGCTGCCTGGCGCAGCGTCTCCTCTTTCTTGGCGAAGCAGAAGCGCACCAGGCGCATGTCCGCCGGGGCCTGCTGGTAGAACACCGAGACCGGAATGGCAGCCACGCCGTGCTCGCGGGTTAGCCATTCGGACATGGCGACGTCATCGAGGTCCGGGCGGATCGCCGAGTAATCGACCACCTGGAAATAGGTGCCGGCGGCGCGCTGGAAGGTGAAGCGCGAGCCTTCCAGCAGGTCGCAGAACAGGTCGCGCTTGGCCTGGTAGAAGCCCGGCAGCTCGCGCAAGTGCTCGGGATGCGCGGCCATGAAATCGGCCAGCGCCCACTGCAGCGGCGTCACGCCGCAAAAATTCACGTACTGGTGGATCTTGCGCATCTCCGCCGACAGCGCCGGCGGCGCCACCACGTAGCCGGTTTTCCAGCCGGTAACGTGGTAGGTCTTGCCAAAGGAGCTGATGACGAAGGCGCGCGGATACAGTTCGTCATGGGCCAGCACGCTGGCGTGCTGCACGCCGTCGTAGATCAGGTGCTCATAGACCTCGTCGCTGATCACGTAGATCTCTCGGTCGCGGATCAGCTCGGCCAGGCGATCCAGGTCGGCACGGTCGATCAGCGCACCGCTGGGGTTGTGCGGGCTGTTGAGGAAGATCAGGCGCGTGCGCGGGGTGATGGCATCCGCCAGGCGCTGCCAGTCGATGCGAAAATCCGGCTGGCTCAGGGCGACATGCACGCAGCGACCACCGGCCAGCTCTACCGAAGGCTCGTAGCTGTCGTAGCAAGGATCGAGGACGATGGCCTCATCACCGGCGCGGATCAGAGCCTGCACCGCGCAGAAGATACCTTCCGTCGCACCAGGAACGATAGTCACCTCGGTGTCGGCGCTGACGCTACGCCCATACAGGCTGGCAACCTTGATCGCTACTTGTTCGCGCAGCGCCGGCAGGCCGGTCATCGGGCTGTATTGGTTGTTTCCGGCCATGACATGGCGGGCGACCGCCTCGAGCAGCGGCGCGGGGCCGGGGAAGTCCGGGAAGCCCTGGGAGAGATTCAGCGCCCCGCTTTCGGCGGCGAGCTGGGACATGCGGGTGAAGATAGTGGTGCCGACATTCGGCAGTTTGCTGGTAAGCATGGCGTGACTGGAGGCTGCAGGCGATGGGAGGGAAGTCCCTACTCTATCGCCTGCGGCTTGCGGTCTAAAGCCTGACAGACGTTATTTACGTTTGTCCTTCTTCTTCTTCTCCGCCTTCTTGTGGTGAGACATGAGGCGGCGCTTCTTGTTGACCTGGCGATCGGTGAGCTGGGTCTTCTTGCCCTCGAACGGGTTGTCGCCGCCCTTATACTCGATGCGGATCGGCGTACCGACCAGCTTCAGCACGCGGCGGAAGGTCTTCTCCAGGTAGCGCGTGTAGGCCTTGGGCACCGCATCCACCTGGTTGCCGTGGATCACGATCAACGGCGGGTTGGCGCCCCCCAGGTGCGCATAGCGCAGCTTGATGCGGCGGCCGTTGACCATCGGCGGCTGGTGGACCTGGATGGCGTCCTCGAGGATCTGCGTCAGCTTGCTGGTGGGCCAGCGGGTCACGGCGGAGCGGAAGGAATCCTGCACCGACTTGTACAGGTGCCCAACGCCAGTGCCGTGCAGCGCGGAGATGAAGTGGATGTCGGCGAAGTCGGCGAACATCAGCCGGCGCTCGAGCTCGGTCTTCACGTAGTCACGCTCGGCCGACTCCATGCCATCCCACTTGTTCAGCGCAATGACCAGCGCGCGGCCGGTCTCCAGCACGAAACCAAGCAGGTTGAGGTCGTGCTCGACCACACCTTCGCGGGCGTCCATGACGAAGATGACCACGTTGGCGTCCTGGATCGCCTGCAGGGTCTTCACCACCGAGAACTTTTCCACCGCCTCGAAGATCTTGCCGCGACGACGTACGCCGGCGGTGTCGATCAGGGTGTACTTCTCTTCGTTGCGCTCGAAGGGGATGTAGATGCTGTCGCGGGTGGTGCCGGCCTGGTCGTACACGATCACCCGCTCTTCACCGAGCATGCGGTTGACCAGGGTGGACTTGCCGACGTTGGGGCGACCGATGATGGCGATCTTGATGCCATCCTTCTCGCTCGGGCCGGGGATGCGCTTGGCTTCCTCGCCCTCGGCGACCTCTTCCAGCTCGCTGGGCAGGTCGTTGTCTTCCGGCGCCTCGGGCTCCGGGGCGAACATCTCGCCCAACGCTTCCTGGAGCATCTGGGTGATGCCACGGCCGTGGGCGGCAGCGATCGGGATCGCATGCCCCAGAGCCAGCGGGCTGAACTCGGCGCGAGCGATGTCCGGATCGACGGTATCGACCTTGTTCGCCACCAGGTAGGTGCGCTTGTTCTTCTTGCGCAGGTGGTCGGCGATCATCTCGTCGGCGGCGGTGAGGCCCGCGCGGGAGTCGACCATGAACAGGACGGCATCGGCCTCTTCGATGGCCTGCAGCGACTGCTCGGCCATCTTGGCGTCGATACCCTCTTCGTCACCGGAAATACCGCCGGTATCGATGACGATGAATTTCTTGCCCTGCCACTTGGCCTCGCCGTACTGGCGGTCGCGGGTCAGACCTGCGTACTCGGCGACGATGGCGTCACGGGTGCGGGTCAGGCGGTTGAACAGGGTGGACTTGCCGACGTTCGGGCGGCCCACCAGGGCTATTACGGGAACCATGCGGCTCTCCAGGAAATTTGATTTTCAGAAAACACGACGGCCGCTGCCGTTTTTCACGGCAGCGGCCGGCAGTAACACTCAGCTTAGCGAATCGTGTAGGCGGCCAGCTTACCGCTGTTGCCGAACACGTACATCCAGCTGCCGACTACCAGCGGGCGAACCCGCACGCCGTCACCGTCAACCTTCTCGCGGCCAACGAAACGACCGTCCACCTGGCTCAGCAGGTGCACATAGCCTTCCAGGTCACCGACAACCACGTTGCTCGACAGCACGGCCGGAGCGGACAGCTGGCGGCGAGCCAGCGCGTCGTTGCTCCACAGCGAGGACGAACCACGGGAGTCGAGGCTTTCCACGGTGCCGCTGGCCTGGCTGATGAACACACTGCCAGTCCCTTCGGCGACGCCGACGTAGCTGGAAGCTTCACGCTGCCAGAGCACGCGGCCGGTGCCTACGTCCAGCGCCGCGGCGCGGCCCTGGTAGCTGGCGACGTAGAGAACATTGTCGATCAGCAGCAGACCGCCGTCGATGTCGACGACGCGGTCCAGCTCGGAACGGCCTTGCGGAATGGCAACGCGCTGCTCCCAGACCGGCAGGCCACGCTCGACGTCCACGGCGACGACCTTGCCGCTGGCCAGGCCGGCCAGGGCCAGGCGGCCAGCGATCAGCGGAGCGCCGGTGCCACGCAGAGTCAGCACCGGCACGGTGCCTTCGTAGATCCAGCGCTGATTGCCGGTGGCGGCATCGAAGCCGATCAGCTTGTCGTCCTGGGTCTGCACGACTACCACGTCACCGTTGGTGGCCGGGGCTGCCAGTACTTCGCTGCTCACCTTGGCGCGCCACTTCTGCTCGCCCGAACCGGAATCCAGGGCGATCACGTCACCGCGCAGAGTGCCCAGCAGGACCATGCCGTTACCCACGCCGACGGCGCCGGAGATGGGCAGGTCGAGGTCTTTCTTCCACAGCACTTCGCCGGTTTCGCGCTGCATGGCCATGACGCGGCCTTCGGCAGACGCGGCGTAGATGGTCTGGCCATCCACAGCGGGCTCGAGCAGGTTGTACAGGTCGCCCTGGCCGTCACCGACCGAACGGCTCCACTGTTTCTCCAGGCGGACCTCTTCCTTGAAATCGGTCAGCTCGGCCGGCGGCAGTTCCTTCTTGCTATTGCTGCTGCAACCCACAGCCATCAGGGTCAGTGCCAGCAGTGCAACGTGTTTCCAACGCAACATCTCAGGCGTCTCCCTTGGCCAGGTCGTCGAGTTTCATCTGCAGGGCGCCAACGGCGGCGTCTTCCGGCAGGGCAGCCTTGGCCTTTTCGTAGGCGACACGGGCGTCGTCGTTGCGCTTGAGCTGCAGCAGCAGGTCGCCGCGCAGTTCTTCGCGAGTGGCTACATAGGCCTTGTCGACGTTGCCGTCGAGCAGCTTGAGACCGTCCTCGGCCTTGCCCTGGGCAGCCAGGACACGCGCCAGGCGCTGCCGGGCCAGTTCGCCAAGGGTGGCATCCACCGGCTTGTCGACCACGGCCTTGAGCTCGAGGGCAGCGTCATCCAGCTTGCCGTTGTCCACGGCGACCTTGGCGACGAACAGGCGGCCGTACTGGGCGTACGGAGTACCGGCGTACTCGGTGGTCAGCTTGCCAGCGAGTTCGGCGACCTTGGCGGTGTCGGGCTTGCCGGCCGGGTTCAACGCAGTTTCCAGCAGGGCCTGGTAAATGATGGAAGCGCCCTGGGACTGGTTGGTCTGGTACTTTTTCCAGGCTTGCCAGCCGAACACCACGATCAACGCCAGAGCGGCGCCGGTCAGCAGGGGCATGCCGTTACGCTGCCACCAGTCCTTGATGTCAGCGATCTGTTCTTCTTCGGTACGGTTACTCACCCCAATACTCCTATCCGCTCGATTCAGGCCTGCTGGAGGCAGGCAGCCAGGTGCTCGGGCAGAGCATCCCAGGCGATATTCTGTTGTTCGCCCTCGCCACGCAGGGGCTTGAAACCTACCACGCGGTTGGCCAGTTCGTCGTCACCCAGAATCATGGCGAACTGTGCGCCGCTCTTGTCGGCCTTCTTGAACTGGCTCTTGAAGCTGCCGGCGCCGGCATTGACCAGCAGGCGCAGCCCCGGGATAGCCGAGCGCAGTTGTTCCGCCAGGGTCAGCGCGGCCAGCTCGGCCGGCTCGCCGAAGGCGCAGACATAGAGATCGGCCGGGCGATTCAGCTCGGCCGGGACCACGCCCAGGGTTTCCAGCAGCAGCACCAGGCGCTCCACGCCCATGGCGAAGCCCACGCCCGGCGTCGGCTTGCCGCCGAACTGGCTGACCAGGCCGTCGTAGCGGCCCCCGCCGCATACGGTGCCCTGGGCGCCGAGCTTGTCGGTGACCCACTCGAAAGCCGTGCGGCAGTAGTAGTCGAGGCCACGCACCAGTTTCTGGTTGATTTCGTAGCGCAGGCCGACCGCGTCCAGGCGGGCCTTCAGGCCCTCGAAGTGGGCGATCGACTCTTCGTCCAGGTAATCATGCAGGCTCGGTGCACCGACCAGCAGGGCCTGGGTGGCCTCCACCTTGCTGTCGAGGATACGCAGCGGGTTGGTGGTCATGCGGCGCTGACTGTCTTCATCAAGCTGGTCGAAGCGCTCCTGGAGGTAGGCCACCAGGTCCTCGCGAAAACGCGCCCGAGCTTCGCTGGAGCCCAGGGTGTTCAGTTGCAGGGTCACGGCGTCGGCCATGCCCAGCTTCTGCCACAGGCGCCAGGTGAGGATGATCAGCTCGGCGTCGATGTCCGGGCCGGGCAGGTTGAAGACTTCCACGCCAATCTGGTGGAACTGGCGGTAACGGCCCTTCTGCGGCTTCTCGTAGCGGAACATTGGGCCGGTGTACCAGAGCTTCTGTACCTGGCCGCCACCGGACAGGCCGTGCTCAAGCACAGCGCGCACGCAACCGGCAGTGCCCTCCGGACGCATGGTCAGGGATTCGCCGTTGCGATCGAGGAAGGTGTACATCTCCTTGTCGACCACGTCTGTGCCTTCACCGATGCCGCGGGCGAAGAGTTCGGTGAATTCCAGGATCGGCATGCGGATCTCACTGTAGCCATAGGCATCCAGCAGATCGGCAAAGGTGCGCTCCAGATAGCGCCAGGCCGGGGTCTGGTCCGGCAGGATGTCGTTCATGCCACGGATGGCTTGCAGGGACTTGCTCACTTAGGATCCTTGTTGCGGTCAGCCGCGCACGATGAGTGCGGCGTCGGCCTCGGCCTTCTCGGCCGCTTTTTCGCGGATCAGCCGTTCCAGCTCATCCACCAGGTTATCGTTCTGCAGCTTCTGCGCCGGCTTGCCGTCGATGTAGATCAGGTTGCTCGGCGTACCACCGGTAAGGCCGATGTGGGCCTCCTTGGCTTCGCCCGGGCCGTTGACCACGCAGCCAATCACGGCGACGTCCAGCGGAACCAGCAGGTCCTCCAGGCGGCCTTCCAGCTCATTCATGGTCTTCACCACATCGAAGTTCTGCCGCGAGCAGCTCGGGCAGGCGATGAAGTTGATGCCACGGGAGCGCAGGCGCAGCGACTTGAGGATGTCGAAGCCGACCTTGATCTCTTCCACCGGGTCGGCGGCGAGGGAAATTCGGATGGTGTCGCCGATGCCTTCGGCGAGCAGCATGCCCAGGCCCACGGCCGACTTCACGGTGCCCGAACGCAGGCCACCGGCTTCGGTGATGCCCAGGTGCAGGGGTTGCTCGATCTCTTTCGCCAGCAGTCGGTAGGCGGCGACGGCCATGAACACGTCGGAAGCCTTCACGCTGACCTTGAAGTTCTGGAAGTCCAGACGCTGCAGGTGGTCGACGTGGCGCATGGCCGACTCCAGCAGTGCTTCGGGAGTCGGCTCGCCGTATTTCTTCTGCAGATCCTTTTCCAGCGAGCCGGCGTTGACGCCGATGCGGATCGGGATATTGCGCTCGCGGGCGGCATCGACCACGGCCTTGACCCGGTCTTCGCGACCGATGTTGCCGGGGTTGATACGCAGGCAGTCGACGCCCAGTTCGGCCACGCGCAGGGCGATCTTGTAGTCGAAGTGGATATCGGCCACCAGCGGGACTTTCACCTGCTGCTTGATCTTGCCGAACGCCTCGGCGGCGTCCATGTCCGGCACGGAGACGCGGACGATGTCGGCGCCGGCGTCTTCCAGACGGCGGATCTGGGCCACGGTGGCCGCCACATCCAGGGTGTCGGTGTTGGTCATGCTCTGCACGGCAATTGGGGCATCCCCACCTACCGGCACGTTACCTACCCAGATTTTCCGGGACAGGCGACGTTTGATCGGAGACTCGCAATGCATCTTACTGTCCACCCAACTTCAGGCGTGCGGTGCCACCGCGCGCAGGGGTAACTTCAACTGGCTGGCCGTTGTAGCTGACCTGGGCGCCCTGGGCAAAGCCAAGGCGCAGTTGGACCGGCGCCTTGGCGGCGACTTCCAGCGAATCACCCTTGCGCTTGAGGCCCTCGAGGATGACCTTGCCGTCGGCATCGGTCACCTGGGTCCAGCAATCGGCGGTGAATTGAACCTTGACCACGCCCTGTCCGGCGGCCGCGACCACAGGAGCAGCCGGCGCCTCGGCCGGTGCAGCGGGGTTCGCCGGTACGGCGGGCTGTTGCGCAGCCGGCGGTTGCGCCGGGGCTGGAACTGCCGGTGCGGGAGCCTGTGCGGCTTCAGGTACGGCGGGTGTGCCCGGAGCGACAGGTGCGGCAGTGGCCGGCGGAGTACCTTCGGCCGGAGCCTCGGCGGTGCCGCTGTCGCCAGCGGGCTCGGACGGAACCGGCGGGGTATTGGCCTGGTCCTCGGCGACGGCCTGATCTTCCGGCTCGTCGAGGGTGTGGATTTCAGTGGTGCCGTCGGCGCTTTCGACCTCGACGTGCTCCATGTTCAGGCTGCCCGTCTCGGCTGGACGCGCGGAGCGTTCCTGCCACCAGAAGTAACCGAAGCCGATCAGCACGGCCAACAGGGCCAGGCTGAACAGGCGCAACAGGTTGCGCGACAGGCGCACCGGCTCGACCACGCGGCCGAGTGCCTGGACGTTGCTGCCGCTGGCATCGGTGCCGGTGTACTGATCGAAGGCAGTGACCATCTGGGCCTGGTCCATGCCCAGCAGCTTGGCGTAGGCGCGGATGTAGCCACGGGCGAAGGTGTGGCCCGGCAACTGGTCAAAGGAGCCCTGCTCCAGCTGGCGCAGCGCATTCTCGGTGAGATTCAGCTGACCGGCGACCTGAGCGGTACTCCAGCCCTTGTTCTCGCGCGCCTGGCGCAGGGTCTCGCCAGGATTGGCGCGGGTCGTGCCGATGACATCGGACTGCGACGTATTCATCATTTATCCGCCTGGTATGCCTGGTATTCAGGAGAAGCGGGATACAGGCGCTTGAGTTGCAGCCCGTAGCTGGCAGCGGTATCCCGGTCGTCGTAGATCTTTGCCAGTCGAATCCCCAGCAGCAGGCTGCGCGCGGTCTGCGGGCCCCGCTTGAGGTATTCCTCATAGTAGGCGCGAGCCGGAACGTACTCGCGATCCTGGTAGTTCAGGTCAGCCAGCTCCAGCAGCGCCCCTGTCGAGTTGCGATTCAGGCGAATGGCTTTCTCGAAGAATTCCTTGGCCTTGGAGCGCTCATTCAGCTTCAGGCTGACCAGCCCGAGGTTCTCGAAGATACGCGAGCGCTCGGAATAAAGGCCGTCTTCGGTGGCCTTCATGTAGGTGTCGTAGGATTCCTGGTAGCGCTTCTCGTCGAACAGGAAGCCGGCGTAGTTGTTCAGGATGCGCGCGTCACCCGAGCGCGAGGACAGCGCTTTTCGGAATTCGCTCTCAGCGAGCTTGGGCTCTTTCTCGACCTGGTACACCACCGCCAACGCGGCGTGGGCGTCGGCGCTGGAGGAATCGAGGTCGAGGGCCTGGCGCAGCGGCACCTTGGCCTGCTCGGTATTGCCCATCTGCAGGTAACCGATGCCGAGCTGGATGTAGGCGTCACGCGCCTCATTCCGGCCCTTGTCGGTCTTCAGAGGATCCTGTTTACCAGTCGTCACGCAACCCGTCAGCACGGTTGCCAACAGTAAGAACAGCGCGGCGCGCAGGGTCATCGGAATCCTCCCTAGTTCAGTTTCGATTGGCGTTGGTCGGAGCCTGTTCGGCATCGGCGGCCAGCTGTCGTACGGCGATATAGCGTTCGCTGCGGCGGGTGCGGTCCATCACCTGGCCTACCAGCTGACCACAGGCGGCATCGATGTCGTCGCCGCGAGTGGTGCGAACCGTAACGTTGAAGCCGCTTTTGTGCAGCATGTCCTGAAAACGGCGGATGGCATTGTTGCTCGGACGCTCGTAGCCGGAGTGCGGGAACGGATTAAACGGAATCAGGTTGATCTTGCAAGGGAAATCCTTGAGCAATGCGATCAACTGCTCGGCATGCTCGGGCTGGTCGTTGACGCCGGCCAGCAGAGTGTACTCCACCGTCAGCACGCGCTCCTTGCCCAGGCGCGTGATGTAGCGGTAGCAGGAGTCGAGCAGCATTTCGAGCGGGTACTTCTTGTTGATCGGCACCAGCTTGTTGCGCAGTTCATCGTTGGGCGCGTGCAGCGACAGTGCCAGGGACACGTCGGTCACCTCGGCGAGCTTGTCGATCATCGGCACCACGCCGGAGGTGGACAGGGTCACCTTGCGCTTGGAAATGCCGTAGCCGAGGTCTTCCATCATGATGCTCATGGCGGTCACGACATTATCGAAGTTCAGCAGCGGCTCGCCCATGCCCATCATCACCACGTTGGTGATGGCACGGTCGATCTTGCCCGGGATGGTCCCGAACGATTGGTTGGCGATCCACACCTGGCCGATGATCTCGGCAGAGGTCAGGTCGCTGTTGAAGCCTTGCTTGCCGGTGGAGCAGAAGCTGCAGTCCAGCGCGCAACCGGCCTGGGACGACACGCACAGGGTGCCGCGGCCGCCCTGCGGGATGTACACGGTCTCGACACAACTGCCCGAGGCCACGCGTACGACCCACTTGCGGGTACCGTCAGAGGAAATGTCCTGGCTGACGATCTCCGGCGGGCGAATTTCGGCAACGGCCTTGAGCTTTTCGCGCAAGGCCTTGCCGACATTCGTCATGGCGTCGAAATCGACGGCGCCAAAGTGGTGAATCCATTGCATCACCTGGCCGGCGCGGAAGCGCTTTTCACCGATGGACTCGAAGAATTCCTCGAGCTGGGGCTTGGTCATGCCCAGCAGGTTGGCCTTTACAGCGGTATCAGTCATGGATTCACCCTCGCTCACTCACTGACGGATCAGCGAATGCGCTCGCACACCTCGGTGCTGGAGAAGAAGTAAGCGATTTCGCGGGCAGCCGAAGCTTCCGAGTCGGAACCGTGTACGGCGTTCTCGTCGATGGAAACAGCGAAGTCGGCGCGGATGGTGCCGGCGTCGGCTTTCTTCGGATCGGTGGCGCCCATCAGCTCACGGTTGCGCAGGATGGCGTCTTCGCCTTCCAGAACCTGAACGACGACCGGGCCGGAGGTCATGAAGGAAACCAGGTCCTTGAAGAAGGGACGCTCTTTGTGCTCGGCGTAGAAGCCGCCAGCTTCGCGCTCGGACAGCTGAACCATCTTCGAAGCGACAACGCGCAGACCGGCTTTCTCGAAGCGGGTCAGGATTTCGCCGATGACGTTCTTGGAAACGGCGTCGGGCTTGATGATGGAGAAGGTACGTTGCAGGGCCATGGAAATAACTCCGAAAAGCAAGGTTGGTAATGCCAAGAAGCCCCTGGCGTGGCCAGGAGCTCCTGCGATTCTAGGGTTTGCCGCGTGCCGAGCCCGCAGGGCGAAGGCCGCGAAACCGGCCCGACTGCGACAGGGCCGGCGACTGGAAAATTCCCCTGGGGAAATTTTCGACAGCTCACCTAAAGATAAAACCCGCGAATTATACGCGGGTTCATGACAAATGGGTACGCGGCTCTGGTGAGCCGCCCCTCAGTCGGCTTCGTCGATCCAGGCGGCCTGGATGGCCTCCAGGACCTTTTCCCCGCCGCGGGAAGGATCGTCGCTGAACTCCGGCAATGCCAGCACCCAGCGGTGCAGATCGACGAAATTCACGTAGCGCGGATCGACATCCGGCTTGGACTCGGCCAGCTGGATCGCGATTTCGAGCACATCAACCCATTTCAGACTCATGTGAACGCTCCGCCTCAGTGACCTTCGGACACCTGGTTGATGGTGTACTTCGGAATCTCCACCACCAGGTCCGTCTCGCCGACCACTGCCTGGCAGGACAGGCGCGAATCCGCCTCCAGACCCCAGGCCTTGTCCAGCATGTCGTCTTCCAGCTCGTCGGAGGCTTCCATCGAATTGAAGCCCTCCCGCACGATCACGTGGCAGGTGGTGCAGGCACAGGACATCTCGCAGGCATGCTCGATCTCGATGCCATTGCGCAGCGCTGCCTTCATGATGGTTTCGCCCGGCTGGGCTTCGATCACCGCGCCTTCAGGGCAGTGCTCGGCGTGGGGCAGAAAGACAATCTGCGGCATCTTCGCTTATTCCTCGATTTCGTTGAGCCGGCGACCGGCCAATGCGGCTTTGACGGTGGCGTCCATACGGCGCGCGGCAAAGGCGTCGGTCAGCTGGGACAGACGCTTGATCTGTTGTTCGATGGCGACGGTATCGCTGCCGGTGGCCAGCTCGCGCAGCGAGTCCATGCCGGCATCGATGACCAGGCGCTCGTCGGCCTCCAGCAGGCGTTCGCCGTCAGCGTCCAGCGCCGACTGCACGGCCTCCAGCAGGCGCTGGGCCTCGACCTGCTGTTCACGCAGGGCGCGGGCAGCAAGGTCATCGCCGGCATATTGGAAGGAGTCCTGCAGCATGCGGGCGATTTCGCCATCGGTCAGGCCGTAGGAAGGCTTGACCTGGATGCTCGCCTCGACGCCCGAGGACAATTCGCGGGCGGAAACGCCCAGCAACCCGTCGGCGTCGACCTGGAAGCTGACGCGAATCTTCGCCGCGCCAGCCACCATCGGCGGAATGCCGCGCAGCTCGAAGCGCGCCAGGGACCGACAGTCCTTGACCAGCTCGCGCTCGCCTTGCAGCACGTGGATCATCATGGCTGTCTGGCCATCCTTGTAAGTGGTGAACTCCTGGGCGCGGGCCACCGGAATGGTGGTATTGCGCGGGATCACCTTCTCCATCAGCCCGCCCATGGTTTCCAGGCCGAGCGACAGGGGAATCACGTCAAGCAGCAGCAGCTCTTCGCCGCGTTTGTTGCCGGCCAGGGCATCAGCCTGGATGGCCGCGCCGATGGCGACCACCTGGTCCGGATCGATGTCGGTCAGCGGGTCGCGAGCGAACAGGTCGCCCACCAGTTCGCGCACCCGAGGTACGCGGGTCGAGCCACCCACCATGACGACGGCGCTGACCTCTTCCAGCTCGACACCGGAATCACGGACTGCGCGACGGCAGGACTTGAGGCTGCGCTGAATCAGCGGATCGATCAGAGCCTCGAGCTGGGCACGGGTCAGTTCACCAGACCAGCCGTCATAAGCAACGGCCGCGCTGGCGCTGTCGGTCAGCGCTTCCTTGGCCGCGCAGGCAGTCTGCAGCAGACGGCGCTGGGCGCCCGGATCGAGGTCGGCCGAGAGACCGGCCTGCTCGATGATCCAGCCCGCAATGGCATGGTCGAAGTCGTCGCCGCCCAGGGCGGTATCGCCGCCGGTGGCCAGGACCTCAAAGACGCCACGGGTCAGGCGCAAGATGGAAATATCGAAGGTACCGCCGCCCAGGTCATAGATGGCGACCACGCCCTCGGCGTTCTTGTCCAGGCCATAGGCCACGGCCGCAGCGGTCGGCTCATTGAGCAGACGCAGAACGTGGAGGCCGGCCAGACGCGCGGCGTCCTTGGTGGCCTGGCGCTGGGCGTCGTCGAAATAGGCGGGAACGGTGATCACCGCGCCCACCAGCTCGCCACCCAGGGTCGACTCGGCGCGCTGACGCAGGACACGGAGGATCTCAGCCGAGACTTCCACCGGGCTCTTGGCCCCCTGGACTGTCTCGATGAAGGGCATGTGCGATTCGCCCTGGGTGAAGCGATACGGCAGCTGGCCGCCCAGTTGCTTCACATCTTCCAGGCCGCGCCCCATGAAGCGCTTGACCGAGATGATGGAGTTCAAGGGGTCTTGCGAGGCGTTGGCGCGAACGCTCTCCCCCACCTCGATGCGATCGGCGAGATAGCGCACCGCAGAAGGCAGGATCACTTCGCCGCGATCATCGGGCAAGGGCGCTGCGACGCCGCTGCGCACGGCAGCGACCAGGGAATTCGTGGTGCCCAGGTCAATCCCTACCGCCAGGCGGCGCTGGTGTGGCTGGGGACTCTGTCCGGGCTCGGCGATCTGCAGTAGGGCCATGCGGTTTCTAATCAGGCTATCGGGCGCGGCGCGGGCCGCGCGGATTAATCGTCGAGTCGCTCTTCGAGCTGCCGCACTTCCTGCGCCAGCTTGTCGAGGAACTGCATGCGGCGAACCAGACGCTCGGCCAACTCACGACGGGCGGCATCATCCCAGCAATCGGCGAAATCCTCTTCCAGACGCTGCTGGGCGGATTTCAGCTGACGCTTGAACTGCGCCACGCCATCAAGATCGGCGTTGTCCTGCAGATCTTCCAGATCCTCGCGCAGCTGCATCTGCTGCAGCAGGAACTCCGGGTCCTGCACCGTGGCTTCCAGCGGCAATGCATCGCCACGCAGGGCCAGCAAGTACAGCGCGCGGCGCGGGACACTCTTCAGCGTCTGGTAGGCATCGTTGAGCTCGGCGGCCTTGGACTGCGCCAGTCGTTGCTCGCGCTCGGAAGCATCGGCGAAACGATCCGGATGGACGGTACGCACCAACTCCCGATAGCGATTGCCAAGGGCTTCCAGATCGATCCGGAAGCCCGGCTGCAGGTCGAACAGCGCGAAGTGACAGGGACTACCCACACCCAGCCTCAGACGTTGAAGCTTTCGCCGCAGCCACACTCACCGCGCACGTTCGGGTTGTTGAACTTGAAGCCCTCGTTGAGGCCTTCCTTGGTGAAGTCCAACTCCGTGCCGTCGAGGTAGACCAGGCTTTTCGGGTCGATGATGACCTTCACGCCGTGGCTCTCGAACACCTCGTCCTCGGCTGCCAGTTCGTCGACGAACTCCAGCACGTAGGCGAGACCCGAACAGCCGGTGGTACGCACGCCAAGACGAATGCCCTCGCCCTTGCCGCGCCCTTCGAGGGAGCGGCGAACGTGGTTGGCGGCGGCTTCGGTCATGCTGATGGCCATGGGAACTCCTTACTCAACGAATCGCTTCAGAGCAGACCTTTCTTCTGCTTGTAGTCGCGCACGGCCGCCTTGATGGCGTCCTCGGCGAGTACCGAGCAGTGGATCTTCACCGGCGGCAGGGCCAGTTCTTCGGCGATGGTGGTGTTCTTGATCGATTCGGCTTCGTCCAGGGTCTTGCCCTTCATCCACTCGGTGGCGAGGGAGCTGGAGGCGATGGCCGAACCGCAGCCGTAGGTCTTGAACTTGGCGTCTTCGATGACGCCCTGCTCGTTGACCTTGATCTGCAGGCGCATCACGTCGCCGCAAGCGGGAGCACCGACCATGCCGGTGCCGACATCCGGATCTTCGGCGTTGAGCTTGCCGACGTTGCGCGGGTTTTCGTAGTGGTCGATGACCTTGTCACTGTAAGCCATGGCTAATCCTCACTTCTACGGGGCGGGTCAGTGGGCCTGCCATTCGACCTTGGACAGGTCGACACCCTCTTTGAACATATCCCACAGCGGCGAGAGCTCACGCAGCTTGGAAACGGCTTCCACCACCTTCTTGGCGGCGTAATCGACCTCTTCTTCGGTGGTGAAGCGGCCGAAGCTGAAACGGATGGAGCTGTGCGCCAGCTCGTCGTTGCGACCCAGGGCGCGGAGCACGTAAGACGGCTCCAGCGAGGCCGAGGTGCAGGCGGAACCGGACGAAACGGCCAGGTCCTTGAGCGACATCATCAGCGACTCGCCCTCGACGTAGTTGAAGCTGACGTTGAGGATGTTCGGCGCGTAGGAAACCGGGCTGCCATTGAGGTACAGCTCTTCCAGGTCCTGCACCTGATCGAAGAAGCGCTTGCGCAAGCCTTCGATGCGGGCCATTTCCTGGTGCATTTCTTCCTTGGCGATGCGGAAGGCTTCGCCCATGCCGACGATCTGGTGGGTCGCCAGGGTGCCCGAACGCATGCCGCGCTCGTGGCCGCCACCATGCATCTGGGCTTCCAGGCGCACACGCGGCTTGCGACGCACATACAGAGCGCCCATGCCTTTGGGGCCGTAGACCTTGTGGGCGGAGAAGGACATCAGGTCGACCTTGAGTTTCTCCAGGTCGATGTCGACTTTACCGGCGGACTGGGCGGCATCGACGTGCAGCAGAATGCCACGGGCGCGGGTCAGCTCGCCGATGGCGGCGATGTCGTTGATGCTGCCGACTTCGTTGTTCACGTGCATGACCGAAACCAGGATGGTGTCGTCACGCAGGGCGGCCTCGACCATCGCCGGGGTGATGACGCCCTCGGGAGTCGGCTCCAGGTAGGTCACTTCGAAGCCTTCGCGCTCCAGCTGGCGGCAGGTATCCAGGACCGCCTTGTGCTCGATCTTCGAGGTGATGATGTGCTTGCCCTTGGACGCGTAGAAGTGCGCGACACCCTTGATGGCGAGGTTGTCGGACTCGGTGGCACCGGACGTCCAGACGATCTCGCGGGGGTCGGCATTGACCAGTTCGGCGACCTGGCGACGGGCATTCTCAGCCGCTTCCTCGGCCTTCCAGCCGAAGACGTGGGAACGCGAGGCCGGGTTGCCGAAATTGCCGTCAACCAGCAGGCAGTCGGCCATTTTCTGAGCGACACGCGGATCCACCGGGGTGGTGGCGGAGTAGTCGAGGTAAATCGGCAATTTCATCAGGTAACTCCTACAGGCGGGCGTTCGCTCAATCGATGGCGGACGCTTCAATCTTGTCGAGGCGCAGCGACTTGCTGCCGGAGCAGCGACGCTCGTCCTGGCGCTGGGCGACCTCTTGAACTTCGCGGCGCTCGACCAGGTCGGCCAGGCTGATGCCGCTGAGAAACTCGTGAATCTGCTGACTGAGGTCGCACCACAGGTGATGGGTCAGGCAGGTATCGCCGGAGTGGCAGTCACCCTGACCCTGACAGCGGGTGGCGTCGACCGATTCATTGACTGCATCGATCACCTGGGCGACGTGGATACCGGTCATGTCACGGGACAACTGGTAGCCGCCGCCCGGACCGCGCACGCTGACCACCAGGTTGCCACGGCGCAACTTGGCGAACAGCTGTTCCAGGTAGGACAGGGAGATACCCTGGCGTTCGGAGATATCGGCGAGAGAAACCGGGCCACGCTGGGCGTGCAACGCCAGGTCGAGCATGGCGGTAACGGCATAGCGGCCTTTGGTGGTCAATCGCATGGGGAAATCCGGAAGAATCGCTGGTATGGCGGAAGTATGCTCTTTTCCGACTATTTAAGTCAACTATAAGACCTATTACTTTAGTCGGATTTAGCCAGCGAACGGCGCCGTATTCTAACAGTAATAGCGGCGTCGGCACATCACTGCGCCGACTGGCTGCTCTCCTGGTCCTTGACCCCGGCGAAGTCCTCTTCCCGCAGAACCGGAAGATCCTTCGCGCAGTAGTCACTGCCCAGGGCCGTCAGGGCCTTGCACATGCCCTCCAGACGGCCGTCGACCGCCTGCAGGTGATCGAGCAACTGACCGATGGCGCGCGCCACCGGGTCGGGCATGTCCTGGCTGACGCCATAGGCATCGAACCCGAGCTTTTCTGCCATGGCCTGCCGCTTGGCGGCCTGATCCGCGTCATCCTTGACGATGATGCGACCCGGAATACCCACGACGGTTGCCCCAGGCGGTACCTCCTTGGTCACCACGGCATTGGAACCGACCTTGGCGCCAGCACCCACCGTGAAAGGACCGAGCACCTTGGCACCCGCTCCCACCACCACGCCATCGGCCAGGGTCGGATGGCGCTTGCCCTTGTTCCAGCTGGTGCCACCCAGGGTCACACCCTGATAAATGGTCACGTCATCGCCAATTTCGGCGGTTTCGCCGATGACAATGCCCAGGCCGTGGTCAATGAAGAACCGGCGACCGATCTTCGCCCCCGGATGAATCTCGATGCCGGTCATCCAGCGACCGAAGTTCGACACCATGCGCGCCAGCCACTTCCAGCCGGAAGTCCACAAGCCATGGGCCAGGCGATGCAGCCAGACGGCATGCAGCCCCGGGTAGCAGGTCAGCACCTCGAAGGCGTTGCGCGCCGCCGGGTCACGATGGAATACGCTCTGGATATCCTCGCGTACACGCTCAAACATCTTCATCACTCCGCTTGGAAAGCTCCCCGCGGGCAGCCTTCTGTGTCTCGGTGAGAATACCCCGCAGGATATTCATCTCCAGCTTGCTGACCCCGCTACGGCCATACAGGCGGCGCAGGCGCGACATCAGGTGGCGCGGCTTCTGCGGATCGAGGAACTGGATATCCACCAGGGTCGACTCCAGGTGCGCGTAGAAACGCTCCAGCTCGTCCGATGTCACCGGAACGCTGTTGAGCATCGCGGTGGACTCGACCTTCTCCTGTTTGGTCGGCTGCCCCTGAACAGCCAGCCAGGCCATGCGCACCTCGTAGACCAGCACCTGCACCGCCGTCGCCAGGTTCAGCGAGCTGAAGTCGGGATTGGCCGGGATGTGCACATGGAACTGACATCGCTGCAGCTCCTCGTTGGTCAGGCCGGCGTATTCGCGGCCGAACACCAGCGCGACCTCACCACCCTGCTGGACGTGCTCCAGGCTGGTGGTGGCGCACTCGCGGGGATCCAGCAGCGGCCAGGGAATACGGCGATCGCGCGCACTGGTGCCCAGTACCAGGCTGCAGCCCACCAGGGCATCTTCCAGGGTCGGAACCACCACGGCCGCGTCGAGAATGTCATCGGCACCGGAAGCACGCGCGCGCGCTTCACCGCTGGGGAAATCCATCGGATCGACCAGCACGAGGCGCGAAAGGCCCATGTTCTTCATCGCACGGGCCGTACCGCCGATATTGCCGGGATGGCTGGTGTTGACCAGCACCACGCGAATTTTGTCGAGCAACGCGCGACTCCACACATAAAGCGAAAAAGGGAGGGAATCCTACCGCAGCGGTGGGTCTTGCGCCACGCAGGCGACAGGTCGCTCTATGAACGCCGGCGCTTTCTGCTAGAATGTCCGGCTTTCTTTAACGACCCAGGTGACCTCTCCATGCAGCCTATGCTGAATATCGCCCTGCGCGCCGCTCGCAGCGCCGGTGAACTGATCTTCCGCTCCATCGAACGCCTGGATACCCTGTCGGTCAACGAGAAAGAAGCCAAGGACTACGTCACCGAAGTCGATCGCGCAGCCGAACTCTCCATCGTCACCGCCCTGCGCAAGGCCTACCCGAACCACGGGATCATGGGCGAGGAAGGCGGCATGCTCGAAGGCAGCGGCGAAGGCGCCGACTACCTGTGGATCATCGACCCGCTGGACGGCACCACCAACTTCATCCACGGTGTTCCGCACTACGCCGTCAGCATCGCCTGCAAATACCGCGGCCGCCTCGAGCACGCCGTGGTCCTCGACCCGGTCCGTCAGGAAGAATTCACCGCCAGCCGTGGCCGCGGCGCCGCACTGAACGGTCGCCGCCTGCGCGTGAGCAACCGCAAGAGCCTGGAAGGCGCACTGCTCGGCACCGGCTTCCCGTTCCGCGACAGCCAGATGGACAACCTCGACGCCTACCTGGGCATGTTCCGCAGCCTGGTCGGCCAGACCGCCGGCATCCGCCGCGCTGGCGCCGCCAGCCTGGACCTGGCCTACGTCGCCGCCGGCCGCTACGACGCCTTCTGGGAATTCGGCCTGTCCGAGTGGGACATGGCAGCCGGCGCCCTGCTGATCCAGGAAGCAGGCGGCCTGGTGAGCGATTTCACCGGCGGTCATGAGTTCCTCGAGAAGGGCCAGATCGTCGCCGGCAACACCAAGTGCTTCAAGGCACTGCTGACCAGCATCCAGCCGCACCTGCCGGCCTCGCTCAAGCGCTAAGCCTGAGCGGCACCAGAAAAAGCCCGGCGATGCCGGGCTTTTTTGTGCCTGCGAGAACGCACTTCCTACACAAGGTTGGAAAAGAAAAAGGCGCCCATTGGGCGCCTTTTCCACTTACACCTGGCGACGGCTTATTGCTGCCCCAGGACCAGTCGACCGCTCTTGTCGACCGGAATCTGCGAGCCCGGATCACGATCCATGCGGACCTGACCAGCCTTGCCATCGAGCAGGTACTTCACGTCATAGCCGACGACCTTCTCGCTGGTATCGTTGACGGTGCTGCAGCGGGTTTCGGTGGTGGTGTAGGTATCACGCTCCTGCATGCCTTCCTGCACCTTGTTACCCGCGTAGCCGCCGCCGATGGCGCCTGCCACGGTAGCGATCTTCTTGCCGTTGCCGCCGCCGATCTGGTTGCCGAGCAGGCCGCCGGCAATGGCGCCGATGGCGGTACCGGCGATCTGATGCTGGTCCTTGACCGGGCGCTGATGGGTCACTGCCACGTCCTTGCAGACCTGGCGCGGATTCTTGATGGTTTCCTTGACCGGCTGAACGGCGAGCACCTCGGCGTATTGCGGCGCACGGTCCACCAGACTGTAGGTAGCCACGGCGCCACCGGCAGTCACGCCTACAGCGCCCAGCACGGTACCGATTAGCAACGACTTGTTCATAGGGTTCTCCTGGTCTTTCTTCTCATTCGGGCCTTGCCCTTTACCCTGCCTTGGAGCAAAGGATTTGTAAGAAAGTTCCAACAAACCCGTGAGCTACTGCCCACAAACAAGAACTCCCGCCGAAGCGGGAGTTTTGTCGAAAGCCCGGAGCGCTCTATTACGGGCGCTCGTCGACTTCCTTGCTCGGCGGAGGAATCAGGTCCTCGCTGGACAGGTTCAGCCAGATCAGCACCACGTTGGCGATGTAGATCGACGAGTAGGTACCCGCCATCACACCGACGAACAGGGCGATGGAGAAGCCGAACAGGTTGTCGCCACCGAAGAACAGCAGGGCGGCGATGGCCAGCAGGGTCGACACCGAGGTGGCGATGGTCCGCAGCAGGGTCTGGCTGGTCGAGATGTTGATGTTCTCGATCAGGCTGGCCTTGCGCAGCACGCGGAAGTTCTCGCGCACCCGGTCGAAGATCACGATGGTGTCGTTCAGCGAGTAGCCCACCACCGCCAGCACCGCAGCCAGCACGGTCAGGTCGAAGGTGATCTGGAAGAACGACAGGACGCCCATCACGATGATGGCATCGTGGATCAGCGAGAGGATCGCCCCCAGGGCGAACTTCCACTGGAAGCGGAAGCCCACGTACAAGAGAATGCCACCCAGCGCCAGGAGCATGCCGAGGCCGCCCTGGTCGCGCAGCTCTTCACCCACCTGCGGGCCGACGTACTCGACGCCGTTGACCTTGGCCGGATTGGAAGCGTCGGCCTTCTGCAGCGCAGTGGCGACCTTCTTGCCCAGCTCCGGGTCCTCGCTGGGCATGCGCACCAGCACGTCGCGGGTGTCACCGAAGCTCTGCACCACGGCCTCGCTGTAACCGGCGGCGACCAGTTGCTCGCGGACCTTGGAGAGGTCGGCAGGCTGCTCGTAGCTCAGCTTGATCGACGTGCCGCCGGTGAAGTCCAGGCCGAAGTTGATGCCTTTGAAGACCCAGCTGCCGAGGGCGATCAGGGTCAGGATCAGGGTCGCGGCGAACGCAATGTTGCGCACGCCCATGAAGTTGATAGTACCGATCTTGATATTCATCTCTGGCCCCTTAGATCCACAGCTTCTTAACGTCGCGGCCGCCGTAGATCAGGTTCACCATTGCGCGGGTGACCAGAATGGCAGTGAACATCGAGGTGAGAATACCCAGGGACATGGTCACGGCGAAGCCCTTCACCGGGCCGGTGCCCATGGCGTAGAGGATGCCGCCGACCAGCAGCGAGGTCAGGTTGGCGTCGATGATCGCAGTGAAGGCACGGTTGAAGCCCTCGTGAATCGCCCGCTGCGTCGACATGCCCGCCGCCAGCTCCTCGCGTATCCGCGAGAAGATCAGCACGTTGGCGTCCACCGCCATACCCATGGTCAGCACGATACCCGCGATACCCGGTAGGGTCAGGGTCGCACCGAGGATCGACATCAACGCCACCAGCATGACCATGTTGAAGGCCAGGGCGACGGTGGCGATCACGCCGAAGAAGCGGTAGATGACGATGATGAACAGGGAAACGAAGACCATGCCCCACAGGGATGCATCGATACCCTTGGCGATGTTGTCGGCACCCAGGCTCGGGCCGATGGTGCGTTCTTCAGCGAAGTACATCGGCGCAGCCAGGCCACCGGCGCGCAGCAGCAGGGCCAGTTCCGAGGACTCGCCCGGAGCGTCCAGGCCGGTGATGCGGAACTGGTTGCCCAGCGGCGACTGGATGGTCGCCAGGCTGATGATCTGTTTCTCTTCCTTGAACGCCTGTACGGCGACTTCCTGCTCGACGCCGTCGACGACCTGCTTGGTATAGCGGGTGATCGGCTTCTGCTCGATGAACACCACCGCCATGCTGCGGCCGACGTTGTTGCGGGTCGCGCGGTTCATCAGCTCGCCGCCGTGGCCATCCAGACGGATGTTCACCTGCGGACGGCCGTTCTCGTCGAAGCTGGCGCTGGCGTCGGTGACCTGGTCACCGGTGATGATCACGCCACGCTCCAGGGTCGCCGGCGGACGACGCGGCTCGCGGAAATCGAAGGTTTCGGTGGAGGACTTGATCGCATCCGGCTCAGCGGCCAGGCGGAACTCAAGGTTCGCGGTCTTGCCGAGGATACGCTTGGCTTCGGCGGTGTCCTGTACGCCCGGCAGCTCGACGACGATGCGGTTGGCGCCCTGGCGCTGTACCAGCGGCTCGGACACGCCCAGCTCATTCACACGGTTGCGGACGGTGGTGAGGTTCTGCTTGATCGAGTATTCGCGGATTTCGGCCAGCTTGGTGGCGGTCATGGCCAGGCGCAGGACCTGCATGCCATTGCGCTCGCTCTGGGCGGTTTCGAAATCGCGGAAATCCTTGGCGATGATCGACTTGGCCTTGTCCAGGTCGGCCTCTTCAGTGAAGCCCAGCTGGATGCCGCCGTCCTGTACCGGCAGGCTGCGGTAGCGCACGCGTTCTTTACGCAGGGCGCTCTTGACCTCGTTCTCGTAGACCTTCATACGAGCGTCGACAGCCTTGTCCATGTCCACTTCCAGCAGGAAGTGCACACCACCGGACAGGTCCAGACCCAGCTTCATCGGGTGGGCGGCGATGTTGCGCAGCCAGTTCGGCGTGGTCTGGGCCAGGTTCAGGGCGACTACGTAGTCGTCACCCAGCGCACGGCGGACGATGTCCTTGGCCGGCAACTGGTCTTCCTGCTTGACCAGGCGGATCAGGCCGTTGTTCTTGCCCAGCGAGCCCGCCTTCACGGCGATACCGGCGTCGGCGAGCGCCTTGCTGGCCTTGTCCACGTCGGCCTGGGTGACCTGCAGCGCAGTGCTCGCGCCGCTGATCTGGACGGCCGGATCGTCAGGATAGAGGTTGGGTGCGGAATAGATGAAACCGACGGCCAGGACCGCCAGGATCAGCAGATACTTCCACAGGGGATACTTGTTGAGCATGACACCGCCCGTTATGACGCGGGGCGCATCTTGCGCCCCGTCGGTTGGGTTTCTAAGAGGTGGATCAGATCGCCTTCAGGGTGCCTTTCGGCAGGGTCGCGGCGATCGCGGCCTTCTGGAACTTCAGCTCGACGTTGTCGGAAACCTCGACGACGACGAAGTCATCGGCCACCTTGGTCACCTTGCCGGCGATACCGGCGGAAGTGACGACTTCATCGCCCTTCTGCAGGCCGGACAGCAGGTTCTTGTGCTCCTTGGAGCGCTTGGCCTGGGGACGCCAGATCATCAGATAGAAGATGACCAGGAAACCGACCAGGAAAATCCACTCGAAGCCGGTACCGGCCGGGCCAGCAGCAGCGGCCGGGGCTGCGGCGTCAGCGTAGGCAGCGGGGATCAGAAAACTCATTGGAAACTCCTGTCTCAAAGCTTTTTCGATGAATAAGGTCAGTCCGCCAGCGGCGGCACGGGTAGGCCGCGCTTGGCGTAGAAGGCGTCGACAAAGTTCGCCAATGTACCCTGTTGGATTGCCTCGCGCAAACCAGCCATAAGCCGCTGATAATGCCGCAAGTTGTGGATGGTATTGAGCATGCTGCCGAGCATTTCGCCGCACTTGTCCAGGTGGTAGAGGTAGGCGCGGGAGAAGTGCTTGCAGGTGTAGCAATCGCAGGTCGGGTCCAGCGGAGATTCGTCGTGCTTGTGCACCGCGTTGCGGATCTTGATCACCCCGGTGTCAACGAAAAGGTGGCCATTGCGCGCATTGCGGGTGGGCATGACGCAGTCGAACATGTCGACGCCCCGGCGCACACCTTCCACGAGGTCCTCGGGTTTGCCCACACCCATCAGGTAACGAGGTTTGTCAGCCGGCATGTGCCGGGGCAGGAAGTCCAGCACGCGGATCATCTCTTCCTTGGGCTCGCCCACCGACAGGCCGCCGATGGCCAGGCCATCGAAGCCGATTTCCTGCAGGCCTTCGAGCGAGCGCATGCGCAGCTCTTCGTGCATGCCGCCCTGGACGATGCCGAACAGCGCCGACGGGCTGTCGCCGTGAGCAGCTTTCGAGCGTTTGGCCCAGCGCAGCGACAGCTCCATGGAGCGTTTGGCCACGTCGAACTCGGCCGGGTACGGGGTGCACTCGTCGAAGATCATCACGATGTCCGAGCCAAGCGCACGCTGCACGGCCATGGACTCTTCCGGGCCCATGAAGACCTTGGCGCCATCTACCGGCGAGGCGAAGTACACGCCCTCTTCCTTGATCTTGCGCAGCGCGCCCAGGCTGAACACCTGGAAACCGCCCGAGTCGGTGAGGATCGGTCCCTTCCACTGCATGAAGTCATGCAGGTCGCCGTGCTTCTGGATCACCTCGGTGCCCGGGCGCAGCCACAGGTGGAAGGTATTGCCGAGGATGATCTGCGCGCCGATGCCCTCGATGTCGTGCGGGAGCATGCCCTTCACGGTGCCGTAGGTGCCCACCGGCATGAAGGCCGGGGTTTCCACCACGCCGCGCGGGAAGGTCAGGCGGCCGCGACGGGCCTTGCCCTCGGTGGCCAGCAGTTCGAATTTCATGAAGCTCATGGATCAGTCCTCGGGGCCGCGCGGTGCCGGGTTGCGGGTAATGAACATGGCATCGCCGTAGCTGAAGAAGCGATAGCCCTGCTCCACTGCCGCCGCGTAGGCAGCCATGGTCTCGGAGTAGCCGGCGAAAGCGGAGACCAGCATCAGCAGGGTGGATTCGGGCAGGTGGAAATTGGTCACCAGGGCGTCGACCACGTGGAACGGCCGGCCCGGGAAGATGAAGATGTCGGTGTCACCGCTGAACGGCTTGAGCACGCCATCACGGGCGGCGCTTTCCAGCGAGCGCACGCTGGTGGTGCCGACGGCGACCACACGACCGCCACGCGCCTTGCAGGCGGCCACGGCATCGACCACCTCCTGGCTGACCTCCAGCCATTCGTTGTGCATGTGGTGGTCTTCGATGCGCTCTACACGTACAGGCTGGAAGGTACCGGCGCCGACGTGCAGGGTCACGAACGCAGTTTCCACACCTTTGGCGCGGATAGACTCCAGCAGCGCCTCATCGAAGTGCAGGCCGGCAGTCGGCGCCGCAACAGCGCCCGCGCGCTCGGCGTAGACGGTCTGGTAACGCTCGCGGTCGGCGTCCTCGTCGGGGCGGTCGATATAGGGCGGCAACGGCATGTGGCCGACGCGCTCCAGCAGCGGCAGCACGTCCTCACTGAAACCCAGCTCGAACAGCGCATCATGGCGCTGCAGCATTTCAGCTTCGCCACCGCCGTCGATGAGGATCTTCGAGCCCGGCTTGGGCGATTTGCTGGAACGCACGTGGGCCAGCACACGGTGGCTGTCGAGCACACGCTCTACGAGGATCTCCAGCTTGCCGCCGGAAGCTTTCTGGCCGAACAGGCGGGCAGGAATCACCCGGGTATTGTTGAATACCATCAGGTCACCCGGCTTGAGGAAGCCGAGAATGTCAGCGAATTGCCGATGGCTGAGCTCGCCGCTCGGACCGTCCAGCACCAGCAGACGGCTGGAGCGGCGCTCGGGAAGCGGATGGCGGGCGATCAACGCCTCGGGCAGGTCGAAATGAAAGTCAGCGACGCGCATGGGAAGAGCTATCTCGAAGGGGCGCGTATCTTACTGGAAATGCCAAATTCTGACCATTCGAGCCGATTGACCGGCGCAGAGCGGCTCCCTATACTGCGCGCCCATTGCCTCGGTGGCGGAATGGTAGACGCGGCGGATTCAAAATCCGTTTCTGGCGACAGAGTGAGAGTTCGAGTCTCTCCCGGGGCACCATCCTCCCTCTCCTCAGTGGAGGGAACACTTGAAAGCCCGCTCATTCAGCGGGCTTTTTCGTTTCTGGCCTTCAGCGCTTCGATGAAGGCCGCCAGCGCCATCGGCTTGCCGAACAGATAGCCCTGCAGCACGTCCACCTCGCATTGCGCCAGGTAGCGCCACTGTTCCTCGGTCTCCACGCCTTCGGCAACGATCCGCAGATTCAGCTTGCCGCACAGTTCGACGATGCTGTCGAGGATGTGCGAGGACAGCGCGTCCACTCCGATCATCGCGACGAAACTGCGGTCGATCTTCAGCGCGTCGACCTTGAAACGGTGCAGGTACGCCAGGCTGGAGTTACCAGTGCCGAAGTCGTCGATCGCCAGGTAGACGCCCTGGGCATGGAGATTGTCGAACAACTCGTCGATGGCCGCACTGGAGACGATCAGCTCACGCTCGGTCAGTTCCAGGGTCAACTCGGGACGATGCGGCAGGAACCGCGCCTGGAACTCCTGGCAATCCTCGAACAGCCCCGGCTCGGTGAGGTGCCGGGCGCTGATGTTGAAGCCCAAATGGAAGCCATCGCCCAGCAACTCGCCGTGTGGCGCCAGGCCATCGGCGACCTGGTGCATCAGGTCGCGGGTCATCGGCACAATGAGCCCGGAACGTTCGGCCATGGGAATGAACAGATCCGGCCCGACCATCCCTTCGCGCGGGTGAATCCAGCGCATCAGTACCTCGGCGCCGATCCAGCGGCCGTCCCGTGCGTCCACCAGCGGCTGCAGGTAAGGGACGAACTCCCCCGCCAGCAGGGCTCTCTCCAGCTCCAGACTCGGGGTCGCGGAGCGGCCCCAGAGCCAGAAACAGGCAAGGCCTGAGACGCCGCCCAACATGAGCATCAGTGCCACCAGCGGCAGCGAGTCTTCGCGGATGTGCCGCCATTGCGCCCCGGCAGGGAAGCCACCGATCACCGCATACGGAAACAGCTCAGAGCGCCGCTCGACGTGCCCCAGCGGCAACGGCAACGGCTCGCCGTCGCGCACCGCGCCCTCCTCGTCCATCCACTGCCGTCCGACCTGCAGCTGCAGGTCACTGCGCTGATCGACCAATTGCAGGGTGTTGCTCAGGTAGCGTCCGTCAACAGTGGCAAGCGCCGCGTAGATTCCCTGCTGCCGACGCAGGATCAACAGGGCAGAGTCCGGCGTCACCCGGTTCCCGGCCATCATCCGCAACTGCCCCTGCGCATAGAGAGAAGGGTCCAGCAGCTCATCGAACTCGCCGAACAGCGACGTACAGTAGATGTCGTCGTCACGGGCCAGGTTGACCGAGCGGACGAACGGCACTACGGCGACCTGCTCCCTGAGCACCAGGGTCGCCTCGTCGCAGGACTCATCGGCGTGCAGCAGCGCCACGCGGGCCGCGCCGGTGGCATTGCCGAGCATCACATCGAATAGGCGCACGGCTTCGTTCGCAGCGGTACTGGCCTCGACGGTCAGGCTGCGCAAGGCCTGCCAATAGATAATGGCGCTGCCCAGCAGCAGCGGCAGCAGTGCCATGGAAAGTGAAAAGACCAGGCGGGGCAGCAGCCTGCGCCGGGTATAACTGCGTAGCGGCATCCTTGATCCTTGCTCGACGGCGTCGCGACCTGCGGCGCATTGCCACTCCCCGTGGGCAGCGGACGTGGTTTGAGCTTAGAACAGCCTCCGCCGCAGGGCGCCGTGCGCAGGAATCCGTATAATCCCGGCCCCATCGATCCCAGCCTCCATAGAAGACGCTCATGCCCAAGCAGCAGCTCCAGCCCGCGGGAGACTTCCCGCCCGCCACGCTCGTCCGTCGCTTTGCCGCGATGTTCTACGACTTCCTGCTCTGTGTGGCCTTGCTGATGGTGGTGACGCTCATCTACCAGCAAGGCTTCCTGCGCCTGATCTATGGCAGCGAGAAACTCCGCATGCTGGCCGACCAGGGCGCGCTGACCGGCGATCCGCTGCTGTCCAGCCTGCTGTTCATCAGCGTGTTCGCCTTCTTCGCGAAATTCTGGACCCATAGCGGCCAGACCTTGGGCATGCAGGTCTGGGGCGTGCGCGTGCAGAACGCGGACGGGACGCGCATCAGCCTGATGCAGGCGCTGCTGCGCTTCGTCATTGCCATCGTTTCCTGGGGTTGCGTCGGTCTGGGCTTCCTCTGGATGCTCTGGGACAAGGACAAGCGCACCTGGCAGGACCGCTACTCGGAAAGCGTGGTGATCCAGATTCCCAAGGCGGTGCGCAAGGCAACGCAAGGCCGGGGCTGACCCCGGCAGACAAAAAAGCCGGCGATTGCCGGCTTTTTCATTTGCGATGGATCAACCCGCCCTTTTCAGCAGCAATGTGCCAAGGAAAGCGCAGATGGCCGCCGGCACCAGCACCGCCAGCAGCGGCGGGAAGTTGAACACCTGGCTGGACGGACCAAGCAGGTCCTGGGCGATACGGAAGGTGAAGCCCACCAGCACGCCGGTGAACACCCGCTGGCCGAGGGTCACGCTACGCAGCGGACCGAAGATGAAGGAGATCGCCATCAATACCAGGGCGGCCGTCACCAGCGGCTGCAGGATCTTGGTCCAGAACGCCAGCCAGTAGCGATTGGAGTTCAAGCCCTGCTCTTGCAGGTAATGGATGTAATCCCACAGTCCGGTGATCGACAGCGCTTCGGGCTCCATCACCACCGTATTGAGCAGTTGCGGGCTGAGCTGGATATTCCAGGCCTCGCTGGGCTTGCTCACGACCTCACTACGCTTTTCCGCAGCATGCAGCACCGTGGTGGTCACGCCCTGCAACTGCCACTGGTTGTTCTCGAAGACCGCCTGGCGGGCGAAACTCGCGGTCTGCAGACGACGGTTCTCGTCGAAGTCGTAACGCGTCACCCCCAGCAGCACGCCGTCCGGACGCACCACGTTGATGTGGATGAATTCATGCCCCTGGCGGTGCCACAAACCAGACTTGGAGCTCTGCGAGCCGTTGCCGCTCTGCGCCAGGGCGCGCCCGCTCTGGGCGGCGGTTTCGGTATAGGGAATCACGTACTCGCCGACCAGGATGCCGGCGAACATCAGCACCAGCATCGGCTTCATCACCGCCCAGACGATGCGCTGCAGCGACACGCCTGCGGCGCGCATGATGGTCAGCTCGCTGTTGCTGGCCAGGGTACCCAGCCCCACCAGGCAGCCGATCAGCGCCGCCATGGGCAGCATGTCGTAGCCACGGCTCGGCGCGGTCAGCAGGACGAACTTGAGGGCTTCGGTCAGGGTGTAGCTTTCGTCGATCTGCCCCAGTTGGTCAACGAAGGCGAACAGCTCGGCCAGGCCGAGGATCACCCCGAGTACCGCGAGAATGGAAACGAAGACGGTCGTGCCGATGTAACGATCCAGCTTACGCATGCTTCAGCTCCCCGCCCGACTTCGCTCGCTTGGCGGCCAGCTTCAGACGCAGCGGCTCCCAGTACAACAACAGCAGGCCGATGGCCAGGAATATCCCGTGGATCCACCACAGGCCGAGGGCCATGGGGATCTTGCCCTTGTCGAGCATGCCGCGCCCGGCGATCAGCAGCGCCAGGTAGGCCATGTACAGCAGCACCGCCGGCAGCAGCTTGAGGAAGCGCCCCTGGCGCGGGTTCACGCGCGACAGCGGCACCGCCAGCACAGTCACCACGAACACCAGCAGCGGGATGGACAGGCGCCACTGCAGCTCGGACTTCATGCGCGGGTCGTCGCTGCCCAGCAGGTCGGAGGTGGGGATGGCGTCGCGGTCGTCGATCTCGCTGCTCACTTCCGGCTTGGGCAGCAAGGCAGCATAGGTGTCGTACTTGATCTCGCGGTAATCAGCCTGGCCAGGCGTGCCGTCGTAGCGGTAGCCGTCCTTGAGGATCAGGTAGCGGCTGCCGTCGGCATGGATTTCCTGCACGCCAGTGGCGCCGACCAGCACCGAAGTGCCGCCATCCTTGCCGTTGCGCGGGCGGTTCTTGTCCGAGATGAAGACCCCGCCCAGCTCGGTGCGTTCGTTGGCCAGGGTTTCGGTATAGGTCACCCGCGTGCCATCGCGCATCGACTGGAAGCGCCCCGGCGCCAGGGTGTCGAATTCGGTCATCGCGTCCTGCTTGTTCAGCAGCAGCTGCATCTGGGTGATGCCCTGCGGCGCCAGCCACAGGCTCAGCCAGGCCACCAGCAGGGCGATGAACAGTGCCGGTGCCAGGGTGATGGCGAGCAGGCGCTGCTGGCTCATGCCGGTGGCGGTGAGCACGGTCATCTCGCTGTCCAGGTACAGGCGGCCATAGGCCAGCAGGATGCCGAGGAACAGGCCCAGCGGCAGGATCAGCTGCAGGAAGCCCGGCAGGCGCACGCCCATGATCATGAACAGCGAACCCGGATCGAGCAGGCCTTGGGCCGCCTGCGCCAGGTACTTGATGAAACGGCCGCTCATGATGATGACCAGCAGCACGGCGCTCACCGCGCTCATGGTGATCAGCACTTCACGGGACAGGTAACGGAAGACAATCAAACCGGACACTCCAGGGTTGTCACGCTCGGGCGGCTACGCTCAAACTAGCCGCCGTGAAGCATTGCCGGGTGCGCGCGGACGCGACCCAGCGCAAATAGCCGGCATTATCCTGCGATTCGCCAGGCCTGTCACTGCGCAGTCCATCTTCATTCGCAGACCCTTCTGCTCTTTGTCCCGGGGACACTCAGCCATGGAATTCCTTGTAAAAAGCGTACGTCCGGAAACCCTGAAGACCGCCACCCTGGTCATCGCCGTGGGCGAAGGCCGCAAGCTCGGCGCCAGCGCCAAGGCCGTCGACGAAGCCACCGGCGGTGCCATCGCCAACCTGCTCAAGCGCGGCGACCTGGCAGGCAAGGTGGGCCAGACTCTACTGTTGCAAGATTTACCCAACCTTAAGGCCGAGCGCGTGCTGCTGGTCGGCGCCGGCAAAGAGCGCGAACTCTCCGACCGCGCCTACCGCAAACTGGTTTCCGCCGTCCTCGGTAATCTGAAGAACCTGGGCGGCGCCGACGCCGTGCTGGCCCTGGGCGACCTAGCCGTAAAAGGCCGCAATGCCCACGGCAAGGCTCGCCTGCAGGTGGAAACACTGGCCGACGGCACCTACGTCTTCGACCGCTTCAAGAGCCAGAAGGCCGAAGCGCCGAAGCTGAAGAAGATCACCCTGCTCGCCGACAAGGCCGACGCCGCCGCTGTCGAACAGGGCGCCAAGGAAGCCCAGGCCATCGCCAACGGCATGGCGCTGACCCGCGACCTGGGCAACCTGCCGCCGAACCTCTGCCACCCGACCTTCCTCGGCGAACAGGCCAAGGCGCTGGGCAAGGAATACAAGGGTCTCAAAGTCGAGGTCCTCGACGAGAAGAAACTCCGCGAGCTGGGCATGGGCTCGTTCCTCGCCGTCGCCCAGGGCAGCGACCAGCCGCCGCGCCTGATCGTGCTGCAGTACAACGGCGCGAAGAAGAAGGACGAAGCCCCGCACGTCCTGGTCGGCAAGGGCATCACCTTCGACACCGGCGGTATCAGCCTCAAGCCCGGCCTGGGCATGGACGAGATGAAGTTCGACATGTGCGGCGCCGCCTCCGTGTTCGGCACCTTCCGCGCCGTGCTGGAGTTGCAGCTGCCGATCAACCTGGTCGGCGTGATGGCCTGTGCCGAGAACATGCCCAGCGGCGGCGCCACCCGTCCGGGCGACATCGTCACCACCATGAGCGGCCAGACCGTCGAGATCCTCAACACCGACGCCGAAGGCCGCTTGGTGCTGTGCGACGCGCTGACCTACGTCGAGCGCTTCAAGCCGCAGTCCGTGGTGGACATCGCCACCCTCACCGGCGCCTGCATCGTCGCCCTGGGCTCCAACACCTCGGGCCTGATGGGCAACAACGACGCGCTGATCAAGCAACTGCTCAAGGCCGGTGAAGTCGCCGACGACCGCGCCTGGCAGTTGCCGCTGTTCGACGAGTACCAGGAGCAGCTCGACAGCCCCTTCGCCGACATCGCCAACATCGGCGGGCCGAAGGCCGGCACCATCACCGCCGGTTGCTTCCTGTCGCGCTTCGCGAAGAAGTTCCACTGGGCGCACCTGGACATCGCCGGCACCGCCTGGATCAGCGGCGGCAAGGACAAGGGCGCCACGGGCCGCCCGGTTCCACTGCTGGCCCAGTACCTGCTGGACCGCGCCAAGTAATGGCACAGTGCAACCTGCCGATGGGATCGAACGCATGACGCGTGTGGATTTCTACGTCATTCCCAGCGCCGATCCCGACGCACGCCTGACCATCGCCTGTCGCCTGGCCGAAAAGGCCTGGCGGCAAGGCATGCGCATCTTCGTGCTGTGCAGCGATGAGGCCCAGCGCGACGCGCTGGATGCCCGGCTGTGGAACTTCCGTGGAGAAACCTTCATCCCACACAACGCGGTGGAAGAAGACGCCGACTCGCCCATTGTGCTGGCCCTGGGCGAGCCGCCGGAGAGCCACCGGGACCTGCTGATCAACCTGACCCTGGCCATTCCTGCGTTCGTCGACCGCTTCAACCGAGTCGCCGAGCTGGTGATCGAGGAACCGGCGATTCGTCAGGCCGCGCGGGAGAATTTCCGTCGCTACCGCGAGCAGGGCTATCCTTTGCAGGACCATCGCCTGCCGCGCCCTTGAGAGCGTCACCGCCAAGACCATGGACAACCGCAAGCCCCCGCACGACCCCGACCACCTGCTGGAAGACCTGAAGAAGATCCAGGATCTGCTGGACGAATCGGCGGCCGAGCCGCCCCTGCTCACCGAATCCTTCGAGCCGGACAACATCCCGTTGCTCTCCGACGTCGTCACGCCCGCGCCCCAGGGCCCGGCGGCGCCTGCCATCCAACCGGTCGAGCCGAACGCCGTTGCCCAGGCTAGCGAGCTGAATCGCCTGGACCTGGAGCTGCGCGCGGCCGCTCAACTGATCCTGCAGGATGTGATCGACGACTTCGCCCCGCAGATCGAAGCCGAACTGCAGCGCCGCCTGGAAGCGCGGATGCAGCGCCTGCTGGCCCAGCGCAAGCCCTGACATCCCGCGCCATTCCGCTTTTGGAGGAACGAGGGTGTGCCTAGCCCTTGCTCGCGAACCATCGCCACTGCGAGCTTGCAGAAGAGCGTTGGCGAGCAGGCTTGCTCCTGCATGCCCCTTTTGCGGGCACACGGCCATCCGCGCCGGTGGCCTGAGTGCCCCGCCTCCCGTTATACTCAGCGGTTTTCCGTCTAGCCTTATCAGGGTCCCGCCGCGCTCATGGACAAGACCTACCAGCCCCACGCCATCGAATCCCACTGGTATCCCCTGTGGGAGAAAGAGAACTACTTCGCCCCGCAAGGTTCCGGCGAGCCGTACACCATCATGATCCCGCCGCCGAACGTCACCGGCAGCCTGCACATGGGTCACGGCTTCAACAACGCCATCATGGACGCGCTGATCCGCTACCGCCGCATGCAGGGCCGCAACACCCTGTGGCAGCCGGGTACCGACCACGCCGGCATCGCCACCCAGATGGTGGTGGAGCGCCAGTTGGCCGCGCAGGGCATCGCCCGTCATGACCTGGGCCGCGAGAAGTTCCTCGAGAAGGTCTGGGAGTGGAAGGACCAGTCCGGCGGCACCATCACCCGCCAGATCCGCCGCCTGGGCTCCTCCGTGGACTGGTCGCGCGAGCGCTTCACCATGGACGACGGCCTCTCCGAAGCGGTCAAGGAAGCCTTCGTGCGCCTGCACGAGGACGGCCTGATCTACCGCGGCAAGCGCCTGGTCAACTGGGACACCAAGTTCCACACCGCCATTTCCGACCTGGAAGTGGAGAACCACGACGAGAAGGGCCACCTCTGGCACCTGCGCTACCCGCTGGCCGACGGCAACAAGACCGCCGACGGCAAGGACCACCTGATCGTCGCCACCACCCGTCCGGAAACCATGCTGGGTGACAGCGCGGTCGCCGTGCACCCGGAAGACGAGCGTTACGCCGCCCTGATCGGCACCTTCATCGACCTGCCGCTGGTGGGCCGCCGCATCCCGATCATCGCCGACGACTACGTCGACCGCGAGTTCGGCACCGGCTGCGTGAAGATCACCCCGGCCCACGACTTCAACGACTATGAAGTCGGCAAGCGCCACAACCTGCCGCTGATCAACATCTTCGACAAGAACGCCGCCGTGCTCGGCACCGCCCAGGTGTTCCAGCTCGACGGCAGCGTCAACGCCGAGTTCGACGCCAGCCTGCCCGCCGCCTATGCCGGCCTCGACCGCTTCGTCGCACGCAAGCAGATCGTCGCCGACTTCGAAGCCGCCGGCCTGCTCGAAAAGATCGACGACCACGCGCTGAAAGTGCCCAAGGGCGACCGCTCCGGCACCGTCATCGAGCCGTGGCTGACCGACCAGTGGTACGTCTCCACCAAGCCGCTGGCCGAACCCGCCATCGCCGCCGTGGAAGACGGCCGCATCCAGTTCGTGCCCAAGCAGTACGAGAACATGTACTTCAGCTGGATGCGCGACATCCAGGACTGGTGCATCAGCCGTCAGCTGTGGTGGGGCCACCGCATCCCGGCCTGGTACGACGACGCCGGCAACGTCTACGTCGGCCGCAACGAAGCCGAAGTCCGCGCCAAGCACAACCTGGGCGACGCCAACCTGCGCCAGGACGAAGACGTACTGGACACCTGGTTCAGCTCGGGCCTGTGGACCTTCTCCACCCTCGGCTGGCCGGAACAGACCGAATACCTGAAGACCTTCCACCCCACCGACGTGCTGGTGACCGGCTTCGACATCATCTTCTTCTGGGTGGCGCGCATGATCATGCTGACCATGCACCTGATCAAGAATGGCGATGGCAGCGCGCAGATCCCGTTCAAGACCGTCTACGTCCACGGTCTGGTGCGCGATGGCCAGGGCCAGAAGATGTCCAAGTCCAAGGGCAACGTGCTCGACCCGCTGGACATAGTCGATGGCATTACCTTGGACGAACTGCTGGAAAAGCGCACCAGCGGCATGATGCAGCCCAAGCTCGCCGAGAAGATCGCCAAGCAGACCCGCGCCGAGTTCCCCGAAGGCATCGCCAGCTACGGCACCGACGCCCTGCGCTTCACCTTCTGCTCGCTGGCCTCCACCGGTCGTGACATCAAGTTCGACATGGGCCGCGTCGAGGGTTATCGCAACTTCTGCAACAAGCTGTGGAACGCCGCCAACTTCGTCATCGAGAACACCGATGGCAAGGACACCGGCGTGAATGGCGAGCCGGTCGAGCTGTCCTCGGTGGACCGCTGGATCATCTCCGCCCTGCAGCGCACCGAGATCGAAGTCGCCCGTCAGCTCGATGCCTTCCGCTTCGACCTGGCCACCCAGGCCCTCTACGAGTTCATCTGGGACGAGTACTGCGCCTGGTACCTGGAACTGGTCAAGCCGGTGCTGTGGGACGAGAACGCGCCGATCGAACGTCAGCGCGGCACCCGTCGCACCCTGGCGCGCGTGCTGGAAACCGCACTGCGCCTGGCGCACCCGTTCATGCCGTTCATCACCGAGGAAATCTGGCAGCGCATCAAGGCGTCCGCCGGCAAGGATGGTGAAACGCTGATGCTGCAACCCTGGCCGGTCGCCGACGAGGCGAAGATCGACGCCGCCGCCGAAGGCGACATCGAGTGGGTCAAGGCCCTGATGCTGGGCATCCGCCAGATCCGTGGCGAGATGAACATCTCCATGGCCAAGCGCATCGACCTGGTGCTGAACAACGCCTCGCCCGAAGACCACCGCCGCCTGGCCGACAACGAGCCGCTGCTGATGAAGCTGGCCAAGCTCGAGACCATCCGCGTGCTGGACGAAGGCGAAGAACCACCGATGTCCGCCACCGCGCTGGTCGGCGACCTGCAGGTGCTGGTACCGATGGCCGGGCTGATCGACAAGGCCGCGGAAATGGCGCGCCTGGACAAGGAAATCCAGCGCCTGGAAGGCGAAGTCAAACGCGTCGGCGGCAAGCTGTCCAACGAAAGCTTCGTCGCCAAGGCACCGCCGGAAGTGATCGAGAAAGAACGCGCCAAACTGGCTGAAGCGGAACAGGCGGTGACCAACCTGATCCAGCAGCGCGAGAAGATCGCCAGCCTGTAAGTGCCCCCATGAGGCCCGCGAACGCGGGCCTCATGCTATTCGAGCTGTGCTAACTTCAGCCGATCATCAGGTAATACGTGAGGCCACGATGAATCGCGAGATAACCCTCAGGTTGCTGGAGAACAGCAAGGCGGAACTAGCGAGCCGCTTCGGCGTGATTCGCCTCGCGTTGTTCGGCTCCACTGTTCGCGGCACAGCCCAACCGAACAGCGACGTCGACATTCTGGTCGCGTTCGACGGGCCGGCCACTTCCGAGCGCTACTTCGGCGTGCAGTTCTATTTGGAAGACCTGCTGGGCAGCCCGGTCGACCTGGTCACCGATAAAGCCCTGCGTCCCGAACTGCGCCCCTTCATCGAAGCGGAAGCAGTGAATGTCTGAGCGTCCGGAGCGCGTCTGGCATTTCTATGTCGATGACATGATTGCCTGTGCGGAGAAAGTCCTCACCTATTGCGCGAATCTGGACCAGCAGGCGTTCATCGATAATCCACTGGTCTATGACGCAACGGTGCGCAATCTGGAAATCATTGGCGAAGCGGCGACACGCATTCCCGAAGATGTTCGTCTGGCACACCCGCAAGTACCGTGGCGCATACTGGTCGCAACCCGCAATCGACTCATCCACGGTTACCTCGGCATCGATAACGACACCTTGTGGAGCATCGTCCGCAATGAGGTTCCCAAGCTGCTGGCGCAACTGCGAGAGCTGCGCCAACGACAGCCTTGAGCGACATTTGTAGGAGCGAGCTTGCTCGCGAATCGACCGCCCCCTGAGCAAGAGCGTTCGCCAGCAAGCTCGCTCCTGCGGTTCGCCGCTAGTACACCGTCCCCACCGGATACACGTAGGCATTCACGTCATAGAACGGCGTGCGCTGGTAAAACCACTGCAGGCGCGCCTGGGCGTCCTTGGCGAAGGCCTTGTCGTCCTTGAGCTTCTTCTCGAACTCGGCCTTGAGCTTCGGGTCCTCGGCGAGCATCTTGCGCGCCATCGGTTCCATCACGTACTCCTCCGGCTCCTCGGCGACCACCAGCGTCGAGTTGAAGAAGCCCCAGGACCAGAACGAATCCGGGCTCTCCGCCGTCAGCAGGTTGATCGCCAGCACGCCCAGCGGCTGGTCCGTGTCGATCACCACGGAGCCCGCCGGGTAGGTCTGCAGGCGTTGGAACGGTTTGCCGGTGCCGCTCACCAGCAGATGTCCCTCGTAGCCGGGAATCTCGTTGGTGGCGGCACGGTCCGGCTCGAAGCCGCCGGCCAGCTTGATGTCGTCCATGCGGTTCAGGGTCACCTCGATGGGCGTGGCCTTGTCCAGGGTCTTCATCTGGATGCCGTGGGACTTCAGGCGCGCAATCACCTCGCCCCACTGCACCGGCACGACGAACTGCTTCGGTCGTTTCACCACCAGGTCCGGCACTGAGTTATCGCTGATCGGCACATCGAGTTGCTTGGGCTTGTTGCTCCAGACGATGGTCTTCTTGCCGGTGATCGGCGATTCCTCGTAGCGGTAGTCGCCGACGGTGAACGGCGTGTGCTGCTCTTTTCCGGGCTTCCAGGTGAGGATCACGTCCTTCTGCGCGGCCAGGCGCTCGCGGTCCTTGGTGATGGCCTGCTTGAGCGAATCGGCGTTATCGCCGATCACCTGGAACATCGCCTTGAGCATCACGTAGTTGCCCAGCACCTGGGTTTCGTAGGGATGCAGCGCGTGCTGCTCGATGAGGATCGACGGCACGTTGCGGATGTCGCCGTACTGGTTGGAGAATCGCGCCAGGTCGGTGCGATAGGGGTAGTAACCCTTGGTCGGATCCTGGTTGTCGTTGAAGCTGATGCACTCGTGGACCACATGGCCGTCGCCTTCCAGCTCCTTGTAGACCGGCGGCCGCATGACCTTGTCCATCCACTCGCTGGAGGCCGGCGACCAGCCGTTGCCGTTGTGGCAATAGGAGCTGTCGTAGGGGTACATGGCGCCGTCGGTGGAATGGGTATCGACGAAGAAGCTCAGGTCGTACTGGTTGAACACTGAGGCGACGTTGCGGATTTCCGCGCTGTCGAGCTTGGTGAAGTCGCGGTTGAGGTTGTAGTTCAGGCCGTTGACGCGCCAGCCGGTAACTTCCGGGCCGTTCTGGTTGATCCGCCCGTAGGGGCTGCGGCGCAGGTCGCCGTCGATGTTCACGGTGGGGATGAAGAGGATGTTGACCTTGTCCAGCAGCCCCGCCAGTGGCTTGTCGCCGGTGGTCATGTCGCGCAGCAGCATGAACATCGCGTCCTTGCCGTTGGCCTCGCCGGGATGGATTTCCGCCTCGACGAAGAGGGTCGGTTTGCCGGACTTGTTCAGCCCCTCCGCCGACTTGTCTGCCTCGCGGCTGGCCGTGACCAGCAGCATCGGCTCGCCGGTGGCGCTGTTCTCCGGCAGGTCGCTCAGGGTGATGGCGCCGCCGGAAGCGTCCGCCAGCTTCTGCAGCCAGGCGCGGGTCTGGTGATAGTCGGAGGTTTCCTTGAAGCCGCTGGACTCGGCCAGGGTGATCAACGGATTGTCGGCCTTGGCGATGTACTTCGTACTGGTGAGCTTCTGCTCGAACATCGCCGGCAGGATGCGGGTCTTGGCCGCGGCGCTGTAGCCGCTGTCATCGACATACCCCGGAGCCGAAGGCAGGGCGGCGAAGAGGGGCAGGCTGGAGCTGGCGAACAGGCCGGCGAGCAGGGCTCGCGTCGAGAGGTGGGGCATGGGAGGTTCTCCTTTTGCAGCAAAACGTCCTGCGGACGCAGGTGCGCCCGTGCATCAACCATAGACAACTCAGGGAAAACGCCAGCGCGGTTCGTCGTCGCGTCAGCTCCCGGCCAGTGCATTCATTCCTCGGAGGAATAACCTTGCGAAGAATGCTCGCTTGGTTCGTCCTGGCAGTTGTTCGAAGATCAGCCCACCCCTGCCCTCCAGGAATCCGATCCCCATGTCCGACCTCCCGGCCCGCAACGGCGGCCAGATCCTCGTCGATGCCCTGCAGCTTCACGCGGTGGATACCGTCTACTGCATCCCCGGCGAAAGCTACCTGCCGGTGCTCGACGCGCTGCACGACGCGTCCGGTATCCAGACCATCGTCACCCGCCACGAAGGCGCCGCCTCGAACATGGCCGATGCCTACGGCAAGCTCACCGGCCGCCCCGGTATCTGCTTCGTCACCCGCGGGCCGGGCGCGACCCATGCGGCCAACGGCGTGCATACGGCGATGCAGGACTCGACGCCGATGATCCTGTTCATCGGCCAGGTGGAAAGCGCCTTCAAGGGCCGCGAGGCCTTCCAGGAAGTGGACTACCGGCAGATGTTCGGCGGTCTGGCCAAATGGGCCACCGAAGTCGACGACATCCGCCGCATTCCCGAGATCGTCACCCGCGCCTTCCGCGTCGCCCAGTCAGGGCGGCCCGGTCCGGTGGTGATCGGGCTGCCGGAGGAGGTGCTGTTCGGTTCGGCACAGGTCGCCGATGTGGCGCCGTCGCCCATCACCCGCGCCGCGCCGACGTCCAGCGCGCTGGCCGAGCTGCGTGAACGGCTGAGCCAGGCCCGGCGCCCGCTGCTGATCGTCGGCGGCACCGGCTGGACCACCGAGGCCTGCGAGCAGGTACGCGCCTTCGCCCGCGCCAACCGCCTGCCGCTGGTGGCCTCGTTCCGCCGCCAGGACCTGATCGACAACCGCGACGAGCAGTACGCCGGCCAACTCGGCTTCGGCGCCTCGCCCAGGCTCACCGCGCGGGTGCAGGAAGCAGACCTGCTGCTGGTGCTCGGCTCGCGCCTGAGCGAAACGCCCAGCGCCGGCTACACCCTGATCCAGAGCCCGCGCCCTCAGCAGAGCATGATCCACGTGTACGCCGATGCCAGCGAGCTGGGCCGCGTCTACCAGGTCGACCAGATGGTCGAGGCCGGCATGCCGGAGATCGCCACTGCCCTGGCCGGGCTCGCTCCCCTGAGCGAAACACCCTGGGCGGAGTGGACCGCCGCGGCCCGCGCCGACTATCTCAGCTACGTCACCCCACCCGAGCACGCCGAACCACCGCAAGGCGTGGACCTCACGCAAGTCATCAATTACCTCAACGAAGCGCTCCCGGACGATGCGGTGATCAGCAACGGCGCCGGCAATTACGCCGTCTGGGTGCATCGTTTCTACCGCTATCGCACGCCACGCAGCCAGCTCGCCCCCACCAACGGCGCCATGGGCTACGGCTTCCCCGCCGCCATCGCTGCCAAGCTGCGCGACCCGCAGCGCAGCGTGGTGTGCTTCGCCGGTGACGGCTGCTTCATGATGTACCCGCAGGAGCTGGCCACCGCCGTGCAGTACGGCGCGGCGCTGACCGTCATCGTGGTCAACAACGGCATGCTCGGCACCATCCGCATGCACCAGGAACGCGAATACCCCGGCCGCATCAGTGCCACGCAGCTGCGCAACCCGGACTTCGTCGCCCTCGCCCGCGCTTTCGGCGCCCACGGCGAGCTGGTCGAACGTACCGAGGACTTCGTCGCCGCCTTCGAGCGTGCCCAGGCCAGCGGCAAGCCGGCGCTGATCGAGTTGCGCACCGATCCGCAGCAGATCACCCCGGTTTCGCGCCTGCCATGACCCGGCGAACGCCCCGCGCGCGGGGCGTCACGCTTCGCTAAGCTGCATCGGATCAACGCAACGTGCCTGCCACAACGGGCACAATGGCGCGCCGAAATAAAGCTAGGGAAGCGCATGAGTCTGCAACTGATCTGGGTCCTCGCCCTCCTCGCCACCGCGGTCGGGCTGTTCGTCGCCAACCGCCCGCGGATGGACGTGGTCGCCCTGCTGGTGATGGTCGCCCTGCCGTTGTCCGGTGTGCTCAGCGTGCAGGAGTCGCTGGCCGGCTTCGCCGATCCCAACGTCATCCTGATCGCCGCGCTGTTCGTCATCGGCGAAGGCCTGGTGCGCACCGGCGTGGCCTACCGCATCGGCGAATGGCTGACCCGCCGCGCCGGCTCCAGCGAGACGCGCCTGCTGGTACTGCTGATGCTCGCCGTTGCCGGCCTCGGGTCGGTGATGAGTTCGACCGGCGTGGTCGCCATCTTCATTCCCGTGGTGCTGAGCATCGCCGCGCGCCTGCACGTGTCGCCGCGCCGGCTGATGATGCCGTTGAGCTTCGCCGGGCTGATCAGCGGCATGCTCACGCTGGTCGCCACCGCACCCAACGTGGTGGTGCACAGCGAACTGGTGCGTGAAGGTTCGAAAGGTTTCAGCTTCTTCAGCTTTACCCCGTTCGGCCTGGTCGTGCTGGTGCTCGGCGTCGGCTACATGCTGGTGGCGCGGCGCTGGCTGGGCGATGACGGCGGCGACGACAAGCAGAGCGTCAAGCGCCGCACCCTCAGCGACCTGATCCGCGACTACCAGTTGGCCGGCCGCGAACGCCGCCTGCGCATCCGTGCCGACTCGCAACTGGTGGGCATGAGCCTGGCCGACGTGGAGCTGCGCGCCCGCGCCGGGACCAACGTGGTAGCCATCGAGCGCATGGTGCACTTCCGCCTGAAGATCCTGACGCCCAGCGCCAACATCGTGCTGCACGCCGGTGACGTGTTGCTGGTGGATATCTCCGGCGAACGCAATGACCTGCTCGGCATGTACCACGAATACGGCCTGGAGCCGCTGAGCCTGCAGGGCGACTATTTCACCGAGCGTGCCCACGAGGTGGGTATGGCCGAAGTCACCCTGCCGCCGGAGTCCGGGTTGCTGGGCAGGAGCGTGCGCGACCTGGAGTTCCGCAGCCAGTTCGGTCTCAACGTGGTCGGCCTGCGGCGCAACCGCGAAGCGCTGGTGGAGGGACTGCTGGAGGCCAAGCTGAAGGTCGGCGACACCCTGCTGGTGATCGGCGACTGGAAGGAAATCCGCCAGCTGCAGGCGCGCAGCCGCGACTTCCTGGTGCTCAGCCTGCCGGCCGAAGTCGACGAGGCGGCCCCCGCCGCCAGCCAGGCGCCCCACGCGCTGTTCAGCCTGGCGGTGATGGTGATCCTGATGGTCAGCGGCCTGGTGCCCAACGTCATGGCCGCGCTGATCGCCTGCCTGCTGATGGGCGCCTTCCGCTGCATCGACATGGACAGCGCCTACCGCGCCATTCACTGGCAGAGCCTGCTGCTGATCGTCGGCATGCTGCCCTTCGCCCTGGCGCTGCAGAAGACCGGCGGCATCACCCTCGCGGTCAATGGGCTGGTGGGTGCGCTGGGCGGCGCAGGCCCCTACGCGATCCTCGCCAGCCTGTTCGCGCTTACCGCGATGATCGGCCTGTTCATCTCCAACACCGCCACCGCCGTGCTCATGGCCCCGGTCGCCATCGCCACGGCCAAGGCGCTGGGCGCCTCGCCCGAGTCATTCGCGATGATCGTCGCGCTGGCCGCTTCAGCCGCCTTCATGACGCCGATCTCTTCGCCGGTCAATACGCTGGTGCTCGGCCCAGGCCGCTATCGCTTCGGAGATTTCGTCAAGGTTGGCGTACCCTTCACGATTCTGGTGATGATCGTCAGCGTTGTGCTGGTACCCTGGCTGCTGCCGCTGTAGCCGGCCACTGCAAGATCGTCACAAGATCACCAAGGAAACGTCACGATGGAAGTGAGCAAGACCAAGAGCAGTTTCTACCGCCGCCTGTACGTCGCCTGGCTGATCGACAGCGGCACCGCCACCAGCGTCCCGGCGCTGATGGAAGCCACCGGCATGCCCCGGCGCACCGCCCAGGACACCCTGGCCGCGCTGGCCGACCTGGACATCGACTGCGCCTTCGAGCAGCACGACGGCGAGCGCAATAACGCCGGCCACTACCGCATCCGCGACTGGGGCGCCATCGATCCGCGCTGGATTGCCGCGCACCTGCCGAAGATCAAGGACATCCTGCAGTACCCCTGAGCCGCCATCATGCTTGCCGTCCCGCCCGCCCTCTGGCGCTTTCGCCGACTGATCCTGCTGCTGGCCTTCGCCGTGGTGCTGGTCCTGCTCTACCGCGCCAGCGGCCTGCACGAGGAATTCAGCCTCGATTACCTGCGCGACGAACTGGCTGACAACCGCCTGCGCGGCCTGTTGCTGTTCGTCGGCCTGTTCGCCCTGGGCAACCTGTTGCACATCCCCGGCCTGCTGTTCCTCGCCGCCGCCGTGCTGGCCATGGGCAAGCTCTGGGGCGGGTTGACTACCTACGCCGCCGCGCTGTTTTCCTGCGGATTCACCTTCCTCATCGTGCGCGCCGTGGGCGGCAATGGCCTGCGGCTGCTGAACAACAAGATGACCCGCGCCATCTTCAGCCACCTCGACCAGCGCCCGGCGACCAGCGTGTTTCTCCTGCGCCACGCCTTCATCACCTCGCCGACGCTGAACTACAGCCTGGCCCTCTCCGGCATCGGCTTCGGGCCCTACATGCTCGGTACGGCGCTCGGCCTGCCGATTCCGCTGCTGCTGTGCTGCCTGCTGTTCGACCGCCTGGGCAGCCTGCTGATCGGCTGAGGCGCGGCAAGCGCATCTGTGGGAAAATCGCCCTCCGCTTTCCAGCCCCACGCCCGCCATGCCGAAACCGCCGAAACGCCCTGCCGCCAAACCCGAGCCCCTGCGCGACCCTGCCGCGAAGCGGCCGAACCTGCTGCACCCGCGCAACCGCCACCAGGGGCACTACGACTTCCCGGCGCTGATCGAGGATTGCCCGGAACTGGGCCGTTTCGTCATCACCAACCCCTACGGCAAGCCGAGCATCGACTTCGCCAACCCCGAGGCCGTGCGCATGTTCAACCGCGCGCTGCTCAAGGCGCAGTACGGCATCGGCCAGTGGGATATTCCCGCCGGCTTCCTCTGCCCGCCGATTCCCGGCCGCGCGGACTATGTGCACTACCTCGCCGACCTGCTCGCCGAGGACAACGCGGGCAATGTGCCGCGCGGGCCGAACGTGCGCATGCTGGATATCGGCGTCGGCGCCAACTGCATCTACCCGCTGATCGGCCACCGCGACTACGGCTGGAGCTTCCTCGGCTCGGACATCGAGCCGGCCGCATTGGCCTCGGCCCGCGCCATCGTCAATGGCAATCCCGGCCTGGGCGAGGCCATCGAACTGCGCCAGCAGCACGATCCGAAGCACATTTTCCAGGGGCTGCTGGCCGCCGATGAGCGCTTTGCCGCGACCCTCTGCAACCCGCCCTTCCACTCCTCGCCGGAAGAGGCCAGCAGCGGCAGCCGACGCAAATGGAAGAACCTCGGCAAGCTCGACCCCTCGCGCCAGCTGCCCAAGCTGAACTTCGGCGGGCAGAGCAACGAGCTGTGGTGCGAAGGCGGCGAAATCGCCTTTTTGCGCAAGCTGGCGACGGAAAGCGCGACAGTCGGCCAGCAGGTGCGTTGGTTCAGCTCCCTGGTGTCCAAGGCCGGCAACCTCGACGACTTCCACCGCGCCTTGAAGAAGGCCGGGGCCATCACGATTCGCACCGTGGACATGGCCCAGGGCCAGAAGCAGAGCCGCTTCGTCGCCTGGACCTTCCTGGAGCCGGAGCACCGTCGAACTTCGCCGTAGGGCGCATAACGCGGCACGCGTTATCCGCCGTCAGCCAGCGCACGGCATGGTCCGTCAGGCCTCGGCCGCGATGGCCGGTATGCGCTCGCGGCCCAGCAGCACGAACACCAGCCCCGCCACAATGAACGTGATCCCGGCGAGCAACTCCAGCACGCGGCTGAACACTGCGGTGTAATCGCTGCGCAGTTGCTCCACCGGCACTTGCGGCAGCTGCTCGACCACCGCCGCCAGGTTGCCGATGGCCAACTGGTTGGCGCTCATCAGGCGCTCCGCCGGGGCCATTCCCAGCGGCTCCAACTGCGCGGCGATCAAGGTTGCCAGCAAGGCACCGACCACCGCGATCGCCACTGCATCGGCGGACACCCGCACCGTGTTGAAGATGCCGGTCGCCATGCCAGCGCGCTCGCGCTCCACGACACTCACCGCCAACCCGTCCATCAACCCCCAGGGCAGGCCGATACCGATGCCGATCATCAGCAGCGGCGCATCCGGCGCGACGCCTTCCGCCAGGTTGCGCGCCAGCCAGAGCAACCCGCCCGCGACGATCAGCAGGCCGATTGCCGAGAGGCTGCCAGCGCTGAAGTGCTTTGCCAGAAGCGCTGCGACAAAGGGCACCACCAACAGCGGCGCCGACAGTGCCAGCATGGTCCAGCCGGCCTGCAGCGCGCCCTGCCCCTCAACGCCGATGAAGCGTCCCGGCAACAGCACGATCAGCACCACGTAGGCAAAGGCCGGCGACGCACCCAACAGTTGCACGCCGACGAAACGCCAGTGGTTGAACAGCGAGAGGTCCAGCAGCGGCCGCTGGACACGACGCTCGATGGCGATGAACGCCGCCAGGAGCACGGCACTCGCCACCAGCGTGACGATGACCGCAACGCTGCTCCAACCCTGTTCCGGGGCCAGCAACAGACCGTAGGTGAACAGGCTGAGCGCGGCGGTGAAGCTCAGCGCACCGGGCCAGTCCAGGCCACGCGCCTGTGGGTCGCGGGTCTCGCGGCAGAAGTACACGACCACCGGCACCGAAGCCAGCGCACAGGCTGCCGGCACCAGAAACACCCAGCGCCAGCCCGGCCCATCGGTGAGCCAGCCGGCCAGCAATGGGCCGAAGGCCAGGCCAACGCCGAAGGTCGTCCCCAGCAGGCTGAATACCCGCGTGCGGATCGGCCCGTCGAACTCCTGCGCGAGCGCCGCCATGGCGGCGGCAAAAGCAGCCGAACCACCGGCGCCCTGCAGCAGGCGCAACCCATCGATGGCCACCACCGAAGGTGCCAGGGGAATTGCCAGGGTAGTCGCGCAGAACAGCGCCAGGCCGACCAGCCAGATGCGCTTGCGGCCGTAGACGTCGGCCAGGCTGCCCGCCGCCATCATCGCCGCGCCGTAGGCGAGCACGTAGCCGTTGACGATCCAGTTCAGCGCCACCGCCGAACCGCCCAGTTCATGGGCAATGGCCGGCAACACCACGGCCGGGCCGGTGAAGCACAGGGGAATCAGCACCGCCGTCAGGCTGGCGGCGAGCAACAGCAACCAGCACGAAACGTCATTGCCGTCTTGTCGAGTGTCGTGGGAGGGATTCATGGTGGGTCCGTGATGATCCGAAGAAGACCCGCTGCACCCTAAACAACCCGGCATTACGGAAAAACAGGCTAGGATTCCGAACATAACGGACACCAATGTCCGCAATTCATACCCTGCCAAGCGGCACAATGGACGCCCGCCTACACGGATACATTCACATGGACAGCCTCAACGGGCTCCGGGTCTTCCTTCAGGTCGCCGACACCCTGAGCTTCGCCCAGGCCGCGCGACTGCTCGGCCTCTCCGCCTCGGCAGTGGGCAAGAGCATTGCGCGCCTGGAGGATCGCCTGGGCGTGCGCCTGTTCCATCGCAGTACGCGCAGCCTCAGCCTGAGCAACGAGGGGCAGCTGTTCCTCGAACGCTGCCGACGCATCCTCGACGAGCTGGAGGCGGCAGAGCAGGAACTGGCGCTGTCCACCCAGCAGGCCCGCGGCCGGCTGAAGATCAGCATGCCGCTGGTGGCCGGCCTGCTGCCCCAGGTGCTACCGGAGTTCCTGCGCTGCTATCCGCGCATCCAGCTGGACATCGACTTCACCGACCGCCTGGTCGACGTCATCGAGGAAGGTTTCGACCTGGTAGTACGCGGCGGCGAACTGCGCGACTCACGGCTCAAGGCGCGCAAGCTGGGCGATTTCAGCCTGCTGCTGGTAGCCGCGCCGGCCTATCTGCGCCAATACGGTACGCCTCGCCGGCCGGCCGACCTGAACCAGCACCTGTGCCTGCACTACCGCTACCCCAGCAGCGGGCTGGTGCAACGCTGGCCACTGAACCTTGCGCCGGGTGAGTCGGAGCCGCGCCTGGAGGGCGGCCTGATCTGCAATACCGCCGACATGCTGATCAACGTCGCCTGCCAGGGCATGGGCATCGCCTGCCTGCCCGACTTCGCCGTGCGCGGTGCGCTGAACGACGGCAGGCTGGTGCAGGTGCTCGCCGAGCACACCGCGCACCAGGGCAGCTTCCACGCGCTGTGGCCGGCAGGCCGGCGCATGCCGCTCAAGCTGCGGGTGTTCCTCGACTTCCTTGGCGACCGCCTGTTCGTCAGCCGATGAAGCAGGTCAGCGGATGAACTGCCTGCTGATCTCGCGGAAGACCTCTGTCCCAGCACGCTCCAGCCACTCGAAGGCGACCATCTCCCGCGAGACGACCACCGCGCCGGCCTGACGCATGCGCTCCAGCGCCAGCGCCTTGTCCTGCGGACGACGCGAACCGAGCGCCTCCTCCACCACGAACACTTCGCGATCTTCGGCCAACAGGCCGAGGACCGTCTGCAGCACACAGACATGCGCCTCGGTGCCGCACACCACGAACTGCCGGCGATCGCCGCCGGGCATCTGCAACAGGCCGGGATCGTTAACGGCGGAGAAGGCGACCTTCTCCAGCAGCTCGCCCTCGTCCAGCTCGTCGCGCAGCGCCGGCAGCGTCGGCCCGAGCCCTTTCGGATACTGCTCGGTGGCCAGCACCGGCACGCCCAGCCGCCGCGCGATGGCCAGCAACCAGGCGCTGTGTTCCAGCATCGATGCGTTGGCGTGGATGGCCGGGAACAGGCGTTCCTGGATGTCGATGATCAGCAGGGTCGACGTACGCGCCTGAATCAACATGGGCAATCCTCTCGAAAATCCCTTTGTCGACCAGGCGCGCGCGGGTGTCAACTCAAGGCTTGAGTACTGCCGGCTTCGCGCTGCCCGCCGCCTTGGTGGCCGCTCCGGATGCTGCGGCGCCTGCGGCAACCTGCGCAGCGCCAGCCCCGATGGCCCGTTGCATCTGCTGTGCCATTTTTTCCTGAACGGCTGTAGCCGCACTCATGCCCTGCTGCATGGTTTGCTCCGTCGATTCCTGCTTCGATTGTGCCCGAGCGACACGTTCGGCATTAAGCTGAGCCCCCAATGTCTGCAGTAACAGTGGCAGTTGATCCAGCGCAGCGGGGGAGAGTGTCTTCCCCGCGGTCGCCCCTGTGCCCCCCACATCTCGCATGCCCGCACCGTCGTTGGCCGAAGCGGCGCCCAGGCTCTTGATCAGCGAATCAATCTGCGCCTGTATCTGCGCGAATTGCGCCGCGTTGTCCGGCTGACTGGCGGAGCTCGACAAGCGAGCGATGAGCTGCTGTATCTGCTCGACAGCCTGGGTCTGCTGAGGGTTCGCCCCGTCTTTGATCTGCTGGACGAGGCCGTTGGCCTCATTCATGGCGTCCTGGTACTGCTGATGGGCGTCACTGACCGCAGTGCTGGTGCGGGCTGGCAGTCCCGCCACCGTTCCCGGATCGGTCTGCGCCCCGCTGGCGGGTGCAGCTGGCGATGCGGAAGCCGCACTCTCGGCGGGCTTGCCGGCGGTCTGCTGTGCTGCCTTGAGCGCCGCCTCCTTCTGCGCCTGAAGTTTCTTCAGTTGCTCGCTCTTCGCATCAGCGGCAGCACTGGCCTGTGCTTTCAAGGCAGCCTCCTTCGCCTTCTGCGCCTGCTCGCGCGCGCCCGCATCTCCCGGCTGCTCCAGCGGGCGACTTTGGGTCAGGTCCGGCGTGCCACTCTGTTTCTGCTTTGCCTGCTCGATGAGCGTATTCAACTGTGCGGTATCCAGCTTGCCCTTGGCAGGCCCCTCCAACTGCCCAATCAAGTCGTTCATGTGCTGTTCCAGCGCCGCGAGCTGGGCGGGACTAGCGGCCTCAGACTCTCCTGTACCGGTCATTTGCTGCTTCTGCGCGATGAAGGCAGCATTCTCCGCCTCGATCTGCTGCTTGGCCTTCACGAGGTCCTCAATCAATTGCGGCGGGGCTTGCTCAAGCAGCGCATTGATGTCCACCGGCGTCACCCTCGCCGCGTCCGTCCCAGCGCCGGCAACCTGCGCGGGCGCGCTCTGGGCCAGCGACTTGAGCATCGCCGCGTCAGCGGTGGTGGTGCCACCGGGGGCCTGAAGTCGCGCGGCAGCCTGGGGTTGAGCCGAAGCGCCCGAGGCCGGTTTGTCCTTCGGGTCCTGGTTCATCTTCAGGTTGAGCTGACGCTCGTCGCTGTTGTCATGGCTGTCGGCACCGACCTTCACCAGCGTCCCGCTGATCTGCGTGCCCTGGCCGGACTCTATGCTCGCCTGCTGGTCCACCACGGTGCCGCCGGCGACTCGCGTGCTGCCGCCCGACTGGATCAGAGTACCGCTGGACGCCGCGCGGTCGGTAGTCGACTCGCCGGCGCCCAGGCTGCCCTTCTTCTTGCTGCCGGCCGCGTTGGTTTGCAGGCCTCCGGACACCTCCAGGCGCTTGCCCTCGCCGGTCTCGGTGCCGCTGGTGGCCCCCAGACGAACGTTGCCGCCCGCAGCAATTTCGGTATCCCCGCCGGTGCTCAGGCGAGCGCCCTCGAAATTGCTGTCGCCGCCGCTGCGGATACTGATTCCGCCATTACCGGCCTGGATGCTGCCGCCGCGTGCCAGATCGCTCCGGTCGTTGGACTCATCGTGGGTGAAGCCACCGCTGACCGAGGAACTGCCCGCCCGCTCCGTGCTGCCGCCGACCTCGACGCTGGTGGAGCTGGACTGGCTCTCGGCGGTGTCGTGGGCCGCCTTGAAGTTGACGTTGCCGCCGGCATCGATGCTTGCGCCGTTGCCGGCCGCCAGTTGGGTGCCCTCCAGGGTGGTATCGCCCCGGGTGCGGATGTTTAGGTTGCCTCCCGCGCTGATACCACCGACCTGCGCCGTGCTGCTGCTTGAGCTGGACTGCGACTGGCTGTGCCCGGCGGTCATCTCGCCGCCGGCCTTGCCCACCACATCCACCTTGAGCTCGGCATTGGTGCTCTGCGAATGGCTCTCGCTGCTGCTGGTGTCACGGGCAGCCTGGTAGTCCAGCGTGCCGGCCTGCAGGTTGACGTCGCCCCCGGCCTGCATCTGCGCACCAATCAGTCGGGTGGTGCCGCTGGAGCTGGAGTTGATGTTGCCGCCGGCCTTGTAGCGAGTCGTCACCGCCTGGGTATCGCGCTGTTCGGCGCTTTCGCTGCCACCGTCATAGCTGGCGCGTATACCCACCCCTGCGCTGGCACCCGCGCCGGCTTGAGTTTCGCCCTTGTGATTGGCACCGGCGGCGGCTTCTGCTCCGGCGCTCGCACCGACACCAACCCGCGCCTCGTGGTGGCTGCCGTCGTTGCTGCTGTACTGGCTGTCGCTCACCGCCACATCACGGATTTCCCGCGCCGATTGGTGGATGTCACCGCCTGCCTCCAGCTGGGTTCCCTGATCGGTAAGGGTGCCCGTGGCGGTGCGGGTGAGCGTGCCGCCGGCCTTGAAGCTGGAGGTCACCTGCCTCACCGAACCGCTGGTTTCGCTGCTGTCTTCGCGCTGGTAACGCAGCCCGGCGCTGCCGTTGGCTTCACCGCCAACGCTGGCTTCGGCCTTGGCGCCGGCGCCGGTGCTACCCACCTTGCCATGGGCGCCAGCGGAGGCCTGGGCGCTGGCATCACCACCAAAGTAGACGCCAGCCGTTTGCGAGGAATGGTCGCTGGAATGTTCGTCGATGTCCTGTGCAGCGCGGTTGTCGATGTTCTTCGCAGCGATGTTGATATCGCCGCCGGACACCACATTCGCCCCGACGAAGGTGGCGTTGCCCTGGCTGCTCAGATTCAGGTCGCCGCCGGCCTTGAGCGTCGAGCCGATGTTGCGCAGGGAATAATCCGAACTGCTGTCGTGCTCGGTACGCACACCGATGGTTGCCGTACCCTCGGCGCTGGCCGACGCTGCGGCCTGTGCGCCGGTCTTGGCGCCAGCGGGTACGCCGGCCTGGGCTTCGGCGCTGGCCTGGGCGCCCGCCTGCGCGCTGCCGTCGCTGAAGATGCCGGTTGACTCGCGGGAGGTGCTGGTGTTGCTCCAGGTTTCGTTACGGCCAGCAAGCACTTCGGTGTTTCCGGCATTCAGGGTCATGTCGCCACCGGACTGCACCGTCGAGCCTTGCACCTTGAGCGTACCGTCGGTGTTGGCACGCAGGTCGCCGCCTACCTGCAGCGTCGAACCGACGCTGGTCCGCGAGCCGGAGTTGCTGGTGGTGGTGGTGCGCTCGGAGAACTTCAGGTCGCCGTTGCCGGAGGCCTGCGCGTCGGCCGTCGCCTCGGCACCAGCCGACGCCTTGCGACCTTCGGCTCCAGCGTGAGCGCCGCTGCCTGAGCTGGACGAAGCGTTGCCGGCGCCGCCCACCTTGAGGAAGGTCGTAGTCTCGGTCGTCTTGCTGTGGCGCTCCTCGTCCAGCCCATCGAGTACATTGATGCCCTTGCTGGCATCGATGTCGGCATCACCTGCGACCTTCATCGACGAACCCTGCAGGGCCATGCTGCCCTTGGAGTCCACGCTGGCATTGCCGCCGACGGTGATGCCGGAGCCGGCGTTGGTGCCTTTGAAGTCGTCAGTGGTAATAGTTTCGCTGCCCGCGAGCCCACCGCCGACACCCAGTCCGGATACGTGACTGCTGGTCTGGGTGGAACGCGTATCCTGGCGTGCCTCGACGCTGAAGTCACCGCCGGTCTTCACGGCCAGATCACCGCCCGCGCCGACCGTCGAGCCGGCAATGGTGGTATCCCCGCCGCTGCTGATCGCCAGCTTGCCGCCGCTGCTCAGCGTAGAGCCGATGTGTTGATCGCCGGTAGTGGTCTGCGATCCCCAGGCGTTGCCGCCGCTGTGCTCCGGCGCGACGTAGCCAGTGGTGGTGGTCGTATGGCTGACGATGGTGTCGAAGGTGACATTCTCGCCGGCGGTGAGTGTCGCATTGCCCTGGGCGGCCACGTTGCCGCCGGTAACGGTGAGGTCCTTGCCGGCATTCATCGCCAGGTTGCCGGTCGACTCGATGCTTGCCGTGTTGCCGATGCTCGTCGATGCGGTATGGCTATCGCCATTCTGCTCGGCCAGAGTCTGATTGCGAATGCTGCCCTGACTGGACGCCAGGCTTACGTCGCCGCCGCGCAGGGTGCCGCTGGTGTTGCTGATATCGCCGCTGGTATTTACCGTCAGGCGGTTGCTGCCAGCAATGGTGCCGCCGGTGTTGTTCAGACCGGAGCCACCGATAGTGATGTCATTGGCGGCAATCACGGCCCCCGTGGCGACCGACGCGATGGTGTTCGCGGCAAGATAGACACGCGGCGCCAGCACCTTCTGGCCACCCACCTGGACTTCCTCCATCCAGACGATGTCCTGGGTCAGCGAAGCGGCCTGCTCGGTTGTCAACGGTTTGCCGAATTCCAGACCCAGCGCCCCGCTCTGGGCATAGGCCTGATCCATCATCTGCTTCATCTGCTCAGCTTCGTTGGCGTAGCCGTGGATCACGTTGCTGCCGATCTGCTGGATCAGCTGCTGGCGGATCAGGTAGGCCTCGTAGTCGGCATCGCCCAGGCGTTTCTGCAGGGTGTCGGTGTCGTATCCGTAAAGTCGCGCCAGGTAATCCGAGCCCAGGTAAGCGGAGCCAACGGCGAATAGCGGGTTGGTTTCGATCAGGAAGCCCGCGCCTGGCTCGCGGCTGATCACAAAGTAGCCGTTGGGATTGCTGGGCAGGCGCAGGTCCAGGGAGGCGAAGGACAACGGGCCTCCGGCGACGATACCCACGCGCCCGGCTGCATCGATGGCGCCCAGCGAACTGACACCGCTGGCCACTGTACTGCCCTCCCCCGCGCTGCTGCGAGTCTTGACGGAACCAGAGATCAGACCGCTCTGGGCAGCCCTGGTAGGGTCGCCAGCATAGGGAGAACCGGCGTTGTTCAATGTGCCCGAGGTGAAGCGAAAATCGCTCGCAAAGATCCCGGCACCGAAGCCACCCAGGTTGGTCGGAGTTCCTTTGCGCACGGCCCCGGCGATGGATGCCTGCTGGGCCCAGCGTTCCAGCTCCGCAGGGAAGCTGCCACCGGACATCTCCTCGCTGCGAGCCCACCCCCAACCGGGGTTCCAATCCCACATGTCGTTGTCATCGTCATCCGGGTCACCGTCCCAGCCATCGCGATTGGGGTTGATCCTGGCCCAGGTGACGAAGTGGTCATCCGCCGACGACTTCTCATCGTCAACTCGAATCCAGCGACGGGTGTAGTCGAATGAATAGAGGATCAAGTCCTCGTTGGTGAACGTCCCCGTGCCGCCAATCGACACGTTGCTTGCCGAGAGCACAGCGATCTTGTTGAGGCCGGAACCACCGTAGTTGACGCTCAGCCGGGATCCGGAACCGGTGGCAATGATGCCCGCCTTGGGCAATGCCCGAAGCGCGCTCTCGGTGATGCCCACCAGATACTCACGCCGGGTGAAGTCTTCTTCGTAGACCCAGGCGTTTATCCCCTTGTCGAGACTGCCCTCGTTGGCAATCTGCCACGAGTTGCGGTTACGAATCTCCTCTGCGCCACCCAGCGCCTTGCTGATGGATTGCCCGCTGGCCAGCGTGGTTTCGTTCGTGAAGCTACGGAGGGTATTGATGGTGATGTTGCCCAGCGCCACCACCGAGCTGTTGTTGACGAAGTCGTAGCTGTTGCTGGTCATCCCGCCACTACTGTCGATAGTCGCGCCGACGCGGTTGTATACACCGTTCTCGGTGGCGTTCAACCACAACCACTGTCTGGCATACAGCGCCCCGTAGTTGTCGATCGCGCCGCTGGAAGCTCTCACGTCAAGCTCGCCCAGGGACGACAGCCCACCCGTGTTGTAGTTGTTGATAGTGCCGGCGTTCAGATTGAGGTTGGCGTTGGCGTGAATGGCACCGTAGTTGTTCAGCAGGGTGCCTATCGTGAACTGGCTGTCGCCGGTGGAGCCGCCGGCGACGATGGCCGCGTTGTAGTTGCTCGCCGCTCCGTTGGTCAACCAGTCCAGCTGCGCGGCAATCGTACCCGCCGTGCTGACCTTGCCCTGGTTGTCCAAGGAGCGGCCGTACAGGTTCAGCGCATTGCCGGCCAGCAATACGCCGGAAAGGCTGTTGTTCAGCGCGGCAAACCGTGCGGCGTTGTCGCCGATGCGCAGGCTGCCGGTCGCCTGGATACGCCCGGTATTGGTGAGGTTGGCCGTCGTGGCGGTATCGAGGCTGAGGTTACGGTCCCCCAACAACTTGCCGGTATTGCTCACATCGCCCTGAGTGCTCAGCGCCAAGTCGCCCGCACTGTGCACCTGCCCGCTGTTGCTCAGCAGCCCCCTGCTGAGCAATGACGTGGCGCCTGCGCCTTCGATGTTGCCGCTGTTGTTCAGCGCACCGCCCTGCAACAGCAGGCTGCCCGAGGCGTACTGGGCCCACAGCGTACCGCTGTTCTTCAGCGCGTCGCTGCTGGTGATGCTCAGGCTGCCGGCCGATTGCAGTTGGCCCTGGTTGTCGAAGCTGCCCAGGTTGAAGTTGTCCTGGCTGCCCGCCACGGTGGACGCCAGCAGCTTGCCCGCTCCCGCATTGAGCAGGCTGCCCGCCGTGATTTGCGTACCGCTCCCCGCCTGGATCGCGCCACGGTTCTCCAGTGTTGAGCCCGCGAGCACGAGACGCCCGCCGGTCAGCACCTGGCCGTTGTTGAACAGGGCAACGCGGCGATTCAGCTCGCCCAGCGCCAGCCCCGTGCGTCCTTGCAGCAGCCCCAGGTTGCCCAGGCTGAAATCGCCCAGGGCCGAGGTCACGCTCAGCGCGCCATCCGCGATGACCTGGGCGCCGGCGCCGTTGCTCAATGCGCCCCCCACGTCCAGGTGCAGGTCGCCGGCGCTTTGCAGCGTGCCATTGTTGACGAAGCTGTCGGCCGCAGCCGAGCGAGCGGTAGCTCGCAAGTCACCGCCTCCATCCAGCACACCGCTGTTGTCGATTCGCTGTGCGCTCACGTCCAGCGCGCCATTGCTACCACCATGCGCGCTATCGAGCGCCAGCAGTTTGCCGCGGTTGCCGAGCACCCCATCGGCGTCGATGCGCAACGCGCCGGCCGACTGCACAGTCCCCTGGTTGGCCAGCGCGCCACTCAGGCGAATCTGCGTGTCCTTGCCAGCCACCGTTGAGCCGAGGATCTGCCCACGATTGTCCAGGCTTCGCGCGTTGATCTGGCTGCCGTGCGTCGCCTGCAGCGTGCCGGCATTGGTCAGTACGCCGGCCTGGATCGCCAGGGTATCGCCCAGCAGTTGGCCGCTCGCTTGGTTGTCCAGCTTCAACTCGCGCCCGGCAGCACCCAACCGCAGCGCACCCGCCGCCTGCACGGTGCCGCTGTTGCTCAAACCGGCGCCCTGTACATCGAGATCGCCGCCGCTGAGCAGTTGCCCGGCGTTCTCCAACTGCCCGGCCGCTTCCAGGCTCAGGCCACTCTGCGCCTTCACCTGGCCGGCGCTGCGCAGGCTGCCGGTTTCCGATGCCAATTGTGCACGGGTCCCGGCGCTCAGTGTCGCCGTGTCCAGGTTCACATCACCGCGGCCGCGCAGATCAAGACCGCTGCCGGCATACAGGCTCGCGCCGCTGGCCCCCACCTGCAGGCTGCCGAAACGCAGGGTCGATGCGCCGCCAGCCCCCCAGGCGGAACCGTCCACCGCCGCATTGCCGCTGATACTCAGGCGCAGGTTACGGGCGGCGAAGCGACTCTGGCCCGCGGAGCTGTCCAGCAGGCTGGCAGCGCTCACGCCAAGGTCGCGCTCGGCGGTCAGCTTGCCAGCGTTCAGGCTGACACCACCGACGCCCGCATCGAGTCCGATATCGCCCTTGGCGCTGAGTTCGGCGTTGCTGCCATTGAGTTGCAGAGCGCCGCCATCGACCTGGCTGCCGGTGTACTTCACCGCCAGGTTCTGCGCGGCGCCAACCCGCCCGTTCAGCTCGATCCGCCCGGAAGCGCTCAGGGTGAAGTCACTGGAGCTGGCCGCCTCGCCGCGCATGCGCACGCCAACGCCATCTTCGGTCGCGAGCAGGCGGATGCGGTTGGCGTACATGCCGCCCAGCGCCGTGGAGTCGATGGCGTAGGCCGGTTTGTCGCCGTCCGCCGCCAGGGCGTTGACGGAGCGATCGGCATAGTTGAAGCGGTTGCTGCCGGCGACGATGCCGACATCCTTGCCGTTCACCTGGCCATCGATCAGCACGTTGCGCGCCACCAGGTCGAGCACGTCCTGGCGCTGGCCATCCAGGCCCTTGCCGGTGACCAGGATATCGCCACGGTTGACCTGGAAGCCGCTCACCGAACCGTCCGCGCCCAGCACCGGCTGGCCAGTGGTGAGAGTCGCGCGGTCACTGTTGATGAAACCACAGCCGGCGCAGGTGATGCCGTATGGGTTGGCAATGATCACGTCGGCCTTGCCGCCGAGCACTTCGGCGTAGCCTTGCAGGCTCGAACGATTATTCGCCACCACCTCGTTGAGGATGACCCGCGCCTGATCGTTCAGGTTGAGGTTCGGCATCACCTGGCCTGCCAGCTGCGACTGCAGGGCTCCCGTGCCCGTCTTCGCCGAGTTGTTGTTGAGCACCTGGCCGCTGGGGTCGATGTTGTACTGGATGTAGCGGTTGTGCGAGACACCGGCGGCATTGCCGGCAGCGATGTCGATGACCTGCACACCGTTGCCGGCTCGGTAGGCCTGGGTGTTGCCATCGGCAATCTGCACCCCGCCGGCCAGCGCCGACTGCGCGTAGAGCGCGGCGGACAGGCTGCCCAGCACGAACACCCCGATCTTCCCGCCCGCCCCTGCGCTCCCCGCACCGGCCGCGCCGCGCTTACCCTGGGAGCAGGCGTGCTCCGAGGCGACGACGAAGGCGTTGCGGCACAAACTCCAGATCACTCGATAGACGTGGTTCATGACGGCTGCTTCCTCAGAAACTCAGGCTGGCGCTGAAGTAGGTGGAATCGCTGGGGCGATCGAGAAAATCCGGCTTCTCGAGAGGCCAGGCGTGGAAGACATCGAGGTTGAACACCCCCAGGGTGGTGCTGACGCCCAGCGCCGCGCCGGTCAGCTTGCCTTGCGGCAGGCCGGGCTCGCGGTTCCACACCTTGCCGTGGTCCAGCGCGACATAGGGCCGGATCTGTCCGGCCAGGCCCTGGCGCAGGGCGAAGCTGCGGTGCAGGTTGAGTTGGTTGCGCAGGAACCAGCCGTTGTCGCCCGACAGGCTCTGGTCCTCGAAGCCGCGCACGCTATAGAGGCTGCCGACGAGTATCTGCTCGGAGCCGTAGAGCACGTCCTGCGCCTTCTGCCCGGTGAACTGCGAGGTGAAGCTCCACGACTGGCCGAGCATCAGGAACGGCCGGAACCAGTTGGCGCCGTACTTGAACGCGGTGTACTGCGCACGGGGCGCGTAGTCCGGCAGGCCGGACGGGTCATCCAGCGCATCGAACAGTTTCAGGCCACGGGAAACCCCAGCGTTTACGGTGAACGAGCCGCCGAGCAACTGGGTGGTGAAGGACGAATCCAGGTCCAGCACGGTCAGCTTGCGACTGCTGACGTCCAGGTAGATGTCTTCCAGGTAGTTCTTGAAGTCCTTGCGGGTCAGCGTCGCCGACAGGTTCCACAGTGATTGCCGGCCACGCCAGGCCACGTAGTCGGTCCGCAGCGAGTAGAAACTGGAATCGCCGCTGGTGCGCAACCGAGTGCCGCCGGCCGTACGGATGTGGCTGGCGTAATGGGTGTCGGAGGCATTGAAACTGACCGTGGCGTAGCCGAAAGGCACCACGTAGCTCAGGTTGCTCAGGTACGACGCGCGGCTGCCAGCGTCATAGGGCACGGCACGCCGATGGGTGAGGCTGAGGAAGTCGTTGAAGCCCAGCGGGTTGTCCAATGCCAGGTTGGCGCCGGCCTGGTTCTGCCCGGTGGAATCCTGGCCATAGTTGTCGTAGGTGAGGTTCAGTCGTGCCGGTCGCATGGGATGGTTGCTGAACAGCACCACACTGTCACCCGGCGCACTGCCCGGCGCGATGTCCATCACCGCGTCGTTGGAAGGCAGACGGTTGATCTGGTCCAGCGCCTGTTCGAGATCGCGCAGGTTCAGCGGCTTGCCGACCACCCCGGGCGCGACGTTGGGCACTGAGATGGAGCCGGCGCCGCCGTCCTCCACGCGGATCGTCTCGACCCGGCCCTCCTCCACGTCCACCGTCAGCGTACCGCCGGAAAGATCCTGCGCCGGCAGGTAAGCCCGCGCCGCCACATAGCCCTTGGCGATATACGCCGCGGTAATGGCCGACAGCACCTGCTCGATCTCCCGCACGCCCAGACACTTGCCTTGGTAGGGCTGCACCAGCAGGTCGACGCTAGAGGGGCGGATCAGCTTCGCACCGCGTACCTCGATAGAGCGGATATCCCGGCAGGGGCCTTCGGGCAGCTCCCGCGCCTTGCCGGCCGGAACCTGCAGGTGCGTGGGTGGCTCTGCGGAACTGCGGTCCTGTTGCTGTTGCTGCTGCAGGCGTTCGATCGAGTCGCGTTGCAGGCGGTCGGCCTGGCGCACCGCGTTCTCGATTACCGCACCCGGCCCGGCGGCATTGCCAGCGCCGGGCCACAATGCGGCGAACAGCAGAAGGGAACAGCGGCCGATCGTGCGCAGCGCGCTACCGATCATGGATGCACATCCTGGCAGGGACATCGTCGAACCTCTCCTCGGTTTGGGAACGCCCACCGCAAGACGCCGAGCAGACAGATGCCCGGTACGACGGGGGGCTGGGGGACGAGGAGAAGGCTGCCGTGGCAACGGCGCTCAGGAGATCGAAAGGGAGACAGCCACGACGGCTGCCATCAGCGGGCACGACGACTCGACCATGCCCTGGGTCTCTCCATGATCCTTCGAACTGCGTCCTTTGGGTGGGATCAGCTTAGGGAGGGCGGTGGCGGCGGCACATACGGCAAGTGTCGTATTTTTGAGACACCTTTGATGCGGGAGCACCGGTCTTTCCGATGCCGGTGAATACCGGAATAATCCCGTCCGACAGAACAACAACGAGCCAGACAGGAGTGGACCATGGGCAAGAGCATCAGCATCGCCGCGCGTGACGGCAGCGGCAGCTTCAGCGGTTATCTCGCGGTACCGGCCAGCGGGCGTGGCCCCGGCGTGGTGATCGGCCAGGAGATCTTCGGCGTCAACGCCAACATGCGCAGCATCGCCGACAGCTACGCCGAGGAAGGCTACGTCGCCCTGGTACCCGACCTGTTCTGGCGCCTGCAGCCCAACCTCGAGCTGGGCTACAGCGAGGCCGAGTTCGGCCAGGCCATCGACCTGTTCCAACGCTTCGACGTGGACAAGGGCGTGGACGACATCGCGGCCGCCATGGACGCCCTGCGCGCACTGCCGGAAGTCGAAGATCGCGGCATCGGCTACGTCGGCTTCTGCCTGGGCGGCAAGCTCGCCTACCTCACCGCCGCGCGCACCGACGCGGCCTGCTCGGTGGGCTACTACGGCATGGGCATCGAGCACCTGCTGGACGAGGCGCAGAATATCCGGGGTCGCCTCGTGCTGCACTTCGCCGAGCAGGACGTGTATTGCGACGCCAACGCCCGCGCAGCCATCGGCGAGGTGCTGGGCAAACTGCCGAAGGCGGAGATCTACAGCTACCCCGGCGTCGACCACGCCTTCGCCCGCCCCAACGGCATGCACTTCGACAAGCCCGCCGCGCTGATGGCCCACGAGCGCAGCATCGGCGCGCTCAAGCGCGAGATCGGCCCGGACTTCGACCTGTCGAAACTCTGGGAAGACCACATCCACCACGAATTCGCGGCCCGCGACGTGCCCGCGACCATGGCAACCATGGTCGCCCAGCCTTACGTCAACCATATCCCCACCATGACTGGCGGCGTCGGCCAGGACGAACTGGCGCGCTTCTACCGCAACCACTTCGTCCACGGCAATCCGCCGGACATGAAACTGGTGCCGATCTCCCGCACCGTCGGCGCGCTGCAGGTGGTGGACGAATTCGTCATGTGCTTCACCCACTCCACCGAGATCGACTGGATGCTTCCCGGCGTGCCGCCCACCGGCAAGTACGTGGAGATCCCCATGCTCGGCGTGATCCGCTTCCGCGGCGACAAGCTGTGCCACGAACACATCTACTGGGACCAGGCCAGCGTGCTGGTGCAGATCGGCCTGCTCGACCCTGCCGGCCTGCCGGTGGCCGGCGTGGAGACGGCGAAGAAGCTGCTCGACGAGAGCCTGGTTTCCAACACCCTGATGAACAAGTGGAAGGACAGCGACGGTCGCTGATCCTCCGCTCGCACAAGGAGCCACTGATGTACCCCATAGGGAAATGGATCTGCGCCGCGCTGCTGGTACTTGCCGGTAGCGTTGGCGCAGCGGAGCGCACCGCACAGCCCTGCGACGACGCCACCCTGCAGACCCTGGCCGGGCTGCTCGGCCAGCAGGGCTGGCAGGCACCGGAGTCCGCTGCGGCAACGCCGGTGGTCGCTGCCGCCTGCAAGGCCTGGCCGGATGATCCGAAGCTCGAGGTGGTCGCAGTCGCCTACAGCACGGCGGACGACAAGACCGAGCCCGGCGAGCGCAACCTGAACCTGCTGGTCGGCCAGTTCGACACGGCCAGCGGCAAGCTGGTGACGCGCGTCGACGACAGCATCGGCGAGGACGCCATGGTGGAGATCGACAGCTCCAGCCTGTGGCTCGACACCGCCCGCTATCGCCTGGCGCCGGATGTGCGCGGTTTCGGCCTGGTCATTGGCAGCGTGGCGCGCGGCGCGAGCTGCCCGGACGCCTGGTCCTACGACGACTTCAGCCTCTACGCGCCGCAGGGCGCCAAGCTCAAGGAAGTCTTCCGCACCTACCTGCGGCAGTGGACGACGTTGGAGGGCCAGACTTGCAGTGATCAGCGCACGGTCATCGAACGCTCGCAACTCACCCTGTCGATGGGCCAGGAAGTCCATCACGGCTATGCCGACCTGATCGTCACCTCGAAGGTGCAGCGCGAATCGGCGGGTGAGAATGTCGGCGCCTCAAGAGTTGTGCGCAAGACCGTCAGCTTCGACGGCGAGCGCTATCCGTTCGAGGAATGTTCCACCTTCTGGCAGAGCCAGCCGGCACTGTAGGAGCAAGCGCGCTCCTACAAATACCAAGGCCGCCCGAAGGCGGCCTTGGTATATCTTGTCGTACCGATCAGTGTCCGGTGTTATCACCACGGCGGCTGGTCTCGAAGAGGAACCAGGTGCGCTGCTCGGTCTCGTCGATCCAGTTCTCGATCAGGCTGGCAGTGGCGATGTCGTGGTACTCGTCGCACAGGCCATGGACCTCGCGCATGTAGGAGGTCAGCGATTTGTTGTCCTCCTGCAACTCGGCCAGCATGTCCAGCGGCTGCACGAACTCGGCATCGTTGTCGAGGATGCGCTTGAGGCGCGCGATGTGGCCGATGGAGCGGATGGTGTTGCCGCCGATCTTGCGGTTGCGCTCGGCAATCGCGTCGGTCATCGCGAAGATCTCGGTGGCGTGGTCATCCAGCAGCAGGTGGTAGTCGCGGAAGTGCGGACCGCTCACGTGCCAGTGGAAGTTCTTGGTCTTCAGGTAGAGCGCGAAGACATCCGCCAGCAGGCGATTGAGCGCCGCAGACAGATCGCGGGTGGCGTTCTTGCTCAGGTCAGACGGCGTGGCCAGCGCGGGCGCACGGCGCGGGACGGCCTTGGCAGCAGCCGGTTTTGCGGCGGCAGGCTTGGCAGCGGCCGTCTTCGCAGCAGCGGGTTTGCTGGCAGCGGCCTTGGCGGCCGGCTTGGCAGCGGCCGGTTTTGCGGCAGGTTTGCTGGCCGCTTTCGCAGCCGGCTTCGCGGCGGGTTTGGCCGCTGCGGGTTTCTTCGGAGCCGATGCGGATTTCTTCATCACCAATCACCTCTACGAAAGATCACGATACCTGTGGATGCCGACCCAGGCGGGAGCGGCTGACTTACGCGGTCTTGAGCCTATCTCGCCTGACGTCGATTGCAAGTTGACCGCAGTGCCGCGCTCGCGTTCCTCCTGATGTGGATCAACCCCGCAGCGGCTTTCTGAAGTACACGACACGCTCGGTTTCGATGAAGCCCAGGGCACGATGAAGAGCATGGCTGTCGGTATTGTCGAGCGCCGCATCGGAAGCGAAATCCAGGCAGCCGAGCGCGCCGCCCCAAGCCTGCACCACGCCCACCAGAGCCCGCGCCACGCCTTGCCGGCGGGCGTCTTCGCGGACGTAGATGCCCTCCAGAAACAACACCGGCGAGCCTTCCGTGCCGTTCACGTAATCGCTGCGCACAGAGGCCTCCGCCAGCCCCAGCGCCCTGCCCTTTTCGTCGCGGGCCAGCCAGGCGCCGTGGCGTTGCGGCTGCGCGAGGATGTCCCGCGCCTCCGCAACGAACGCGTCTGCATGATCGCCCGGCCAGAGTTGCAGACGCAGCTCGATCCAGTCGGGCAGATCCCGTTCTTCGCAGCGGTGCACGGAGAGGCCCATCAGGCTTTCTCCGGGTCGAATCGGAACTGCTGGTCGAGCTGGCTGTAGCCCATGCCAACGCCCTTGTGCACCTTGAGCTGCACCGGAATGCGCTCCTTCAGTGCCTCGACGTGGCTGATCACGCCAATCGTCTTGCCCGTGGCGTTGAGGCTGTCGAGGGCATCCAGCGCGACTTCCAGGGTCTCGCCATCGAGGGTGCCGAAACCTTCGTCGAGGAACAGCGAGTCGATGCTGGTCTTGTGGCTGACCAGGTCGGACAGCGCCAGCGCCAGCGCGAGGCTGACCAGGAAGCTCTCGCCCCCGGACAGCGTCTTGCAGTCGCGCGCCGTGTCGCCCTGCCAGGTATCCACCACCTCCAGCTCCAGCTCGCCATCGCTGCGCCGCGCCAGCTGGTAGCGTCCATGCAGGCGCTGCAACTGGCGGTTGGCAAGGTGCACCAGGTGATCGAGGGTCAGGCCCTGGGCGAAGCGCCGGTAACGCGCGCCGTCGGAGGCGCCGATCAGGCTGTTGAGGCGCTGCCAGAGATCGTGCTCTTGCTCCTGCTTGGCGATATCCGCGAACAGGCTCTGCTGGCTGGCGCGACGGTTGTCGTCGCCCTGCAACTGGGCGCGGATTTCGCCCTGGCGCTGACCCAGCTCGCGCAACTGCGCAGCGAGCGCCTGCAATTGCAGGTCGAGTTCCTCCAGCGGCAGTTCGCCGTGGGGTTCTGCCTGCAAGCGCTCGACATCCTGCGCAGCAGCGGCACGCAGGGTGACGGCTTCGGTAATTGCCGTTTCCAGGCGCTGGCGCAGTTGGCTGAGTTCGCTGCGCTGGGCATCGTCCAGCAGCGCGGCAAGATAGGTCGACTCGTCGACAAAGGGGCTCGCCGCCAGCGCCTGCTGCCAGCTCGCCAGGTGTTCGGCGAGACGTGCCTGCTCCTGCTCCTGCCGCTCGCTCAGCGACTGCTCACGGCCTCGCAAGGCATCGGCCTGGCGCTGGGCGGCCGCCAGTTGCTCCTCGGCCTGCACCAGTGCCTGTTGCGGCGCCACGTGAATCACCAGAGGCAGGCGCGCATCGAAGCCGGCGGCCTGCCAGCGCTGCTGCCATTGCGCGGCGAGCTGTTGCGCCGTGCGGGCAGCCTGTTCGGCATCCCGCTCAGCGGCTGCCAGCTCCTGGCTGCGCTGCTGATCCTGCTGCCATTGCTGCCATTCTGCCGAGCGCTCGGCCAGCCACTGCTCGCCGTCTTCCGGCACGCTGTAGCCCAGCTCGCCGAGTGCGGCGGCCAACGCCTGGTCCTGCTGTAACAGGTCCGCGCGCTGGGCCGCGAGCTGCTGCGCGCGCTCTTCCTGGCGCTGGCGTTCATGGGTTTGCTGCTGGTCGAACAGCGCCAGTTGCTGTACGGCCTCGGCGTGATCGCGCTCGGCGCGCTGGCGTTGCTGTTGTGCCTGCTGGAGCTGGTGCCGGTGCTCTTCCAGGGTTTTCAGCTGCTGCAACAATGCCGTCAGCGAAGCCTCGTGGCGCTCGCGTTCGGCGTGGAGCTGCTGGTCGTCGTCCAGCGCTACCCCTTGTTCCGCGCAGAGTTGCTGCCAAGCTTGCTGATGCTGCACCAACGCGGCCCGCGCTTCGTCCAGCTGGCGCTGCCCCTGCTGCAATTGCGCCTCCAGCCCGGCCAGCTCGCCACGCAGGGCAATGCCCTCGCTTTCCAGCTCGGCCAATTGCTGGCGCGCCTGCTCCAGCGCCGCCTGTGTCGAGGACACATCCAGCGCCTGGTAGGCCGCCACCGCCGGGTGCTCCTGTGAGCCGCACAATGGGCACGCCTCGCCGGGCTGCAACTGCGCACGCAGGTGCTCCAACTGGTGAATGCGCTGTTCCTGCTGCAGGAGCTTTTCCTTGTCGGCAACCTGCTGCTTGGTCGTCTGATAACGCTCGCGCAACGCGACGATAACCGTTTCGCGCTCGGCCTTGCGCTGGTGCAGCGCGTCCAGCTCCGGCTGGCAGCGCGCCAGTTGCGCGGCGGCCTCGGCGCGGGCCCGGGCCAGTTGCTCCAGGCGGTCCAGCCCGCGGCTGTGCAATTGCCCGTGCTGCTGCCGCTCACGCAGCTCACCTTCGGTAGCGCCACCCAGCAACGCCGAGAGCTGCTGCTGATGCTGGCTCTCCTGCGCGCCCGCCGACTCGACCTGCTGCCGCATGAAGGCGACGTTGCCTTGCAGGGTCTGCCGTTGTGTCGTCGCGCTCTGCAATGCCTGGTCGGCCGTCTGCGCCTGCCGCTGCACGTCGGCGATGGCCTGGGCCAGACGCGAACGCTGGGCGAACTGTGCCCGCCAGCCGCCGAGCAGCTCACCCAGCTTCGCTCGCTGCGGGTACTGCGCCAGGCGCGCCTGCAGCTCCTGGCGCTGCTCGCCAAGGGCCTTGCGCTCGCCCTCGCATGCATCCTGCGATTGCTGAGCATATTGGTTCGCCGCCCACAGCGCCTGGGCGATCTCTTCTCGCCGGAGCGTCTGCTGAGCGAGATTGTCCTCCAGCGCCGTGCGGCCCTGTTCGACATTCTCCCGGGTGCTTCGCCAGGCCTGGTGCAAGGGCTGCAGACGAGCAGCGGGCTCGCTGTCCGCCAGGCGCTGCAGATCGGGTCGTGCCTGCTCCAGCGCCTCGCGGGCAGCGGATTCCTTCGCGCCGGCCTGCTCGACCTGCTGCTGCGCACGGCTGAGGTCTTCGCACCAGCGACGCTGCGCCTGGAGGGCCGACTGCTGCGCCTGCAAAGCCGCTTCCTGCACCGCAGCATCGCGCCCCTGCTGCTCCAGCTCGCCGCGCTGTTCGGCGCTGAGCAGTTCAACGCCGTCGGCACGGGCGCGCAGTTGGTCCAGCGCGCCGCGAACTTCACGGGTGCGCTCGAAGACGCGCTGGGAAATCAGGCCGTAGATCTCCGTGCCGGTGAGCTCCTCCAGCAGTTCCGCGCGCTGGTTGGCGTTGGCCTCGAGGAAGGCGGCGAACCCGCCCTGGGCCAGTAGCATGGATTTGGTGAAACGCTCGAAATCAAGGCCGGTGAGGGTCTCGGTCTGCTTGAGCTTGTCGTTGATCTTGTCGGTGAGGATCTGCCCTTCGCCGGAGGCGCGGTCGATACGCACCAGCTCCACCTTCGGCGCCTGCAACGCGCCTTCGGCCTTGTCGCGGGCGCGACGCTGGCTCCAGAAGGCGCGATAGGGCTGCCCCTTCACTTCGAACTCGACTTCGGCGAGACAGTCGGCAGTATGCCGGGTCATCAGCTCATTGCCGCTCTGCGACAGCACGCTCATGCGTGGCGTACGGTGGTACAGCGCCAGGCAGATGGCATCGAGCAAGGTGGTCTTGCCCGCTCCGGTCGGCCCGGTGATGGCGAACAGGCCGTTGCCGGCGAAAGGTTCGGCAGTGAAATCGATCTTCCATTCGCCCTTCAGCGAATTGAGGTTCTTCAGGCGCAGGCTGAGGATTCTCACGAGCGTTCCTCCTGCAGGTCGGCGACGACCTGTCGGTATAGCCCGGTCAGTCGTTCGCGCAGCGCTGCGTCCAGTTCCTCGGCGTCCAGCCGCTGGCGAAACACATCCTCGGGGCTCAGCTCGTCGAGGGTTTCCTTCGCTTCGCTGAACAGCGCCGCCTGCGCGGTGCCGCGCTCGCGGCGGGTGCGCAGGACGATCACCGGCAGTTCTTCGCAAAGCTTCTCGACGCGCAGCTGGATGTCGGTCAGGTAGTCATCGGTGTGCACCATGACTTCCAGCCAGACGGGTTGCTCCGCACTGCCTTCGCGGGCGACGCGGGCCAGTTCGGCGGGCAGTTCGGCGAGGCTGCCGGACACCGATTTCAGCGGCTGGAAGCGCGGCACCGGCAGCGCGGTGACGCTGCGCAGGCCACTGTCATTCAGGTCCACCAGCAGTACTTCCTTGCCCTGTGTCGCCTCGTCGAAGCTCAGCGCAATGGGCGAGCCGCAGTAGCGGATGTGTTCCAGGCCGCCGACCTTCTGCGGCCGGTGGATGTGGCCCAGGGCGATGTAGTCCGCCGCCGGGAAGGCGCTGGTGGGAAAGGCTTCCAGGGTACCCACGTAGATTTCCCGCACCGACTCGCTGGCGCTCGCGCCCACGGTGGTGAGATGGCCGGTGGCGATGATCGGCAGGTGCCGGCCGAGGGCCTCGCGCTGCGCCTCGGCGCGCTCGAACAGCTCGCGGTAGTGCGCCTGGATCGCCTGCTGCAGCGCCAGTTGCTTGTCCTGCGCACTCTGTCCGGCCTGGCTGGTGAGCACGTCGCGTGGGCGAATGAAGGGGATAGCGCAGAGAATCGCGCCGGGCTGGCCGTCACGTTGCGGCAGCACCAGCAACTGGCGCTCGAGGTCGGTGCCGACCGCGGCGATCACCTGCGTATCGAGGCAGGCGAGCAGGTCGCGGGACTCCTCCAGCATCGCCACCGAGTCGTGGTTTCCACCCAATACCACCAGGCGAGCGCCGGTATCCCGCAGCTCGACGATGAAGCGGTTGTACTGTTCGCGGGCGTAACTGGGCGGCGCGCCGGTGTCGAATATGTCACCGGCGATGATCACCGCATCCACGGCCTGCTCGCGCACCTGTTCGATCAGCCAGGCGCAGAACGCCTGGTGCTCGGCCTCGCGGCTCTTGCCCATGAAATGCTGGCCCAGGTGCCAGTCGGAGGTGTGGAGAATGCGCATGCCGTGAAGTCCGCAGCCGTATTTCGAAGCTGGGGATGATAGCGGTTAAGGCTCCATCGGGGGCGGATTCGCCGGCCGCCGCCGCACAGGCTGGCTATCTTTTCAGGACAGCACGTCGTCACAAGGACTTCCCATGCAACGCCTTCTGAACATGCTCAAGGACCTCGCCATCCTGGTCCGCGCCAACCTCTGGCTGGTGCCGGTGCTGGCTGCACTGGTCGCCGCCGTCTTCTACTTCGTCGCCCCGCCGCCGCCGATGAGCGCGACCCTGGCCACCGGTGCGCCGGGCGGCGGTTACGCGGTGTTCGGCCAGCGACTGAAGGAGGAGCTGGCCAAGCAGGGCTTCGATCTGCAACTGGTACGCACCGCCGGCTCGCGGGAAAACCTGGGCAAGCTGCTGGACGGCAAGAGCGGTGTGGACCTGGCACTGGTGCAGAGCGGCCAGGAGCAGCAGCTTGAACCCAAGCAGCGCGAGCACCTGCAAACCCTCGGCGCGATGTTCCAGGAGCCGCTGTGGCTGTTCCAGCGCCGCGAGGCGAAGATCGATCGCCTGGCCGACCTGCTCGCCCTGCGCGTCGCCATCGGCGGCGAAGGCAGCGGCACCGAAGCGGTGACCCAGGCCATCCTCAAGGCCAACGAGATTCCCACCGCGCCCCTGCCGGCAGGCTGGCAGGCGCGCGGCGGCAACGCGGTGGCCAACGAACTGCTGGCCGGCCAGCTGGACGCGGCCTTCTTCGTCGGCCCGGCGGAGAACCCGCTGGTGCAGCGCCTGGCGGCCAGCCCCGAGCTCACGCTCACCGGCTTTCGCCGTGCCCACGCGTACGAGGCGCGGATTCCCTTTCTCAAGCGCGTCGATGTCAGCGAGGGCCTGCTGAACCTCGCGCAGAACGTGCCCGACCAGGACCTCGCTACGCTTTCGCCGGTTGCCACCCTGGTGGTCAATGGCGACTTCCACCCGGCGCTCACCCCGCTGATCCTGGAGGCCGCGCGAGCCGTGATGAAGAGCGGCACCCTGCTCGACCCGGCCGGCGCCTTCCCCAGCGCCGAGCCGCGCACCCTGGCCCTGCAGGAAGATGCCGAGCGCTACTACAAGAGTGGCCCGCCGCTGCTGCAGCGCTTCCTGCCGTTCCGCATCGCCTCGCTGGCGGACCGCTACATCATCCTGCTGATTCCCTTCATCGCAATCCTTATCCCGCTGCTCAAGTCCATCGGCCCGCTGTACCGCTGGCGCATCCGCGCGCGCATCTACCGTTGGTACCGCTACCTGCGCGAAATCGACCGGCGCCTGGACGAACGTACCGGCAGCGCCGAGCTGAGCACCGAAATCGAACGCCTGGAACAACTGGAAGCCGAGCTGGCCAAGGTCGAGGTGCCGCTGTCCTACTACAACGAGCTGTACGAGCTGCACCTGCACCTGAACTACGTGATCCGCCGCCTGCGCCAGCTGCGCCGCAATCGGCGCGAGCGCGACGAGGGGCTGGCACCGGCGGCGGACTGACCGGCGTCGCGCATCCCGGCGCCTTGTCGGGTAAACTCTGGCGTTTTCCAATCCGCCCGCCCCGCCGCCGCTTCGATGCGCGCGGCGCCGCCGGCACTGAACATCCGGGTCCGCCATGCCGATTCGCCACGCCATCGTCCACCTGATCGACAAGAAGCCCGACGGCAACCCCGCGACGCTGCATGCGCGCGATGCCGAGCTGGGCGACTCCCAGGCCATCGAGAACCTGATGGCCGACCTCAACGAGAGCTACAACGCCAAGCCGAACAAGGCCTGGGGCCTGTTCCAGGGCGAGTCCGGCGCCTACCCGTTCAGTGGTTGGCTGGGCGAGTACCTGGACAACGGCAAGGACTTCGTCGCCTTCTCCAAGCAGGCGGTGGAACACCTGAAGACGCTGATGGAAGAGTCCAACCTCTCCACCGGCGGCCACGTGCTGTTCTGCCATTACCAGCAGGGCATGACCGATTACCTGTCCATCGCCCTGCTGCACCACAGCGAAGGCGTGGCGGTCACCGAGGCGCTGGAAGTCACCCCGTCGCGCCATCTGGACCTGGGCCAGTTGCACATGGCTGCGCGGATCAATATCTCCGAATGGCGCAACAACAAGACGTCCAAGCAGTACATCTCGTTCATCAAGGGCAAGGGCGGCAAGAAGGTCTCGGACTACTTCCGCGACTTCATCGGCTGCACCGAGGGCGTCGACGGGCCGAGCGAGACCCGCACCCTGCTCAAGGCCTTCAGCGACTTCGTGGAAAGCGAAGACCTGCCCGAAGAGCAGGCCCGCGAGAAGACCGACGTGCTGGTGGACTACGCCACCAGCCAGGCGAAGATCGGCGAGCCGATGGCCCTCGACGCGCTCTCCGAGCTGATGGACGACCAGGCACCGCGCGCCTTCTACGACTACATCCGCAACAAGGATTACGGCCTGTCGCCGGAAATTCCGGCGGACAAGCGCACCCTCAACCAGTTCCGCCGCTTCACCGGTCGCGCCGAAGGGCTGTCGATCAGCTTCGAAGCGCATCTGCTGGGCAGCAAGGTGGAGTACGACGAGGAGCGCGACATGCTGATCATCCGCGGTCTGCCGACGCAGTTGCAGGACCAGCTCAAGCGCCGCAAGGACTGACGATTTTTCCCCCATGAGAAAGCCCATCTCGCGATGGGCTTTTTTGTCCGTGACGATTGGGCGCAGGGCGGTTCGCGAGCAAGCTCGCTCCTCTAAAAAAGCCCACCGGGCATTCCGGCGAACTGCAGGAGCGAGGGGGGCGCCCAGTTCTTGCTCATGAGCCTGCAGGACAGAGGACTCAAACGAGCGCGGCACGGACTTCCGACAAAACGCCCCGCAGCCCGCGCGGTGCGGCTGCTAGAGTCAAATCAGGCGCCTCTCGCTCGCGGTGGCCGCCATGCCCGCCTTGCACGCCTTCACTGTCGTAGCGTCCCCGCTCTCCGGGCATCCCCGGATGCACTGCTCGTACCTCGCGTTGCTGTTGCTGCTCTGCGCCAACCTCCTTTTCACTGCCCCGACGCCGCAGCCGCTCACACCCAACGTCGCGCGCTTCGTGCTGGCCAACGCCGAATTCAGCGTGATGCACGAGATGGGGCACATGCTGATCGCCGAGTACGACCTTCCGGTCCTCGGACGCGAGGAGGACGCGGCGGACCAGCTCGGCTTCATCCTGCTGTTCCGCCTCTACGCGAAGCTGCCGCGCGACGAGGTGGACGCGCGCCTGCTGGACATCGCCGATTACTGGCGCCTGGAATGGCAGACACCCAAGCCGCCGCCGGACCAGGTGCTGGCCTGGGACAGCCATCCGCTGGACGAACAGCGCTACTACAACATCGCCTGCCTGCTCTACGGCAGCGACATGGCGCGCCTGGACTGGCTGCCGCCCCTGACCGGGCTGCCCTACGAACGTGCCGTCTACTGCGACCAGGAGTTCCTGCAGGCCAGCAAGGCGTTCGAGTGGATTCGCCACGCGCGGCGGCATCCGTCGATCCAGCACCGCGCGGCGCTGCGTCTGAACTACGACACGCCGGCGGTGGACCGCGATAGCACGCTGCCGCTGATCGCCCTGCTACGTGACGGCGATCATCTGCAACGCATGGTGGACGAGGTGTTCCGGCTGTTCCGCCCGCCGCGTCCGCTGACGATCCAGCTGGTCAGCTGCGGCGCGCCGGATGCCTGGTACAACAGCAACAGCGGGGAAATGGCGCTCTGCTACGAGCGCCTGCAGCACTTCCGCGAAATGGCCGAGAACCTGCCACGCCTGCGCACCCCGGTGACGCGGCAGTGCCCCGGCCCGGCCGGGCTCAGGCCGGGCGGATGCTGAAGCCGACGCGAGGGAAGTGCACATGCACCGTACCGGCGCGCGGGTCCTCGCGGCGCAGGATCAGGCTTTCCAGCCCGGCGTGCACCAACTCGCCTTCCACCGGATCGCAGCCGTAGTCGGTGGCGGCGATCACCACGCGCTGGCCGGGTGTGAAGCCGTTGGGATCGACGAAGTCCTCCTGGGGCAGTGCAACTGGCTGGCTGTCGCGCGCCACGGCGATGGCTTCTTCGCTGCTCATTTCACTCGGCGCACCATGGCCAAAGCCCAGCACACGAGCGAGCCAGGCACTGACCGCCGGATAGGCGTCCACCAGCGGTGAGGTGACCGGCGTGGCCTTGACGAACCACAGGCAATGGGCGAGGGACAGGTCGGCTACCGAAGGTTCGCCGAACAGGAAATCGCCGTCTTCGCGGGCCAGTTGCTGCTCGACTCGCGCCATGAAGGTCGGCCACTGGTGCTTGGCTTGCTCGGCCGACAGTTTGCTGGCCGTGCCGCCACTGAACAGCTGACTGCGATCGGCGACGAAGGCCTTGAGGAACTCCGGCGGCAGCTTGCCGAAGCGCATGGCAATGGATTCGGGTTGGAACACCAGGCTGACCGCATGCTGGAACACCACCGAGTCGACCCACAGCGAGAAGCTTGCAACGGTGAATTCGTGGCCTTCCGGGAACAGGGCGGGCACGGCCTTTTCCTGGTCCAGGCGGCGGGCGATCAGCGCAGTGTCGCAGTAGATATCGGCGCCGACCTGCAACACGGGCGTCTTGCGGTAGCCGCCGGTGAGCGGCATCAGGTCCGGCTTGGGCATCAGCGGCGGGATGGTTACCGAGCGCCAGGGCAGCTGCTTGAAGCCCAGCATCAGGCGCGCCTTTTCGGCGAACGGCGAAGTCGGGTAGTGGTGCAGGATCAGCTCGGACATGGTGGGCTCCAGCGGCCGGAAAGTGGTCCGGCAGCTTAACCCGTGCTTCGCGCGAGTCCTACCTCATCCCTCGGATGGGACGACATCCACGGCGTTGATGACGAACGGATTGGCCAGTACCAGGCGCTCCTTGGCTTTCTTGGTCAGCGCCTTGATCGCGCGCTCACGGCGCAGGGCGTCCCCCTTGCCGGGGCAGGCCTCGACGTAGACCAGCGCCTGGGCCGGGCTGGAGTGGAAAAAGCGCGCGCCCTTGCCGGTGCGATGGGTCTCGAATCGGCGCTGGGCGTCGTCGCTGATGCCACAGTAAAGCGCGCCATTCTCGGCGCGCACCAGGTAGACGAACCAGGGTTTGGGTTCGGCCGCGGTCACGACGCCCAGACCCGCGCCTGCATGCGGTCGCAGTAGCCGACCAGGCGTTCATAGCTGCGCGCCATGTCGTTGAGCGGCGTTTCCAGGGTGCTGAGGATCAGGTTGGCCAGCACCCCGTAGGTGGCCGCATCGGCGCTGCAAGGCTGGGCGCCGCCGAAGTACGGCAGGTCGCCGAGCATGCCGTCGAGGGCTTCGAGGTCGTCGCGGGCGAAGCCCAGCAGCTCGTCGCGGCTATGGCGCAGCAGGCCGCGCCCCTTCAGGTCGCCGCGGATCTTGCGCTGCAGCATTGTGCCCACTACCGGCCGCAGCGGCGCGGGAATGCCGCGCAGCATCACATCCTTCACCTGACGGAAGCCCTGTTCGTCGAGCCAGCGGAAGTACACCAGCAGCGGCACCAGGTGCTCGTCGCACAGACGGGTGATCGATACCGCCCAACCGCGGCCACGGGCGTCGAGCCCCGCGTCCAGGTCGAATTCGTAGTACTGCTGCAGCGTACGCATGATGATCGCCGTATCGGCGATGGCCTTGCCGTCCAGCGTTATGAACGGCAGCTTGCCCTTGGGCCCCTTGCGCGGGTCCATCACGGGCTTGACCTGATACTCCAGCCCGGCAAGGCGCAGGAAGGTCTCCAGCTTCAGACAGAAGGGGCTGACGTTGGGTACGTTGAAGGCGGGCGGGAACTGGAAAAGAGTGATCATGGCGGTGTCCGGTTCTCAGTCGCCTGTCATTTAAGCCTATCCCGCCGCCAGGGGCGAGCCCGAAAGCCCTCTATCCGGCCTTCGCTGCTCGTTGTGCGCGGTAGGCCGAGAGGCCTTTGGCGGCTTGCGCGCGGATCGCCGCCTGCACCGGCGGCGCCCAGCCCAGCAAGACTCCCTTGGCGCCGAGGGCCTGGCGCGACCACTTCCACAGATCGAAGCTGTCCACATGCTGACAGATCAATCCGTCGCGAAAGTGGAAATGTGCCCGGATGTGATTAGTCACTTTCCGACCGGTCTGGGTGAAGGTGTAGGACGCCACCCAGCGAGCCGAACCCCGCTGCCCATCCGCCTCGACGCCCTCATAGGTCAGCGATAAGTCCTGGGCGCGAGCGGTGAGCATGCGCCACATGTCCCCGGCCTCGGCGCCGTGCAAGTCGGTGAAGACCGGGTCGCTGAATTGCACATCGGCGCTGTAGCAGGCGGCCATGGCCTCGCCGTCGCGGCGCTGGAAGGCCTGGTAGAAACGTTCGATCAGCTGGACATTGGGATGGGCCATGGTGTGCTCGTGTCGGTGGGCAATGGGCGCAGTATCCCCAAGGGCTCGACTGGACACGATTGGCGTTATGGACAACATTATGATCAATAGCGCCAAGTTTCTTACACGAGCACAGTGAGACGCCATGTTCAGGATAGCCCTGTTCGTCTGCCCGCAAACCCTGTGTTCCAGCCTTGGCCTGGCCATGGACAGCTTCCACCTCGCCAACCGCCTGGCGGGCGAACGCCACTTCGAGGTACTGCGGGTCAGTGCCGAGGGTGAGCCGGTGGACCTGTCCTTCGGCCGCGTGGCGGTGGAGGGCGGGCTCGATCTCGCCGCCGGCTGCGACCTGCTGCTGATTCCCGCCACCGGCGCGGATATCGACGCCACCTTCGCCGCCAATCAGCCACTGCTTGCCTGGCTGCGTCACGCCCCTGCCAGCGTGCAACTTGGCAGCCTGTGCAGCAGCGCTTTCCTGCTGGCCGAATCCGGCGCGCTGGATGGTCGTCGCGCTACCACGCATTGGGCGCTGGAGGCGGCTTTCCGGGAGCGTTATCCACAGGTGCGGCTGGACATCGACGCCCTGTGTACCGAGGACAACGGTCGGTTCTGTTCCGGCGGCGCCCAGGCCGGGCTGGACCTGTGTCTGTACCTGATCGAGTGCCATGCCGGCGCCGCCCTGGCGCGGCGCGCGGCGGCGACCCTGGTGTTCGAGCACGGGCGAGGCCGCCAACGACGCTTCACGCCGCTACTGCCCGATCCCTTGCCGGCCGGCTCACCGCTGGAGCCGCTGCTGGCCTGGCTGGAGGACAACTACGCACAACCCTTCGACCTCTCCGGCCTGGCGCAGCGCGTGCACTGCTCCACGCGCACGCTGTTGCGGCGCTTTCGCGAGCAGGTAGGGATGTCGCCGAACGACTATGTGCAGCGCCTGCGTATCGCTTCGGCACAGGAAGCGCTGGGCGATCCGGGGCGCTCGCTGGAACGCATCGCCAGTGATGTCGGCTACGCCGACCGAGCGAGCTTCGCGCGTCTGTTCAAGCAGGTGTGCGGGGAAACGCCGGGAGCTTTCCGGCAGAGGCTGCTGGGGAGGCAGGCATAAGCGGCGTTTGCCGTGGAAGTCAATTGTGATTCCGCGATCAGTGGAACCACTCCACCGCCGTACGCCAGACGCAGACACCAACGAAGTAAGCCGAAGCCGCGAACCAAAGGCCCAGCAACCAGGGTTGGTCGACCGGCTGCTGGAGGATCAGCAATGCGCTGCTGAGCATCCAGACGAAGGTCACGGCGATGTTCAACGGCATGAACTGGCGCACGCGGAAGGGGTGCAGGAACTTCATGCGGGTCAGGGTCAGCGCAGCCAGCACCAGCACGGTGACGAAGCTTACCCAGGGGTGCAGGTCGAGCACGAAGAAGTACACCGCCACCACGTTCCACGCGGCCGGGAAGCCGACGAAGTAGTTGTCCTTGCTCTTCATGTTGACGTTGCAGAAGCAGAACAGCGAGGACACCAGGATCACCCCCACCGCCAGCAGCTCGGTATGCACCGGCAGCGGCACGTAGCGGTAGATGAAGATCGCGGGGATGAAGACGTAGGTGAGGTAGTCGATCACCAGGTCCAGGGTCGAGCCATCGAAGTGTGGCAGCACCGCCTTGACGTCGAACTTGCGCGCCAGGGTGCCGTCCAGGCCATCCACCAGCAGCGCCACGCCCAGCCACAGCAGGCAGGCTTGCGGCCTGTTGTCGACCAGCGCCAGAAGCGCGAGCAGCGCTAGGATGACACCGCTGGAGGTCACCGCGTGGGCGCTCCAGGCCTTGGCTTTGCTGAGGTTCATTGGCGATAGGATCAGGTTCACGTCGGCTCTCTTCCTTTGGACGGCGGATGCAGGGGAGCTACCTCAAACGGTAGCCCATCCCTGACAAACCACTGCACATGGGAACACCGATGGGGAGCCGAGTTCAGCCGGCTTTTCGCGATGCCGCCGGTTTGCGCGGTGGAGTGGGCAGCATACGCCGTTGCGGCGTGCGCTTGCCATCGTGGGAGACGAGCGTGACGGGGTCGGTCCGGTAACACAGAGAAAGACGTCAAATCTTTGTAGGAGCGAGATTGCTCGCGAACCGCCCAGCACTGTCGCGGCCGGGAAACTCGTTCGCGAGCAAGCTCGCTCCTACAGAAAACGCTGTATCAGTGCAGGATCTGACTGAGGAACAGCTTGGTCCGATCCGACTGCGGGTTGTCGAAGAACTGATCCGGCGGCGCCTGCTCGACGATCTCGCCCTTGTCCATGAAGATCACCCGGTTCGCCACGGTGCGGGCAAAGCCCATCTCGTGGGTCACGCAGAGCATGGTCATGCCGCTCTGCGCCAGGCCGATCATGGTATCGAGCACTTCCTTGACCATTTCCGGGTCAAGCGCCGAGGTCGGTTCGTCGAACAGCATGATCTTCGGCTTCATGCACAGCGCGCGGGCGATCGCCACTCGCTGCTGCTGGCCGCCGGAGAGCTGGCCGGGGAACTTGTTCGCCTGCTCCGGGATGCGCACGCGCTCCAGGTAATGCATGGCGACTTCCTCGGCCTGGCGCTTGGGCATCTTGCGCACCCACATGGGTGCCAGGATGCAGTTCTGCAGCACGGTCAGATGCGGGAACAGGTTGAAGTGCTGGAACACCATGCCGACTTCGCTGCGGATCGCCTCGATCTGCTTGAGGTCGTTGGTCAGCTCGGTGCCGTCGACCACGATGCTGCCCTGCTGGTGTTCCTCCAGGCGGTTGATGCAGCGGATGGTGGTGGACTTGCCCGAACCGGACGGCCCGCAGAGCACGATGCGCTCGCCCTGCTTGACCTCCAGGTTGATGTCCTTGAGCACGTGGAACTGGCCGTACCACTTGTTCACGCCCTTCATGGTGATCATCACGTGATCGCCGATGGCCGGCTGTGCGGTCTTGTTGGTGGCTTCAGACATGATGAACTCCTAACGCTTGTGGCCGGTGTCCAGCTTGTGCTCCAGGTGCATGGAGTAGCGGGACATGCCGAAACAGAAAATCCAGTAGACGACTGCCGCGAAGACATAGCCTTCGGTGGCCATGCCCAGCCAGGCCGGGTCCGCGGTGGCGCGCTTGATGCTATTGAGGAAGTCGAACAGGCCGATGATGATCACCAGGCTGGTGTCCTTGAACAGCGCGATGAAGGTGTTGACGATGCCGGGGATCACCAGCTTCAGCGCCTGCGGCAGGATCACCAGGCCCATGGTCCGCCAGTAGCCCAGGCCCATGGCGGCCGCGGCTTCGTACTGCCCCTTGGGGATGGCCTGCATGCCGCCGCGCACCACCTCGGCGATGTAGGCAGCCTCGAACAGCACCACCATCACCATGGCGCGCAGCAACTTGTCGAGGTTCATGCCTTCGGGCAGGAACAGCGGCAGCATCACCGAGGACATGAACAGCACGGTGATCAGCGGCACACCACGCCAGAACTCGATGGTGGTGACGCAGATGACCTTGATCGCCGGCATCTTCGAACGCCGCCCCAGCGCCAGCAGGATGCCCAGCGGCATCGCCCCGCAGATACCGACCGCGGCGATCACCACGGTGAGCATCAGCCCGCCCCAGGCGCTGGTCGGCACGGTTTCCAGCCCCAGGAAGCCGCCGTGCAGTAGCCAGTAGGCCACGATCGGCAGCGCCACCAGGAAACACAGGCCGTACTTCACCTTGTACGCGAAGCGCTTGAGGAACAGCGGCGCCGCGCCGAACACCACGAACAGCACGGTGAGGTCCACGCGCCAGCGCAGTTCCTCGGGGTAGAAGCCGTACATGAACTGGCCGAAGCGCGAACCGATGAACACCCAGCAGGCGCCCTCGCGGGAGCAGTCGGCGCGGGTGCTGCCGGTCCAGTCGGCCTTGATGATCGCCCACTCCAGCAGCGGCGGCAGGATCAGGTAGACCAAGTAAATGCCGACCAGCGTCAGCAGGGTGTTGAACCAGCTGGAGAACAGGTTGGCGCGCAGCCAGGCGAGCACGCCCACGCTCATCGCTGGTGGCGGCAGGTCGGGCTTGAAGGTATGAGTTGTCATGGTCTGCTCCCTCTACCGCTCGACCAGCGCGATGCGCTTGTTGTACCAGTTCATCAGCAGCGAAATGCTGATGCTGATGGCCAGGTATACGCTCATGGTGATGGCCATGGTTTCGATGGCCTGGCCGGTCTGGTTGAGCACCGTGCCGGCGAACAGCGAAACCATGTCCGGATAGCCGATGGCGGCGGCCAGCGAGGAGTTCTTCGCCAGGTTCAGGTACTGGCTGGTCAGCGGCGGGATGATCACCCGCAGCGCCTGCGGGATGATCACCAGGCGCAGGGTCTGCCCCGGACGCAGGCCCAGGGAGCCGGCAGCTTCGGTCTGCCCATGGCTGACCGCCTGGATGCCGGCGCGCACCGTCTCGCCGATGAAGGCGGCGGTGTAGACCGACAGCGCGAGGACAATGGACACCAGCTCCGGGATCACCACCCAGCCGCCGCGGAAGTTGAAGCCCTGCAGCACTGGCACGTCCCAGTGGAACGGCGCTCCGGCGACCAGCGACACCAGGCCCGGCAGCACCACCAGCAGCGCCAGGCCGCTGAGGAACACCGGGAAGGCCTTGCCGGTGGCATGGCGACGGGCCTTGGCCCACTTCCAGATCACCACCCAGCCAACCAGCGCCAGGATCACCGCGACGATGAACGGGCCGAGGCCGTCGGCAGCGATCGGCGCGGGCATCTGCAGGCCGCGGTTGTTGACGAAGAACAGGTCGCCGAAGCTGATGCTCTGCCGCGGGCCAGGCAGCGGGCCGAGCACGGCGAAGTACCAGAAGAAGATCTGCAGCAACGGCGGGATATTGCGGAACGTCTCGATGTACAGGGTCGCCAGCTTGCGGATCAGCCAGTTCGGCGACAGCCGCGCCACACCGAGGATGAAGCCCAGGACGGTGGCAAAGAAGATGCCCACCACCGTGACCAGCAGGGTGTTCAGCAGGCCGACCATGAACACCCGTCCGTAGGTGTCACTTTCGCTGTAGTCGATCAGGTGCTGGGAGATGCCGAAGCCGGCGCTGTGGTCGAGGAAGCCGAAACCGGACTGAATGCCGCGATGGGCCAGGTTGGTCTGGGTGTTGTCGAAGAGAAACCAGCCGACCGCCACGACGAAGATGACGGCGATGATCTGAAATGCGCAGCCGCGCACGACGGGATCGTTGATCGATACCCCCCGCGGGCGCTGGGCCTTGACGGAATTCTGCATGTAAGCCCTCTCGGAAGGCCGCCGGGCGACCACGGGGCTACGCCCGTGGCCGCCCGGAAGGCTTCACGTCGTTCGAAACAGTCCGGCGCCCACACTCCGGGCGCCGGAACGGGTCAGGTCAGCGCACCGGCGGTGCGTACTGCAGACCACCCTTGTTCCACTGGGCGTTGAGGCCACGCTTGATCTTCAGCTCGCTGCCGTCGCCGACGTTGCGGTCGAAGATCTCGCCGTAGTTACCCACTTGCTTGACGATCTGCACCGCCCAGTCCTTGGGCAGCTTGAGGTCCTTGCCATAGTCACCCTCGCCGCCGAGCAGGCGCGCGACGTCCGGGTTCTTGGTGCTCTTGGCCTGCTCCTCGACGTTCTTCGAGTTGATGCCCAGCTCCTCGGCGTTGAGCATCGCGAAGAGCGTCCAGCGGGCGATGTCGAACCACTCCTCGTCACCCTGGCGCACGGCCGGGCCGAGGGGCTCCTTGGAGATCACTTCGGGCAGCACCACATAGTCATCCGGCGCGGCCAGCTTGATGCGCTGGGCATAGAGCTGCGACTGGTCGGAGGTCAGCACGTCGCAACGGCCGGACTCCAGCGACTTGGCGCTCTCGTCGGAAGTGTCGTAGGTGATGGGGGTGTACTTGAGGTTGTTGGAGCGGAAGTAGTCGGACAGGTTCAGCTCGGTGGTGGTACCTGCCTGAATGCACACGGTGGCGCCGTCGAGCTCCTTGGCGCTGGACACGCCCAGCTTCTTGTTCACCAGGAAGCCCTGGCCGTCGTAGTAGGTCACACCGACGAAGTTCAGGCCCATGGCGCTGTCGCGCGAGCTGGTCCAGGTGGTGTTGCGCGAGAGGATGTCGATCTCGCCGGACTGCAGCGCAGTGAAGCGCTCCTTGGCGGTCAGCGGGCTGTACTTGACCTTGGTCGCATCGCCGAACACGGCAGCCGCCACGGCGCGGCAGACGTCGACGTCGATACCCTTGTACTGGCCCTTGGCGTCGGCGTACGAGAAGCCCGGAAGACCGTCACTGATACCGCACTGCACGTAGCCTTTCTTCTTCACAGCATCCAGGGTGGCGCCGGCGTGGGCGAGCCCGCTGACACCGAATACGGCGGCGGTGGTCAGCACTGCCAGGGTGGATTTCACCATCTTCATCGATCTTCTCCGTTGCTTTTTTAGTGTTTTGGAGTCCCGGTTCCACCGCCGTACCCTCGTGAGGCACCAGCAAGACATCTAACGGGATGGAGACCTGAAAGTGAGTCTAGACGGCTCCTAAAAACCTATCGGAAGCCGCGAACACACCTTCGAGCGCGCAGGTGGTGCGCACTGGAACGGGTTATCAAGGGATCATTGCGTGTGAAGGCGAAGGCCCGTCGCACCGGCCGTTGACCGCGGCCGGTGCGACGGGCCCTGAAGCAGCCCAAGGCATTCGCGGCGCCACTTCCGGTACAGCTTTCCGGATGGGGTCGGTAGAGTGTTACCGGAAGTGGGGCCGCACAGCCTGGAAGCAGTGATAGCAAGTGGCGTACCAGCCCAGGAACCTTCCTTCGATTTCGTGCAGTCAAGTCCCACAAGTTATGGCCATGCGACATCTTCTTGCATCGCCTCTCCACCCTATTCCGAACGCGGCGCCCCATCCTAGAGCGCCTGCCCCATCCTGGAGCCTCCATGACCCAGCCACTGATCCTCGAACCCGCCCAAAGCGCCGACTCCTGCGTCATTTGGTTGCACGGCCTGGGCGCCGATCGTTACGACTTCGAACCGGTAGCACGGATGCTGCAGCGCAGCTTCACCTCGACGCGCGTCATCCTGCCCCAGGCGCCGACCCGCCCGGTCACTGTGTTCAACGGCATGCCCGCGCCGAGCTGGTACGACATCCTCGCCATGGCCCCGGCGCGCGCCATCGACGAAGCGCAGCTGGAGGCCTCGGCCGACAGCGTGATCGCGCTGATCCAGGGGCAGATCGAGCAGGGCATCGCGGCCAAGCGCATCATCCTCGCCGGCTTTTCCCAGGGTGGGGCCGTGGTGCTGCACACCGGCTACCTGCGCTGGAACGGCGAACTGGGCGGGGTCATGGCGCTCTCCACCTATGGCCCGACATTCAGCGAAGGCATAAGCCTGCCGGCTACAAAAAGACAACTGTCGGCGCTCTGCCTGCATGGCACTTTCGATGACGTGGTGCTGCCGGCCATGGGCCGCGCCGCCTACGACTTCCTGCAGGCCAACGAGGTGCCCGCCCAGTGGCGCACCTACCCGATGAGCCACGAAGTGAGCAACGAGGAACTCGGCGATATCGGCGCCTGGCTGCGGGAGCGCCTGTGATCCCCTGACCCTGCGGAGAACAAGAAGAAGCATGAACGCCCCGATCAGCAGCCTGCGTGATGTCCAAGCCCTGGAACAGGTCCCGCTGCAGGACCGCGACCTGCCGCCGAACACCTACGAACTGCTGCGCCGCTCGGCGCAGCAGTTCGGCCCATCCACCGCCCTGAGCTTCCTGCTGCAGGGTTCGGCGGCCGAGGAGCCGATCCAGGTCAGCTACGCCGAACTGTTCTCCCGCGTCACCCAGGCGGCCAACGCCTTCCATCGCCTGGGCGTGCGGCCGGGCACCTCGGTGTCGTTCCTGCTGCCCAACCTGCCGCAGACCCATTACGTGATCTGGGGCGGCGAAGCGGCGGGTATCGTCAACGCGATCAACCCGCTGCTCGATCCGGGGCACATCGCCGAGCTCGTGCGTGCCGCCGATTCCCGTGTACTGGTCACCCTGGCCCCCTTCCCCGGCACCGAGCTCTGGGACAAGGTGGCAGCGCTGCGCGACCACCTGCCCGAACTCAGCGCCATCGTCACCGTCGACCTCGCCAACCTGCTGCCGGAGCCGCAGCGCTCGGCGATCAAGGCCCAGCGCGGTAAGCTGCCCGACCGCGTGCTGGACTTCGACGAGCTGCTCGCTCAGTGCCCCGACGACCACCTGGAAAGCGGCCGGGTGATCGGCCCCGACGAGGTCGCCTCCTACTTCCACACCGGTGGCACCACTGGTACCCCCAAGCTCGCGCCGCACAGCCACTTCAACGAAGTGGCGATGGCCGAGATCATGGGCCTGAACTCCGATTACGACGGCAGCGACGTACTGCTCTGCGGCCTGCCGCTGTTCCACGTCAATGGCGTGATGGTCAGCGGTCTCGCGCCCTTCATGCGCGGCGGCCACGTCCTGCTGGCCGGCCCGCAGGGCTATCGCAACCCGACGCTGATTCAGGACTTCTGGAAGCTGGTGGAACGCTACAAGGTCACCAGCTTCAGCGGCGTACCGACCATCTACGCGGCCCTGCTGCAAGTGCCCAGTGAAGGGCACGACCTCTCCAGCCTGCGCTTCGCCCTCTGTGGCGCGGCGCCCATGCCGGTGGAGCTGATCCGTCAGTTCGAGGCGAAGACGGGCCTGGCGATCATCGAAGGCTACGGCATGACCGAGGGCACCTGCGGCACCAGCTGCAACCCGCGCGGCGGCGAGCGACGCCCCGGTTCCATCGGCCTGCGCCTGCCCTACTGCGAACTGAAGTCGGTGATCCTCGATGGCGACGGCCACTATCTGCGCGATGCCGAAGTGGACGAGATCGGCAACATCTGCCTGCGTGGGCCGACCGTCTTCAAGGGCTACCTGCAGGCCAGCAAGAACAAGGACATCTGGGTCGACGGCGACTGGTTCAACACCGGCGACCTGGGCCGCATCGACGCCGACGGCTACATCTGGCTCACCGGCCGCAGCAAGGACCTGATCATCCGCGGCGGGCACAACATCGACCCGCAGATGATCGAGGAAGCCCTGCACCGCCATCCCGCCGTGGCCATGGCCGCCGCCGTCGGCAAACCCTGCCTGAAGGCAGGCGAGCTGCCGGTGGTGTACATCCAGCTCAAGCCCGGTGCGCAGGTGAGCGAGGCGGAACTGCTGGAACACGCCGCCCAGCACGTGCCCGAGCGCGCAGCGGTGCCCAAGGACGTCTGGCTGCTGGACGTCATTCCCGTCACTGCGGTCGGCAAGACCTTCAAGCCCGCCCTGCGCCTGGACGCCATTCGTCGCGTGTTCGAGGACGAAACCCGCCACCTCGCACCGGCACCACGCATCGAGGTGGTCGCCGATGACCGCCTGGGTCATAAGGCTCGCTTGTTCGTCGGCGCCCTCGACCTAGACTCGCGCGCGGCACTGGCCGAGCGACTGGGAGGATACGCAGTGCATGTGGAGTGGCTGGAAAGCTGATGAAACACCCGGCCGACCGCCGGTCGGCCGGGGCTGCCTGCGAATTGCCAGTAGTCGAATCTGACTAATACTGATGGCTCAATGTGCGAAGAGGACTACAGGGAGAGTCAGTCGTGCACATCATCAGTCGCCATCCGACTTCCGCTGCGTCATGAAAGCCGCGCAGTGGAAAGAGGACATTCGCCAACTCCAGCACCTGCGCCTGTTCCAGAACGTGGCGGCGGCCAATCTGGAGCAGTTGCTCAAGGATTTCCGCGCCTGTGAACTGGAGCGCGGGGAAATTCTGCTGTCGCCTTTCAATCGCAACCACTTCCTTTATATGGTCCTCACCGGGCACCTGACGGTGTATCTGGGTTCGCTCGACAACCAGCCGGTCAGCACCCTGCATCCGGGCGACTGCGCCGGCGAAATCAGCTTCATCGACAGCGACCATCCCTCCGCCTACGTCGTCGCCAGCGAACCGACCACCGTGCTGCGCCTGCACCGCGAGGCGCTGATCGGCCTGTTCGAGCACTCCCCGCAGGTGATGCAGAACCTGCTCTCGGTACTCTGCGAACGGGTCCGCGAGGGCAACCGGATCATTCTCGACACCGAGCAGAACGCCAACATCGACACCCTCACCGGGCTGTTCAACCGCCGCTGGCTGGAGCACATCTACGACCGCGAGAGCACGCGCTGCGCGTTCAACGAACAGCCCATGTGCATGCTCATGCTCGATGTCGACCACTTCAAGAACTACAACGACGAGCACGGCCACCTGGCCGGCGACTATGCCCTCTGCCTGGTCGCCCACACCCTGCGCAGCCAGTTGCGACCCAAGGACAGCATGGCCCGCTATGGCGGCGAGGAGTTCGTCATCCTGCTGCCGGAAATCGCCATCGACGAAGCCCGGCGCATTGGCAACCGCCTGCGCCAAAGCCTCGAACAGGTCACTTCCTTCTATTCGCCGGTGGGCGTGCTGCCCGGCGTCACCGTGTCCCTGGGCCTGGCCGAGATGGACATCCAGGAAAACCTGCCGAGCCTGATCCTGCGCGCCGACGGCGCCCTCTACCAGGCCAAGCAGAAGGGCCGCAACTGCCTCTGCGGCTGATCTCCCACCGCACTGGCCCGTCTGTTAGATTCACCCAGCGAAAACACCAATAACAACAAAGCTGGGAAGCTGACATGCGCAAACTGCTGATCGTCCTGCTCATCCTGCTGGCCGTTGGCCTGGGGATCTTCTTCAACCTGCCGGGCTATATGGACCGGAAGATGAACACCGTGGCCAGCCCGCCGCCCTACCCCGCCTCGTCCGAGGCCCAGGCACTGCACCAGACGCTGTTCGTCGCCGACCTGCACGACGATGCCCTGCTCTGGGACCGCAACCTGCTCGACCGCCACGACCACGGCCACACCGACGTACCGCGCCTGCTCGAAGGCCATGTCGGCCTGCAGGTGTTCTCCACCGTCACCAAGACCCCGCGCGGCCTGAACTACGAGAGCAACAGCGCCGACAGCGACAACATCACCCCGCTGGTCATCGCCCAGCGCTGGCCGGCGCGCACCTGGAACAGCCTGCTCGAACGCGCCCTGTATCAGGGCGAACTCCTCGACAAGGCCGCCGCCGACAGCCAGGGCAAGCTCACCCTGATCCGCAGCCGCGACGACCTGACCCGCTACCTCGCTGCCTGGCAGAAGGACCCGAAGCGCCTCGCCGGCGTGCTCGCCACCGAAGGACTGCACCCGCTGGAAGGCAAGCTGGAGAACATCGACCGCATGTACGATGCGGGTTTCCGCATCATGGGCCTGACTCACTTCTTCGATAACGAGGTCGGCGGCTCCGCCCATGGCCTGAAGAAAGGCGGGCTGACCGAGTTCGGCCGCCAGGTCGTCCCGCGCCTGGAAGAAAAGAAAATGCTGATCGACCTGGCCCACGCCTCGCGTCCGCTGATCGACGACGTGCTGGCCATCGCCAAGCGCCCGGTGATCGTCTCCCACACCGGTGTCGCGGGCACCTGCCCCGGCCCGCGCAACCTGACCGACGCGCACCTGCGCGGCATCGCCAACACCGGCGGGGTGATCGGCATCGGCTACTGGGACGGCGCGGTCTGCGAGACATCCGTGGACGCCATCGTCAATGCGATGCGCTACGCGGCCGATAAAGTGGGCGTCGAGCACATCGCGCTGGGCTCCGATTTCGACGGTGCGGTGAACGCGCCCTTCGACACCACCGGCCTGGCACAGCTGACCCAGGGCCTGGCGAAGGCCGGTTTCAGCAACCAGGACATCGCCGCGATCATGGGCGGCAACGTGCGCCGGCTGCTGCTGGAGAGCCTTCCGTAGGCCAAGTCAATAGGCAGGATGCCCGTGGCACTTCGCCCTGCGGGCATCTTGCATTACACTGGCGGCCGTTCATTCCTTAACCAACACGAGACAGCCGTGCTTAAAGCACTCAAGAAAATCTTCAGCAAGGGCGACGGCGAGCAACCCGTGGCCACGCCAGCGGCCCCCGCTCCCGCCGCAGAAAAGCCCGCCCAGAGCGGTGAAAGACGTCCGCGCAAACCGCGCAACCCGCGCCCGGAAGGCGAATCCGCGGAGAAACCGGCCCGCGGCCCGAAGAGCGACAAACCCCGCGCCGAGCGTTCCGACAAAGGTGAACGTGGCGAAAAACGCGACCAGGCAGCCAAGGCCGAGCCCGCAAAGACCGAAGGCGCCGACAAGCCCCGCGAGCCCAGGGCCGACAAGCCGCGCCGCGAACGCAAGCCGCGCCCGCCGGTGGTCGACAACTGGAAGCTGGAAGACTTCGTCGTCGAGCCGGCCGAAGGCAAGACCCGTTTCCACGACTTCAACCTCGACCCGCGTCTGATGCATGCCATCCATGACCTGGGCTTCCCCTACTGCACGCCGATCCAGGCGCAGGTACTGGGCTTCACCCTGCGCGGCCAGGACGCCATCGGCCGTGCCCAGACCGGCACCGGCAAGACCGCCGCGTTCCTCATCTCGATCATCACCCAACTGCTGCAGACCCCGCCGCCCAAAGAGCGCTACATGGGCGAGCCGCGTGCGCTGATCATCGCGCCGACCCGCGAACTGGTGGTGCAGATCGCCAAGGATGCCGTCGGTCTGGCCAAGTACACCGGCCTGAACGTCATGAGTTTCGTCGGCGGCATGGACTTCGACAAACAGCTCAAGACCCTGGAATCGCGCTTCTGCGACATCCTCGTGGCAACCCCAGGCCGCCTGCTGGACTTCAACCAGCGCGGCGAGGTGCACCTGGACATGGTCGAGGTGATGGTACTGGACGAAGCCGACCGCATGCTCGACATGGGCTTCATCCCGCAGGTCCGCCAGATCATCCGCCAGACCCCTTACAAGGGCGAACGCCAGACCCTGCTGTTCTCCGCCACCTTCACCGACGACGTGATGAACCTGGCCAAGCAGTGGACCGTCGACCCGGCCATCGTCGAGATCGAGCCGGAGAACGTCGCCAGCGATACCGTCGAGCAGCACGTCTACGCCGTTGCCGGCAGCGACAAGTACAAGCTGCTGTACAACCTGATCGCGCAGAACGACTGGACCCGCGTAATGGTCTTCGCCAACCGCAAGGACGAAGTGCGGCGCATCGAGGAACGCCTGACCAAGGACGGCATCAGCGCCGCCCAGATGTCCGGCGACGTGCCGCAGCACAAGCGCATCAAGGTCCTGGAAGGCTTCCGCGAGGGCAAGATCCGCGTGCTGGTCGCCACCGACGTCGCCGGCCGCGGCATCCATGTCGACGGCATCAGCCACGTGATCAACTTCACCCTGCCCGAGGATCCGGACGACTACGTGCACCGCATCGGCCGTACCGGCCGCGCCGGCAGCACTGGTACGTCCATCAGCTTCGCCGGCGAGGACGATGCCTTCGCCCTGCCGCCGATCGAGGAACTGCTGGGCCGCAAGATCAACTGCGAGATGCCCCCCACCGAGTTGCTCAAGCCGGTTCCGCGCAAGCACTGATCCGCCGCTGCACCAGCTTTCTGCTCCAAAACAAGGCGAAGCCACCTGGCTTCGCCTTTTTTGTTTCCATCGACGTTACGTCCGGTGACGTCACCCCTCTCCTCCGCTGAAACACATGCCGGTCCCCGCGCCAGAGCCTCGGGTTTTTCCCGCCGGACCCGCTGGGACGACCGTGCGGGATTCCCCGCAAACAATGGCACCGCGCCATCCCTGTCACGAAATCAGCCCCGCCCCGGCCATTTCCGCTCAGTTTTATTTACAGACGTAAAAAAATTCGCACGCTTCTTGCAAAGCACGCGAGAACAATTCCAAGAACTCGTCGGAATCCTCCCATGCCCTTGCGCGCCAAACTTGCTCTGAGTTTCCTCTCGGTCGGCCTGATCCCCGTCCTGGTGATGGCCATCGTGGTCTATCTCCAGGCCAGCCGGGCCCTCGAAGAACAAAGCCTCAACGCCCTGGAGGCGGTCGCCAGCATCAAGCAGCGACAGCTGATGGACGCCTGGAAGGCCCGCAACGACCAGCTCAGCAGCCTCGCCACCAACCTGGGCAGCAACTACGCCGGGCTGGACAGCGAGTCCCTGGTCACCACAGCCAACTACGACCGCCCGGTGTTCGAGAACTTCATCAAGACCTTCGGTTACCGCGAACTGCGCCTGGTGGCCGGTGACGGCAAGGTGGTGTTCAGCCTCGGCCGCGGCGTCGACTACCAGCAGAACATCGGTGATCCGCAATGGCGCGACACCGCTTTCGGCACGTTCATCCGCACCGCGCTGGACAGCGGCAAGGCCAGCATCAGCGACCTGGAGCAGGCGCCCAACGACCAGCAGCCGGTGCAATGGCTGGCCGCGCCGATCAAGGACAACGGCAAGCTGCAACTGCTGCTGGTGCTCGAGCTGCCGCTGGCGGCGATCAACGAGGTGATGCAGAACCGCCAGGGCCTGGGTGAAGCCGGGGAAACCTATCTGGTAGGCGGCGACGGCAGCCTGCGCTCGGACTCGGTGCGCTTTGCCGACCACCACGTACGCCGCGACAAGGAGACACCCACCAGCCTGCCCGGCGAGGCCATCGCCAAAGCCCTGGCCGGCGAACAGGGCCGGCTCGCCGAGGTTGGCCTGAGCAACGAACCGGCACTGAAGTCCTTCGTCCCGCTGAACCTCGACGGTGTGCACTGGGCACTGGTGGCGGAAATGGACCAGGCCCAGGCCTTCGCCCCGGTGCGCAAGCTGATGTGGCAAATCCTCGTGCTCGGCGTCCTGACCCTGCTCGGCGTCGCAGCCGGCACCTGGCTGGTCAGCCGCAGCGTGATGCGCCCGCTGGGCGGCGAACCAGCGAGCATGGCGGCGCTGGCCCAGCGCCTGGCCAACGGCGAGTTGCGCCTGAGCGACGATGCCAGCGCCAGCAGCGGCCTGATGCAGGCCCTGCGCGAAATGACCACGGCCTGGCGCCAGGTGGTCGAGCGCCTGCGCCAGGCCAGCGAGGCCGTGGGCGATGCCAGCGGCGACATCCTCGACGCCGCCGGACGCACCAGCAACCACCTCGACCAGCAGCAGGAAGCGCTGGAAATGGTGGTCAGCGCCGTCGACCAGATGGCCGCCACCGTGCAGGAAATCGCCGGCAGCGCCAGCCGCAGTGCCGACGGCAGCGCCGCCGCGCGCCAGGCCTTCGTCGCCATGCAGGGTACCCTGCAGCACATGATCGGCCGCCAGGACCAGTTGCTGGTCGGCCTGCGCCAGGCCGACGGCGTCGTGCAGACCCTGGCTGGCGAAAGCCAGCAGATCGGCTCGGTGCTCGATGTGATCCGCTCCATCGCCGAGCAGACCAACCTGCTCGCCCTCAACGCCGCCATCGAAGCCGCCCGCGCCGGCGAGGCGGGCCGTGGTTTCGCCGTGGTCGCCGACGAGGTGCGCAGCCTCGCCCAGCGCACCCGCAGCGCCACCGACGAGATCGTCGCCATCGTCGGCAGCCTCGGCGACTCCTCCGTCCAGGCGCAGTCGAGCATGAGCGGCGCCAGCGAGCAGGCCCATACCCTGGAGCAGGACACCCAGGCGGTGATCGAAGCCCTCGGCGCACTGGACGAGTCCCTACAGGGCGTGCACGCCATGGCCTTCCAGATCGCCGCCGCCGCCGAACAGCAGGCCGCGACGACCCAGGAAGTGAACCAGCACATGCACCGGCTGAGCGACATGACCGTGGAAAACCGCAAGACCGCCGCGCATACCCGCGACTGTGGCGAACACCTGCGCCGCGTGGCAGGCAGCCAGGAAGAGCTGGTGGCGCAGTTCAAGCTGTAAACCCGAGCGTCTCACCTTTTAGGAGCGAGCAAGCTCGCTCCTAAAAGGTGCCCATCCGACCAGGCGCGCTTGTCGATAAAGACAATAGAGTCCAGAATGGAAAAATAAATCCACTTCTGGAGTCCCGCCATGTCCGCCGCCACGCCTTTCACCCTCAACCAGGCTGACGCCGAACGCCTGCTGGAACAGGTCGACGTGCTCCAGGCCATGCGCGACATGTTCGTCGAACTGGCCGCCGGCAGCGCCGTGCAACCCGCGCAGCAACTGGTGGAATTCCCCCACGGCGGCGGCGACTTCATCAACTACCTGGGCGTGCTGGCCTCGCAGAAGGTCTACGGCGTGAAGACCTCGCCGTACATCGTGCGCCAGCCCAAGTCGCTGGTGACCGCGTGGAGCCTGCTGATGTCCATGGAGAGCGGCCAGCCGCTGCTGCTGTGCGACGCCGGCAGCCTGACCACCGCGCGCACCGCCGCCACCACCGCCCTGGCGGTGCAGGAACTGGCCCGTCCGGACGCCAAGCGCCTGGCCATCGTCGGCAGCGGCCCGGTAGCCCGCGCACACCTGCGCTACGTCGCCGGCCTGCGGGACTGGCAGAGCATCCGCGTCTACTCGCCGAACCTGAACGCCGGCGTGCTGGCCCAGTTCGGCGCCATCGATTCCCGCGCAGAACCCGCCACCAGTGTCGAAGCCGCCGTGGCCGACGCCGATGTGGTGCTGCTGTGCACCTCGTCCGGCACCCCGGTGCTCGATCCGTCGATCCTGTCCAAGCCGGCGCTGATCACCTCCATCAGCACCAACGTCGCTCGCGCTCACGAAGTCCCGCCGCAGTCGCTGTCGCAGATGGACGTGTACTGCGACTACCGCGCCACCACCCCGGCCTCCGCCGGCGAAATGCGTCTGGCCCGCGAGGAGCACGGCTGGGATGGCAACATCCTCGGCGACCTGCCGGAGCTGGTCAGCGCTCGCGCCGCCAAGCCGGACTACCAGCGCCACGCCTTCTTCCGCTCCATCGGCCTGGGTCTGGAAGACGTCGCCCTGGCCAATGCGCTCTACCATCTGCAACGCAAGAACGCCTGAGCCGGAGACGAACATGATCGAAGTCGACTTCCTCATCATCGGCGGCGGCATTGCCGGCGCCTCCACCGGCTACTTCCTCTCCCGCCACGGCAAGGTCGCCGTGCTGGAGCGCGAGTCCCACGCCGGCTACCACTCCACCGGCCGCTCGGCAGCGCTCTATACCGTCGCCTACGGCACGCCGCAGGTACGTGCGCTGACCGCCGCCAGCCGTGCCTTCTTCGACAATCCGCCGGAAGGTTTCGTCGAACACCCGATCCTCACCCCGCGGGGCGAGATGACCGTGGACTTCGAAGGCAACCCGGAGGAACTCCAGCGCCAATATGAGAGTGCAAAGGCGAGCGTGCCGCAGATGCGCCTGCTCAGTGCCGATGAAGCCTGCGCCATCGTCCCGGTGCTGCGCCGCGAGAAAGTCCACGGCGCGATGCTCGACCCCAGCGCCGCCGACATCGACACCGATGGCCTGCTGCAGGGCTACCTGCGCGGCATCCGGCGCAACGGCGGCAGCGTGCAACTGGACAGCGAAGCCCTGGAAATCAACCGTATTGGCAACGCCTGGGAAGTACGCTGCGCGCAGCAGACCTACCGCGCGCCGGTGCTGGTCAACGCCGCCGGCGGCTGGTGCGACAGGATCGCCGAGTTGGCCGGCGCCGCCCCTCTGGGCCTGACACCCAAGCGCCGCGCCGCCTTCCTGTTCAGCCCGCCGGAAGGCGTGGACAGCCATGCCTGGCCGGTATTGGTCAGCCTGGACGAGTCCTTCTACTTCAAGCCCGACGCCGGCATGCTGCTCGGCTCGCCGGCCAACGCCGACCCGGTGGAACCCCACGACGTGCAGCCCGAAGAGCTGGACATCGCGATGGGCATCTACCAGATCGAGGAACACACCACGCTGAGCATCCGTCGCCCGAGCCACACCTGGGCCGGCCTGCGCTCGTTCTTCGCCGACGGCGACCTGGTGTCCGGCTACGACCTGGCCACGCCCGGCCTGTACTGGGTCGCCGGCCAGGGTGGCTATGGCATCCAGACTTCGGCCGCCATGGGCGAAGCCAGCGCCGCGCTGATCCGCCATGAAGCCCTGCCGGAGCACCTGGCCCGCCACGGCCTGAGCGCCGAGATGCTCTCCCCCGCACGCCTGCTGGCCAAGTGAGCCGTCGCCCGTGACAGCCCGCGGGCGCTTGCGGCACACTCGCCAGCGCCCGCTTCATCGCCTTCGAGAGCCTTGCCCATGACCGCCGCTGATCCGCTGGACAACTACAAGGCCATCGCCGACGCCATCGCCGCGCTGTTCTTCCCCCACGCCGAAGTGGTCATCCACGACCTGCGCAACCAGCGCGTGGCGTACCTGGCGAACAACATCTCCAAGCGCGAGATCGGCGACGATTCGGCGCTGGAAGACATGCTCGAAGGCGGCCACGACGAACGCAACATCGGCCCCTACGAGAAGCTCAACTGGGACGGCCAGAAGATCCGCTCCATCAGCACCGTGCTGCGCGACGCCAGGGGCGAACCGCTGGCAGTGCTGTGCATCAACCTCAACATCACCCTGTTCGAGACCGCCAAGGCGGCGCTCGACCTGTTCCTCTCCTCGAACAAGATTGTCCCGCAGCCGGACGCTCTATTCCGCGATGACTGGCAGGAGCGCATCAACACCTTCCTCCATGCCTGGTTACGGCAGCGCCAGCTGAGCCTCTCCACCCTCAGCCGTGATCACAAGCGCGAGCTGGTCCTGGCCCTTCACGCGGAGGGCGCGTTCAAGGGCAAGAGCGCGGCGAACTATGTGGCCAACGTGCTGAACATGGGCCGGGCGACGGTGTACAAACATCTGAAGGAGTTGAAGGAGGAGGTGTGAGCCGACTCTTTTCCACGCTTTTCGCTCCGGTTCGCGAGCAAGCTCGCTCCTACAAAGGCGCACCGTAAGTTCCGGCTACCTGTAGGAGCGAGCTTGCTCGCGAACCTCACGACACGTTGCGACACCAATCGCGGACGGAGTCCGCCCCCACGAGAGCCTGCTTCCAATCCAACTTTGGCTTTTAAAAGTCTTCCAGAGAAATATCCGCGCACGCCGATCGCCCCTTTCAGGAGGCCTCGTTGAAGCGGAGTTTCGGGGGTTGAGCGACATGGATGTCGCGAGAGCCACGATGGGCCAGGGATGGCCCGTCGTGGCGTGCCCCTGAAACTTCGGTTCAACGAGGGCATTTTTCGCCTAAGCGAAAAACCGGATGGAGGGGCAAGACCTTTGCCTACTTTGGGTCGTTTGCCAAAGGAGGTCGCCCGAGGGGGCGAAACCCAATACATCCGAGCAAACCGAAGCGGCGCAGAAACACGAAAGATTGGCGGATTTCGCCATAGGCGTTATCCGCCCTACCAGACCGGACACAGCTACGCCCAGCACGGACGTCGGGCCCAACGCATGGACAGCATGGGTATCGCTTCGCTCCACCCATCCTACGAAGAGCATTTCGGCGCAACGAAAAAGGCCGCCCGAAGGCGGCCTTAGCTGCAACTCAACGGGCAAATCAGTCCCCGTAGATATCACTCTTGAAATACTTGCCTTCGATTTCCTTGTACTTGCCGCTGGCGCGCAGTGCGTCGATGGCGGCGTTCAGTTGGCCGACCAGTTCGGTATTGCCCTTGCGCACCGCGATGCCGGCGCCTTCGCCGAAGTATTTCGGGTCCTTGAACTCCGGACCGATGAAGGCGAAGCCCTTGCCGCGCGGGGTTTCCAGGAAGCCGATTTCGAGCGGGATGGAGTCGGCGAAGGTGCCATCCAGGCGACCCGCCAGCAGGTCCAGGTAGATCTCGTCCTGGCTGGTGTAGCGCACCACGTTGGCGCCGGCCTTGCCCAGCACTTCAGTGGCGAAGCGGTCGGCGGTGGAGCCGCGCTGCACGCCGATGTTCTTGCCCTTGAGCTGGCTGAACTGCTCGTCCAGCTGCGAGCCTTCCTTCATCACCAGGCGGCCCGGGGTGAAGTAGTACTTGTGGGTGAAGTCCACCGAGTGCTTGCGCTCTTCGGTGATGGTGATGGAGGACAGCGCGGCGTCGATCTTGCGCACCTTCAGCGAGGGGATCAGGCCGTCATATTCCTGCTCGACCCACTGGCATTTGCGCTTCATCTCTTCGCACAGCGCATTGCCGATGTCGTAGTCGAAGCCGGCGATGCCGCCTTCAGGGGTCTTGTAGGCGAAGGGCGGGTACGCCGCCTCGATGCCGATGCGCAGCGGCTTGTCGTCGGCGTGGGAGAAGGTGGCGAAAGCGGCCAGCATCAGGCCGCCCAGCAGGGCTTTGCGATTCATCGATGAACTCCGTGGCATGTTCGGTGACAGGGCCGGGCGGCCGGCCGCTGCGTCTTGGCAGAGAAGTATCGGTGTCTTGTGATTCGTCCAGGGGCGCAACGTGGCGCGTTGCAGCGGCATTGCCTTGCCCTGACCCAGGCGACCAGCTTGTTATCGTTCGTCCACGCGCACTGGCGCGTAAACTTAAAATCCAATCTGGACTAAAAAGTACACAACGTCAATCGCCCTGCGACCGCACGGCACACTCCCTTTTGCGACCGCAGCCCTACTCCTTCGGAGGAATGTCGCGCGCTGGGCTACAGCCTTAGTCTGGGAAGCGTTCCAAGGCGATCCGAGGAGGATTCGAAACGATTCTTTCGCATGATTTACCGTAGCTTCCACGGTTATACCTTTGGCAGATGCCCAGAGCCCCCGCGATACGCTCATGTCGCAGGGGCTTTTCTTTTGTTTGGAGTAAAGCGCTGCGCTTGAAAACCTGGAGCAAGGGCCGCCCTCACCCCAACCCTCTCCCAAGGGGAGAGGGGGCTGATCGGCGTGGAGGCAGAGTTCAGCGTTAGCTGGCGATGGATGCAAGCAAGGCAAAGGGCGGGCGCAAGGCCCGCCAAGGGAGGTCTGTTTCAGCCGCCGCTGAGGTTCATGAAGCGCAGCACCTGCACGTCACCCACGGTGAATTCGTGGCGGGCCGGCTTGCGCTGCAGGGCGCCGCGCAGGGCCTCGAGAACGGGCTCGTCATGCAGCGGATGGCGGCGCAGCAGGCCGCGCAGGTCCAGGGAGTTTTCGTGGCCCAGGCACAGCAGCAGGCGACCTTCGGCGGTCAGTCGCAGGCGATTGCAGGTCGAGCAGAAGTTATGCGAATGCGGCGAGATGAAGCCGATACGCGTGCCCGGATGCTGGGCCAGGCGCACGTAGCGCGCGGGGCCGCCGCTGTGTTCGGCGCTGTCCAGCAGTTCGTGGTGTTCGGCGATCAGCGCGCGGACTTCATCGCTGGAGCAGAAGCTTTCCTCACGCTCGCGGCCCACCTGGCCCAGCGGCATTTCCTCGATGAAGCTGATGTCCAGCCCATGGGCGATGGCGTAGTCCACCAGCGCCGGTACCTCGTCGGCGTTGCGGCCTTTCATCACTACGCAGTTGAGCTTGATGCGCTCGAAGCCGGCCTGCTGGGCGGCGTCGATACCGCGCAATACCCGCTCCAGACGACCCGTGCGGGTGATGGCGGCGAAGCGCTGCGGATCGAGGGTATCGAGGCTGATGTTGAGGCGGGAAAGGCCGGCCGCCTTCAGATCGCCGGCCAAGCGGATGAGCTGCGAGCCGTTGCTGGTCAAGCACAGTTCGCGCAGGCCGGGCAGCGCAGCAAGGCGTTCGCAGAGGTGGACGATGCCGGGGCGCACCAGCGGTTCGCCGCCGGTAAGGCGCAGCTTCTTCACGCCGCGCTCGACGAAGAGCCGAGCTACCCGTTCGATCTCTTCCAGGGTCAGTACCTGCTGGCGCGGCAGGAAGCGCATGTTTTCCGACATGCAGTAGACGCAGCGGAAGTCGCAGCGGTCGGTCACGGACAGGCGCAGGTAGTCGATCTTGCGGCCTTGGCCGTCGATCCATTCGGACATGGTTTTAGCTCCTTGGACACCACTACCCCTCACCCCAGCCCTCTCCCAGAGGGAGAGGGGGCAGATCGAAGCAGCGGCGAGTACGACTCTCGCCTGACGTTGCAACAAAGGAAGTGCCGATGCGCACACCGATACGACCTCTCATAGGGCAGAGGACAGCCCCCTCTCCCTCCGGAGCGGGGCGCGTAGCCAGGGTTGGGGTGAGGGGGCTGCGTAACAGATCATTGCACCAGCGGCGACTCCGCCCCGTCGAAGACGAAACCATCAATCCGCGCCTCGCCGGCCAGCACGCTGATGTACTGGCTGACGGCGCGCTGCAGCACCTGGGCGCGAAGGTAGCCGGCGATACGCGGGCGCGCCTGCTGGAAGTCCAGCGGCTCTCCGCCTTCACGCTCTAGCAACTCGACCACGTGCAGGCCGTAGCGGCTTTCCAGCGGATGGCCGAGCAGGCCGGGTTGCTGTTGCAGCAGGCGCTTCTCGAACTCGGGAACGGTCTGTCCCGGTTCGATCCAGCCCAGCTCACCGCCCTCGTCTTTCGACGGGCAGTCGGAGAAGCGCATGGCTTTTTCGGCGAAGCGTTCGGGATGCTCGCGCAGTTCGGCGAGCAGTTCCTCGGCCTGTTCGCGGGACTTGGCGCGGCCTTCCAGGTCATCCGGCGCGCAGCCGAGCAGCACATGGCGCAGACGCATGCGCCAGGGCGAGGTCAGGCGAGTCGGGTTGGCTTCGTACCATTGCCGGCAGCTGGCTTCGTCGGCCTCGGGTACGCCGACTTCACGGTCGATCAGGGCGCGGATATTCGCCTCTTCGGCGGCCTCGCCCTCCTCGACCTGCCCCATCACGCCAAGCTCTGCGGCGCGTTGCACCAGCAGTTGGCGCACCACCAGGGCACGGCAGGCGGAGTACAGCGCCTCGGCGTGGCTGGCGGCAGGATGGTATTGCAGCTCGCGGGCCAGTTCGTCCTCGGCGATGGCGACGCCGTTGACAGAGATGGCAGGCAGCTCGACGTGTTCGACCTTGGCTTCGTAGTGGGAGCAACTCATTTCGATTACCTCCAGTAACCCTCTCCCCGACCCTCTAACTGGGCGTCCCCCCCATGAAGGGAGAGGGGGAAGAGCATCAGGTAGGGCGAATAACGCGCCAGCGTTATCCGCCGCTTCATCACACGGCGCGACGCTTGGTACGGACGACCTGGTAGCGGCGGCCGAAGTACCACACCGGAGCGCTGACGATGTGCACCAGGCGGGTGAAGGGGAACAGCACGAACAGGGTCAGGCCCAGGGTCACGTGCAGCTTGTAGACCAGCGATACCGGCGCGATGGCCTCGGCCGCGGCCAGCGGCTGGAAGGTGACGATGGACTGCGCCCAGTTGGCGAGCATGACCATCACCGAACCATCAAGGTGATGGGTGGAGGCGACGATGGTCGACAGACCGAGGATCAGCTGGACATAGAGCACCAGCAGGATCATCAGGTCCGACGCATTCCCCGTGGCGCGTACGCGCTCGTTGGTCAGGCGGCGCAGGATCAGGCCGGTCAGGCCGATGAAGCAGAGGATGCCGAAGAATCCGCCGGAAACCATCGCCAGCAGTTGCTTCTGCTCGGTGCTGATCAGGTGCTCGTAGACCGAGTGCGGGGTCAGCAGGCCGACGAAGTGGCCGGCGAGAATGAACAGCACACCCACATGGAACAGGTTGCTGTATACGCGCATGCCCTTCTTGCTCAGCATCTGGCTGGAGCCGGCTTTCCAGGTGTATTGCGAGAGGTCGAAGCGCGCCCAGCTGCCGATCAGGCAAATGGCGAGCGCGACGTAGGGGTAGATCCCGAACGCTAAAAGATCGAGGGACATGTTCAGACTCCTTCTCTGGCCGCCCGGTACTGCATCTGCGGCACCGGCTGGGCGACCCACTGCATGGGTTGTTCGGCGGACGTGGACACGCGGCGGGCGCTGGTGGACGGGCAACCGGCGGCGGGCTCGGTAAAGCTCACCGGGGTTTCCTCCCAGGCCTTGTCGATGGCTTCCAGGCTGTCGTCGCGCACTTCCTGCTCGCGGTCGCGCTTGAGCGCGCCGAGGTCCGGCTGCTCGCCGGACAGCTCCAGCAGGCTGTTGAAGATCGCCGCATAGGCGCTACCGCGCTCTTCCAGGCGCAGGGCGATCAGCGCGAGGATGTGCGCGACTTCGGCCAGGCCGACGCGGGCCGACTCGGCGTCCTGCAGGGCGAGAAACTCCAGGTACAGCGGCAGGTAGTCCGGCAGCTCGTTGACGTCGATAACCAGGCCCGCCTGGGTGTAGCGGTCCATCAGGTCGACCATCGCCTGGCCACGGTCACGACTTTCGCCGTGTACGTGTTCGAAGAGCAGCAGCGAGACCGAGCGACCGCGCTCGAACAGGCCGTCATAGCGGGCCTGGACGTCGAGGATGTCGCCCTTGCACAGCTCGTTGAGCAGCGCGGCGAGGCCGTCGCGCTGCTGTTCCGGCAGGTCGCAGGTTCGGATCAGCGCATGCAGCGCCAGGCTTTCCTCGCGCAGTTCGACGCGCGGGTAGTCGAGCATCAGCGCGCTGAGCTTGAGCAGTTGGCTGTGACTTTCCATTGAGATGGCCATGGTCGTCACTCCTGTATCTGCACGGTCTGGATGACGTTGCGCTGGTCCACGGCCTTGCCGCCGAACAGGTTGACGCCAGAATTGCTGCCAGAGCTGCTAGAGCAACCGTTACCGAAGCTGAAGCCGCAGCCCGAACGCTCGGCGAATGCATCCGACAGCGCCTCTTCGCGATGGGCAGTCGGGATGACGAAGCGGTCTTCGTAGTTGGCGATCGCCAGGTAGCGGTACATCTCTTCCACCTGGTTCACGCTGAGGCCAACCTTCTCCAGTACCGCCAGGTCCTGCTTGCCTTCGACGTGCTCGGAACGCTTGTAGGCGCGCATGGCCAGCAGGCGCTTGAGGGCCAGCAGCACCGGCGCGGTGTCGCCAGCGGTGAGCAGGTTGGCCAGGTATTGCACGGGAATGCGCAGGGACTCGACGTCCGGAATCACCCCGTCGCTGCCGATGTGGCCTTCGGAGGCGGCGTTCTGGATCGGCGACAGCGGCGGCACGTACCACACCATCGGCAGCGTGCGGTATTCCGGGTGCAGCGGCAGGGCCAGCTTCCAGTCCATGGCCAGCTTGTACACCGGCGACTTCTGCGCGGACTCGATGACGCTGTCCGGCACACCGTCCTTGCGCGCCTGCTCGATCACTTTCGGATCGAACGGGTCGAGGAAGATTTCCAGCTGCTTCTGGTAGAGCTCGCGCTCGTTCTCGCAGGTGGCTACTTCGTGGATGCGGTCGGCGTCATACAGCAGCACGCCGAGGTAGCGGATGCGGCCCACGCAGGTTTCCGAGCAGACAGTCGGCTGGCCGGCCTCGATGCGCGGGTAGCAGAAGATGCACTTCTCGGATTTGCCGCTCTTCCAGTTGAAGTAGATCTTCTTGTACGGGCAGCCGCTGATGCACATGCGCCAGCCGCGGCACTTGTCCTGGTCGATCAGGACGATGCCGTCCTCCTCGCGCTTGTAGATCGCACCGCTCGGGCACGACGCCACGCACGCCGGGTTCAGGCAGTGCTCGCACAGGCGCGGCAGGTACATCATGAAGGTGTTTTCGTACTCGCCGTAGATGTCCGCCTGGATCTGGTCGAAGTTCTTGTCCTTGCGGCGCTTGGCGAATTCGGTGCCGAGGATTTCCTCCCAGTTGGGGCCCCACTCGATCTTCTCCATGCGCTTGCCGGAGACCAGCGAGCGCGGGCGGGCCACCGGCTGGTGCTGGGCCTTGGGCGCGGTGTGCAGGTGCTGGTAGTCGAAGTCGAAGGGCTCGTAGTAATCATCGATTTCCGGCAGGTCCGGGTTGGCGAAGATGTTCGCCAGCACGCGGAACTTGCCGCCGATGCGCGGGACGATGGAGCCGTCGGCGTTACGCTTCCAGCCGCCCTTCCACTTCTCCTGGTTCTCCCACTCTTTCGGGTAACCGATGCCAGGCTTGGTTTCGACGTTGTTGAACCAGGCGTACTCGACACCTTCACGGCTGGTCCAGACGTTCTTGCAGGTGATGGAGCAGGTGTGGCAACCGATGCATTTGTCGAGGTTCAGCACCATGCCGACTTGCGAACGAATTTTCATGGCAGTAATCCTCAAATGTCCTGGGGCAGCGGTTGCGGCAGAGCGTCACCGCCCAGTCCGCCCTGCTCCGGCTCGTCGAGCCAGTCGACCTTGTTCATCTTGCGCACCACGACGAACTCATCGCGGTTGCAGCCGACCGTGCCGTAGTAGTTGAAGCCCCACGCCTGCTGGGCGTAGCCGCCGATCATGTGGGTAGGCTTGAGCACCACGCGGGTCACCGAGTTGTGGTGGCCGCCGCGAGTCTTGGTGGTCTCGCTGCCCGGCAGGTTCACGATGCGTTCCTGGGCGTGGTACATCATCACCATGCCGTCCTTCACGCGCTGGCTGACCACCGCGCGGCAGGTCGCGGCGCCGTTGGCGTTGAAGACTTCGACCCAGTCGTTGTCCTCGATGCCGGCGCGTTTCGCGTCGTGCTCGCTCATCCAGATGATCGGGCCACCGCGCGACAGGGTGAGCATCAGCAGGTTGTCGCTGTAGGTGGAGTGGATGCCCCACTTCTGGTGCGGGGTGATCCAGTTCAGGGTGATCTCGGTGTTGCCATTGGGCTTCTTGTTGAACAGCTTGTCGGTGCTGCGGGTGTTGACCGGCGGCCGGTAGCTGACGAAGCCCTCGCCGAAGGCCTGCATCCAGGGGTGATCCTGGTAGAACTGCTGGCGACCGGTGAGGGTGCGCCACGGGATCATCTCGTGGACGTTGGTGTAGCAGGCGTTGTAGCTCACATGTTCATCTTCCAGGCCCGACCAGGTGGGGCTGGAGATGATCTTGCGCGGCTGCGCCTGGACGTCGCGGAAGCGGATCTTCTCGTCTTCCTTGGGCAGCGCCAGGTGAGTGTGGTCGCGGCCGGTGAACTTCGACAGCGCTTCCCAGGCCTTCACGGCCACCTGGCCGTTGGTTTCCGGCGCCAGGGCGAGGATCACCTCGGCGGCGTCGATGGCGCTTTCGATGCGCGGGCGGCCTTGGCTGATACCAATCTCGGTGACCTTGTGGTTCAGCTCGCCGAGCAGCTTGATTTCCTTCTCGGTGTTCCAGCCGATGCCCTTGCCGCCGTTGCCCAGCTTGTCCAGCAGCGGGCCGAGGGAGGTGAACTTCTTGTAGGTGTTCGGGTAGTCACGCTCGACCACATGCAGGGTCGGCATGCTGCGGCCGGGGACGGGCTCGCACTCGCCCTTCTTCCAGTCGCTGCCGCCGAAGGGCTGCGCGAGTTCGTTGGCGGTGTCGTGCAGCAGCGGCACGGTGACCAGGTCTTTCTCCACGCCCAGGTGGCCGACGGAAACCTCGGAGAACTTCTTGGCGATGGCCTTGTAGATTTCCCAGTCGCTTTTCGCTTCCCACGCCGGGTCGGTAGCGGCCGACAGCGGGTGGATGAAGGGGTGCATGTCGGAGGTATTGAGGTCGTCCTTCTCGTACCAGGTGGCGGTCGGCAGCACGATGTCCGAGTACATGCAGGTGGAGGACATGCGGAAGTCCAGGGTGGTGACCAGGTCCAGCTTGCCTTCGGCGCCTTCGTCGACCCATTCCACTTCGCCCGGGCAGGGGCCGCCGGCCTTGCCGAGGTCGTCGTTCATCACGCCGTTCTTCGCGCCCAGCAGGTACTTGAGCATGTACTCGTGGCCCTTGCCCGAGGAGCCGAGCAGGTTGGAGCGCCAGATGAACAGGTTGCGCGGGAAGTTCTGCGGGTCGTCCGGCTGTTCGCTGGCCACGCGCAGATTGCCGGCCTTGAGCTCACGGACCACGTAGTCCTGCACCGGGATACCGGCCTTCTCGGCGTCGGCGAAGAGGTGCAACGGGTTGCGGTTGAGCTGAGGGGCGGACGGCAGCCAGCCCATGCGCTCGGCGCGAATGTTGTAGTCCAGCGCGTGTTCGGGGAACTGTTTGGGATCGGCCAGCGGCGAGAGCACCTCGTGCATCGAGATCTTCTCGTGGCGCCACTGCGAGCTGTGCAGGTAGAAGAAGCTGGTGCCGTTCATCTGCCGCGGCGGGCGGCTCCAGTCGGTGCCGAACGCCAGCGGGACCCAGCCGGTCTGCGGGCGGAGTTTTTCCTGGCCCACGTAGTGCGCCCAGCCACCACCGCTCTGGCCGATGCAGCCGCACATCATCAGCATGTTGATGACCGCGCGGTAGTTCATGTCCATGTGGTACCAGTGGTTCATCGCGGCGCCGATGATGACCATGGCCTTGCCGTGGGTCTTGTCGGCGCTGTCGGCGAACTCGCGGGCCACCTGGATGGCGCGGGCAGCCGGAACGCCGGTGATGCGGGCCTGCCAGGCCGGGGTGTAGGGCACGTCGGCGTCGGTATAGGAGGCGGCGACGTTGCGGCCACCCAGGCCACGGTCGACGCTGTAGTTGGCCATCTGCAGGTCGTACACGGTGGCGACGCGCAGGGTCTGACCCTCGGCGCCAGTGAACTCGCGGAACGGTACGCGGCGCACCAGCACCTCGTCGTTGTCCACGCCCTTGAAGTGCGGGTGTTCCTGCCCGGCAAAGTACGGGAAGCCGACGTCGCAGGCGTTTTCCGGGCCATCGATCAGGCTCAGCGCCAGGCGGGTTTCGCGTTGCGTGCCGCCCTCTTTCTCCTCGATGTTCCACTTGCCCGACTCACCCCAGCGGTAGCCGATGGCGCCGGTGGGCGAGACCAGTTCGCCGCTGATTTCGTCGAGGCCGATGGTCTTCCACTCGGGGTTGTTGTCCTGGCCGAGGTTGCCGGCGAGGTCCGCCGCGCGCAGGTAGCGGGTCGGCTTGAGCACGCCTTCGGTGTGCGGTTCGAGCAGCACCAGCATCGGCATGTCGGTGTACTGGCGGCAGTAGTCGACGAAGTAGGCGCTGGGTTTCTCGAGGTGGAATTCCTTGAGGATGACGTGACCGAAGGCCATGCCCAATGCGGCGTCGGTGCCCTGCTTGGGGTTGAGCCAGAGGTCGGTGAGCTTGGCCACTTCGGAGTAGTCCGGGGTGACGGCCACGGTCTTGGTGCCCTTGTAGCGGACTTCGGTGAAGAAGTGCGCATCGGGGGTACGGGTCTGCGGGACGTTGGAACCCCAGGCGATGATGTAGCTGGAGTTGTACCAGTCGGCCGACTCCGGCACGTCGGTCTGCTCGCCCCAGATCTGCGGCGAGGCGGGAGGAAGGTCGCAGTACCAGTCGTAGAAGCTCAGGCACACGCCGCCGATCAGCGACAGATAACGGGCGCCGGCGGCGTAGCTGACCATCGACATGGCCGGGATCGGCGAGAAGCCGATGACGCGGTCCGGGCCATAGGTCTTGGCGGTGTAGACGTTGGCGGCGGCAATGATCTCGGTGACTTCGCTCCAGCTGGAGCGGATGAAACCGCCCAGGCCGCGCTCGCTCTTGTAGCTCTTGGCCTTGGCGGAGTCTTCGACGATGCTGGCCCAGGCGTCCACCGGGTCGTTGTGGGCGGCGCGGGCTTCACGCCAGAGCTTGAGCAGCGGCTTGCGCACCTTGGGGTATTTCAGCCGGTTGGCGCTGTACATGTACCAGGAGTAGCTGGCGCCACGGGGGCAGCCGCGCGGCTCGTGGTTGGGCAGGTCCGGGCGGGTGCGCGGGTAGTCGGTCTGCTGGGTTTCCCAGGTGATCAGGCCGTTCTTCACGTAGATCTTCCAGGAGCACGAGCCGGTGCAGTTCACCCCGTGGGTAGAGCGAACGATCTTGTCGTGCTGCCAGCGCTGCCGGTAGCTATTTTCCCAGGCACGGCTTTCGTTGGAGACTTCGCCGTGACCATCGGCAAATTCACCCTGCTTCTTCTTGAAGAACTGCAGGCGGTCGAGCAGGTAACTCATCGGTATCTCCTCACCCGGTCTGCGCCGGGCGTTCAAACGCTAATCAAGCTCGCGAAACGGTTCGTGGCGCGGCCAGCGGGCCTGACCGCGCGGGGAAATCAGCAGGGGCTCTCGGCTCCCTTGCGCGCGTACCACCACCAGGTGGCGACGATGCAGGTCAGGTAGTAGGCGACGAAGACGTAGAGGGCGCCCTCGGCGCTGCCGGTCATGGCCAGCGAGGTGCCGAACGCCTTGGGAATGAAGAAGCCGCCGAAGGCGCCGATGGCGGCGGAGAAACCGATCACCGCGGCCGATTCCATGCTCGCGCCCTTGGCCGCCTGGGCTTCGGTGTAACCGCCCTGCTTCAGGCGCGCGGCCCACTCGTTGCGGAAGATCACCGGGATCATGCGGAAGGTGCTGCCGTTGCCGATGCCGGCGAAGAAGAACAGCGCGATGAAGGAGCCGAGGAAGCCGAAGAAGCTGCCTGCACCGTTGGCCCCGGGCAGGAAGCTGATCACCGCGAATACGCCGGCGATCATTGCCGCGTAGTTCCACAGGGTGATCCGTGCGCCGCCGAACTTGTCTGCCAGCCAGCCGCCCAGCGGCCGGCTCAGGGCGCCTACCAGCGGGCCGAGGAAGGCGTACTGCAGCGGGTTGATGTCCGGGAACTGGGTCTTGCTGAGCATGGCGAAGCCGGCGGAGAAGCCGATGAACGAGCCGAAGGTGGCCACGTACAGCCAGCACATCAGCCAGTTGTGCTTGCGCTTGAAGATCACCGACTGGTCGCGGAACGAGGCCTTGGCATCGGCGATGTCGTTCATGCCGAACCAGGCAGCCACGGAGACCACGGCAATGAACGGCACCCAGATCCAGCCAGCGTTCTGCAGCCACAGACGGGTGCCGTCGGAAAGTGTCTCCGGCTCACCACCGAAGGCGCCGAACAGCCCGCCGGCCACGGCCAGCGGCACGGCGAACTGCATCACCGACACACCGAGATTGCCCAGGCCGGCGTTCAGGCCCAGGGCGGTGCCCTGCTGGTTCTTCGGATAGAAGAAGCTGATGTTGGACATGCTGGAGGCGAAGTTGCCGCCGCCGAAGCCGCACAGCAGCGCGATGGTCGCGAACACCCAGTACGGCGTGGTCGGGTCCTGCACGGCGAAGCCCAGCCACAGGCAGGGGATCAGCAGCGAGGCGGTGGATAGCGCGGTCCAGCGGCGGCCGCCGAAGATCGGCACCATGAAGGAGTAGAAGATGCGCAGCGTGGCGCCGGAGATCGACGGCAGCGCGGCGAGCAGGAACAGCTGGTCGTTGCTGAAGCTGAATCCGGCGGCGTTCAGGCGCACGGTGACGGTGCTCCAGATCATCCACACGGCGAAGGCGAGCAGCAGTGCGGGAATCGAGATCCACAGGTTGCGCGCGGCGATGCGCTTGCCGGTACGGGCCCAGAACTCCGGGTCCTCCGGGCGCCAGTCGACCAGCAGCGGGCCTCTGGCGGCTTTGAGTTGGGGGTTGGCGATCATGCCCATGACGGCATTACCTCAGGAGTGGCTGGAAGGAATGGGAGAGGCGTCGACATCGGCCGCGCGGGGCTGGCCGTCGAGGCGCTGTTGCTGCTTGATCGCGTAGTGCATCCAGACCATGCACACCACGGTCAGGCCGAACAGCAACATGAAGCAGGAGGAGCGCACGCCGATGCGGTCGGCGGCGAAGCCGAACAGGATGGGCAGGCAGAAGCCGCCGAGGCCGCCGATGACCCCGACCATGCCGCCGACGGTGCCCATGTTCTGCGGGTAGTAGTCGTGGATGATCCGGTACACGCTGGCCTTGCCGAAGCCCTGGGCGATGCCGACGACGAACACCAGGAAGGTGAACAGCCAGACGTTCAGGCCGATGCCGAGGCTGACGTCACCCTTGATGCCGTGGATGGTCATGGTGGTCGGCGGGTAGGAGAGGAAGAACAGGCAGACCAGGCAGATCCAGAACACACCCCAGTTCACCGCACGGGCGCCGTAGTGGTCGCTGAACCAGCCGCCCAGGGCGCGGATCAGGCCCGACGGCAGGGTGAACAGCATGGTGATGAAGGAGGCGGTGCGCAGGTCCAGGCCGTACTCGGCGATGTAGTACTTGGGCAGCCACAGGGCCAGGGCGACGAAGCCGCCGAAGACGAAGAAGTAGTACAGGCCGAAGCGCCAGACGCGCAGCTCGCCCAGCGGCGCCAGCTGCTTGGCCAGGGTCGGCCGCGGGCGGCTCGGGTCGGCGTCGCCGCCCTTGGTGTGGGCCGGGTCGGTCCAGGTGCAGAACCAGAACAGCAGCGCGGTGACCAGCATGGCCACCGAGTAGATCTGCGGAACCATGCGCCAGCCGAAGGCGACGACGATCATCGGCGCCACCAGGTTGGTGATCGCCGCGCCCGCATTGCCGGCGCCGAAGATGCCCATGGCGGTGCCCTGGCGTTCCTTCTCGAACCACGAGGAGGTGTAGGCGATGCCCACGGCGAAGGAGCCGCCGGCCAGGCCGACGAACAGGCCCAGCACCAGGTAGTGCCAGTAGAGGGTGGCGAAGGCCAGCCCGTAGATCGGGATGGCCACCAGCAGCATGTGGATGAAGAACACGCGGCGCCCGCCGAAGCGGTCGGTGATCAAGCCCAGAGGCAAGCGCACCAGCGAACCGGTAAGGATCGGCAACGCGACCATCAGGCCGAACTGGGCTTCGGACAGCCCCAGCTCTTCCTTGATGCGGATACCGATGATCGAAAACATCGTCCAGACCGCGAAGTTCACGGCGAACGCCAGTGTGCTCATGCCGAGCACGGAGTACTGTTTCTGACGGTGGGACAACATGGCTAAGCTCACTTCCTGACAGCCTTTGCCCGCACGTTAGGTAAGGACTCGCGTCCTTCTCTTGATCGTCATCAATGAGCGAAAGGGCGATTCGTGAGCAGATGCGCGCCGCTACTCCTTAGTGGGTATTTCCGAAAAGAACATATAAGTTGTTGTTTTTAAAGGCATTTCATATGAACACGGCGTCCCGACCCGAGCCCTCCGCCAGCGACCGATTCTTTGTGGGTAGTCCGCCCGCCGGACGCCCTTCCCTGCGCAAATCCATCGTCGTGCGCTTCGGCTGCTACCTCACCCTGCTGGTATCCCTGGCCCTGGCCGGTATGTTCAGCGCACTGCTGTTCGCCGACTATTCGCACCAGGATGCGGCGGTGATCAACCAGGCCGGTTCGCTGCGCATGCTCACCTACCGCCTGGCGCTGGACCCCTCGCCGATCAATCGCCAGGCCCTGCAGGCAACCCTCGCCGCACGCCTGGACAACGACGAGATCACCCGCCTGCTGCGCCGCTCGGATGCCGACGCGCCGATCCGCCAGCAGCACGCGCAACTGCGCAAGGAGCTGCAGAACCTCGACCTTTCCGAAGCGCCGGCGCTGGCGACCCTCGACACCTTCGTCAGCCACATCGACGGCTTCGTCGGCACCCTGCAGAGCAATGCCGAATACCGCTCGCAGATGCTCAGCACGGTGCAGGGGCTGTGCCTGTTCCTCAGCCTGCTGGTGGTGTTCATCAGCCTCTATGACCTGAGCTACCACGTGGTCGGCCCACTGCGCGAACTCACCACGACCGCCCGCCGCCTGGGCGAAGGCGACCTCGATGCACGGGTCAGCAGCAGCGGCGAGGACGAGTTGAGCCAGTTGGGCGAGCGCTTCAACCAGATGGCCGAGGAACTCCAGGCCAGCTACCGCGAGCTGGAAGCACGGGTGGAAGAGAAGACCCGAGCCCTCACCAACAGCCACCAGCGCCTGGAGCTGCTCTACGACAGCGCCCGCCGCCTGGGCCAGGACCCGTATGACGAGCGCTCCCTGCAACCGCTGCTGAACCAGCTGGAGCGTGTGCTGCAGGCCGGCAAGGTGACCCTGTGCCTGAACAAGGACGGCGTCGAGCGCGCCTATTCCTCGCTGACCACCGACGGCATCACCGGCAGCTTCTGCCTGCAGGGCAACTGCGGCGACTGCCGCGCCCAGGCCGACCATTGCGGCGAGCCAAGCCAGGGCATCAATCCGCTGCTGATGCAGCCGCTATCCATCGGCGAACATCGCTTCGGCGAGTTGTTCATCGAAACCGCCAACGGCCAGTTGGAAGACTGGCAGCGGCAGTTCGTCGAAGGCTTCTGCGACAACATCGCGCGCACCTTCGCCCTGACCCTGCAGCAGGAACAGGAGAACCGCCTGGCGCTGTTCGCCGAGCGCGGCACCATCGCCCGCGAGCTGCACGACTCGCTGGCGCAGTCGCTGTCCTACCTGAAGATCCAGGTCAGCCGCCTGGCCACGCTGCTCAAGCGCGACGTGCCGCCACAGAAGATCGAGGAAACCCTCGACGAACTGCGCGAAGGCCTCAACAGCGCCTACCGCCAGCTGCGCGAACTGCTCACCACCTTCCGCCTGAGCCTGGAGCAGTCGAGCCTGGAAGCGGCGCTGGTGAAGACCGTGGAAGAGTTCGCCGAGCGCGGCAACCTGGGCATCGAACTGGACAACCGCCTGGCGCACATCCCGCTCAACCCCAACGAGGAAATCCACATCCTGCAGATCGTCCGCGAGGCGCTGTCAAACGTGGTTCGCCACGCCGGCGCCAGCCACGCGAAGGTGACCCTGGGCGAAGATGCGGATGAGCAGGTATGCATCACCGTGGACGATGACGGCGTCGGCTTTGACCCAGCGCAGAGCCGCAACGGGCACTACGGGCTTAGCATCATGCGTGAGCGCAGCCAGACCCTGGAAGCCAGCTTCAGCATCGCCCCGCGCGAGCCGCAGGGCACCCGCGTCAGCGTGCGCTTCACCCACAAACCCCTGTCGCAGTACCCGGAGACCCACCCATGACGGCCACCCCCACCGATGACCGCGCGCGCATCCTGCTTGTCGACGACCACCCGATGATGCGCAAGGGCGTGATCCAGTTGCTGGAGTTCGAGGACGACCTGCAAGTGGTGGGCGAAGCCGGCAGCGGCGAGGAAGCGTTGCGCATGGCGGCGGAGCTGGAACCGGACATGATCCTGCTCGACCTCAACATGAAGGGCATGACCGGCCTGGATACCCTGCGCGCCCTGCGCGAGAACGGCGAGGACGCGCGCATCGTGGTGTTCACCGTCTCCGATGACCGCAACGACGTGATCAACGTGCTGCGCGCCGGCGCCGACGGCTACCTGCTCAAGGACATGGAACCCGAGCGCCTGCTCGAACACATCCGCCAGGCTGCCACCGGCCAGCTCACCATCAGCCCGCAGTTGACCCAGGTACTGGCCCAGGCCCTGCGCGGCGATGACCGGCCCAAGGGCATCGAGGAGCTGACCGATCGCGAGCGGCAGATCCTGCGCCAACTCGCCCACGGCTACAGCAACAAGATGATCGCGCGCAAACTCGACATCACCGAAGGCACCGTGAAGGTCCACGTCAAGCGCGTGCTGCACAAGCTGGGCATGCGCTCACGGGTGGAAGCGGCGGTGTGGGCGGTGGAGAACCATCTGGTCTGACCTCGACGCCAAACGCAATTTGTAGGGCGCATAACGCCAACGGCGTTATCCGCCATCGGGTCTGACGGCGGATGAAGCGTTCCGCTTTATCCGCCCTACCTAACTGTCCGCTCGCCGACTTGATTCAGATCATGTCGCGCCAGCCCACGGCGGCAGGACACTGCGGGACTCACCCAGGAGGTCCCCATGCCGCCCTCGCCGAACCTGCCCCTCGTGTACTCCTGCTCCGGCTGCTCCAATCTTGCGCAATTGGCCAACGACCTCGCCCTGCGCCTGGACCGTGACGGCCTGGCGGAGATGTCCTGCATCGCCGGCGTGGGCGGCGACGTACCGGCGCTGGTGAAGAAAGCCTGCTCCGGCCGGCCGATCATCGCCGTGGACGGCTGTCACCTGCACTGCGTGCAGAATTGCCTGGCGCGCCATGGTGTGAAGGCCGCGCACGAGGTCACCCTGACCGAGTACGGCCTGAAGAAACGCTACGGCCAGGACGCGCCGGTGCAGGATTTCGAGATGCTCTACGAGGAACTGCAGTTCCTCGTACGCAGCCCGGCCTGAACCACCACTGCACAAGGCGAAAGAACAGACGCCGACGTAGGATGGGTGGAGCGAAGCGATACCCATCGATTGGCGTGTCAGGGCAGCATGGGTATCGCAAGCTCCACCCATCCTACGAAATGCCGGTCAGGCGTTTTCCTGTACGGCCCGGCTGGCGCGGCGCATGGCGCTCCACAGCCAGGACGGCAGGCTGTCCGGGTCGAGGCTGTCGATCAGGTTCTTCACCGCCAGCCCCAGCTCGGTATCGCCCTCGATCACCAGGCGACGGCGGAAGAACAGCGTGTCCGGATCCTCCTGGCGGCCCGCCAGCAGCAGGAAGTCACGCCAACTGCCGCGAATGGTCACGCTGGGCACGCAGGCATCGGCGAAACGCAGGCCCTTGCGGTCGTGGGTGAAACTCCAGGCCAGGCCGAGATCGCTCACTTCCAGCCGCAGCCAGTGACCGTCGAGGATATCGAAGGCACCGTCGGCCAGCGCCTCGGCGAACAGGCGATTGGCGGCACGCTGCAGCGCCGCGCGCTGCAATCCCGACGGGACGCGCGCGGCCAGCGGCAGGAGTCGGTCGGCGGCGCGCAGGGCACCGGTTTCCAGAGTCAGCACAGGTTCACCTCATCACTGCGCAGCATGCCCGGTCGGCCATGCCAGTATCCGTTGCAACCCTCCACCGCCAGCGGCGGCGTGGCGCCCTTGCGCACGCGGTCGAAGGCCTGCACGACGTCCACCATGCCTTCCGCGCGCGGGCTCAGGCGCAGCAGGTCGGCGCCGCAATCACGCAGCGAGGCGTAGTCCGCCAGCAGGTTGCTGGACTCGCCGGACAGGGTCTGGATGCCGTTGAGGGTGAACAAAGGGAAACCCTCCTGGCTGAGCATCGACATCCCTTCCGGGTAGTTCAGGCAACAGAACTGGCAATCGTCCTTGGGCCGGTTCTCCGCTCGCGCGGTGAAGCAGCGCGCCGAGTAGGCCAGCGGCAGATGGCCGTAGGCGAACACCTCGGTCTCCACATCATTGATGCCCAGCTCGCGCGCCTGCTCGATCACCGCGTGGATCTGCTCGCCGGAGCACTCCACCGGCGGCACCCAGCGGCGCAGGCCAGCGGCATGCAGCTCCGCCAGCGTATGGCCGTTGTAGACATTCAACGCCGGCCCGCCGACGAACTCGACACCCAGGCCGGAGAGAATCTGCACCGCGCCCATGTCGTTGGCCTCGACCCGCAGCTCGCCGTTGGCGCACAGACGGCGCAGCGCGGACAGCTCCGAAGCCGCCTCGATCAGCGCCAGCCCCGCGATGAGAATCTGCGCCCCGCTCTGCTGCTGCAGCTCGCGTCCCAGTCCGAGCCAATCGTCCAGCGACAGCGCCCGGCGTTTGGAGCAGACGGTCTCGCCGATAGTGATGGCGTCCAGCGGCTGCTCCGCCATCTGCGCATAGAAATCCAGGAGTGTCCGGCGGTCCCAGTAGAACAGCACCGGTCCCAGGCTGAGTTTCATCTCGATGTCCTCACTGCCAGGAGCGATGGTAGGCGCCCAGGGTCGTCTGGTGGCCTTCGGAAAGCTTGTCCAGGGCATCCTGCCACTGCGTCAGCGCACGGTAGTTCTCCGGTGCGCGTTGCCACGCATCCAGCGCCTGGCGCCAGACGCGGGTGACCTGCTCGACATAGGCCGGGCTGCGCTGCCGGCCCTCGATCTTCACCGCCGCCACACCGATCTCCGCCAACTGCGGGATCAGGTCGATGGTGTTCAGGCTGGTGGGTTCTTCCAGCGCGTGGAAGCGCTCGCCGTTGACCACGAAGCGGCCCTTGCACAACGTCGGGTAGCCGGCCGGCTCATCCGGCGCGTAGCGGTCGATCAGCACGTCGTTGAGGCGCGAGGTCAGGCCTTCGGGCTCCTCGCTCCAGCGCACCGCCTTGGCCGGCGAACAGACGCCGCAGAGATTGGGCGACTCGCCGGTGACATAGGACGACAGGTGGCATCGTCCCTCGGCCATGATGCACAGGCTGCCGAAAGCGAAGACTTCGATGGGCACCGGGCTGTTCGCCGCCACCTGGCGCACCTGCGCCAGCGACAGTACGCGCGGCAGCACGGCGCGGCGGATGCCGTAGCGCTCGTGGTAGAACGCCAGCGCCGCCACATTGGTGGCCGAGCCCTGCACCGAAAGGTGCAGCGCGAGGTTCGGATGGCGCCTGGCGGCATAGCCGAGCACCGCGCAGTCGGCGGCGATCAGCGCATCCACGCCCAGGTCGGCGGCGTGGTCCACGGCGCGTTGCCAGCGGGCCCAGCCCGCCGCGCCGGGATAGGTGTTGACCGCCACGTACATCTGCTTGCCGGCGTCGTGGATCAGGTCCACGCCCTGGCGCAGTTGGCGATCATCGAGGTTGAGGCCGGCGAAGTGCCGGGCGTTGGTGTCATCGCGAAAGCCGACGTAGATGGCGTCGGCGCCTTCGCGCAGGGCCGATTTCAAGGCGGGCAGACTTCCCGCCGGGCAGACCAGTTGCATGTTTCCCCCTGGCACTACGGAGGCCGCCGGCCCCCGCCGGCAGCCGGGAACGGCGTCAGGCGCCGAGTTCGCTGAAAGACAGGAACGGCAGCGGCTCGCCGGCCTGCAGGGTGCGCCCGGCCTCCACCACCGCCAGGCCATCGGCCCAGCTCGCCGCGCGCAGCATGGCCGAGCCTTGCTGCGGGTGCAGGCAGATGCGCGCCACGCCGCCCTCGAGCTCCAAGCGCGCGCGCAGGTACTGGCGGCGCGAGTTGGCGGCGGGCCAGTCGAAGCCTGCCGGCAACGTCACCGGCAGCGTCTGCACGTCACTGCGTCCCTGGGCGCGCCAGAGGAACGGCCGCGCGACGACCAGCGCGGTGACCAGGGCCGCGGCAGGGTTGCCCGGCAGACCGATCCACGGTTTGCCCGAAACACTGCCAAAAGCCAGTGGCTTGCCCGGCTGCATTTTCAACTTCCATAGGTGCAGCTCGCCCAGTTCGCGGATCGCCTGCTTGAGGTAATCGCGGTCCCCCACGGAGACACCGCCGCTGGTGATCAGCACGTCCCATTCGGACGCAGCGAGGCTCAGCGCAGCGCGGCTGGCCGCCAGGGTGTCGGCGAGCACGCCGTAGTCATGCACTTCGATGCCCCAGCCGCGCAGCAGTGCGCCGATGCTGAAGCGGTTGGCGTTGTAGATCTGCCCAGGCGCCAGCGTCTCGCCGGGCTCGCGCAGCTCGTCGCCGCTGCTCAGCAGGCAGACCCGCAACGGCCGGTAAACCGCGACGCGATCCAGCCCGACGCTGGCCAGCAGGCCGATGTCCTGAGCGCGCAGTTTCTGTCCGGCACTGAGCAGGGCCTCACCGCTGCGGAGCTCTTCACCACGCCGGCGCACATGGCTGCCGAGGGCTACCTGGGGAACCAGCAAACGTTCGCCCTCGACCTCGCAGTCCTCCTGGGCGATCACGCTGTCGGCACCCGCTGGAAGCGGCGCGCCGGTGAAGATGCGCATGGCCTGGCCCGGTCGCAGCGCAACGTCGGCGGCATCGCCCGCGGCGATGTAGCCGGCGATCTTCAGCCGCGCGCCGGCCTCTCCCGTGTCGTCGCTGCGCAGGGCGTAGCCGTCCATCGCGCTGTTGTCCCACAGGGGCAGGTCGATGGGCGAGCGGATGTCCTGCGCGAGGACGCGACCCAGGGCGCTTTCCAGGTCGACGTGTACGGTCGGCGGCGCCACGGGAGCGAAATCCATCAGCGCGGCGATGGCCTCGTCCACCGGGCGCAGGCCGGCGCCGGAACAGCTGCAGCCGCTCACGAGCGGGTACCGCAGGCCAGCACCGGGCGCTCGGGCAGGCGCTTGAGATGAGGAACGAAATTGCAGGGCTTGGTGCGGCTGTCCAACTGCTGGACGAGGATCTTTTCCCAGGCCGTCAGGCAGGCGCCGGTGGAGCCGGGCAGGCAGCAGATCAGCGTGCCGTTGGTGATGCCGGCGATGGCGCGGGACTGGATGGTGGAAGTGCCGATCTCTTCGCGGGAAATCTGCCGGAACAGTTCACCGAAGCCGTCCACGGTGCGCTCCAGCAGGGGAGCCACGGCCTGCGGGGTATTGTCACGCAGGGTGAAGCCGGTGCCGCCGGTGATCAGGCCGACCTGGACCTTGGGATCGGCGATCCAGGCCGAGACCACAGCGCGAATCTGGTAGATGTCGTCGATCACCAGCCGACGCTCGGCGAGGGCATGGCCGGCACGCTGCAGGGAGGTGACCAGGGCCTGGCCGGAGGTATCGTTGTGCAGGCTGCGGGTATCGCTGACGGTGAGGACAGCGATCTCCAGCGGCTGGAATTCCGGGGTGCTGAGATGGCTCATGAGGGGCTCTCCGATTCGGAGCAAAAAGGGCTGGCGCCAGCCTGCGCCCCTTCTCCCCTGCCGCCCATTCCTCCTCGGAGGTACTGCCCCGGCGCGTGCGGGGCATCGCCGCTCAGCAGAGACGGCGGATAAAGCGTTCCGCTTTATCCGCCCTACGTTGAGCGCTTTCGTAGCTTCCGGACAAACCCTAGGGCGGATAACGCCTACGGCGTTATCCGCCAACCGTCGCCGCGGGGATAACGGCTCAGCCCTTCCAGCGGTCGGCGGCAGCCTGATCGCTGCAACGGCCTTCGACCCACCGCGGGCCGTCGCTGGTGTCTTCCTTCTTCCAGAACGGCGCGCGGGTCTTGAGGTAGTCCATGACGAAGTTGCAGGCATCGAACGCTGCCTGCCGGTGGGCACTGGCCGCGCCGACGAAGACGATGGGCTCGCCCGGTTCCAGACGGCCGATGCGGTGGAGGATTTCCAGGCGCAACAGCGGCCAGCGCTGGTTGGCTTCCACTTCGATCTTCTCCAGCGCCTTCTCGGTCATGCCGGCGTAGTGTTCGAGGAACATGCCGCCCACTTCGCGCCCTTCGTTGAAATCGCGCACGTAGCCGACGAAGCCGACCACCGCGCCCACGCCGACGTTGGCGGCGTGCATCGCGTTGAGTTCGGCGCCCGGATCGAACGCCGCGGGCTGGACGCGGATCGCCATGGGCTCAGCCTCCGGTAACGGTGGGGAAGAACGCCACCTCGTCGCCATCGGCGAGGGGCTCATCCAGGGAGCACAGCTCCTGGTTGCGTGCGCACATCAGGTTCTGCTCGCCGAGTACGTCCCAGGCGCCGCCGCGCTCCAGCAGCAGGCGCCGCAGGTCGTCGAGGCTGGCCAGGGAAGCGCTCCAGTTCAGTTGCTCGCCATCGAGACCGAGGGCTTCGCGGTAACGGGCGAAGTACTGCACGCGAATCATGGGGTGTCTCCTGCGGAACTGTCTGTCGCCACGTAATGGCCGCTCTTGCCGCCGAGCTTCTCCAGCACCCGCACGCTGTCGATGGTCATGCCGCGGTCGACGGCCTTGCACATGTCGTAGATGGTCAGCGCAGCGACGCTGGCGGCGGTCAGCGCTTCCATCTCCACGCCGGTCTGCCCGGCCAGCTTGCAGCGGGCGACTATGTGCACGGTGTCTTCACCCTCGGCGGCCAGTTCGACCTTGACGCTGGTAAGCAGCAGCGGGTGGCACAGCGGAATCAGTTCATGGGTTTTCTTGGCTGCCTGGATGCCGGCGATGCGCGCCACGGCGAACACATCGCCCTTGGGGTGGCCGCCGTCCTGGATCAGTTGCAGGGTCGCCGGGAGCATGCGCACCCGGGCTTCGGCCACGGCTTCACGGGACGTCACGGCTTTTTCGGTGACATCGACCATGTTGGCGCGGCCCTGGGAATCGAGATGGGTCAGCACGGGTGGGCACTCTCCGGAGAATCAGGGGAACAGTTTAACCCCGGCGCGCGGGGCTGGCAGACCGGCGAGCGGCGCGTTGGGGGGAGGATTGTATACAAGAAGAGGTATGCGCGGGCTACCGCCGGCGTCGCCAGGGTTCGCGAGCAAGCTCGCTCCTACAAGAGCATGTCGCGCCGGACCTTGGGGAGCGAGCGTGCTCGCGAACAACCTGGAAGCAGGAATAAAGAGGCCCGCCAGATGGCGGGCCCTGTTGAGTGGGTGGAAGTGGCCTACATGTGCGCTTCGGCGAATTCTGCCAGCACCGAGCGCGGCACCCCTTGCAGGGTCACGTGCACGCCGTGGGGGAAGTCCTTGAAGCGTTCGGTCAGGTAGGTCAGGCCGGAGCTGGTGGCCGACAGGTAGGGGGTGTCGATCTGCGCCAGGTTGCCCAGGCAGATCACCTTCGAACCGTTGCCCGCCCGGGTGATGATGGTTTTCATCTGGTGCGGGGTGAGGTTCTGGCACTCGTCGATCAGGATCAGGCTCTGCTGGAAGCTGCGGCCGCGGATGTAGTTCAGCGATTTGAACTGCAGCGGCACCTTGCTGAGGATGTAGTCGACGCTGCCGTGGGTGCATTCGTCATCCGAATGCAGGGCCTCGAGGTTGTCGGTGATCGCGCCGAGCCAGGGCTCCATCTTCTCCGCCTCGGTGCCGGGCAGGAAGCCGATGTCCTCGTCCAGGCCCTGCACGCTGCGAGTCGCGATGATGCGCTTGTAGCGTTTGGTGACCATGGTCTGCTCGATGGCGGCGGCCAGCGCGAGGATGGTCTTGCCCGAGCCGGCGGCGCCGGACAGGTTGACCAGGTGGATGTCCGGGTCCAGCAGCGCGTACAGCGCCAGCGACTGGTACACATCGCGCGGTCTCAGGCCCCAGGCTTCCTGGTGCAGCAGCGGCTCCTGGTGCAGGTCGAGGATGGTCAGCTCGTCCTGGTCGATCCCCTTGATCCAGCCAACGAACCCCTGCTCATCGACGATGAACTCGTTGATGTGGACCGCCGGCAGGTTGTCGGTGAGTTGCACACGGTGCCAGGTGCGCCCGCGGTCCTGGCGGGTCTCCACCTTGCTGACGCGGTCCCAGAACGATCCGCTCAGCGAGTGGTAGCCACGCGACAGCAGGTTGATGTCATCGACCAGCTGGTCGGTGTGGTAGTCCTCGGCAAATACCCCACAGGCACGCGCCTTCAGGCGCATGTTGATGTCCTTGGTGACCAGCACCACGCGCTTGCTGCTATGGCGACTCTTCAGCTCCACCAGCTGGTTGATGATCTTGTTGTCGTTCAGGTGCTCGGGCAGCCAGGTGATCGGCTCGGCGCGCTTGCTCATGAGGATCGACAGGCTGCCGCAGGGGCCGCTCTTGCCGCGCTGGATGGGCACGCCATCCTCTACCTGCTCGGGCGAGGCTTCGCCCAGTACCGAGTCGATCAGACGGATCGCCTGGCGACATTCCGCGGCCACGGTGTGTTTGCCGGTCTTGAGCTTGTCCAGTTCCTCCAGCACCGTCATCGGGATGGCGACGTGGTGCTCCTGGAAATTCAGCAAGGCGTTGGGATCGTGGATCAGGACGTTGGTGTCGAGGACGTACAGGGTGGGCTGGGTGGGGCGGGAGCGTCCGTGGTCATCCATACGCGGGTCACCTCTTGTGGGGGCGTTCGACGGAATGCCGCTACAGCGCTCCGCCGTGCTGCGAACCACCTGCTCTCGAAGCCTGGGATCAGGGCAGGAATCGAGAGAACTGCAAGAAGAGGACGGGCCGGGCCGGGGCCGCCACCTGTCTGCAGGGTTCGGCGGTCTACGTCTCAACAAATACAGGAAAAAACATGACGATAAAAAGTCTTTTTCCTTCCTAAGGAAGTTTTTTTCGTCGTACGACGAAATACCTTGGCGAGGGCCTCGGACAGCGCTAGTTTTAGGGGTCCCACCTCCCGCGTTTCCCTGCCTTTTCCTCGACGGATCAGTCCCTTAGCCCTTCGCCACGGCAACTTGCGCCGCGCCAGGCCCAGCCTCTGCGCCCTGCGCCTTCCTATATAGAGAGGCTAATCGTCCCCATAGGTGGAGCCAACGCCCGCGACTCCTTACAATCGCCGCTCGCTTGTAGGAGACCGCACGATGCTGATGGTGATTTCCCCCGCCAAGACCCTGGACTACGACACCGCGCCGGTGACGCAGCGCTTCACCCTGCCCGAGCACCTGGACGACGCGCAGGAGCTGATCGGCATCCTGCGGGAACTGGCCCCGGCACAGATCGCCGAACTGATGCACCTGTCGGACAAGCTGGCCGGCCTGAATGCCGCGCGCTTCGGCAGTTGGCACCCGGAGTTCACCCAGGCCAATGCCAAGCAGGCGCTGCTGGCCTTCAAGGGCGACGTCTACACCGGCATGCAGGCCGAGGACTTCAGCGAAGACGACTTCGATTTCGCCCAGCAGCACTTGCGCATGCTTTCCGGCCTTTACGGCGTGCTGCGGCCGCTGGACCTGATGCAGCCCTACCGCCTGGAGATGGGCACCAAGCTGGCCAACGCCCGCGGCAAGGACCTCTACGCCTTCTGGGGCGAGCGCATCAGCGGCTGGCTGAACGAGTCCCTGGCCGAACAGGGCGACGATGTGCTGCTCAACCTGGCCTCCAACGAGTATTTCGGCGCGGTGAAGCGCAAGGCGCTGAACGCGCGGGTGATCGACACCGAGTTCAAGGACCTGAAGAACGGCCAGTACAAGATCATCAGCTTCTACGCCAAGAAGGCCCGCGGGATGATGGCGCGCTACGTGATCAAGGAGCGCCTGAGCAACCCCGAAGGCCTGAAGGACTTCAACTACGCGGGTTACGCCTACAGTGCCGAGCACTCCAAGGCGGACCAGCTGGTGTTCCTGCGCGACCACGCCGACGACTGAGCTGCCCACCTGCTGCACCGAACGGGAGCCCTGAGGCTCCCGTTTTCGTTTCGATCCCCCCTTCCTGTCGGGCGCGCGAGCTTCGGTGGGGCGCCTCGATGGTGCGGTGACGCCGGTTACTGAGCCCGCACGCCCCGCAAAAACCTGCCTGATATCAAGTGGCCTGTAAGCCATTGACCATGGAACTGCGCGGTCACGGGGGCCTGAACTGTACGTTTACTGCTCAAAACACCCCCTAATGCCCACACGGTGAAAATGGTCAAAATGACCGTTCGTCTGCTTCGGGATTAATCGTGAGAAATTTTTTCCGCCATCCGAACCGACCGGATGGATGGAAATCGTCCCGATTCGCTCCTGCCCTTGTAATCCATTGGCCATTAACAGCCCTTGGCCATGACATGCATTTCACGATTGCACTTTGCAAGAGAGAAAGCTGAACGGCAGCTGAACGAATGTCTTAACGACGATACACGGTCGTTTTTAACGAAAAATTCAATGGAACTTTTCCCGACCATGCACTTTGCACTGGAAAGGCCAAGTCGCGAATGGCCATTAATCCAGCATCAAGTGATATCAATTGGATATTTCAAATCATTTCCGAGGCGGGATGAGCGGAAGGAACTAACCGCATTTGAGATAAATCCTATTTGCGCAACGATCATCGATGGCGACCAGAAAGTGCCTCGGTGAGAAATTGGAGATTAGGTTCCAAGGTTATTTCGATTGGCAATCAGCGATTGAACTAAGCACCTAACCCAATGAAAAAACTGAACTTTTCAGATGACGAGGCAATCATCTAACCAGACTTGAGCACGCCAGGACGGAGAGCGCACCAACTTTGCAATCCGCCTGAAACATAACAGGGCAACTATTAAAAGTTCGCCCCAAGACTGTGCTCGAAAGTTTAGCACTCGATTCCCATGCCTGCCTGGAAGGAAGTACGGAAGAACTCGAAAGAGCATCTTCCGAGGGTTCTTGCACCCTTTTAAAAACGCCCACGGGGCAACTTAAACAGTTCGACCATTGAAGAGGTGAATGCGATGCGTATCAGCATCTTTGGTCTTGGGTATGTTGGCGCAGTATGTGCCGGCTGCCTGTCCGCACGAGGCCATGAAGTCGTTGGGGTGGATGTCTCCACCACCAAGATCGATCTGATCAACAACGGGAAGTCGCCCATCGTCGAACCGGGCCTGGAGCCTCTGCTGGAGCAAGGCATCCGCACCGGTCGCCTGTCGGGCACCACCGACTTCAAGAAGGCCGTACTGGACACCGACGTGTCGTTCATCTGCGTCGGCACCCCGAGCAAGAAGAACGGCGACCTCGACCTTGGCTACATCGAGTCCGTGTGCCGCGAGATCGGCTACGCCATCCGCGAGAAGAAAGCGCGCCACACCGTGGTCGTGCGCAGCACCGTGCTGCCGGGCACCGTGAACAACGTGGTGATCCCGATCATCGAGGACTGCTCGGGCAAGAAAGCCGGCGCCGACTTCGGCGTAGGCACCAACCCGGAGTTCCTGCGCGAATCCACCGCGATCAAGGACTACGACTTCCCGCCCATGACCGTCATCGGTGAGCTGGACGCCCAGACCGGCGACCTGCTGGAAGAAATCTACCGCGAACTGGACGCGCCGATCATCCGCAAGACCATCGAGGTCGCGGAGATGATCAAGTACACCTGCAACGTCTGGCACGCCGCCAAGGTCACCTTCGCCAACGAGATCGGCAACATCGCCAAGGCAGTCGGCGTCGACGGCCGCGAGGTGATGGACGTGATCTGCCAGGACCGCAAGCTGAACCTCTCGCGCTACTACATGAAGCCCGGCTTCGCCTTCGGCGGCTCCTGCCTGCCCAAGGACGTCCGCGCCCTCACCTACCGCGCCAGCCAGCTGGACATCGAACACCCGATGCTCGGCTCGATCATGCGCAGCAACCAGCACCAGGTGCAGAAGGCCTTCGACATCATCGCCGCCCACGGCAGCCGCAAGGTCGGTCTGCTCGGCCTGTCGTTCAAGTCCGGCACCGACGACCTGCGCGAAAGCCCGCTGGTGGAGCTGGCCGAGATGCTCATCGGCAAGGGCTACGAGCTGCAGATCTTCGACCGCAACGTCGAGTACGCCCGCGTCCATGGCGCGAACAAGGAGTACATCGAATCGAAGATCCCGCACGTTTCCTCGCTGCTGGTCTCGGACCTGGACGCGGTCGTGAAGTCCTCCGACGTGCTGGTGCTGGGCAACGGCGACGAGCTGTTCGTCGACGTCGTCAAGCAGGCGCCCGAGGGCAAGAAGGTCGTCGACCTGATCGGCTTCATGCCGAGCGTCACAGACGACCGCGCCGAAGGCATCTGCTGGTAATTGGGTTTCGATTGGCTGCGCGTCGGCCCGGTGTCGTTGGAGAGGAACTCGGAAATGCTCATTCACTTCAGTGAACTCCGCTTCCTCGTCCCTCTCCGCCTAACCGGACTCTAGCTCGCTCAATCGAGTCCATGCCTTCAGAAACCCAAAGCGCCGGTTACCGGCCCGCCCAGGCGGACCGGTAACCAAGCCCCACCAGACGGATAGACGACGATGGAAACCTACAAACGAGTGATCGGTGAAGCCACGGGCTGGCTGGTCTTTCTCAGCCTGCTGATGCTGCTGGCGCTGCTGGTGCCACCGACCGTATTCGACGCCGAGTCCAAGGACTTCCTGCTGCTGATCGGCGCGGTCGGTATCTGGCGCTATTCCATGGGTGGCCTGCACTTCCTGCGCGGCATGCTGTTCCTCTACCTGGTCTACCCGCACTACCGGCGCAAGGTCCGCAAGCTCGGCGACGCGGCCGACCCGTCGCACGTTTACCTGATGGTCACCAGTTTCCGCATCGACGCGCTGACCACCTCCATGGTCTATCGCTCGGTCATCGAAGAAGCCATTGCCTGCGGCTACCCCACCACCGTGGTGTGCTCCATCGTCGAGATGTCCGACGAGGTGCTGATCAAGCAGCAGTGGCAGAAGCTCAATCCGCCGGACCACGTCAAGCTCGACTTCGTGCGTATCCCCGGCACCGGCAAGCGCGACGGCCTGGCCCATGGCTTCCGTGCCATCTCCCGCCACCTGCCGGATGAGCACGCGGTGGTCGCGGTGATCGATGGCGACACCGTGCTCGAACCCGGCGTGGTGAAGAAGACCGTGCCCTGGTTCAAGCTCTTCCCCAACGTCGGCGGCCTGACCACCAACGAATTCTGCGAAGTGCGCGGCAGCTACGTGATGAGCGAGTGGCACAAGCTGCGCTTCGCCCAGCGCCACATCAACATGTGCTCCATGGCCCTGTCCAAGCGCGTGCTGACCATGACCGGACGCATGTCGGTATTCCGTGCTGCCGTGGTCACCGACCCGGACTTCATCACCGATGTCGAAAGCGACCACCTCGACCACTGGCGCCTGGGCCGCTTCCAGTTCCTCACCGGCGACGACAAGTCCAGCTGGTACAGCCTGATGCGCCTGGGCTACGACACCTTCTACGTGCCGGACGCGGCGATCAACACGGTCGAGCACCCGCCGGAGAAGAGCTTCATCAAGGCCAGCCGCAAGCTGATGTTCCGCTGGTACGGCAACAACCTGCGGCAGAACTCCCGCGCCCTGGCCCTGGGCCCGCAACGCCTGGGCTGGTTCACCAGCGTGGTGCTGTTCGACCAGCGCCTGTCGATGTGGACCTGCCTGCTGGGCCTGGTCGCCGCGATCATCGCCAGCATCAAGTACAGCATCGCCTTCCTGCTCATCTACCTGCTGTGGATCGGCATCACCCGCTTCGTGCTGACCCTGCTGCTGTCGCTGTCGGGCCACCACATCGGGCCGGCCTACCCGGCGATTCTCTATTACAACCAGATCGTCGGCGCCCTGGTGAAGATCTACGTGTTCTTCCGCCTCGACCAGCAGTCCTGGACCCGCCAGAACACCAAGCTCGACCGTGGCCTGGCCAGCTTCCAGCGCTGGTTCAACACCTGGTCCTCGCGCGCCATGACCTTTTCCGCGGCCAGCGTTTTCGTCGCCGTACTGCTGACCATCGTCTGAAGGCTCCCTTTAGCCACGCCCCTTTTAGCTACGAACAGGACTCGACCCCATGAATACCGCCGTCAACGTCAATGTCGTGCATGAATCCGAAGCCCAGCGCCAGCACGCACGGGTCAAGCTGCCCGCGCGCATCCGCTACATCGGTGGCAACCGCGAGGGCGTCGATGCGCGCCTGCTGGACCTGTCCGCCGGCGGTTTCGCCTTCAGCTCGGCGAACAACACCCCGGTCCAGGTCGGCGACCTGCACAAGGGCAAGCTGCTGTTCCAGATCGACAGCATCAGCTTCTCCCTGGAAGTGGAATTCCAGGTGCGCTCCTACGACCGCGACAGCGGCCGCGTGGGGTGTGAATTCCAGCACCTGAAGCCGCGCGAGATCGCTGCCCTGCGCTACCTGATCACCTCCTACCTGGCAGGTGAAGTGATCAGCGTGGGCGACATGCTCAACACCCTGCAGCGCGAGAACTTCACCAAGGCCCGCAAGCACGGCGCAGGTTCGGGTGGCATGGGCTTCTTCGGGCGCTTCCGCGCGGTCACCGTGAGCACCGCGATCTTCGTGGTCGGCGTCGGCGCCTTCGCGGTGATCCTCAACCAGATCTACAACCTGTACTTCGTCACCCATGCCGATTCGGGCGTGGTCAGCGTGGCCAACCAGCAGATCACCATGCCCCGCGAAGGCACCGTGGAAAGCCTGGTCGAACCCGGTGCTGAAGTCGCCAAGGGCGCGCCGATCGCCTCCTTCTCCGCCAACCTGCTGGACCTGCTCAAGGGCAACCTGACCGAAGAACAGCTCAACCCGAGCAACATCGAGAAGCTCTTCGGCCACCAGATGAAAGGCACCCTGACCAGCCCGTGCGATTGCCGCGTGGTCGAGCAGCGCGTCGCCAACGGCCAGTTCGCCAACAAGGGCGACGTGATCTTCACCCTGACCCCGCGCGACAGCACCGCCACCGTCGAGGCGCGCTTCCCCTACCGCAACGCCGCCGAGCTGTCCCCTGGCACCCACGTGAACTTCCAGGTCGCCGGCGACAGCGAAGTACGCGGCGGCCGCATCCTGCGCACCGCACCGGTGGACGGTGACCTGTCCTCGGAAATCCGCGTGCAGATCACCCCCGACCAGCCGCTCGACAGCCAGATGGCTGGCCGCCCAACTGAAGTCAGCATCGGCGGCCTGCCGGGCCGCACCCTGCTGAACAAGGCGATGGCCCTGGCCACCGCTCGCTAAGAGGACCGCCCGCATGAATCGACCTGTCTTGCGACACGCCCCGGACCTGGCCCGACACCTTGGATTGGCGCTGGCCATCGCCGCAGCCGCCGGTTGCGCCGGCCTGCCCGACCAGCGACTGGCCCAGGAAGCCCTGGAGCGCGGCGACATCGCCACCGCCCAGGCCAACTTCCAGGCCCTGGCGACCATGGGTTACGCCGACGCACAGGTCGGACTGGCCGACATGCAGGCCGCCACCGGCGACCCCGACGAGCAGGCCCGCGCCGAAAAGCTCTACCGCGAAGCCGCCGAGAGCTCGCCGCGCGCCCGCGCCCGTCTGGGCAAGTGGCTGGCAGCCAAGCCCGGCGGCACCGACGCCGAGCACCGCGAAGCCGAGCAACTGCTGACCCGTGCCTTCGACGAAGGCGAGGACAGCGCCTTGGTGCCGCTGGTGGTCCTCTACCTGCAGTACTCGCAGGCCTGGCCGAACGTGAACCCGCAGCAGCGCATCGACCAGTGGCGCGCCCAGGGACTGCCGCAGGCGGACCTGGCGCAGATCATCCTGTACCGCACCCAGGGCACCTACGACCAGCACCTCACCGAAGTCGAGCAGGTCTGCCAGCGCTGGCTGAACCGCATGGACGTGTGCTGGATGGAACTGGCCACCGTGTACCAGAAGCAGGGCAACGCGGATAAGCAGAAGGCCCACATCGAAGCACTCAAGGCAGGCTGGAAGGCCGGCCGCGTGCCGTCCGAGCGCGTCGAGTCGGTGGCCGGCGTGCTGGCCGATCCGAACATCGGTACCGCCGACCCGCAGGCCGCGCAGGCGCTGCTCACCGAGATCGCGCCGACCTACCCGGCCGCCTGGGTCAGCCTCGCCAAGCTGCAGTACGACAACCCCGACCTGGGCGACCTCGACCAGATGCTCGACTACCTGAAGAAAGCCCAGGACGCCGCCCAGCCCCGCGCCGAGCTGCTGCTCGGGCGCCTCTACTACGACGGCAAGTGGGCCCCGCAGGAGCCGCAGAAAGCCGAGCAGCACCTGCTCAAGGCCGCCGCCAGCGAACCCCAGGCGCACTACTACCTGGGCCAGATCTACCGCCGCGGCTTCCTCGGCCAGGTCTACCCGCAGAAGGCCGTGGATCACCTGCTGATCGCCGCCCGCGCCGGTCAGGCCAGCGCCGACATGGCCCTCGCCCAGCTGTATTCGCAGGGCCGTGGCGTGCGCCCGAACCTGGTCAACGCCTACGTCTTCGGCGAACTCGCCCAGCGCCAGCAGGTGCCCACCGCCAGCGACCTGATGGCGCAGCTCGAACCGCAGATCCAGCCGGCCGACCGCAGCGCCGCGCAGCAACTGCTCAAGCGTGAAGAACAGGCTCGCGGCGCCAACTGGCAAGCCACCGTCAGCCTTCTGCAGAACAACCAGGAACAAGAAAACCTATGAAGCGCATCGACCCGATGACCACCCCGCCGTTTGCTCTTATCGAAGGGATTAAGCCGCGAGCTCTGGCTACCGCTGTTCGCCGCGCCCGCCTGTTCCCTGCCATGTTCGGCGTCGGCCTGAGCCTGGCTGGCACCCTGTTCGGCAGCCTCGCCCATGCGGCAGAAGAGCCGCCGAAGAACGTCGGCATCGACATCAAGGTCACCGCCGAATCCGAGGATGATCGCGACCTGGGTACCGCCCACGGCGGCGACCTCAACGGCATCGGCCTGGACCTGCGCCCCTGGGCCTTCGGCCAGTGGGGCAACTGGAGCGCCTATGTGATGGGCCAGGCAGTTGCCGCCACCGACACCATTCAGACCGACACCCTGCAGAACGACGACGTCAACAACGACAGCAGCGGTCGCAGCGACAACAAGCGCGAGCCGGACGACGCCTACCTCGCCCTGCGCGAATTCTGGGTGGACTACGCCGGCCTCACCCAGTACCCCGGCGAGCACCTGCGCTTCGGTCGCCAGCGCCTGCGCGAAGACAGCGGCATGTGGCAGGACACCAACATCGAGGCCCTGAACTGGACCTTCGACACCACCCTGCTGCGCGCCCACCTTGGCGCCGCCCAGCGCTTCTCCGACTACCGTACCGACATCACTGACCTGGCGCCGGACGACAAGGACCGCACTCACGTGTTCGGCGACATCTCCACGCAGTGGATGCCCCAGCACTGGGTCGGCCTGCGCGTGCACCACGCCGACGACAGCGGCAGCCTGCCGGACCCGGGTGAAACCGTCGACTCGCTGGACAAGCGCTCCACCGGCGACCTCACCTGGGTTGGCATCGAGGCCAACGGCGACGGCTACAACTGGCGCTCGCAGATGCCCATCAACTATTGGGCCAGCGCCACCTGGCTCACCGGTAACCGCGACCGCCTGACCACCGTCCCGGTAAACGGCGAGCGTGTCGCCGCCGGCAAGCAGAGTGGCGATGTGGATGCCTACGGCGCGGACCTGGGCCTGCGCTGGAACATCGACGAGCAGTGGCGCGTCGGTGGCGCCTACGCCCGTGGCAGCGGCGGCGGCAAGAACGGCGAAGACCAGTTCGAACAGACGGGCCTGGAGAGCAACCGCTCCAACTTCACCGGCACCCGGGCCCGCGCGCACCGCTTCGGCGAAGCCTTCCGCGGCGAGCTGTCGAACCTTGAGGCCGCCACGCTGTTCGGCTCCTGGCAGCTGCGCGACGACTATGACGCCAGCGTCATCTACAACAAGTTCCGCCGCGTGGACAGCGATTCGGACATCGGCAACAGCGGCATCACCGCGCCGCTGGTCAATGACTCCAAGGACATCGGCCAGGAAGTCGACCTGGTCGTCACCAAGTACTTCAAGCAGGGCCTGCTGCCGGCCTCGATGAGCCAGGCGATCGACGAGCCGTCGGCGCTGATCCGCTTCCGCGGCGGCGTGTTCAAGCCCGGCGATGCCTACGGCAGCCATGTCGACTCGACCATGCACCACGCCTTCGTCGATGTGATCTGGCGCTTCTGAGGACTGTAGCGATGAACATCCGTCAGCTACCCGCACTCGCACTCCGCCGCTCCCGGCGCGTAGCCGGGTGCCTGGCGGATGACCGCGCGCAAGGAGACATGGCCATGAACCGCCACCCGTTACACGCCCTGCCGCTGACCGCGCTGCTGCTCGGCGGCCTGCTCAGCGCCGGCGCACCGGTCTGGGCGGCGCAGCCCGCGGCCAAGGCCGAGAGCAGTGCCAAGGCCGCCGCGAAAGGCAGCGAAGAGAAAACCGCCGAGGAACATCCCGGCGCCGAGCCCGGCAAGACCCAGACGCTGAAGGAGTCCGGCAACTACACCGTGACCGCCGCGCCCAGCGAACCGCTGCACCTGGAACCGCCCAAGCTGCCCGACCTCAGCGGCTACACCGCCGAAGCGGTGGAGAACAAGATCGAGCGCAAGAAGCCCGGCCGGGCCCACATCGAGCGAATGGTCCAGCAGCAGCCGCTGAAGGAATTCACCGGCGGCAAGAACCGTCTCGCCGAATGGGTGAAACGCCAGCGCCAGATGCCCCAGGCAATCTTCATCGACGGCGGCTACGTCAACCTGGCAGACCTCGTCGGCAAACTGCCGAAGACCGCGCTGGAACAGACCGAGCCGGGCGTCTACATCGCCCGCCTGCCCATCGTCGTCAGCCAGGGCGCGACCCTGGAAGTCGACGGCAAGGTCAAGGAACTGCGGCTGTCCCAGGACCGCGGATCGTTCCTGGTCAACGACGGCAAGCTGTTCGTGCGCGACACCAAGGTCACCGCCTGGAACGAGGCGAAAAACGAACCGGCCTGGTTCAAGACGCCCAACGAGTTCCGCCCCTTCCTGATCTCCTGGGGCGGCGCCGAGGCCTACCTGGTGAACAGCCATTTCACCAGCTTCGGCTACAACGCCTCGAAGGCCTACGGCATCTCCATCTCGCAGTACAGCCCGGGCATGGACAAGACCATGAAGCGTCCGCGCCCGCAGGGCTGGGTGCTCGACTCGACCTTCGAGGACGCCTGGTACGGCTTCTACTGCTACGAGGCGGACGATCTGGTGGTGCGCGGCAACACCTACAAGAACAACATCGTCTACGGCATCGACCCGCATGACCGCTCGCACCGTCTGATCATCGCCGAGAACACCGTCTACGGGACGAAGAAGAAGCACGGCATCATCGTTTCCCGTGAGGTCAACGACAGCTGGATCATCCACAACAAGACCTACGACAACCACCTTTCCGGGATCGTCCTCGACCGTAATTCCGAGCGCAACCTGGTGGCCTACAACGAGGTGTACCGCAACCACTCCGACGGCATCACGCTCTACGAGTCCGGCGACAACCTCATCTACGGCAATCAGGTGCTGGCCAACCTGCGCCACGGCATCCGCATCCGTAACAGCGTGAACATCCGCCTGTACGAGAACCTCGCGGCCGGCAACAAGCTGATCGGCGTCTACGGCCACATCAAGGACCTGACCGACACCGACCGCAACATCGACCTCGACCCCTTCGACACCAAGGTCTCGCTGATCGTGGTCGGCGGCAAGCTGGCCGGCAATGGCTCGGGCCCGCTGTCGGTGGATTCGCCGCTGTCGCTGGAGCTCTACAAGGTGGCCATGCTCGGCCCGACCAAATCTTCCGGCATCAGCTTCAACGGCGTGCTCGGCGAGAAGCAGGACCAGATCCTGGACCTGCTGGTGCGCCAGCAACGCGCGGTGCTGATCGACCCCGTCGAAAGCCAGGCCGAACTGCAGAACTGAGGACCGACCATGAAACGTATGACCGTCAATTTCCTGCGCCTGTCGGGCCTCACCGCCGGCCTGCTGCTCGCCCACCACACCCTGGCCGCCGACGCGCCGAGCTACACCGCTCAACCGGCCGCCGGCCTGTGCCCCACCGCGTCCAACGACGCGGCGTACAACACCAAGTACCTGGGCTTCTTCACGCACCTGGTGCCGGCCCAGGAAGACTGGCTGTTCCGTACCACCTACGACCTGCGCACCGACTTCGGCACCAGCGCCGAAGGCTGGCGCGAGCTCAAGCAGTTGCGCGACGAACTCAAGCGCAAGGGCATCGACCTGGTCGTCGTCTACCAGCCCACCCGTGGCCTGGTGAACCGCGAGAAGCTCAACCCGCAGGAGAAGGCCAGCTTCAACTACGACCTGGCGAAAAAGAACTACCAGGCGGCCATCGCCCAGTTCCGCAAGGCCGGTATCTACACCCCGGACTTCTCGCCGCTGTTCGACGAGAAGCAGGAGCACCCCTACTACTTCAAGGGCGACCACCACTGGACGCCATATGGCGCGATGCGCAGCGCGAAGATCGTCGCCGAAACCCTGAAGGAAATCCCCGCCTACAACGACATCCCGAAGAAGGAATTCGAGAGCAAGCGCGTGGGCCTGCTGTCCAAGCTGGGTACCTTCCACAAGGCCGCCGCGCAGCTGTGCGGCAGCAGCTACGCACCGCAGTACGTCGACCGCTTCGAGACCGAGCCGGTGGGCGATTCGGGCGGCGGCGACCTGTTCGGTGAGGGCGGCGATGCCCAGGTTGCGCTGGTGGGTACGTCCAACAGCGGCCCGGCCTACAACTTCGCCGGCTTCCTGGAGCAGTACGGCAAGGTCGACATCCTCAACAACGCCGTGTCCGGCGGCGGCTTCGACAGCTCCCTGCTGGCCTACATGACCAGCAAGGAATTCCACGACAAGCCGCCGAAGATCCTCATCTGGGAATTCGCCACCCACTACGACATGGCGCAGAAGAGCTTCTACCGCCAGGCCATGCCGCTGGTGGACAACGGCTGCGCCGACGGCAAGCCGGCCATCAGCCGCAAGGTCAAGCTGCACGCGGGCAGCAACGAGGTGCTGCTCAACAGCGGCGCCCTGCCGATCCGCTCGGGCAGCTACACCGCCGACGTCACCTATTCCGACCCCGGCGTGCACGAACTCAAGAACACCATCTGGTACATGAACGGTCGTCGCGAGCAGCTGAAGATCGAGCAGTCCAAGGCCGTGGATACCGGCGGACGCTACGTCTTCGAACTGCGCAACGACGAAGACTGGTCGAACCAGCAGTTCCTCTCCCTGGAGATCGAGGCGCCGGATGACATGCCGGCGGGCCTGGAAGTCGAGGCCAAGCTCTGTCAGACGCCCAAAGCCAAGTCGGCCGACGTGGCCGCCAACTGAAGCGAGGGACGAGAACCATGCCCAGCCTCCACAAGATCAAGACACCCGTTGTCGCCCGCATCGGCCTCACCATCGCGGTGCTCGGCGCGCTGTTCGGCGAGAGCACCACCTACGCCGCCGACCTGATGCCGCCGCCGGGCTACTTCTCCGCCGTCGGCGACAAGGGCAGCAAGAAGGACGCGGACAGTTGCCCCACCGCCCCGACGCCCTACACCGGCAGCCTGCAGTTCACCAGCAAGTACAAGGGCTCGGACTCGGCACGCTCGACGCTGAACGTGGATGCGGAGAAAGAGTTCCGCAGCCAGATCAAGGACATCACCGACATGGAGCGCGGCGCAACCAAGCTCATCACCCAGTACATGCGCAGCGGCAACAAGGGCGACCTGGACTGCGCGATGAGCTGGCTCGATAGCTGGGCCAAGGCCGGTGCGCTGGAAAGCAGCGACTACAACCACACCGGCAAGTCCATGCGCAAATGGGCACTGGGCAGCCTGTCGTCGTCCTATATGCGCCTGAAGTTCTCCAGCAGCCGGCCGCTGGCCGCCTATGGCGAGCAGTCGAAGGAGATCGAGAACTGGTTCAGCACCCTGGGCAGCCAGGTGGTGCGCGACTGGAGCGACCTGCCGCTGAAGAAGATCAACAACCACTCCTACTGGGCCGCCTGGTCGGTGATGTCCACCGCCGTGGTGACCAACCGCCGCGACCTGTTCGACTGGTCGGTGCAGGAGTTCAAGGTCGCCGCCAACCAGGTGGACAACGACGGCTACCTGCCCAACGAACTCAAGCGCCGCCAGCGTGCGCTGTCGTACCACAACTACTCGCTGCCGCCGCTGACCATGATCGCCGCCTTCGCCCAGGTGAACGGCGTCGACCTGCGCCAGGAAAACAACGGCGCCCTGCAGCGCCTGGCCAACCGCGTGATGCAAGGCGTGGATGACCAGGACGCATTCGACGAGAAGACCGGCAACGACCAGGACATGGGCGACCTGAAGGAGAACAGCAAGTTCGCCTGGCTGGAGCCCTACTGCGCGCTCTACAGCTGCGCACCGAAGACCCAGGACTGGAAGAAGAAGATGGAGCCGTTCAACAGCTTCCGCCTGGGGGGTGAAGTGACCAAGGTTTTCAACCGTCAGGGGACGGGGAGCTGAAGCAGCGCCCGCCTCCTTGAGGAGGCCAGAGACCCTCACCCTGACCCTCTCCCGGAGGGAGAGGGGACCGTCCGAGCATTCGGGCAGCACTGAGCCAGCCGGCGAGCGCGAAAACAACCGCCGCACGGATACCCCCTCTCCCTTCGGAGCGGGGCGCGCAGCCAGGGCTGGGGTGAGGGCAAACCCTCGCTCCGAAGCAACAGCAACACCACCCGACCCACGCAATAAAGACGTGAGCGGGCGCAACAGATTGAGCACCACATGGGGAGGAATTGGCGGGTTGCCCCGGCCTTTCCTCAAGGCGTCGAGAAGACGCCGGAAGGTCCGGAGCCACTCAAGGTTTGAAGCTCCAGAGAGAGACGCGGAATGGTCTTTTCTTCCAACGTGTTCCTGTTCCTGTTCCTGCCGGTCTTCCTCGGCCTGTACTACCTGAGCGGGAACCGTTACCGGAACCTTCTGTTGCTGGTCGCCAGCTACATCTTCTACGCCTGGTGGCGGGTGGACTTCCTCCTGCTGTTCGCCGGCGTCACCGTATTCAACTACTGGATCGGCCTGCGCATCGGCGCCGCCGGCGTACGCACCAAGGCCGCCCAGCGCTGGCTGCTGCTCGGCGTGGTGGTCGACCTCTGCGTGCTGGGCTACTTCAAGTACGCCAACTTCGGCGTGGACAGCCTCAACGAGATCATCACCTCGTTCGGCATGCAGCCCTTCGTGCTGACCCACATCCTGCTGCCCATTGGCATCAGCTTCTACACCTTCGAATCGATCAGCTACATCATCGATGTGTACCGCGGCGATACCCCGGCCACGCACAACCTGATCGACTTCGCGGCCTTCGTGGCGATCTTCCCGCACCTGATCGCCGGCCCGGTGCTGCGCTTCAAGGACCTGGTCGACCAGTTCAACCACCGCACCCACACCGTCGACAAGTTCGCCGAAGGCTGCACCCGCTTCATGCAGGGCTTCGTCAAGAAGGTGTTCATCGCCGACACCCTGGCCGCGGTGGCCGACCACTGCTTCGCCCTGCAGAACCCCACCACGGGTGACGCCTGGCTCGGCGCGCTGGCCTACACCGCGCAGCTGTACTTCGACTTCTCCGGCTACAGCGACATGGCCATCGGCCTGGGTCTGATGATGGGCTTCCGCTTCATGGAGAACTTCAACCAGCCCTACATCAGCCAGTCGATCACCGAGTTCTGGCGGCGCTGGCACATCAGCCTCTCCACCTGGCTGCGCGACTACCTGTACATCAGCCTGGGCGGCAACCGCGGCACCACCTTCCAGACCTACCGCAACCTGATCCTCACCATGCTGCTGGGCGGCCTGTGGCACGGCGCCAACGTCACCTACATCATCTGGGGCGCCTGGCACGGCGTGTGGCTGGCCATCGAACGCGCCCTGGGGGTGAACGCCGCGCCGCGCGTGCTCAACCCGCTGAAGTGGGCCTTCACCTTCCTGCTGGTGATCGTCGGCTGGGTGATCTTTCGCGCCGAGAACCTGCACGTGGCCTGGCGCATGTACGAAGCCATGTTCAGCTTCGGCGACTGGAAGCTCTCCGAGCTCAACCGCGCCAGCCTCACCGGCCTGCAGGTCGGCACCCTGGTGATCGCCTACCTCGTGCTGGCCTTCTTCGGCATCCGCCAGTTCTACAACCAGCCGATGCAGGACAAGGCACCCAAGGCCGCCGCGAAGACTGAACAGGTCGACGCCGACGGCCCGGCCAGCGCCCAGCCGCGTACCCCGGCCATGGCCCGGCAGGACCCGGCCGCCATCGCCTATTCGCCCAGCGGCGCCGCCGTCTACCAGCCGCACTGGATGTCCCAGCTGCCGGTACTGGCCACCCGACTCGCCCTGCTCCTGCTGTTCGCCGCTTCGGTGCTCAAGCTTTCGGCGCAGAGCTACTCGCCGTTCCTCTACTTCCAGTTCTGAGCGAGGCCGGATCATGCAATCGACCACTCAACCCAAGATCAGCAAACCCCTGCAGTACGCCTACATCGCCGCCTTCGGCGGCATGCTGCTGGGCCTGGCCGGCTGGTCGCTGAAGGCTTTCCCGAGCTTCTCCGCCGCCGAAGGCACCACCGTGCTCAACGGCAAGCTGGCCCACGCCTTCGAAGGCCACTACGACGACGAATTCCCCATCAAGCGCCTGGGCACCAACCTCTGGGCCGCGCTGGACTACACCGTCTTCGACGAGGGCCGCCCCGGCGTGGTGATCGGCAAGGACGGCTGGCTGTTCACCGATGAAGAGTTCAAGCCCGCGCCGACCCAGCAGCAGCTGGACGACAACTGGGCGCTGGTGCGCGGCGTGCAGCAGGAGCTGGAACGCCGCGGCGTGAAGCTGGTGCTGGCGATCATCCCGGCCAAGACCCGCCTGTATCCCGAGTTCGTCGGCAAGGAACAACCCGCCGCCCTGCACGCCTCGCTCTACAGCGACTTCCTGCAACGCGCCCGCCAGGCCGGCATGGCCGCGCCCGAGCTGCTCGGGACGCTGGAAAAAGCCAAGGACAACGGCCAGGTGTTCCTGCGCACCGACACCCACTGGACTCCGCTGGGCGCCGAGGCCGTGGCGCAGCGCCTGGGCGAAAGCATCCGCCAGGGCCAGGGTGCCGACCTGCCGACCCAGACCTTCGTCACCGAGGCCGGCAAGAGCGGCGCGCACAAGGGCGATCTGCTCACCTTCCTGCCGCTGGACCCGCTGTTCACCGAGCTGCTGCCGCCCGAAGACCAGCTGGAACAGCGCCAGACCCATCCGGCCGACGACGCCACGGCGGCATCCGAAGGTGGCGGCGACCTGTTCGGCGACAGCGCCCAGCCGCAGATCGCCCTGGTCGGCACCAGCTACAGCGCCAACCCGCGCTGGAACTTCGCTGGCGCGCTGAAGCAGGCGCTGTCGGCAGACGTCATCAACTACGCCAAGGAGGGCAAGGGCCCCCTGGAACCGATGCTCGAACTGCTGCAGGACGAAGGCTTCAAGAAAGCCCCGGCCAAGCTGCTGGTCTGGGAATTCCCCGAACGCTACCTGCCGATGCACAGCGACCTCAGCCAGTTCAACCAGGACTGGCTGGCGCAACTGCGTGCGGACGGTAACCGCGACGAACGCCTGGCTTCCAACCAGGCCGCTCACTGACCCGAACACCCACGGCGCACCAAGCGCTGGAACTGGGCACCTCTTGTGCCCCCCAAGAGAGAAAGACGGAGGTACACCCCATGAACCGACTGAGCATTCGCACCCTGAAGTCGTCCGCCCTCGCCCTCGCCCTGGGCGCCGCTTCCTTCGGCGCCTTCGCCGGCGGTGAAGGCGCGCTCTACGGCCCGCAGGCACCCAAGGGCTCCACCTTCGTGCGGGCTTACAACGCCGGCAGCTCGGAGCTGTCCGTCAGCGTCGGCAACGCCACCCTGAACGACATCTCGCCGCTGGGCTCCAGCGACTTCAAGTTCCTCCCGCCGGGCAACTACACCGCCAAGGTCGGCTCCCAGAGCCTGCCGGTGAAGCTTGACCCGGACGCCTACTACACCCTCGTCAGCCAGCCCGGCGGCCAGCCGCGCCTGGTGCCCGAGCCGCCGTTCAAGAACAAGCAGAAGGCCCTGGTCCGCGTGCAGAACCTCAGCGGCAAGGCCCTCACCCTGAAGACCGCCGACGGCAAGACCGAAGTGGTCAGCAACGTCGCCCCGCAAAGCCACGGCGACCGCGAGATCAACCCGGTGAAAGTCAACCTCGCCCTGTTCGACGGCGCGAAGAAAGTCAGCGACCTCAAGCCCGTCACCCTCGAGCGCGGCGAAGTGGTCTGCCTCTACGTCACCGGTGACAGCAAGCTGAACCCGGTGTGGGTCAAGCGCCCGGTGAAGGCGGACTGATCCATGCGCCGGCGGATGCTGCATGGCCACTCCCAACCGGAGTGCGCGCGAGGCGCCACACCTCCCGCCGGCACGAACTGCCTGCCCTCCCCTCGGCGAGGGTCCTGGGGCGCGCGAGCAATTGACGCGCCCCGCTCCACCCAGAACAACAAGACCGGCCCAGCACCGGCAGAAGAACCCGTGCGCCGCAGCGACGGCAAGCACTGGAGAGGTCACCCAAACCGCAGGCCGGTCCGCACGACGCGGCTCGGCAGACAGAACGCAAACGCTTAAGGAGAAACCCGATGATCCCAGTAATTCTTTCCGGTGGCAGCGGCTCGCGACTCTGGCCTCTTTCGCGCAAACAGTATCCCAAGCAGTTCCTGGCCCTGACCGGCGACCACACCCTGTTCCAGCAGACGCTGGAACGCCTGGTGTTCGAAGGCATGGAGCCGCCCGTCGTGGTGAGCAACCAGGAACACCGTTTCATCGTCCAGGAGCAGCTCGAAGCGCTGAACCTGAAGACCCAGTCCATCCTCCTCGAACCCTTCGGCCGCAACACCGCCCCAGCGGTCGCCATCGCCGCCATGAAGCTGCTCGCCGAAGGCCGCGACGAACTGCTGCTGATCCTCCCGGCCGACCATGTGATCGACGACCAGCGCGCCTTCCAGCGTGCCCTGGCGCTGGCCACCAACGCCGCCGAGAAGGGCGAGATGGTGCTCTTCGGCATCCCTGCCAACCGCCCGGAAACCGGCTACGGCTACATCAAGGCCGGCGACGAGCGCGGCCTGCCGGACGGCGTCATCCGCGTCGAGCGCTTCATCGAGAAACCCGACGAAGCCCGAGCCCAGCAGTTCGTCGAGGACGGCGGCTACTTCTGGAACAGCGGCATGTTCCTGTTCCGCGCCAGCCGCTTCCTCGAGGAACTGAAGAAGCACGACGCCGACATCTACGACACCTGCCTGCTGGCCCTGGAGCGCAGCCAGCACGATGGCGACCTGATCAGCATCGACGCCGCCACCTTCGAGTGCTGCCCGGACAACTCCATCGACTACGCGGTGATGGAAAAGACCCGCCGCGCCTGCGTGGTGCCGCTGTCCGCCGGCTGGAACGACGTCGGCAGCTGGTCGTCGATCTGGGAAGTGCACGACAAGGACGATGACGGCAACGTCACCATGGGCGACGTGATGGTCCACGACAGCCACAACTGCCTGGTGCACGGCAACGGCAAGCTGGTCTCGGTGATCGGCCTGGAGGATATCGTGGTCGTCGAGACCAAGGACGCCATGATGATCGCCCACAAGGACCGCGTGCAGGACGTCAAGAAGGTGGTCAACCAGCTCGACGCCGCCGGCCGCAGCGAGACCCAGAACCACTGCCAGGTCTATCGTCCGTGGGGTTCCTACGACTCGGTGGACATGGGCGGCCGCTTCCAGGTCAAGCACATCTCGGTCAAGCCGGGCGCGCGCCTGTCACTGCAGATGCACCACCACCGCGCCGAGCACTGGATCGTCGTCTCCGGCACCGCGCAGGTGACCTGTGACGACAAGACCTTCCTGCTCACCGAAAACCAGTCCACCTACATCCCGATCGCCTCGGTCCATCGCCTGGCCAACCCCGGCAAGATCCCGCTGGAAATCATCGAGGTGCAATCGGGCAGCTACCTGGGCGAAGACGACATCGAGCGTCTGGAGGACGTCTACGGCCGCACCACGGAGAACGTGGAACTCCAGGCTGTAGTTCGCTAAGCCCCGGGACCCGGCGCTTCCCCCCATCGGCGCCAATGCCCTCGCACCATTCGGTGCGGGGGCTTTTTTATGGGCTGGCGCTTTGCCGGCGCCACATCAACCCACCGCCGCGAAGCTCCTGCTAAGGTATCCACACATCCCCCGCGGAGCGCTCCATGCTGTACGGCATCCTGCTGATCGTCACCTGGATCATCCTGCTGATCCGCTACCCCTCCCGCGCCCTGCCGATCTCCGGTGCCGGACTGGTCGGGCTGGCCTGTGTGATCGCCATCGCCATCTGGCAGGACAACAGTGACGCACGCCAACTCGAGCACCTGGAACTGCGCATCGCCTACCAGCCCGAGCAGTGCCAGCCCGGCCGCCCGCTGGCCGTCAGCCTGAAGAACGGCTCTTCCCGCCCGCTGCTGGAACTGCGCTGGAAGGTCGCCGCCTACCGCCCTGGCGATACCACCGATCTCGCCGAAAACCTCTACGAAGCCCCGCGCTACCGCGGCCCCGGCGCGCTGCTCGCCGGCGACAGCTGGAGCGACTGCCTCCCCTTGCCGCCGCTGCGGCCCGGCTACCGCGCCAGCACCCTGGAATTCCGCGCCGAGCGGGTGAACGGCCGTTTTGGTAACTGATTCACCTGCCCCGCACAATCCGGTACGGTAGTCCCGCCCACAGACACGGACTACCAGACCATGCCCCAGCCCGTCGCCCTCATCACCGGATGCTCCAGCGGCATCGGCCGCGCTCTAGCCGAAGCCTTCCAGACCGCCGGGTACCAGGTCTGGGCCACCGCCCGCCGCGATGAAGACGTCGCCGCACTCGGCCAGGCCGGCCTTCGCGGCGTGCTGCTGGACGTCAATGACGAGCCCGCCGTCGAACGTCTCGCCGAGCAGTTGCAGCGTGAAGCCGGCGGGCTCGACGTGCTCATCAACAACGCCGGCTACGGCGCCATGGGGCCGTTGCTCGATGGCGGCAGCCAGGCGATCCGCCGGCAGTTCGAAACCAATGTGTTCGCCGTGGTCGGCGTCACCCGCGCGCTGTTCCCGGCGCTGCGCGCACGTCGCGGGCTGGTGGTGAACATCGGCAGCGTGTCCGGTGTGCTGGTCACGCCTTTTGCCGGCGCCTACTGCGCGTCAAAGGCTGCTGTGCACGCACTGAACGACGCCTTGCGCCTGGAACTGGCGCCTTTCGGCATCGAGGTGATGGAGGTGCAGCCCGGCGCCATCGCCTCCAACTTCGGCGCCAACGCCAGCCGCGAGATGGCTGCGTTGGTCGGCGAGGACTCCGCCTGGTGGCCGCTGCGCCGATTCATCCAGGCGCGCGCCGCCGCCTCCCAGGACAAGCCCACCCCAACCAGCGACTTCGCGCAGAAGCTGCTGGCCGCCGCGCAGAAGTCCCCGCGTCCGCGCCTGGTGCGCATCGGCAACGGCAGCCGCGCCCTGCCACTGCTCTCGCGCTGGCTGCCCACCGGCCTGCTGGATAAGGTGCTGAAGAAGCGCTTCGGCCTCGATGGACAACTCTGATGACATACCAGGTCCGCTACCTCGCCCTTGCCGGTATCCTCGCCGCCTTCTTCCTCAATGTGGTAGCGCGCGGGTTGCTGCGGGTCGGTGGCGTGCCGGCGACCCTGCTGGTGGCGGCGGTGATCGCCGCCGCGATGGCCTTCTGGTTCGCCCGCCGGCACAAGCGCCTGGCGGAAACCGGTGAACGCTGGCGGCTGACTGCGCTGTACGGCGGCGGCCTGGCCCTGCTCTACACCCTCCTGGTGGGCATGGCGGCGTGGAAGAACACGCCCAGCCCGGCAGCACTGCTGCTCTACTTCCTCAATTACCTGTGCTACCCGCTGTGCGTCTGGTGGTTCTTCCGCCCCGGCGTGCTGCTGCGCTTCCTGCCAGCCGACAGGCGCTGAGCGGACTTCACGCTTTCTTCACCTGCATTTCATCCCGGCACGACCCGACCCCGCCTAAGGTGACGCAGACCTTGGAGGAGTCCCCATGTCCCTGCCCCGTTCCCTTCGCGGCGCCATCGCCGCTGCCCTGCTGACCTTCGGCCCACTCGCCCTGGCCGCCGGCGAGAGTCCGTCCGACTGGGCCAGGCCGGTGGACCCATCGTTCAACCTCTACCAGATGTCGCCCACGCTCTACCGCAGCGCACTGCCCGGCAGTGCCGACCTGCCCGAACTGCAGCGCATGCAGGTGAAGACCGTGGTGAGCTTCATCAAGGACGACGACCGCGAATGGATCGGCCAGCAGAACATCGAGGCAGTGAGCTTCCCGACCCACGCCGACCGCGTCGATGACGCCGACGTGCTGAAGGTCCTGCGTATCCTGCAGAGCGCCGAGCAGAACGGCCCGGTGTTGATGCACTGCAAGCACGGGCGTGATCGCACCGGCCTGTTCGCCGCCATGTACCGTACCGTGATCCAGGGCTGGAGCAAGGAAGACGCGCTCAAGGAAATGACCCAGGGCGGCTTCGGCACCGAGGATGACATGCAGGATGCCATCGCCTATGTGCAGAAGGCCGACATCGGCCAGCTGCAACAGGCCCTGGCCAGCGGCGAATGCAGCACCTCGGCCTTCGCCGGCTGCCAGCTCAAGGGCTGGTTGGCGGACACCTTCGGCGAGGAACGGTCGCCGCACCCGGCGCACTGATCGGCGACCTGTCACACCGAATCGGCAAGAGTGCGGTAGCTTATCCGCACCCTCACCGTTTCACAGGCTCGCCATGACCGCTTCCCGCTTCAGCGCCGTTACCCACACCCGCTATATCGACCACGCCGGCCTGGATGCCTTCTGCGCCGACTACGACGGCTTCCTGCTCGATCTCTGGGGCGTACTGATCGACGGCGTCGACGTCTTCCCCGGCGCCCTCGCCTGGCTCGCCCGCCGCGCCGCCGAAGGCAAGCCGGTGTGGTTCCTCAGCAACGCCTCGCGCAGCGTCCCGGAGATGGCCGACACCCTGGTGCGGCTGGGCGTCTCCCGCGAGCTGTTCGCCGGTATCACCACCTCCGGCCAACTGGCCATCGACGCCTTCACCCATGAACGCGAATTCCAGCGCGGCGGCATCTATACCGTCGGTGTGGGCGATGCGCTGACCACCTGGCCGGCAGACATCCGCGAGCGCTTCTGCGATGACATCCACGCTGCATCGCTGATTCTGGGCGTCGGCAGCTTCCCGCAGGACGAACTGGAAGAGCGCTTCGCCCCGCTGCGCGGCGCCACCGAAAAACCCTTCCTGTGCGCGAACCCGGACCGCGTGGTGGTCTCCGGTGGGCAAACGGTGTTCGGCGCCGGTCGCCTCGCCGAAGCCTTCGCCGAAGAAGGCGGCAAGGTGCACTGGTACGGCAAACCCGATCCTTCCGCGTTCCGCATCGCCCATCGGCAGTTGGAAGCGCGCGGCGCGAAGCACATCCTGTTCGTCGGCGATTCGCTGGTGACCGACGTCCCCGGCGCGCTGGCCGCGCGCATCGACACCTTGTGGCTGGCATCCACCGGCATCCATCGCCAGGCGCTGGGCGTGCCCTTCAACGGCGGGCTGGACCCGGAAAGGACGAACGCTCTGCTCGATGGCTATCCAATTCGTCCGCACTTTGCCGCGCCGGGGCTGGTCTGAGTTCAGGACAAACGCCTGAGCTTGCCCCCATGAACGAACTGATCGACCTGCTGCAATGGCCGGCCATGCTGGTCACCGTCCTCGCCGCCTGGCTGGTGGGTTCCCGCGACCGAAAGCGGCGCAAGGTGGGCTTCTGGGTATTCATCGCCAGCAACGCGCTGTGGATCGCCTGGGGCCTGCCCGCCCACGCTTACGCGCTGGTGATCCTGCAGCTGTGCCTGGCGGCGATGAACATCCGCGGCAGCTACAAGAACCGCAAGCGCGAGCATGCCGAGGGTTGAGCCGCTTTCGTAGGAGCGAGCTTGCTCGCGAACCGCATGGCACCGGAGCTGGGCTGTTCGCGAGCAAGCTCGCTCCTACGAAGAGCCCCTGGGCTCCGCTCCGCCCTACGCGACTTGCATGCCGCCGTAAGAGCGCCGCGATCTGGCCGCCAACGAAAACGGGAGCCGAAGCTCCCGTTGTCATTCATTGAATCAGATCACTGCGCCGTCGCAGCTGCGCCGTCGGAATGCTCCGCGTTGCGGCTCTGCGGATTGACGATCACGGTGGCGGTGATGCCCGCCGCCAGCAGCACGCCGTCCGGTACCTCGTCGATATGGATGCGCACCGGCACGCGCTGGGCCAGGCGCACCCAGTTGAAGGTCGGGTTGACGTCGGCCACCAGCTCCCGGCTTTCCGGGTTATCGCGATCGTAGATGGCGCGGGCGACGCTTTCGACGTGGCCCTTCAGGCGCTCGCCGCTCATCAGTTGCAGCTCCGCCGGGTCGCCGACGCGGATGTGCGGCAGCTTGGTCTCTTCGAAATAGCCGTAGATCCAGTAGGAGTTCTCGTCGACCACGGCCATCTTCGCCTCGCCGACGCGGGCGTAGTCGCCACGGTGCACGTTGAGGTTGGTCACGTAGCCATCCACCGAGGCGCGCACCTGGGTGCGTTCCAGGTTCAGCTTGGCGGCGTCCAGCGCGGCCAGGGCCTGCTGGTAGTCGGCCTCGGAGGCGGCGGCGGTGTTGCTGGCATCGTCCAGGCTCTCGCGGGAGACCACTTCTTCATCCATGGCGCGGCGGCGCTTGGCGTTGAGCTGGCGCATCTGCAGGGTGGCCTTGCGCGAAGCGACCAGGGCTTCGGCCTGCTTCACGGCGATCTGGTAGTGGTCCGGGTCGATCTGCATCAAGAGATCGCCTTTCTTCACCTGCTGGTTGTCGCGCACCGGTACGTCGACCACCACGCCGGAGACGTCGGCGGCGACGTTGATGATATCGGCTCGTACCCGGCCGTCGCGGGTCCAGGGCGTATCCATGTAGTTCACCCAGAGGGCGCGGCCGATCAACGCGGCGACCGCCAGGATGATCAGGGTCGCCAGCAGGCTGATGATGGATTTGAGAGTCATGGGTGCACGCTCGTTACTTATAGACAGTGAGGGACAGCCCGCCGAACAGGCAGGCGAACAGGCACACGCGGAACAGCGCCGGGTGCCAGGTGTAGCGGTACAGGCCGACCGAAGCGAGGATGCGGTCGATGCCCCAGCAGATCACCGCGGCGACGAGGAACATCAGGGTCAGGGTCGGCATGTAGACCCCGTGGAACGCGATCTCGCGGGGCAGGTCAGGCAACATGGGTCGATCTTCCAGAAGAGGTTTCGCCATCGCGCAGCGGCGACTGCGGGTCGAGCAGGCTGCTGCGGATGAAGTGCAGGTAGCTGAGCACGCGGCGCAGCGGCGAGCTTTCGAAGTCCGGCGCGCGCGGCTCGTCAGTGGTCTTCACGCAATCGATGGCCTGCTCCACTGCGACCAGGGCGCGCTCAAGGTTGGCTTCGCAGGGCTTGACGAACAGGCGGATCAGCGCACGGCCCATGGCGCGGATCGACTGCCGCCAGGGCGACGATTGCGCATAGCAGGGCTCGCTCGGCAGGTTCTCCTGCTCGACACGCAGTTCGATGATCGAATGTCCGATTTCCAGAACCACGAAGGTCCAGCGCAGCAGGCGGCGTTGCATCTGCGGGCTGCGCGCGGCCACACCGTAGGCCTGGTTGAGCAGGTCGCGGGTGCCGCTCTCGAACGACGAGACAAGGCCGTCGAGCTTGCCGCTGATGGCTTCCACCACGCGCAGGCGCAGGTCCTTCTCCAGGCGGCGCCAGAGCCAGGCGCTGGTGGGCGGCATGATCACCGCGGCGACCACCGCGGCCAGGCTTTGCGACAGCACCAGGGCGATGTACTCGTTGAGCATGCGGCCCGGATCGTAGACGGTGAGGTTCGCCGGGATCGCGCCGAAGCTGAAGAACACCAGCAGGCCCAGGCCGTAGCCGGCGTATTTGGGCTTGATCGAGAAGAACGCGCCCACCGCGAACACCGGCGCCAGGGCGAAGGCCAGCAGGGCGAAGCCGTCCAGGTGCGGGAACACGAAGAAGGTTTCCGAGAAGCCGAGGATCGCCGCGAAGAAGGTGCCCACGGCCATCTGCATGGCCATCTTCGCCGGGTCAGGCGCGGCCGAGACCAGCGCGGCGACGGCGGCGGCGTTGAGCACGAAGGTGCTGCCGCTGGGCCAGGCGGTCTCGATCCAGAACAGGCCGAACACCAGCACCATCAGCGCGGTACGCCCGCCCGCCACCAGCGAGGCGACCAGGTTGGCCTTGGGCGAGAAGCCGTGCTTCCAGTTCTCCCGCTCGTGCTTGTGCGCGGCCAGGGAGGCGTGGGTCAGGGCGTAGTTGTAGAGGTCGTCGGCCAGGCGGTAGAGCAGCTCGCCGGCGGTGTTGTAGTCCAGCAGCGCGGAGGGCTCGTCCTGCTCCGCGAGCAACTGCGCGCGGCCGGAACGGATGCACTGCATCATCCGCGTGCGGTGGCTTTCCAGCTGCGCAGCGAGGCGTTCGGCGTCACGGTCGGTGACCGACTGGCCGCGCCACGGGGCGAGCACCTGAGTCAGTTCATCCAGGCACGGTTGCAACGCGCGCAGCACCGCCTCGGCCTCCTGCGCACGCAGGCGCGAGAGCAACTGGTGCAGCGCGTGGTAACGGGTGGTGAGGACCATGAACTCGTTGTTCAGGCGCGACAGGCGACCCGAACGCAGGCGCATGTGCGGGTCTTCGAAGCGGGTAACGCTGCGCAGCGCCTCCAGGCCCACGGCCTGGGAAGCGAAGGCGACGTTGGATGCCTCGAACCTGCGCCGATCACCGCCGCCGAGGTTGTCCAGGACGAAGCCGGCGAAGGCGCCGAAACGCTGGTACAGCGCGCTGCGCATGGCCGTGCTGGAGGTCTGCGGGAACAGCGTGGCGCTGACCACCATGGAGCAGAGAATCCCCAGGCTGATTTCCAGCACGCGCCAGATGGCCGACATGAACGCGGCTTCCGGGTGCAGGGTGGCGGGCAGGCCGATCAGCGTGGCGGTGTAGCCGGCGAGCACGCAGGCGTAGGAGCGGAAGTCGCGGTAGCGCGCGGCGCCGACGGTGCACAGGCCGATCCACAGCGCCGAGACCAGCAGGAACAGCTCGCGCTGCTGGGCGAAGATGGCAATCAGCGCAACCATCACGGAGAGCCCGACGAGGCTGCCGAGAATCCGGTAGAAACTCTTGGCGAACACCTGGCCGCTCTGCGGCTGCATGACGATGAACACGGTGATGGTCGCCGTGCTTGGCTGCGGCAGCTCCAGGCGCATCGCCAGCCACAGGGTCAGCAGCGCGGCGAGCAGCACCTTGGCGATATAGATCCAGGTGATGCCGTCGCTGCGGCCCCATTCCAGCAGCGCGCGACGCAGGGCGTCCAGCGGCGCCGGGTGGGCGCTGAAGTCGTTCGCCGCCATATCAGCGTCCGGCGCCCTGTGCCGCACGCACGTCGACTGTCTCCGGGACCATCTTTTGCTCCCGCGGGCCTTCCTGCTTGTCCATCAGGCCGCCGCCGAGGGCAACGACGAGGCCGGCATGGGTCGCCAGGCGCGCGGCACGTACCTGCTGCTCCACCAGTTGCTGCTGAAACAGGCGGGTCTGCGCGTTGAGCACGTTGAGGTAGTCGGTCAGGCCGCCACGGTACGCCTTGGTGGCGATGTCGTAGGTGCGCTGGGCCGAGGCCACGGACTTGGCGGCGAAGCCTTGCTGCAGCTCCATGGAGTGCATGCGGATCAGGTGATCGGAGATGCCCTTGAGCGCGTTGATCAGCGTCTGGTTGTACTGCGCCACGGCGGCGTCGTAGCCCGCCGCTTCCTGGCTCAGCTGCGAGCGGCGACGACCGCCGTCGAAGATCGGCAGGGAGATGGCCGGGCCGACGCCGTAGGTGAATTTCTCGGCATTGAGGAACTCCAGCATGCCGCCGCCGACCGCGCTGTAGCCGATGCTCGCGACCAGGTCGACGTTGGGGTAGAACTCGGCGCGGGCGACGTCCACGCCCTTGGCCTGGGCGGCGACTTTCCAGCGGCTGGCGACCACGTCCGGGCGGTGCCCGAGCAACTCCATCGGCAGCTTGCTGGGCAGGCCGGGGCCTTCGGCGAGCTTGAGGCTCGGGCGCTGGATCGAGGCGCCGGCGCCGGGGCCTTTGCCGGCCAGGGCGGCGATCTGGTTGCGGGTCAGCTGGATTTCCTCGTCCACCGCTTCGATCTTGCGTTCGGTCTCCGGCAGCGGGACTTCCGCCTGGCTGACTTCGAAATGCGTGCCGATGCCGCCGGCCAGGCGACGCTGGGCCAGCGCGAGGATGCCCTGTTGCTGAGCCAGCATGGCCTTGCCGATGTCCAGCTCGGCGTATTGCAGCGACAGCTGGATGTAGGCGCGGACGATGTTGCTCTCCAGCTCCAGCTGGGCGACCCGTGCCTCGGCGGCGGTCATCTTGGCGATGTCGAGGTAGCGCTCGGTGTTGCTGCGCTCGCGGCCCCAGAGGTCGAGCGAATAGCTCAGGCCCAGGGCGGCGTTGTTGTTCCAGGTGGTGGTATCGGCCAGGTCGCCCGGGCCATAGAAATAGTCGGTCGGCCAGCGGTGGCGGGTCAGCGAGGCATCGCCGCTGATCTGCGGCGACTCGGCGGACTCGGCGACGCCAGCCATGGCCATGGCCATGCGCACCCGCGCCTCGGCCTGGGCCAGGGTCGGGCTGCCGTCCAGCGCAGTCTGCACCCAGCTATTCAACTGCGGATCGCCATAGGCACGCCACCACTGCTCGGCCGGCCAGCCAGCTTCCTGGTTGGCGTGCGCGATGGCGGCGTCGGTGGCCAGCTCGGTGTCGCCCATGCGCTGTTCCTGCGGGGCGATGCCGTTGGTGCTGATACATCCGGCGATTGTTGAAAAAATGACAAAGGAGCCGACGAACGTCAGTCCTTTCACGAGGTGACGCGACACGGTGGAGGTCCTGGAAGTGGTCTAGCTTTTCAGCGTGGGGCTTTTAAGCGTGGAGAGCCGGCAAAGCCAGTTGCGGCGATTGAATTCTAGGGACGGGAAAGGGAACGGATAAGCCGGCTGTTTTGTGATTGTTTATTACCGATAATGAAACAATGTGTGTCGTCATCCATGTGACAATAGGCCGCCCGCGCTCTGCTCCGCGCATTGCCACCCATCAAGGACATGCCGGCGACGGCGACGTATCGCTGCATCGACGTCGCCACCCGGGACAGACGCCCCACTGACGAGGCTCCAATGGACACACTGCAGACCATGCGTGCGTTCGCCTGTGTCGCGGAAACCGGCAGTTTCACCGCCGCCGCGCAGCAGCTGAACACCACCACCGCCTACGTATCCCGCGCGGTCGCCAATCTGGAGTCCCACCTGCGGACCCGCCTGCTCAACCGCACCACCCGGCGCATCGCCCTGACCGAGGCCGGCCAGCGCTACCTGCTGCGCTGCGAGCAGATCCTCGCCTATGTCGAGGAGGCCGAGGCCGAGGCCAGCGATGCCCACGCCCGCCCTGCCGGCCGCCTGCGCGTGCACTCGATGACCGGCATCGGCCAGCACTACGTGATCCGCGCCATCGCCAACTATCGCCAGTTGCATCCGGACGTGACCTTCGAGCTGACCATGGCCAACCGCGTGCCGGACCTGCTCGACGAAGGCTTCGACGTGGCCATCGTGGTCGCCTCGGAACTGCCCGATTCGGGCCTGGTGTCCCAGCGCATCGGCGAGACCTACAGCATCCTCTGCGCCTCGCCCGACTACCTGGCCCGACGCGGCACGCCGAAGACACCCACCGAACTGATGGAGCACGACTGCCTGCGCCTGATCAGCCCGGTGCTGCCGCTGGACAAATGGCTGTTCGACGGTCCCAACGGCCAGGAAATGATCACCCTCGGCCCCTCGCCCTTCCAGGTGAATGTCGGTGACGCCATGACCGAGGCCATCGGCTCCGGCATGGGCATCAGCGCCTTGCCGGTCTACTCGGCGATCGACGGCCTGCGCGATGGCTCGCTGGTGCGCGTGCTGCCGCATTACAAGCTGCAGATCCTCAACGTCTACGCGCTGTACCCGTCGCGGCAGTACCTGGACGCGAAGATCAAGACCTGGGTAGCCTACCTGCGCGAGAACCTCCCCGGCGTGCTCCAGGCCGATGGCGCCGGCCTCGCCGATGTGGGACCCTGACCACCCTTTTCGTCGTGTTTCGCGGGCAAGCTCACTGTGTAACTCCCTACCCCGGTGTTCAGTGAGCTTGCCCGCGACCCACTTTTCCCCGCACCACCCGGGGTGTTCGTCGTTCGATAACCGCCCAGCGCACACGTAAGCCTTGTGCCGCTCTAGCCCGGCAGTGGTAGGGTTAAGCCCCTCCCGCCTCCCTGCCGTCCGAGAGCCATGAAAAAGAACGTCTTTGTCTTCAGCCGCCTTGCCGCGGCACACCTCGACCGCCTGCGCGCCCAGTTCAACGTCACCGTGCTCGACCCCAAGCAGGGCGACGTCGACGCGCAGCTTGCCGCGGCCCTGCCGGAAACCCACGGCATGATCGGCGTCGGTCGGCCGCTGGGCGAGAAGCAACTGGCCCAGGCCACGCAGCTGGAAGTCATCTCCAGCGTCTCGGTGGGCTATGACAACTACGACCTGGATTACCTGAACCAGCGCGGCATCCCGCTGACCAACACCCCGGACGTGCTCACGGAAACCACTGCGGACCTCGGCTTCGCCCTGATGATGGCCGCCGCCCGGCGCACCGCCGAGCTGGATGCCTGGACCAAGGCCGGCCAGTGGAAGCGCACCGTGGACGCCCAGCAGTTCGGCGTCGACGTGCACGGCAAGAAGCTCGGCATCCTCGGCCTGGGCCGCATCGGCGCCGCCATCGCCCGCCGCGGCCACTTCGGTTTCAACATGGACATCCTCTACCACGGCAACAGCCGCAAGCCGGAGCTGGAACAGGAACTGGGCGCGCGTTTCTGCGGCTTCGATGAACTGTTGGGCGAGGCGGATTTCGTCTGCGTAGTGGTACCGCTGTCGGACAAGACCCGCAAGCTGATCGGCAAGCGCGAGCTGGAACTGATGAAGCCCACCGGCATCCTGGTGAACATCGCCCGAGGCCAGGTGATCGACGAAGCCGCGCTGGTGGAAGCGCTGCAGGAGAAGCGCATCCTCGCCGCCGGCCTGGACGTCTACGAGAAGGAACCGCTGGCCGAGTCGCCGCTGTTCGCCCTGCCCAACGCCGTGACCCTGCCGCACATCGGCTCGGCGACCCACGAAACCCGCCAGGCCATGGCCGAGTGCGCGCTGGACAACTTCGAGGCGGCGCTGCGTGGCGAGCGACCGAAGAACCTGGTCAACCCGCAGTCGTGGAAGGCCTGATGCGCTTTTCGTAGGGCGCATAACCTGGAACAGGTTATCCGCCGGCACCTCGGCGGCGGATAACGCTGGCGCGTTATTCGCCCTACGAAGCTGATGTCCCAGCGCTGAAGCCAGGATATCCATGTAGGAGCGAGCTCGCTCGCGAACCAGCCCCGCAGTGAGGCTGTTCGCGAGCAAGCTCGCTCCTACAGGTTCACGCCCGTGCCGGCTGCAGCACCGGCCTGGGCTTGCGGAACACCAGGACGTTGCCGGCCATCACCAGCCCCAGCCCGGCCAACGCCGGCAGGCTCCACTGGTAACCTTCGGCGAAGGCCGAGACGTTCAGCGCCACCACCGGGAACAGCACGGTGCAATAGGCCGCGCGCTCCGGGCCCATGCGCCCGACCAGTGTCAGGTAGGCGGTAAAGCCGATCACCGAACCGGGAATCGCCAGGTACAGCAGCGACCAGACGTACTGCGGGCTGCTGTCGAAGGTCAGCGGGACGCCCCGCACCAGGCAGATGCCCAGCAGGATCAGCGAGCCGTAGAGCATGCCCCAGGCATTGGTCGACAGCGGCCGCAGCCCGGCCTTCTGCTGCAGGCTCGACAACAGGTTGCCCGCCGAGAAACACAAGGTGCCGAGCAGCGCCAGGCCCAGGCCGTAGAAGGTCTCCCGCGTCGCCTGGTGCCCTGACAGCTCCGGCCAGAACAGCAGCGCCAGCCCTGCAAGGCCGAATGCGCCGCCGCCCAGCACGTTGGGCGCAATGCGCTGGCCGAAGAAAATCCGCGCATTCAGCGCATTCCACAGCGTGGCGGTGGAAAACACCACGGCGACCAGCCCGCTGGGGATCCATTGGCTCGCGGTGTAGAAGCACAGGAAGTTCACGCAGAACAGGCACAACCCCTGGGCGAAGCAGATCGCCTGCCCGCGCCGGCCCAGCGGTTGCAGCCGCCGCGACACCAGCAGCAGGACGAACAGCACCAGCGCCGCCAGGCTGAAGCGGTAGGCGATGGACAACGGAATGGCGACGGCGCCGACCTGCAGCTTGATGGCGATCCAGGTGGTGCCCCAGATGAGCACCGTGAGCAGGTAGAGCGAGAGATTCATGGCGATCTCCGGATGACTGGAGAAACAGTCTCCCGCCCAGGCCCGGGACCGGCTTGCAGATTCTTGCGCTTATTGCGACAGCCGGGCTGGCGAGGCGCGCCCGCGCGGGTAGAGTGAAGGCAGCAGAGGAACGCCCATGTCAGCCATTTCGCAGCTAGAAGTCTTCCAGTCGATGAACGCCTCGCCCAACGCCCGCCTGGAGCGCTGCGCGGAGCTGGGCGACGGGCTGTCCGCGGCGATCTGGAGCAACAGCCACGATGCCCGCGACTACCACGCGCCCAGCCACCACACGCTGTCCTGCTACCTGAACGACGGCACCGGCACCTTTCGCCGCGGCGCGCCGGGCAGCAAGGGTGCACCAGACAAACTCTGTGTGATGCCGGCCGGCGCCGAGTCGGCCTGGATCGTCAACGGCGACATCCGCCTGGCGCACCTCTATATCGGCCAGGAACAGTTCTCCCTCGGCTGCATCCGCCTGCTCGACCGCGAGCCGCGCGAACTGCAACTGCACGAACGCACCTTCCTCGATGACCCGCAGCAGGCTGCGCGATTCCGCCAACTGGTGAAGCTGGACTGGCACGAGCCGGGCGAACGCATCCGCACCAGTACCCTGGCCCATGACCTGATCGATCATCTGTTGCTCAATCAGGTCGGCCTGCGGGAAGGGTTGAAGCTCAAGGGCGGATTGGCACCGGTGATGCGCCGGCGGATTGCCGAGTACATCGAGCAGCGCCTGGACCAGCCATTGTCGCTGGGCGAGCTGGCGATGCAGACGGCGCTGTCGGAATACCACTTCGCGCGGATGTTCCGCGAAAGCTTCGGCATGCCGCCGCACCAGTACGTGCTGGCCCGCCGCGTGGCCCTGGCGCAGCGCCTGCTGCGCGATACGCGCCAACCGTTGAGCCAGGTGGCGCTGGCGTGCGGGTTCTCCAGCGCCAGTCATTTCGCCAACCGTTTCAGGTCGGTGGTGGGTGGCACACCGGGGGAATATCGGCAGGCGTTCGAGGAGTAGGCCGCTGGCCGATCCTGCGCGAACACCCGACCTATAGGAGCGAGCTTGCTCGCTCCTATAAAAAGCTTGAAGCGTCAGCCGAGTACGGCCAACACACCACCAATCACCGGCATCGCCGCCGCCGTCGGCAGCGCCCAGCGCGGCCGCCAGGCCAGCAGCAGGACCAGCACAGCCCCCGCGATCATCAACAGGCACGCCCAATAGACGATGCCCAGTTCCATGCCGATGACGTGGATCGCGTAGGCCAGCGCCAGCGCGCCATCCACCAGCGCCACGATACGCAGCAGACGCACACGGGACTCGGAGGGCGCATTACCGAACAGATCGCGGTGATGGCGCGACAGCGACAGGCAGCCCGCCGCCAGCGCCAGCAGATTGAGACCGAACACCAGCAGCATCAGGCGAACTCCTCGTTACGGGCACGACCTGCGCGGGCGGGCTCGGCGCGCTCCTGGCCCAGTCGCCAGCCAAGAAAGGCGCAGAGGCTGCCGACCAGCAGCAGACCAAGATCGATACCGACCATCGTCCAGTCGCCATTGGCGAAGTGGGTCGTGATCCGTCCCGGCTCGGGGCCGAACAGACTCAGCACCGGCAGTAATAACGCCAGCGCTGCCAGGGTGACGAACTGCTCGCGGGCCATGGCCCGGCTCCCCCGGCGCAGCAGCGCATGGAGCAGCGCCAGCAGCCAGATCACCACGAAGGCGGTGGCCTCCCAGCGAGTGCGCTGGAGCAGGTCGGCCGGCAACAGTCGCGAAGCCGCGAGCAGGCCGAGCGAGGCGACCGGGAGGCCGCCGCACACCGCGCCGTTGAGCGTGCGTACCAGCGCCACGCCCCGGTGGCCACGGGTTTCACGCTTGCTCACCCAGACTTGCAGGCCGCCGAACACCATCACGCAGCCCACCAGGCCGAGGGCGAAATACATCACCCGCAGCAGGTCGTTGCCGAACTGCGCCATGTGCAGGCCGGTCAACCAGGCGTAGGTCTTGTAGCCCGGCTTGTAGGGCTTCTGCACGTGCAGCAGCGCGCCGCTGCCGGAGTCGAAGGACACGGTGCGCTGGTCGTTGACCATGCCCTTGTCCACCGCCTTGCGGATCTGCACCATCGCGCCGGCGTCCCCCGGGTTCTCGATATTGATCCAGCCGACCTGGCTGTCGTCGCCCCAGGCTTCACGGGCCTTGAGGATCATGTTGTCGATGGACTTGGTCGCCTTCGCCGGCTTGCCCAGCGCTTCACGGTCGAAGGCGCCCTGCACGTCATGGAAGAAATGCTCCATGTCGTTCTTGTAGGCCACCTTGATGCCGGCGGTCATATAGAAGGTGATGAAGATCGCCAGCCCCGTGTACGCCATCAGCAGATGGAACGGCAGGCCGAGCACGCCCAGCACGTTGTGCGCATCCAGCCAGGCGCGCTGCTTCGCCGCCTTCGGACGCAGGGTGAAGAAGTCCTTGAAGATGCGCCGGTGGACGATCACCCCGCTGACCAGCGCCACCAGCATGAACACACCGGCCACGCCGACCATGTAGAGGCCGATCATCCCGCCATGCAGCTCGTAGTGCAGTTCGAGGAAGAAGTTGCCGCCGACGGTCCTGGGCAATACCTCGCCGCTCTGGGCGTCCACCAGGAACGACTGGAACTCGCTGAAGTCCGCCGGCTCCCAGCCAGCCGTCCAGTACGGCATGCGTTCGGTGGGCGGGTGCATCCAGTAGCCGTGGGCCTTGGGCGCACGCTCGACGATCAGCTCACGCACCTGGTCGGCACCGACTTTCACTTCGTCCAGCGTGTGCAACTGCGGCGTCATCCAGCGGGTGAGCTCCTTGTCGAACACCGCGACGGTGCCGGAGAACAGCACGACAAAGAGAATCCAGCTGACCAGCAGCCCGCTCCAGGTGTGCAGGCCGGACATGGATTGGCGCAGGCTCATGGGCGCACCCCGTAGGCGGTCGGCAGGAAGGCGGCCAGGCCCAGCACGACGCTCAGCGCCACCGGCACCCACACCGCGCGCCACGGGCTTTTCGCGCCGAAGGCGTAGAGGATCGCCGCGACCCAGACGATGAAGCAGGCCAGGCTGGCCAGCGACACGCGATCCGAGCGCGACATCGGCAGGTAGACGCTGAAGAAGGCAGTGGCGGTGTAGGCCAGGGCATAGCCGCCGACCACGGCGCTGAGGATGCGGGCAGCGATGACGCCGGCCTGGGTTGCGCTCATGGTTGGGTGCTCGAACGGTTCAGGCGCGGTGAGACGCACATCGAGGTGAATCCTGCGAGGCGGCCCGGGCACAGCCCAGGCGCGTGATTGAAAAGCGGAATTATATGATATTGCTTCTCAATTAAAAGAACTCAGCAGCGCCGTTTGTGAGTATCTGTGTCGGAAATTCGCTGAACGGCATAGGCCGCGGTCACATCCATGGCGCGCAACAGACTGTTCATCATCAGGTCGGCCTCGGCCGTGACACGCAGGGGCGGCGGCCCCGGCAGTATCCGGGAAGCACCGGGTGTCAGTTCGACGGCGGCCACCACCGTGCCTTTGCCGAACAGGTATTCGTAGATCAGCAGATAGTCCGTGTCCGGTAGGTCCTTGTACTCAGCGATTCTGCGCAGCACGTTGATCGCACCGATGATCCAGTCGCGCCTTTCGGTGAACTCCAGCACGCCCAGGCTCCAGGTCTGGGTCGCATCGTCGTAGTGGTTCCAGGCCGGCGAGCGCAGGTGCCGGCTCCAGCCCGCGACCCAGGCCGCCGCGGTGGTGCCCTGCCCCAGTTCGCAGAGTTCGCTCCAGGTGAGGCCGCCTCGCCGGTGGTGATCGCCATCCAGCCATCGCTCGAGATCGCCAAAACACGCGGCGGAACCCGCCTCCTGGGAAAGAAAGGCCTCAAACCTGAAGCGGCTGATGGCAACCTTCAGGTACAACTGGCACGGCTCGGCCATGGGGTGTCCTCTTTTTCTGATCCAACGATTCACCTCGGGATGCTCAGTGCGCCCCGAACTGCTGAATCGATAATCCTAGAGCTTCGCTCCTGCTGGCAGTTCACCCACCCGTTCGACCGTGAAGTGGTATTTTTCAGATTCCCTTGTACAACTGTTCAATTTTCCGCAGCCGTTTCGGTCGATACAGGAGTTATCGCCTTTACGGGCGATTCGCCACCTGCCCCATGGCCCGCTCCAGCCCCTCGAACACACGAGGCGACAGGCACTGCGCGACGTTGAAGCGCAGGTAACCGGTGGCGCTCTGGCTCAGGCTGAAAACGTTGCCCGGCGCCAGCACCAGGTTGTCCGCCAGGGCCGCGCGCGAGACTTCGGCGGCGTCCAGCCCTCCCGGCAGGCAGGCCCAGACGAACACCCCGCCGCGCGGCTCCAGCCAGGGCTGGATATCCAGCGCGCGCAAGCGCAACAGCGTCTCGCCCATGGCGTCGGCCAGGCGCCCGCGCAGGCTGTCCAGGTGGCGGCGGTAGCTGCCCTTGCGCAGCAGCTCGAAGAGCATCTCGGCACTGAAGGGGCTGTTGCCGAAGCTGGTCGCCAGCTTCAGGTCCACCAGGCGCTCGCACCATTCCGGCTGGGTGGCGATGTAGCCGCAGCGCACCGAAGCCGACAGCGTCTTGGAGAAGCTGCCGACCTGGATCACCCGCTCCAGCCCGTCGAAGGCCGACAGGCGCGGCGCACTTTCGTGCTCGAAGTCGCCGAAGATATCGTCCTCGACGATCAGCAGGTCATGGGCCTCGGCCAGCTTCAGCAAGCGATGGGCGACCAGCGGCGAGAGCACCGCGCCGGTGGGGTTATGGAAGGCCGAGTTGGTGATGTACAGGCGCGGGCGGTGCTGCTCCAGCAGGCCAGCCATGGCGGCGACGTCCGGCCCGGTCGGCGTATAGGGCACACCGACGACCTGCACCCGATGGGCACGCAACAGTGCCTGGAAGTTGAAGTAGCCCGGGTCGTCCACCAGCACGCAGTCACCGGGCTCCAGCAGAAAGCGGCAGATCAGGTCGATGGCCTGGGTGCCGTTGTCGGTCAGCACTATCTGCTGCGGGCCCACCGGCACGCCGTAATCGCCCAGCCGCCGCGCCAGCTGTTCGCGCAGGCCGGAGTGGCCGTAGGGGCGACCATATTCCAGCAGGCTGGAGTGCGGCGCGCGGGCAATCTGCCGCAACGCGCGGCGCAGCTCCTCTTCCGGCAGCCAGGACGGCGGCAGCCAGCCGCAACCGGGCTTGAGCGAGGTATCCGCGGCTTCCAGGGATTGCCGGGAAATCCACAGCGGGTCGATGCTGCGGTCCAGCGTCGGGCCGACGTCCGCCAGGGACAGCGGCGGCGCATGGCCGGCCACATAGAAACCGGAGCCACGCCGCGCAGCGATCACACCGTCGGCGGCCAGCCGGTCGTAGGCCTCCACGACGGTGGTCTTGGACACCTCCAGCTGCTCGGCCAGCTGGCGAATCGACGGCAGCCGTTCCCCCGGCACCAGCGCCCGCGCCGCCAGGCGCTCGCGCACATGCTGCATTACCGAATCGACCCGTGTGCTCTTTGGCCTGCCCATGCCGCCCTCGCCTGCCCCTGGATTTTGTACCGGGATAATTTACGGACAGTTTGCGCAAATTGTACCTTTCTGTCACTGGCCGCCCGGCGGCTCTGCGCGCATCCTCCAGGCTCGCTCTCCTGCCGGATGCTACCCATGAACAACTCCCACACCCTCGCCTCGAACAGCCACCTCAGCGGCTGGCTCAGTGGCTTTCTCGGCGTGCTCATCTTCAGCGGCTCGCTCCCGGCAACGCGGGTAGCGGTAGCCCACTTCGATCCGACCTTCCTCACCCTGGCCCGCGCCAGCATCGCCGGCCTGCTGGCGGCGGCGATCCTCATCCTGCTGCGGCAGAAGCTGCCGGCGCGCAAGGACCTGATTCCCCTGCTGGTGGTGGCCGGCGGCGTGGTGGTGGGTTTCCCGCTGCTCACCGCGCTCGCGCTCAAGCACGTCAACTCTGCCCACGCCATCGTCTTCGTCGGCCTGCTGCCCCTGGCTACCGCGCTGTTCGGCGTGATCCGCGCCGGCGAGCAGCCGCGCCCGGCGTTCTGGATCTGCTCGCTGCTGGGCAGCGCCGTGGTGGCCGGCTTCGCCCTGTCGCAGAGCGGCGCGGGCAACTTCACCGGCGACCTGCTGATGCTGGCCGCCGTCGTCGTCTGCGGCCTGGGCTACGCCGAGGGTGGCCGCATCGCCCGTCACCTGGGCAGCTGGCAGGTGATCTGCTGGGTGCTGGTGCTGTCCCTGCCGCTGATGCTGCCGCTGGCCTGGTACACCCAGCCGCAGACCTTCAGCGGCGCCAGTTGGCCGGCCTGGCTGAGCCTGGGCTACGTGTCGCTGTTCAGCATGCTGATCGGCTTCTTCTTCTGGTACCACGGCCTGGCCACCGGCGGCATCGCCGCGGTCGGCCAGCTGCAGCTGTTGCAGCCGTTCTTCGGCCTGGCGCTGGCCGGCCTGCTGCTGCACGAGCAGATCAGCCCGCTGATGGCCGGTGCCACCGTCGCCGTGGTGCTGTGCGTCGCCGGGGCGAAACGCTTCGCCCGCTGACCGCCGGTTTCCTTCCGCGTCCCGCCCGAGAAAAATCGCGGTATCATCGGGCGTTTGCGTACTCGGCTGGACTGCCGGAAGGACACTCGGATGAAGCCACCCGCCGAATCTCCATTGCCTGCCGTGGAGCGCGACGAACTCGCGCCCCGGCCACGGCTGACCCTGGGCAGCCACGTGCACAGCGGCTTCGACCTGCGCAGCGGGCGCATGCAGAACATCTCCCGGCACCGCGCCGCGCTGGCCTTCCTGTATGGCGACATGCCGGTCTCGGGCAGCGTCACCCCGCGCTCGGGCCGCGAGATCCGGGTATTCCGCGATGACCAGATCGTCCGTGTCAGCCGCGAACTGGAACTGGAGCAGGCCTGGCGCCTGGACCTGCGTGAACTCGGCTTCAAGCCGGCGATGCGCCGCAGCGATGCCCTGGAAGACAGCGCCGGGGAAATGTTCGAACTGCCCGACGACAGCGCCTGGCAGGAGTTCATGCGCGAAGGCCTGCCGCGGCTGCGCGAGCAGGGCTGGGAAATCGACATCCGCCCCGAATTCGTCTTCGACCTCACGCCGGTGGAGAACTGGTACGCCGAGATCGAGGAAACCGACGACCGCCAGTGGTTCGACCTGGAACTGGGCATCGAGGTGGAAGGCCGGCGCATCAGCCTGCTGCCGGCGCTGATCGAACTGATCCGGCGCATGCCCGCGCTGCTCGACCCGGTCGCCCTCGCCCGCCATGCCGACGATGAACAACTGGTGCTGCGCCTGGATGCCGGGCGCAACCCGATCCACACCTGGCAGACCGCTTCCGACCGACCGCTGCGCGTCTCGCTGCCCTTCGGCAAGCTCAAGCCGATGCTCGGCACGCTGTCCGAGTTCTATCTTGGCGAACAACTGCCGGTACGCCGCCTGCGCATGGGCGCGCCGGACGCCGCGCGCCTGACCGAACTGGAAGAACTGCCGCTGACCTGGCAGGGCGGCGAGCAATTGCGCGAAATAGCGCATCGCCTACGCGACTACCGCGCGCAACCGGCGCAGATCCCCGCCGGCCTCCACGCCGAGCTGCGCGCCTACCAGCACGAGGGCCTGAGCTGGATGCAAACGCTGCGCGAAGTTGGCGCCAGCGGCATCCTCGCCGACGACATGGGCCTGGGCAAGACGCTGCAGTCCCTCGCCCACGTGCTGCTGGAAAAGCAGGCCGGGCGCCTGACCAGCCCGGCGCTGGTGATCATGCCCACCAGCCTGATCCCCAACTGGCTCGACGAAGCCGAGCGCTTCACTCCGCAGCTGCGCGTGCTCGCATTGCACGGAGCCGGCCGGCGCAAGGCGTTCGCGAAGATCGCCGAACACGACCTGATCCTCACCACCTATGCCCTGCTGCCGCGCGATGCCGAGAAGCTCGGGCAGCACGAGTATCACCTGCTGATCCTCGACGAGGCGCAGAACATCAAGAACGCCACCACCAAGGCGGCCCAGGCCGCGCGCCACCTGCGCGCTCGCAATCGCCTGTGCCTGACCGGGACGCCGCTGGAGAATCACCTGGGCGAGCTGTGGTCGCTGTTCCACTTCCTGCTGCCGGGCTGGCTGGGCGACGCCCGGCAGTTCGCCGTGGACTACCGCACGCCCATCGAGCGCCACGGCGACCAGGGCCGCCTGGCGCACCTGGCCGCGCGCATCCGCCCGTTCCTGCTGCGCCGCACCAAGGAACAGGTCGCCTCGGAGCTGCCGCCCAAGAGCGAGTTCATCCAGCACATCGAACTCAGCGAGGCGCAACGCGACCTCTACGAAACCGTGCGCCTGGCGCTGGACCGCAAAGTGCGCGACGAGATCGCCCGCCGAGGCCTGGCGCGCAGCCGCATCATCATCCTCGAGGCGCTGCTCAAGCTGCGCCAGGTCTGCTGCGACATCCGCCTGGTGAACAAGGAAGCGCCGCCGCCCACCGGCAAATCCGCCCGCGCGGTGACCTCGGGCAAGCTGGTCTACCTGCTGGACATGCTCGAAGAGCTGCTCGCCGAAGGCCGCCGCGTACTGGTGTTCTCGCAGTTCACCTCGATGCTCGCGTTGATCGGCGAGGCGCTGGCCGAACGCAACCTGGAATACGCCCTGCTCACCGGCGACACCCGCGACCGCCGCGCGCCGGTGAAGGATTTCCAGGAAGGCCGCGTGCCGCTGTTCCTCATCAGCCTGAAGGCCGGTGGTGTAGGCCTGAACCTCACCGCCGCCGATACCGTGATCCACTACGACCCCTGGTGGAACCCGGCCGCGGAAAACCAGGCCAGCGACCGTGCCTACCGCATCGGCCAGGACAAGCCGGTATTCGTCTACAAGCTGATCGCCCGCGGCACGGTGGAAGAGAAGATCCAGCGGCTGCAGCGCGACAAGGCCGCGCTGGCCGCCGGCATCCTCGAAGGTACCGGCGCCGACTGGCAACTGGACGACGCGGATATCGACGCACTCTTCGCACCGCTGCCCAAGGCGGTGTGATTGCCAGCGGAGCGTTGCGCAAACGAACAGGCTCGCCTCGGGAGCCTTGGACATTGGCCTCAGGCCAACGGCACCAGCGTCACCCACCAGCGCGTACGGTACTGCGCGCGCACTGGCAGGCCGCGTTGCAGCGCGGCAATGGCCTGCTCGGGCTGGTCCAGGGGGAACACGCCGGAAATGGCCAGGTTGGCGACCGCCGGATCGCAGCGCAGCACGCCGGGGCGATAGCGCGCCAGTTCGGCACACAGGCGGCCGAGCGTCCACTGCCGCGCCACCAGGCAGCCCTCGCTCCACACCAGTGAATCGGCCTCCAGCGTCGTTTCGCCATACAGGCCCTTGCGATCGAAACGGTCCTGGCGGCCGGCCTCGATGACACCGGCCGACTCATGGCGCAGCGCCGGCATGACCGCCACCGCACCCTCCTGCACCGAAAGCCGCACATCGCTGCCGTCCAGGCGTACGGCGAATCGCGTGCCCAGCGCCTGCAGGCGCCCCAGCGACGTATCGACCCAGAAGGCACGGCCGGCGCTGTCCGGAGCGGTCTGTACCAGCAGCTCGCCGGCGTACAGGCGCACGCGTCGAGTGTGGCCGTCGTAGGCTATATCCACGGCGCTGTCGGTGTTGAGTTGCAGCCAGCCACCATCAGGCAGGGCGATGCGTTGGCGCTCTCCCACCGAGGTGCGCTGCTGCGCCAGCCAGGGCGAGTCGCGCAGACCCAGGCTGCCACTGCCCACCACCGCCGCGGTACCGGCGAGCAGCAGCAGGCTTTTCATATTGAATACGAAATATTATTGTTTGAAAACGATGCGCCATGGCGGCCCCGCCACGGCAAGCACCATGTGTGTCGTGACGATCATCGGCAGGGACGGAAGTGCCATTTGTCGCCACCGGGGACGACGAGCCAGCGGCAATCGCCCGACGGCAAATCGGACGTGCCAGCCGATGGGGAATTGCCTGACAGACCGAACGGTAAACCCACTACATCGCTCGGCCCCGATCCAGGGGAATCTACTACTGCGCCGAATCAATCAGCCCCGCCCCGGAACAGGCAGAAATTCCAGGAGAACCGGAGCGCTTGCCGGCGCAGATGTTGTTCCCAAGCCCTGGCTCGCCTGTCGATTGAGCCGGGGCTTTTTTCTGGCGCTACGCCTGCACTTCAGCGCATCCCCCAGCCATGGCTGACCAGCACCGACTGCCCGGTGAGCGCCGCCGAGGGGAAGCTGGCCAGGAACAGCACCGTCTGCGCCACATCCTCCACGGTGGTGAACTCGCCATCCACGGTGCCGCCGAGCATCACCTGCTTGACCACCGCTTCCTCGCTGATGCCCAGTTCCTTCGCCTGCTCGGGGATCTGCTTCTCCACCAGCGGCGTGCGCACGAAGCCGGGGCAGACCACATGGGAGCGCACGCCCTGCGGCCCGCCCTCCTTGGCCAGGGTGCGAGCCAGCCCGAGCAGGCCGTGCTTGGCGGTGACGTAGGCGGACTTCAGCGGCGAAGCTTCATGGGAATGCACCGAGCCCATGTAGATCACCACACCACCGCGCCTGGCCGGGTACATATGGCGCAGCACGGCGCGGGTGGTGAGGAAGGCGCCGTCCAGGTGGATGGCGAGCATCTTCTTCCAGTCAGCGAAGGCGAAGTCCTGGATCGGGTTGACGATCTGGATGCCGGCGTTGGAGACCAGGATGTCGATGCCGCCGAAAGTGGCGGCCACCTGATCGATGCCATTGTCCACCGCCTGCTCGTCGGTGACGTCCATGACCACCGCCAGGGCCTTTCCGCCGGCTGCCCCGATCTCATCCACCACACGCTGGGCGGCGCCCTGCTGCAGGTCGGCGATGGCCACGGCCGCGCCCGCCTGCGCCAGCGTCAGCGCGATCTGCCTGCCGATGCCGCTGGCCGCGCCGGTGACCACCGCAACCTTGCCATTCAATGGATTCATCACAGAGCTCCCGCAGAGGTAGGAACTCTCACTCTAGACGGATCAGTCGCGCGTCAGCTCGATATTGCCGTCGCGCTGTTGGCGATAGACCGTATACGGCAGTGCCAGGGTATCGGTAGCGGCACTGAGCACGCCGTCGAACAGGGGGCAGAACGAAAGTGGCCGCCTACCAGCCCTTGAGCTGGTCCCAGCGCCAGTTGCGGTACTGGTAGACCAGAGTACCCAGTAAACCGTAAGCCGCCGCCATGGCGAACAGGATGAGAATCCTGTCGGCAACGGCAGAGAGCGGCAGGTTCATCTGGTTCATTTCCACCACCGCGCGAATCGCCCAGGTGGACGGTATCGCGTCGGCCAGCAGTTGCACCCACTGCGGCATGGCCTGGGGCGGCCAGGTGAAGCCGGCCATGTAGAACAGTGGCAGGGTGATGAAGGTCATGGTCAGGTAGACCGCCTCTTCCGAGGGCAGCACCTCGGCGATGAATTCGCTCATGGCGATCACCGCCAGCAGGAACGGCAACACCAGCCCCATCAGCATGAAGAACGACGCGGTCTGCCGGTAACCCATCATCCACGGCCAGATCACATAGAAGAGCATCGCCAGCACCGTCCAGATCGACAGCTGGGCGGCGTACCGGCCAAAGCGCGTGGACGCCGGCTGGCGCAGCGAACGCGGCGTGCCGCCGCGCAGGTTGAGATTCACCCGCGTGCAGGAAAGCAACAGGCTGTGCTGCAGGATCAGCGTCACCAGCCCCGGCAGCACAATGGCCGCGAAGCTGGTGCCAGGGTTGAACAGGTCGGTGAGCTGGCCGATGGTCGGTTGCAGCAGGACGTTCGACTGCTGCTCGGAGAAGCCCCCGCGCATCAGCCGTTCGCGGTTGTAGCGCAGCGACAGTTCGGTGTAGGTGGCACTGATATCCTGCTGGATCTGCCCATTGGCCATGCGGTTGGTGGCATCGCCGAAGATCGGCACGGTGACCGCCTCGCCACGCAGCACGCGCTTCTCGAAGTCCACGGGAATCACCACGATCCCGAACAGCTCGCGCCAGGCGAGATCGCGTTGGGCTTCAGGCAATTGGTCGTAGGCACGCACGGCGATCTTCGGCGCGGCGTCGAGCTGGCGGATCAGCTCGCGGGACACCGAGCTGTGATCCATGTCGATCACCGCCACCGGCAGGTCGTCCATGGTGCGATGGGCGTATGGCAGGGTGGTCAGCGTCACCGACAACACCATCAACAGCCACAGCGGCTTGCCGAGCATGTTGCCCAGGGACTGGCGGAAGACGGTCCAGAAGTTCTGCATGGCGGTACCTTACGCCGGGCTCAGGTCGAGGCGCCGGCGCAGGCGCATCTTGGCGATCATGTAGGCGATCAGCGGGTAGAGCAGCAGCTTGCAGCAGGTATAGAGCCCGGACTCGGCCGGCGCCCTGCGCAGGAACTGGTCGAACAGGCCGTGCAGGGTATGGGTCAGCGGCTCGGCCTCGGAGATGATGCGGGCGATCTGCGGCATCGCCAGCTCCGGCAGCAACACGCCGGAATAGGTCTGCGCCACACCGATCAGCAGGCCGATCAGCGAATAGGCGCTGAAGCGGTTGGCAGTAAAGATGAACAGCATCAGCCCCACGCTCTGCGCCGCTGCCACATAGCAGACGGTGATCGCCAGCATCCACCACGGATTGCCATTGATCCGCGCGCCATTGATCTCCACCAGCAGGAACAGCTCGACCATCAGCAACGTACTGAACAGCAACGTGTAGGGCGCCATCTTGCCCAGTAGACGAGCCCCAAGGGCCTTGGCCCGCAGGATGTGTGGCGAGGACGCACGCAGCTCCGGTGCCTCCCGGGCCAGCACATGCACCGTGGCAACGATCACGAACAGCTGCAGCAGATGCACGATGGCGGCGAACTGCTGGAAGTAGATGTAGTTGCCGCTGGCATTGAACAGGCTTTCATAGGACACGCTGATACTGGCCAGCGCCGGCATGCTGCGATCCATACCCACGGCCAAGCGTGGGCGCAACTCGGCGTTGACCGAGCTCATCAGGCCGCTGAAATCCTGGGTCGAGTAGAAGCCGGCGGAATAGAACAGCGAGTTGTAGTAGAGCTCGGCAACCGGCTGGCGACCCGACAGCGCATCCGCCTCGAAGTCGCGGGGGATATATAGCAGCGCATAGTCGTCGGCCATGCGCAGGCGGCGCAGGCCTTCCTGCAGGCCGCCGCCGAGCACCTCGACCTTGGCGTGGGAGCCGGCATCCAGCTCACGAACGATGCGTCGCGACAGGCTGCTGTGGTCGGCATCGACCACCGCCACCGGCATGTCCAGCAACGTGCCCGCCTGGTACACGCCGCTGATCACCACGAACAGCAGCAACGGCCAGAGCCAGCCGAGCCAGTGGATGGTCCAGCTGCGCAGGGCGACCCGCGTCTCGCTACCGAAGGCCTGGGCGAAGCGCCGCAGGTTGCTTCTTACTGCTTCCACTGCCACAGCGCGCTCATCCCGGGTCGCAGGCCTGGCACCGGTTGCTCCGGATAAAGGCGGACCTCGAAGGTCTTCAGGTCGAAGTCACCGGTGGCACGGGTGGCACGCTTGGTCGCGAAGTCGCCCAAAGGTGCGATATAGCTGACCTTGGCCTTCACCTCGGCGCCCTTCAATGCCGGAACCTGGATGGCCACTTCATCGCCTTTCTTCACATCCGCGAGGATGTCTTCCCGCAGGTTGAAGACGAAATAACTGTCGGACAGGCGCACCAGCGTGAGCAGCGGGCTGTAGGCATTGACCAGTTCGCCCTGCTCCGCCGGGATCGGCCCGACCTCGCCGTCCACCGGTGCCACCACGTTGAGGTCGTCGGTCTGGGCCTGCAGTTCGAGGATCTGCGCATCGGCCCGGCGCACGGCAGCTTCCAGCGCCTGCCGGCGCTCCTCACGGTCGCCCTGGTTGCCCTGGTCGAGATTGGCCTGGGCCTCGGCGACGCGGTTGCGCGCCACGTCGCGGCCGCGCCGGGAAAGGTCCATCTGCGCCTGGGAAACGAAGCCGCGCCCGGCCAGTTCTTCATTGCGCTGGTACTCCAGCTCGGCATTGCGCAGCTCGGCCTGGGCCTGGGACAGGCTGGCCTGCAGGGCACGCAGGGTTTCCTCGCGGGTGCCATGGAGAGATTCGTCGAGATTGGCCTGCACCTGGTTGCGCGCAGCGCGCAGGGAATCCAGCTGGGCCTCTAGCTCCGGACTGCTGAGGGAAATCAGCACCTGGCCCTGCTTCACGTCGTCGCCACGCCGCACATGCAGCACTTCGACCCGCCCCTTGGCCTTGGAGGCGACAATCACGTTGGTGGCGTCCGCTTCACCCTGCAGCAACAGCGGCTGGGTATGCAGGCGCAGGTAAAGGGTGATGGCGATGATCACCAGGATCAGCAGGGGTGCGAACAGCTTCCATCCCTTCATGGAGTGGTCTTCTCAGGCGGCGGATGCACCGATGGTAGTGCATCCGCCGCCCGAGCGGCGGCTCTGGATCAAGCCGGCGGGCGATCAGCGCTCGTCGTCGCTGATCAGATCGCGCTCACCGCCACCCCGTTGCGTGGAACTCGGCGAGGGAAAGCGCGAGGAGGCGTAACGCACCACGAGGATCGCCAGCGCCAGCAGCAGCAATGCCACCGAAACCAGGATGATGCCGTCGTCGGGCACGTGGTTGTGCTGGATGTCGGCGATCATCAGGCGGGTCAGCGCGGTCATCGCCACGTAGATCAGGAAGCGCACCGGCATGTGGTTGGTCTTGAAGTAGATGCCGACCATCGCACCCAGTTCGAGGTAGATGAACAGCAGCAGGATGTCGTCGATGCTCGCATGGCCCTTGCCGACCATCTCGCCGAAGGCCACCGCCGCCGACCAGAACACCGTGCCCCCGATGGCGAACAGCGCCAGGTAGTGGAAGCCCTCCACCAGCAGATTGCCCAGGGATTCGGCACAGCCGTGCATCCGTTCGCTCAGGCGCTCGGCCCAGTTCTGTTTCATTCGTCGGTTCTCCGCAATACAAGGCTTGGTTGGCGTGAAGCCTGCAAGTGCTACGCCATTGATCTTGCGCAGTCATGGCACAGATCGACTGCGCGAATATGACTGCGAACTTTTTCGGCTGCGCCCCGGTCCATCCAGAGGCACGCCCCACAACAGGCAGGAACGAGTGATGGATAGTCCCTTTCAGACGCTGACCGACGCCTTTCAGGACCAATACCGCGTCAACTTCAGCGTTGAACGGCCCGACGGCAGCATCGTCCTTACCCTCTCCACCGAAGAGGGTGTGATCGCGCGCCGCCTGATCCGCAATCCCCAGCTGCAGGACCCGGAGCAACTCCAGCGCTTTATCCAGAGCATCCGGTTCGGCATCGCCATCGAGCAAGGCGGCACAGCGCCGCAGCTGCTGGCTGCCATGACGCGCGGCGATAAAGGCCTGCCGATCGCGTCCTGACGTTCCCCTCTGCAAGAATTGCTTCCCTCAGAGCCATCTGACTGACGATTCATTGCGCCAGTCACCTGGCTCGCTGGCGCGCGCCCACAGGGCGTGCGCACCGCTTTGGGCCGCCCACCGATGGTGGCCAGATACAGGCACTTCCCCTTCCTGCGTCTACGCTGCTGACAACGATTCGCACACCAGCAGTAGCATTGCGCAATCAATTTACTGTATAAACAACCAGTAAATTTGCTCCCCCCAATCAAAGAGAAGGCACAGAGGTGATGAATGGCCGTCGAAGTGGTGTACCGCAGCAGCCGCGATCCGGAGCGCCTGTTCATGGATAAGGCAGAAGCCGACCGGCACGACAAGATGCTGGAACTGGCGGAAACGCTGGCCGAGGTACTGGAGAAGGCGGTGCCTTCGCTCAAGGAAGATCAGCTCGAGGAGATCGGCATCTTCATGGCCAAGAATCGCGACGCCTTCGCCCGGGCCTTCAAGAACCAGCCCGATGCGCTCAACGACATCTTCAGCGAGGGCGCCGCCGAGGAGTGACGTACGGCGGCACGAAGCTCAGTGCCCCGAATATTCCCCGTAGAGAATCCGCTCAGCCAGCTTGTCGGCTACCCGGGCCGGCGACAGATGATCGGCCTGTGCGTGGGCATAGACTTCGGTCAGGCGCTCGGCGATACGAGACAGGTGCGCGGTAATGGTCGGCAGTGACTCGCCCTGGTGCTGCAGGGCCACGTAGATCAAGCCACCGGAGTTGATCACGTAGTCCGGCGCGTAGAGGATGCCCCTGCCCTCCAGTTCATCCGACACCTCAGGGTGCGCCAGCTGATTATTGGCCGCCCCGGCGACGGCAGCGCAGCGCAGGTGGCCGACCACCTGCGACGTCAGCACACCGCCCAACCCACAGGGCGCAAGGATGTCGCATGGCGTGGTGAGCAGCGCTTCGTTGGGCACCGGCCGTGCGCCCAGTTGTTGCACGGCCAATTGGACCTTGCCTGCGTCGATGTCGCTGACCAGCAGTTCCGCCCCTGCGGCCGACAGATGTTCGGCCAGCGCATAGCCCACGTTCCCCAGCCCCTGAATCGCTACACGCAGCCCATCGAGATCATCACTGCCCAGGCGCGCCTGGGCGCTGGCACGAATGCCGGCGAAAACGCCCAGTGCGGTATGCGGGGAAGGATCGCCACCGCTGGTGGTGCTGGTGACATGACGGGTGAACTGGGCAATGCAGTCCATATCGGCGCTGGAGGTGCCACTGTCCACCGCCGTGATGTAGGCGCCGCCGAGGGTGTCGATCATGCGGCCGAAAGCCTCGAAGAGTTCGCCACGGTTGTTGACGTGAGGCGCGCGCAGTATCACCGCCTTGCCGCCCCCCTGGCGCAGGCCGGCCAGCGCCGCCTTGTAGCTCATGCCCTGGGCCAGGCGTGCGGCGTCGCGCAGTGCGGCATCCTGACTCGGATAGGGCAGGTAGCGACAGCCCCCCAGGGCCGGCCCGAGCCGGGAGTTGTGGATGGCGATGATGGCCTTGAGTCCCGTGGCCGGGTCCTGGAAGAGATGCAGCGACTCGAGCCGGGTGGCTTCCATCATGTCGAACATGGCGGCGCTCCCTTGCTGTGGGTGGACAACGGTCCGTCGAAGGACCCTCCTGAGTATAGGCAGCGCCTGTCACATCACCTTCACGGGCGACGACCGCACCACTGGACGAGTGCCCATTGCTCCGGTTACAACCGCAAAGTCAGCCGGAGAACGCCATGGACCCGCGTCAAGCCTGCCTTGCCTGCCTTGCCCAGGACCCGCCCGCCCTGTTCGAAGCCGCTCTGTGGATCGCCACCGAGCACGAGCCGCACCTGCCGCCGGAGCATGCGCTGCGGCTCTTCGACTCGCTTGCGCACCAGGTCGCAGTGGCGCTGCCGCAGGGTACCGGCGATGCGGAGCGCGCGCAGTTCCTGCTGCGCCGGTTGAGCGAACTGGGCTTTGCCGAGGATGACGAGTACCCCTTGCACCCGCGCGCCGCCCTGCTCCCACAGGTCTTGCAACGCCGCCACGGCCAACCGCTGTCATTGGCGCTGATCGCCCTGGAGATGGCGCGCCGCAACGGCATCACCCTGGTCGGCGTGAATTTCCCTGGCCGCTTCCTCCTGCGGGTGCCCGGTGCCGACCACCTGCTCGACCCGACCACCGGCCGCCGTCTTTATACCCGCGACTGCCGCGACCTGCTGGCGCGCCAGATGGGAACCAACGTCGAGCTGTCCGCCGAGCACCTGCGGACGGCCAGCGCCACCGACATGCTCCAGCGCCTGTCACGCAATCTGCGTCAACTGCACCTCGCCGCCGGGGAACCGCTGGCGGCATTGAAAGATGCCCAGCGCGTGCTGGAACTGGGGCCGCCCAGCGCCAGCGACCATCTCGCGCGCGCCGACCTCTACCACGTGCTGGACTGCCCGCAGGCGGAACGCTACGACCTCGAACGGGCCATGCTGCTCAGCGACGACGCCGCCGAGCAGATGCGCCTGGCCCAGCGCCTGGCCGACATCAGCGTGCCGCCCAAGGCACTGCACTGACGCCTCAGACCTTCAACAACCCCAATTCCTTCGCCCGCGCCACCGCCTGGGTGCGTCGCTCCACGCCGAGCTTGCCGTTGATCCGGCGCGCATGGGTCTTCACCGTGTGCAGGGAGATGTACAGCCGCTCGCCGATTTCCAGGTTCGAACACCCTCGGGCGATCAATTCCAGCACCGACAGCTCACGCAGGCTCAGCAGGTTGTGCGGGGCCATCTCGCCGGCATGCGGGCGCAGACCGAACAGGCCCGGCTGCCTGCGCTGGGTGTCGCGCAGGGTGGAGACCAGGCCGAAACGCTGGGCCAGAGCAACGCCCTCGTCCAGCGCGCTGCGCGCCTCGTCCAGGCTACCGGCGATGAAATGTGCTTCGGCCAGCGCCAGCCAGACGTCGCAGGCCAGGGTGTTGCGTCCCTGACGCAGCAGGTCAGGCAACATTGCCAGCAGCCTCTGCTGCGCGGCATCCACGTCGCCGTCGTAGAGCTCGGCCAGCGCCAGATGGTGCTCGACCCGCAGGATCTGGTCCGGCGCCGCCGCCGGCGGGCAGAGAGAGTCGCTACGGTAGCGCGCAGCCACGCGTTGCAGGACCTCCCGCGCCGGCCCCGCCCGGTTCTGCCGCAGGTTCAACGCGCCGCTGGCGAGCAGCAGCGGCCCACGGTAGATGGGTTCCGGGACATGCTGCAGCTGCATCAGCCGCTCGACCTCGAGCAGGCGACTGAAGGCGCCGTCGGTGTCGCCGTCCAGCGCATCCAGCCAGGCCATACCGGTGAAGCCATAGATCGAGCTCGGGTCGTGGCTGCGGCGGGTTTCGTTCAACCCGGCAATGAACAGTTCGCGGGCCTCGTCGTCACGCCCCTGGCGAAGGCACAGCCAGCCGCGGCGCAGAGCAACACGGCCGGCCATGGCATTGCAGGTGATGCGCATCTCATCAAGGTATTCCTGCACCCGCGCCAGCAGCGCATCGGCCCGCTGCAGTTCGCCGCGCTGCTCCAGCCACTGGGCACGATCCAGTTCCAGCAGCGCTTCGAATGTGGTGCTGCCTTGCAGGCGCGCTCGCCGCAGCGCCTCGCGGTTGATCAGCCGTGCCTCGGCCAGGCGCCCTTCGGCCTGGGCCTGCTGGGTCAGCGCGGACAGGCAGATCAGGGTCTGCGCCCAGGCCTCCTCCGGCAGGTACGCCAATGCCTCGCGCAGTTGCTCGCGGGAGCCACGCAGGCCACGGGCATGGGTAAGCATGCCGTTGAGCCCTTGCCACTGAGCGATCAGCGCACGCTGGCGGTGCTCGCCGGGCATCGGCAGGAAACGATCGAAGCCGGCCAGCAGCGCTTCCACGTCATCCAGGCGACCGACGAACAACAGGGTCCAGGCGTTGAGGATGAGCAGGCGCGGAGTGCTGCACAGCAACTCCTCGGGCAGCGATTCGCGCAGTTGCAGCACACGCTCGACATTGCGACCGTGCAAGAGCTGCTCTTCGGTCAGGCGTTGCAGCAGGCTGGCAGAAACATCCGGCTGCTCGGCGTACAGAGAATGCTCGAAAGCCGAGTGGATCTCACCGCACTGGGTGAACCACTGGCAGGCGCGCCGATGCAGGGTCGCCGCCGGCCAGCGTGACAGGCTGGCCAGCGCCGTCGCGAGCATGGGTGCCACCTGGAACCAGTGCTGGGTGTTGTCCACCGCTTCGATCAGCACTCCCCAGGCTTGCAAGCCGTCCAGGCCAAGACCGGGCTCATCGAACAGGTAATCGCAGAGCTCGCGGTTGAAGCGGGCAATCTGCGCGAGGCCGCAAAGCGTCTCCGCCAGCTCTGCCGGCAGGCTCGCCAGGACTTCGCGTTGCAGGTAATCCTGCAGCAGGCCGTTGCCGGTCTCGGCGACCAGTGTAGCGCAGGGCGCGATGGGCTCATTGCCCAGGCTGAGCAGGCGAAGGCGCACGCCGGCGAACCAGCCATGGGTCGCGTCCTGCAGCGCCTGGCGCTGGGCCTGGGGCCACTCCAGGCCGGCGGTCTGCAGGTAGGCGTCCAGCTCGCCCTGGGTCAGGGCCAGGCTGCTGGCACCCAGCTCCAGCAGCTCGCCTTCGAGCAGCAGGCGGGTCAGGTTGCAGGCCGGGCGACGACGGCTGGCCAGCCACCAGCCGATCAGCGGAGAAGCGACGGCAAGCAGGCGGTCGAAGCAGTCGTCGAGAGCGGGATCGGGCGCGCGGGGATAGTCATCGAGCATCAGCCAGACCGGCTCGCTGGCGTTCTCCAGCCAGCTCGCCAGTGCCGCCTCGCCGGCCCAGGGCACGCCCAGCGCCTCGCCCAGGCGCTCGCAGAACTGCTCCGGCTGCAACGCCCTCCCTCCCAGCCCCAGCCAGACCACGCGAGTTCCGGTCGGTACCAGGCGCGCGCATTCGCTCATCAGCACCGTCTTGCCGCAACCGGGCGGCGCCACCAGCAGGCGCAAGCGGCACTCGGTGGCACTCAGGCTGGCGTGCAGCCGTTCGCGGGGCAGGTGCTGGCGGGGCAGGCGAGGCAGCGCCGCGCTGTGCTGGGCGATTGTCGACATGGGCTTCTTCCGGCCATTTGCAGGCCAGACTATGCCCGTGGGCAGAGCGGGCAAAGGACCATCAGCCAGACTCATGGGACGGTATAGCGCAGACTGCGCCCAGGCCCGAAGTAGAGGGCGCGCCGCTTGGCCGCAGCGCAAAAAAAGAAACCCGGCATCCACCTGGAATGCCGGGGCCAAGGAGCGGACTGCGGGATCAGCGAACGCCGGCGTTACGCAGCGCTGCGGGGGTGAAGTCGGCCATGCTGGCCTTCTGGCCGAACTGATAGCCGCGCTTCTCTTCGTTGTTCAGGCCGAACGTCACGTAGCGGCCGGCGAGGATGTCGTAGAGCGACTCAGCGGCGTAGCCGGTGGCGAGTTCGGTGTAGAAGGTCATCTCGTGGCCTTCACCGACGCGCCATAGCTGGCCGCGGCCGTCATACAGCTCGGACACGGCGATCTGCCAGCTGTCCTCGTCGAGGTAGAAATGCCGCTGGCCGTAGATGTTGCGCTCGCCGGACTTCAGGGTGCCGACCACTTCCCACACGCGGTGCAGTTCGTAACGGGTCAGGTCCTGGTTGATGTGACCCGGCTTGACGATGTCGTCGTACTTGAGGTCCGGCGAGTTCAGACGGTAGCTGTTGTACGGGATGTACATCTCGCGCTTGCCGACCAGTTTCCAGTCGTAACGATCCGGCGCGCCGGAGAACATGTCGTAGTTGTCCGAGGTGCGCATGCCATCGGAGGCGGTACCCGGACCGTCGTAGGCCACCTGCGGTGCACGGCGAACACGGCGCTGGCCGGCGTTGTAGATCCACGCCAGGCGAGGTTCCTTCACCTGGTCCAGGGTCTCGTGCACCAGCAGGACGTTACCGGCCAGGCGTGCCGGCGCCGTTACCTGCTGCTTGAAGTAGGTGAGGATGTTGCCGGTCTTGCCGGCGTCCTGGTCAGTCATGCTCTGCGGCACCGCGATCGATTCTTCGAAGCGGATCGGCGTGTAGCTGCCGTTGGTCTGCGGCACCACCTGTACTACCGTGCGGGAAATGTTACCGCCGTGGTAACGGGTCAGATGGTTCCACAGCGCTTGCACGCCGTTCTGCGGCAACGGGAAGGCGTAGTAGCGGCTCTTCTCGAAGTTCTCCAGGCCGTTGCCATCGTTGATCGGCTGGACGAACTCGGCGCTGCGCTTGATGGCGGCGTAGATGTCGTCGGGCAGCGCGAAGGTGCGGTGGGTCTTGTACACCGGGATCTTGTAGGTATCCGGGTAGCGCTTGAACATCGCCAACTGGCCGGCGGAGAGCTTGTCCTTGTACTGATCGGCGTTCTGCGCGGTGATGGTGAACAGCGGCTTCTCGTCGGCGAAGGGGTTGGAAAGGAAGCCCTTGCCGTCGAGTTTGCCGGCGGTGCGGGAGATGCCCCCGGTCCAGGCCGGGATGCTGCCGTCGGCGTTGCCTTCCTTCTGCGAGCCCATGGGCGTCAGGGTCGTACCCAGCTTGGCCACTTCGTCGGCGGACACCGCCGCCATCACGCCACCGGACAGCAGGCTCAGGGCCAGCGCGCCGCATTGGAGGATTCTTGTCGTTCTCATGTCGATTCCTTGAGCAGGCAGGTCAGAAGTTCACGCCGAAGCTGAGCGACAGGAAGTCCCGGTCGACGATGGTGTTGTAATCGCCGCCGAAGAAGTTCGTGTAGTTCAGACTCGCGGTGTAGGTGTTCTGGTAGTCCGCATCGATGCCGACGCTGGCCGCCTTGCTGCCTTCGTTGAAGACCGGGCCGTAACCGTGCACGTCGTGGGACCAGGCGATGTTCGGCTTGAGGTTCACCCCGGCGAAGACGTTGTTGTAGTCCCAGATGGCGCGGGCGCGATAACCCCAGGAGGACGAGGTGTAGAAGCCGCCGCTGCCATACTCGTTACGCGCGGTGGCGTTCTCCGGGACGCCGTAGACGGAGTCGCGGCCGTAGCGCTCGCCGACCTCATTGGTCATGCCACCCACGTAGGTCATGCCGACTTCGCCCACCAGGGTGAGGCGGTCCGCGCCCATGGTCTGGTCGAAGAAGTGGGTGAAGGTGGTCTGCGCCTGGGTCACTTCCTTGCGCACATAGCCGTGACTGACGCGGCCGGCCTGGGCCAGCGCGCCGGCAGCACCACCGCTGGTGAAACCGCCGACCACGGTAGTGGCGAGCAATGGCGTCATGTCGGTGGTGTTGAGCTGCAGGGGCATGTTCGGCCGGTAGCTGATCTCGCCGTTCCACGCGGTGCCGGTGGGCAGGGTGGTGGAGAAGCTCAGGCCGTAGAGGCGGATGTCTTCCGGGTACTCGAGGAAGTAATTGCCGCGACCGAGCAGCAGCGGTTGTGCGAGTGCTGCACCACCCGGTACGGACAGCGCGCGGAGCACGTTGCCGATGTCGGCGGTGCCGGCGTTCTTCATGCTCACGATGGGCGTGCGGCTGTGGTAGTTCATGGCGTAGGCGCCGTATTCCACATCGCTGCCCAGCCAGCGCAGGGCCAGGCCCCACTGGCCCGAATCACGTGCGTCGCGGTCGGCGCCGCGCGGCACCATCAGGCCTTCGGGTGTGACGGTGACGCCCAGGGAATTGAGCAGCGCCTTGGTCGCCGGGGCGTTCAGCGAGTTGACCGTGGCCGGGTCGAGGATGTTGTAGTTGGTCTTGCAGCCGTCGGCCGCTACGTCGGTGGTGGAGAAGAAGGTGCCGCAGTTGTCGAGCACCGTCTGGTCCCACTCCAGCTGGTAGAAACCTTCGACGGACAGGCTGTCGGTCAGGCTCTGCGACAGGTAGAGCATGTTCACCGGGATCAGGCCTTCCTTGATTTCCGAACCAGGACGACGGAAGGCGGAGACATCGATGGGGTTGATGGTGTTGATGCTGTTGCCGATGAAGGTACTCTCCCCCCAGCTCACCACCTGCTTGCCCAGGCGCACGGTGCCGGGCATGTCGGCAATCGCGTAGTTGTAGTAGCCGAAGGCATCGAGCAACTGGGCGCCGGAAGCCTTGGCGCCTTCCTTGCGGCCGTCGTCCGAAAGGTCTTTGAAGGCTACGCCTTCATCCTTCAGACGGAAGTCATACCAGTACTTGCCCCGGGTGAAGACGCCGAAGTCCCCGTACTTCAGCTCCAGGTCGTGGATGCCCTTGAAGATCTTCGAGAAGGTATGGCCCTTGCGGAAGTTCTGACGGCCATCGTCGTTGGTCTGGGTCATGCCGTGGCCGCCGTTGGCGGCCCCGATCAGGTCCTCTTTCGGACTCTGGGTACTCCAGCTGGCCCCCACGGACAGACTGGAATCGAACTGACCTTCGATCTCCCCGATATTGAAGTTGATTGCCTGAGCCTGGGTGGCGCATCCCAGGGCGACAGCAGTGGCGAGAAGTTGCGGTTGGAAGAATCCGCGCCTTGTTTTTGTTGTCATGCGGCTCTCCTGACGGTGTCTAGGTGGCCTTACCCTACTGAGCGACCTGACGGGGAGTAAGCGCTCCAAGGTGGTATTTGGCGTGTCGCCCGAAAGAGTGAATCCCCCCTCTGCCATGGGCTCTGGCGGGCGATATTGGCGCAAGCGATGACGGATCATCGAGACGATGGATAGTGCCTTGCGCCCGGCAGGTGCTTTTCCACTACCCGAGAAGCGCTGTCTGGGGCATCCTTAGCCCCCTATGCATGCCATCGACCAACGCCCGACCGACAGCCACCTGACCGAGCAGACCCGCGAGGTGGTGCTGCGCTACCATCAGTACTGGAAGCATCGCGACCTCGAAGCGGTGCTCACGCTGTATCACGCGCAGGTGCAGTACAACGACTTCTTCCAGAACCGCACCCTGGGCTACACCGACCTGCGCGACTACGTGCAGGCCACCATGCCCAGCCGCCCGGAAGAGTTCCTCGACCACATCGACCGCATCCGCGTGGACGGCGACACCGCCTTCATCCAGTACCGCATCGCGGTCACCTTGAGCGGCCGCCTGGCGACCTTCCACTCCAGCGAAGCGATCACCGTGCGCGACGGCCTGATCTGGCGCATCAACGAATATGCTTCGGTCGTGCGCGAAGGCGGCGAAAGCCGTCCACAGGCCATCGACCCGCGTCCGGCCACCAGCCGCCTGGGCCTCTCGCCGCGCCAGCTCAGCCAGTTGGCCAGCGACCTGGAGGACTACTTCAGCAAGAGCCAGCCGTACCTGGCGCCGGACCTGGACCTGACCCAGGTGGCCACTGCCACCGGCTACACGCGCAACCAGATTTCCTACCTGCTCAACCAGGTGATGGGCCTGAGCTTCTACCAGTACGTCAACCAGACCCGCCTGACCCACCTGCTCAGCCAGCTGCGCCCGCCGCTGCCTTCGCGCATCGACGAACTGGCCTTTTCCGCCGGCTTCAACTCGCTCTCGGCCTTCTATCGCTGCTTCCGCCAGCAGACCGGCCAGTCTCCCCGCGAGTATCTGAAACGCCTGCGCGAGGAACAGGCAGAGGCCTGATGCGCCCCTGCCGGCGGGTACGCGAGCAATCCTCGCGTACCCGCGCGCACGACAGAACCCCGCGCCAAATCTAGGCTTGCCGACATTCCCCCTTCTTCCTTTTGGAGTCGTCTATGTCGGCATGGCGTCATATCAGTCTGTGGATGAACCAGCTGGACGATGATCTCGTCCCGCGGCCATCCCTGCAGGGCACCCTGGACGTCGATGTGGCCATCGCCGGCGCCGGCTACACCGGTTTGTGGACTGCCTATTACCTGAAGCTGCGCGCGCCGCAGCTGAAGATCGCCATCGTCGAGGCCGAGACCGCCGGCTTCGGCGCATCCGGTCGCAACGGCGGCTGGCTGATGGGCAACATGCTCGGCGAAGACCGTCTGCTCGCCGGCCTGTCGCCCGAGCAGCGCCGCGCGTCCTACGACCTGCTGCACGACATTCCCGATGAAGTGGCCCGCGTCCTCGACCGCGAAGGCATCGACTGCGACTACCGCAAGGCTGGCGTGCTCTACACCGCCGCGCGCTACCCGGAGCAGGAAACCCGTCTGCGCGACTACCTCAGGCATCTGCACAGCGAAGGCCTGACCGAGGACGACTACCGCTGGCTGAGCAAGAGCGAGCTGGCCGAACAGCTGCGCATTCCCAGCGCACTGGGCGCCATCCACACTCCGCACTGCGCCACCATCGACCCGGCCAAGCTGGTGCGTGGCCTGGCCCGGGCGGTTGAACGCCAGGGTACGCAGATTTTCGAGAAGAGCCGCGTCACGCATTGGGCACCCGGCCTGCTGCGCACCGAGCAGGGTGAACTGAAAGCACAATGGGTGGTGCCGGCCATCGAAGGCTACGCCGCCGACCTGCCCCCGCTGGGCAACTACCAGCTACCGGTGCAGAGCCTGCTGGTGGCCACCGAGCCGCTGCCCGAATCGGTCTGGGCGGAGATCGGCCTCGACAAGGGCCAGGCCTTCAGCGAATTCAGCCGCCAGGTCACCTACGGCCAGCGCACCCCGGACAACCGCCTGGCCTTTGGCGCGCGCGGCGGCTACCGCTTCGGCGGCAAGCTGCGCAACGACTTCAGCCTGACCAATGATGAAGTGGAGCTGCGCCGCTACCTGTTCAGCGAACTGTTCCCGCAATTGAAGGACGTGCGCATCACCCACACCTGGGGCGGCAACCTGGGCATGTCGCGGCGCTTCCACCCGCACATGCTGGTCGACCGCCGCAACGGCATCGCCCTCGCCGGCGGCTACGGCGGTGAAGGCGTCGGCGCCACCAACCTGGGCGGCCGCACGCTGGCCGACCTGATCCTCGGCCAGGACAGCGCCCTCACCCGCCAGCCCTGGGTCATCAACGACCGCAGCGTGCAGGACGGCCTGCGCGGCTGGGAGCCGGAACCCTGCCGCTGGATCGGCTACAACGCCATCATCCGCAGCTTCGTGCACGAGGACGATGTATTGGCCAACCCGAACAGCGCGCCCTGGCGTCGCCGGCTGGCGGAGAAGGTCGCCGCCAGCATGGAAAACCTGATGACCTGGAAGGTCGGCTGATTCGCCGACCTCTTCTGAATAGCCAGTCCCCGAATAGAAAGCCCACTGGAGCCCCGTATGAAACTGACCCACCTGAAAGACACCCTGCACGCTCAACTCGGTGAGGCGAACCCGGTCGCCGTGCCCCTGGGCGAGCCGATTTCCGAGACCCGCGTGGAATCCGTTGAGCGTCCGGACGGCGTGGAAACCGGCATCTGGGAATGCACCCCCGGTCGCTGGCGCCGCCAGATCGTCGAGCAGGAGTTCTGCCACTTCATCTCCGGCCGCGGCACCTTCACCCCGGACGGCGGCGAGCCGATCGCCTTCCAGGCCGGCGACGCCTTCCTGCTGCCGCAGAACAGCCTCGGTATCTGGGACATCCAGGAAACCACGCGCAAGACCTACGTGATCATCGAGCGCGATTGATCGGCCTGTTGGTGTGATGGGAGAGTCCGGCGCGCGGGCGTCTCCCTCTCCCTAACCCTCTCCCTGAAGGGAGAGGGGACTGAAAAGCGTCAAGCGAAACGCCAAGTGAGCCGGCAACTCCGAACGGCTCCCTCTCCCTTCAGGGAGAGGGCTGGGGAGAGGGTGCCCTTAGTCGCGCCACTTCCCCCATCAGAACTCCCCATGCCGTCCTGCCCCGCCAGCGAAGCGTTTAGCCCCGTCCACCGTCTCGCCGCTTTCGATCACCGCCATTCCACCCTGGAATTCGTTGGCCAGCGCCACGTCGAACGACAGCTCCCATTGCGCGAACACGCTCGCCCGGTCGGCCAGCATGCAGCTCTGCGGAAAATCGGCGATCTCCCGCGCCAGCTCTTCCGCCGCCTCCAGTGCCGTGCCGCTGGCCACCACACGGTTGGCCAGGCCCATGGCGAAGGCTTCCTGTGCGCCCACCGGGCGGCCGGTGAGAATCAGGTCCAGCGCCCGGCCCTGGCCGACGATCCGTGGCAAACGCACAGTGCCGCCATCGATCAAGGGCACGCCGAAGCGTCTACAGAAAACCCCACAGACCGCGTCCTCGGCCATCACCCGCAGGTCCGCCAGCAGCGCCAGCTCCAGGCCGCCCGCCACGGCGTAGCCCTCGATGGCGGCGATCAACGGCTTGGACAACTGCATCCGGCTCGGCCCCATGGGGGCATCACCTTCGGTTTCCAGTCGGTTGCGTCGCTCACCGCCCTCCGCCAATGCCCCCAGGTCAGCGCCGGCACAGAAGTTCCCGCCGGCACCGGTGAGCACGGCGACGCGGGCTTCGTCGTCCTGTTCGAACTCGCGCAGGGCATCGGCCAACGCCTGGGCAGTGGGCAGGTCCACAGCGTTACGCACCGCAGGGCGGGCGATGACCAGGGTAGTCACCGGGCCGTTCTTCTGGATTATCACGCTCATGGCGAACTCCTCGAGCCTGGAAGCGGAAAAGCGAAGGGCCGGCATTCAGCCGGCCCTTTCACCTTACTGCGTTCACCGCCCCGGAACAGCCCCGCTGGCGGTTCCGCCGGTCAGGCTGACCGGATCAGCTGACGTATTTCTGCAGGTTCGCCATCATTTCGCGCAGCGCCTCGACGTTGTCCTTCGGATGCGCGGCATTCTCGAAGTCGCAGATCTGCGCGAAGTTGGCCGCCACGTCCTCGACGCTGAAGCCCTTGCGCGGGTCGAAGCCCACGCCCAGGCTGCGCTCCCAACGCACCTTGCCGATCCAGCCGCCACCCACTTCGAACAGGCCGGAGGTTTCCTGGCAGGCCTCGCTGCCCAGGTACACCACCAGCGGGCTGACCAGCTCGGGCTTGAGCTGCTCGAATACCTGCGGCGGGATCAGGCCTTCGGTCATGCGGGTGCCGCCGGTGGGGGCGATGGCGTTGACGAAGATGTTGTTCTTGCGGCCTTCGATGGCCAGGTTGCGGGTCAGGCCGTAGAGGCCGAGCTTGGCCATGCCGTAGTTGCTCTGGCCGAAGTTGCCGTAGATGCCGGAGGTGGACGAGGTGAAGATCACGCGGCCATAGCCCTGCTCGCGCATGAACGGCCAGGCGGCACGGGTCACCTTGTAGGCGCCCTCGACATGGACCTTGTAGACCAGGTCCCAGTCGGCGTCTTCCATCTTGTGGAAGGTCTTGTCGCGCAGGATGCCCGCGTTGTTCACCACCACGTCGATGCGGCCGAATTCCTCGACGGCCTGGCGCACGATCTTCTCGCCATCGGTCACCGAGTCGTGGTTGGCGATGGCGATGCCACCGGCTTCGCGGATTTCGGCGACCACGCGGTCGGCGGCCGAGGCATTGGCGCCTTCGCCATGGGTGCTGCCGCCCAGGTCGTTCACCACCACCTTGGCGCCGTACTTGGCGAACAGCAGGGCGTGGGCACGGCCGATGCCGCCACCGGCTCCGGTAACGATCACGACTTTTCCGTCGAAGTGCAGGGCATCACTCATGATTGGGGCTCCAGACAGGATGGTTTTTCATCAAGTGTCCGGCAGTCACGATCCGGTCACAACCAAGACGACCGCGGCTGAATGGTGCCCGATAAGGCCAGGGGATGATCCGTCAACGCATGGGCATGTTCAGGTTGCCGCGCGGGCCGAGCTTGAACAGCCACCAGTCGTACTCGCTCCAGAACAGCACCAGCCCCACCGCCGCAAGCATCGCCAACGCAGCGCCAGCGGCAGGCGCCCAGTGCTGCAGGAGCCAGGCGTAGTAACAACCGGCCGCGCTGGCCGCCAGCAGCAGCAACAGCAGCGGAATGGCGATCCAGACGAAGTCCTGGCGCATGTGCAGCAACACCCGGTAGCGCAGCGAGCCTTGCGGCTGGCGGACGGGAATGACGGATCTGAGTGGCATGGTAGCGGCCTCCGGCGGAACAAAGCAGGGGAAGCTACCGCTGCCACTCAGAGTGTGCCTATCAGCCAGTTCCTAATCTACGGGCGGATCAGTCCGTACCTGCTCGGCACGCTCCTGTCGAAAGGCCAGATAATGCCGCAGTACCTGCTCCGGCGCCTCGACCTGCGGGTAATGGCCGATCCCGGGCAACTCCACCGTATCGGGATGCGGTATCAGTTCGCGATAGCGCACCACCATGTGCGCGCCGGAGATCGGGTCCTCCGGTCCGTCGATCAGCCGCAGCGGCACGTCGGTGCGCTGCATCGCCCCGACCCAACGCTCACGGTGCCCGCGACGGTCGAGGATGTAGTGGATGAGCCGGTGCATGACCTTCGGCCCGTCGTTGTGGCGGATCAGTTCCCAGAAGGTATCCAGTTCCGCTTCGGACGGTTGCGTACCAGGGCCGAACACCTTGGCGAAGTTCTGCGCCAGTCGCCGGCGATCGAAGAGTTTGCCGAAGAAACCACCCAGCGGGCTGAGCAGGAGTTTCTGCGACAGCACGGCGCGATGAGTCTCCGGAAACAGCCCGCCATTGAGGAAGGCCAGCGAAGCCAGCTTGAAAGCTCCCTCTTCGTGCCGCGCCAGCAGCTCCTGGCCGACGCTGTTGCCGTAGTCGTGCACCAGCAGGTGCACCGGTTCCTGCACACCCAGGTGCTCCAGCAGCGCCTGCTGCAGATCGGCCTGTTCGAGGATGCGGTAGTCGTGCCCCGCGGGTTTGGCGGAGTCGCCGAAGCCGAGCATGTCGCAGGCGATAACCCGGTAGCGCTCGGCCAGTGGCTGCCAGAGAAAATGCCAGTCCCAGGATGCCGTGGGAAATCCGTGGATCAACAGCAGCGGAGCGCCGCTGCCGGCGCTCCAGTACCTGATCGGGTGGCCACGGAAGGTGAAGTCGCAGCCCTGCGCGCGCCAGTCGCGCAGGGTGATGCCGGCCAGCGCCATCAGTCGCGGTAGCCGGGGTTCTGCAGGTCGAGCTTGCGCAGCAGTGCCGGCCAGGCCAGCGCGCCGCCCATGCCCTGCTTGCTCTTGGTAACGACTGCGGCCATGGCGCGGGCGCCATCGAGGATCTGCTGCGGAATCATGATCAACTCGGCGCCGCCGCCCTGAGCCAGCACCTGGATCTCGCAGGCGCGCTGCAGGGTGAACATCATCAGGAAGGTGTCGGCGATGGTCGCGGAGCAGGTCAGCAGGCCATGGTTGGGCAGGATCATGAAGTTGGCTTCGCCCAGGTCGGCCTGCAGCCGCGCCTTCTCGTCATGGTTCAGCGCCACACCTTCATAGCCGTGGTAGGCCAGGCTGGAGAGGACGAACAGCGACTGCTGGGAAATCGGCAGCAGGCCCTGCTTCTGCGCGGAAACGGCGATGCCGGCGGCAGTGTGGGTGTGCAGCACGCAGGCGACGTCGTGGCGTACATCATGGATGGCGCTGTGGATGGTGTAGCCGGCCGGGTTGATGTCGTAGGGGCTGTCCATCAGCTTCTTGCCCGAGGCATCCACCTTCACCAGGCTCGACGCGGTGATCTCGTGGAACATCATGCCGTAGGGGTTGATCAGGAAGTCCTCGGTGCCGGGGACCTTGGCCGAGATATGGGTGAAGATCAGGTCGTCCCAGCCCTGCAGGGCGATCAGGCGGTAGCAGGCGGCGAGGTCCACGCGGGTCTGCCATTCGGCGGCGGAGACCTGGTCCTTGACGTTCACGGTGGGCAGCGGATGAGCGGCGTGCATGGTCGGTAGCCTCTTCGTTGTTGTTGTTCGATGGCGCAGTCTAGTCAGCAGCGCGGCGAAGCGACTGTCACGGAACTGACAGTTGCCTCTGTCACTGTCTGGCGAATGTTCCCCCATAAGCGCGGACCGATGAGCCGCCTTGCGCGGCGAGTCTCACCACCTATAGTGGGCGAAGTTGCACTGAGTGGCGCCAGCGGGACCCGGCGCGCCGGCAACTCCTTCCAAAGGCGCTATCCAGACAGTGCGGCAGCCAGATCGCAGGTCCGGGCTGGCGGAAGCGTGCTCGTTTGCCGCCCTGCCCCCGACGCCTGATCCGGCGCTTTCGATCCACCTGGAAACATTTCGCAATATCTTTGGCAACATTCCGCAGCAGTACCTGGGAGTCGGGAGGAGACTCCAGTTCGGCCAACGAGGCAGCCGACGTGAAACGAACCGCCATCATGCAGCCCTACTTCTTTCCTTACCTGGGCTACTTCAGCCTGATCAAGCACACCGACCTGTTCGTCCTGTTCGATACCGTGCAGTACATCCATCACGGCTGGATCGAGCGCAACCGCATCCTCAAGCAGCAGGACGGCTGGCTGTACATCCGCGTGCCGCGGATCAAGCACCACCGCGAAACACTGATCAAGGACGTGCGCCTGGACAACAGCCAGGACTGGCGGCGCAGCCTGTTCTCGCAGCTGGACGTGTACCGCAAGGTGGCCCCTTACTACCGCGATGTGCGGGAGATGATCGCCGCCTCCCTGGACCATCCGTTCGAAGACATCGTCTCGCTGAACAAGACCACCCTGGAGGCAACCTGCGCCTACCTGGGATTCCCCCGGCAGATGCCGGTGCTTTCGCGCATGGACCTGCCGATGGAGCGCCCGAAAGCGCCGGACGAATGGGCGCTGAACATCTGCAAGGCACTGGGCAGCGTGGAGGAATACTGGAACCCGCCAGGCGGCCAGAGCTTCTTCGACCGCCGCAAGTACGACGCTGCCGGGCTGACGCTGCGCTTCCAGGAGCCCAAGCTGGTGCCCTACGAGCAGAAGCGGCCGACCTTCGAGGCCGGCCTGTCGATCATCGATGTGATGATGTTCAACTCCCCCGCCGACACCTCGCGCATGCTCGATGCCTACGAGCTCAGCTGAGCCTTACAGGCACCAGGCCAGGACCGGGGCCATCAGCAGATTGAACAGCCCGGTCAGCACCATCAGCAGCCCCGCCGCCGAACCTTCCTCACCGCCGAACTCGTAAGCCCGACTGGTACCCGCGCCGTGGGCGCCAACGCCCAGCAGCGCGCCACGGGCCAGGGCGGAGCGCAGGTGCAGCATTTTCATCAGCACGCCGCCGATCAATGCGCCAAATACCCCGGTGATCATCACGAAAGCTGCCGTGAGCGCCGGCACGCCGCCCAGATCGTGGGACATCTCCATGGCAAAGGGCGTGGTGATCGAGCGCGGAATCAGCGACAGGGTCACCTGGCCATCCAGCGCCAGCGCGTGGGCCAGGGCCCAGGAACTGCCGATGGCCATGGTCGAGCCGGCCAGCATGCCGGTCAGCAGCGCCGGCCAGTGGCGCGCAAGCAAGGCGCGCTGCTGCCAGATCGGAATGGCGAACGCCACGGTGGCCGGGCCGAGCAGCGCCACCAGCCAGCTGGTGTCGCGGGCGTAGTCGGCGTAGCGGGCCTGCATCGGGATCGCCAGGGCGAACAGCAGCACCGGCACGAAGACGATGGGCGACAACCAGTACTGCTGGAAACGGCGGTAGAGGGTACGGCTGAGCAGATAGCCGCCCAGGGTCACGGCCAACCAGAACAGCGCTTGCTTATCGAGGCTCATGGCGCGAACTCCTGTTGCACATCCATTCCACCGCCAGGGCGGTGGAGAGCATCACCATCACGGTACTGGCGGTGATCACCAGCAGAATCTTCCAGCCTTCGCTGCGCAGCAGCGGGCCGTAGTCCAGCAGGCTCATCAGGGCGGGGATGAAGAACAGCAGCATCTCCGCCAGCAACAGGCCAGCGCCACCCTGCAACAGCGCCGGGCGGATCGCCCCGCAGGCGAACAGCACCAGCAGCAGCGCCAGGCCGATCACCCCGCCGGGCAGCGGCAGCCCGGTGAGCGTGGCAACCCAGCCGCCGATCCACCAGAAGGCGACCAGGACGGCGAGTTCGAAAATCAGGCGGGCGGCGCGGCGAAACATGGCGGCGATCTCGATGCGTTGAGTGGGTGAATAAATCGGTTGGGAATGGCGCAAAGCCTACTCCCGCGCTTATCATCCCCAAAGCGAATAGATCGAATCGGAGCCATTCCAGAATGGAATTCAAGCAGCTGCGCACCTTCGCCGAAGTGGTGCGCCACGGCAGTTTCACCCAGGCGGCGGTGAACCTGAACGCCAGCCAGTCGGCGGTGAGCAAGCAGGTCGCGCAGCTGGAGCAGAGCCTGCGCGTACAACTGCTGGAGCGCAGCGGCCCGCACATCCGTCTGACGGCCGCCGGCGAAGTGGTACTGCGCCGCGCCGAGGACATGTTGCGTCTGCGCCGCGAGCTGCATACCGAACTGGACGACCTCACCCACCTGCACCGCGGCGAACTGCGCCTTGGGTTACCGCTGCTGGGCGCCGACGCGCTGTTTGCCGGGCGCTTCGCCGAGTACCGGCGGCGCTACCCGAACATCGACGTGCACCTGATCGAGGGCGGCAGCAAGACCATGGAGGAAATGGTCCGCAGCGGCGAACTGGAACTGGGCGGCGGCCTCACGCCGGACGAGCCCGGCTTCGACTGGCAGCCATTCTGCAACGAGCCGCTGGACGTTCTGTTGCCGGCCGATCATCCGCTGGCATCGCGGGAAAGCCTGGAACTGGTGGAACTGTCCGACACGCCCTTCCTGCTCTACCAGCAGAGCTTCACCCTCAACGACCGCCTGCTGCGCGCCTGCCGCGAAGCCGGCTTCGAGCCCAAGGAAGGCGGGCGCAGCGGCCAGGCGGACTTCCTCGGCGCGCTGGTCGCTGCCGGCCAGGGCGCGGTACTGCTACCCCGCGTGGTAGCGAAGGACCTGGAGCGGCCGGGCCTGGTGCGCGTACTGCTGAGCCAACCGGACCTGCGCTGGGACATCAGTTTCATCTGGCGGCGCGACGCCTACCTGTCGAATGCGGCGAAGGCCTGGTTGGCGTTGATGATCGAGATGCCGTTGCATCCTTAGTGAAGCGGGTTCAGAGCAGCTCGGGAAACTCGCCGGCCAGCTTCGGCCAATCCCGTAGCGCCTGCTCATCATCGGCAAGCAACTGGAACCCGGCGAACTCGAATGCCGGCGACACGGTACACCCCACCAGCACGTAGTCTCCCAGGCAGCGCGCCGCCTGCCAGGCATGGGCGGGCACGGCGCGTTGCGGCAGGCTGCCCTCGCCCACCGGGCCGAGGGTTTCGATGCGCACGACAGACTCCGGAGCGTCGGCGATCAGCAACTCCAGCGGCGAGCCCTCGTGGAAGTGCCAGAGCTCGTCGGCATCCACGCGGTGCCAGCGGCTGACGGTTCCCGCCGGCAGGAGGAACAGGATGGCCGACGATTGCGGCCGGCCATCGGCGCCCTTCAGCCGCGACTCGAACACACGTCGGTAGAAGCCGCCCTCGGGGTGCGGGGCGAGTTGCAGTGTGTCGATCAGCTGGCGGGCGCGGGGATGCATCAGGCCTTCAGCGCAGCGATGAATTCGCCCAGCCATGGCTCGGAGTCGGTCTCCTGGTCCACCGTCTCGCTGCCGTCCAGGCGCAGCATCGGCACCACTTCCCGTACGCCCAGCTCGGCGAACAGTTCACGCACCTGCTCCCCACCACCGCAGTAGGTGTCGCCATAGCTGGAGTCGCCCAGCGCCAGCACGCCGCCGGGGCAACCGCGCCATTGCGCGGGCAGGCGATCACGGATGGCATGGAACAGGGGCTGGAAGCTGTCCGGCAGATCGCCCATGCCAGTGGTGGAAGTCACCACCAGGAAGGCTTCGGGAGAAAAATCGAGCACCGCATCCAGGGTGGCGCGCGGGTCGAACCAGGCCTCGAAGCCGGCGGCCTCGAGCAGGCGCTTGGCGTGACGGGCGACTTCTTCGGCGGTGCCGTAGACCGATCCGGACAGGATGGCGACTTTCATGTTCACTCCCACAAGGCAAGACAAGGCCGCCCATTATGCCCCATCCGTGCCGCACCGCGCCGGGGCTGGTATAGTTTTGCCCTACCCGGCCGCTCGGACATTGTCCATCGCGGCGCTTCCCCTGTGGATTTTCGCGAGGCGTGCATGGGCCAGACCCCAGCCCCCATCCTGATCACCGGCGCCAGCCAGCGCATCGGCCTGCATTGCGCGAAACGCCTGCTGCAAGACGGCCAGCCGGTCATCGCGACCTATCGCCAGGAAAAACCCGGCATCGACGAGCTGCGCGAACTGGGCGCCACCTGCCTGCACGCCGAACTGGCCGACGAGGCCAGCGTCCAGGCCTTCATCGACGAGCTGAAATCCCGCACCGACCGGCTGCGTGCGATCATCCACAACGCCTCGGCGTGGATCGCCGAGCAGCCCGGCGAAGAGGCGCAGGCCTTCGAGTCGCTGTTCCGCGTGCACATGCTCGCGCCCTACCTGATCAACCTGCGTTGCGCCGAACTGCTCGAGCGCGACGCCGCCGGGCGCGGCGCCCCGGCCGACATCATTCACCTCAGCGACGACGTCGCCCGCAAGGGCAGCGCCAACCGCATCGCCTACTGCGCCAGCAAGGCCGGCCTGGACAACCTCACCCTGTCCTTCGCCGCCAGCCTCGCACCGCGCATCAAGGTCAACGGCATCGCGCCGGCACTGATCATGTTCAATCCCGGCGACGACGCCGAGTACCGCGCCCGCACCCTGGCGAAATCCGCCATGGGCATCGAGCCCGGCCCGGATGTGATCTACCAGAGCGTGCGCTACCTGCTCGACAGCCCCTACGTGACCGGCACCACCCTGACCGTCAACGGCGGCCGGCACCTCAAATGACCCGCCCGGTGCGGGCGCGAGGAACTCCCACCATGATTGAAGACCTGTCTCACCACTACCGTGAGATTCTCAAGGGGCTCGGCGAAGACCCGACCCGCGAGGGCCTGCTGGACACCCCCAAGCGCGCTGCAAAGGCCATGCAGTACCTCTGCCACGGCTACGCACAGACGCTGGGCGAGATCGTCAACGGCGCGCTGTTCGCCTCGGACAATGACGAAATGGTCATCGTCAAGGACATCGAGCTCTACTCGCTGTGCGAACATCACCTGCTGCCCTTCATCGGCAAGGCCCATGTGGCGTACATTCCCACCGGCAAGGTGCTGGGCCTGTCGAAAGTGGCGCGCATCGTCGACATGTTCGCGCGTCGCCTGCAGATCCAGGAAAGCCTGACCCGGCAGATCGCCGAGGCCGTCCAGCAGGTCACCAGCGCCGCTGGCGTGGCGGTGGTGATCGAGGCGCAGCACATGTGCATGATGATGCGCGGGGTGGAGAAGCAGAACTCGGTGATGAACACCTCGGTGATGCTCGGCGCCTTCCGCGAATCGACCAACACCCGCCAGGAATTCCTGCAACTGATCGGACGGAGCAAGTGAAATGACGCAACTGCAGCCGGGCATGGCGCGGATCCGGGTCAAGGACCTGCGCGTACGCACCTACATCGGCATCAAGGAAGAGGAAATCCTCAACAAGCAGGATGTGCTGATCAACCTCACCATCCTCTATCCGGCCGGCGACGCGGTGCAGGTCAACGACATCGACCACGCGCTGAACTACCGCACCATCACCAAGGCGATCATCGCCCACGTCGAGGAAAACCGCTTCGCCCTGCTGGAGCGCCTGACCCAGGAGCTGCTCGACCTGGTCATGGCCAACCCGGCGGTACGCTATGCCGAGGTGGAAGTGGACAAGCCCCACGCCCTGCGCTTCGCCGAATCGGTGTCGATCGCCCTCGCCGCCCAGCGCTGACACCTTTGTTGCATCCCTGCACGCCCGTGCCAGTCGGCCAACGGGCGTTGCTGGCAGATCGCCCGCCTCTTAGAATCTCGCCAGCCCCGCCATGCGCCTCCGATGCGCCCTTGTTGAGAGACCTGCCATGACCGAGCCGATGACCCTGACCGACGAGCAGCGCACCGAACTGGAAGCCGCCGCGTTCCGCACCCTGGTGCAGCACCTGCGTACCCGCAAGGATGTGCAGAACATCGATCTGATGAATCTTGCCGGGTTCTGCCGCAACTGCCTGTCCAAGTGGTACAAGGCCGCGGCGGACGATATGGGCCTGCCTGTCAGCCCGGATCAGGCCCGCGAAGAGATCTACGGCATGCCTTACGCCGAATGGAAGGCCAAGTACCAGACGGAAGCGACCCCTGCCCAGCAGACGGCCTTCGACAACGCGAAGAAACACTAAGAGTTTGCCTTGATGACCCTCACCGATTTTCGCGTGCGCCTGCGCAGCGAGCAGCACCTGTTCACCGACACCCTGGCGTACATCGCCGAGCACTACAGCTATAGCCCCAGCGCCTTCACCAACGGCAGCGTGGAAAACCCCGCCGGGCAGAACGAGGGCTCCTGCAAGACCCTGGGCTTCGCCATTCTCGAAGGCCTGAGCCAGGAAGAGAGCCTGCTGGCGTTCGGCGAGCACTACCGCGCCGTGCGCGAGCACCCCGAAGGCACCGATCACGCCAATATCCGCGCCCTCCAGGTGACTGGACTGGCCGGCGTCAACTTCGAGCGCCAGCCGCTGTCGCGCCGCGGCTGAGGCTACTCGCTCGATGCAAAAGCCCCGCCGATGCGGGGCTTTTTCTTGGGCGATCCAAATGCCCAACGGCGCGAAACCCGGTTGTGGGAGCGAGCTTGCTCACGAAGCCGCAAAGCATCGTGCCAAGCGGTCCGCGAGCAAGCACGCTGCGCGAAAAGCGCCCCCTAGCCAGGCAGAAAAAGGCCCCGCAAAGCGGGGCCTCTTCCTGCACGCCGGCTCTTCGGGCCGTTACAGGGAATCCAGGTAGCGCTCGACGTCCAGCGCGGCCATGCAGCCGGCGCCGGCGGACGTGATCGCCTGGCGGTAGACATGGTCGGCCACGTCGCCGGCGGCGAACACGCCGGCGATGCTGGTCGCCGTGGCATTGCCTTCGCGGCCGCCGTTGACCACCAGGTAGCCGTCCTTCAGCTCAAGCTGACCTTCGAACAACGAGGTGTTCGGCGTGTGGCCGATGGCGACGAACAGGCCGTCCACCTTCAGTTCCGAAGCCTCGCCATCGTTATGGCGCAGGCGCACGCCGGTGACGCCCATGGCATCGCCCAGCACTTCTTCCACCTGAGCATTCAGGCGCAGTTCGATCTTGCCCTCGGCGACGCGGGCACGCAGCTTGTCCTGCAGGATCTTCTCGGAACGGAAGCTGTCGCGGCGGTGCACCAGGGTCACCTTGCTGGCGATATTGGCCAGGTACAGCGCCTCTTCCACGGCGGTATTGCCGCCGCCCACCACCGCCACTTCGCGGTTGCGGTAGAAGAAGCCGTCGCAGGTGGCGCAGGCGGACACACCCTTGCCCATGAACGCCTCTTCCGACGGCAGGCCGAGATAACGCGCACTGGCGCCGGTGGCGATGATCAGGGCATCCGCGGTGTAGGTGCCGCTGTCGCCCTTGAGCACGAAGGGCTTGCCGGCCAGGTCGACGCCATGGATATGGTCGAAGACGATCTCGGTCTCGAAGCGCTCGGCGTGTTCCTGCATGCGCTGCATCAGCGCCGGACCGGTCAGGCCATGGGGGTCGCCCGGCCAGTTGTCGACTTCGGTGGTGGTGGTCAGTTGGCCGCCGGCCTGCATGCCGGTGATCAGCAGCGGCTTGAGGTTGGCGCGGGCGGCGTAGACCGCAGCGCTGTAACCCGCAGGCCCCGAACCCAGAATGATGACGCGCGCGTGACGATCGGACATGACAGCCTCCAGTGCTCGGGTGAAGAGCGGGATGCAAAAGAAAAGGGAGCTGCCAAAGCACCAGGGGGAAGGTTGGGAGGGCGGCAGCTCCACTGAAAGGTTTCTTGCGCGGACCGCACGGCCCGGAGACTGAGGACAATGCGGTGTGACCTGAGTCACGGATCGCATTGTCCCGCAGAACTCCGGAAAACCCTTGAGATAAGTCAGGGATTTCCGCGGTCGCCCTGCGCTCCTTGAGATAAGTCAGGGAGTGTCGGATCGACCCTCGAACTCGTTCGATACCAGATGGCGCGCAGCTTACCGCCGCCGCAGCGTCCTGCTGAAATGCCCAATCTCAATGCCCCCCATAGGCTGCCCCTATGTAGCGGGCAGCCACTGCACCTGTGTCTAGACTCAAGCAAACCAGAGGTCACCCGGACCACCATGAACCTTCGCGCCCGCCTGCTTTGGCTGTGCCTGCCCCTGTTCGTCGCGAGCCTCGCAGGGGTCTGGCTGCTGTCGGACATGATCCTGCTCGACCGCTTCGACCGCGGGGACCGCCAGCGCCTGGCCGACGAGGTACGCATCGTCCACAACCGCATCGCCTACGAGAAGCAGCGCAACCTCGACATCGTCCATAGCTATGCCTGGTGGGACGCCAGCTACCAGTTCATGCGCCTGCCGCAGGCGCGCTTCGTCGAGGACAACCTGGACCAGGACCTGCTGGGCATCCTCGGCTTCGACTATGTCCTGTTCGTCGACCGCAACGGGCACATTCTCGCCCAGCAATGGAAGCTCGACGAACTGGCCCGGCGCTTCCCCGGCCAGCCGGTGCCCGGCACCACCCGGCTGCGCGACGGCATCCTGCGCACCGCGCTGGAACTGGGCGCGCTGGATATCGATGGCGACCCGCGCCACAGCCTGGACCAATTGCTGCAAATCGAAGGCGTCCCCCAGATGCTGCTCAGCTATCCCATCAGCAATACCGCGGGTACCGCCGAGCCGGCCGGTGTGGTCATCGCTGGCGTGCTGCTCGACAGCGCGCGCATGTACAACCTGCAGACCCAGATGGGCGCAAGCCTTCGCCTGGCCCAGGATCCGGTGCAGAACAAGGATTGGCGCACCCTGAACATCCCCACCGGGCGCGGTGCCACCCTGCTCAGCTCGCGGCATCTGCTGGACGGGAACAGTCAGCAGATGTCCCTGCTCTATCTCGACTCCCGCGGCCGGCCGCAACTGCGCCTGGAACTGACCAGCCCGCGGCCGCTGTACCAGCAAGGCCGGCAGTCGGTCAGCCTGTTCCTCTACCTGACCCTGGCCCTGCTCGGCGGCGCCATCCTGCTCACCTACGTGGCCCTGGAGCTGCGGATCATCCGCCGGGTCAGCAGGATGAACCGCGAAGTGGCGGTCATCGGGCAGGACCGCACCGCCCTGCGCCTGAGCCCACAGGGGACGGACGAACTGGGCCAGCTGGCCAACGAGATGAACCGTACCCTCGATCGCCTGGCGCAGAGCGAAGCGCGCGATCGGGCCATCCTCGATGCCATCCGCGATGGCTACTTCGAGATGGACACCCGGGGCATCATCCGCACCGTCAACCCAGCACTGTGCCGGATGCTCGACTACGCCGCCGACCAGCTCAACGGCCAGCACTTCGGCATCCTCCTGCAGGAGGAGGACTATCACCGCGCCCAGAGCCTGTACGACAAGGTTCGCGACGACGAGCAGGAAACCACCTTCTCCGCCCCGTTCAAGCGCCGCGATGGTCGGCTGGTGAGCTGCGAAACGCGGCTCTCGGCGATCCGTGATGGCCAGGGTGGACTCCAGGGCTTCCGCGGCATCCTGCGCGACATCAGCGAGCAGGTGGCCTACCAGAAACAGCTGATCAACCTCGCGTACCGAGACACGCTGACCGCACTGGGCAACCGCAAAGCCTTCAACGAGCAATTGCAGCGCGCCATCGTGCACAGCAATCGGGTGGCCCTGCTGTACATCGACCTGGACCGCTTCAAGCAGGTCAATGACCGCTTCGGCCATGCCATCGGCGATGCGCTGCTCAGCACCGTCGGCGAGCGCATGCGCGGCAGCCTGCGCCAGCCGGACCAGGCCTTCCGCCTGGGCGGCGACGAATTCGCCGTGCTGCTGGAAAATGCCCAGCCGGATCAGGCCGAAGCCCTGGGCATGCGCCTGCTGGGCGTACTCGGCGCCGAGTACCGCCTGGGCGGCCAGGTCATCGACTTCGTCACCCCCAGCATCGGCATCGCCTTCTACCCGCAGGACGCCGCCGATGCCGACGCCCTGACCCGCGCCGCCGACATCGCCATGTACCAGGCCAAGCAGGAACGCAACCGCTGTTATCGCTACACGGTCGCCTGAACGCGCGGCTGCGATGCACATACCCGGCAAAACAGACGGCTCGCCGGGCCTTCGCCGGGTCTGCTAAGGTCGCCTACGGTTCAACCCTGGAGAGTCCGATGTCCACCCTGAGCGGCCCGCAATACCTCGGCGAAGGCCTGAAACTGATGATGCGCCCCGGCCTGCGGCTGTTCGTCCTGCTGCCCCTGAGCATCAACATCCTGCTGTTCGTCGGCCTGATCGGCTTCGCCATCAACCAGTTCAGCCACTGGGTCGACTGGCTGATGCCGACCCTGCCGGACTGGCTGAGCTTCCTGCAGTTCATCCTCTGGCCGCTGTTCGTGGCGCTGGTCCTGCTGATCGTGTTCTTCACCTTCACCATGATCGCCAACATCATCGCCGCGCCCTTCAACGGCTTCCTGGCTGAGAAGGTCGAAGTCGTGGTGCGCGGCACCGACGACTTTCCCGAATTCAGCTGGGGCGAGCTGATGGCCATGGTGCCGCGGACCATCGGCCGCGAGCTGCGCAAGCTCGGCTATTTCCTGCCACGCGCCATCGCGCTGTTCATCCTCAGCCTGATCCCCGGCCTGAACCTGATCGCTGCACCGCTGTGGCTGATCTTCGGCGTGTGGATGATGGCGGTGCAGTACATCGACTACCCGGCGGACAACCACAAGCTGGGCTGGAACGAGATGCTCGCCTGGCTGCGCAGCAAGCGCTGGGCCTGCATGGGCTTCGGTGGCATCACCTACCTCGCGCTGCTGATCCCGCTGGTCAACCTGGTCGCCATGCCCGCCGCCGTGGCCGGCGCCGTGCTGTTCTGGGTGCGCGAGGGTGGTGAAAAGGCGCTGGTGAAGTAACCCGCCGCCGCGCCTGAGCGGCTGTCACCTATCGATCATCGCATTGTCATCGGCGCGCCACCGCGCGCCGGGACACTGCGAGCATGACCACGATTCCCCTGCGCATCGCGCTGATCAGCGAAACCTTTCCGCCGGAAATCAACGGCGTGGCCAACACCCTCGGGCGGCTGGCCTCAGGGCTGTTGCATCTCGGACACCAGATCCAGGTCGTCCGCCCGCGCCAGCAGAGCGACGAAGGCCGACACAGCGATGGCGAGCTGGTGCTGACCCGTGGTTGGCCGCTGCCCGGCTACCCTGGCCTGCAATGGGGCCAGTCGTGCCTGCACAAGCTGCTGCGCCACTGGAAACGCACCCGCCCGGATGTGCTCTACATCGCCACCGAAGGCCCCCTCGGCCTCGCCGCCCTGCGCGCCGCCCGGCGCCTGCAAATCCCGGTGATCAGCGGTTTCCACACCAATTTCCAGCAGTACAGCGCGCACTACGGCTTTGGCCCGCTGATGCGCCTGGTGACCCTGTACCTGCGCTGGTTCCACAACCGCACCCAGCAGACCCTGGTGCCCAGCGCCAGCCAGTCCATGGAGCTGCAGCGGCGCGGATTCGAGCGCCTGGCGCAGCTCTCGCGCGGCGTCGACAGCCAACTGTTCAACCCGGCCCGCCGCGACGAAGCGCTGCGTCGCGAATGGGGCCTGGGCGAACGGGATATTGCCGTGCTGCATGTAGGCCGGCTGGCTGCGGAGAAGAACCTGTCGTTGCTGGGCAGCAGCTTCCGCGCCCTGTGCGCCGACCACCCGCAACTGAAACTGCGCCTGGTGATAGTCGGTGACGGCCCGCAGCGCGCGCACCTGCAGAGGGAACTGCCCGAAGCAGTGTTCTGCGGCCTGCAGCGTGGCGAGGAACTGGCCCGGCACTATGCCAGCGGCGATCTGTTCCTGTTCCCCAGCCTGTCGGAAACCTTTGGCAATGTGGTGCTGGAGGCGCTGGCCTCAGGGCTGGCGGTGGTGGCCTTCGACCAGGCGGCCGCCGGCCAGCACATCCGCCACGGGCACAACGGCGTACTCGGTGTTCCGGGCGAGAGCCAGAGCTTCTTCGAAGCAGCGAGCTGGCTGCTGGCGGACCCGGAGCGTTTGCGCCGGGTGCGCCTCAACGCTCGTCACCACGCCATCCACCAGGCGTGGGACACGGTGGTCGAGCGCTTCGCGGGCTATCTGCAGGAAGCCTGCCGCGCGGGCCTGCCGGGGAAGAACTCCGGCGGCCTGGGTCACCCTGAAACCCACAAGTAGCGATCAGGCGAAGGGCTTGGGCTCGGCGGCGAAGGACAGGCTCATGGCGCCGGCGCCGAGGTTGATGCCGCCGGTGGGGCTGAGCATCGCCAGGTGCACCTGCACGCCCTTGGCCTGGCAGGCCGCTTCCAGCGCGGCGAAGCCCGGCAGGTCACGCAACGCGGAAGGATCGCCGGCATAACTCAGGCTCATCTGCGGCGCCAGCAAGTCGCCCGCCTCGACCCGCGAGCGGGCGAAATTGAGCAGGCGCTCGGCGGATTTCTCGTAGTTGGGCGAAACCGAGACGGGCTTGTCCTCGCCCTGCACCAGGCTCAGCACCGGCTTCATGTCGAGCATCGAACCCAGGCCGAGGAAGGCGCCACGCAGGCGGTCGCCGATGCTGCTGCGGTCGCCCTTCTGGAAGCCACGGCGGCGGATGTGCCCCAGGTCGCTGGCGACCAGGAAGGTGTTCATCTGCTGGCTGAGCTGCTCCAGGCGGGTGCGCACGGCGTTGGGGTGCTGATCTTCGCCGAGCAGGCGCACGCCTTCGGCGGCCAGCACGGCCAGGCCGGCGAACACGGTCTGGCTATCGATCACCCGCAGCGCGAAGGGCCCGGCGATGCCGGCGGCGGCGCGGCGCTCCTTATAACTCTGCAGGAGGCTGAAGGAGGCCTGGGTGGCGTTGTCGAAGATCGGGCTGCGCTGGCTGCTGACGGTCAGGCAGATCACATAGTCGAAATCGGTGACCAGCTTTTCCAGAAACCAGTCGTGGGTCTGCGCCGGCGTCAGCGGCTCGCTGCCGTCCTCGGGGCCGACCTTGGGCAGGTCCTGGGAATAGAACTTCAGGGTGGTGTCGGGATCGCGATCATCGACGATGCGACGCTCGCCCACACGGATACCGATGGGGAGGACGCGAATGTTATGGGCAGCAAGGAATTCGGGGGGAAGGTCGCAGGTTGCATCGACTACCAAGCCGATCCGCATGACTTACTCCTATGGCCGTCTCCCGGCCTATTGTTGTGTGAACGCGTTCATACTCTGCCCGTTTCGGACTGGGAAGTCAGCATGCGGAAAGGTGGGTCTCGGAAAAGATTTGTAAACGCCTGGGACGGTGCTTTCAGACCATTCAGACAATCAATAACCCACCATAAACAAGGCATCACTGGTAGGAGCGAGGGGGGACGCCCTCGTTCCTAGAGAAACGAGAAAGCCCCTGGCACCAACGGTGCCAGGGGCTTTCCTGCATCAGGCGCGGGCGAATCAGGCCAGCGACATCAACGCGTCACGGCTGAACGGTTTGATATCGGCAAGACGACCGTCGCGGACCTTCACTGCCCAGTCCGGGTCGACCAGCAGAGCACGACCGACGGCGACCAGGTCGAACTCCTCCTTGTTCAGACGCTCCAGCAAGCCGTCGATGCCCGAGGGCTGGGCGATTTCCTCGGTGTTGCCGAAGAAGGCCAGGAACTCGCTGCCATCCAGGCCGACGTTACCGACTGTGATGGTCGGCTTGCCGGTGAGCTGGCGGGTCCAGCCGGCGAGGTTGAGGTCGGAGCCTTCGAATTCCGGAATCCAGAAGCGGCGGGTGGAGCAGTGGAAGATGTCCACGCCGGCCTCCGCCAGCGGCTTGAGGAAGGCTTCCAGCTCCTCGGCGGTCTGCACCAGTCGGGCGCTGTAGTCCTGCTGCTTCCACTGGGAGAAGCGGAAGATGATCGGGTAGTCGGGGCCGACGGCCGCGCGCACGGCCTGGATCAGCTCGATGGCGAAGCGCGAACGGTTGGCCAGGCTGCCGCCGTATTCGTCAGTGCGCTTGTTGCTGCCGTCCCAGAAGAACTGGTCGATCAGGTAGCCGTGGGCACCGTGGATTTCCACCCCGTCCATGCCGATGGCCTTGGCGTCGCGAGCGGCCTGGGCAAAGGCGGCGATGACTTCCTGGATGTCATCCTTGGTCATCTCATGGACCAGCACAGTGCCGTCCTTTTCCTTGCCGCTGGGGCCATAGCCCGGAACGCTGGCGTCCGGTTCGGTACCCAGGCGGCGCACGGCACCGACGTGCCACAGCTGCGGGACGATCTTGCCGCCTTCGGCGTGCACGGCGTCGACCACCTGCTTCCAGCCAGCCAGGGCGTCTTCACCATGGAAGCGCGGCACGTTCGGATAGCCGTTGGCAGCCTTGTGGTTGACCGTGGTGCCCTCAGTGACGATCAGGCCAACGCCGGCAGCAGCGCGACGGCGGTAGTACTCGACGACCTGCGCGTGAGGCACGCCGCCGGGGCTGAAATTGCGGGTCATCGGCGCCATCACGATGCGCGTGGGCAGTTCCAGACCGCCCAGGCGGAAGGGCGAGAACAGGGTATCTACGGATGCAGTCATTGAAGTCTCCATGACGGCCAGGCGACCGGTCGTCTCGTTTTTGAGTGGGGCTGAAAAAATGAGTGATGACTCAGGCAGATCAAGCCTGCAGCAAGTGCTCCAGGCGCTCGATAAAGCGTTCCACCGGCTTGAGCGAAGCGCTGACTTTCAGGCGCGCCAGCACACCCTGCCAGGCATTGCCGATGAACTCGGCCAGTTGCTCGACGTTCTCCGAGGCGGGCAATTCCCCGGCGCGCTGGGCGTCGGCCAGGCAGTCGCGCAGGGTGTCGATGGACTGCTGGAGGATGCCGTCGACGCGCTCGGCAATGGGCGGCGACAGCTCAGCCATCTCGAAGCTCAGGCTGCCGATGAAGCAGTGGTACTCGAGCTTCTCCTGACGGGCAAAATGCGCCAGCAGTTCGCGGTAATAGGTGAGGATGCGCGCACGCGGCCCCAGGGCCGGGTTGCCCAGAGCCTCGGCGTAGCGTGCCAGACGCGGCGCGTACAGGTGCTCCAGGGCCTGCAGGGCGAAGTCTTCCTTGCTGTCGAAGTAGTGATAGAAAGAGCCCTTGGGGATGCCGGCGGCCTGGACGATGTCCTGCACGCCGGTGCCGTGGTAGCCGCTGCGGGTCATCGCCAGGGAGCCCTTGGCGAGGATCAGGTCACGCTTGTCGAGTCGGATGCTGTTCATGGCGGCAAGAATATGACCGGTCGTCTCGCTTTTGCCAGCATCATTGATCGCAGTGATTTTCCTTCAGAAGCGGATCAGCGAAGCGCCGGGCTTTCCAGCAGCTCCGCCACGCCTTCCTTCAGCAACTCACGCAGGCGCTCCACCACGGCTTCAGGTTCGGCTTCACTGCAATGCAGGCACAGGCCCAGCGGCTCCATGGTCGGCAGCCCGGCGCGCCCGGCATCCAGCCGCTCGACGCCGACAGGCAAGCCGATGGGAGTACGCAGGCCGATCCCCAACCCCGCGCCGACGGCGGCCCAGATGCCGGACAGCCCGGCACTGGTGAAGGCCACGCGCCAAGGCACGCCGGCCCTGTCCAGGGCCGTCATTGCCGCGCTGCGCAGCAGGCAGGGCGCCTCCAGCATGACCAGCGGCAGCGCTTGGGCAGCGGGAAACAAGGGCGCATCCGGTGCACCGATCCAGCACTGCGCCACTGCCCCCAGGCGTTCCATGTAGGGCGTGCGCTCACCGGTTTCCCACGCCAGCGCCAGGTCCAGTTCGCCGCTGCGCACCCCTTCGATGAGTTGTTGATTGCGCGAGGTACGCACCTCGATGCGCACCTTGGGGTGAGCACGGGCGAAGCGCGCGAGCACGGCGGGCAACAGGGTTTCGCCGAAGTCCTCCTGCAGGCCGAGGCGCACCCGGCCTTCCAGCGAACCACCGCGCAACGCGCCGGCGGCTTCGTCGTTCAACTCCAGCAGGCGGCGGGCGTAGGCCAACAGCGTCTCCCCCGCCTCGGTCAGTGCCATGCCGCGTCCTTCGCGGCGCAACACCGGGGTGCCGGCCTGCTCTTCCAGCTTCTTCAGCTGCGCGCTGACGGCAGAGGTGGAGCGCCCCAGGCGGTCCGCCGCACGGGCGAAGCTGCCCAGCTCGATGCCGGTGACGAAGGTGCGCAGTACGTCCAGATCGAAGTTGATGCGAGCCATGGCAACCATTCTGATTAATCGAACTATCAGTCAAATATTTCCTGATTTTCAGAACAAACTTGCCGCGCTAGCCTGATTCCGTCAAGCCACAGAAGAGGAACGGCAGCATGTCTCGTCCACCCCAGGTCTCCCCTGCCCTGCAACAGCAGGCACCGAAGCTGGCGCAAATCACCGAGCAGGTGCTGTTCGGGGATGTCTGGCAACGCCCACAGCTGAGTCCGCGCGAGCGCAGCCTGGCAACCGTCGCCGCCCTGGTGGTGCAAGGCCGGCAGGAACAACTGCCGTTCCATTTCGAACTGGCCCGCGACAACGGCCTGACCCGCGAGGAGCTGGTCGAGCTGATCACCCACCTGGCCTTCTACGGCGGCTGGCCGACGGCCGCTTCCGCTCTCAACCGTCTCGACGAGGAGTGACATCATGCCCACCGTCCGCATCTCCCTGCGCAAAGGCAAGCAACCGCAGTACCTGCGCCAGCTGGCCGACACCGTGTACGACGCCATGCACGAGGCTTTCAACGTCCCGGAAGGTGACCAGTTCGTGATGATCCACCAGCATGAAGCGGAGGAATTCGTCTACAACCGCGACTACCTCGGCGGCCCGCGCAGCGACGACTTCGTCCTCATCGCCATCACCATCGGCCGCCCGCGCGACTCGCAGACCAAACAGGCGTTCTACCGGCGATTGAACGCGCTGTTGGGCGAGCGACTGGGAATCGCCAGCGAGGACGTGATGGTGCAGATCACCACCAGCGAGGCGGACGACTGGTCCTTCGGCGGCGGGCGCATGGGCGTGCTGACGCGCCCCGATGCGGTCAGTGCCAGCTGACGCGCTGCTCCAGCGGGAAGCGCAGGCGCGGGTTGTAGACGCCGTTGTCCGCAGCCCGCCCTGCCGCCAGCAGCATGATCGGCACCGCGCGGCGGGGAATCTGCAGCACCTTGCGTAACCGCACTTCATCGAAGCCCTCCATGGGGCAACTGGCGAAGCCGTGGCTCTGCAGGGCGAGCATCAGGTTCTGCGCCGCCAGCGCGGTGGATTTCACCGCCCACAGGCGCATTTCGGCGTGGCTGTTGGGCTGCCGCATCAGGGCACGGCGCAACCCGACGACCGAATACAGCGCGCGCTTGAACAGCCCGCGCAAGCCCAATGCGCCCTGGTCGTACTGGAAAGGCGCGGTGCGCTCATAGAAGCGCCGGACCTTCTCCGGCACCTGCGGTTCGGGCCATTGCTCGAGGATGTCGGCGCAGGACTCGCGCCAAGTATCCGGCCGCGCCAGCACCGCGATCAGCACCGGCGCCGTGCGCGCTGCGTTCTGCCCCAGGCAGACCGGCACCAGTTGGCGCCGCAGCTGGGCATCGCGGATCACCTGGAAACTCCAGGGCTGCAGGTTGCAGGCATTGGGAGCGAGCACCGCCAGCTCCAGGCAATCGCGCAGCACGGCATCGGGCACAGGCTCGTCGAGGAAGCGACGAACCGAACGACGCTGCTCGATCAAGGCGCGCAGGGCATCAGGCGTGGCAGGCAAGCAGGCGGACTCGGCGGCGAAACGGTTCATGGCGGGCTCCGGAAGCAGGTCGCCCGATTAAGCCGCCGCACGCTGCGCGAAACAACGTAAAGGAAGAAATGCCAGCGGGAATGGCGCAAGCGCCCTCTCCCGCCGGCAGCGGTCAGGCGCCCAGCGCCTTCTCGATAGCCTGGACCAGCGCCGGATCATCCGGTGCAGTGCGCGGGCTGAAGCGCGCCAGCACGCGGCCGTCCGGACCGAGCAGGAACTTCTCGAAGTTCCAGGTAATGTCGCCGGGGAACTCGGCGCCCTCGCCCGCCAGCAGGCGGTACAGCGGATGACGTTCCGAGCCGTTGACGTCCAGCTTGCCCGACATGGGGAAGCTGACCCCATAGTTCAGCGAGCAGAACGACTGGATCTCGGATTCGCTGCCCGGCTCCTGCCCGGCGAACTGGTTGCAAGGCAGCCCCAGTACCACGAACCCCTGATCCTTGTATTGCTGGTAGAGCTTCTCCAGACCGGCGTACTGCGGAGTCAGGCCGCACTTCGAGGCGACGTTGACCACCAGCACGACCTTGCCCTTGAGCGGGGCCAGCGGCAGATCCTGGCCGTCGAGACCATGCAGCGTCAGATCGTGAAAAGCGCTCATTGCTTGCTCCTTGAAGAAGTAGGCACGAAGTGCCCGCGCAGGGGCGGACAATGTGTCCGACGTGCTGCGCAATCCCAGTCGATGCGGGAAAAATGCCCTGGCATTCTTTGCAGTTGAAGCCGATTGCATGAGAAAGGCGCCCGAAGGCGCCTTTCCCGATTGAGCTTAGCAGCTCAATGATGGCTCCACCCGATCTCGATGAGCGACCGGGTGGCAGCGATCAGTGGTGATGACCACCTTCGCCGTGGACGTGGCCGTGGGCGACTTCTTCAGCCGAAGCGTCACGGATGTCGACCACTTTCACCTTGAAGTTCAGGCGCTGGCCGGCCAGCGGGTGGTTGCCGTCGACAGTCACGTCATCGCCGTCGATGTCGCGGATGGTGACGATCTGCATGCCGCCGTCCGGAGCGGAGGCGTGGAACTGCATGCCGACTTCCAGCTCGTCCACGCCTTCGAACATCTCGCGGGTCAGGGTGGCGACCAGTTCGGCGCTGTACTCGCCATAGGCCTCGGCCGGCTCGACGGTCACGTCCAGTTCATCACCGACCTGCTTGCCTTCGAGGGCTTTTTCCAGGCCGCCAATGATGTTGTGGGCACCGTGCAGGTAGACCAGCGGAGCGCCGCCGGCGGAGCTGTCGATGACCTCACCTGCGTCGTTGGTCAGGGTATAGTCGATGGAAACCGCCTTGTTGGCCGCGATCTGCATGGTTCGAAACCTATCTGATATAGAAGTTGAGCGCGTAAGTTTACGCGGCGACGCCCCCGAATGCGACCCGAAGACGGACGGACGGGACAACGCGGGGCCACCGCGCCTGCTTGACTTTCATCAGGACGAAGACGGCCACTGGGTGGCAGTCTTGTCCTGCGGCCACACCCAGCACCTGCGCCACCAGCCGCCCTGGCAGTCACGGCCCTGGGTGCTGGATCCGCAGCAACGCAAGGCGCAGATCGGCCGCTGGTTCCCCTGCGGCTGGTGCGCCAAGGATTCCGACAGCAACAAGGAGTAGGCATGCCAGCTCGCAATATCCTGGTGATCAACTGCGGCAGTTCTTCGATCAAGTTCGCTCTGGTTCGAGAAGGGCGCGAAGACTTCATCCTCCACGGCCTGGCCGAGCGCCTCGGCTCCAACGGCGCCAGCCTGCGCTGGCAGGGCGAGACCGACGAGCAGCCGCAGACCCTGGAGCTGCCCGGTGGCGACCACAAGGCCGCCCTCGCCCGCCTGCTGCCGCTGGTGGCCCAGGCTGCGCAGGGCGAGTTGCACGCCATCGGCCACCGCGTGGTACACGGCGGCGAGCGCTTCACCCAGGCCTCGCGCCTGACCGATGAAGTGCTCAGCGCCATCCGCGAGACCTCGCCCCTGGCGCCGCTGCACAACCCGGCCAACCTGGTGGGCATCGACGCCGCCATGGCGCTCTACCCGGCCCTCCCGCACATCGCCGTGTTCGATACCGCCTTCCACCAGAGCCTGCCCGAGCGCGCCTACCGCTACGCCATCCCCGAGCCGCTGTACCGCGAGCAGCACGTACGCCGCTACGGCTTCCACGGCACCAGCCACCGCTACGTCAGCCACAAGGCGGCCGAGATGAGCGGGCTGGCGGTGGGCGACAGCTACTGGCTGTCCGCGCACCTGGGCAACGGCAGCTCCACCTGCGCCATCGCCAACGGCCAGAGCCGCGACACCAGCATGGGCCTGACCCCGCTGGAAGGCCTGATGATGGGGACCCGCTCGGGCGACGTCGACCCGAACCTGCACAGCCACCTGGCGCGCACCCTGGGCTGGAGCCTGGAAAAGATCGACCACATGCTCAACCACGACAGCGGCCTGCTCGGCCTGTCGGGGCTGTCCAACGACATGCGCACCCTGGAGCATGCCCGCGAGCAGGGCCACGCCAATGCGGCACTGGCCATCGAAGTATTCTGTTACCGATTGGCCAAGTCGCTGGCCTCGCTGACCTGTGCGCTGCCGCGGCTGGACGGCATCATCTTCACCGGCGGCATCGGCGAGAACTCCGCGCTGGTGCGCAACCTCACGGTCAAGCACCTGCACGTGCTCAACCTCGAACTCGACGGCGAGGCCAACGCCCGCTGCGTGCGCGGCGTCGGCGGGCCGATCCACCTCGCCGGGCACCCGCGCGTGCTGGTCATCCCGACCAATGAGGAAAAGCAGATCGCACTCGACACCCTGGCTGTCCTCGACTGAAGATTCATCGGTTGCGCCCCACAAGGGCACAGACCATTCCCGCACGGCTTAAGGAGCCCGGATGCACACCTTCTTTCTCGCGCCGACCGGTTTCGGTGTCGGCCTGACGTCCACCAGCCTGGGCCTGATCCGCGCCCTGCAACGCGCCGGTCTGAAGGTCGGCTTCTTCAAGCCCATCGCCCAGCCCCATGCAGGGGACGATGGCCCCGAGCGCTCCAGCGAACTGGTCGCGCGCACCCACGGACTCAACGCCCCAACGCCGCTGTCGCTGGCAAAAGTCGAGCGCATGCTCGGCGACGGCCTGCTCGACGAACTGCTCGAAGACATCGTCGGCATGTACAACAACGCCGCTGCGGACAAGGACGTGATGATCGTCGAAGGCATGGTGCCGACCAAGCACGCCAGCTACGCCGCACGCATCAACGCGCACCTGGCGCGCAGCGTGGATGCCGAAGTGATCCTCGTCTCCGCGCCGGACAACGAAACGGTCAGCGAACTGTCCGACCGCATCGAGATCCTCGCCCAGTTGTTCGGCGGCCCACGCGACCCGCACCTGGCCGGCCTGATCGTGAACAAGGTGCGCGGCGGGCAAAGCGACGACATGCCGCGCGACGCCGTGGAAGCCGCGCGGCTGTTCGGCGAGCGCCTGAAGGAACACTCCCCGCTGCTGCGCGACGGCGATGTGCGCCTGCTCGGCTGCATCCCCTGGCAGGACGAGATGAACGCCCCGCGCACCCGCGACGTCGCCGACTTGCTGGACGCCAGCGTGCTCAACGCCGGCGACTACGAACAACGCCGCGTGCAGAAGATCATCCTCTGCGCACCCTCCGCGCCGAATACCGTGCACCTGCTCAAGCCCGGCGTGCTGGTGGTGGTGCCGGGCGATCGCGACGACATCATCCTCGCCGCCTGCCTCGCCGCCATGAACGGCGTGCCCCTGGCCGGCCTGCTGCTGTGCTCGGGCCTGGCGCCGGACGCGCGGGTCATGGAGCTGTGCCGCAGTGCGTTGCAGAGCGGCCTGCCGGTGCTGACGGTGAAGACCGGCTCGTTCGACACCGCCGGCGACCTGTCGCGGATGAACAAGGAAATTCCGGTGGACGATCGCGAGCGCGCCGAGCGCGTCACCGAATTCGTCGCCGAACACATCGATTTCGAGTGGCTGAAGGACCGCTGCGGCGCTCCCCACGAGCTGCGTCTGTCACCACCGGTATTCCGCTACCAACTGACCCAGCGCGCCAACCGCGCCGGCAAGCGCATCGTCCTGCCCGAAGGCAGCGAGCCGCGTACCGTGCAAGCCGCCGCCATCTGCCATGCCCGCGGCATTGCGCGCTGCGTGCTGCTGGCCAAGCCCGACGATGTGCAGGCCGTGGCGCAGATGCTGGGCATCGTGCTGCCCGAGGACCTGGAAGTGGTCGACCCGGACCTGGTCCGCAGCCGCTACGTCGAACCCATGGTCGAACTGCGCAAGGGCAAGAGCCTGAACGCGCCGATGGCCGAGCAGCAACTGGAAGACAACGTCGTGCTGGGCACCATGATGCTCGCTCTGGACGAAGTGGACGGGCTGGTCTCCGGCGCCATCCACACCACCGCCAACACCATCCGCCCCGCCCTGCAGCTGATCAAGACGGCGCCGGGCTACAACCTGGTGTCCTCGGTGTTCTTCATGCTGCTGCCCGACCAGGTGGTGGTCTATGGCGACTGCGCGGTGAATCCCGATCCTTCGGCCAGTGACCTGGCGGAGATCGCCCTGCAGAGTGCCGCCTCGGCGCAATCCTTCGGCATCACCCCGCGCGTGGCGATGATCAGCTACTCCACGGGTGACTCCGGAACCGGCGCAGATGTCGATAAAGTCCGCGAAGCGACACGCATCGCGCAGGAAAAACGCCCCGATCTGTTGATCGACGGCCCCTTGCAGTATGATGCCGCCGCCATCGCCAGCGTGGGCCGCCAGAAGGCGCCTGACAGCCCGGTGGCCGGACGCGCCAACGTGTTCGTGTTCCCCGACCTGAACACCGGGAACACCACCTACAAGGCGGTCCAGCGCAGCGCCGACTGCGTCAGTATCGGGCCGATGCTGCAGGGCCTGCGCAAACCGGTGAACGACCTGTCACGCGGGGCGCTGGTGGACGACATCGTCTATACCATCGCGCTGACGGCGATCCAGGCGGACAGCGGCAAGGACGGCCGATAATCCAGGCACTAGGGATGTGCCCGTGAACGCATCACGCGCCCGGCCAACCGGGCGCCTACGTACAAGGACCATTCCTCGATGTTGAGTTTTCTCCCGCACACACTGCGCGGCATTCTCGCCACCCTGATCCTGGTGGTGAGCACACTGTGCTGGTGCATTCCGCTGCTCTCCATGTCCATCGTCAAGCTGCTGCTGCCCTTCGCCGCCGCGCAGCAGGTGTGCAGCAAGATCATGAGCCTGATCGCCGAAGGCTGGATCGCCTGCAACAAAGGCTGGATGAACCTGGTCCGCCGTACCGGCTGGAACGTGCAGGGCCTGCAGGGGCTGGAGTACGACCACTCGTATCTGGTGACCAGCAACCACCAGAGCTGGGTCGATATCCTCGTGCTGCAGTACCAGCTCAACCGCCGCATTCCACTGCTGCGCTTCTTCCTCAAGCAGGAGCTGATCTGGGTTCCGGTGATCGGCCTGTGCTGGTGGGCGCTCGACTTCCCCTTCATGAAGCGCTACACCAAGGCGTACCTCGCCAAGCACCCGGAAAAGAAAGGCAAGGACCTGGAAACCACCCGCAAGGCGTGCGCCAAGTTCAGCCGCATTCCCGTGGCGATCTTCAACTTCCTCGAAGGCACCCGCTTCACCCCGGAAAAGCATGACGAGCAGGCCTCTCCGTTCAGGCACCTGCTCAAGCCCAAGGCCGGCGGCATCGCCTTCGTCCTCGACGCCATGGGCGAACAGCTGCGCACCCTGGTGAATGTCACCATTCATTATCCCGACGGCCGCCCGACCTTCTGGTGTCTGCTGTCCGGCCGCCTGCGCTCGGTGGTGGTGCGTTTCGAAGAGATGGAAATTCCCCGCCAGTTCGTCGGCAGGAGCTACGACCAGGACGAAGGCTATCGCGCCGAGTTCCAGCTGTGGGTGAACCAGCTGTGGGAGCGCAAGGACCAGTTACTGGCCCAGTTGCACCGGGAGTTCCCGGCCGCCAAGGCTTGACCCAGCGTCGGTCACGCTACAACGAAAAAGCCCGCCAATCGGCGGGCTTTTTCATGGGCGCTGCTTACTGCTGGTACTGCTGGGTCTGCGCCCCCGGCAGGGCCTTCAGGTTCACTTCCACGCGGCGGTTCTGCGCGCGGCCATTGGCGTCGGCGTTGGACGCAATCGGTTGGTCCGGGCCCATGCCACGGGTGCTGACGCGGGTGCCGTCGACGCCCTGGGAGGTCAGGTAGGTCGCAACCGACTGCGCACGGCGCTGGGACAGGTCCATGTTGTGCTGGCGGCTGCCGGTGCTGTCGGTATAGCCGACGATCTCGATGCTGTTCTGGTTGAACTCCTTGAAGGAGTTGGCCAGGTTGTTCAGCGGGGTATAGAAGGACGGCGCGATATTCGCCGAGTCGGTGGCGAAGGTGATGTTGCCCGGCATGATCAGCTTGATGTCGTCACCCTGACGCTCGACCTGCACGCCGGTGCCCTGCATCTGCTGGCGCAGCTTGGCTTCCTGCTTGTCGGCGTAGTAGCCGTAGCCCGCCGCCGCGGCGCCCACGGCGGCGGCGCCGATCAGCGCGCCTTTGCCACGGTTGTTGTGGTCGATGGCGGCACCGGCGATGGCACCGGCCAGAGCACCCAGCCCACCGTACTTGGCGGTCTTGCTCACTCCGCCTTCGGCCGGAACCTGGGTGTTGGGATCATAGGGGTTCTGGGAGGCGCAACCGGCCATGAGGGCAAAGGCGGTGGCAGCCGCGACCATGGACAGACTACGTGCGGTGAACATGTCGGATGACTCCTCGAATTAGCGAAACACCCAGTAGCGGGCGGCAGTTTAGAGCTTAGGTCATGCAAATAATTCCGTAGCAACCTTAAGCACGGATGAAGGGATTCTCCCGCATCTCGTCGCCCAGGTTGGTATCCGGACCGTGGCCAGTAACCACGGTGGCTTCTTCGTCCAGGGAATAGAGACGCTCGCGGATCGAACGCTCGATAGTGGCGTAATCGCCACCCCACAGATCCGTGCGGCCAATGCTGCGGCGGAACAGCGTGTCGCCGGCGATCAGCAGCTTGTCCTTCGGGAACCAGAAACTCATGGAGCCCGGCGTGTGCCCCGGCGTATGCAGCGCCACGCCGCAGCCGCAGGCCAGTTCCTCGTCGTCGGCCAGCCATTGGTCTGGCGACGGCACCGGCGTATAGGGCACGCCGAACATGCGGCACTGCATTTCCAGGTTGTCCCAGAGGAACTGGTCGTCCTTGTGCAGGTGCAGGGTCGCGCCGGTCTTTTCCTTCATCTGCCCGGAGGCGAGGAAGTGATCCAGGTGCGCATGGGTATGGATGATGCTGACCACCTTGAGCCCCAGTGCGTCGAGACGTTGCAGGATGAGCTCGTGGTTGCCACCCGGATCGACGACGATGGCCTTCTTCGTCACGGGATCACCGATGATGGTGCAGTTGCACTGCAAGGGGCCGACAGGAAAGGTTTCGCGGATCAGGGCAGGCTGTTCGCTCATCAAGGGCTCGCTGGGTGGCGGAAGTACACGACGCCCATTTTCGCTGATTCCCCCTGCCCTGGCGAGCCGGCCCGGTCGACGGTTCAGTCGCCCTGGCGGTAATCCGTGGGCAGCTTGCCGGTCCACTTGCGGAACGCCCGGCGGAAGTTCGACGGATCGTTGAAGCCCAGCAACAGCGCGATTTCGTAGAGCGGCAAGTGGGTCGTGGTGAGGTATTGCAGGGCCAGGCGCTTGCGCACGTCGTCGAGCACTTCCTGGTATGTGGTACCCAGGTTCGAAAGATGTCGACGCAGGCTGCGGCCGCTGGTGTGCAGGTCCGCCGCCACCGCCTCCAGGTCGGGAAACTCACCGGGGCGCGCCAGCAGCAGGCGGCGGATGCGAGTCAGCAGGCCTTCCTGCACGTCCAGCGTGGCCAGCAGCGCCTCGCACTGCTGCTCGCACATCTGCACCGTGGCCGGGTTGGCCAGCGCCATGGGCCGCGCCAGGTATTCGCTGGGCAGGCCGATGAAGTGGAATGGCTGGTCGAACAGCACTTCGCCGCCGAATACCTCGGCGTAGCGCTCGGCGTAGTCCGGCTCGGCATGGGCGAAGCCAACACTGACGCCCTGCAGCGGCTCGCCCACCAGGAAGCGGGCGATGGTGTGCAGGCTGGTCATCAGACCCTCGGCGGCGAAGCGGCTCGTCGGCCCGAGGGGAATCGACTCGCTGGCCCGCAGGTAGGACACGCCGCCGTCTTCCACCATCTCCAGATCGTAGGCCAGGCCCAGCACACGGTAGTACTTCAGGGCGAAGGCGATGGCACGCTCGAGATTGGCGCTGGACAGCACGGCGTAGCCGAGGATGCCGTGGGTGGAGACGTTCAGCCGTTGACCCAGCAGCAGGCCGAAGGCGGGTTCGTTGCAGTGCGCCAGGGCGGCGCTGGACAACTGATGGAAATCGACGAAGGACAACCGACCGTTGGGGCTCTGCAGTACTTCGGGGCGCACGCGGGCCAGCTCGAACAGGCGCGCGCGCGGCACGCCAAGCTCTTCGGCAAGGTCCAGGAGCGCCTGCGCATAGGCGACCGGCACCAGTTCGGCGGTGAAATTGAGCGGTTGCTTCATCGTTCTTCTTATGTTGACCGCTGGCCGGATATGACCGGAAAGTTGGCAGACAATAACCTTGTGACGCTTCCGCTACAAGCCCAGAGTAATGACCATGGACAACCACCACACTGGAGCCGCCATGGCCAGCACCACCCCCGCAGGACTGGAGATCAAGCCCCGGCACATGGACTTCGACCTGCCCGATCCGCTGCCGCGTCACTGGCACGGCGGAGACGCTTTCAAGTCCCACCTGTTCGACGCCATGTCGGTACTCTTCCCCGACGGCGAGCGCTTCTTCATCGACTCGGTGCGGCAGTTCCGCGACCAGATCAGCGACCCGGTGCTGAAAGAGCAGATCCGCGGCTTCATCGGCCAGGAAGGTCACCACAGCCGCGAGCACCTGACCTACAGCCAGCGCCTGCGCGACCTGGGCTACGACGTCACCGCCATCGAGAAACGCGCCCAGGCGCGCATCCGCTTCACCCAGAAGAAGTTCCCCGCCAAGCGCCAGTTGGCCGCGACCGCAGCGCTGGAACACATCACCGCGATCATGGCCAACGGGCTGCTGACCGACCCGCGCACCATGGAAGGTGCCGACCCGGTGATGCAGCGCCTGTGGCGCTGGCACGCACTGGAAGAAACCGAGCACAAGGCGGTGGCCTTCGACGTCTACAACCAGGTCTGCGGCAGCCGCAAGCTGCTGCGCCGGGCGATGCGCATGGCGACCTTCTTCTTCGTGCTGGATACCTTCCGCGGCCTGGTGCACATGCTCAAGGTGGACGGCCTGCTGTGGAACTGGCGCGTCTGGCGCGACGGCATCAAGTGGACTTGGGGCAAGCACGGCGTGTTCCGCCCGCTGCTGCGCGAGTACCTGGATTTCTTCAAGTCCGACTTCCATCCATGGCAGCACAACAACCTCGATGTGCTTTACGAGGTGCGCAAGGAATACGACCCGCAGCCGCTGGCACACGCTGGCTGATCCGCGCCTCGCTTCGAACACCGCCCCGCCCTGTCGGGGCGGTGTCGTTTGCGGACCTCTGTAGGAGCTAGCTTGCTCGCGAAGCTCTTCACTCGGCTGGAGAATCTGGCGCTCATGCGGTTCGCGAGCAAAGTCGCTCCTACAAAAAGCCGTTAGAGAAAAAAGCCCGGCGCTTGGCCGGGCTTTTCCTTGGGGCGATCAACAGTCAAGCATGCAGAAAGCGCAGCGCATCCGCCGCCGACTCCTCGGGGATTTCCTCCATCGGGATATGCCCCACGCCCGGATACACCTTCACCTCGATCCCCGGTACGTCACGCTGCCACATCGGCACATGGCGCGGCGAAATCCAGCGATCGCGCTCACCCCACATCAGCATCGTCGGCACCTTCAGCGCGGCGACGCGGTTGGGGGTGGTAGGCAGCTCCTCGCGGTTGGCCTTCATCAGTACGCGGAAGATGTCGATCATCGCGCGGCGGTTACCCGGCCGGCGGCTGATGTCGTAGTAACGATCGATCACGCCCGGCTTGATCTTGCGCGCATCGCCGTAGACTTCCTTGATGCCCTGCGCCACCAGGGCGCGCGGCATCCACATCGGCATCATGATGCCGGCGCCGGGCAGTACGGCGCTGGCGATCATCAGCGGCACCTTCTGCATGTAGTAGCCGGCCGGGTCGATGAGGATCAGCCGCTCGACGCGGTGGGCGTTGGCCAGCGCATAGTTCCAGGCGATGTAGCCGCCCAGCGAGTTGCCGGCGATGGACACCTGCTTGAGGTCCAGGCGGTCGAGGAACAGGCCGAACACCTTCACCAGGCGCTCGCCGTCGTACTCGCGGTCCTGGCCGCCACCAGTGAGGCCGAAGCCGGGAACATCGAGGCGGATGATGCGGAAGTGCTCGGACAACTCGGCGACCCAGCCGTCCCAGGTATGCAGCGAGGCCATTACGCCGTGGACCATCACCAGCACCGGTTTGTCGGGGCTGCCTTCGTCGCGGTAATGGATGTCGAAGCCGTCGACGTGGATGAACTTCGAACCGGACTCGGGCGAAGCGTAGCGTGCCTTCAGCGCAGCCAGCGGCAGGGGGCCGAAACCATAGCGGGCCAGGCCCTCGGCCAGCGGCGGTTGCACAGACAATGTGGCGGTCATGGACGAGTGACTCCCGTGCTTGTTGTTCTCAAACCCGAATCACACCACAGCGCCCACGTCGCCGCGCCCAACCTAGGTAGTGTCGAGGCCCGTCACGGGATGACGCAGGCCTTGCACCTGGTTAACCTAGCCCGACCCGCCCTCGCGCAAGGAAAGCCCGTTCGTGCCGATCCTGACTCGCCGTTCGCTGTGGCCGCTGGCCGTGCTGTTGCTGCTCCTGTGCCGCCCGGCCCTGTCCGCCGATCTCTATTACCTGGGCCAGAAGATTCCCGACATCCAGCGCAACTGGACCAGCGCCGACTACCAGGTGCTGATCGACGCGCTGAAGAAGATCGACGAGACCCAGGTCAACGGCCTGCCCCGTCGCAGCGGCGAGTTCACCGGGCCGATCTACCAGCGCATGGTCAGCGAGGAAAATTTCCGCCCGCAGCTGAACATCTACGCGCCGCTGGAGCTGCGGCAGAACGAGGCGCGCGAGGTGCTGTTCAAGCTCAAGGAGCTGATGCGCCTGTACTTCAACTTCCGCGCCGCCAAGCAGCCCTACGGTGCCGAGGCGCTGGGCCTGATGAGCTACTCGCTGCGCGAACAGGCGATCCTGTTCAACCTGACGGTGGAGTTCTGGATGACCCTGGCACAGAGCGAGCAGCGCAACCCGGTACGCCTGCAGGGCATGCAGGAAGCCAAGGCCGCCGCCTCGATGCTCACCAGCAGCGCCCTGGACTACCTCGGCCTGACTGCCCAGTTCGATCGCCAGGACCTGGTGCTCTACAGCGCCGAACTGGCAAAGCAGTTGCCTGAACTCTTCATCCACCTGCCGCCGGAAGTGCGCGTGCAACTGCTGATGCGCGTGGAGGAACTGGCGCAGAAGCACGCCTACCCAGAGGTGCGCGAGAACATGCGCGACCTGCTGCCGGTGCTGCAGGCGATCCAGGCGGATGTTCAGAAACAGCTGGCCGCGCCAGCCAAGGGGCAGGCCGCGCCCAAGGGATTGGATTTGAGTGCGCCGGCGGAGGCGGAGAAGAAGAAGGGGATGTGAGCCTGGAGCCAGCGGATCGCTGTTTAGATAGCTGAAGATCAGCCCAGCATCGGAGCCCACGGCTCGGCACCCTCACTCCAGCCCTATCCCAGAGGGAGAGGGAGCCGTCCGCGCCGGCTGATGCCTTGGCCACTCCCTGCTCCGATCAGTCCCCCTCTCCCTTAGGGAGAGGGGAAACCCAGGTAGAGGAGCTCCTATCGCAGCAACCCCATCTCCTTCGCCCGCGCCACCGCCTGGGTACGACGTTCCACGCCGAGCTTGTCGTTGATGTGCCGGGCGTGGCTCTTCACGGTATGCAGGGAAATGAACAGGCGATCGCTGATCTCCTGGTTCGAGCAGCCCTGGGCGATCAGTTCCAGTACGGCCAGCTCACGGCCGCTGAGGCAGTCGGTGAGCGTCGTGCTGCGCTCCGGCGCCGCCGGCAAGCGTTCACGCAGGGCCTCGATGGCTGGCGAGGTGACCCGCACGGCCAGTTGCTCGCGCAGCCATTCCGGATGTTGCTGCAGCACTTCCTGAAGCGGGATCGTCAGGCCGGCGGCCAGGCCGCTCAGGCACTCGCCCAACTCGAAGGAAGCCTCGCGCTCGCGGCCATCCTGCAGCAGCAAGGCAACCAGCTGGCCCTGGGCAAAGCGCGCCTGCAACTGCGCACCACCTTGCAGGGCGCCGCTGGCCACGGCTCGCAGGCGTGCTTCGGCCTCGGCCATGCGGCCTTCGCGGCGCTCCAGTTGGGCCTGGAGCATTTCCACATTGCGCGGCAGCTGCGGCGAGCATTCCGGTGGCGTGGCCGGCTCGGCGCCGGTGTAGGTGTCGCGCAGACGCTCCAGCCAGGCACTGGCCAGTTCGACCTGGCCCTGGCCGAGCCAGAGCTCGCATTTGATCAGGGTGATGGCCGACAGGTAATAGACCGGCGGCACGTCCCAGACATGCATCATCCGCTCGACCTCGGCGAGGTGGGCGAAGGCACGGGTGTAGTTGCCCAGCCGCCCCTCCAGACTTGCCAGCACGCAGAAGCCGATCACCAGGCTGATGTCGCGGCAGGCGCGGGCTTCCTCGATGCCGGCCTTGAGGCACTTGCGCGCCTCGTCCGGTTGCAGCGAGAGGCTGCGCAGGTAGCCCTGGTAAAGCATCAGCCGGCCACGCACGGCATAGCGCCGCTGCGAGGACAGACCGGAAAGCCGCGCCAGCCCCTGGCGCACTTCGTCTTCGGCACGCAGCACTTCACCGCGTGCTTGCAGTACGCGGGCACGGTCGTAATGGACCATGGCCTCGAACAGCGGATTGCCGAAGCGCTGCGCCAGCTCCAGCGCTTCTCTGTTCAGGCCGCGCGCGCGCCACAGATCGTCGCGCACGATGGCCAGGTTGCTCAGCGTCGACAGGCACAACAGGCGCGGGCCGAAGCGTTCCGGGCCAAGGCCGTGCATGGCCTCTTCGCAGTGGCGCTCGGCCGCATCGATCTCGCCGCGGCCACGGGCAATCACTCCGGCCAGAGCCTGCCATTGCGCCAGCAGATCGCGCTGGGCCGTGGCATCGGCGGCGGGCAGGAAGCGCGACAGCTGCGCAGCCAGTTCCTCCGCCGCATCCAGCTGGCAGGCCAGCGCCAGCGCCCAGCTGTACAGCACGATCAGACGCGACGTGCTGGCCAGCAGGCTGTCGGGCAGGTCCATCTTCCAGCGCAGCAGCGTGGCGACGTTCTGCTCGGCCAGCAGTTGTTCTTCGGAAAGGCTCTGTACCAGGCTCGCCGCGACTTCCGGATGGCCGGCGCGCAGGGCCTGCTCCACCGCGTCATCGAACATTCCCTGGGCGCTGAACCAGCGGCACGCGCGAAGGTGCAGCGCAGCGGTGGACGGCCCTGAGCCAGGCAGCGGGCGCGCCAGCAGAAGGTCGGAGAACAGGTGGTGATATCGGAACCACTGGCCTTGCTCGTCCAGCGGCACGAGGAACACCTGGTGCTGCTGTAGATGGCGCAGGATCGATGCGCTGTCGTGTGCGTCACGCAGCGCGTCGCAAAGCTCGGCAGAGAAGCGTTCGAAACGCGCGGTCTGGGCCAGGAATACCTGGACCTCCGGCGACTGCTTGTCGATCACCTCTTCCAATAGATAGTCGCGGATCAGCTCCTCCGCGCCATGCACCGAAAGATCGGGCACGTTCGCCGCCAGTTCGTCGCCATGGGCCAGCAGCCACAGGCGCAGGCCGGCGATCCAGCCTTCACTGCGCTCGACGAGGTTGTCCAGGGCGTTGTCGTCGAGCTGGGCGCCGCTTGCCGAGACCAGTTGCGCGGTTTCCTCGACGGTCAGGCGCAGGTCCTGTTCGGTGAACTCCAGCAGTTGCCGCGACAGGCGCAGGCGCGCGAGGTGCCAGTCCGGCCGCTGGCGGCTGGTGACCAGCACGACCAGGCCGGCGGGCTGGTGATTGAGGAGGAACTGCAGGCAGCGGTCGAGCACCGCGCCCTGGGCCAGGTGGTAGTCGTCCAGTACCAGCAGCAATGGGCGGTCGACGGACAGGCTGCCGACCAGTTCATCGAGCAAGTCATCGAGCCAGGATTCGAAAGCGAACGGCTGGTGGCGCTGGCGCATTTTCAGCAGCGCCAGGGCTTCTTCACCGAGGGTGGGGAAATGCAGGCGCAGGCCTTCGAGCAGGCGTTCGAGGAATCGGCCGGGGTCACTGTCCCTGCCACTGAGCCCCAGCCACAGACTGCGCCATTGGCTTTCCAGGGTCTGACAGAATTCGATGGCCAGCGAGCTCTTGCCGAATCCGGCCGGCGCGGACACCAGTATCAGCCGCCCCTCCAGCCCGGCGGCCATGCGCTGACAAAGCTGCGAGCGGGCGACGTGGCCATGCGGCAGCGGCGGCCGGAAGAAGCGGCTGCCGGCCGTGCTGGGGGGAATATCGGTCAGACTTGGCAGAGTCGAGAAGTCGGTCATCGGCCTGGCTCTTGCTCTAGCTCTTATCGCTATGTCAACGAAGGTCACACTGCCGTCCGAGCCTAGCCGCTCACGGCCAGGAATAGAAGTCGATTTTGTTACCTTTGCTCACAAGATGACTGGAATAAGTCCGACATTCTTCCATCCATTCATCTGACAGATGATGTTCCATAAAAAAACCGGCCCGAAGGCCGGTCTTTTTTCACCGCGGAACCACCCGTGGGGATCGGGGGATCAGCGCACGCCTTCCTGGCGAAGCGCTGCCGGGGTGAAGTCGCTTTCCGAAGCGCTGTAGTTGAAGTCGTAGGCGGATTTCTCCTCGTTCTTCAGCCCCAGCACCAGGTAGCGGCCGGACAGCAGGTCATACAGGGTTTCCGCGGTGTACCACGGTACCTGGTAGTTGTAATAGTACTGGTTGAACGCCTCGGCTACGCGCCACAGGGTGCCACGACCGTCGTAGTGGTCGATTTCCACAGCCTGCCAGGTGTCTTCGTCGATGAAGAAGTCACGCTTGGCATAGATGTGGCGCTCGCCCGGTTTCAGGGTGGCGGTCACGTGCCATACGCGGTGCAGCTCGTAGCGGGTCAGGTCCTGGTTCAGGTGGCCGGGCTTGATGATGTCGGCGTACTTGAGCTTGGGATCATCGAGCTTGTAGTTGTTGTACGGAATGTACAGCTCCTGCTTGCCCACCAGTTTCCAGTCGTAGCGGTCCGGCGCGCCGTTGTACATGTCCAGGTTGTCGGAGGTACGCAGGCCGTCGGCGGCGGTACCCGGGCCGTCGTAGGAGACCTGCGGCGCACGGCGTACGCGGCGCTGACCGGCGTTGTACAGCCAGGCCAGGCGCGGTTCCTTCACCTGGTCGAGGGTCTCGTGCACCAGCAGCACGTTACCGGCCAGACGCGCCGGGGCGGTTACACGCTGCTTGAAGTAGAACAGCACGTTGCTCGGCTTGCTGGCGTCGTAGTCCTTCAGGTCGGTGCGGAAGACGAATTCGTCCTGGAAGTACACCAGCGAGTAGGAACCGTTGACCTGCGGCGTGGCCTGGGTCACCAGACGGCGTACGTGGCCGCCACGGTAGCGGGTGATGTGGTTCCAGATGACTTCCAGGCCGTCCTTCGGAATCGGGAAGGGGTTAGCCGTCTGGAAGTTTTCCAGGCCGTTGCCGCCCTGCAGCAGTTTGGTATTGGTGGCGTTCTGCTTGGTCGCGGCGAGCACGCTGTCCGGCACGGTGGCGGTCCGGTGCGTCGGATACACCGGCATCTTGTAGGTGTCTGGGTAGCGCTTGAACATGGCCTGCTGGCCGGGGGTCAGCTTGGCCTTGTACTGATCCATGTTCTGCGCGGTGATGGTGAACAGCGGCTTCTCGTTGGCGAACGGGTCGCTGAGGAAACCCTTGCTGTCGGCGGTGCCGGCATTCTTGGGCAGGCCGCCGGTCCAGGCCGGGATGCTGCCGTCGGCGTTGCCGGCCTTTTCTGCGCCCATCGGAGTCAGGGTAGAACCCAGCTTCGCCGCTTCATCGGCAGAGACGGCCGCCATCACCTGGGAGGCGATGAGGCTGAGCGCCAGGGCGCCCGTGTGCAGCAGGATCTTTGTTGTTCTCATTCGTTTATCGTCCTCGTTGAGTCTTTGCCCACCGCGGTGGCCGCGCTTGCAAACGCGGTTCGCGGGTCTTGTCTGCTGCTCGCGCGGGGCGGGTCACCCCGCCCGCGCGGATGGCCCGCCACGCGGGCGGGCCGGTTGCCGGTTGAACGGCCGGCTTAGAAGGTCACACCGAAGCTCAGGCTGACGAAGTCACGATCGTCGACGGTGCTGTACTTGCCATCGAAGTAGTTGGTGTACGCCAGACTTGCGGTGTAGGTGTTCAGGTAATCGGCGTCGATACCCAGGCTGATCGCCTTGCGGCCTTCCTCGAAGTTGCCGCCAGGGCCGGGGGAGTAACCGTCCACGTCGTGCTGCCAGGCCACGTTGGGCTTGAGGTTCACACCGGCGAAGACGTCGTTGTAGTCCCAGATGGCGCGGGCGCGGTAGCCCCACGAGTCGGCAGTGGTAAAGCCTTCGCTTTCGCAGTTGCGGCTGACGTTGTTGGCGTTGGCGGTGCCCAGGGTGGAGACGTTGAGCGCTTCGCAGGTCGGACGGCCATTGAGGCTGCCGTTCAGCGGGCCGGGGCCGAAGACCGGGTCACGGCCGTAGCGCGCCTTGTTCTGGCTTTCCAGGCCGCCGACGTGGGTCCAGCCAACTTCGCCCACCAGGGTCAGGCGCTCGGCGCCCATGACCTGGTCGAAGAAGTGGGTGAAGGTGGTCTGCAGTTGGGTAACTTCCTTGCGGCGGTAGCCATGCAGGTCCTGGCCGGCGGTGCCGGTCAGCACGGAGGCGTTGTCGTAGACGTGGTTGCCGCCGATGGACACCGGGTCCAGGCCGGAATACAGGATGTCGGTGGTGTTCAGTTGGACCGGGGCGTTCGGACGGTAGCTGATCTCGCCCTGCCACGCGGTGCCGGTGGGCAGCGTGGTGGAGAAGCTCAGGCCGTAGAGACGGATGTCTTCGGGGTACTCGATGAAGTAGCTGGAGTTCCCCGCCATCGCCGCCGCGCCGGCTTGGGCCGCCAGGGACGGGCTGATCGCCGCGATGTTGGTGATCAACTGGTTGATCTGCGCCACCTTGGCGGTGTCGGCGCCACGGCCGCTGAAGATCGGCAAGCGGCTGTGGTAGTTCATATAGTAGCCGCCGAACTCGGTGTTCAGGCTGTCGGCGAAGTACTTCAGGGAGAAGCCGTACTGGCCGCTGTCGCGGGCGTCACGGTCCGGGCCACGGCGCACCACGATACCCTCGTTCCACGGCGAGGGAGTCAGGGCCAGGCTTGGGCCGAGCAAGGAGTTCAGGGTGTTGATCGATGCCTGATTGTTGGTCAGCACCGCCAGGTTCTGGGTGCAGCCATCAGCCACCACGTCCGGCTGGGAGAAGAAGGTGCCGCAGTTGTCGACCACCGTCTGGTCCCACTCCAGCTGATAGAAGCCTTCGGCGGAGAGGTTCTCGGTGAGGTTCTGCGACAGGTAGAACATGTTCACCGGCACCAGGGCTTCCTTGATCTCGGAGCCCGGACGGCGGAAGGCGGTGACGTCGAACGGGTTGATCACGCTGATGCCGTTCTGGATGAAGGTACTTTCACCCCAGTTCACCACCTGCTTGCCCAGGCGCACGGTGCCCGGCAGGTCGGCGATGTTGTAGTTGTGATAGATGAAGGCGTCGAGAATCTCACCGCCGGAGGCCTGGGCGGCTTCCTTGCGGTTGTGGTCGGAGAGCGGCTTGAACTCGGTATTTTCGTCCTTCTGCTCGAAGTCATACCAGTACTTGCCACGTACGAACACGCCGGTGTCGCCGTACTTGAGTTCGAGGTCGTGGATGCCCTTGAAGATCTTGGAGAAGGTCTTGCCGGCCTTGTAGTTCAGGTGACCATCGTCGGAGGTCTGGGACAGGCCCTTGCCGCCGTTGTTCACGCCGATGAGATTGCTGTTGGGGTTCTGTGTCGACCAACTGGCCCCCACGGACAGCGTCGAGTCGAACGAGCCTTCGATTTCCCCGATGTTGAAGCTGACAGCGGAAGCGGGAGCCGCCAGCGAAGAAGCCAGGCTGACTGCCAGCGGCAACCGTGCCAGGCGCCAGATATGTTGCATGGTTTTCATCGACGCTACTCCATGTGTTTTTTGTTATGAGTAGTGGCGACTATATCCAGCGCCCCACGACGCTTGATCGCTCGAAAGTGTGATTTGTCTTACAAAGGCCCTGACTAGACGCTTGCGCAGGCCCCGAGGTGGCGTGATCACTGGGCTGCGCCGTGCCAAGCGCTTGCTTGGCACGGCCGCCCGCCAACCGTGACTTGCCGGTCGTCGGTCACACCGTGGAGAGGAAGGCGCTGCCGGCCTCCTGCCATTGGGCGATGTCTACCCGGATGCGCTTCTTGTCGAGCTTACCAACGCTTGTCTTGGGAACTTCAGTAACAACGGCGATCTGCGATGGAATCGCCCATTTGTTGATGTTGCCCTGCTCGACGAAAGGCTTGAGGTGCTCGCGCAGCCCCTTGGCATCCAGCGCGAGGCCATCGCGCAGCACCAGCAGGGCGAATGGGCGCTCGCCCCACTGCGGATCGGGCACGCCGACCACCGCCACTTCGCGCACCGCCGGGTGGCGGCTGATGAGGTCTTCAAGCTCCAGGGAGGACAGCCATTCGCCGCCGGTCTTGATCACATCCTTGATCCGGTCGCGGATATCGATGAAGCCCATGCCATCCAGGGTCGCCACGTCGCCGGTATGCATCCAGCCGCCGGTCCAGAGCTCCTCGCCTTTCTGCGGCTCCCGGAAGTAGCCCTGGGTCAGCCAGGGCGCGCGCAGCACCAGCTCGCCCTGGGATTCGCCGTCGGCCGGCAGGAGTTCGCCGTGTTCATCCATGATCGCCGCCTCCACCAGCGGCACTGGCACACCGGCCTTGATGCGGTAGGTAGTGCGCTCGTCCTCGCTGCCGGCGCACAGTTCCTGGTTGAGGTAGCCACAGGAAATCAGCGGGCAGGTCTCGGACATCCCGTAAGCGGCGGTAAGCTGGATGCCGCGGGCCTTGGCGGCATCGTAGAGCGCTCGATTAAGGGCGCTGCCACCGATAATGATCTTCAGCCCACCAAAGTCGTGATCCCTGGCGCTGGCGGCGTTGAGCATCATCTGCAGGATGGTCGGCACGCAGTGGGAGAAGGTCACCTTCTCCTCACGGATCAGCCTGCACAGCAGCTCCGGCTCGTAACGCCCCGGGTAAACCTGCTTCACCCCCAGCATGGTCGCCACGTACGGCACGCCCCAGGCGTGGACGTGGAACATCGGTGTGATTGGCATGTAGACGTCGTCGGTGCCCATCAGGCGGATGCTGTCCAGGCTGCCGATGGTCGAAGCCATGGCCAGGGTATGCAGCACCAGCTGACGGTGGGTGAAATACACCCCCTTGGGGTTACCGGTGGTGCCGGTGGTATAGAAAGTGGTGGCCACCGAGTTCTCGTCGAAATCTGGGAACGCGTAGCGCGGACTGGCGGCAGCCAGCAGGGTCTCGTACTCACCGACACAATTGGGCAGCGTGCTGGTCTTGTCCGCACCGTCGGTGATCAGCAGGGTCTTTTCCACCGTGGTCAATTGCCCGGCGATGCCCTGGTAGAGAGCGGCGAATTCGCTGTTGACCAGCACGAAGCGGTCGTCGGCGTGGTTCATGGTGTAGAGGATCTGGTCCGGCGAAAGACGGATATTGATGGTGTGCAGCACCGCACCGATCATCGGGATGGCGAACATGCACTCCAGGTAACGGTGACTGTCCCAGTCCATCACCGCCACCGTGTCACCGGCCTTCACACCGGCGTCGGTCAGTACGTTGGCCAGTCGCGCCACACGCTCGTTGAACGTGGCATAGGTGTAACGCACGCTGTCGCGATAGACGATCTCCCTGCCCTTTTCATAACGACTGCCGGACAGCAGCAGGCTCTTGATCAACAACGGATACTGATAGGCGTTCTGAGCAGCGGGGATGACGCGGGTTTTCAGCATGGCGTGCGCACTCTCAAGGCTGGATTTCGAGTTGAGTCTCATCAGGATGAGACCGACTCTAGAGCGCTGCGCCGAGCCATTCATCAGTCAAAAGAGTGATTTGCCGATGACTCTTTGGCGACATCCGGTCACGCGGTAGAATACTGACGCCCGGCCGTTCACGGCCGGTACCTTTACCCGGAGTCCGCGTAGGGCCTGCGAGCTAGAGCAGAACAAGGCGGAAGCAGGCGAGGGAGCGGGGTTTACATCTTGTAAATGAGCATGACTCGCTTCGCTCGCCCCTGCGGGGCCGCGCTGAAGCGCGTTAGCCGCAAGCGGCTTCCGAGCCTGCTTCCAACGCAGTTCTACCGATGCGCAGCCGGTCCTACGCGGACTCCTACAACAAGAGCGAAGAGGTTAGTCATGTCCGAGATCGTCATCGTCAGCGGCGCCCGTACTCCCATGGGCGGCTTCCAGGGCAGCCTGTCCGGCGTTTCCGCCGTCGACCTGGGCGCCATCGCCATCCGCGAAGCCATCTCCCGTGCCGGCATCCAGCCCGAAGACGTGCAGGAAGTGATCATGGGCAATGTGTTGCCCGCCGGTCTGAAACAGGGCCCTGCCCGCCAGGCGTCGCTGAACGCCGGCCTGCCCGCCGCCACCGGCTGCACCACCATCAACAAGCTCTGCGGCTCCGGCATGAAAGCCGTGATGCTGGCCCACGACCTGCTCAAGGCGGGCACCAACAGCGTGATGGTCGCCGGCGGCATGGAAAGCATGTCCAATGCTCCCTACGTGATCGAGAAGGCCCGCACCGGCCTGCGCATGGGCCACGGCGAGATCAAGGACCACATGTTCCTCGACGGCCTGGAGGACGCCCGCACCGGCCGCCTGATGGGTTCTTTCGCCCAGGAAACTGCCGATAAGTACAACGTCACCCGCGAGGAAATGGACGCCTACGCCATCGAATCCCTGCAACGCGCCCAGGCCGCCATCAAGGACGGCTCGCTGGCTTCGGAAATCGTCCCGGTCACCGTCACCACCCGCAAGGGCGAGACCGTGGTCAAGGACGACGAGCAGCCACTGACCGCCAACCTGGACAAGATCCCCGGCCTGCGCCCGGCCTTCCGCAAGGACGGCACCATCACCGCCGCCAACGCCAGCTCCATCTCCGATGGCGCCTCCGCGCTGGTCCTGATGACCGCCGAAGAAGCCGCCCGCCGTGGCCTCAAGCCGCTGGCGAAGATCGTCGCCCATGCTACCCAGAGCCAGGACCCGGCCGAATTCACCCTGGCGCCCATCGGCGCCATGGCCAACCTGTTCAAGAAGGCCGGCTGGAGCAAGGACGACGTCGACCTCTTCGAGATCAACGAAGCCTTCGCCATGGTCACCATGCTCGCCATGCGCGAACACGGTCTGGACCACGCCAAGGTCAACGTTTACGGCGGTGCCTGCGCCCAGGGCCACCCGGTCGGTTCCACCGGCTCGCGGATCATCGTTACCCTGATCAACGCCCTGCAGAAAAAGGGCGGCAAGCGTGGCGTGGCCTCGCTGTGCATTGGCGGCGGCGAAGCCACCGCGGTGGCGATCGAATTGGTCTGATACTTCGTCAGGCATGAAAAAGGGGCGCCTCGGGCGCCCCTTTTTCATTCGGAACAAAGCATTCCTGCAGGAGCGTTCAGCGCAACTCGGTGAAGGCCAGCTTGATCCCCAGGCCGATCAGTACCACGCCCATCAGCCGGTCGAACCAGTGGCCCATGCGAGCGAAGCCGGCACGGACGCGTTGCTGGCTGAACAGCAGCGCCACCAGGCAGAACCACACCGCCGTGGCACAGGCCAGGTACACGCCATAACCGGCCTGGACCAGCAACGGCGTATGCGGGTTGATCACCACGGTGAACAGCGAAAGGAAGAACAGCGTGGCCTTGGGGTTCAGGCCGTTGGTGACGAAACCGGCGACATAGGCACCACGAGCCGTACGGGCGACCGGAGCCGCCATCGTCTCTGCCGCCGCCGGATCAGCCGGGCGCGCACGCAAAGCCTTGAAGCCGATGTACAGCAGATAGGCCGCTGCCAGCCATTTCAGTGCGTTGAACAGCACGATCGACTGCGACACGATCAGGCCGATGCCCAGCAGCGAGTAGGTGACGTGGAGGAAGATCGCGCTACCCACGCCAAGTGCCGTCCAGGTGCCGGCACGGCGGCCGTGGGTCACGCTCTCGCGCACCACCACGGCGAAATCCGGGCCGGGGCTGGCCACCGCCAGCAGGTGAATGAACGCCACCGTGAGAAATTCCGCCCAGTACATCGCGCCTCCGAACAACCGCCGAGAAAAGCTCATCTTCTATACGAAGCGACGGGCAACCGACAAGCCGCTGGCAGGAGACGCGGAAACTAGCGCGCGCCGGCGTGGCCAAGAGCGTGCAGCAGCGGAAGCTGACGCAGCGGGCAGGCCTGCCAGGGCGAAAGATAGTCGGCGAAAGGGCTGATGCCGTCCAGCAGTTCCATGCCGCTACGGATGAGGCGCTTGCCGACCTCCCAATCCTCGTTGGCCAGGGCATGGCCGAGCACCATCGAGATCAGGTATTGCTCCCAGCAATCGAACGCCGCACGGGCCTGACGAGCCATGTGGCGCAGGGCATTCCAGAGTGTCTCTTCATCCAGCAACCCAGCACTGAAAGCCAGCCGCGCACCGAAGGCTGCACGCTCCAGATCGTAGGCCAGCAGGGTCTGACAGTCCTCGATCATCTCCGGATCGTGCCCGGCCTTGAGCAATGCCCGCCGCGCCTGCTCGAAGCGCGCCCCACCGGCCACTCCGTCAGTTTTCCGCTTACCACCCACGGTGCCCAGTTGTCCTAGCAAGGGGTCCAGCTTCAGTCGGCTGCCATGGTCCATCAGCCACTCCATACGCTGGAGAACGCCATTCTGGTCGGTGGCGTTCCAACGTTCGGCGAGCCAGGCCCGGTTCAGTTCCCGTTCATGGTCCGCGATCGCCAGGGAATCGGCACGCGCGCCGCCACTGGTAGCGATCAGCGCCCCGAAGGCGAGCAGTGCCCGCCTCGCAGGGAGGCCGGGCCTTTCGACCGAGTGTTCCGAGTGCAGGACCACCTCGGCCACCTGTATGCCCGCCAGCGGATGCGCCTGCCACAGGCCAGCCACCGCATTGCCTTTATGCCTCTCCCCCATGAGCTCCTTGAACGCACGGATCGCCAGCGCAGTCTGTTGCCCGTCGCGCAGCAGGGTTGCCCGTCCCAGCACGAAGGAGGCGGCGTAGTCCTGCCAGTTGGCGAAGCTGCGGATCGCCGCGTCGGCCACCCAGGCCAGGGTCAACCAGGCCTCGGCTTCGGTGAGGTATCCACAGGCACGGCAGCGACGTGCCAGCCAGGCGATGCATTCGTAGTCATGGGCCGCCATCGACAAGTGACACGGCAACGTCAGGCCGGCCTTGACCCAGGCCTGCTTCGCCCGCTGCCAGCGCAACCGCTGCTCACCGTCGAAAGCACTGGATTCATTGCGCTGCAGTCGCTGAAAGTCACCGTCCAGTTGCTGGCCATGGGCTTCGAGCAACATATCCTGCAAGGTGCTGCGAGCCGAACCGGCATCGTCTATGCCCCAGCATTCACCCAGTTCCCTGTCCAGGCCGGCGGCGACCTCCGAGCACTCGCCAGCCAGCGAATGCCCAACCGCCCCGTTACAGGCTGCCATCAGTGCGCCGAAGCACAGCAGGGGCTCGGGGCCAGCCGGGGTACTCGGTCGGCGCCGCCGCGCCCGTGGACCGGGAAAATGCCCATCACCGCGCAGCCCGACGCGTGCGCCGAGCGCCCGGATAGCTGTGAGGCTGCAAAGAATCCATCCCATCATCGCGACTCACCTCAGGATTTCGATGAGTGCAATCTACGAAGCCGTTGACGCTTGGCAGATGAGGGAAAACTGAAACGCCCGTCAGACTTTTCAATCAAACATCTACCATCAAAGCAAGACAGCCCAGCCGTGCACGTGCGGGAAGCGCGGGTTGTCCGCAACGGCGGTTGTGCCGAGAATCCCCCCTCATCCCGCCCTTCCGATCAAGGTGTCATCGCTCATGAATCCTGCTCGCGCCGTCTTCCTCGACCATGCCTCCCTCGACCTCGGTGACCTCGACCTCGCGCCGCTGCGCGCCCCCTTCGGCGAACTGGTCCTGCACGGGCGCAGCGAGACTCAGCAGGTGGCCGAGCGGCTGCAGGGCGCACAGGTGGCGATCAGCAACAAGGTTCGCATCACTGCCGAGGTGTTCGAGCAATGCCCGGACCTCCAACTGGTCCTGGTGGCCGCCACCGGCACCAACAACGTCGACCTTGAGGCCGCGCGCCAGCACGGCGTGACCGTGAGCAATTGCCAGGGCTACGGCACCCCGTCGGTGGCCCAGCACACTCTGATGCTGCTGCTCGCCCTGGCCACCCGCCTGCCGGATTACCAGGCGGCGATCCGCGAAGGCCGCTGGCAGAAGGCGCCGCAGTTCTGCCTGCTGGACTTCCCCATCGTCGAACTGGAGGGCAAGACCCTCGGCCTGCTCGGCCACGGCGAACTGGGCGGCGCGGTGGCGAAGCTGGCCGAAGCCTTCGGCATGCGCGTGCTGCTCGGCGCCCTGCCCGGCCGGCCGCCGCGCGCTGATCGGCTGGCGCTGGACGAACTGCTGCCGCAGGTGGATGCCCTCACCCTGCATTGCCCGCTGACCGACGCCACGCGCAACCTGATCAGCCAGCGCGAGTTGGACCTGATGAAACCCGGCGCCTTCCTGATCAACACCGCCCGCGGCGGGCTGGTGAACGAACAGGCGCTCGCCGACACCCTGCGTCGCGGCCATCTGGGCGGTGCGGCCTTCGACGTGCTCAGCGTGGAGCCGCCCAAGGACGGCAACCCGCTGCTGGCCGGCGATATCCCGCGCTTCATCCTCACCCCGCACAGCGCCTGGGGCAGCCGCGAGGCACGGCAGCGCATCGTCGGCCAGTTGAGCGAGAACGCCGCCGGCTTCTTTGCCGGCGAGCCGCGCCGGGTGGTAGCGCCATGAGCCTGCACCTGGTTTGCGGCGACGGCGCCGCCGATGCCCTGCGCCGCGCGGTCGAAGCAGGCGTGCTGACCGAGAAGAAAATCCGCGTGATGCCGGACGACCTGGCCGTCGGCCCGCTGAGTGACGTCGACACCCCGCCTTGCCAGCAACGCGCCGCGTTCTGGCACGAACTGGGCGGCGACGCCCTGCAGAACCGGGAAATCGCCATCGAGATGGCCACCGAAGTGAACTGGCTACGCAGCCCCGACGTACCCGCCGTCACCCTCTGGCACGGCGACAGCGCCAGCGAGCAATTGCTGCTGCGGCGCGTCTGCGCGCTGCTACCCGCGCACGTCACCCTGCGCAGCGTTGGCGCTGGCAGCGGCCAGTGCCGCAGCGAGGACCGCCACGCCATCGCCATGCTCAAACCCGAGGAACTGGCCAACGCCCTGGCCGGCAGTCATGAACTGGTAGCCACCGAGCGCCAGCGCCTGGGCGCGGACTGGGAGCGCGCGCTGCTTGAGAACGCCGAGTTGCGCCTGTGGCTCGATGGCCAGTTGAGCGGCACCGGTTACGCACACATCGACCGCATCCTGCTGGACAGCGCCAGCGAATCCTGGCGCCCGGTGCAATCGCTGATCGGGCCGACCATGGCTTACGTCGACGGCCTGTTCGTCAGCGACCTGCTGGCCGCCTGGCGCCTGCGCGCACAAGTCGCGGCCGGCGCCCTGGAAATGCGTGGCGAGGACTTCTGGAAGAACGCCGAGGTGCGGCTCGCCTAGGCTCGGCCGCGGCAGCCCTGCTAAACTCGCGCCCTTTTTTCGAGGAGGCCGCATGTCCAACGCCCCCACCAGTGAAGTGCTGCTGCGCCAGATCGAGCGCTTCCAGGGCCGCGTCCTGCTCGCCGGCCTGCCCGCCGACGCCCTGCTCGGCGACCTGCCGCAGGCGCAAGGCTGGAGTTGGCACGCCGGCGAGGCCCGACAGCTCGAAGCCCGCTACGCTGGCCGTTGCCACTTCGGCGCCACACCGCCCGAGGGCCAGTTCGACGCCGCTGTGCTGTTCCTGCCCAAGTCCCGCGAACTGACCGATTACCTGCTGGCCGCGCTGGCCAGCTGCGTGGCGGACGGCGAGCTGTACCTGGTCGGTGAGAAGCGTGCCGGTGTCGAGCGCGCCAGCAAGCAGCTCGGCGAATTCGGCCGCGCCAGCAAGCTCGACAGCGCTCGCCACTGCCAGCTGTGGCACACGCACATCGACGGCGCCCCGGCAGCACCCGACCTGCATGCCCTCGCGCAACGCTATGAACTGCCGCTGGCCGACGGCCCGCTGCACGTCATCACCCTGCCCGGCGTGTTCAGCCATGGCCGCCTGGATCGCGGCAGCGCCCTGCTGCTGGAGCACCTGGACAAGCTGCCCGTCGGCCACCTGCTGGACTTCGGCTGTGGCGCAGGCGTGCTCGGCGCGACGCTCAAGCGACGTTATCCACAAAGCCGGCTGACCTTGCTGGACGTCGACGCCTTCGCCGTCGAAAGCAGCCGCCTGACCCTGGCTGCCAACGGACTGGAAGGCGATGTGATTGCTGGCGACGGCATCGACGCCGCGCCAAGCGATCTGGCCGCCATCGTCACCAACCCGCCCTTCCACCAGGGCGTGCACACCAGCTACGCCGCCACCGAACACCTGCTGCGCCAGTCTGCCCGCCACCTGGCGCCCGGCGGCGAGCTGCGCCTGGTGGCCAACAGCTTCCTGAAATACCCGCCGCTGATCGAACAGCACCTGGGCCCCTGCCGCACCCTGGCCGAGGCCGACGGCTTCCGACTCTACAGCGCCCGGCGGTGATCCCAGGCTCGCACTACACTCCACCGAGCCTGCCCGGATCGGCGCATCGCCGCTCGCCCTGAACTATCGAGGACACCCGTGAATCGCAGAATCAAAGACGACGTCGAACTGACATTCGCCATGGGGCCGAAAGAGAAGCCACATCACCTCAAGCGCTCTCTCAAGCCACGCCACCTGAACATGATCGCCATCGGCGGCTCCATCGGCACCGGGTTGTTCGTCGCCTCCGGCAGCACCATCGCCACCGCAGGCCCCGGCGGTGCGCTGCTGGCCTACGCGCTGATCGGGCTGATGGTGTTCTTCCTCATGACCAGCCTCGGCGAACTGGCGGCCTACATTCCCGATTCCGGCTCGTTCTGCACCTATGGTAGCCGCTTCATCGACGATGGCTTCGGCTTCGCCATGGGCTGGAACTACTGGTACAACTGGGCGGTGACCATTGCCGCCGAACTGGTGGCGGCGCAGCTGGTGATGAAATTCTGGTTCCCGGAAGTCTCGGGCATGTACTGGAGCGCCGGCTTCCTGGGCATCATGTTCATGCTCAACTTCTTCTCGGTGAAGGGTTTCGGCGAAAGCGAATTCTGGTTCGCGCTGATCAAGGTGGTCGCCGTGGTGGTCTTCATCGGCATCGGCCTGGCCAGCATCATCGGCATCATGCATGGCATCGACAGCCCCGGCTTCAGCAACTTCACCACCGGTGATGCGCCCTTCGTCGGCGGCCTGCAGGCGATGATCGGGGTGGCGATGATCGCCGGATTCTCGTTCCAGGGCACCGAGCTGATCGGCGTCGCCGCCGGTGAATCGGAGAATCCGCAGAAGTCCATTCCCATCGCCATCCGCCAGGTGTTCTGGCGAATCCTGATGTTCTACATCCTGTCGATCTTCGTCATCGGCATGCTGATTCCCTACACCGATCCGAACCTGCTCAAGACTGACAGCAGCGACATCAGCACCTCGCCCTTCACCCTGCTGTTCGAGCGTGCGGGCCTGGCCGCCGCGGCCGGCGTGATGAACGCGGTGATCCTCTCGGCGATTCTCTCGGCCGGCAACTCGGGCATGTACGCCTCCACCCGGATGCTCTACACCATGGCCACCCAGGGCAAGGCGCCGCGAATGTTCACCCAGGTGTCCGAGAGCGGCGTGCCGCGCTACGCGCTGTACGCCACCACGCTGATCGGCGCGCTGTGCTTCCTCACCAGCTTCATCGGCGACAAGACCGTTTACACCTGGCTGCTCAACGCGTCGGGCATGTGCGGCTTCATCGTCTGGCTGGGCATCGCGGTGTCGCACTACCGCTTCCGCAAGGCCTTCGTCCTGCAAGGTGGCAACCTCGGCGACCTGCCCTACCGCGCCAAGTGGTTCCCCTTCGGCCCGCTGTTCGCGTTCGTCCTCTGCCTGATCATCACCCTGGGGCAGAACTACCAGGCCTTCGTCGGTGAGCACGTGGACTGGGCGGGACTGGTCGCCACCTACATCACCATCCCGCTGTTCCTCGCCATCTGGCTGGGCTATCGCTGGAAGAACGGCACCCGCTTCATCCGCTACGAAGACATGGACATTCGCCCCACCCGCGAATGATCCGACACGCAGGCTTGCCCAAGTCCCAGGACTTGGGCAGAATGCGCCCCGTCCTAGGGGAGTAGTCTCCCGCGAGCAACCCGCTCGCCCGGTACGCGTCAACACACTTGGTCCGCAGACCATGGCGCGTACGATCCAGGCCTGCAGCGTTCAGGCCGGGGTTTGACAAGACCTATGACACGAGCAACCTGACCCGGGGCGGGCAGGTGGCGCGTGTCATGGTGATTCGTCGACCCGCCCCTTAGGAAGCCTGATGGAATCCCTCTTCGTCCCCACCCTGATCGTTGCCCTCGCGGAAATCGGCGACAAGACACAACTGCTCGCGCTCGTCCTCGCCGCGCGCTTCCGCAAGCCCTGGCCGATCATCGCCGGGATCATCGCCGCCACGTTGGCCAACCACTTCGCCGCCGGCGCCGTCGGCAGCTGGGTCGCCAGCTTCTTCTCCGAAGCCACGCTGAGCTGGGTACTGGCCGTATCCTTCCTGGCCGTTGCCGGCTGGACCCTGATCCCGGACAAACTGGATGACGACGAAGAAGGCTCGCTGAAGAAATTCGGCCCCTTCCTCACCACCCTGATCGCCTTCTTCCTCGCCGAGATGGGCGACAAGACCCAGGTTGCCACGGTGATGCTGGCCGCGCAGTACCCGCACTTCTGGCTGGTGGTCATCGGCACCACTCTGGGCATGCTGATCGCCAACGTGCCGGTAGTGCTGGCCGGCAACTTCGCCGCCGAGCGCCTGCCGCTGAACCTGATCCGTCGCCTGGCTGCCGCGGCCTTCGCCGTCCTCGGCCTGGCCGCCGTGTACCACGCGCTGAAACTGGGCGGCGTGTTCTGACCGAGAGCTTTTCGATGGGAGGCTGGCGCGCCGGCCAATGCCTGTGTATCGCCTGCGATACACAGTGGCGATTCCACCTCCTACGACAAAGGAAGTCGCCATGCCGGAAAAAGACCTGAAGAAGATCGCCCGCCAGCACATCGACCTCGCCTGGAACAAGGGACACCTGGCATTGGTGGAGCAACTGCACAGTCCGGATTTCATCTACAAGAGCGCCTTCACCGCGCAACCGTTGGACAATACCGGCTACCGCGCACTGGTGGAGGAAATCCGCGGCGGCATGGACGATCTGGAAGTGGCCGTCGAGGAATGCATCCGCGAGGGCAACAAGGTCTTTACCTGGAGCACACTGATGGGCTGCATTGTCCGGCCCGTACTGGGCTACCCGGCCAGCGACCGCATCGTCAGCATCTCGGCCATGGGCTTCTGGGTGTTCAACAGCCAGGACCAGGTACAGGAGCTGTGCACGCTGTTCGACATGGAAAGTTTCCGTGCACAGATGGGACTGCCCAACCGGCCCTTCGCCGAGAAGGCGCTGCCCTGATCAGTTAAAAAGCCCGGCATGTGCCGGGCTTGTTGTTCTGGTTCGCGTTCACCTACAACTGCTGGCCCTGGAAATCAGAGGTAGTCGTTGGCGTGGAACCAGGAAATGGCCCGCTCCAGCGTGTCCTGCAACGGCACATGCGACTCGAAGCCCAGCTCCTCGCGTGCCTTGCGGCCGTCGAGGAACTGCCCGCCGGCCATCACCTCGATGGCGGTGTCGTCGAGCAACGGCATCTTGCCGGTCAGGCGATAACGCCAGCGCCCCAGGGTCGCCAGCGCGCGGGCGCGGTGCAGCGGCATCGGCGTTGGCGCCGGCTTGCCCAGCAACCTGGCGATGGTCGCGGTCAGCTCGGCCATTTCGATGTTGTGCCCGGTGAGCAGGTAGCGCTCCCCTACCCGGCCGCGCTCCAGAGCCTTGAGCAGACCGCGCCCGGCTTCGAAAGCATCGATGACATTTCGCCGCCCCGGCACGTAATGCAGCATCTCGTCGCGGCCGATGGCGGTGATCAGGCGGCCGGTGGTCGGGCCGATGTCCAGCTCGCCCAGCACCATGCCGGGAATCCCGATCACCACCGGCAGCCCGCCGCGAGCCTGTTCACGAGCCTGCTCGTCCAGCGCCCACTTGCACATCACGTAGGCGCTCTTGCCGGTGGGCAAGCCTTCGTAGAACAGCCCCTCATGCCCCGGCAACCCCTGCGGATGCAAAGGCATGGCGAACGCCGAGCCGACATAGAGGATGCGCGGCACCCTGGCCTGCAGGCAGGCGGCGTAGAAGTGGTTGGTCAGGTCCAGCGCGCTGGCGACTTCCTCCTGCCAGCGACGCGGCCGCACCGGGTAGTAACCGGCGCTGAAGATCACCGCGTCCAGGCCGCTCAGCGCGCGGGCCATGCCCTGGTGATCGAAGAGTTCGGCCACCCGGCACTCCGGCTCCAGATAGGCCAGGCGCTGGATCTGCGACGAGGGTCGGTGGATCAGCACCAGTTGATGGCCCGCCGCCTTGATCGCGCGGGCGGCATGGTGGCCCAGGAGGCCGGTGGCTCCGAGTACAGCGATTTTCACGGATACTCCCTGTTCACGGGGCAAAACAGCGCAACCATACGCTGACCGATGGCAAAGAGGAATCAGCGAGTCTTGGACTGCTCATAAAGCGGCATGACTTTCGGGATAGCCGCCTGCAGGTTGGCCATCCGCGTGCTGTCCGCCGGGTGGGTGCTGAGGATTTCCGGTGGCGCGTCGCCGCCAGCCTGGCCCATTTTCTGCCACAAGGTGATCGCGGCGTTGGGGTTATAGCCGGCTCGTGCCGCCAGCTCCAGGCCGATCAGGTCGGCTTCGTTCTCGTTCTGCCGGCTGTTGGGCAACGTCAGGCTGTACTCCACCACCTGATGCGCCAGGTCGACACTGGTCTGGCCAAGGCCCAGCAACTGGCCGCCCAGCCCCAGGCCAACCTGCTCGGCATAGGCACGGGACATCGCCTCGCGACCGTGCTCGCGCAGCGCGTGAGCGATCTCGTGCCCCATGACGGCAGCGAGTTCGTCGTCGGTCAACTTAAGCTTATCGATCAGCCCGGTGTAGACGATGATCTTGCCGCCGGGGCCGCAGTTGGCGTTGAGCTCATCACTCTGGATCACGTTGACTTCCCACTTCCACGAGGGCGCGTCCGGACGGAAGGCGCTGGTCTGCGGAATCAGCCGTGCGGCGATGGCCTTCACGCGCTTGGCGTCACTGCTGCTGGCATCCAGCTTGCCGGCCTTGGAGGCCTCGCCAAGGGTCTGCTGGTAGGACTGCGCATACATCTGGTCGACCTGCGCGCTGGACAGCATGCTGAACATGGTCTGCTTGCGATCCACGCCGACGACGCCGCCGCTGGTGGTGTTCACCTGCTGGCAGGCGGTCAGCAGCAGGGCGGCGGCAAGGCCGGCTACACGAAAGACGCTGGGCATGATGCTCTCCTGAATCAATGCATTATCCCGGGGACAGCGCGCATGGTAGGCCCAGCCCCGGCGGCCGGCAACTATCGCAAAAAACGCTGGCACAGCAGGGAGTTACGGACATTTGAGACCTGCCGCAACGTGCTCGCCGGCGACCGCGGGACCGATGATTGCATTGAGCCATCACCTGCTAGACCGCCCGGTCGACGCCGACAATCCTGCGACAAGCGGCGAACAGCCGCGTTACAACCCATTACAAGGACCGATTAAGGATTTTCGCGGGTTCTGCCGATATAGAAAGACACGCAGGCTTCTGGCGAATTCCGGGTACCCGTATGAAATTCAAGTCGATCCAGTTTTCCGTGGTTGCGCTGGCCGGTGCCAGCGTTCTGGCGGTGGTCGCCGCACTGGTCCTGTACGCGCTCTTCGCCGGGTCAAGAACCCAGGCGCTGGTGCAGGATCGTACCCAGGCGCTGCTCGAACAGGTCATCAATGAACGCCTGGTGGCCCTGGCGCGCGGCCAGGTCGCCCAGATCCAGCGCGAGCTGGAATACCCGCTCACCGTCGCCCGTGACCTGGCCAACACCAACGCCCTGATCGATGCGACCGACGCCAACGGTCAGCCGCTGCTGGGCATCGGCCGCGCCGGCATGTCCAACCTGCTGCGCCAGACCGTCGAACTCAACCCCAAGCTGCTCGACGCCTTCGCCGGCTGGGAGCCCGACGCCTTCGCCGGCAACGACAGCCAGTACTCGGGCCTGCCCGGCTACGACGCCAGCGGCCGCTTCATGCCCTGGTGGTACCGCAAGGACGGCAGCCTGACCGTCGAAGCCATGGGCGACACCCTGGAAAGCCAGAAGATGCAGCCCACTGGCGTGCGCGAAGGCGAGTACTACCTGTGCCCGAAGGAAAAGCACAAACCCTGCATCATCGACCCGGCACCTTACGAGATGGGCGGCAAGATGGTGCTGATGTCCTCGTTCAACGCGCCGATCATGGTCAAGGGCCAGTTCAAGGGCACCGTCGGCGTGGACCTGTCCCTGGACTTCATCCAGGACCTGCTCAAGACCGCCGACAGCCAGCTCTACAACGGCGCTGGCGAGATGGCGCTGATCTCCACCAACGGCCGCCTGGTCGCCTACACCAAGGACCCGTCCAAGCTCGGTGAATCCGCCAGCAGCGTGCTGGACGCCAACGAAGTGGCCAACCTGGCCAAGCTCACCCTCGACCAGCCGCTGACCTCGGTGGACAAGGAGCACGGTCACATCGAGCTGTTCCTGCCCTTCACCATCGCCGACTCCGGCGCGCGCTGGACCCTGATGCTGCAGCTGCCGCAGGAAGCCGTTCTGGGTGACCTGAACCAGCTGCAGAGCGACCTGAAAGCCCAGCGCGACAGCGACACCCTGGGCATGACCCTGGTCGGCCTGCTGATCGCCGCCGTCGGCCTGGCCGTGATCTGGCTGGTCGGCCACGGCATCGCCCGCCCGCTGCGCCAGCTGGTCGGCATGCTCGATGACATCGCCCAGGGCGAAGGCGACCTGACACGCCGCCTGACCAGCGACCGCGCCGACGAACTGGGTTCCATCGCCAAGGGCTTCAACACCTTCCTGATCAAGCTGCAGGGCATGATCGGCCAGGTGGTGACCTCGGTGCAGCACGTCAGCGACTCCTCCGAGCACACGGCCGACATTGCCATCCGCACCAACCAGGGCGTGCAGAAGCAACTGGCGGAGATCGAACTGGTTGCCACCGCCGTCCATGAGATGACCGCTACCGCGCAAGATGTGGCGCGCAACGCCACCCACGCGGCAGAAGCGGCCAACCACGCCGACCAGGCCGCGCACCACGGCAAGCGCATCGTCGAAAGCAGTTCGGCTGCGATCCAGGCGCTGGCCAGCGAAATCGGCCGCGCCGTGGGCGTGGTGCAGTCTCTGGCCCGCGACAGCGAGAACATCAACGCCATCCTGGTGGCCATCCGCGGTATCGCCGAACAGACCAACCTGCTGGCGCTCAACGCTGCCATCGAGGCCGCCCGCGCCGGTGAGCAGGGCCGCGGCTTCGCGGTGGTCGCCGACGAAGTGCGCAACCTGGCGCAGAAGACCCAGCAGGCCACCGAGGAAATCCAGTCGATGATCCAGCAACTGCAGAACGGCACCCGCGAAGTGGTGCAGGTGATGCAGCAGAGCCAGGACAAGACCGAGGACAGCGTGCGCCATGCCGGCGAAGCAGCTCAGGCGCTGGAGTCGATCACTCAGGCGGTGTCGGTGATCAACGACATGAACACCCAGATCGCCAGCGCCGCCGAGGAGCAGAGCGCGGTGGCCGAGGACATCAACCGCAACGTCAGCAACATCGGCATGGTCGCCAACCAGGTGGCCGGCGGCGCCGACGAAGCCTCCCAGGCCAGCGCCGAACTGACCAAGCTGGCCGAGCAACAGCGCAGGCTGGTGAATCAGTTCAAGGTGTAGAGCCAGCCCCGCGCGCTGATCCCGTCGGCGCAACTGTCTTCCTCTGAACGGCCGTGCAAGTGCGTCCCCTCTCCCGCTTGCGGGAGAGGGTGAGAGCGCTGTTGATCCTGCAGGGTGCGTCGTCAGGCGGGAGTGAGGCACTCCGGCCCATTGCAGGTGGGGTCGTTGATGAAGTTCGCCAGCGCCTGCTCGCGCAGCCGCGCCTGGGGCAGCAGGAGCAACTCCATCAGCCGCGCCGTCCCGGTCTCGTTCGACAGCCACTGCGCCTGCTCGGCGACATCCAGAACCAGTGGCCGACGCATGCCGCCCGCTTCCTGGGTCAGCATCGCCACGCTGTAATAGGTGTGGCCCTCCACCGGATACGCCTCCCACACGCCTGCGAAGCAGATCAGCCCGCCGCCGGAAACCCAGTGCGGCCGCTTGCGCACGCCGCGCCACTCGTAGAAGCCGTTGGCCGGCAACAGGCAGCGGCGCTGGGCAAACGCATCGCGAAACATCGGCTGTTCGGCGATGGTTTCGACGCGGGCATGGGCGGGAGTACGCGACAAGTCCTTCAACCAGGCGGGCGTCAGGCCCCAGCGCGCAAGGTCGGCATGGCGAGTGCCGTTCTCCTCGCGCAGCATCAGCACACGCGCGCCGGGCGAGAGACTCCACTGCGGCCGCAGGTCGGCGGGGAAGCCGGCGCTGTCGGCCAGCTCGCGGTTCCAGCGGAACAGGGCGTAGCGGCTGGTCATCGGGACTCGTTGTCGGAATTCAGCAAAGCAGAACGCCTGGGCCGCCTTCGTGATCGTCAGCGGGCCCCGGCAGGGGTTGCGCGGCATTGTACGCGGCGATCAGCTCCCGCGCCTGCTCGGCCATCTCGTCCTCGACCCAGAGGTGCAACAGCCCCATGCCGGGCAGCTCGCCGATGCCGCCGACCAGGTGACGCCCGCCCAGGTGCGACGAAATGCCCTCGTTGGCCAGCATGCCCCCCAGCAGTTCGGCTTCGATCAGGTCGGCAGGTGCGTAGATTCGCTGCATCAATCGTCCTCGCGCTGGACTTCCAGGGACCATTCCACCCCATCGGTGTGGAGCTGGAACAGGATCGGCCGGCAACACACCGGGCAATCTTCATAGTAGCTCTGGTCGCCCCCGGAGAGGTCGAGCATGGCCTCGGCCGGCTCGCCGCAATAAGGGCAGGAATAGGCCTGACTTTCGAGCATCGCTGGTTCCCCCGTGACTTCCGTTTATAATCGCGCGGTCTTTTTGGGCGCCCGCCTGACGGATGAGTCGGCGGCATACCCTTCCGGACCGTCTACATCGCGGCCCGACCCGTGATACCCCCGAGCATTCATTAGAGAGCATGATGGGCGAGTTCGAAGCCATCCGACCGTACAACGACGCCGAAGTCCCGGCTGTCCTGCAGCGCCTGCTGAGCGATGACGCCTTCCTCGGCGCCCTGGCGCGTTACCGTTTCCCGCGTCTGTCCGGTCCGTTCGGCTGGCTGCTCAGACCTCTTATAGCCCATCGGCTGGCCCGCGAAGTCACCGGCATCCGCAGCGTCAGCGAGCTGCAGCACAAAGTCGAGCCCTACGTCGACCGGACCATCGAGCACGCCACCGACGGCGTCACCTATTCGGGTGTCGAGCGCCTGCAATCCGGCCGTGCCTACCTGTTCATCGCCAACCACCGCGACATTGTGGTGGACCCGGCCTTCTGCAACTACGCGATCTACCACGCGAAGCTGCCAACGCCACGCATCGCCATCGGCGACAACCTGCTGCAGAAGTCCTTCGTCAGCGACCTGATGCGCCTGAACAAGAGCTTCATCGTGCACCGCTCGATCAGCGGTCGCCGCGAGAAGCTGGCGGCGTACCAGAACCTCTCGGCCTACATCAATCACTCGATCCGAAACGACGGCCAGTCGATCTGGATCGCCCAGGCCGAGGGCCGCGCCAAGGACGGCGATGACCGCACCGATTCGGCGATCCTCAAGATGTTCCACATGAGCCGCAAGGACGAGCCGTTCGCCGAAGTGATCCGCGAGCTGCACCTGATCCCGGTGTCCATCAGCTACGAATACGACCCGTGCGACGCCGCCAAGGCCCGCGAACTGTATACCCGCGCCACCACCGGCGAGTACAGGAAGGCGCCAGGCGAAGACGACCGCAGCATCGTGCAGGGCATCACCGGCTACAAGGGCCGAGTGCACATCAACTTCGGCGAGGAGATCACCGGTGACTTCGCCGATGCCAAGCAGCTCGCCGCCGAGCTGGACCGGCAGATCCTCGGCAACTACCGGCTGTTCCCGGTGCACTACCTCGCCTACGAGGCCTCCGACCTGCGCGACGCAGCGCTGAACGTGCCCCGCGCCGAAACCCTGTTCAAGGCCGAGGAACTGCAGCGTGCGCGCACCGAATGGGAGCGTCGCGTGGGCGAATGCCCCATGGAGCAGCGCGGCCACCTGATCCTGCAATACGCCAACCCGGTGTTGAACCAGTACCGGCTCAAGCCGCAGGTATGAAAAAAGGCGCCCTCGGGCGCCTTTTTGCTTCCACTCGCTACTGGCCCAGCTGCGTGCTGTACCAGCTCACGGCCAGCGCCAGCGTCATGCAGGCAAAGCCGAAACGGTAGAAGAAGCGATTCATCCGCACGGTCGGCTGGACGCTGTCCAGGGGGACCGGTGCGATCTCGCTTTCGGCAGCCAGGCGAGCCAGGGCGAGGCGTTCGCGGCGGCGGGTGGCCAGCAGCAACCAGCCTCCGGCCAGGGCGAAGAACAGGGCCAGGTCGTTCACGATACGACCGGGATGGGCCTGGAAAAGACTACAGAGCGCCTGCAGCGACATCACAACCTCCGCTTCAGAACTGCACGCCATCGACTTCGAAGCAAAGCGGGGGTCAGTCTGGACGAACGGGCTTGGCCCGTCATGGATGAGAAACAATGGTCGCGCATTTTATCCGCTGGCCCTGCCTCGCAGCCAGCGCGTTACGCTTATTTACGACGAGCGTAAAGGTTATCGAGAAATGGTCTAAGACCTCTCCCGCGCTTTGGCACGCTGCTGGCTTTCACGAAATCTGCCAATCGAAGTCTTTCGCCAAGGAGATTCGCCATGCTCGAAATCGTCCCCCACGAAAACGCCTATCTGATGGAACACCTGGAAGAAATCGAAGCCGTCGTCACCGAACTCTCGTTCAATGTCCAGGATGACCATTGGCTGGTCTACACCCAGGCCTGTGGCCACGAGCACCTGGACCTGCCGGAAGCCGACGAGCGCGTGCGCCTTGTCGAGGTCGACCCGTACCACCAGGCCGCCTGATCCTTCGATCGGCCGCCCACGAAAAAGCCCGGCAGATGCCGGGCTTTTTCATTGCCGCCTCGATCAGCGCTGGTTCAGCGTCTGGCCGATGGTCGGGTCTTTGAACACCCGGGTCAGCGCGTCGCTGAGCACTTCGCTCACCAGCTTGGTGTTGGTCGCCTCGTTGGGCGCCATGCCGAAGCGCTGGTTGGTCGAGGCACCATAACGACCGCTGTAGCGACGGGTGCCGCTCTGCACGTCGGCACGGAAGGTGGCGCCGATGTCCGCCTCGGTGACGTACATGCCTTCCTTGGGCGACTGGTACTTCAGTTCGGCCAGGGTCAGGGTCAGTTGCGGTGCGTTGTAGGCGTTGGCCGACGGGGTGAAGCCCAGCAGGCGCACGGCGGTTTCAGCCTGCAGCTGCAGCTTGGGAATCACGTCCTCGCTGCGCACGGTCAGTTGGCTGGTTTCCGAATACAGGCCGCCACGGGTGCCCAGCGCGGTGCTGGGACGACCGTCGACGACACGTACCACTACCGGCTGGCCCTGGCCAACCGCGGCGACCGGCCCCTTGAATTCGGGAGTCGGGTTGAGTTGTTGCGGGCTGAGCGCGCAGCCGGTCAAGGTCAGGCTGGCGGCAGCGATAAAGCCGAGCAACAGGCGAGGCAGCATGCTCATCTCTCCATGGGGTAAGCGATGGCCGGCAGTATACCGGCGGGCAGCGCGGTCAGATAGCGCTTGGCCATTGGACGCAGAACCCGTTCTCAGGGTTCCCGTGCGCGCGTCGATCGGCCGCCTTGACCCACCCGGAGGCGAGACGCACCGGGACGGGGCACAATTGGCAAATCAAGGGGTGCAGACTAGGAAAAAAGTCTAAGGTGCAGAGCTTTTTTTTGTGTTTCGCCGTTATAATCGCCCCCCGATTATAAGGACGCCTCCTGGTCGGGCCCCGCACGATGCCGACACACCGTGTCTCGCCTCTGCCACCCCTCAAAGAGAGTCGCCACTCGCCTCGGTCACTGGCCGTCGCGCTTTGTACGTTCGTTGCGCAGAACTTGGCAAGGATGCAGCCGCCCACTCCGCACGGAGACCGGACCGGCCCGCGACGACGATCCCCTTTGAGCTTCACGCCTCCAAAAGAGCGTGATCGAAGGTTTTTCACTACTTCACGAGAGTGTGGCGAGCAATGAAGAGTTTTGCGTTGGTAGCACCATTGACGTCTGACCCCGCAGCACTGAATCGCTTTTTCGGCACCGGAAGCCGCGCCTGAGCGCCACTTTCGGATGCACTTGCGGATGAGTTCGTCCGCCGTGGACTGCCGAGAAGGTGCGCATTTCCCCTCCTCCGATCCCGGCCCGACACATTCGCGAAAGGTCCCTCGTGACCTGGGAAGAATTCGGACATGCGGCTTTGCCACTTAGTGCAAGCCCGCTGTCACAACTGGCTGCTGATAGTTTTGGAGACGCGTTAATGGCGCAGAACGAAATCGAATCGATGGACGTGCTGCTGGTCGGCGCCGGCATCATGAGCGCAACCCTGGCTGTCCTGCTCAAGGAAGTCGATCCGGGCGTGAAGCTGGAGATCGTCGAACTGCAGGAATCCGGAGCCATCGAGAGTTCCAACCCGTGGAACAACGCCGGCACCGGTCACGCCGGCCTCTGCGAGCTGAACTACACCCCGCAGGCCGCCGACGGCTCGATCGACATCAAGAAGGCGGTGAACATCAACGCCCAGTTCGAAGTGTCCAAACAGTTCTGGGCCTATCTGACCGGGAAGGACGCCTTCGGCGCGCCGCGCAACTTCATCAACCCCGTTCCGCACATGAGCTTCGTGCGTGGCAAGGACATTCCTTTCCTGAAGAAGCGTCATGAACTGCTCAGCCAGCACCATGCCTTCGCCTCGATGGAATACACCGAGGACCGCGCGAAGATCGCCGAATGGGCCCCGCTGACCATGCCCGGCCGTCCGGCTGACGAGCAGGTCGCGATGACCCGCGTGGAAAGCGGCACTGACGTCAACTTCGGCGCCCTGACCAACCAGTTGCTGGGCTACCTGTCCAGCCGCGAAGGCAGCGAAGTCCGCTACTTCCAGAAAGTGGTCGGCCTTGAACGCAGCGGCGACGGCTGGCTGGTGGACATCAAGAACACCCAGACCGGCGAAGCCCGCAAGGTCAGAGCGAAGTTCGTCTTCCTCGGCGCCGGCGGCGGCGCCCTGCCGCTGCTGCAGATGTCCGGCATCCCGGAAAGCAAGGGCTTCGGCGGCTTCCCGGTGAGCGGCCAGTGGCTGCGCTGCGACAACCCCGAGGTGGTCAAGCAGCACCAGGCCAAGGTCTACAGCCAGGCCGAAGTCGGCGCCCCGCCGATGTCCGTGCCGCACCTGGACACCCGCGTGGTCGAGGGCAAGACTTCCCTGCTGTTCGGCCCCTATGCCGGCTTCTCCACCAAGTTCCTGCGTCATGGCTCGTTCCTCGACCTGCCGCTCTCGGTGCGCACCAGCAACCTGCTGCCCATGCTCGCCGTGGCCCGCGACAACATGGACCTCACCCGCTACCTGGTGAAGGAAGTCATGCAGTCCATGGACCAGCGCATCGAAGCCCTGCGCAAGTTCTACCCGCAGCTGAACCCGGCCGACTGGCGCCTCGAAACCGCCGGCCAGCGCGTGCAGATCATCAAGAAGGATCCGAAGAAGGGCGGCATCCTGCAGTTCGGTACCGAACTGGTGGCAGCCCAGGACGGCAGCATCGCCGCTCTGCTCGGCGCCTCGCCGGGCGCCTCGGTCACCGTGTCGATCATGCTGGGCCTGCTGGAGCGCTGCTTCCCCGAGCGCTACCAGTCGGCCGAGTGGACCGCGAAGCTCAAGGAGATCTTCCCGGCCCGCGAGAAGCAGCTGGAAACCGACGCCGCGGTGTACCGCGAAGTCAACCAGATGACCGCCGACCGCCTGCAGATCGTCGCCGCGTCCTGAGTGCTGCACTCATGAAAAAGCCCGCCATCCGGCGGGCTTTTTCGTTTCGGGCGAATCAGTGGCAACTGACCATCCAGCCGACGCCGAAACGGTCGGTGAGCATGCCGAAGCGCTGCGCCCAGAAGGTCTTTTCCAGCGGCATCTCCACCCGCCCCTTCTCCGCCAGGGCGGCAAACGCCTGCTCCGCGGCCACCACGCTGCGCAGCGTCAGGTGCAGGGAGAAGCCGTTGAAATTGGCGTTGTGCTCGCCGCGACCATCAGACAGGAAAACCTCCGTCTCGCCGATCTGCAGGCTGGCGTGCATCACCTTGTCCAGCCAGCCATCGGGCACCGGCGACGGTCCCGGGGCCTCTTCGAAGCGCATCAGCGCGCCGAGCTGAGCACCTACCGCATGCTGGTAGAAGGCAATGGCCTCATCGGCGCGACCATGGAAAAACAGATAGGGCTGTACTTGCACGGCTTCGTCCTCGCCTTGTCGTTATCGTTCTTCCGAGAAGTCTAGGCGGGGATTTTGGAGCGGTGCCCCGAGCGGCCTCAAAAGCCTCGCCGCGAGCTATTTTCGCGAGCTGGCTCGCGAGCCGCCCGAACAAAAAAGCCCGCACAAGGCGGGCTTTTCAGCGCATCGATGCAATCAGCCGCGAGCGGACTTGATCACTTCGATATAGGGCTCGGCCTGGCGCTGGTCCTGGATCAGGGCGACGAAATCCTTGCCCTGGGCATCCTTGGCGGACAGGTCGTACCCAGCTTCGACGAAGAAGCCGACGAAGCGCTCGAAGTCGTCGATGCGCAGGCCGCGGTAGGCCTTGACCAGCTTGTGCAGGGACGCCGGGGTGTCGTCGGCCGGTTCCACGTCGAGGAACAGCTTGATCTCGGCGTCGTCGATCTCTTCGCCAATCACCTGCTTCTTGTCTTTACGCATCGCTCGCTTCTCTCTACGGCTGTCTCGGGGATCGCGGCCGGCAACGGCTGGCCGGGCACCACGGGTCGGGCAGTTTACCCCCGCGCCGGGCGCGGCTCAACGCGCACGCACCGCGCCGGTATGCAGGTCGGCCCAGATATGGCCGTTGCCGTAGGTGAGGAACTGCACGTAGACGGTGCCATTGCGCAGCAGATCGAGCAGCTGTGGATAAGCGGCCTGCGGGTAATACAGGCTGAGCACGCGGGTCTTTTCGTCGTAGGCCGGCTTCTTCAGGCTCTTGCCCTCGGCGTCGAAGCTGATCACCACCTGGCTGATCAGCGCGCCCTTGTTCAGCGGCTTGCCCTTGAGGCGCAGCAGCGACGGCGTGGTAATCGGGATCGGCTGCTGGTTGGACTGGCGCTGGTTGCCCAGCACCACGCTGTATTCGGTGACCTGCAGCAGTTGCTGCTGCTCCGGCTCGCCCTGGCGCAGGCCGGCATCGTCCGGCGGCAGGAACTGGCCGTGCATCGGCGCAGCGATGGCGGCATCAGCAAAGCCGAGGGGAATGCAGAACAGCAGCGCCAGCACGGCGCCCGGCATGCGAACGGACATCATCACCTCCGCGGGACAGGGCCGGGCACTCTAGCACGCACGTCGAGCAGGACGACAGGCACGCATGGCAAGCCCGCCGATACATTGATAGCCTTCGAAGTTACCAACTCATTACATCGCCGGCCTCCGATCGAAACCGCCATGCTGCACAACGTCTCCGACCTCGACCTGCGCCTGCTGCGCATCTTCGCCTGTGTGGTGCGCTGCGGCGGCTTCTCTGCCGCGCAGGGCGAACTGGGCATGGGCCAGTCGACCATCAGCACGCACATCGCCAGCCTGGAGACGCGCCTGGGCTACCGCCTGTGCGAACGTGGCAAGAGCGGCTTCCGCCTGACCGAGAAAGGCGAGCGGGTGCTGGACTACGCGCAGAACCTGTTCGCTGCGCTGGGGGACTTCCGTGATCAGGTACAGTCACTGGCCGGGCGCCTGGTCGGCGAGTTGCACCTGGGCCTGGCCGACAATATCGCCACGCTGCCCGACGCACGCATCCACCAGACCCTGGCGCGTTTCAACCGCCGCGACCAGGACGTGCGCCTGCACTTCCTCATCGAATCATCCAGTGAACTGGAGCGCCTGGTACTCAGCGGTCGCCTGCACCTGGCCATCGCCTGCTTCAGCCGGCGCCTGCCGAACCTGCGCTATGAGCCGCTTTACCACGAGCGCGTGGCGGTGTTCTGCGGGCGCGAGCATCCGCTGTTCGACAAGGACGTGCGCGCCGCCGCCGAACTGGAAACCTGCAACTGGATCCAGCACGGCTATGCGGTGGCGGACGTGCAACTGCCCGCCGACCCACAGCGCAGCACGGCCTTCGCCCAGCACATGGAAGCGGTGCTGCACGCGGTGCGTGCCGGGACCCACCTGGGCTACCTGCCGACGCACTACGCCGAGCGCTGGGTCGAACAGGGCGAGATGCGCGCGTTGCTGCCGGACACCCTCGGCTACGGCATCACCCACAGCCTGGTGGTGCGCGACGAGCCGGGGCACAACGAAGCGCTCCAGGCGCTGGTCGAAGACCTGCGCCTGGAGCACGGGGTGACGCCGATCAGCGCGGCGCGGTGATGTGCTTGATATCGAAGAATGCCGACAGGCCCCACGGTCCCAGCTCGCGACCGATGCCGCTGCGCTTGCCGCCGCCCCAGGAAGTCTGCGGGAAGACGACTTGCGGCGAGTTCAGCCAGACGTTGCCGGCCTCCAGGTTCTCGGCGACACGCTGGGCACGCTCGAGGTCGGCGCTGCACACGGTGGCGGCCAGGGCGAAATCGCTGTCGTTGGCCTGACGCAGGGCATCGGCTTCATCGCTGAAGGTACGTACGCACAGCACCGGGCCGAAGATTTCCTCACGCCACAGGCGGCTGTCCGCCGGCACGTCGGTGTACACGGTCGGCTGGATGAACCAGCCCTCGCCTGCTTCGCCACCGGTCAGGCAGGCCAGGCCTTCGTCGCGGGCCACGGCGAAGTAGTCGAGCACCTTGCGGTACTGCGCTTGGCTGGTCATCGGCCCCATGTCGGTCTCGCCCAGCAACGAGTCGCCAACGCGCAGGCCTTCCACCGCGACCTTCAGCTTCGCCAGCAGCGGTGCGGCGATGGACTCCTGCACCAGCAGGCGCGAGGTGGCGGAGCACATCTGCCCCGCGTTCCAGTAGACGCCGGCGATGATCCACTGCACGGCTTCGTCCAGGTCACAGTCCTCGAACACCAGGATCGGCGACTTGCCGCCCAGCTCCAGGCCCACCGGCAGCGTGCGCGCGGCGGCCGCTTCCATGACCTTGCGGCCAACGACATTGCTGCCGGTGAAGGACAGCTTGGCGATGCCCGCATGGCTGCACAGCGCAGCGCCGGCATCGGCCAGGCCCGGCACCAGGTTCAGCACGCCGGCAGGCAGGCCGATGGCGTCGGCGATCTCGCCCAGCACCAGTTCGATCAGCGGGGTGATTTCCGAGGGCTTGAGTACCACGGTGCAGCCCGCTGCCAGGGCCGGCGCGACCTTCCAGGCGCTGGTCACCAGCGGGAAGTTCCACGGTACGATCAGGCCGACCACGCCGATGGGCTCGAAACGGGTCTGCGAGCGGTAGCCGGCGTCGGGCAGGGCCACCTCGGCGTTCTGCCGGGCATCCAGTTGCTCGGCCAGCTCGGCGTAGTAGGCGAAGGTCGCGATGGCGTCACCGATATCGATTTCCGCTTCCAGGCGCGGCTTGCCGCTGGCCTGCATCTGCAGGGTGATCAGCGCTTCGCTGCGGGCTTCGAGCTGCTCGGCGAAAGCTCGCAGGTAACCGGCGCGCTGGGCGGCGCTGGTCAGCTTCCAGTCGGCGAAGGCGCGCCTGGCGGCAGCGACGGCGCGCTCTACGTCGGACACACCGGCGCAGGCAACTTCCGGCAGCGCTTCACGGGTAGCAGGAGCGATCGGGCGCAGGACGGCGCCGCTGTCGGCGGCCTGCCATTGGCCATCGATATAAAGGAGACGGGACATGCGAACCTCGGGCGGTTGTCTTGTGAGGGTCGCAGGATAGGCGGAGCATGCATTGGCAAAAATGAGCGCTTACCCATGCATACATCGATACTGCTCGATGCATGCCCTTGCGCAGGAACGCAATTCAGAGTGGGAACTGAGAACGCATCCACGCCAGGTATTCAGTCGCACCCGCCTCGCCCTCGCGCGGCGCCCACTGCCCGCGCTCGTCCTCGCCCAGCGGCACGAAGGGGCCAGCCTTGGCTTCGAACATGATGCTGTCCGGCTCCAGCGCGACGATGGCGTGGAAGGTGCCCGGCGGCAGGTCTGCGCCGACGCACTCGCCGCCCGCGCGCAGTTCGCGAGTGGTCAATAGCTCACCGGAGTCGGAGAAGATCAGCAGGCCCAGAGCGCCCTTCACCACCAGCAGGCTTTCGGCCTTGTCCGGGTGGCGATGGCAATGCGGCGGGATGTAGCTGTCGGGCTGCAGTGCATTGAACAGGCGATGGCAGGGCTCGGTCTGCTCATGGAAGTTGTGGTTCTGCCGGCGCCGGGGGCTGGCGGCGGCACGGGCCGCAACCTCGTCGAACAGCGCGCTGTCGAGGAAACGCGGCCCGCTCATCGTCAGAGGCCCTTGACGGCGAAGATGCCGGCGGCGTTGCGCCAGTAGCCCTTGTAGTCCATGCCGTAGCCGAAGATGTAGCGGTCGATGCAGGACAGGCCCACGTAGTCGGCCTTCAGGTCCGGGCGGGCCTTGCGGTCGTGGTCCTTGTCGATCAGCACGGCGGTGTGCACGCGCTTGGCGCCGGCGTGCTTGCAGAAGTCCATGATCGCCGAGAGGGTGTGCCCTTCGTCGAGGATGTCGTCGATGATCAGCACTTCGCGGTCGATGAAGGAAATTTCCGGCTTGGCCTTCCAGAATAGCTCGCCACCGGTGGTCTCGTTGCGGTAACGGGTCGCATGCAGGTAGGAGGCTTCCAGCGGGAAATTCAGCAGCGGGAGCAGCTTGCCGGAGAAGATCAGGCCGCCGTTCATCACGCAGAACACCACCGGGTTGGTGTCGGCCAGCGAGCCGTTGATGGCCTCGGCCACACGGGCGATGGCGGCCTCTACCTCGGCGTTGGTGTACAGGCAGTCGGCTTCGGCCATGACTTGGCGGATGTGCGCGAGATCGACGGACATGGGGGTTCTCCCGTGAAAAAGTGCGCAAAGGTACCTATCGGCGTGCCACGGAGCAAGGGTCAGCGGACGAATGTCGCCGACAATCGTGGCCCAAGGTAGCTAGGATGCATTACGCTACCGCAATTTTTTTGCCAGCCCGTCCGGAGAACCCGTCCATGCCCGTACTCGAGATTCGCCATCCCCTGATCCGCCACAAGATCGGACTGATGCGCCGTCACGATATCAGTACCAAGAATTTCCGCGAGCTGGCCCAGGAAGTGGGCGCCCTGCTGACCTACGAGGCGACCAAGGACCTGCCGCTGGAGAACTACGAGATCGAAGGCTGGGCCGGCCCGGTGCTGGTCGAGAAGATCGCCGGCAAGAAGATCACCGTGGTGCCGATCCTGCGCGCCGGCATCGGCATGCTCGACGGCGTGCTCAGCCTGATTCCGGGCGCCAAGGTCAGCGCCGTAGGCGTGGCGCGCAACGAGGAAACCCTCGAAGCGCACACCTACCTGGAAAAGCTCGCGCCGGACATCGCCGAGCGCCGTTCGCTGATCATCGACCCGATGCTGGCCACCGGCGGCTCCATGGTTGCCACCATCAACCTGCTCAAGAAAGCCGGCAGCAAGGACATCCGCGCCATGGTGCTGGTCGCCGCGCCGGAAGGGATCAAGGCAGTCAACGATGCGCATCCGGACGTGCTCATCTACACCGCCTCCATCGACCAGTGCCTGAACGAGAACGGCTACATCATGCCGGGCCTGGGCGATGCCGGTGACAAGATCTTCGGCACCAAGCAGAAGGAAACCTGATTCATGGCCGATGAATTCAACGAACCGCTGTGGCGCCAGATCATCTCTGGCGCGCAGATGCTCTTCGTGGCCTTCGGCGCGCTGGTGCTGATGCCGCTGATTACCGGGCTCGACCCGAACGTCGCGCTGTTCACCGCCGGCTTCGGCACCCTGATGTTCCAGATCGTCACCGGTCGTCAGGTGCCGGTGTTCCTGGCGTCGAGCTTCGCCTTCATCACCCCGATCATCCTCGCCAAGGGCCAGTTCGGCCTGGCCGCGACCATGGGCGGCGTGGTGGCGGCAGGCTTCGTCTACACCTTCCTGGGCCTCGCGGTGAAGGTCAAAGGCACTGGATTCATCGACCGCCTGCTGCCGCCGGTGGTCATCGGCCCGGTGATCATCTCCATCGGCCTGGCCATGGCTCCCATCGCCGCCAACATGGCCATGGGCAAGGCGGGTGACGGCACCGAGCTGATCCCCTACAAGACCGCCATGTTCATCTCCATGCCGGCGCTGCTGACCACCCTGATCGTCGCGGTGTTCGGCAAGGGCATGCTGCGCCTGGTGCCGATCATCGCCGGCGTGCTGGTGGGCTATGGCCTGTCCTTCGCCTTCGGCGTGGTCGACGTGGCGAAGATCGTCGCCGCACCCTGGCTGGAACTGCCGAAGTTCACCGCACCGGAATTCAACTGGCAGGCCATCCTGTTCATCGTTCCGGTGGCGCTGGCCCCGGCCATCGAACACATCGGCGGCGTCATCGCCGTGGGCGGCGTGACCGGCAAGAACTACCTCAAGACCCCGGGCCTGCACCGCACCCTGCTGGGCGACGGCATCGCCACCTCCACCGCCGGCCTGTTCGGCGGCCCGCCCAACACCACCTACGCGGAAGTGACCGGCGCGGTGATGCTGACCAAGAACTACAACCCGAAGATCATGACCTGGGCGGCGGTATTCGCCATCGGTCTGGCCTTTATCGGCAAGTTCGGCGCCATCCTGCAGAGCATCCCGGTACCGGTGATGGGCGGCATTCTCTGCCTGCTGTTCGGCACCATCGCCTCGGTGGGCATGAACACCCTGATCCGCCACAAGGTCGACCTGTCCCAGGCGCGCAACCTGTGCATCGTCTCGGTCACCCTGGTGTTCGGCATCGGCGGCGTGCTGATCGGCACCGGCACCGGTCCGGACGACTTCGGCCTGAAGGGCATCGCCCTGTGCGCCATCGTCGCGATCCTGCTGAACCTGATCCTGCCGGGTGAAGAAGGCTGGGAGAACAAGGCGCTGGAACAAGGCGCCGACGACGGAAAATCCGCCGAGTGATTGGTAAGGGCGCCGACTGAGCGCGGCGCCTTGCCCAGGTAAAGTTCGGCGAACGCAGCATGCCGTTGACGGTCCATTCAGCATGACAGTTCGATTCCGACAGGAGCCTCTGGTTATCCACTCCGCCTCGCTCCTGCCCCTCCCGCCGCCGAAGGTGCGCCCGTGAGCCGTGCCTGGTGGCTGCTGCTCGGCCTGATCGGCGCCTCGCTGATCCCACTCGCCCTCGGCGGCCGGGAAATGCTCGATCACGTCCTCGCCTTCCCTCTCGACAAGCTGCTGATCATGTTCGGCATGATCTGCCTGTGCTGGCTGATCAACGCGCAGAAGCTGCGCGTGCTGCTCAATGGCCGCGCGGGGGAGATCGGCAAGGTGCGCTCGGTGGGCATCATCATGGCCTCGGAGTTCGCTTTCTATGCGACCCCCGGCGGCACCGGCGGCCCGCTGACGCTGATGGCATTACTCGCGCGCCACGGTATGCGCCCGGCCCACAGCAGCGCGATCTTCGCCGTGGACCAGTTGAGCGACCTGCTGTTCTTCCTCTGCGCGCTGGCGGCGGTGCTGGTCTGGGCGCTGTCCCACAGCGTCAGCCCGAACCTGGAAACCTCGCTGATCACCAGCGGCGTGCTGCTGGGCGGAATCTTCTTCGGCGTGGTACTGCTGGCGCGTTTCCAGCGCCGGGTGATCAAGGCCAACGGCCGGCTGTTCCAGCGCCTGGGAATGAAGCCGCGCACACGCCTGCACTGGGCGCGCAAGGCGCTGCACTTCCGCGACACCCTGGTCAGCTGCCTGCGCCAACCCAAGCGCCGGCTGGCACTGATCTTCTTCTTCACCTGCTGCCACTGGATCCTGCGCTTCTCGGTGCTCTACATCACCCTCAAGGCGCTGGGCGTGGACCTGCACTGGGCCTGGGCCTTCCTGATCCAGCTGCTGTCGCTGGCGGCGGGCCTGGCCACGCTGCTGCCCGGTGGCGCGGGTGGTACCGAGCTGACCAGCGCCGCGCTGCTCGCCCCGCTGGTGGGCAAATCCACGGCGGCCGCGGCCATCCTGATCTGGCGCGTGGTGACCTACTACTTCTACCTGGTGATGGGCGCGCCGGTGTTCGCCCTCATGGCGGGGCGTCCGCTGCTGCGCAAGCTGATAGGGATGCGCGAACGCGCCTGAAGCTCAGCCGCTGGCGGGCTTGTCTTGCTTCTGCTCAGGCTTGAGCGAATCCCAGAGCTCGGCGGCGCCGGGAAACTCGGTGCCGTCCTCTTCGCTCAGCGCGTCGGGATCGTAGCGGCTGGTGCAACCTTCGCCCAGGGTGGGCGGTGGGATGGCGATGCCGGGGTTCTTCGGGTCGCTCATGGCGGCGTCTCCGTTGGGCGCAGCGCCCGCCGTTGGTGGACGGCGAGCGCATGCGGAGTACCCAGTCTGGAACGAGACCGCGTGGATCAGTCGAACACCACGGTCTTGTTGTCGTGCACCAGCACGCGGTCTTCCAGGTGGTAGCGCAGGCCGCGGGCCAGCACCAGCTTCTCGACGTCCTTGCCCAGGCGCACCAGGTCCTCGATGTTGTCGCGGTGGCTGATCCGCACCACGTCCTGCTCGATGATCGGACCGGCGTCCAGCTCCTCGGTGACGTAGTGGCAGGTCGCGCCGATCAGCTTCACGCCGCGCAGCGAGGCCTGGTGGTACGGCTTGGCGCCGACGAAGGACGGCAGGAAGCTATGATGGATGTTGATCACCTGGTGGCGATACTTCTGGCACAGGTCCGGCGGCAGGATCTGCATGTAGCGCGCCAGCACCACGTTATCGGCCTGGTGTTCGTCGATCAGGCGCGAGACCTGCTCGAAGGCCGGCTGCTTGTTCTTCGGGTCCACCGGGACGTGGAAGTAAGGAATGCCATGCCATTCCACCATGCTGCGCAGGTCATCGTGGTTGGCGATCACGCAGGGAATCTCGCAGTCCAGCTCGCCGCTGTGCCAGCGGTGCAGCAGGTCGGCCAGGCAATGCGATTCGCGGCTGGCCATCAGCACGACGCGCTTCTTCACCGAGGAGTCGGTGATCCGCCACTCCATGGAGAACTCGCGGGCGATGGGGGCGAAGGCCTGGCGGAAACCGTCGATATCGAACGGCAGGGAGTCGGCACGAATCTCATGCCGCATGAAGAACCAGCCGTTGTCGTTGTCGGAATGGTGACTGGCCTCGGTGATCCAGCCGTTGTAAGTGGCCAGGAAATTACTCACCTTGGCGACGATGCCGACCCCGTCGGGGCAGGCGATCACCAGTCGGAAAGTGCGCATGGGTGTACTCCAGATACATCGCGAAGGCCGCCATTCTAGCGGCTGCCGGGGAAAAGATCAGCCATTGCCGCAGTGCGCCGACGAGAGCCAGTTCGGTGCATTGCGAGTGCATCGATTAATTACCAGAGAATAAATTAGTTAAATAAGTCGACAATTAACGACAAAACTTTCCACAAGCATTTACTTGAACAACTTCGCTGACTATTATGTCTGCTACAAACTATCCGCCACCGCTGGACCCAGAACAAGGTACCCAACATGTCGCTGATCAACGAGTACCGCGCTACCGAAGAAGCCATCAAGGAACTTCAGGAGCGCCTGAAATCCCTGGAGCAGGACGACAAGCTGAAGAAAGAGCTTGAGTTCGAAGAGAAACTTCGCGCGCTGATGGCCAGCTATGGCAAGTCCCTGCGTGACGTCATCGCCCTGCTCGATCCGGACGCGAAGCTGAGCAAATCGCCGCGCACCGCAAAAGCCACCGTCGCCAAGCGCGCGCGCAAGGTCAAGCAATACAAGAACCCGCACACCGGTGAAGTCATCGAGACCAAGGGCGGCAACCACAAGACCCTCAAGGAATGGAAAGCCAAGTGGGGCGCCGAAGCCGTGGAAGGCTGGGCCACACTGCTGGGCTGAGCCTTGCGGAGATGAAAAACGCCAGCTTCGCGCTGGCGTTTTTTATTGCCTGCCGAAAAGTGCGCGGCGCTACAGGCGATAGCGCGCGCGCAACACCTGCGCATACTTCTCCCACTCTTCCAGCACCAAACGGCCGGCCGGCGTGGCATTGACCAGCTGTTCGCTCATTGCCGCGGCAAAGTTATCCAGAGTATTCGGTGCGCCGTATTCGGCCTGACTCAGGCGCGCGCGGCAGAAGTCCTGCCATTGTTGCTGTTGTGTGGCGCTCAAAGTTTCCGGGAAATTGCGTGCCCGATAACGGAAGAGAAGTTCGGGAAGTCGCGCATCATCGAATGGCCATTGTTCTTTCGCCAGCCGCGCGGGATCAGCCTGACGCACCTGTTCGCACAATCGGCGATCACGGTCACCAATAAAGCCGTCATACAACTGCTGCTCGGGATCTTCGCTGCCGGCGAAACTTTCCTCGGCATACAAGGGCGCCAGTTTGTCCTGCCAGATCGCTTTCGCCTGGGTCAGGGTTTGCCCAGCGGCCAGGCAGGCATCGAGATCCACGCCGATGCGCTCGCGATCCTGCGGACGCAGCACGGACAACGGCGCCACCACCGGGCAGCGGTTGATGTGCAGCAGTTTCAGCGGCACCGGCAACTCGCCTTCGGCCAACTCATCACGGCGCGTATAGAGGCGCTTGCGCAACGATTCCGCATCGAGCTCCAGCAACGGCGAAACATCCACGCCCAGGTCGCAGACGATCAGCGCGTTGCGGTTGCGTGGATGCCATCCCAACGGCAGCACCACGGACAGGTAGTGCCGCGCCGCGGAGAACATGCCGGAGATGTGCACCATCGGTTGCAGCACACGAACCTGATCCAGCACGCCCTGCTTGCCGCGCAGGCGATAGAGGTAGTCATAGAGTTTCGGCTGGCGGTCGCGCACCAGCCGGGCCAGGGCAATGGTGGCGCGCACGTCGGACAGCGCGTCGTGCGCCTGCCCATGGTCGATCCCGTTGGCCGCGGTGAGGCGTTCCAGCTTGAGGCTGACGGCGCCATCCTGTTCCGGCCAGACGATGCCCTCCGGGCGCAGCGCGTAGGCGGTGCGCACCATGTCGATCAGGTCCCAGCGGCTGTTGCCACCCTGCCACTCGCGGGCGTAGGGATCGAAGAAGTTGCGGTACAGGCTGTAGCGCGTGACCTCGTCATCGAAACGCAGGGTGTTGTAGCCGGCCACGCAGGTGCCCGGCTGCGCCAGTTCGGCGTACAGGCGGGTCATGAATTCGGCTTCGCCCAGACCGCGCTCCTCCAGGCGGTCCGGGGTGATACCGGTGACCAGGCAGGCGGCCGGATGCGGGAGGATGTCATCACTGGGCCGGCAGTAGAGGTTCAGCGATTCACCGACCTCGTTGAGGTCCTCGTCCGTGCGAATGCCGGCCACCTGCAGCGGACGGTCGCGGCGCGGGTCGATGCCGGTGGTTTCGTAGTCGTACCAGAAGATGCTGGCGTTCATCGTTTTTCCTTGCCTGCAAGCGAGTGCGTCGCAGTCTAACAGTGCTGCCGACCACACTTCCAAAACGCCTCGCTGGCACCTAGCCAGCCCGCGCCTTTATGATGGCCGTCGCAAGGACACCCCACTGGAAAGGACTTTCCTCATGCAAGACCTCGCAGCACAAAATCCCTACAGCGCTCCACTGAGCAACCTCGAACCGGGCGCAGCCCAGGGCGCCGTGCCCTCCGTCGCCGAGGCGCTGAGCCGCGGCTACAACTTCAGCATCAACGAACTGCTGGGCGAATCCTGGCGCCGCACCAAAGGCACCAAGGGGCTGATCATTGGCGGCTTCGTGGTCTTCTATGCGGCGATCTTCGCCCTGGTCAACCTGCTCAGCCTGTTCCTCACCGTGGTCGGCGTCGCCGGCATCGCCGGGATGGGCCTGCTCGGCGATAGCGAAGCCGCCGGCGGCATGGCGGTCGGTGCGCTGGTGGCCTTCTTCATCGGCTCCATCGTCCTGAGCTTCGTCGCCACCGCCGTGTGCTACCCGCTGCTGGCGGGCGTGAACATGCTCGGTATCCGCCGCGCCGCCGACCAACCGCTGCGCTTCAACGAAGTCTTCAGCCACTTCGGCCGCACCTTCCAGGTGGTCGTCTGCGTGCTGCTCAGCACCCTCCTGATCTGCGTCGGCTACTTCCTCTTCGTGCTGCCGGGCATCTACCTGAGCATCGCCTACATGCTCGCCATCCCGCTGGTGGTCGAGCGCGGCCTGTCGCCCTGGGCGGCGCTGGAAGCCTCGCGCAAGGCCATCAGCCAGCACTGGTTCAAGGTCTTCGGCCTGCTGCTGGTGTTCGGCCTGCTGTTCATGCTCAGCACCCTGACCCTGGGTATCGCGCTGATCTGGGTGATGCCGTGGCTGATCGTCGCCATCGGCGTGCTGTATCGCACCATCTTCGGTGTGCTGCCACCGGCCAAGTGATCAATCCGGCCTGAGCCCGCCAGCGTGGTTGCCTCGCCGCACCGCGCTGGCTAGCATCTGGCTCTCAGTCATCGACAGCGGTTTCCCTTGAGCCCAGCAGACCTTTCATCCCAAGCGTCTTCCCACGCCCCCGTCCTGGACACCCGCTACCACGTGGAGACTCCGGAAGGCATCGATCTGCTGCTGCGTCCCGCCGGTGTCGTCCCCCGCGCCCTCGCCTACCTGATCGACCTGGGTATCCGCATCCTGCTGATGCTGGCGCTGTTCATGCTGCTGGCCTTCCTCGGCGAACTGGGCACCGGCCTCGGGCTGATCCTCACCTTCGTCATGACCTGGTGGTACATGGTGCTGTTCGAAGTGCTCAACCAGGGCCGCTCGCCCGGCAAGCAGATGATGGGCCTGCGCGTGGTACACGACGACGGCACGCCAATCGGCTGGTCCGCCTCACTGCTGCGCAACCTGCTGCGCTTCGCCGATATCCTGCCGTTCGCCTACACGCTCGGGCTGCTCAGCTGCCTGTCCAACTCCGCCTTCAAGCGCCTGGGGGATCTCGCCGCCGGCACCCTGGTGATCTACCGCGACCCGCCGCCAAGCCGCCCGCAGGTGTCAGAGGCTGCGCCCGAACTGGCGCCCTGGCCGCTGAAGCTGGAAGAGCAACGCGCACTGATGAGCTTTGCCGAACGCGGCACGCAACTCTCCGCCGCCCGCCGCGAGGAACTGGCCGGCATTCTGGCGCAACCGCTGGGCATCGCCCCGGAACAGGCGGAGGCCCGCCTGAATCGCATCGCCAGCGGCCTGCTCGGTAACGGGACGGGCCACCCATGAAGCAGGCCTTCTTCGAACAACGCCACCAGGGCAGCTGGAAACGCTTCGCCAAGCGCCTGGAACAACTGGAAAGCGGCAAGCGCCAGGAACCGAGCGAGAAGCCCGAAGAATTCGCCGCCGATTACCGGCGTATCTGCCAGCAGCTCGCCCTGGCCCAGGAGCGCGGCTACAGCAGCCACCTGATCGACCAGTTGCAGCAGCTCGCCATGCGTGGCCACCAGCAGTTCTATCGGCACCGCAGCCATCTGGGTGCGCGCATCCTCGGTTTCCTGGTCGCCGGCTTTCCGCGCCTGGTGCGCGAGGAGTGGCGCTGCATCGCCATCGCCAGCCTGCTGTTCTACGGCAGCCTGCTGCTGATGGGCGTGCTCGTCTACCACTTCCCCGACCTGGTCTACAGCGTCATGGCACCGGAGCGAGTGGCCGAGATGGAGTCGATGTACTCGCCGGACACCACGCGCCTGGGCCCCATGAGCACGCGCGACGCCGGCGATGACTGGAAAATGTTCGGCCACTACATCATGAACAACATCGGCATCGCCTTTCAGACCTTTGCCAGCGGCCTGCTGTTCTGCGTCGGCAGCCTGTTCTTCCTGCTGTTCAACGGTCTGATCATCGGCACGGTGGCCGGCCACCTGACCCAGGTCGGCTACATCGAGACCTTCTGGTCCTTCGTCATTGGCCACGGCGCCTTCGAGCTGACCGCCATCACCTTCGCCGGCGGCGCTGGCCTCAAGCTCGGCTGGGCGCTGCTCGCCCCCGGCCGCCTGAGCCGCCTGGAAGCCCTGCGCCAGGCCGCCGCCCGCGCCGTGCAGTTGATCGGCGGGGTGATCCTGATGCTGCTGATCGCCGCTTTCGTCGAGGGCTACTGGTCCTCCGTCACGCATTTCTCCGCCACCGTGAAGTACATCGTCGGCGCCTGCCTGTGGCTGCTGGTGGGCAGCTACTTCCTCCTTGCCGGACGGAGGCGTCATGCGCCTGACTGACGCCAGCGTCGCCATTCGCCCGCGCAGTGCCTGGGAGGCACTGGACCTGGGCATTCTCCTGGCGCGCCGCCACGCCGGTGTGCTGATGGCCAGCTGGGCCATCGTCACGCTGCCGGTGTTCGTGCTGCTCTCCGTGCTGCTGTGGAACTACTCCAGCTGGGCGATACTGATCTTCTGGTGGCTCAAGCCCGCCTTCGAACGCCTGCCGCTGTACATCCTCTCGCGCTCGCTGTTCGGCGACACGCCGACGCTCAAGGAAGCGCTCAGGGCCTTCCCCGGACTGCTCAAGTCACAGCTGCTGCCCAGCCTGCTTTGGCGACGGCTGAGCCCGACCCGCAGTTTCGACCTACCGGTGCTGCAGCTCGAAGGCCTCAAGGGCCAGGCTCGCAGCCAGCGCCTGGTCGTGCTCGGCCAGCGCAACGCGGGCGGGGCCACCTGGCTGACCATCGTCGGCATGCATTTCGAACTGGCGCTGTGGCTGGGCCTGACCACGCTGATGTACCTGATGCTGCCGAACCAGTGGGTGGAAGACTGGGAATGGAAGTCGCTGATCAGCGCCGCCGAAGGCGACTGGGTGTGGCTCGAACACATCAGCAACCTGGTCTACGCCCTGCTGCTGATTGTCTGGGAGCCGGTATATGTCGCCTGCGGCTTCACCCTCTACCTCAACCGCCGCACCGAGCTGGAAGCCTGGGACATCGAACTGGTGTTCCGTCGCCTGCGCCAGCGCCTGATCGGCAGCGCCTATGCCCTCCTGCTGGTGGTGGCCGGCGCCTTCGCGCTACTGCCGGCCCATGACGCGCTGGCGGCCGGCGCGGAAGCCGGCGGCAAGGCCAGCCAGAGTTGCCCGTTGCCCGACCAGAACCCCGACGGCCCGCAGGGTGCGCGGCTGACCCAACAGAAACTCAACAGCGAGGACTCGCGCAGCGCTGCGGAAAGGATCCTCGCTGCGCCGCCCTTCAAGAACAGCGAGAAGGTCACCGGCTGGCGCCTGAGCGAAGACAAGAAAGAGGAAAAGCCGGCAGACCCGAATGACGCCAAACGCCTGAAGAGCTTCTTCGAGGCGCTGGAGAACTGGAAGGCCTTCAAGTTCGCCGCGCAGGGCATCGAGGTACTGCTCTGGGGCCTGCTGTTCACCGTCATCACCCTGGTCATCTGGCGTTATCGGCAATGGCTGCGGTTGTTCGTCGGGCGCATCGGCCTGCCGCAGGCGCCGCGCCGAGAAGCCCCCAGCGTGCTGTTCGGGCTGGACCTGGCGCCGGAAACCCTGCCCAGTGACGTCGCCAGCGAGGCCGAGCGCCTGTGGGACGAGCAACCACGCGCCGCCCTCGGCCTGCTCTATCGCGCCCTGCTCAGCCGCCTGCTGCACGATTTTCGCGTGCCCCTGCGCGAGTCCACCACCGAAGGGGAAGTCCTTATACGCGTGGCCGACCTCAACGACCCGCCGCTGGACAATTTCGCCCGCAGCCTGACCCAGCAGTGGCAGGCGCTCGCTTACGGGCACCGCCCGCCGCGGGCCGAACTCAAGCAGCAGCTGTGCGGCGAATGGCGCCACCTGTTCGGTAACGAGGTGCGGGCATGAAGCGCGGCAACCTCGCCCTGCTGGTACTGCTCGTCCTGCTGGTGCTCGGCGGCATCGGCTACTACCTGTACCGCAACCTCGAGCCCTACACCGAGACCGTCGAGCACGGCGCCTCCCCGGAGGCCCGCGCCAACCCCTACCTTGCCGCCGAGATGTACCTGCGTGGCCGCGGCATCCGCGTCACCACCGCCCGCGGCATGGAAGTGCTGGACCAGCTGCCGAGCAAGGGCCAGACCCTGATCCTGCTGGGCACCCGCGAGAACGTCACGCCGACGCAGAACGCCCGCCTGCTCGACTGGGCAAACCGCGGCGGCCACCTCATCGTCACCGCCGAAAGCCTGTGGGACGAGGATGAAGGCAAGAGTGGCGACCTGTTGCTGGATCAACTGGGCGTCCAGCAATTCCTCACGGCCGACCTGAAGGACAAGGAGGAGGAGAAATCCACTCAGTCCGACGAGCAGACTGCAGTCCCATCCGAGGACCGCGCGGACGACGATACCGGCAAGGCAGAAGTGGAGCACGAGCACCCGGACCAGGCCGCCGGCACTACCGACAAGGCCGATGCAGAAGCCGATCCCTACCCGAACCTGACCAAGCTCTACCTGGAGAACGAAAAGGCCCCGGCCTATATCGACTTCGACACCGACTATCACCTGTTCGATTCGAAGAACCTCGCCTACGCCTGGGCCAACAGCGCCGACTCCACCCATCTGCTGCAACTGCAGCGGGGCCAGGGCTTGATCACCGTGCTCACCGACAACTGGATCTGGCAGAACGGCGAACTCGACGCCTACGACAACGCCTGGCTGCTCTGGTACCTGGCCCAGGACAGCGCCGTTACCCTGGTCTACCGCGCCGACGGCACCAGCCTCATGACCCTGCTGATGCGCTATTTCCCGCAGGCACTGCTGGCTGCCGCCCTGTTGCTGGCACTGCTGCTCTGGCGCAATGGCCTGCGCCAGGGCCCGCAGCAGCCCAATCCGGACCGCAGCCGTCGGCAACTGGAAGAACACCTGCGCGCCGGCGCCGACTTCATCCTCCGCCAGCGCGGCCAGCTTGCCCTGCTGCAAGGCCTGCAACGAGATGTGATGCGCCGGGCGCGGCAGCGCCAGCCCGGCTTCGACCGCCTGCCGGTCGCCGAACAATGGCAAGCTCTGGGCCGCATGACGCGCATGTCGGTCAGCGCCATCAGCCAGGCCATGCGCCCCTATCCGCAACAGCGCATGGCCGTCGCCGAATTCACCCGCCAGGTCGCGCACCTGCAAAGCCTCAGGAATGCCCTATGAGCGAACAGACGCCTGAACCCTCCAGCACCACCGCACCCAATGCCGCCGCCCAGCGCCAGCGCGCCAGCCAGCTGGCCCAGGCGCTGCGCCACGAATTGCAGAAGGCCCTGATCGGCCAACAGGCCGTAATCGACGACGTGCTCACCGCCCTGCTCGCCGGCGGCCATGTGCTCATCGAAGGTGTGCCCGGCCTGGGCAAGACGCTGCTGGTGCGCGCCCTCGCCCGCTGCTTCGACGGCGGCTTCGCGCGCATCCAGTTCACCCCCGACCTGATGCCCAGCGACGTCACCGGCCACGCCGTGTACGACCTCGCCACCGAGCAGTTCAAGCTGCGCAAGGGACCGGTGTTCACCCACCTGCTGCTGGCCGACGAAATCAACCGCGCCCCGGCCAAGACCCAGGCCGCGCTGCTGGAAGTGATGCAGGAGCGCCAGGTCACCCTCGAAGGCCGCGCCCTGCCGGTGCCGCAGCCGTTCATGGTGCTGGCCACGCAGAACCCCATCGAGCAGGAAGGCACCTACCCGCTGCCCGAAGCCGAGCTCGACCGCTTCATGCTCAAGCTGCGCATCGACTATCCGCTGGAGGCCGAGGAACAGACCCTGGTGCGCCAGGTCACCCGCTCCGCGCGCAGCGACATGCTCGACGTGGCGCCCATGCGCGCCCTGCTCAAGGACAAGGACGTGCTGGCGCTGCAGAAGATCGCTGCCGACCTGCCCATCGACGACCAGGTGCTCGACTACGCCGTGCGCATCGCCCGCACCACCCGCAACTGGCCGGGCCTGGCACTGGGCGCCGGGCCACGTGCGTCCATCGCCCTGGTGCGCTGCGCCCGCGCCCGTGCCCTGCTGCGCAGCGGCGACTTCGTGATTCCGGACGACGTGAAAGGCAGCGCCCTGGCCGTGCTGCGCCATCGCGTGCGCCTGTCGCCGGAACTGGAGATCGAAGGCCTGTCGGTCGACCAGGTGCTGCAACAGCTGCTCGACCAGGTACCGGCGCCGCGCGTATGAAGCCATCGCGCGCGCTCCTCGCGCTGCTCGGTGTCCTGTTGGCGATCGCCATTGCCCTGGGCGCGGCCGAGGCGCTGGACTCCGGCTCGGCGCTGCTCGGCCGCCTCTGGTGGGGCGCGCTCTGCGCGCTGCTCCTGCTGGCGCTGGCCGATGCGCTCTGGCTGCGCCGCACGCCCTCGCCGGAGCTACGCCGCCAGCTGAGCGGCAACCTGCCGCTGGGCCGCTGGAGCGAGATACGCCTGCAGTTCCATCACCGCTACGCCCAGCCACAACGCGTCACGGTGTTCGACCACCTGCCGGCCGGCATGGAGTTCGAATACCTGCCGCAGACCGTGGAACTGCACCCCGGTGAACAGACTGAACTGGGCTACCGCGTGCGCCCGCTGTCCCGCGGGCATTTCGTCTTCCAGCGCTGCGAGATCGAGTTGTCCAGCCCACTGCGTCTGTGGAAGGGCCGGCGCTACCTGGAACAGCGCGACGAAACCCGCGTCTACCCGGACTTCGCCCGCCTCTACGGCGCCGAGCTGATGGCCGTGGACCACTGGCTCAACCGCATCGGCGTGCGCTCCGGGCAGCGGCGTGGCCTGGGCCTGGATTTCCACCAGTTGCGCGAGTTCCGCGACGGCGACACCCTGCGGCAGATCGACTGGAAGGCCACCGCACGCAAGCGCACGCCCATCGCCCGCGAATACCAGGACGAACGCGACCAGCAGATTCTCTTCCTGCTCGACTGCGGCCGGCGCATGCGCAGCCACGACGGCGACCTCTCGCACTTCGACCATTCGCTCAATGCCAGCCTGCTGCTGGCCTACGTCGCCCTGCGCCAGGGCGACGCCGTGGGCCTGATGACCTTCGCCGGCGATCAACCGCGCCACCTGCCGCCGGCCAAGGGCAGCGCCCAGCTCACCGCCCTGCTCAACAGCGTCTACGACCTGCGTAGCAGCCAGCGCCCGGCGGACTACCCGGCGGCCGTGCAAGCCGTGCTGACGCACCAGCGCCGCCGCGCGCTGGTGGTGATAGTGACCAACCTGCGCGACGAGGATGACGAGGAACTGGTGGCCGCGGCGAAGCGACTCGGACGCCAGCACCGTGTGCTCGTCGCGAGCCTGCGCGAGGAAGTGCTGGACCGCCTGCGCCAGGCGCCGGTGGAGGCTTTCGAGGAAGCCCTGGCGTACTGCGGTGCAGTGGATTACCTGAACGCCCGCGCCGGCCTGCACGAGAAGCTGGCAGCCCATGGCGTGCCGGTGCTCGACGCGCGGCCGAGCCAGCTGGGGCCGGAACTGATCAGCCGTTACCTGGGCTGGAAGAAGGCTGGCGCGCTGTAACAGCGCGCCACGACCGGACACCGACTCCCTGGCGTCCCACACCGAGCAGATCGGTCAGCGCGTCCTGCGCTTCAGACCGACTCCACCTGCCGGCGAAAACTGAAATAACGGCGCAGCGCGTCGACCAGTTCGACGTACTCCGTCGGCGCCGCCGCCAGGCTGAAGCCCGAATCGTAGTTGCCCGGGTTGACGTCTTCGCGGCACCACTGGCAGGTGGCGGCGAACTCGATCAGCTGCAGCTTGCCGTCATGCCCCGGGATCTTCAGGCGCATTTCGAAGCGGCCACCCACCAGCATCGGCAGCTGGCTGATGAGGAGCAGCCCGTCCAGCGACACGTTGCCCAGGTAACCCATCGGTTTGTCGGTGATGCTGTTGAACACCTTCAGGTAGTAGGGCAGCTGATGGCGCTCGATATGTCGTTGATGACGCATAATGGCGTTTCGCTATGAGATATCGTCCAGTATGACGATGCTGCCCGCCGGGGGCCAGTCCTAACGACAACCTTCCGCCAGTCGTGCGCTAAGCGCCTGACGAGCGGCGTCGATCTGTGCATCGCTGTAGTAAGTCCTGTCGCCACTGCCGTCCTGCGAGAAGTAGCGCCCGCCATGACTGAGCGACTCCAGGTCATGACGCCACTTCGCACACTGCTGGTCCAGCTTGGCCTGCTGCTGCGCCGCCTGGCTCTGCGCGGCTGCGCTTTCATCTCGACGCGCATCGTAGAAGCGGCGGGTACGTTCCTCCCGCTCGCGGGTCGCCGCGTCACGTTCGACGACCTGCGGCTTGACCTCGACGCGTTGCGCCCCTGGCGGTGGTGTTTCGCTGAAGTGCACCTTTCCCTGAGCGTCGGTCCAGCGGTAGATATCCGCCGAAGCGAGCAGGGGGAAACACCAGGCGCAAAGCCACAGGGCGCGCATTCGTACCTCCTTGCACAAAGCACTCAAGAGATTAGCCAGCTAGCGGCCTGGCTCAAGTTCGCCACCGACCGGCGGTCAGTGGGTAGCCGGGTAGGTACGCGAATCGCCGGGCAGCCGACCGTTGAGACGCAGTGTCTCCAGGCGTGCCTTGGCCCGGTAAGCATACTCGCTGGTGGGGTAGCGGGCGATGATGAACTGGTAGGTCTGCGCCGCGTCGACGTAGAACTTCTCACGCTCCAGGCACTGCCCGCGCAGCATGGAGATTTCCGGCTGGATCCACGGCCGCGCGCGGGCCTTGCGCTCGGTCTCGGACAGCTCCAGTTGCACGCGCTGGCAGTCGCCGCTCTTGTACGCGCGGTAGGCGTTGTTCAGGTGATAGTTCATCGACCAGCTGGTGCAGCCGGTAACACTCAGCGCCAGCAGCGCGAGGAAAAGGGTTCGCATGGGCATATCCTCCGTTGGGAAGTGTATCGGCCCGTCTTGGCCGTACTGTAGCCCGCCACTAGACTCACGTGGACCTCGCCCTGGCGCAAAGGAGTTGCCATGCGTTTCGTCCATGCCCTGCCCCTCGTCATGCTGCTGCCCTGGCTCGCCGCCTGCGCCCCTACCACGCCGTTGTTCGTCGCGCAGATCACCACCGGTGAAGTCGCGGAGTACAAACAGCTCAAGAACAAGCGCATGACCGCCGCGGTGGAAGAAGAAGGCGACCTGCTGACCTACAGCGCCCAGGCCATCCGCGATGGCAAGAGCGCCGAGGCCGAAAAGCTCTACCTCACCGGCTACGACAACACCCGCTACAGCCCGGAAGTGCGGGCGATCGCCCTGTACCAGATCGGCCTGATCTACATGAGCCGCTACAACGACCAGCGCGATGACCAGAAGGCCATGGACTACTTCCAGCGCATCGACCGCGAGTTCCCCGGCACCCAGGCTGCCGAACATGCCGACGCGCGAGAGCTGATCATCCGCCAGCGCGCCAAGGACCCGGTGCAGAAAACCGCGAAGCAACTGTTGGCCGATTGGCAGCCGCAGTACAACCTGGACCTGAACAAGCCGACCCTCGATCCGGACATGACCCTGCTGTCACGCCGTGCCGTCCTCAAGGACCGTGTTGACGAGGCCGCGCAACTCTACCTGCTGGGCGCCAACGATTCAGCCATCCCGCCGGACATCCGCGAGAAGGCGCTGTACCAGCTGGGGTTGATGTACATGGCACAGGACAACCCCCACCCGGACCGCGAGAAGGCCATCGCCTACCTGCGCCGCCAGCTCGCCGAATTCCCCAACGGCGAGCTGGCCGACAAGGGCGCCCGCCATCTGGATCGTGCGCTGAACCAGACCTCGCCACGCAGTTGACGGCAAACCCGGCGCGCCGCTGAGCCACATCAAGGCGCACGGCAGGCGCCAGTGTCTACGCTTGCTCTGCATTGAGCGCAGAGCAAGCGAGGACTCCGCCATGAAGCTGCAGCACCTGCTCGTCATCATCGACCCGACCCGCGAGGACCAGCCCGCCCTCACCCGCGCCCGCTGGATCGCCCAGCGCTGCGGCGCGCGCCTGGAGCTGCTGGCCTGCGAATACAACCCGGCGCTGGACAACGCGCTGCTATTGGAGCGCGGCGACCTCGACGCCGCCCAGCGCAACCTGCTGGACGAACGCCTGGCCTGGCTGCAAGCGCTGGCCGAGCCGCTGCGCGACGGCGGCCTCGATGTGCACTGCCAGGTACGCTGGGGCAAGTCCCTGCACCACCAGGTCGTCCTCCACTGCGAGCAGACCACGCCCGACCTGGTCCTCAAGTCCGCGCACCACCACAGCCTGCTCAAGCGCCTGTTCCTCACCAACAACGACTGGCAACTGATCCGCCACTGCCCGCAGCCGCTGTGGCTGGTGCAGCATGGCGAGTGGGCCGGCAGGAGCCTGTGCGCCGCCGTCGATCCGCTGCACAGCGGCGACGTCCCCGCCACGCTGGACCATCGACTGATCACGGTGGCCCGCGAACTGGAGCAGCGCCTGCAACTCGACGCCCATTACCTGCACGCCTACATGGCCCTGCCGCACACCCTCGCATTCAACGCCGAACTGTTGGCCGACTATGAAAATTACGTACTGCGTACCGAGGCGCATCACCGCAAGGCCTTCGACGCCCTGCTGGCCAGTTATCCACAGATCGACCGCGCACGTACTCACCTGGGCCAAGGCTTCGCCGAGGAGCTAATCCCCACCTATGTAAAGGAGCACGGCATCGACCTGCTGCTGATGGGCGCTGTCGCCCGCGGCCAGCTCGACAACGCGCTGATCGGCCAGACCGCCGAGCGGGTCTTCGAGGAAGTCGAATGCGATCTGCTGGTGATCAGACCTGTCACCTGAAAGAGAGTAAGATGGCGCCCTGGCTGCCTCGGACCCGCTCTCGGGGCAACCTGACCGCTGCTTTCCCCTAGGAGTCCCGCATGTCCCTTCGCCGCACCAAGATCGTCGCCACCCTCGGCCCAGCCAGCAATTCCCCCGAAGTCCTGGAACAGCTGATCCTCGCCGGGATCGACGTCGCCCGCCTGAACTTCTCCCACGGAACTCCCGACGAACACCGCGCCCGCGCCCAGCTGGTACGCGATATCGCCGCCAAGCACGGCCGCTTCGTGGCGCTGCTGGGCGACCTGCAGGGTCCGAAGATCCGCATTGCCAAGTTCGCCAACAAGCGCATCGAACTGGCGGTCGGCGACACCTTCCGCTTCTCCACCAGCCACCCGCGCACCGACGGCAACCAGCAGGTCGTGGGCATCGACTACCCGGACCTGGTCAAGGACTGCGGCATCGGCGATGAGCTGCTGCTGGACGACGGCCGCGTGGTCATGGTGGTGAAGGAAGTGAAGGCAGACGAACTGGTCTGCGAAGTCCTGATCGGCGGCCCGCTGTCGGACCACAAGGGCATCAACCGTCGTGGCGGCGGCCTCACCGCGCCGGCCCTGACCGAAAAGGACAAGGCCGATATCAAGCTGGCCGCGAGCATGGACCTGGACTACGTCGCCGTGTCCTTCCCGCGTGACGCCAAGGACATGGAATACGCCCGCCGCCTGCTCACCGAAGCCGGTGGCACCGCCTGGCTGGTGGCCAAGATCGAGCGCGCCGAAGCCGTCGCCGACGACGAAGCCCTGGACGGCCTGATCCGCGCCAGCGACGCGGTGATGGTGGCCCGTGGCGACCTCGGCGTGGAAATCGGCGACGCCGAGCTGGTGGGCATCCAGAAGAAGATCATTCTGCACGCCCGCCGCTACAACAAGGCGGTGATCACCGCGACCCAGATGATGGAGTCGATGATCCACAACCCGATGCCGACCCGCGCGGAAGTCTCCGACGTGGCCAACGCCGTGCTCGACTATACCGACGCCGTGATGCTCTCCGCCGAATCCGCCGCCGGCGAGTACCCGGTGGAAGCGGTCAAGGCCATGGCACGCATCTGTGCCGGCGCCGAGAAGCACCCGACCACCAAGAAGTCCAGCCACCGCATCGGCCAGACCTTCGAGCGCTGCGACGAAAGCATCGCCCTGGCGGCCATGTACACCGCCAACCACTTCCCGGGCATCAAGGCGATCATCTGCCTGACCGAAAGCGGCTACACCCCGCTGATCATGTCGCGCATCCGCTCCTCGGTACCGATCTTTGCCTACTCCCCGCACCGCGAAACCCAGGCTCGCGTGGCGCTGTTCCGTGGCGTGGAAACCATCCCGTTCGACCCGGCCGCCCTGCCGCCGGAGCGCGTCAGCCAGGAAGCCGTCGACGCGCTGCTGCAGCGTGGCGTAGTGACCAAGGGTGACTGGGTGATCCTGACCAAGGGCGACAGCTACACCGCCCAGGGCGGCACCAACACCATGAAGGTGCTGCACGTGGGCGACCTGCTGGTCTGATCCTGCGTCAGCAACAAAAAGGCCGCCCTCGGGGCGGCCTTTTCATTTCCGTTGCAGGGACCTTGTTGGAGCGAGTTTGCCCGCGAACCAGGATCGCAGCAGGGGCTTGTTCGCGAGCAAGCACTGGGCGTGCCCCTCGGTCCTACGAAGAGCAAAAGCTCGTGCTGCTCAATTCCTGTCCAATCCGCGCCAAGGCCTATGGCGCCTGGCTTGCAGCGGTTGCATCAGAGCTTATCCACAACGCCTTCCACATCCACTGTGGGCAACCTGCACGGCATCGCTCAAATACCGCTCAATCCCCTGCAGGCCATGCGCGGCGTGGGTTCTGCAGGTTGCCCCAGAGCTTATCCACAACGCGTTCCACAGATTGTGTGGGCAAACTTTCCTGGCGATGCAGACCAGCGCGCTCCTGCGCCACCAGAGAATCCGGTTGGTGCTCCCTGTAGGAGCGAGCTTGCTCGCGAACATCCTGCCCAACGGCACCGATGCCAATCTGTACGCCGACAGGCAGCGCTTACAGGAACTTCGAGAAATCCGGCTGGCGCCGCTGGGTGAAGGCGCTCAGCGCCTCGTGGGCTTCTGGCGAATGCAGGCGCTGCACGAAATGCTGGCCCTCCTCCGCCACGACGCGGCGCAGCTCTTCGATGAAGGGCGCTTTCAGCAGGCGCTTGCTCAGCGCCACGGCGGCCGGCGGCAGTTGCTGGAAGGCCTGGCAGACCTCGCGGGCACGCTCCAACGCAGCCGCGCCATCGTCCAGTGCCTCATTGGCGATGCCGTAGGCCACGGCCTGCTCGCCGGTAAAACCTTCACCGCGCAGCAACAGGCTGGAAGCCTTCACCGGGCCGACCAGGCGCGGCACCAGGAAGCTGGAACCGAACTCCGGGCAAAGGCCGAGGTTGACGAAGGGCATCTTCAGCTTGGCGCCCTTGGCGATGAACACCTGGTCGCAATGCAGCAGCAGCGTCGTGCCGATGCCCACGGCCGGGCCAGCGACGGCAGCGACCACCGGTTTGGTGAACTCCATCAGCGCGCGCATGAAGCGGAACACCGCGCTGTCCGGGCCGCTGGGCGGTTCCTGGAGGAAGTCGACGATATCGTTGCCGCTGGTGAAGCACTCGGCGTTACCGGTGATCAGCACCACGCGCACCGAACGATCCTCCTGTGCCGCTTCCAGGGCATCGGCGAGCCCCGCATACATGGTGCGGGTCAGCGCGTTCATCTTGTCCGGACGGTTCAGGCGCAGGGTCAGCAGGCCCTCTTCGCGCTCGACGAGAATCTGTTCGCTCATGGCAAGTCCTTGTTGTTTTTGAGTGGAGCGACCGGTTCAGGCGTGGGGCAGGAACAGGTCGGCCAGGGTCTGGCCACGGGGCACGCCGCAGAGATAGAGGCGGCGGGCGAAGGCATCGACGCTGGCGGGATGGCCGCAGAGTAAGGCGAGGGTTCGCCGCGAAACAAGCCGGAGTTGCGCCAAAACCTCGGTCGACTCGGCCGTGGTCATCAGCGTGACCTCCAGCTCCGGGTGGCTGGCGGCCAGGGTTTGCAGGGGTTGGGCGAGGTAGTGGCCAGCACGATCATGGGCCTGGTGAATGACGCGGATCGGCCCGCTGTGATGCTGCCGCAGCGCTTCACGCAGGACGCCCCAGAGCGGTGCCAGGCCGGTGCCGGAGGCCATCAGCAGCAGCGGCCGCTCGTGCCATTCCGGGTCGTAGTGCAGTGCGCCTCCGCGCAGTTCGCCCAGGCGCACAGCGTCACCGATCTTCAGCTCACGGGCGAAATCGGCGAAGGCACCGCGCTCGCGACAGTCGATGTGGAACTCCAGCCAGGGATCGAGCCCCGGTACGCTGGCCAGCGAGTACGGCCGCGCAATGCCGTCGGCACTCCAGAGAATCAGGTGCTGCCCAGCGCCGTAGCGCAGCGGGCGTTGCGGGGCCAGGCGCAGGCGCAGCACGTCGGGGGCTGGCCAGTCCAGTTCGGCGACCGTGGCGGGCAGGCCGTCACGTTGCGGGTCGAAGGTTTCCACCGCAATGTCGCCGACCACCCGGCACTGGCAGGACAACCGCCAGCCCTGGTCTCGCCGTGCTGCATCAAGGGCGTCGGGCAGGGCATCGAGGACTTCGCCCTGCGTGCAACGTACCAGGCAGGCATGGCAACTGCCGGCCCGGCAACTGTAGGGCACAGCGATGCCGGCCCCGCGCAGGGCATCGAGCAGGTTGGTTCCGGGGCTGACCGAAAAGCGTTGCGATCCGGCCTGTATCTCAGGCACGCGTCCACTCCCATGCGGCATCGCAGCGGTTGCGTCCGCTGCGTTTCGCACGGTAGAGCGCCTGGTCGGCCCGTTGCAAGGCTTCGTCTAGATCGTCGTTGGCATCGAGCAGGGTCATGCCCGCGGAAAGGCTCAGGCTTTCGATGTTCACGCCCACCGGCTCTGCCGCGGCATAGGCCATCCGCAGGCGTTCACAGCAGGTGGTCAGGCGGTCGGCATCGGCGTTGGGCAGCAGCAGGACGAATTCCTCGCCGCCGTAGCGTGCCAGCACATCACCCTCGCGCAGGCAGGCCCGCGCCACGGCGGCGAAGGTCTGCAGCACGCGGTCGCCGGCGGCGTGGCCGTGAACGTCATTGATGCGCTTGAAGTGATCGAGGTCGATCAGCGCCAGGCCGTGGCGCTGGCCTTCGCGCATTTCTTCCAGCGCACGGCCGGCCAGACGGAGAAAATGCCGGCGGTTGAACAGACCGGTGAGTTCGTCGGTAGCGACCAGGTCTTCGAGCTGGCGCATCATGCCGCGCAACGTGTCCTGGTGCGCCTGCAGCGCATAGCGGCGCTGACGCATGCGTTGGCGCAGCGACTGCACATAGCCAGCGAACAGGCTCAGCCAGGTCAGCACGATAAACAGCACCAGCAACTGCAACACGGCCTGGGCCGGCAGTTGCAGGCGTTGCTGGAAGGCTTCGTGGAGGTTGAGCCCGGCAAAGGCGATGAAGGCCAGCGCCGCACAGCGGGCGAACACCCTGGGCTGCAACTGGAAGACACCGAACAGCAGGATCAGCACGTAGAGCACCATCAGCGTGCCGCGCGCGGTATCCACGTTGGCCAGGAACAGGGTGTTCCAGACCACCGCCACCAAGACCTGCGGCTCGGTCATGCTCGGGTCGGTGAAGCGCTGGTTGCGCCCGGTGAGGAATAGCCAGCCGAACACCAGCTGACTGCCGGCGACCAGCAGGGTGCAGGTCAGGGCGAAGCTGACGGGCGCGCGATAGAACTCGCCGAACACCGCCAACCACAACAACAGCAGCGCCAGGGCATAGGTCCCGAGGGCCATGCCGAATCGCCTGATGAGTAGTTTTTGTAAGGCGTGCTGCTTCAGAGGTGGTTTCAGCGTGCTCATGGGGCTCCGTCCCGTAATGGCACCTTGCCCTCACTCTACTATCAAAGCGCCCCAGTGCCTAGCCGATCGGAATGTGGGCGGCCCTGGCAAGGTTCAGAGTCCATCTGGGACCAAGGTCGGATCGCTGGCGGGTGCGCGGCGAGCGGCCGCGGCGGTATACTACGGCGCCTTTTTTCGCCGCAGCCGTGTCGGCGAATTCCCGATGTAACAGGCCCCATGCCTGTACTACCCGCCTGAAGAGGACCGTGCTCCATGGCCGTGATCAAGCAAGACGACCTGATCCAGAGCGTCGCCGATGCCCTGCAGTTCATCTCCTACTACCACCCGGTTGATTTCATCCAGGCCATGCATGAGGCCTACCTGCGCGAAGAATCGCCGGCCGCCCGGGACTCGATGGCGCAGATCCTGATCAACTCGCGCATGTGCGCCACCGGTCATCGCCCGATCTGCCAGGACACCGGTATCGTCACCGTGTTCGTCCGCGTGGGCATGGACGTGAGCTGGGCCGGCGCCACCATGAGCGTCGACGACATGATCAACGAAGGCGTGCGTCGCGCCTACAACCTGCCGGAGAACGTCCTGCGCGCCTCCATCCTGGCCGACCCGGCAGGTAGCCGGAAGAACACCAAGGACAACACCCCGGCGGTGATCCACTACTCCATCGTCCCCGGCAACACCGTGGAAGTGGACGTGGCGGCCAAGGGCGGCGGCTCCGAGAACAAGTCGAAGATGGCCATGCTCAACCCGTCCGACTCCATCGTCGACTGGGTGCTGAAGACCGTTCCGACCATGGGCGCCGGCTGGTGCCCGCCGGGCATGCTCGGCATCGGCATCGGCGGTACCGCCGAGAAGGCCGCGGTGATGGCGAAGGAAGTCCTGATGGACGAGATCGACATCCACGAGCTGAAGACCCGCGGCCCGCAGAACAAGATCGAGGAAATGCGCCTCGAGCTGTTCGAGAAGGTCAACCAGCTGGGCATCGGCGCCCAGGGCCTGGGCGGCCTGACCACCGTGCTCGACGTGAAGATCATGGACTACCCGACCCACGCCGCCTCGCTGCCGGTCTGCATGATCCCCAACTGCGCCGCCACCCGCCACGCACACTTCGTGCTCGACGGCTCCGGCCCGGCCGAACTGGAAGCGCCGTCGCTGGACGCCTACCCGGAAATCGTCTGGGAAGCCGGCCCGTCCGCGCGCCGCGTCAACCTCGACAGCATCACCCCCGAGGAAGTGCAGAGCTGGAAGCCGGGCGAGACCATTCTGCTCAACGGCAAGATGCTCACCGGTCGCGACGCTGCGCACAAGCGCATGGTCGACATGCTGAACAAGGGCGAAGAGCTGCCGGTGGACCTGAAAGGCCGCTTCATCTACTACGTCGGCCCGGTCGATCCGGTCGGTGACGAAGTGGTTGGCCCGGCTGGCCCGACCACCGCGACCCGCATGGACAAGTTCACCCGCCAGATCCTCGAGCAGACCGGTCTGCTGGGCATGATCGGCAAGTCCGAGCGCGGCCCCATCGCCATCGAGGCGATCAAGGACAACAAGGCCGTCTACCTGATGGCCGTGGGCGGCGCCGCCTACCTGGTCGCCCAGGCGATCAAGAAGTCCAAGGTCCTGGCCTTCGCCGAACTGGGCATGGAAGCGATCTACGAGTTCGAAGTGAAGGACATGCCGGTGACCGTCGCGGTCGACACCCATGGCGAGTCGGTGCACATCACCGGCCCGGCCATCTGGCAGAAGAAGATCGCCGAGAACCTGGCGGTGGAAGTGCAGTGATCACTGCATGACCGCCCCATGAAAAAGCCCGGCCATGTGCCGGGCTTTTTCATGGGTGAATGTCTGTGGCTTCGATGCAGGGGCAGGCCGATCGCGGATGAGTCCGATCCCGTAACGGTCGGCAGCAGGGCTCAGGCGCTGCGCGGCACCCGGTTCAGCTCCACGACGTTGTCACGGCGCTGGGCGAGGAAGCGCGTACAGCTCACCCGCAGGAAGGAAGCGAAGTTCACCACCTCCCCGCGATAGTCCATCACCTCGTCATAGAGCTTGGCGATCAACTGGTTGGTGGTCATGCCGTCCACCTCGGCGATCTCGCGCAGGATGTCCCAGAACTGGTTCTCCAGGCGCAGCGTGGTGACCACGCCACGGATGCGCAGCGAGCGGGAGCGCGACTCATAGAGGATCGGGTCGGCCTTTACATAGAGTTCGCACATGGACGGCTTCTCCTGCTTCGGGAGCGGGCAAGTTTACAGGCTGATCCTGGTGCCCAGTACGTCGAGAAACTTCGCCAGCCAGGCGGGGTGCGCCGGCCACGCGGGCGCGGTGACCAGGTTGCCGTCGACATGGGCGGCGTCCACCGGGATGTCCACGTACTCACCACCGGCCAGCGTGACTTCCGGGCCACAGGCCGGGTACGCACTGCACGCGCGCCCCTTGAGCACGCCAGCAGCGGCCAGCAGCTGGGCGCCATGGCAGACGGCGGCGATGGGCTTCTTCGCGGTGTCGAAGGCTTTCACCAGTTCGATCACCTTCGCATTCAGCCGCAGGTATTCCGGGGCGCGGCCGCCGGGGATCAGCAGCGCGTCGTAGTCGTCGGCGCGCACATCGGCGAAGTTGGCATTGAGGGCGAAGTTGTGACCCGGCTTCTCGCTATAGGTCTGGTCGCCTTCGAAATCATGGATGGCGGTACGGATGCTCTGGCCGGCCTTCTTGTCCGGGCAGACGGCGTGGACGGTGTGCCCGACCATCAGCAACGCCTGGAACGGCACCATGGTTTCGTAGTCTTCGGCGTAGTCGCCGACCAGCATCAGGATCTTCTTCGCGGCCATCTGGGGCATCCTCCCGGCAGGGCCCCTCCGTGGCGGCGGGGCATGCGGGAGAGCTTAGACAGTCACGCTGGCGGCGGGGTAATACGCCGCTACTACAGCACGGTCAGAGGCCGATGCGCTCGAAGAAGCCCGGCCCTTCGACTTCCTTGCCACTGGCGGCGATGCTCACCGGCTCCTGCACCTGGCGCGTGGCGGGGATTTCCCGCGAGCCCAGCTCCTTGCCCACCAGTTGCAGGGGGCCAGCGCCCTGGCCGGCGGTGTGCTCGTATTTGGGTGGCGTGTGGGTTTCGTCGTAGCGCAGGTAATAAACCTCGCCGGCGCGGGCCTCCAGGGTGAAGCCGGCGATCAGGGTGAAGTCCAGACTGCCACCGGCGAAGAAGGTCCAGAAGCTGCCCAGCAGCGGGCGGCGCATCTGTAGTGGATAACTGCCGGGGGCGAAGTGCAGTGTGAAGTAGCCGTTGCTCGGCAGGCTGCCGATCAGCTCGTTGTTGAGGAACAGCCCCGGCGCTTCCAGTTCTTCATCGGACCACTGGTTCTGCGGCCGGTAGAGGTACACCGTAGCCTGCTGCGAATCCGCGGGCTGCGCACTGTACGGCGGCCCATCCACCGCGCCGAAGAAGGCGCCGGGCGAACTGCAGCCGGCCAGCATCAGGAGAAAGGCGCACAGGGCCAGTCGGAGCATGGAAAGTCCCTCTTATGGTTATGCCCGGAGCATAACCACCGCGCGTGAGCTTGCCACCCGTCGAAAGTCCGGGTCGAAGAGCTCACACAAACGCCAGGGCGAGCCCCGCTCATCCCAACCTGTTTGACACTGCTGCACCCAGAGCGAAGTATTACCCGGTATTACCTTTAACTACACAGGTGCCGCCATGGCCACTTCAGTCAAACTCGACGAGGAAATGCTCGCCCGCGTCCGCGAGCTGGCCGAACTGCGCCAGCGCTCGCCACACTGGATCATGCGTGAAGCCATCGGCCAATACGTCGTGCGTGAAGAGCAGCGCGAGAAGCTCAAGCGCGACACCGAGCAGGCCTGGGAAGAATTCCAGGCGACCGGCCAGCACGTCACTGCCGAAGCGGTGGAGAGCTGGCTGAACAGCTGGGGCGATGAGGACGAGCAAGCCGCACCAAAATGCGAGTGATCTACGCGCCCGCGGCGCTTCGCGACCTCGACCGCCTGCGCCGATTCCTCCGGGAAACCAACCCCACCGCCGCCCGCCGTGCCGGCCAGATCATTCTCCAGGCCACCCAGGCGCTGGGGGCCTATCCGCAGATGGGGCAACTGATCGATGACCTGCCGATCGAATTCCGCGAATGGCCCATCGACTTCGGTGACAGCGGCTACATAGCTCGCTACCACATCGATGGAGAAACACGGGTCATCCTCGCGATCCGCCACCAGCGCGAAGCCGGTTACTGAACCCGAGTCAGCTCAGTTCCTTTAGCCAGAACATCATCGATTTCGCAGTCTCTCGCTGCCCTCCGATATCGCGCCAGTGGTATTCGATCCGCAGGGAGGGCTGCGGAGTGAAGCCGCGCTGCAGCCAGAAGGCGTCCGGTGAGCGATAACCGGCAGGTCGCGCGGCATGCTCCGGTGGTCGCCGAAGAGCGCAGAAGGCCGCCCAATCGAAGCGTCCCAGGCCACGCGCAAAGCGCTCGCGCTCCTCGAAGAAACGCAGGTCGAAAGCGGTGCTGCGGTACTCCGGCAGAACCACCGACTCGCCGAAATAGAAGATTCGTTCCGGGTTCCAGCCCTGCGCGAGGAGCGGTTGCTGGAGAGCCTCGGCCTCGTCCACCAGCGGCAGCCCGGTCGAAGCCCCCACTACCCGGCCCTCATCGATCACCAGTACGCACAGACTCCAGGCCGAGCGCACATGGCTGTCGAGGTATCCGGCTTCGTATTCCGGGCCGCCGTCGTAGAGGTACGGATAATCACGGAACACGGTGATGCGCAGTCGCGCCAGATCAACGATGAACGGGCGAAGGGCGCCGCCGCTGAGTAGACGGAACTCGATGGGCATGGTGGCTTTCTTCCGCAAGGGGCCGCAGCGGCGGCACTGCAGAAAACCTAGCACCGGCAGCGCAGGTCGGCAGAAGCCGGTGAAGGGCGGCGCTGTTTCTGGTTCGCGAGCAAGCTCGCTCCTACGAAGAGCGCAACCTGTCGGAGCGCGCTTGCTCGCGAACGGCCCAACGATGGATTACGACTCGGTAACCACCCGTCGCCGCGGGGCTGGCGGTGTGGGCGGCACCGGCAACAGGTGGCGCACCAGCCATTTGCGCACCGGCACCACGCAGCGCTCCTGCACCAGCACGCAACTGGCGACCATGAACAGCAGGAACAACGGATACAGCCAGATCGACAACTGCTGATGGGTCGCGGACTCGACACAGAACGCCCAGTCCGCGAGGCAATCCCCCGGTGCACGAATCAGTTTTTCCGTTCGCGAGAACAGCGTGAACAGCGGCACGTGCAAGGCGAACAGTGACAACGATGCAGCGCCCAATCGCGGCGACCAATGACGGATCACGCTGCTCTTCGGATCGCGCGGCAAAGCGCTCATGTACACCAGCATCAGCTGGGCCGGCAGCAACAGGCCGTTGTGTAGCAGGAAGTACCAGAACTTCGCGCCGTGGGTGTAGAGGTAATCGGCAACCAGGAAATTGGCCAGCACGAACGCGCCCATCGCCACCAGCATTCCGCGGCCGGGCAGATGGCCGGCGTCCTTGTACTCGCGGAACAGCCCGTAGGCGAGGATGCCGCTGAGGAACTCCGGCAATCGCAGCAGCGGGTTGCGGTGCAGCAGGCCGGTCCAGGGCATGCCGTACTGCTCGCTGGCAACCACCAGGATCGGCGGGATCAGGTAGAGCACCCACAGCGCCAGCAGCCAGCGCCATTTGTGCTGCAAACGTGCCAGGCGCGGGGCGACGAAGGGGAAGCAGAGGTAGAAGAAGAACAGCGTCGACAGCGACCAGAGCGGCGCGTTGAAGGTCAGGTAATACGGGTTCCACGCCTGCAGCATGGTCAGCTGCAGGATGCTGTTGAACAGCAGTTCGCGGTCGCTCATCCAGTGGTGGAACAGCTCCGGCTGCAACCGGCCGATGGCTTCGTTGGTGTCGTAGATGACGAAGCGCGGCGTCGCCTGGTCCAGGTCCGGGCCGATGCCCAGCCCGCTCACCACCAGCAGCACGGCGATGGTCAGCAGGATCGAGAAGATGTGCAGCGGGTAGAGGTTGGACAGGCGCTTGGTGAAGAAGCTGCGCGGGCTCTCGCGCAGGTGCCCGTCGGTGACGTAGACGTGGCAGAGCAGGAAGCCGGAGAGCACGAAGAAGGTGCTGGTGGCGAAAAAGCCCAGGGCAGTCAGGTCATCGAGGCCGGCGAATTTCTGCTCCGCCGGGTAACTGTGCAGCGTGTGGTAGATCACCACGTACAGGCCCATCAGGAAGCGCAGCCACTCCAGCCCGATGAAACGCTCCTTTTGAATCTTTTCCACACCGGCCTCCTACTCGACAGACAACCCTGCGACGTCATCGGCGGCGGTCGAGGAAGTTCACCACCAGTCGGTCCAGCGAGCCCCACAGTCGCTCGCGCAGGCGTTTCCACCAGGGGCGCGCGCGCCAGAAACCCAGGTCGATCTCGCGGCTCTGCGCGAAGTCGGCAGCCAGACAATCGGCCACCGCCGCGGTGAATGGCGGATCGAACGCTTCTACATTGGCCTCCAGATTGAACCGAAGGTTCCAATGATCGAAGTTGCACGAGCCGACGCTGACCCAGTCATCGACCAGTACCATCTTCAGATGAAGGAAGCGCGGCTGGTATTCGAAGATCTTCACCCCGGCGCGCAACAGTCCAGGGTAATAGCGCTGACCGGCGTAACGCACGGGCGCATGGTCGGTGAGCCGGCCGGTGAGCAGCAGGCGCACGTCGACACCGCGCTGTGCAGCCTTGCGCAGTGCGCGACGGACCTTCCAGGTCGGCAGAAAATACGGTGTCGCCAACCAGACGCGCTGGTGCGCACCACGCAGCGAACGAACCAGCGCCTGGAGGATGTCACGATGCTGGCCGGCATCCGCATAGGCAACGCGCGCCAAACCTTCGCCGTAGCTGGGAATCGGCGGCAGGCGGGTCAGCAGGACTTCCTCGCGCGGCTTCCACGCCCGCACGCCGAGGCACGCATTCCACTGGCGCTCGAACAGACGTTGCCAGTCGGCGACGATGTTCCCGGTCATTTCCACCATCACTTCGTGCCAGTCGCTGCGGTTCTCCCGCGCGGACCAGAACTCGTCGGTGGCGCCGGTGCCACCGACATAGGCGATGCGCTCATCTACCAGCAACAGCTTGCGGTGGTCGCGGTACAGGTTGCGCAGGCCGGCTTTCCAGTTCAGCGGGTTGTAGTGGCGCAGCTCGCCGCCGGCCTCCAGCAACTGGCGCGTCCAGGCGCTGGAAAGCTTCAGGCTGCCAAAGGCGTCGAACAGGCAACGCACCTTCACGCCGCGCCCCAGGGCAGCCAGCAGCCGGTCGAGCAACGCCTCGGCGCAACTGCCGCTTTCCACCAGGTAGAGTTCCAGCTCGATCTGCCGCTCGGCGCTGTCGATGGCCTGGAACATGCGCGGGAAGAAGCGCTCGCCATCGCAGAGCAGGGCGAAACGGTTGCCCGTCCGCCAGGGGAAGATCGGGCCGCTCACCGCGAGGCGAAGATCAGCACGGCGCCCACCGGCACCGACAGGCCGATACTCTTCAGCCCGGCCAGTTTGCGCAGCTGCGCCACGCCCGGCGCGAGGCCGAAGTCAGCGGCATTGATCACCAGCGGCTGCAGGGTCACCACCTGGAAGCGGTGCTCGTCCAAGCGGGTGATCAGCACGTCGGTGCGGTAGTTCTTCGCCTGGCCATTGAGCTCCAGGCGCAGTGGCAGGCGCATCTCCAGTTGCACGCCGCTGGCCAGTTCGGTGATCGGGCGCAGGTCGATGCGCGAGGTGATGCGCGCCTCGGGAAACTTCTCGGTATCGAACAGCTTGTCGCGCAGGCGCTCATCGCGCAGCGGAATGCCGCTGCTCACCGAGTCCATCTCGATGCGCAGCTCCACCTGCCCCTGCTCCTCCACCTTGCCGTGCATCACCAGGAAGCGGTTTACCTCGGCGATATCGGCGTTCTTGGTGGTGACGAAGGTCAGCCGCGAGGACTCGTAGTCGAGGTACCAGGCAGCCTGGGCGGAAGCGGCGAAGCAGGCCGCGAAGAGGAAGGCGAACAGCGAGCGCATGAAATCCCTTACATGGACACGGATGGACCAACGGCCAACGATAGCGGCCCGCCGTCGGCTTGCAAACCAGCCAACCGGCGAGCCCTTTGGGCAGGCGCCGGCGCCAATGGTTCAGTCGGCCAGCAGCGCCGGAATCCCGGCCACCAGCGCATCGATGGCGCAACGGATCTTCGACGGCATGTAGCGGGTCTTCTGCCACACCGCATGGATATCCTGCGGCGGCTGATTACAACGCCCCTTGACGACTACCAGCTCGCCGCTCCTCACATGCCGAGACAGCAGCCAGGAAGGCAGACGAGCCAGACCAAATCCGGCCACGGCGGCTGCGGCGATCGCCTGCAGGTCGTCCATGCTCAGTTGCGGATCAATGTCGATACGACGCCGATGGCCGTCATCGTCACGCAGACTCCAGGGCGAGGTGACACCGGCGACCGAATAGCTGATGGCGGCGTGGCCGACAAGATCGTCCAGGCCCACGGGCATCCCACACTGGGCAATGTAGGACGGCGCCGCACCGATGCTGGTGTATTGCGCACCCAGTCTGCGCGCGGCGAGCGTTGCACTATCGCCCAGCGGACCAATGCGCACTGCAAGGTCGAAACCCTCCTCCACCAAATCGACGCGACGGTCGGTGAAGGACATGTCGATCTTCAGCGAAGGGTATTTCCGCGCCAACTCCAGCATCAGCGGCACCACGCAGAGGTGGCCGAAGGAGATCGGCACGCTGACCCGCAGGCGCCCGCGCGGCTCCATCCGACCGCCCTCCAGCGCAGTGTGCGCGGCCTCCAGCTCGGCCAGCGCACGCACGCAGCTGTCGTAGAACACCTGGCCGTCGTCGGTGAGGCTCTGGCTGCGCGTGGTGCGTTGCAGCAGGCGCACCCCCAAGCGCGCCTCCAGCCGGGCAATGGCCTTGCCGACCGCCGAGCGCGTGAGGTTCAAACGCTCCGCTGCGAGCGCGAAGCTGCCGGCATCCACCACCTGGACGAAGGTGGCAATGCCATCGAGTCGGTCATCCATCAGGCAGCCCCTTTTGAGTCCTCAAGAGCCCCAATGATGGGACCAAATGGCGCCAATGGGGAACCCTGTTCTTTTTCAGAATAGTGGTTCGTCCCACGGAGCCATCCTCATGACTGCCCTCCATAACCCCAGAAACCTCATCGCCCTGGCCGCGGTATGCCTGTCCTCGATGATGTTCGGCCTGGAAATCTCCAGCGTACCGGCGAGCCTGCCAGCCCTTGAGCGGGTACTGCACGGCGACTTCCAGGAACTGCAATGGGTGATGAACGCCTACACCATCGCCGTCACCAGCGTACTGATGGCCGCCGGTACCCTGGCCGACCGCTTCGGCCGCAAGCGCCTGTTCGTCATCAGCCTGGCGCTGTTCGGCCTGACCTCGTTGCTCTGCGGGCTGGCGGGCGACATGCCGAGCATGATCGCCGGGCGCTTCCTGCAAGGCGCCGCCGGCGGCGTCATGCTGATCTGCCAGGTGGCGGTGCTGACCAGCCAGTTCAGCGACCCGGCCGAACGCGTGCGCGCCTTCGCCGCCTGGGGCGTGGTGTTCGGCATCGGCCTGGGCTTCGGGCCGATCATCGGCAGCGCCATCGTCGCCCTGGCCAGCTGGCAGTGGGTGTTCCTGGTACACGGGCCGCTCGCCCTGCTGACCCTCGCGCTGGCGCAGTACGGCGCGCTGGAGTCGCGCGATCCGCAAGCCGAGCGGCTGGATATCGGCGGCATGCTCACGCTGTCACTGGCCGTGCTCGGCATCGTGTTCTACATCACCCAGGGCGCCGGCATGGGTTTCGCCAGCCCGGCCGCGCTGGCGATCCTGCTGCTCAGCCTGGCCAGCCTCGCCGCCTTTGTCCTGATCGAGCGCCGCGTCGCCCACCCGATGTTCGACTTCTCCGTGCTGCGCATCCGCGCGTTTTCCGGCGCGATGTTCGGCTCGGCGGGGATGAACGCAAGCTTCTGGCCGCTGATGATCTACCTGCCGGTCTACTACCACGGCGTGCTCGGTTACGGCGACGTGAAGGCCGGCTGGTCGTTGCTGGCGTACACGCTGCCGACGCTGCTGGTGCCGCCCATCGCCGAGCGGCTGGCGCACCGCTTCCACCCCGGCTGGGTGATACCCGGCGGAATGTTCGTGATCGGCACCGGCTTCTTCCTGATGCTCTGGGGTAGCGCCCTGGATCACGCCAGCTGGCTGACCCTGCTGCCCGGCTGCGTGCTGGCCGGCATCGGGCTGGGCATGACCAACACCACGGTGACCAACACCTCCACCGCCGCCGTGCCCGCCGCCCGCGCGGGGATGGCCTCGGGCATCGACATGAGCGCGCGGATGATTTCCCTGGCGATCAATATCGCGGTGATGGGCTTGATCCTGCTCTGGGGCGTCGCTGCCGGGCTGCACGGCGTGAACGGCAGCGAGAAGCTGCAACAGGCCGCCAGCATCGCCGCCGGCCAGTTGGGCCCCGATGCCCCGGCCAGCGCGCGGGCGGCACTGGTGCAGGGCTTCGGCTGGGTGCTGGGCTACGGTGGGGTCAGCGCGTGGCTGTTCGCAGCGGGCAGTTTCGTGACCTTCGGCGCGCGCCGGGCGGCACGACCTACACTGGAGGTAGCCCGATCCTGACTGACAGGAAGACCGCCATGAAAACCATCCTGCTGCTCGCCTTCGTGTTTCTCAGCGCTTCCAGTTGCAGCGTGGGCTCCGGCTTTCGCTTCCAGCCAGACTTGCCGGCAATTGCGGCGCGGGCTTAAGGCTGGCTGTTTTCTCGATTGACGCTGTGCCGTGCGGTTCGCGAGCAACGCCGCCCTGGCCGGCGAATCGCAGAGAAGATCGGCACGAACGAAGATGCCGATCCACAACGATCACGGCGCCTGCTTGATCACCTGGCTGAACCCCAGCACCGCGAACACCGGCACCTCGGGCGTGATCGAAGGCACGTTGGCGACTTCCTTGAGCGGCTCGAGTTTCTCTTCCAGGTCGAAGTCGATCAGCTTGAGCACCAGCGGCTCCAGGGTCGTCACCTCGATGCGGCTCTCGCTGGGGCGGCTGACCAGCACCTGTGACTTCAGCCGACGCTGCTGGCCGTGCAGGTCGAGGTTGAAGTCCACGGTTTCCTGGCGCGACTGGCCGACCTGCAGGTCGTCGTAACGGCTCAGGTCCAGCTGGCTGCTGACGATCGCCTCGGGGAAGCGCTCGATCTCGAAGAAGGAGTTGCGCATGCGCTCGTCGCGCAGCGCCAGGCCGCTGTCGATGGACTCCAGCGGCACCACCACGCGCACCGCGCCCTGGTCGTCGATCTGTCCGGAAAGGCGGTCGAAGCGCTGCACTTCTGCCATCTTGCCGCGCTTGACCGACACGAAGCTGATCCGCGAGGTGTCGCCGTCCAGTTGCCATTCGGCCATCGCCAGGGGGCTGGCCAGCACCAGCAATGCGCACACGGCTCCTGTTACAAAAGAATGCATTCGTCCTCCGAAGCGGGTCGCTCCGCTCCGTGGAACGCGCCCGTCAGAACGTGATTACAATCTCGCGAGCTAGAGCAGAACAAGGCAAAAACAGGCGAGGATGCGCAGTTTACAAGCGGTAAATGAGCAGTCCGAGCCTGTTTTTAACGCCGTTCTGCCGACGCGCAGCAGATCGTAATCGCGTTCTCAGTGGTTGCCCGATTCGGGCAAATCATCCGCCTGGGGCATCAGTTGGCATCCCTCGCGCGCACCGAGCCAGGCGGCTGTCTGTGTACTGCCGAGGCCGCGGGCGGTCACCCGCTTGCGCGCTTCGTCGTCGAGGAAGCCGCTGGTCGGCACGTACTGCTTGGTATAGGCCTGGCAATAGTCTGCCGAGTTCCCCATAACGTAGCGACAGGAGCAGTACTCCTTGGCGGTGTAGGCGCCGATGATGCCGGGGAAGGCCGCGAGATGGACGCGGTTCTGCCAGATCACCACGGCCAGCGCGACGATCAGAAGGACGAGAACGCTGAGGATCGGATGGCGGCGGATCATGGCTGCACCTCCCCGTGGGCGAAGGCCGCCTGGGCGAGTTTGAGGAAGGCGTCGTGCTGGTAGCTGCCGTCGCGGTCGTCGGCGTAGCGGACGATCACCAGCTTCTGTTCGGGGATCACGTAGAGCGCCTGGCCCCAGTGGCCGAGCGCGGCGAAGGTGTCTTCGGGCGCATTCGGCCAGGGTACCGGCGCGCCGGCCACCGGGCGGTTGAGCCACCACTGGCCACCGGGCACCGCTTCGTTGGGTTTCTTCGGATCAGGCTGGTACTCGGGGAACGGCGCAAGAACGAATTTCATCCAGTCCTGCGGCAGCAACTGGCGATCCTTCCAGCGCCCGTCGCGCTCCATCAGCAGGCCGATGCGCGCCATGTCGCGGGCGGTCATGTAGGCGTAGGAGGAGCCGACGAAGGTGCCGCTGGCGTCGCGCTCCCAGACGGCCGACTGGATGCCCAGCGGCTCGAACAGTGCGGTCCAGGGGTAGTTCGCGTAGTCCTTGCCGACCATCTGCTTGAGCGTGGCGGAGAGCACGTTGCTGTCACCGCTGGAGTAGCGGAAGCGCTTGCCCGGCTCGGCGTCGGCGGGGAAGCCGGCGGTGAACTTCGCCATGTCGTCGCGGCCGCGGGTGTAGAGCATCGCCACCACCGAGGAGCGCACCGGCGCGTATTCGTACTCCTCTTGCCAGGCCAGGCCGGAGGCCCAGTGCAGCAGGTCGCGCATCCTGATATCGGGATGGTCGGCGAAGGCCGGGTAATGCTGGGCGACCGGGTCGTCGAGCTGGAACTTGCCCTCGCCGAAAGCCACGCCGAGGACGCTGGCCATCACACTCTTGCTCATCGACCAGGCCAGGTGCGGCGTCTGCGCGCTGGTCGGGCCGGCGTAGCGTTCGTAGATCAATTGGCCGTCGCGAATCACCACCACCGCATCGGTGCGCACGCCCTTGCGGGTCGCGTCGTCGCGGCTGGGGAAGGCGTAGCTTTCGAAGGCTTCGACAGCGGCGCCGCTGGGCGTGGCGCCGTGGGGCCAGTCGGCCTCGGGCCAGGTGTCGGCACCGTGGGCATGGCTGCTGAGCAGGCAGGTGGCCAGGGCCAGTGCGCGCAGCGCTGGCCTGTAGGAAGTGAAGGGCATCGGCGGGCCTCTTGTTATCAGGTCGGCCCGCACCCTAGCACGGTGAAGATGACGAATTAAGCGCCGATCGTGCCGTAATCAAGGACGATTGGCGCAATCGGTCAGCATGGGACCTGTCAGCGTGGCACCTGGTAATCCTCCGGCCCCATCAGGTCCATGCCGCATTGCAGGTCGCTGATCCAGTCGAGGAAGGCTCCGATCATGGCCTTGCCCACGAAGGGCCGGCCGTGCTGCGGGACGATCATCTCGATGTCCATGCCGCGCACCATCGATGCCCAGAGCCGCGCGACCTTGTTCGACGCCATGTAGCGACGGTGGAAGCCTTCCATGTGCGGTACGTGCGCAGCGAAATCCTGCACCGGGCTGGCGTCGTCCACCAGGGAGGCGCCCATGTCGCCGGAGAAGAGGATCTTGCTGACCGGATCGTAGATCTGGAAGTTGCCCACCGAGTGGAGGAAGTGCGCAGGGATCATCTTCAGTTGGCAGCGGCCCAGTTGCACCGACTCGCCGCGGTCCGGCAGCGGAATCACCCGGTCATAGGTGGAGATGCCATGGCTGACCGCCAGGTAGTTGGCCGTCAGGTGCGGCAGGAAGCGCGCCCAGAGCTTCGAGCAGATGACCTTGGCGCGGGTGTGCAGCAGCCACTTGTCCAGCGCGGCGATGATGTCCGGGTCCTGGTGCGAGGCGAAGATGTAGTCCAGGTCCTGCAGCGAGAACAGTTTCGAGAGTTCCAGGGACAACGGCGTATAGGTCAGGTCGCCGCCCGGATCGAGCAGCAGGCGCTTGTCGTGGTCGACGATGAGGAACTGGTTGGATTGCACACCGTCGCCGCTGACCAGATCGTCGAAACACAGGCATTGGTGTTTACCGTCGTCGAACAGCACGATGGGTTCGCGTCGCATGAGGGGATTTCCTAAAGCAGTGGGAGGGGAAAACAGTGGGTAGCCCTGCGGAAATTTCTTGGTATCTCAGAAACATCTGTAAGGCTAACGTCCCCTCCCCAGGCCCTCACTGACGTGGGTCAAGGCCTATTGCCACCCTCGCTTTCTCCAGGCGCTTGGCCCGGGCGGCGCCGGCGATGGCGAGCACACTCTTGTCGCGTCTCCAGACCGCCGCCAGCTCCGGGTCGCCCGAGGCGAAGGCGGCATCCAGCGTCGCAGCGAGGCTTTCGAACTGGCTGAACACACCGGCCAGCAGCAGGTGGGTTTCCGGTTGCGAAGCCGGCTGCCGGCTGACTTCCGCGCAGCCGGCCAGCACACCGGTCAGGCGCAGGCCCAGCTCCGCCGGCCACTGTTTATCCAGCGCCAGGCCGTAGAGCCAGGCGCAGATCGCCGCCAGCACATGGGTATCTTCCAGGGTGCGGAAAGGTTTGCTGTAGGCCTCCCAGCCATCGCCGGGCAGGCGTTCGCAATGGGCGCCGTCGAGCAGCAGGCGGGCGTGGGGGATGTCAGGCAGCAGCGGCAGGGCCGGCAGCGCCTCCAGCTTCACGCCGGGGGCGCCGGCCTGCACCACGGTTATGGCGATGCGCGGAGGCTGCCCCTCGTCCTCGTCACGCGCGGCGACCAGCCACCACGCGGCGCTGTCGGCGGCGGTGGCGAAGTCCTTGCGACCGTGCAGCACCAGACCGTCGAGGCGGGTCTGCAGGTCGGCGGGGCGCACGCTCTTCTTCTCGGTCACGCAGAGCGCGCCGAGGCTGAGCGGGGCCGCCGGCCAGAGCGCGCGCAGGGCCGCCTGGTAACCGGCGAGGAAGGCCAGCCCCGGTGAGGTCGCCAGGCGCCCGCCGAGCACTGCCAGCTCGAAGCTGCCGCTATGGCCGGCGCGTCCCAGCAGTTCGGCGTACCAGTCGTCCAGGGCCAGGCCGGGCGGCAATCGGTCCTGCGGGCCGAACAGGCATTTCCAGGGCATCGCGGCGCTCCTTCCTTCGAGGTCGTTGTTCTTGTCATACAAGCATCACCGCACCGTCATGGGCGTGACACCGGTCATTCCTAGCCTGAGCTTGCACAACAAAGCCGACCGGCCGCAACCCGCATGGCCGGTTCACGGAGGCACTCGCATGAGTCAGATCGCCCTCTCCTGTGACACCCCGGCGCAGCGCCGTCTCAAGGCCGTGCGTCTGCGCGGCGCCCGCGCCCTGCGCGAAGCCCAGGCCCTGCGTTACCGCGTGTTCAGCAGCGAATTCGACGCCCAACTCAAGGGCGCGGACCAGGGGCTGGACATGGACGACTACGACCGCCATTGCGCCCACATCGGCGTGCGCGACCTCAACACCGGCGCGCTGGTGGCCACCACCCGCCTGCTCGACCACCGTGCCGCACAGCGCCTGGGCCGCTTCTACAGCGAAGAGGAATTCGCCCTCGACGGCCTGGACAACCTGCAGGGCCCGGTGCTGGAAATCGGCCGTACCTGCGTCGACCCGGACTACCGCAATGGCGGCACCATCGCCGTGCTCTGGAGCGAGCTGGCCGAGGTGCTGAATGAAGGCGGCTACCGTTACCTGATGGGCTGCGCCAGCATCCCCATGCGCGACGGCGGCATTCAGGCCCGCGCGGTGATGCAGCGCCTGCGTGACCGCTACCTGTGCCAGCAGAACCTGCGCGCCGAGCCGAAAACTCCGCTGCCGCAGTTGGACGTGCCGGACAACCTCACCGCTGAGCTGCCGCCGCTGCTCAAGGCCTACATGCGCCTGGGCGCGAAGATCTGCGGCGAGCCCTGCTGGGACCCGGACTTCGGCGTCGCCGACGTGTTCATCCTGCTCAAGCGCGACGAACTCTGCCCGCGCTACGCCCGCCACTTCAAGGCTGCGGTCTGATGCGCAGCCTGCGCGCCTGGCTGCGCGTTGCACGCCTGCTGCTGGTGTTGACGGTGGGCCTGGTGCTGGCTGCCTTCGTCAGCCTGCTGGAGCGCCTGCCCGGCCGCGACTGGATGCCCCTGCGCCAGCGCCTGACCTGCTGGTACCTGGCGCGCCTGACGGCTGCCCTGCCCTTCAAGGTGAAGGTGCACGGCGAGCTACCCGGCCAGCCGATGCTGTGGGTGTCCAACCATGTGTCCTGGGTCGATATCCCGCTGCTCGGTGCGCTGCTGCCGCTGACCTTCCTGTCCAAGGCCGAAGTGCGCCAATGGCCGGTCGCCGGATGGCTGGCGGAAAAGGCCGGCACGCTGTTCATCCGCCGGGGTTCTGGCGATGCCCGAATGATCAACGCGCAATTGGCCACGCACCTGGCGCGCGGCCGTTCCCTGCTGGTCTTCCCCGAAGGCACCACCACCGACGGCCAGGGCCTGCGTACCTTCCACGGCCGGCTGATGGCCAGCGCCATCGAGGCCGGCGTGCCGGTGCAGCCGGTGGCGCTACGCTACCGGCGCAACGGGCAGGCGTGCGAGCTGGCGCCCTTCATCGGTGACGATGATCTGGTCAGCCACTTGAAGCGGCTGTTCGACAATGATCAGGGAGTCGCGGAAATCCACTTCTTGCCGGCGCTGTCCAGCGCCCACCAGGACCGCAACCTGCTGGCCAGGCAAGCGCACGCGGCAATCCGTGCAGTGGTGTGTGAAGCGCAGGAAGAGGCGGCCATTGCGGCCTGACGTTCGCTGACAAGGGAAGGGATTGGAGCCCGCCGTAACCTACGGCCGGCGGGTTCCCACTCTGACGAAACGGCTTTCAAACTGCGCCGGGCGGCACCCTCGAGTCGCCCGACGCAGCCTGAAAACAGTCTCCAGACGCCGCAGGCTCAAGCCTCCGGCGGCACGACCAGGATGTCACAATCCAGTTCGCGCAGAGCGTAGTCGGCAACACTGCCGATCAGGGCACGCTTGATTCCGCCCATACCCCGAGTACCCATGACCAGCAGATCCGGCCGATGCTTGTCGACCATCCGCTGCAACACGTTGCCCGGCAACCCGACGGCCACCAGTTGTTCATCGATGTGCTCCTCCAGGTGCTGGTCATGGAGGAACTTCTTCAACTCGTCCACCGCCTGGCGCGACTCGCTGCCGACAAATTCGTCGATGCGCTCCTCGCTCACTCCGGAGTACTGCATCATGCCCTTGGCCAGCGGGCTGAAGGCGTAGACACCCCGGCGCACGGCACCTTCGAGCAGGCCCAGTTCATCGGCCACTTCCACCGCATGGGCCGAAGCCGGCGAGGTATCGAGGGCGACCAGCAGGTCGCGGTATTGGCCGCCGGCGGGCTGGTTGACCACCAGCACCGGCAGTTGCCCGGCGCGAAGTACTCGCTCCACCGTGGTGCCGACGAAGATGTCGCGCAGCACGCTCTTGCGGTGGGCTCCCATCACCAGCATCTCGCAGTTCTGCTTCTTCGCCGCAGCGAGGATCTGCTGATTCGGATCGCCGCGCTCCACCAGCAGTTTCGGGCAGGTGCCGCCCAGTTCGGTGAGTTCCACAAGCCGCGCTTCGAGCATCAGGCGCACCTGGGTGACTTCCTGCTCGACCAGCGCCGATGGCTGGTCTTCATCGACCACGTAGAGCACGGTCCAGGGACAGGCGTAGCGCTTGGCGAGCGCCGCCGCACGGTGCAAAGCCTTTTCGGAACGGCCAGACAGATCCGTTGCGACCATTAACGACTTCATCATGCTGCTCCTCTCGTCGTCCTTCAGATGTGTCTATTGCACACGCTATGGGCCGCCGGCCGGTTGACGCATATCAAGTCAGGCCGGACCGTCCATCGATTTCGGCGGATTTCTGACGAACTCCTGAAGCTCGGGATAGAACTCACGGAAGTCGCTGCTCAATGGCTCGTAAAGACGATCCAGCTCCTCCCAGGCGCCATCCAGCAGGGACGGCCGCGACAGGCGCCGGGACATGCCGGAGACAACGTCCTGCAACACCTCGAACTGCCGATAGCTGCCGAGCCAGTCCTGCGCGGCCATGCGCGGTGCAATGCGCGCCAGACGCTCCGGCAGGCCGGGCGTGCGGCCCAGTACACCGTAGACCCGTTGGGTGAACTGCTCCAGCGGCTCGCCGGAGAAACGCTCCCAGTCGCGGGCCAGGCAGTGGTCGTAGAACACGTCCAGCAGCACGCCGGCCATGCGTCGGCGCTCACTGGGGAAGCGCGACTTGGCACTGTGTATCAAGGGATGACTGTCGGTGAAGGCGTCGATGCGCCGGTGCAGGCGGATAGCCGCCTCGATTTCAGCGGGCCACTGCCCGGCCAGCGGGCCTTTGACGAAATCGCCGTAAAGGCTGCCGAGCAGTTGGGCGGGCCGGTCGCCGCCCAGGTGGAGATGCGCGAGGTAGTTCATGAGATGAGCTTAGCGCGTACCGATGCTCTGCTGTAGGAGCGAGCTTGCTCGCGAACCTATTGGCCCCGAGCAGTCTCGGTTCGCGAGCAAGGACTGGTCGCCCCCCGCACCGACTAAAAGCGGCACGGAGCAGAGGCGGAACCATCGCGGACGGAGCACGCTCCCACGGTAGCCCGCCCCTATTATCACGGGCGGTGATCATTACTATCGCGCCAAACGAATTCATATCGTTTTTGACCGATATATAGTTCGTCCCAACGCGATAGACCGATACGCCCATGACTGAACAACACACTCTCGACCTCGACGAAATCTTCAAGGCCCTGGCCCACCCGGTGCGACGCGACATGCTGCACTGGCTCAAGGACCCGGAGAAATTCTTCGTCGAGCAGGAACACCAATCCTTCGAGATCGGCGTCTGCGCCGGCAAGTTCGACCAGCGTACCGGTCTGTCGCAATCCACCGTTTCCGCGCATCTGGCCACCCTCCAGCGCGCGGGCCTGGTGACCAGTCGAAAAGTCGGCCAGTGGAACTTCTTCAAACGCAACGAAGAAACCATCCAGGCCTTTGTTCGCCACCTGAGCGAAGCGCTGTAACAAACCCGTTCAGAATCTTGCGAGCTAGAGCAGAGCAAGGCGAAAACAGACGAAGAAGCACAGTTTACAAGCGGTAAATGAGCATTCCGAGTCTGTTTTCAACGCAGCTATGCCGACGCGCAGCAGATTCAGGACGGGTTTGACCGGCTACTGCCAGCCAAGACAATTTTTACTTTCCAGGAGCAGGCGCATGCCCACTTCGCTTCTCGTCCTCGCTTTGTCCGCGTTTGCCATCGGCACCACGGAATTCGTGATCATGGGCCTGTTGCCCGAGGTCGCGGGCGACCTGTCCGTCTCTATTCCGGCCGCCGGCTGGCTGGTCAGCGGCTATGCCTTCAGTGTCGCCATCGGCGCGCCGATCATGGCACTGCTCACGGCCCGCCTGCCGCGCAAGACCGCGCTGCTGATGCTCATGGGCATCTTCATCCTCGGCAACCTGCTCTGCGCCGTGGCCGCCAACTACGGCCTGCTGATGCTGGCGCGGATCATTACTGCGCTGTGCCACGGCGCCTTCTTCGGCATCGGCTCGGTGGTCGCCGCCAGCCTGGTACCGGCCAACCGCAAGGCTTCCGCCGTGGCGCTGATGTTCACCGGGCTGACCCTGGCCAACGTGCTCGGCGTTCCGGCCGGCACTGCGCTGGGTCAGGTCGCCGGCTGGCGCTCGCCGTTCTGGGCAGTCACGCTGATCGGCGTCATCGCATTGATCAGCCTGTGGCGCGTGCTGCCCAAGCAACACGATGAAGAAGCGGTGGACATGCGCAAGGAAGTCTCCGCGCTGCGCAACGGCCCGCTGTGGCTGGCGCTGGGCACCACCGTACTGTTCTCCGCCGCGGTGTTCGCGCTGTTCACCTACGTCGCGCCGTTGCTCGGCGAAGTCACCGAGGTTTCGCCGCGCGGCATCACCTGGAGCCTGGTACTGATCGGCCTCGGCCTGACCCTGGGCAACATCATCGGCGGCCGCCTCGCCGACTGGCGCCTGGGCACCACCCTGGCCGGCGTGTTCGCCACCATGGCGGTGGTTTCCACTGTGCTGAGCTGGACCAGCGCCGCGCTGATCCCGGCCGAAATCACCCTGTTCATCTGGGCCGCTGCCGCCTTCGCCGCGGTGCCCGCCCTACAGGTCAACGTGGTCCGCGTCGGCGGCGCCGCGCCCAACCTCGTCGCCACCCTGAACATCGGCGCCTTCAACGTCGGCAACGCCATCGGCGCCTGGGTCGGCGGCAGCGTCATCGACCACGGCCTGGGCCTGACCCGCGTGCCCCTGGCCGGCGCCGTGCTCTCCGTACTCGCGCTGATCGCGGTGATGATCGCGTTCGGCGGCAAGCCCAACCAGACACAAACCGTCCTCGATTGAACCTCCACCCTCATGCCCCGGAGTAATGCAATGACTACGCTTTTCGATCCCATCGTCATCGGTGACCTGGAACTGCCCAACCGCATCATCATGGCCCCACTGACCCGCTGCCGCGCCGACGAAGGCCGCGTACCCAACGCGCTGATGGCCGAGTACTACACCCAACGCGCCGACGCCGGCCTGATCCTCAGCGAGGCCACCTCGGTGACCCCGATGGGCGTCGGCTACCCCGACACTCCCGGCATCTGGTCCGACGACCAGGTGCGCGGCTGGACCAACGTCACCAAGGCCGTGCACGCCAATGGCGGCCGCATCTTCCTGCAACTGTGGCACGTCGGCCGCATCTCCGACCCGCTGTACCTGAACGGTGAAACCCCGGTGGCGCCGAGTGCGATCAAGCCGGCCGGCCATGTCAGCCTGGTGCGTCCGATCAAGGAGTTCGTCACCCCGCGCGCCCTGGAAACCGAAGAGATCGCCGACATCGTCGAGGCCTACCGCATCGGCGCGGAAAACGCCAAGGCCGCCGGTTTCGACGGCGTGGAAGTGCACGGCGCCAACGGCTACCTGCTCGACCAGTTCCTGCAGAGCAGCACCAACCAGCGCACCGACCAGTACGGCGGCTCCGTGGAGAACCGCGCGCGCCTGCTGCTGGAAGTCACCGACGCCGTGATCGGCGTGTGGGGCGCCGGCCGTGTCGGCGTGCACCTGGCTCCGCGCATGGACTCCCACGACATGGGCGACTCCGACCCGCTGGCCACCTTCGGCTACGTGGCCCGCGAGCTGGGCAAGCGCGGCGTGGCGTTCATCTGCACCCGCGAGAAGGCCGCTGACGACAGCATCGGCCCGAAACTGAAGGAAATCTTCGGCGGCGTGTACATCGCCAACGAGCGCTTCACCCAGGAAACCGCCACCGAGTGGCTGGAAAGCGGCAAGGCCGATGCCGTGGCCTTCGGCATCCCGTTCATCGCCAACCCGGACCTGGTAACCCGCCTGCAGAAAGGCGCCGCCTGGAACGAGCCGCACCCGGAAACCTTCTACGGCAAAGGCCCGGTCGGCTACCTGGACTACCCGCGCCTGTAAGCGCCGGTACCAGCGCCAACGAAAAGGGCGCCTTCTTGCGAAGGCGCCCGTTTTCCATGCCGGTGCCAATTCGTAGGGCGGATAAGGCCTCAGGCGTTATCCGCCATTGCGGCGTATAACCCGTTCCGGGTTATACGCCCTACACAGAGCTCCAGCGCAGTGGCGCAACAGTGTTTCTCGACGACAACCGATACCCTGTCGTCGAGCACGGCGTCGTCTCCGCGCATCCCTTGCAGCTCCCGCAGGCCGCCGGCTCGGACGCGACCTTTTCCACCACGCCCATCGCCAGCAAGCGCTCCAGCAGGGCTTCGAGCAGAGCCTTCGAAGCGCCGAGGCGTTGAGCCAGAGTCGGCACATCCGCCTCGCCCATCTCACCCAGCAGGTTACGCACTGCGATTGCCGAGGTCATCAGTGGCAGCTCCCGGCCGGAGTGGCGCGCAGTTCACGCTCGCCATTCAGTTCCAGGCCGCGCCGACCGACCCAGCGCAGGATGAGGAACAGCACCAGGTTTAACACCAGCACCAGGCCGATGGCCACCGCGCTGTACTGCGGATGCTCGGCAAAGCTGAACACCTGGTAGCAGAGGGTTGCCAGCGAGTAGGCGACGTTCAGGCCCCAGAGCACCGAGAAGGTCATCCAGCCGCGGCCGCTTTCGCGGGTCAGCGCTCCAAGGGTCGCCACGCAGGGCACGTAGAGCAGCACGAAGACCAGGTAGCTGTAGGCGGCCAACGGACTGCCGAACTTGGCAGCGAAGGTGCCCATGGAGCCCTCTTCCATCTCGCCGTCTGCCATGCTCGCGGCGACCGGGTTGGCCAACACGCTGAGGCTAAACGAGTCGCGCAGGCTGTCCAGCGTATCCGCCCCGGCCTGCTTCAACTGGGCCCAGAGGTCGTAGCCGTCGGCGTCGAACGCTTCGCCCTGGATGTGCTCGGCGGTGTAGAGCGTGTTGAGTGTTCCGACCACCACTTCCTTGGCCAGCGCGCCGGTGACCAGGCCAACGGTGGCCTGCCAGTTGTCCGGGTGCACGCCCATGGGCGCCAGCAGCGGCGTGACCTTGTGGCTGAGACTCGACAGCGCCGAGTCGGCGATGTCGCCCTGCACCGGGCGGCCATCGAGGGTGACGCTGTTCAGCCCGCCGATCACCAGGCTGACCAGGATGATCACGGTGCCGGCGCGGACGATGAAGGCACGCAGGCGCGTCCAGGTCTGCAGCAGCAGGCTGCGCAGGTGCGGCACGTGGTAAAGCGGTAGTTCCATGACGAAGGGCGAGGCCTCGCCGCGCATCAGCGTGTGCTTGAGCAGCAGCCCGGTAAGAACCGCCACGACGATTCCCAGCAGGTACAGCGAGAAGATCGCCAGCGCACCGTTCTGGCCGAAGAAGGCCGCGGCGAATACCGCGAAGATCGCCAGCCGCGCGCCGCAGGACATGAACGGCGCCATCATCGAAGTCATCAGGCGTTCGCGCGGGTTATCCAGGGTGCGGGTGCCCATGATCGACGGCACGTTGCAGCCGAAACCGACGATCAGTGGCACGAAGGATTTGCCCGGCAGGCCGAGGGCCTGCATCAGGCGGTCCATGACGAAGGCCGCGCGAGCCATGTAGCCGGAGTCTTCCAGCAGGGCGAGGAACAGGTACATCAGGCCGATCTGCGGGATCAGCGGCAGCACCGCGTTGATGCCACCGCCCAGGCCCTGGGCCAGCAGCGCGGTCAACCAGTCCGGTGCGCCGCTGCGCGCGCCCAGCCACTGGATGCCGTCGATGAACAGCGCCGAGGAGCCCTGGTCGAAGATCGGCTGCAGCGCCCCGCCCAGAGTGATGGCGAAAAAGAACATCAGGTACATCACCAAGAGGAACACCGGGATGCCCAGCCAGCGGTTCAGCGCGATGCTGTCCAGCATCTGGGTCAAGCGATGCGGCGCGGCCTCACGGTGGTTGCTGGCGCGCTCGCAGAGTTCGCCGATCAGCCGGTAGCGCGCGTCCACCAGCAGCAGTTCCGGGTCCTCTCCACAGGCGCAACGAATCGCGTCACGCGCGGCCAGCAGGCTCGTCGGGTCGAGCTTGAGCTGGCTGGCACTGTGCAAGTCGCCTTCCAGCGCCAGCAGGGCCATCCAGGTGTGGGCCGGCGGTGCGTCGGCCGGTAGCAGTTGAGTGACGGCGTCCCGCAGCGCGGCGGGATACGGCACCTGCAGCGGTTGCTGTACACCCAGGCTGTCGATGGCCTCCTTCAGTGCGTCGATGCCTTCGCCGCGAGTCGACACCAGCGGCACCACCGGGCAGCCCAATTCCCGCGCCAGCGCCTCGCGGTCGATGTTCAGGCCCTGGGTACGGGCGATGTCGAGCATGTTCAGCGCCACCACGCAGGGCAGCCCCATCTCGCGCAGCTGCACGGTGAGGTAGAGGTTGCGTTCGAGGTTGGTGGCGTCCACCACGTTGACCAGCACATCCACCTCGCCATCGACGATGCAGCGCCGGGCGATCTGCTCGTCCAGCGAGGCCTGGGTCGACAAGGTGGTCAGCGAATAGGTGCCGGGGAGGTCCACCAGGCGCACGCTGTGCCGCGCGGTGCGAAAGCTGCCTTCCTTGCGTTCGACGGTCACCCCGGCCCAGTTGCCCACGCGCTGGCGCGAGCCGGTGAGCTGGTTGAACAGGGTGGTCTTGCCCGCGTTGGGGTTACCGATCAAACCGATGCGCAGTTCATCCATGGGTCGATCAGTCCTGCGCTTCGAGCTGGAGGAAGGCCAGATCGCGGCGGCGCAGGACCAGGCTGCACTGGCGGGTATCCACCTGCACCGGATCGCCCAGCGGCGCCACGCGGCGAACCTTCAGCTCGGCACCTGGCAGCAGCCCCATGGAGAACAGACGCTGGCGGAAGGCGGCGCCGATCCCGGGCCGGTACCCCGCGATGCGATACCGGCGTTGCGCTTGAAGATCGTGCATGGAAAGCCTCCGGGCGAATGATCGAACAAGGGGAGAATCAGAATAACTCTCATTTGTTAGCGATTATTCGCTTCGAAGCCCGGCCTGAAACTGATTCAAGACAAGAATTGCCGTGACTACTCCCAAAGAGGGATGGCCAATGAAAAGCCCCCGGACCGTTCGGTGCGGGGGCCTTTTTCAGACCGCGGTTCAGCGCGTGCTGATCTGCTGCTGGAGGTTCTGCATCTGCTGCTGCAGGGTGTTGATGTTGCGCATCACCTGGATGCGGAATACATCGAACTCCTTGGTATCGCTGTTGGCCTGGCCCTGGCGGCCATCGACTTCGGAGCGCAGCACGAAAAGGTCGTCCTGCAGGCTCTTGATCGCCTTGGACTGGCTACCGTCCTTCTTCAGGTTGGCGATTTCCGTGTTGAGCGCCTGGATCTGCTGGTTGGCGGCGGCGAGGTCGGCCTGCACGTTCTTGAACTTGGCCTGCTCGTCGGAAATGGTCTTGAGCTTGGCGTCCAGCTGGGCCATCAGTTGCGCGGCACTTTCCTGTTGCGCCTTGAGGTCGTCGCTGATCTGCGCCAGGCGCTTGCCCTGGGCGCCGTCGAATTCCGACAGGGAAATCTGCTGCGCCTTGGCCTGCTCGGCCAGGCGGCCCTGCAGTTGCTTGACCTGCAGCTTCAGCGCTTCGCGGTCGCTCATGCCATTGGATTCGTTGGCGACGAACTTGCCGCGGATGTCGTCCAGGCGCCCGGCGGCCTCCTCGCTGATCTTGGCGAAGCTTTCCTGGGTGGCGATCAGTTGCTGCTCCATGAGCAGCAGTTGCTGGTGGCTCCACCAGCCCACACCGGCCAGGGCGATGGCCATGGCTGCGACCAGCGCCCACAGCGCACCGGTCCCGCCGCCACGTTTCACCGGCGAGGGCAGCGGACGTCCGCTGGGCTCGACCACACGGCGCGGGTGATGGCCGAATTCGTCGCGGTCGGCGGCGTCGGTGGAAAGGTGGGGCACATCATCGAATTCGTCGAACGTGTCATTACGCATGGAATGAACCTGTGGGGATGAAGCGGCGTGTTGCCTGCGCAGGGCGCAGTATATCCGTTCGCATGACTCTGAGAGCAGCCTGGGAGCAGCGTGCCATCACAGGGCGTCACGCACCTCGTCGGCGCACAGAAGACCCGTGACGGAGGGCGCAGTTCCCCAGGCGACCCGCCAATAGTGGCTTTGCAACATCGTGGCACGCCCCTTGCTCCTGCTCCCGATACTTGGCGCCGCTTTGGCGCCCTTCGCGGGGGAGGAAGTCGGGTGATCGAACTCAACAAGGCCATCCTGGATTGCATGCGCGAATTGCGCCGCCGTCTGCGTGAAGAACAGGCGCTGGAGATCCAGTACCAGCAGAGCGATGCCATCGAGCGAATGCTGCGCGCCTGTGCCGATTCCAGTTGCGAGGAGACCCGCCAGTTGGGCGAGCGCCTCAGCGAGCTGAGCGGCATACAGTTACCGCGCCTGGTGCAGGAGCCGAGCTTCCTGCCAATGCAGGGCGGCGGTGAGCAACAGTATTCCGGCCCACTGCGTGGCGGTGCTCGCGCACCACGCTAGGCAGAGAAGGCTCTCGCAGGAGCGCGCCTCTACATGCCGCGCAACCGCCACCAGTCACAGAACTCGTCCAGCGCATCCCACAGGCTGTTCTGCGGGTCGTAGTCGAGGTACTGGCGCGCACGGGAGATATCCAGGGAGAAGTCCTTGGCCATCACCGCCATGCCCAGGCGATGCAGGGTCGGCTCCGGGCGACCGGGCAGGACCTTGCACACGCCCTCGTTGATCAGCGCCAGGTTGTACGCCAACCCGTAGGGCATGTGCCGCTCCACCGGCTGCATGTCCAGTCGGCGCAGCACGTAGTTCACCACGTCCCACAACGGCAGCGGCTGCCCGTTGCTGATGTTGTAGGCCTGGCCGAGCGCCGCGTCGCCGGCCATCAGGCTGGAGAACAACGCGTCGTTGAGGTTCTGGATGCTGGTGAAGTCCACCTTGTTCAGGCCCTGGCCGATGATGCGCAGGCGGCCCTTGCGGTGCGCGGCGATCATCCGCGGGAAAATGCTGGTGTCGCCGGCCCCGGTGACGAAGCGCGGGCGCAGCGCCAGCACTTCCAGGCCGAACTCCTGGGCGCCGAGGGCGACCAGTTCCGACTGATACTTGGTCGAGCCGTAATGGTTGGCGAAGCGCTTGGGCACCTGTTCTTCATTGATGCCGACATGGGACTGGCCGTCGAAATAGATCGATGGCGAGGACAGGTGCACCAAACGGCGGACCTTCTGCTTCAGGCACGCCTCGACGATGGCCTCGGTCATCACCACGTTGGCCTGGTGGAAGTACTCGTGGCTGCCCCACACACCGACCGCACCAGCGCAATGCACCACGGCGTCGACGTCGCTGCACAGCGCGCGCACCAGCGCCGGGTCCGACAGGTCGCCGGCCATGAACTCCGCGCCACGCGCCACCAGCGGCTGCAGCGCTTCCTCGCGGCGTCCGTTCACCCGTACCGCCAGCCCCTGCTCCAGGGCGAAGCGAGCGAAACGCCCGCCAATGAACCCGCTGGCTCCGGTGACCAGAATCTTCATGCACGCCACTCCTGTTTTTGTTTCCGGCGACTCTATCAGCCGCCGCACGCTACCACTCTGGCCTTGCACGCCAGAAACGAATCCTTGCAGACCGCCGCGAGCCGGCAGGGTTGCACGACTTGAGATCGGCGACATGCCGGGGGTAGTTGCGACTACCCTTGAGGCACTCACGCGTATCCACGAGGCCACATCATGAGCAAGTCCCACTGGATGATCTACGGCGCCAACGGCTACACCGGCCGGCTGGTGGCCGAGCAGGCGCAACGCGAAGGCCTGACGCCGATCCTCGGCGGCCGCAACCCGGCCAGCCTGCATGCGCTGGGCAGTTCGCTGGGACTGGAGTGCCGGGTGTTCGACCTGAACGACAGCGCCGCCGCCCTGGCTGCGCTGGAAGATATCGCCGTGGTCGCCAACTGCGCGGGCCCCTTCTCCGCCACCGCCGCGCCGATGATCGAAGCGTGCATCGCCAGCGGCGCCCATTACGTCGACATCACCGGGGAGATATCCGTCTTCGAATACGCCCACGGCCTCGACGAAGTGGCGCGCACGGCAGGCGTGGCGATCTGCCCCGGCGTCGGCTTCGACGTGATCCCCACCGACTGCGTCGCCGCCTGCCTCAAGGAAGCCATGCCCGACGCCACATCCCTGGCGCTGGGCTTCGACAGCGGCAGCGGCCTTTCGCCGGGTACCGCCAAGACCACCGTCGAAGGCCTCAAGCTGGGCGGCAAGGTGCGCGAAGCCGGCCGCCTGCGCGACGTGCCGTTGGGCTACAAGCGCCGCGACATCGACTTCGGCCGCGGCCTCAAGCATGCCGTGACCATTCCCTGGGGCGACGTGGCGACAGCCTATTACTCCACCGGCATCGGCGACATCGAGGTGTACCTGCCGGTGCCGCCCGCCGCCGCCATCGGCATGCGCGTGATGGACAGCTTGCGCCCACTGCTGGGCCGCGACCGCGTGCAGAACTGGCTCAAGGAGCAGGTGGACAAGCGCGTCCACGGCCCGGACGAAGTGGCGCGCGGCAAGCTGCGCACCTGGGTCTGGGGCGAAGTGCGCAATGCCCGTGGCGAACGCTGCACGGCGCGCCTGGAAACGGCCAACGGCTATGACGTGACCATCCACGGCGTGCTCTTCGCGGTGCGCCATCTGCTGGCCAATCCCACCAGCGTCGGCTACTTCACACCGTCGAAGCTCTTCGGCGCGCGCTGCATCGAGCAGTTGCCGGGCAGCGGCAGCATCGTCATTCGCGGCTGATCGGCACCATCAGCCCCGGCGCCTTCGCCAGCAGGTGCCGGGTCAGCGCGGCGAGCAGTTCGCCGCCGTTGCGCCAGTGGTGCCAGTAAAGCGGAACGTCGATCACCCGCCCCGGCAGCATGTCCACCAGCTCACCGCGTTCCAGCTCGCCGCGCACCTGCTGCTCGGGCACCAGGCCCCAGCCGAGACCGCCGCTGGTCATGCGCACGAAGCCCTCGGAAGACGGGCACAGGTGGTAGCTGAAGTGACCATCGACGCCCAGGTCCTTCAGGTAGCGGTGCTGCAGTTGATCGTCCGGCCCGTAGACGATGGCCGGGGCGCGCACCAGCCCTTCGGGCTTCACTCCCTTGGGAAAATGCCGGGCAATGAATTCCGGGCTGGCCAGCCCGCGATAGCGCATGGCGCCCAATGCCTCGCAGCGCCCGCCGGCCACCGGGCGCGGGCTGGCACAGACACAACCGGCCACCTCGCCGGCGCGCATGCGCTTGAGGCCGACTTCCTGGTCCTCGACGACAAGGTCCAGCAACACATGGCGCTCGCCACAGAAGTCCCCGACCGCCTGCGCCCACCAGGTCGCCAGGCTGTCGGCGTTCAGCGCCAGGCGCAGGCGCTCGGGCGCAGCGCCGTCGTCCAGCGCAGGCACCGATTGCTGCAGGTCGCCCTCCAGCAGGCGCACCTGCTGCACATGGTTGAGCAGGCGCTGGCCGAGATCGGTCGGCTGCGGCCGCGCCGCGCGCACCAGCACCGGCTGGCCGACCCGCGCCTCGAGCAGCTTGATGCGCTGGGAAATCGCCGACTGCGACAGCCCCAGCACCTGGGCGCCGCGCTCGAAACCACCCTGTTCCACCACGGCGGCCAGGGCGGCAAGCAGCTTGTAGTCGAACATGATCATTTTTCCTAATGAGATATCAGCAGTATTGGTTTTTCTTATACCCGCGAAAGCCAGACAATCGCCAGCACTCCCTACTCGACGGACTGATCCTCATGGCTGGCGAAACCTCCCTGGCCGCGCTGCTGCGCGACATGACCCCGGTGCTCAATGACGGCGAATACGTCTACTGCACCTTGCCCGAGGGCCAAATACCCGCCGGCCTGCAGCCGCTGGGCAGCTTCCGTGAAAGCGAAGGGTTGACGCTGATTTTGCCCCGCGCCGAGGCAGAACAGGCCGGGCTGGCCTTCGACTACGTCGCCGCGTGGCTGACCCTCGAAGTGCACTCGGCATTGCAGGCGGTGGGCCTCACCGTCGCCCACGCCGACGGCCCGCGCGCGCTGGACGTCTTGCACGCGCTCACGCTCGACCCGGAAGGGATCTGAATCATGTGGCAGAGCTATCTCAACGGCATCCTGGTCGCCGCCGGGCTGATCATCGCCATCGGCGCGCAGAACGCCTTCGTCCTCGCCCAGAGCCTGCGCCGCGAGCATCACCTGTCGGTCGCCGCGCTGTGCGTGGCCTGTGACGCCATCCTGGTCAGCGCCGGGGTGTTCGGCCTGGCGAAGATCCTCGCCGAGAACCCGACACTGCTGGCCATCGCCCGCTGGGGCGGTGTCACCTTCCTGGTCTGGTACGGCCTCAAGGCGCTGCGTCGTGCAGTCGCACCCGAGGCCATGGCCAACGCCGGAGAAACCGGCCCGCGCTCGCGCCGCACCGTGCTGATGGCCGCGCTGGCGGTTACCCTGCTCAATCCCCACGTCTACCTCGACACTGTGCTGCTGATCGGTTCACTCGGCGCCCAGCAGGCCGCCCCCGGCGCCTACGCCATGGGCGCGGCCAGCGCATCCCTGCTGTGGTTCTTCACCCTGGCCTTCGGTGCCGCCTGGCTCGCGCCCTGGCTGGCGCGCCCTGCCACCTGGCGCCTGGTGGACCTGATGGTCGCCGTGATGATGCTGGGCATGGCCGCGCAACTGGTGTTTGCCGCCTGATCCCAGCACTTCGCGGGAAAATAGTCCGAACGACGATCCGCCATCCCGGTCAGTCTAAGGTGGAGTGATTGCACGCAGCCCGCGACCTTGGGCCTTTGCCCCTACAGTTGCTGCGTGGATATGCCACAGGTCGGGTGCTATGATCCGACCTTCGCGGCGCCGGCGGGCTCTGAGCCTTCCGGACGCAACTGGCGCGCTGCCTGCCTCTTGATGGGGCGCATTGCAGCTACGCCCGGATGCCGCGACAAACATCGAACCGGCCCCGTGTACCGGTCGCGCGCTCGTCGCGCTAGCCCAGACTGAGTGAGATAGGAGAGAGACCATGGCTTTCGAATTGCCGCCGCTGCCTTACGCGAAGAACGCCCTTGAGCCGCACATTTCCGCGGAAACCCTGGAATACCACCACGACAAGCACCACAACACCTACGTCGTGAACCTGAACAACCTGGTTCCGGGTACCGAGTTCGAAGGCAAGAGCCTGGAAGACATCGTCAAGACCTCGTCGGGCGGCATCTTCAACAACGCAGCCCAGGTGTGGAACCACACCTTCTACTGGAACTGCCTGAGCCCCAACGGCGGTGGCCAGCCCACCGGCGCCCTGGCTGACGCCATCAACGCTGCCTTCGGTTCCTTCGACAAGTTCAAGGAAGAGTTCAGCAAGACCTCCATCGGCACCTTCGGCTCCGGCTGGGGTTGGCTGGTGAAGAAAGCCGACGGTTCCCTGGCCCTGGCCAGCACCATCGGCGCCGGCTGCCCGCTGACCAGCGGCGACACCCCGCTGCTGACCTGCGACGTCTGGGAACACGCCTACTACATCGACTACCGCAACCTGCGTCCGAAGTACGTCGAGGCATTCTGGAACCTGGTCAACTGGGATTTCGTGGCCGAGCAGTTCGCTGCTTGATCGCACCCCGATTGATCTGAAAAAACCCGGCCCCGTGCCGGGTTTTTTCGTAATGGGCGCGTAACGCCTTCGTGTCGGCTAACCTGAAAGGCCGGTACAGTCACGAAACACAACGATGGCCCTTTGACGCCATTGCGCCAATTGCCAATACTCAGCCCCAGTCGTTCGCCCCTGGCGAGAAACAAGGAAAGACCTTGAAACTGGATCCCCGGCACAGCCTCTCCCTCAAGCTGCTGCGAATGGTATTGCTCGCGGCCCTCGTGGTCGGGGTGGTACTCAGCTGTGCCCAGATCGTCTATGACGCCCACAAGGCGCGCCAGAACGTACACAACGACGCCCAGCGCATCCTGGCGATGGTCCGCGACCCTTCCACCCAGGCCGTCTACAGCCTGGACCGCGACATGGCGATGCAGGTCCTCGAAGGCCTGTTCCAGCACGAAGCCGTGCGCTATGCCGCCATCGGCCACCCGGACGAACCCATGCTGGCGGAAAAATCCCGCCCGCTGCTGGACTCCAATACCCGCTGGCTGACCGACCCGATCCTCGGCGCCGAGCAGAACTACTCCATCCGCCTCGCCGGCCGGGGCGGCTCCAACGAATACTACGGCGACCTGAAGATCACCCTCGACACCGCGCCCTACGGCAACGATTTCGTCGCCACTTCGGTGATCATCTTCATCTCCGGCATCCTCCGCGCCATGGCCCTGAGCCTGGTGCTGTTCATGGTCTACCACTGGCTGCTGACCAAGCCGCTGTCGAAGATCATCGAGCACCTGGCCTCGATCAACCCGGACCGCCCCAGCCAGCATAAGCTGCCGATGCCCGACGGCCATGAGAAGGACGAACTGGGCCTGTGGGTGAATACCGCCAACCAGTTGCTGGCCTCCATCGAGCGCAACGGCCACCTGCGCCGCGAGGCCGAAGACAGCCTGCTGCGCATCTCCCAGTACGACTTCCTCACCGGCCTGCCCAACCGCAAGCTGCTGCAACAGCGCCTGGACCAGATCCTCGAAGGCGCCTCGCGCCTGCAGCGCCGTGTCGCCGTGCTCTGCTTGGGCCTGGATGACTTCAAGGGCATCAACGAGCAGTACAGCTACCAGTTCGGTGACCAGTTGTTGATCGCCCTCGCCGACCGCCTGCGCACCCGCAGCGCGCACCTCGGCGCCCTGGCGCGGCTGGGTGGAGACCAGTTCGCCCTGGTCCAGGCCGACATCGAGCAGCCCTACGAAGCAGCGGAGCTCGCCCAGCAGATCCTCGACGACCTCGAAGCGCCCTTCGAGCTGGACCAGCACCTGGTCCACCTGCGCGCCACCATCGGCATCACCCTGTTCCCCGAGGACGGCGAGACCACCGAGAAGCTGCTGCAGAAAGCCGAACAGACCATGACCCTGGCCAAGAGCCGCTCGCGCAACCGCTACCAGTTCTACATCGCCAGCGTCGACAGTGAGATGCGCCGCCGCCGCGAACTGGAGAAGGACCTGCGCGAAGCCCTGGCGCGCAACGAACTGCACCTCGTGTACCAGCCGCAGGTGGATTACCGCGATCACCGCGTGGTCGGCGTCGAGGCGCTGCTGCGCTGGCAGCATCCGACCCAGGGCTGGGTCGCGCCGGACCTGTTCATCCCGCTGGCGGAACAGAACGGCAGCATCTTCAGCATCGGCGAATGGGTGCTCGACCAATCCTGCCGCCAACTGCGCGAGTGGCACGACCAGGGCTTCGACGACCTGCGCCTGGCAGTCAACCTGTCCACCGTGCAGTTGCGCCACAACGCCCTGCCGCGCGTGGTCAGCAACCTGTTGCAGATGCACCGCCTGCCGCCGCGCTCGCTGGAACTGGAGGTCACCGAGACCGGCCTGATGGAGGACATCTCCACTGCCGCCCAGCACCTGCTCAGCCTGCGCCGTGCCGGCGCCCTGATCGCCATCGACGACTTCGGCACCGGCTACTCCTCGCTGAGCTACCTGAAGAGCCTGCCGCTGGACAAGATCAAGATCGACAAGAGCTTCGTCCAGGACCTGCTGCTGGACGACGACGACGCCACCATCGTTCGCGCCATCATCCAGTTGGGCAAGAGCCTGGGCATGCAGGTGATCGCCGAGGGCGTGGAGACCGTCGAGCAGGAGGCCTACATCATCGCCCAGGGCTGCCACGAAGGTCAGGGCTACCTCTACAGCAAGCCGCTGCCGGCGCGCGAGCTGACCCTCTACCTCAAGCAGGCGCGGCGCCTGGCCGAGGCTGCCGGCGGCAACTCCAACGGTTCCGTCGAACGTCACTGACTCCGCCTTACCGTAGGGCGCACAACGCGGAACGCTTTATCCGGCGGCTGCGCTTCCAATGTCGGTGGATAACGCCAGAGGTGTTTTTCGCCCTACAACGGCCTCCCGCTTAAATCACGTGATACTCCCGCGAGCGGCCGCTCTGGTGGCAACTTACTGGCCCCGCGGCGAATGGCGCCAGCGATCTCTCTTTTCAAAAATGCAAATCTTTCGCATTATGTTGCGGATTTTCTTGCGCAGTCCTTTTTCGTGCGCCTCCTCTCCATGCAAAGGAACCCGTCATGACTCGTATGCCCTGGGCCACTGCCAGCCTGCTCGCCATCGCCATTTCCCTCGCCGGCTGCGGCGATGACAAGAAAGCCGAAGCCCCCGCCGCCGCGCCGGCTGCCAGCACCCAGAGCACTGCCCCGGCAGCGGCTGCCAAGGTCGACGAGGCCGCGGTCAAGGCCGTGGTGAAGAACTACCTGGACATCGCCGAAGCCACCTACGGCGACGCCCTGACCACCGCCAAGGCCCTGCAGACCGCCGTCGACGCGCTGATCGCCAAGCCCAGCGAAGAAACCCTGAAGGCCGCCCGCGAAGCCTGGATCGCTTCCCGCCCGTCCTACTCGCAGAGCGAAGCCTTCCGCTTCGGCAACTCGATCATCGACGACTGGGAAGGCGCGGTTAACGCCTGGCCGCTGGACGAAGGCCTGATCGACTACGTCGCCAAGGACTACCAGCACGCCGAAGGCAACGCCGGCGCCACCGCCAATATCATCGCCAACACCGAGATCCAGGTCGGCGAAGACAAGATCGACGTCAAGGAAATCACCGGCGAGAAGCTCAAGGGCCTGAACGAGCTGGGCGGTTCCGAAGCCAACGTCGCCACCGGCTACCACGCCATCGAATTCCTCCTCTGGGGCCAGGACCTCAACGGCACCAAGCCGGGCGCCGGCGATCGCAAGTACACCGACTACGCCCAGGGCAAGGACTGCACCAATGGTCATTGCGACCGTCGCGCTGCCTACCTGAAGGCCGTCACCGACCTGCTGGTCTCCGACCTGGAAGAAATGCACGGCAACTTCAAGTCCGGCGTCGCCGACAACTACCGCGCCAAGGTCGAGGCCGACACCGCCGAGAACAATCTGCGCAAGATGTTCTTCGGCATGGGCTCCCTGTCCCTCGGCGAGCTGGCCGGCGAGCGCATGAAAGTCGCGCTGGAAGCCAACTCCACCGAAGACGAGCACGACTGCTTCAGCGACAACACCCACAACACCCTGTTCTTCAACGCCAAGTCCATCCGCAACATCTACCTGGGCGAATACAAGCGCACCGACGGCAGCGTCGTGAAGGGCCCGAGCCTGTCCGACCTGGTCGCCAAGGCTGACGCCGCCGCCGATACCGATCTGAAGAATGACCTGGCCAACACCGAAGCCAAGATGCAGGTCATCGTCGACCGTGCCGAGAAGGACGGTGTGCACTTCGACCAGATGATCGCTCCGGAAGACAAGGACGATCAGCAGAAGATCCGCGACGCCATCGCCTCGCTGGTCAAGCAGACCGGCGCCATCGAGAAGGCCGCTACCGCGGTCGGCGTGCAGGACCTGAAGCCGGACAACGCCGATCACCAGTTCTGATCCGCGCGTCCTGAAGTGACTGCGGCTCCAGGCCGCAGCTACTGAAATGGCAAAGGCAAAGCCCCGCACTGCGGGGCTTTGTCGTTTCCGGGCGGCAAACGATGTCGTTCGCAAATACAAATTTTTCATATTTGCATTTGACGCCCCTGATAACATGGCGCGCTGCCATGTCACCGCTCTGGAACCCGTCGATGCTCCACCGCCGTACCGCCCTGCACCTCGTGCCGCTGCTGACTGCCCTCGCCCTTGCCGCGTGCAAGCCGGAGACCTCCCAGCACGCCGTGAGCGAACCTGGCGAAGCGCTTTCCGGCGGCGCCACCACGGTCAAGCAGAGCGACCGCAACGCCTATTCCATGCCCTCGGCCAACCTCACGCCGAGCCGCCGCCTGGACTTCGCCGTGGGCAACAGCTTCTTCCGCAATCCCTGGGTGATCGCGCCGACCACCACCACCGCGCGCGACGGCCTCGGCCCGCTGTTCAACACCAACGCCTGCCAGAACTGCCACATCAAGGACGGCCGCGGCCATCCTCCGGAGTTGAACGACGTCAACGCCGTATCGATGCTGGTACGCCTGTCGATCCCCGCCGGCTCCGCCGACGCCGAAACCATCAAGCGCCTGGGCGTGGTGCCCGAGCCGGTGTACGGCGGCCAGTTCCAGGACTCGGCGATCCCCGGCGTGGCGCCCGAAGGCAAGGTCCGCGTGGAGTACGACGCGGTGCCGGTGACCTTCAAGGACGGCACCGTGGTCGAGTTGCGCAAGCCGAAACTGCGCATCAGCGACCTGGGCTACGGCCCGATGCACGCGGACACGATGTTCTCCGCGCGCATCGCCCCGCCGATGATCGGCCTGGGCCTGCTGGAGTCCATCAGCGAGGCGGACATCCTCGCCAACGCCGAGCAGCAGGCCAAAGGCAGCGATGGCATCCATGGCCGACCGAACCGCGTCTGGGACGATGCCACGCAACAGACCGTCCTCGGCCGCTTCGGCTGGAAGGCCGGGCAGCCCAACGTCGCCCAGCAGAACGCCCACGCCTTCTCCGGCGACATGGGCCTGACCAGCGATCTGCTGCCCAGCGACGACTGCACGGCGGCGCAGACCGACTGCAAGAGCGCCATCGACGGCGGCAAGCCGGAAGTCAGCCAGCACATCTTCAACCAGGTCGCCTTCTACGCCCGCAACCTCGCGGTACCGGCGCGGCGCAAGGTCGACGACCCACAGGTGCTGACCGGCAAGGGGCTGTTCTTCGACACCGGCTGCGCCAGTTGCCACACGCCCAAATTCACCACCGGGCCGAACGCCGCCGAGCCCGAACTGGCCAACCAGGTCATCCGCCCGTACAGCGACCTGCTGCTGCATGACATGGGCGAGGGACTAGCGGACAATCGCCCGGAATTTCTCGCCAGCGGCCGCGATTGGCGCACCGCGCCGTTGTGGGGCATCGGCCTGACCGAAACGGTCAACGGCCACACCCAGTTCCTGCATGACGGCCGCGCCCGCAACCTGCTCGAAGCCGTGCTCTGGCACGGCGGCGAAGCCGAAGCGGCCAAGCAACGCGTACTGAACTTCGACGCCGGGCAGCGCGACGCCCTGCTGGCGTTCCTGAACTCACTCTAAGGAGCCGAGCCCACCATGTTCCGCCCCCGACTTCTGATCACCAGCCTCGCCATCGCCCTGGGCGCCTGCTCGCCCACCGATCCGCAGGCGACCACCAGCGCCACGCTGGCCCAGCAGGTGATCCTGCCGACCTACAGCCGCTGGGTCGACGCCGACCGCGCGCTGGCCGCCAGCGCCCTGGCCTACTGCCAGGGCAAGGAAGACCTGAGCAAGGCCCGCGCCGACTTCATGGCCGCCCAGAAGGCCTGGGCCGAGCTGCAGCCGCTGCTGGTCGGCCCACTGGCCGAAGGCAACCGTTCCTGGCAGGTGCAGTTCTGGCCGGACAAGAAGAACCTCGTGGCGCGCCAGGTCGAGCAACTGCTGAGCAGCGGCAACGCGATTTCCCCGGCGACCCTGGATAAATCCAGCGTCGTGGTCCAGGGCCTGACCGCCTACGAATACATCCTCTACGACGCCAAGATCGACCTGGCCAACGCCGAGACCAAGGCGCGCTACTGCCCGCTGCTGGAAGCCATCGGCAGCCACCAGCAAGCCCTGGCGGAGAACATCCTGGCGCAGTGGAAGCAGGACGGCGGCATGCTCGCCCAGCTCTCCAAGTTCCCCAACGACCGCTACGCTGACGCTCACGAGGCCATCGCCGAACTGCTGCGCGTGCAGGTCACCGCGCTGGACATGCTGAAGAAGAAACTCGGCACCCCGCTGGGTCGCCAGAGCAAGGGCATCCCGCAGCCGTTCCAGGCCGAAGGCTGGCGCAGCGACATGTCGCTGGCGAGCCTGGACTCCAGCCTGACCGGCGCCCAGGCGCTGTGGGACGGCACCGACAAGAAGGGCCTGCGCGCCCTGCTGCCGGCCGAGCAGAAAGAGCTGGCCGGCAAGATCGACGCGGCCTACGCCGACGTTCATGGCAGGCTGAAGGCGATCAACACCCCGCTCAGCGAACTGCTCAAGGACGATGCCGGCATCAAGCAACTGAACGAGCTGTACGACAGCCTCAACGTCGTCCACCGCCTGCATGAAAGCGACCTGGCGAAAGCCCTCGGCGTACAGCTGGGGTTCAACGCCAACGACGGCGACTGATTCGGTCTGCTGCGCGTCGGCCAGGTGTCGTTGGAAAATACGTCGAATTGCTCATTGGCTGGAGCCAACTCCGCATTCGCCGCACCTTTCCGCCTAACCTGGCTCTAGCTCGCAAGACCGATGGAATACGAGAAGTGATAGAGGTGAACGCCATGTTGCGACGTCACGTGATCGGCCTGGGCAGCCTGCTGCTCGGTGCCCTGACCTTCGGCGGCTGGACGCTGTCACGCAAGGGCAAGGAGCCCCTGGTGCTGTCCGCCCGTGACGACGCGGATGGCAAGCACTACGCCGTGGGCTATCGCCTGGACGGCAGCTGCGCCTTCGCCACCGAAGTCGGCCTGCGCTGCCACGACGTGGTGCAGCATCCCGAGCTGCCACTGGCGCTGTTCGTCGCCCGCCGGCCGGGCCGGCAGAGCTACCTGATCGACCTGAACGACGGCCGCCTGCTGCAGACCCTCGACTCGCAGGCCGACCGCCACTTCTACGGCCACGGCGTGTGGCACAAGGACGGCGAATGGCTCTACGCGACGGAGAACGACACCACCGATCCGGGCCGCGGGATGCTCGGTGTGTACCACTTCGACGGTGAACGCCTGAGCCACACCGGCGAGATTTCCACCCACGGCCTCGGCCCGCACCAGGTGTCCTGGATGCCCGATGGCGAAACGCTGGTGGTGGCCAACGGTGGTATCCGTACCGAAGCCGAAAGCCGCGTGGAAATGAACCTCGACGCCATGGAGCCGAGCCTGGTGCTGATGCGCCGCGACGGCTCGCTGATCTCCAAGGAAACCCTGCCGCAGCAGATGAACAGCGTGCGCCACCTGGCCATCGCCGGGGACGGCACCATCGTCGCCGGTCAACAGTATATGGGCGATGCTCACGACCGCGCCGACCTGCTCGCCATCAAGCGCCCCGGCGAGGCCTTCCAGCCCTTCCCGCTGGCCGACGAGCAGCGCCTGGCGATGACCCAGTACACCGCCAGCGTCGCCGTGCACAACGAGCTGCGCCTGGTCGCCCTCACCGCGCCGCGTGGCAACCGCTTCTTCATCTGGGACCTGGACTCCGGCGCCGTGCGCCTGGACGCGCCGCTGCCCGACTGCGCCGGCGTCGGCGCGGTGAAAGACGGCTTCGTCGTCACCTCCGGCCAGGGCCGCTGCCGCATTTACGACTGCCGCCAGGAACGCATCGCCGGCACGCCGCTGGACCTGCCGCCGGCCTTCTGGGACAACCACCTGCACCTGGCTTGATAACGGCCCGCGCGCTGCATCCAGATTTGCACCGATTCAGCGCGCATTTCTCGTAAACCCTTCAGTTTCAGCGGGAAACGTCTTGTAAACGCGGCCCTTTGACTCGCCACCGATTCAGGAATAAGGTGCGCAATTGCGCCCCGCAATGGGGCGTCCCACGTATAGGCTTCAGAGCCTGATCGACATCTGCGCGAACGGAAGGCCGCCCGGCCAATAGTGGGCGAGCGATCGCGCTCGATAGCTGCCAGGCACGTACCAAGGAACAGGAAGATGTTGCGCCGCATGCTGATCATGCTGGGCGTAGTTGCCGTCATCGTTGCGGTGCTCGCCGGCTCGAAATACCTCTCCATCACCCAACAGATCGCCATGTTCTCGGCTCCCCGCCCGCCGGTGAGCGTGAACGCGACCCACGCCGAAGAACGCGACTGGCAGAGCCGCCTGGCAGCCATCGGCACCCTGCGCGCGATCCAGGGCGTGACCCTGACTGCGGAAGTCTCCGGCACTGTGAGCGCCGTGCAGTTCGTCTCCGGCGACAAGGTCAAGGTCGGCCAGCCGGTCGTGCAGTTGGAATCCGACGTCGAGCAGGCCACCCTGCGCACCGCCGAGGCAGACCTGGGGCTGGCCCAGGTCGAGTACGAGCGCGGCAAGAGCCTGGTGGGCCGCCAGGCTATCTCCAAGAGCGAGTACGACCGCCTCGCCGCCCAGCTGAACCGCTCCACCGCCACCGTCGCGCAGCTCAAGGCGGCGCTGGCGAAGAAGCGCATCCTCGCGCCGTTCTCCGGCACCATCGGCATCCGCCAGGTGGACGTGGGCGACTACGTTTCCCCCGGCACCGAGATCGTCACCCTGCAGGACCTTTCCACCCTTCAAGTGGACTTCTTCCTGCCCGAACAGGACTTCCCGCTGCTCAAGCGCGGGCAGAAGGTGGTGGTGCGCGTGGCAGCCTATCCGGGCCAGAGCTTCGACGCGCAGATAGACGCCATCAGCCCGCGCGTGGACAACCAGACGCGCAACCTGCTGGTCCGCGCCAGCATGGCCAACCCGGAGGGCAAGCTGCTGCCGGGGATGTTCGCCAACCTGGAAGTGCAATTGCCCGACAGTGCGCCGCGCGTCGTGGTGCCGGAAACCGCCGTGGCCTTCACCCTGTATGGCAACTCGGTATACGTGGTGGTGCCGCACAAGCCCAAGGACGGAGAGAAAGCCGCAGAGGCCAAGGCCGGAGACGCACCGAGGCTGGAAGTCGAACGCCGCTTCGTGAAGACCGGCGAACGCCGCGAAGGCAACGTGGTGATCCTCGAGGGCCTGAAGGCCGGCGAAGAAGTGGTGACCTCCGGCCAGCTCAAGCTGGACAACGGTACCGCCGTGGCCATCGTCAAGGACCCGCAGTAATCGCATAGCCGGCGCGTCGCTCGATGCTGCGCGCCAACAGACCCCGCCGTCATCCGGCAGGGTCCGCATTAAAGGATTGAGCTATGTTCACCGATCCCTTTATCCGTCGCCCCGTGCTGGCGACCGTGGTCAGCCTGCTGATCGTCCTGCTCGGCATGCAGGCCTTCAGCAAGCTGGTGATCCGCGAATATCCGCAGATGGAAAACGCGCTGATCACCGTCACCACCTTCTATGCCGGCGCCAACGCCGAGACCATCCAGGGCTACATCACCCAGCCGCTGCAGCAGAGCCTCGCCAGCGCCGAAGGCATCGACTACATGACCTCGGTGAGCCGGCAGAACTACTCGGTGATCTCGATCTACGCGCACATCGGCGCCAACACCGATCGCCTGGTCACCGAGTTGCTGTCGAAGATCGGCGAGGTGAAGACCCAGCTGCCGCCGGATGCCGAGGACCCGATCCTCGACAAGGAAGCGGCCGACGCCTCGGCGCTGATGTACATCAGCTTCTTCAGCGAGCAGATGAACAACCCGCAGATCACCGACTACCTGTCGCGGGTGATCCAGCCCAAGCTCGCCACCCTGCCGGGCATCGCCGAAGCCGAGATCCTCGGCAACCAGGTGTTCGCCATGCGCCTGTGGCTGGACCCGGTGAAGATGGCCGCCTACGGCATTACCGCCGGCGACGTGGCCAGCGCAGTGCGCGAGTACAACTTCCTCTCCGCCGCCGGCGAGGTGAAGGGCGAGCTGGTGGTCACCTCGGTGAACGCCACCACCGACCTGAAATCCCCGGAAGCCTTCGCCGCCATTCCGCTGAAGACCGCAGGCGACCGCCGCGTGCTGATGGGTGACGTGGCGCGCATCGAACTGGGCGCGGCGAGCTATGACGCGGTCAGCTCGTTCAACGGCATCCCCTCCGTGTACATCGGCATCAAGGGCACGCCCAGCTCCAACCCGCTGGACGTGATCAAGGAAGTCCGCGCCAAGATGCCGGAGCTGGAAGAGCAGCTGCCGCCGGGCCTGAAAGTCTCCATCGCCTACGACGCCACGCGCTTCATCCAGGCATCCATCGACGAAGTGGTGAAGACCCTGGCCGAGGCGATCCTGATCGTCATCGTCGTGGTATTCCTGTTCCTCGGCGCGTTCCGCTCGGTGATCATCCCGGTGGTGACCATCCCGCTGTCGATGATCGGCGTGCTGTTCTTCATGCAGATGATGGGCTATTCGATCAACCTGCTGACGCTGCTGGCGATGGTGCTCGCCATCGGCCTGGTGGTGGACGACGCCATCGTCGTGGTGGAGAACATCCACCGCCACATCGAGGAGGGCAAGTCGCCGTTCCAGGGCGCCATCGAGGGCGCGCGGGAAATCGCCGTGCCGGTGGTGACCATGACCATCACCCTGGCCGCCGTGTATGCGCCCATCGGCTTCCTCAGCGGCCTGACCGGCGCGCTGTTCAAGGAGTTCGCCTTCACCCTCGCCGGTGCGGTAATCATCTCCGGCATCGTCGCCCTGACGCTGTCGCCGATGATGTGCTCGCGCCTGCTGCGCCACGACGAAAACCCCAGCGGCCTGGCGCATCGCCTGGACCTGATCTTCGAGGGTCTCAAGCAGCGTTATCAGCGCGCCCTGCATGGCACGCTGAACAGCCGTCCGGTGGTAATCGTCTTCGCCCTGCTGGTGCTGGCGATCATCCCGCTGCTGTTGATGTTCACCCACAAGGAACTGGCGCCGGAGGAAGACCAGGGCATCGTCTTCATCATGGCCAACGCACCGCAGACGGCGAACCTGGATTACCTGTCGAAGTACACCGCCGAGTTCGAGGGTATCTTCCGCAAGTTCCCCGAGTACTATTCGGCGTTCCAGATCAACGGCTACAACGGCGTGCAGACCGGCATCGGCGGCATGCTGCTCAAGCCCTGGGACGAGCGCGACCGTAGCCAGATGGAACTGCTCCACGCGGTACAGGAAGAGCTGAACAAGATTCCCGGCCTGCAGATCTTCGGCTTCAACCTGCCGTCGCTGCCAGGGACCGGCGAGGGCCTGCCGTTCCAGTTCGTGATCAACACCGCCAGCGACTACCAGTCCCTGCTGCAGGTGGCCGAGCGGGTGAAGAAGCGTGCCGAGGAATCAGGCAAGTTCGCCTTCCTCGACCTCGACCTGGCCTTCGACAAGCCCGAACTGGTGGTCGACATCGACCGCGCCAAGGCCGCGCAGATGGGCGTCAGCATGCAGGACCTGGGCGTGTCCCTCGGCGCGCTGCTGGGTGAAGGCGAGATCAACCGCTTCACCATCGACGGGCGCAGCTACAAGGTGATCGCCCAGGTCGAGCGCGCCTACCGCGACAACCCGAGCTGGCTGAACAACTACTACGTGAAGAGCCAGAGCGGCCAGCTGATCTCGCTGTCCACCCTGGTGACCTTCCACGAGCGCGCCCGCCCGCGCCAGCTCAACCAGTTCCAGCAATTGAACTCGGCAATCATCTCCGGCGTGCCCATGGTCAGCATGGGCGAGGCCATCGAGACGGTGCGCGGTTTCGCCGAAGAGGAATCGCCGCGCGGCTTCTCCTTCGACTACGCAGGCGCCTCGCGGCAGTTCGTGCAGGAAGGCAGCGCGCTGATGATCACCTTCGCCCTGGCATTGGCAGTGATCTTCCTGGTGCTGGCGGCACAGTTCGAGAGCTTCCGCGACCCATTGGTGATCATGGTCACCGTGCCGTTGTCGATCTGTGGCGCGCTGATCCCGCTGTTCCTCGGCCTGTCGAGCCTGAACATCTACACCCAGGTCGGCCTGGTGACGCTGATCGGCCTGATCAGCAAGCACGGCATCCTCATCGTCGAGTTCGCCAACCAGCTGCGCCATGAGCGTGGCCTGTCGGTGCGCGAGGCGGTCGAGGAAGCCGCGGCGATCCGCCTGCGCCCGGTGCTGATGACCACCGCGGCGATGGTGCTGGGCGTGACCCCGCTGCTGTTCGCCAGCGGCGCCGGCGCGGTCAGCCGCTTCGACATCGGCGTGGTGATCGCCACGGGCATGAGCGTCGGTACGCTGTTCACCCTGTTCGTCCTGCCCTGCGTGTACACGCTGCTGGCCAAGCCGGACAAGAAGCCTGCTGAAGCCGGCACGCCAGCCACGGCGCACTGAATGAAAAAGCCCCGCATCCGCGGGGCTTTTTTCTCTGTTTGATCCGCGCGCCTGGCCCTTGTAGGAGCGAGCTTGCTCGCGAACCGCCTGATGCCAATGTCCCTGGCTAAACCGCGTTCGCGAGCAAGCTCGCTCCTAGAGTTCCTGCACAACCGGGACTTCACTGTTTCGGAATTGAAAACGCCACCAGCCGATACCCGTCGGCGGTGCGGATGAAATCGAAACTCGCATGCTTGGCCGGCTCGAATGAGCCCTGCTCCCAGTGCTCCATGGCCGAGACCTTGGGCGTCATCCACTGAGCGAAGTCGCCGCAGTTGTCGAAGTACTGCGGGTCGCTCTCGGGGTCGAACGGCCAGCCCATGTCGTCCTGGCGCACGCCATAGCCACCTGACGCACGCAGGGTTTCCAGGCGCTTGCGCAGCCCGGCCACGTGTTGGCGCAAAACATCGTCCACCGGAGCGGCCTGCCAGTCATCCAGCGATTCGCTGCCCTGACCGTGCCAGACTCGCGAGTAGCTGTGCGCCTTCAGCGAATCATCATCGAGCTGCGCGAGAAAAACGTCCCTGAACCAGAGGGCGAAGTCCTTCTCGATGTCGACGAAGCTGATGTAACGACCGTCGACTCCCTGGAAGGAGACGCGGCGCGGGTCGTTGGAGGGTTGTTCGCTCACCTGCCGCGAGAACCAGTCCAGCGCGCCAGCACGGGTGCTGTCGAAGTTCGACACCAGCGCCTTGCCATGGCGGTCGAGCAGCAACTCGGTGCCGCCCTTCCAGCCTCGGTGTTCACAATGCTCCAGGCTGATACCCGGATCGGCGCAGGTTCGGCGGGCCCCCGTCAGCGCCATGACCATGCCGTTACGCATGGCACTGGCGTCGCTCAGCTCGGCCGGGATCAGCACCCGGCCATGGCCATCGAGGAACCCCACCTTGTCACGCTGGCGATCGCGGAAGCGGATGCTGTTCTCACTCTCGCAGACCGGCGCGTTGTCGAAGAAGTAGACCGCATCCGGCGCCACCCGACGACCATCGCGCAGCAGGTGGTAGGTGCGGTAACCGTCGGCGGTTTCCTCCCCGGTGGCGATGATGTGCTCGAAGCGCCGCGCCATCGTGAACATCGGGCTGAGCCTGGGCGGGACCTGCACCGTGCCCTGCGCATCCTTGAAGCCGATGAGGTCGTTCTGCGTGAACGCCACCCAAGGCTCGTTCGCTCCTGCCGGAGCGCACAGCGCCAGTGCCCCCAGGACAAGCAGCCCTGCACGAATGCCCTTTCCTTCCATGCTGGAAATCTCCCCTCGAACCCATGTTCCGTCGCATTGTGCCACGCACAAAGAAAAGCCCCCGCGCATCGCTGCGCGGGGGCTCGGTGCCGAACTGGCAGTATCAGGCCGGCTGGCGTTGCATCGCGCCGCTGCCGCTGTCGCCCTTCAGGCTCCAGCTCTTGAGGTGCTCGAGGCTGGCCCGGTATGGCTTCAGGCCGTTGGCCAGGAACAGCGCGCCCGCCAGCAGGGCCACGGCGCTGACGATCAACAGCGAATAACGCAGCGCCATGTCGTCGGCGAACACGTAGTCGGTGACCAGGGCGATGGCGGTGGGGCCTACGCCCAGGCCCAGCAGCGTGACCACGAACAGGTAGATGGCCGAGGCCTGGCCGCGCATGGAGTTGGGCATGATTTCCTGGATCGCCGCCGGGGCGACGCCGAAGGGCATGCTGAGGAAGAACACGATGGGCGCCATCATCGCGGCAGCCGCATTGGCACTGTCCAGCAGCGGGTAGACCAGGCTCAGCGGGATGGCCAGGATGGCGGCCAGCAGGCCCACGCGCATGTTGGCGTCGGTGCGCCCGCGCTTGGCCCAGTAGTCGGCCAGGCGGCCACCGCAGACGATGCCCAGGCAGCCGAACACGGCGACGATGCTGCCGTACACCACGCCCACGTGGCCGGCGTCCCAGCCATAGGTGCGGACGAAGAAGGTCGGCACCCAGGCGCCGCTGCCGTAGCTGGCGAAGGAGATGCAGGCGAAGCCGAAGTTGTGGCAGATCACCGTCTTGCGGTTGGCGCGCAGGTAGGCGCCCACCTCGCTCATTGGCACCACCACGCCGGCCCCCACGCCACGACGGGTCGGCTCCTTGACTGCGAGCATCAGCAGGGTGAACAGCACGCCGGCCGCGCCGAGAATCAGGAAGATCAGCTGCCAGGGGCGCACTTCACCGAGGACCGGCAGGTGCACGTCGCCCTGGGCCGAGGCGAACTTAATCACCAGGCCGCCGAGCAGGAAGGCCAGGCCCGAGCCGAGGTAGATGCCCATGGAGTAGACGCTGATGGCGGTGGCGCGGCGATTGGCCGGAAAGCTGTCGGCGATCAGCGAATAGGCTGCCGGCGACAATGCCGCCTCGCCCACGCCGACACCGACGCGGAACAGCAGGAAGTGCCAGTACTGCTTGGCCAGGCCGCAGGCGGCGGTCATGGCGCTCCAGATCAGCACGCCGACGGTGATCAGCCCGCGGCGGCTGCGGCTGTCCGCCATGCGCCCGAGGGGAATGCCGCACAGGGTATAGAACAGCGCGAAGGACAGGCCCATCAGCAGGCTCATCTGCGTGTCGCTGATTTCCAGGTCGCGGCGGATGGGGCCGACCAGCAGGTTGAGAATCTGTCGGTCGATGAAGGAAAGCACGTAGGCGACCATAAGGATCGCAACCGTGGACCAGGCCACGGCACTGGAGGGGTAGCCGTTATTGTTGTTGTTCATGCCGGGCTCCTGATACGCCGCCAATCGCGGCGAAGGCGAAGGGGAGACCCGCAGAGTAGGCATTGCGAACACACAGCGCGCGCACTATCAGGTCTCTGAATGCGTGCGTCGGCCGTTGGCTGATGAATGGGTGGTCAGAGGCTGGCCGCCGGGTTTCAGCAGGGGCGCTCCTACGAAGAGCAGGCAAGTACCGGAGATACTCTCACCCCAGCCCTCTCCCAAAGGGAGAGGGGGCAATCCGAGCCGGCTGACGCGGAGCTTTCATCCTGTACCGAACGCTCCCCTCTCCCTCAGGGAGAGGGTCAGGGTGAGGGGAAGCCAGAGCGCCGAAGTCGATCAGATCGCGGCCGGCGTCCGCTCGCACAACTTCGCCAACGCCCGCGCCCACAACTCCTGGTCATTCAGGCAAGGCACCAGCACCAGCTCCTCGCCACCTGCCGCACGGAACTGCTCGTTGCCGCGCTGGCCGATTTCTTCCAGCGTCTCGATGCAATCGGCGACGAAGGCCGGGCACATCACCAGCAGCCGTTTCACGCCCTGCTTGCCGAGTTTGTCCAGCTGTGCCTCGGTATAGGGCTCGATCCACTTGTTGCGTCCCAGACGCGACTGGAAGGACACCGACCAGCGCCCGTCCTCCAGCCCGGCACCCGCGGCGAAGTCTTCGGCCGTGCGCAGGCACTGGCTGCGGTAACAGACAGCCATGACGTCCTCGTGCACGCCCCGGCTGGAGCTGGCGGTGAGGTCGTGGCTCTTGTCCTTCACCAGCTTGCGGATGTGAGACTCGGGCAAGCCATGGAAGCTCAGCAACAGATGGTCATAGGGCTGCTCCAGATAGGGCTTCACGCTATCCACCAGCGCCTGGCGGTACTCGGGCTCCGCGTAGAACGGCGGCAGCACCTTCAGCTCCAGCTTGAGGCCATGCTCGCGCATGACCCGGCGGGCTTCCTCGATGGCGGTGGTGGTGGTGCTGTCGGCGAACTGCGGGTAGAGCGGCGCGAAGGTCACCTGGGTAATGCCCTGCTGGCTCAGGCGCAGCAGCGCACCCTCGATGGACGGCTCGCCGTAGCGCATGCCCAGCTCCACCGGGCCATGCGACCAGAACGGCCGGACGGCCTCCTGCAGGCGGCGGCTCAGCACGACCAGCGGCGAGCCGTCGTCCCACCAGATCGACGCATAGGCATGGGCGGACTCCTCCGGGCGCTTGCGCAGCACCAGCGAAACCAGCAGCCGGCGAATCGGCCAGGGCAGATCGATCACGTAGGGGTCCATGAGGAATTGATCGAGGTAGCGGCGCACGTCCTCGACCCGGGTGGAAGCCGGCGATCCCAGGTTGACCAGCAGGAGGGCGTTTTGGGTCATGCAGTGTCCTTAAACCGGTGCGGTAGGCGGTCATCGTGCGGGCTGCGCAGTTTACACGCAGCTCGCTCCATCAAGAGGCCCCGAGGCTGTCACCGATGTCGCAGGGCCTCGGCAGGCCGGGGTTCAGCGGGCCTCGCGAAGCACGTCGGCCAGGGCCTCCTTCAGCTCCGGGAAACGAAACTCGAAGCCGGCGTCCAGCAGGCGTCGCGGCACGATGCGCTGGCCGCCCAGCAGCAGGGTCGACATCTCGCCCAGCAGCAGGCGCAGGGCGAAACCCGGCATGGGCATCAGCGTCGGCCGGTGCAGTGCCTGGCCCAGCTCCTGGGTGAAGTCACGGTTGCGCACCGGCTGCGGCGCGCAAGCATTATAGGGACCCTCGGCATCGGCCTTGCGCAAAAGAAAATCGATCAGGGCGATCTGGTCCTCTATATGGATCCAGGACATCCACTGGCGACCGTCCCCCAATCGCCCGCCCGCGCCCAGGCGGAACGGCGGCAACAGGCGCTTGAGGAAGCCACCTTCGGGCGCCAGCACCAACCCGGTACGCACCAGGACCACACGGATGCCCAGTGCCTCGGCCTCGCGGGCGATCTGCTCCCAGGCCAGGCACAGCTCGCTGGCGAAGTCTTCGCCGGCCGCTGCGCTGTTCTCTTCCAACGGGCGCTCACCCGCGTCGCCATACCAGCCGACCGCCGAGCCGTTGATCAGCACTGCCGGGCGCTGGCTGCGGCTTTCCAGCCAGGCCACCAGGCGCTCGGTCAGGCGCACCCGGCTGTCCCACAGCAAGGCCTTGCGCCGGGCACTCCACGGCTTGTCGGCAATCGGCTCGCCGGCCAGGTTGACCACTGCGTCCAGCGGCCCGTCGCCATAGCCTTCGAAGTCGGCGATGCCGCGCACCGTCTCGCCGCACAGCGACGGAACGCGCTGCGGCTGGCGGCTGAGCACGGTGAGCTGGTGCCCCTCGGCGCTCCACTGGCGGCAGAGGCGGCGGCCGATCAGGCCGGTACCACCGGTCAAGAGAATATGCATGGCGAACTCCTTGTTGCGTTGTTCCACCTTCCATCAGTCTGGACGAGAGGGAGGCGATTGCATTGACACTCCCTCTGCGGCGAGGTCTACGCTGTAAGTGCCGGAACCCGAGCCGGGCTCATCTCTGAATGAACCGATGCGGCACCGAAGGTTCCGATGATCGGATTCCTATCGATGACGAGCGCAGGCAACTGAAAAACAATTGTACAGATAGTTTCGTTTGTACAAGAGCATCCCGCTCGTTACGCTGAAAGACACAGAATACGAGGCATGTCATGAGCGCCCCCATTGCCATTATCGGCACCGGTATCGCCGGACTCTCGGCGGCCCACGCCCTGCGTGACGCCGGACAGGACGTCCAGCTGTTCGACAAGGGCCACGGCAGCGGCGGCCGGATGGCCAGCAAGCGCAGCGAGGCCGGTGCACTGGACCTCGGCGCACAGTACTTCACCGCCCGCGACCGGCGCTTCCTCGACGCCATTCAGCAGTGGCGCGAGCATGGCTGGGTCGCCGAATGGGACCCAGCCCTCTACCAGTACCGCGACGGCGAGCTCAGCCCCTCTCCCGACGAGCAGCCACGCTGGGTCGGCACCCCGCGCATGAGCGCGATTACTCGTGCACTGCTGCAGGACCAGGTCGTCACCTTCGCCTGTCGCATCACCGAGGTATACCGCGGCGAGGAGCACTGGCACCTGCAGGACTCCGAGGGGCAGACGCACGGTCCGTTCAGCCGCGTGCTGGTCGCCACCCCTGCGCCACAGGCCGCCGCCCTCCTGGCCAGCGCGCCTAAGCTGGCCGCCGCCGCCGCGAGCATTCCCATGGAACCCACCTGGGCCGTCGCCCTGGCCTTCCGCGAACCGCTGGATACGCCGGTGCAAGGCTGCTTCGTCCACGAGGGCCCGCTGTCCTGGCTGGCCAGCAACCACTCCAAGCCGGGGCGCGACGAACAACTGGACACCTGGGTGCTGCACGCCGCCAGCGGCTGGAGCAAGCAGCACATCGACCTGCCCAAGGAAAGCGTGATCGAACACCTGCGCGGGGCCTTCGCCGAGTTGATCGGCTGCGCCGTGCACGCGCCCGACTTCGCACTCGCCCACCGCTGGCTCTACGCCCGGCCCATGGAAGCCCATCAGTTCGGCGCCCTCGCCGATGCTGACCTGGGCATCTACGCCTGCGGCGACTGGTGCCTTTCCGGTCGCGTAGAAGGCGCCTGGCTGAGCGGCCTGGAAGCCGCCCGCCGCCTGCTCGAACACCTCTGATCGCGCACGGCCCTCACCTTCCGGAGAGGCCGTGAAGCCCCACGCTGGCGTCGCGCCCCTGTACAAAGCTTTGCACTTGTACAGGCTTGCGTCTATCCTGGCCGATAGTTGTACAAATAAATCATCATGTACAAGAAATCGGTCAAAACCATGTCCAGCATCCCGCCACGTCCCAAGCTCGGCATCAGCGCCTGCCTGCTGGGCGAACCGGTGCGCTACAACGGCGGGCACAAGGCCTCGCGCCTGTGCCTGGACGTGCTCAGCCGCTATTTCGACTTCGTCCCGCTGTGCCCAGAAGTCGCCATCGGCCTCGGCGTGCCACGCCCAACCCTGCGCCTGGTGGGCGACCAGGATGATCCCCGCGCGCTGATCCAGCGCGAGGGCGGCCGCGACGTCAGCGAAGCCCTGCGCAATTTCGGCCGCCAGCAGGCCACTCTGCAGCAGGACATCTGTGGCTACATCTTCATGCAGCAATCGCCCTCCTGCGGCCTGTACCGGGTGAAGCTGTACCGCTTCGACGGCCAGTTGCGCTCAGCGGGCGGGCGCGGGCTGTACACGGAAACCTTCTGCGCCGCGCGCCCGGAACTGCCGGTGGAAGAAGAAGGCCGGCTCAACGATCCGGTAATCCGCGAGAACTTCCTCACTCGCGTCTTCGCCTACGCCGAATGGCAGAAGCTCTGTACCCAGGGCCTCACGCGCCATGCAGTGATCACCTTCCACTCGCGCTACAAGTACCAGCTGCTGGCACACAACCCGCGTCAGTACAGCGCCCTCGGCCAGCGTCTGGCGAAGATCGGCGAACAGCCGCTGGAAGACTTCGCCCCGGGCTATTTCCGCGACTTCATGCAGGCCCTGGGTAGTTGCGCCACCCGCGGCACCCACAGCAATGTCCTGCAGCACCTGGCCGGCTACCTCAAGCACGACCTGCCCTCCGCCGAGAAGGCCGAGATGCAGCGCCTGATCGATCAGTACCGCGAAGGCGTGATACCGCTGGTGGTGCCGCTGACCCTGCTCAAGCACCACTTCCGCCTGCACCCGCACCCCTACATCGACGCTCAGGCTTACCTGCAACCGCACCCGGAAGACCTGAGCCTGCGCAATGCCATCTGACGTACCCACAGGATCCCCATGAACCCCGACCACCCTCACCGCGAGTCGGACGACGACTACCGCCAGGCCCTGGCCGACGGCTGGCTGCCGATCCGCGAAGTATCCCGGCGCACCGGCGTCAACCCGGTCACCCTGCGCGCCTGGGAACGCCGCTACGGCCTGGTCGTCCCCCAGCGCACGCCCAAGGGCCACCGCCTCTACTCCGAAGCGCAGGTCTCGCGCATCCAGGCCATCCTTACCTGGCTCGGCCGAGGCGTGGCAGTGAGCAAGATCCGCGCGCTACTCGACGACAACGCGCCGCTGCCGCTGGACACCTCCGCCTCCCCCTGGGACGACCTGCGCCAGCAATGCATCGCCGCCATCGGCCGAATCAGCGAGCGCCAGTTGGACGAACTGTTCAATGGCGCGCTGGCGATCTACCCCGCACAGACACTCTGCGAACAATTGATGCTGCCGCTGCTGGACGAACTGGAACGGCGCTGGCAGGGCCAGTTCGGCGCGCAGCTGGAACGGGTGTTCTTCCATACCTGGCTGCGCACCAAGTTCGGCACCCGCCTGTACCACCACAACCGCCAGCAACGCGGTGCCCCGCTGCTGCTGGTCAACCAGTCCGGCTTGCCGCTGGAGCCGGGCCTGTGGCTCACCGCCTGGCTGGCCAGCAGCGCCGGCTGCCCACTGGAAATATTCGACTGCCCGCTACCGCCGGGCGAGTTGGCACTGGCGGTGGAGCGACTGCAGCCACGCGCCGTGCTGCTCTACTCCAGCCACACGCTGAATCTGGTGCAACTGCCCAGACTGCTGGCTGGCGTCGACTGCCCGCGCCTGCTGGCCGGCCCCGCCACTGCCATCCACCCCGATGCGCTGCAGGAACTGGACATCGGCGAACCGCCGCTGCACCTGGCGAGCGACCCAGTCGCCGCGTTCGACCTGCTGCGCGAGCTGCACCTGCTCAACGGGGAGGCTGCATGAAGCGCCAACTCGTCTGGCTGCGCACCGACCTGCGCCTGCGCGACAACAGTGCCCTGCACGCCGCCGCCGAGCGCGGACCGGTGATAGCCCTTTACCTGCTCAGCCCCAGCCAGTGGCAACGCCACGACGATGCACCGAGCAAGGTCGACTTCTGGCTGCGCAACCTGCGCGAGCTGCGCACCGGCCTCGGCGAGCTGCACATCCCGCTGCTCATCCGCACAGCGGACCACTGGGATGAGGCACCGAAGGTCATCGCGCAACTCTGCCGCGAGCTGGACATCGAGACGCTGCACGTGAACGAGGAGTACGGCGTCAACGAAACGGCCCGCGACGCCGCCGTGGAGAGGGAGCTGGTGCACAGCGGTGTCCGCTTGCGCAGCCACCTTGACCAGCTGTTCTTCACACCCGGCACCATCCTCACCAAGAGCGGCACCTACTTCCAGGTCTACAGCCAGTTCCGCAAGGTCTGCTACGAACGCCTCAACCTGGGCGTACCCAGCCTTGTGCCTGCGCCCCGCTCACAGCAGGAGCTGAATATCGCCAGCGATGAGGTGCCCGAATACATAGAAGGCTTCGAGCCTCCGCCGCCGCAACTGCGCGAAGAATGGCCCGCTGGCGAAGACGCCGCGCACGAGCGCATCGTGCTGTTCACCGACGAGATCCTCAGGACCTACCAGGACACCCGCGACCTTCCCGCCCGCGACGGCACCAGCCGCCTATCGCCCTACCTGGCCGCTGGCGTGCTCTCGCCCCGGCAATGCCTGCATGCGGCGCTGGCGAATAACCATGGCGAGTTCGAGACCGGCAACAGTGGCGCAGTCAGCTGGATCAACGAGCTGCTCTGGCGCGAGTTCTACAAGCACATCCTGGTCGGCTTCCCGCGCGTGAGCCGGCACCGCGCATTCCGCGAAGACACCGAGAAGCTGAAGTGGCGCCAGGACAAGAAGGACCTGGAAGACTGGCAGCAGGGTCGTACCGGCTTCCCCATCATCGACGCCGCCATGCGCCAGTTGCTCGCCACCGGCTGGATGCACAACCGCCTGCGCATGGTGGTGGCGATGTTCCTGACCAAGAACCTGCTGATCGACTGGCGCGAGGGGGAACGCTGGTTCATGCGCCACCTGATCGACGGCGACCTGGCGGCGAACAACGGCGGCTGGCAGTGGAGCGCCTCCACGGGGACCGATGCGGCGCCCTACTTCCGCATCTTCAACCCGATCTCGCAATCCGAGCGCTTCGACCCGGACGGCCGCTTCATCCGCCGCTGGGTTCCGGAGCTGGCCGGACTGCAGGGGCGCGCGCTGCACGATCCGTCGAAGCAGGGCCTGTTCGGGCCTGACGGTTATCCACAGCCGATGTGCGACCTCTCCGCCACGCGGGAGCGGGCGCTGGAGGCGTTCAAAAGCCTCGCAAACTCCCGCTGAGGCCCCCTCTTCGTGGGTGCGGCTGAACCTCGATATGGCGCACATAAAAAAGCCGGGCGCTGGGCCCGGCTTTTTGTCAGCGATCTGTTACAGCGGATGCGTGTAATAAAGGCTGTAGGATTCGATGCCATCGTTCGGCTGGCTGATACCGGCGTTGGAGTAGTGCATGGCCCGGACACCCAAGGCCTGACCCTCGCCGAAACGCAGGCCGACGCCCAGGCGATCCTCGAAGTTGAAGGCGCCACCCAGGTTCTGGTCGCCGACACGGGAACCGCTGAATACGGCTACGCCGATACCTGCCTCAACGAAGGGTTTGACCTTCTCGCCGGAAAATTCGTAGACGAATACCGGGCTGAAGGACAGCGAGTGGCGGCCACTGGCTTGGTCACCGCCTTCCCAGTAAGTGTAGCCGGCGTCCCAGTAACCGGTGAGGCGGCCCGTCGAAGTTTCCCACCAACTCTTGTCCCAGTCGAAACCCAGGCCCAGTCGGTAGGTCATGTCGTTCTGCCCGGTGAAACCGACAGCGCCGGTCAGGCTGGCTGCCTGCGAAGAGACCATGTATCCGAGAGTCAGAGCTGCCACAGTGGCAAGCGAGAGCAGTTTCTTCATCGAAACGTCCTTTATTAGAAAGCTGAATGAAAAATCTCCGCGAATAGCTGGCAATTATAAGGCCATTTGTCAGCATTTACTGACAGACCAAAGTAGATAGCTAGCTATTTTCCATCAGCCAGGGAAGTGACTGACAGGTTCGTCAGTTCCCCAGAGCACTGGCAATACCGGTTCAAAGGCTTCGACTGCGCCGCTGGTCCATAGCTCAATTTTTTTTGCGTGGCCTTCAGCCAGCATCCCCCGTGCCTGCAGCACCCGCTCAAGCTGGCGAGCTACGGCGGCCCCGGTGTCGATCAGCGAAACGTCCGCGGGCACCAGTTGGCGCAGCAGCGGACGCAAAAAAGGATAGTGCGTGCAGCCCAGGATCAGCGTGTCGCAGCCTTCGGCCAGCAACGGCGCAACATAACTCATCAGCAGTTCACGGGTCTGGGGGCCGTCCAGATCGCCCAGCTCGATGCGCTCCACCAACCCAGGACAAGGCTGGGTGATAACCCTCACATCGCTGGCGAAACGATCCAGCAACGCGGCGAATCGCGCACTCTTCAAGGTCCCGGTGGTGGCGAGTACGCCCACCACACCGCTGCGGGTCGCCTCGGCGGCGGGCTTCACCGCCGGCTCCATGGCAACGATGGGCAGCTGTGGATAAAGCTCGCGCAGGTCGGCGGCCGCAGCGGCCGTTGCAGTGTTGCAGGCCAGCACCAACGCCTTGGCGCCACGGCCCAGAAGGAATTCGGCGATGGCACGGCAACGCGCGCGGATGTACTCGGGAGTCTTCTCGCCGTAGGGCACATGGCCGCAGTCGGCAAGATAGATCAGCGATTCATGGGGCAGCCGTGCGCGGATTTCGTGGAGGACGCTCAGGCCGCCCACGCCGGAGTCGAACACACCGACCGGCGCGGCATCAGCCATGCGCCGCTCCGCACACGGCGCACTGCGGATCGCGCTTGACCCGCAGCTCGCGGAAGCGCGAGCCCAGCGCATCGATCAGCAACAGGCGGCCCACCAGCGGCTCGCCGAAACCAGCCAGCAGCTTCAGCGCTTCCAATGCCTGCAGGCTGCCCACCAGGCCCACCAGCGGACCGACCACGCCGGCCTCGCTGCAAGTCAGCTCGGCTTCGCTGCCATGGCCATAGAGGCAGTGGTAGCAGGGGCTTTCCTCACGGCGCGGGTCAAACACCGAGAGCTGCCCTTCCAGGCGAATGGCCGCGCCACTCACCAGCGGCTTCTTCGCGGCAACGCAGGCGGCGTTGACCGCCTCCCGGGTGCCGAAGTTGTCGCAGCAATCCAGTACGAGATCGACGGCAGCAACCGCGGCGTCGAGGGAGTCGGCGTCCAGCGCCTGGCGATGGGCGACCAGCTTCACGTCCGGATTGATCGCCGTGAGGCGGGCAATGGCGGAATCCACCTTGCTCACTCCCACGCTGTCGCTGTCGTGGATGATCTGCCGCTGCAGGTTGGTCAGGTCGACCGTATCGAAGTCCGCCAGGTGCAGCTCGCCAACGCCGGCGGCGGCCAGGTACAACGCCACCGGAGCGCCGAGGCCGCCGAGGCCGACGATCAGTACGCGGCTGTCTTTCAGGCGCAATTGGCCGTCCACGTCGATCTGCGGCAGCAGTATCTGCCGGCTGTAGCGCAGCAGTTCGTTGTCGGTCAGCATGTCCAGCGCCCCAGGCTGATGCGCTCGTGGCCACCTAGGTCGCGGCGACTTTCCACGGCAGTGAAGCCACGGCCTTGCAGCAGGTCGCGCACGGCGTCAGGTTGGTCGAAGCCGTGCTCGAGCATCAGCCAGCCGCCGTTTTCCAGGTGGTCCGGCGCCTGGTCGATGATCAGGCGGATATCGTCCAGCCCGTCCTGCCCGGAGACCAGCGCGCTCGAAGGCTCGAAGCGCACGTCGCCCAGCTTGAGGTGCGGGTCGGTACTGGGAATGTAGGGTGGGTTGCTGACGATCAGCGAGAAGCGCTCGCCATCGACCGCAGAGAACCAGTGACTGGCACGGAAGGCGACATTGGTCAGGCGCAGCCGTTCGCGGTTGCGCTCGGCCAGGGCCACGGCCTCGGGAATGCGGTCCACACCCAGCACTTGCCAGCTCAGGCGCTCACAGGCCAGCGCGAGGGCGATGGCGCCAGTGCCGGTGCCCAGGTCGAGCACGCGGGAAGGCGAGGCCGGCAGCAGCGCCAGCGCGGTCTCCACCAGCAGTTCGGTGTCCGGGCGCGGGATCAGGGTATGCGGCGCGACTTCCAGGTCCAGGCTCCAGAAGCCCTGGCGGCCAAGGATGTAGGCCACCGGCTCGCCGGCTAGGCGGCGCGCCAGGTAGCGGTCGAAGAGGTCGTGCGCCTCACGGCTGACCACGCGTTCGGGCCAGGTGCGCAGGAAGCTGCGCGGTTTGCCCAACGCGGCGGCGAGCAACAGCTCGGCATCCAGGCGCGCACTGGGCGAGTCCGGCAATTGCGCCTCGTTGAGCAGAGTCATGATGGTTGCCATGGTCTGTCGCTCTCTTAATCGCCGAGCGCGGCCAGCTGGTCGGCCTGGAACTCTTGCAGCAAGGGCTCGATCACTTGCTCCACCGCGCCTTCCATCACTTCGCCCAGGGAATACAGGGTCAGGTTGATGCGGTGATCGGTGACGCGCCCCTGAGGGAAATTGTAGGTGCGGATGCGCTCGGAGCGATCACCCGAACCGACCAGCAGCTTGCGCGTGCTGGCGATCGCCTGCTGGGCCGCGGCCTGCTGCTGGTCGTTGAGCTTGGCCGCCAGCCAGGCCATGGCCTTGGCGCGGTTCTTGTGCTGCGAACGCTCTTCCTGGCACTCGACCACAATGCCCGACGGAATGTGCGTGATGCGCACCGCCGAGTCGGTCTTGTTCACGTGCTGGCCGCCGGCACCGGAGGAGCGGTAGGTGTCCACGCGCAGGTCGGCTGGGTTGATCTCGATGGCCGCCTGTTCGTCCGGCTCGGGCAGCACCGCGACGGTGCACGCCGAGGTGTGGATACGACCCTGGGACTCGGTCGCCGGCACACGCTGCACGCGGTGTGCGCCGGACTCGAACTTGAGCTTGGCGAAGACGCTTTCGCCCTCGACGCGGGCAATCACTTCCTTATAGCCGCCATGCTCTCCCTCGTTCTCGGACATGACTTCCACACGCCAGCCCTGCTTCTCGGCGTAGCGCGAGTACATGCGGAACAGGTCGCCGGAGAAGATCGCGGCTTCGTCGCCGCCGGTGCCGGCGCGGATTTCCAGGAAGACGTTGCGGCCGTCGTTGGGGTCCTTGGGCAGCAGCATGCGCTGCAGGCGGTCCTCCAGGCCAACCAGCGCACTCTTCGCTTCGGCGACTTCTTCCTCGGCCATTTCGCGCAGGTCCGGGTCGCTGTCCTTGAGCAGCGCCTGGGCGCCTTCAAGATCGGACTGCACCTTGCGGAACTCGCGGAAGGCAAGGATCACCGGCTCCACCTCGGCGTACTCACGGGAGTAGGCGCGGAACTTGGTCTGGTCGCTGATCACCTCGGCGTCGCCCAGGAGCGCAGTGAGCTCTTCGAAGCGATCGCTGAGGATATCCAGCTTTTTCAGGAGGGACGCTTTCATCGCTTGTCAGTGCCCTCCTCGAGGGCGAACAGTTCCTGCGCGACGGCCAGCGCATCGATGCGGCCCTCGGCGGAGAGTTTCTTCATCTGCACGCTGGGGGCGTGCAGCAATTTATTGGTCAGGCCACGGCTGAGCTGGGCGATGACTTCCATCGGGTCGGCGCCATTGGCCAGCAGACGCTGGGCCTTCTGGGTTTCCTCGTCGCGCAGGCGCTCGGCCTGCTGGCGATAGGCGCGCAGCACGTCGACCGCGGCCAGTTCGCGCAGGCGCTGCATGAACTCGACGACGCCATCGCCGACAAGCTCCTCAGCGGCCTGGGCGGCGCCCTGGCGGCTCTTGAGGTTCTCGGCGACCACTTCGTGGAGGTCGTCGACGCTATAGAGGTAGACGTCTTCCAGCTCGCCGACTTCCGGCTCGATATCGCGCGGCACGGCGATATCGACCATGAACATCGGCTTGTGCCGGCGCTGCTTCAAGGCTCGCTCCACCGCGCCCTTGCCGAGGATGGGCAACTGGCTGGCGGTGGAACTGATGACGATGTCGCTGTTGACCAGCTCGTCCGGCATGTCTGCCAGCAGGATGGCGCGGGCGCCGAACTGCTCAGCCAGTTGGCTGGCGCGCTCCAGGGTGCGGTTGGCGACCACGATGCGCTTCACGCCCTGCTCGTGCAGGTGGCGGGCGACCAGCGTGATGGTCTCGCCGGCGCCGATCAGCAACGCCTGGCTGCGGCTCAGGTCGCTGAATATCTGCCGGGCCAGGCTTACAGCGGCGAATGCGACCGACACCGGGTTCTCGCCGATGGCCGTGTCGGTGCGCACGGTCTTGGCGGTGCTGAAGGTAGCCTGGAACAGGCGCCCGAGCATCGGCCCGACGGTGCCGGCCTCGCGGGCCACCGCGTAGGCGGACTTCATCTGCCCGAGTATCTGCGGCTCGCCCAGTACCATGGAATCCAGGCCGGCCGCCACGCGCATCATGTGGCGCACGGCTTCCTCGTCCTGGTGGACGTAGGCGCAGGCGCGCAGGTCATCGATGCCCAGGTTGTGGTAATCGGCCAGCCAGGCCAGCACGTCGCCGGCATCCGGGTGTTCGATCTCCAGGTAGAGCTCGCTGCGGTTGCAGGTGGAGAGGATCGCGGCCTCGCGGCTGGAGGTCAGCCTGCACAGCAGCTGCAGGGCCTCGACCATCTGCTCGGGAGTAAAAGCCACGCGCTCGCGCACGGCCACGGACGCGGTCTTGTGGTTGATGCCGAGGGCAATGAAGGCCATGCAGAATCGCTGATGCTGATCGGAAAGCCCGCAATTGTCCTACTTAGGCCAGTGAAGGACAACCACCCGCGACGTATCGCACACTGCAAATCGTATACAGGCCATCCAGCGGCGCTTGCCCATGGGATTGGCACTTTCCTTATGTCATGATGGTCCCATTTCGCAGGTCAGGCCCTCGTCCTTCCTCTATGAACAAGTCTCTTGCGCTGCTGACTGCTCTGCTGCTGCTCGGCGGCTGCCAGTCTCTTACACAGAAAAATTCCGACAGTGCTTCCGCGGAGAAGGACAAGGCCGCGGCTGCCCAGAAGGACCAGAAGTACGGCTCCTTCAGCGAGGACACGATGTTCTCGCTACTGACCGCCGAACTGGCAGGCCAGCGCAACCGCTTCGACATCGCCCTCGCCAACTATGTCGAGCAGGCCAAGGAAACCCGCGACCCGGGCGTCGCCGAGCGCGCGTTCCGCATCGCCGAATACCTGGGCGCCGACCAGGAAGCCCTGGACACCTCGCTGATCTGGGCCAAGGCCGCGCCGGACAACCTCGACGCCCAGCGCGCCGCCGCCATCCAGCTGGCGCGCACCGGGCAGTACGACGAATCCATGGTGTACATGGAGAAAGTCCTCAATGGCCAGGGCGACACCCACTTCGACTTCCTCGCGCTGTCCGCCGCCGAGACCGACCCGGATACCCGCGCAGGCCTCTTGCAGAGCTTCGATCGCCTGTTGAAGAAGTACCCGGACAACGGCCAGTTGCTGTTCGGCAAGGCCCTGCTGCTGCAACAGGACGGCCGCCCGCAGGAAGCCCTGCACCTGCTCGAAGACAATTCCGCCAGCAAGCACGACGTCGCCCCGCTGCTGCTGCGCGCCCGCCTGCTGCAGAGCATGAAGCGCAGCGATGAAGCGCTGCCACTGCTCAAGGCCGGCATCAAGGAACACCCGGACGACAAGCGCGTCCACCTCGCCTACGCCCGCCTGCTGGTGGAGCAGAACCGCCTGGAAGACGCCAAGGCCGAGTTCTCCGCGCTGGTCGAGCAATTCCCCGATGACGACGACCTGCGCTTCTCCCTGGCCCTGGTCTGCCTCGAAGCCCAGGCCTGGGACGAAGCCAAGGTCTACCTGCAGGAACTGGTGGAGCGCGACAGCCACGTCGACTCCGCCCACTTCAACCTGGGCCGCCTGGCCGAGGAGCAGAAGGACCCGGAAACCGCGCTCAAGGAGTACGCCCTGGTCGGACCGGGCAACGACTTCCTCCCGGCCCAGCTGCGCTCCACCGAGATCCTGCTGGACCAGAAACGCTATGACGATGCCTCGCGCCGCCTCGCCGAAACCCGCGACCGCCAACCGGACTACGCCATCCAGCTGTACCTGATCGAAGCGGAAGGCCTGTCCAACCGCGACCAGGTCGATCGCGCCTGGAGCGTCATCCAGCAAGGCCTCAAGCAGTTCCCGGACGACCTCAACCTGCTCTACACCCGTTCCATGCTCGCCGAGAAGCGCAACGACCTTGCGCAGATGGAGCAGGACCTGCGCCTGATCATCCAGCGCGAGCCGGACAACGCCATGGCGCTCAACGCGCTGGGCTACACCCTGGCCGACCGCACCACCCGCTACAGCGAAGCCCGCGACCTGATCCAGAAGGCTCACTCGCTGAACCCGGACGACCCGGCGATCCTCGACAGCCTGGGCTGGGTGAATTATCGCCTGGGCAACCTCAGCGAAGCGGAAACCTACCTGCGCAAGGCGCTGGAACGCTTCCCCGACCACGAAGTGGCCGCGCACCTGGGCGAAGTACTCTGGGCCCAGGGCAAGCAGAGCGAAGCCCGCAAGGTCTGGGCCACCGCCCTGCAAAGCCAGCCTGACAGCGCCGTCCTGCGCGACACCATGTTGCGCCTGACCGGCTCCGGAACCCTCTGATTTATGCGTTTACGTCATCTGATCGGCGCTGCCGCGCTGGCCCTGCTGGCCGGCTGCTCCAGCTTCGGCACCCACGAAGCCCTGGAAGGCCAGGGCAACGCCACCGCCTGGAATGCCCACAAGGCCCGTATCGCCACCCTCGACGGCTGGCAGATCGACGGCAAGGTCGGCATCCGCGCGCCCAAGGATTCGGGCAGCGGCACCCTGTTCTGGCTGCAGCGCCAGGACTACTACGACATCCGCCTGTCCGGCCCGCTCGGCCGCGGCGCCGCGCGGCTGACCGGCCGCGAAGGCGCCGTGACCCTCGAAGTCGCCGGCCAGGGCCGCTATGAAGCCGCCTCCCCCGAAGAGTTGCTGGAACAGCAGATGGGCTGGCGCCTGCCGGTTTCCCACCTGCTCTGGTGGATTCGCGGCCTGCCCGCCCCGGACAGCAAGAGTCGCCTGACCCTCGACAGCGAGAGCCGCCTGGCCAGGCTGCAACAGGACGGCTGGGACGTGGAATACACCCGCTACAGCGAACAGAACGGCTACTGGCTGCCCGAGCGCCTGAAGCTGCACGGCCAGGACCTGGACGTCACCCTGGTGGTGAAAACCTGGCAACCGCGCCAGCTGGGCCAGGCGAGCCAGCAGTGACATGCAAGACCGCCTGACCCTGCCGGCACCGGCCAAGCTCAACCTGTTCCTGCACATCACCGGTCGCCGCGCCGACGGCTACCACGAGTTGCAGACCCTGTTCCAATTTCTCGATCATGGCGACGAACTCCAGTTCGCTGTGCGCGAGGACGGCGAAATCCGCCTGAACACCGACATCGCAGGCGTGCCCCACGACAGCAACCTGATCGTGAAAGCCGCACGCCGGCTGCAGGAACAATCCGGCACGAAGCTGGGCGCCGATGTCTGGCTGGACAAGCGCCTGCCCATGGGCGGTGGCATTGGCGGCGGCAGTTCCGATGCCGCCACTGCCCTGCTGGCGCTGAATCATTTGTGGTCACTGGGCTGGGACGAAGACCGCCTTGCCGCACTGGGCCTGAGCCTGGGCGCAGACGTCCCGGTATTCGTACGCGGCCGAGCGGCATTTGCCGAAGGCGTCGGCGAGCAGCTCACGCCAGTGGAACTCGACGAGCCCTGGTTCCTCGTCGTTGTGCCGCAAGTCTTTGTCTCCACTGCAGAAGTTTTCTCCGATCCCGAGTTGACACGGGATACTCCGCCCATTAAAGTTCGCAGCCTTCTCGGGGTGGACGGTCATAACGACTGCCAGCCGGTCGTCGAGAAGCGTTACCCGGATGTACGTAACGCACTGATCCAGCTAGGTAAATTTACCGAAGCGAGATTGACCGGCACCGGAGCTTGTGTGTTTGGGAGCTTCCCAAACAAGGGCGATGCTGATAAAGTTCGCCGCCAACTTCCGGCCACTCTGCCGAGTTTTGTTGCCCAGGGCCGTAACATCTCGATGTTGCACCGAAAGCTGCAAGGCCAGGCCTGAGAAGCAGTAATGTAATCGGTTGTACGATACAGGGGCGTCGCCAAGCGGTAAGGCAGCAGGTTTTGATCCTGCCATGCGTTGGTTCGAATCCAGCCGCCCCTGCCATTAACCCAAGGGGTTATACGTACAGCGTCAACGAACACATTGCTCCGCAAGTTGTAAGCTACAGGGGCGTCGCCAAGCGGTAAGGCAGCAGGTTTTGATCCTGCCATGCGTTGGTTCGAATCCAGCCGCCCCTGCCATTTTCTTCTGGCTCAACCGGGCCTACCCTCAAGCCGACACAGGTACCGCAGCGTGTCCAAAATGATGGTTTTCACGGGGAACGCCAACCCCGATCTGGCACGCCGTGTCGTACGGCAGCTGCACATCCCCCTCGGTGACGTTTCTGTCGGCAAGTTCTCCGACGGCGAGATCAGCGTTGAAATCAACGAAAACGTTCGTGGTAAGGACGTCTTCCTGATTCAACCGACCTGCGCACCGACCAACGACAACCTGATGGAACTGGTGGTGATGGCCGATGCCTTCCGCCGCTCCTCGGCGACTCGTATCACGGCAGTCATCCCCTACTTCGGTTACGCCCGCCAGGATCGCCGCCCGCGTTCCGCTCGCGTGGCCATCAGCGCCAAAGTCGTTGCCGACATGCTGACCGTCGTAGGCGTCAACCGCGTACTCACCGTTGACCTGCACGCCGACCAGATCCAGGGCTTCTTCGATATCCCCGTCGACAACATCTACGGCTCGCCCGTACTGGTCGACGACATCGAAGACCAGCGCTTCGAGAACCTGATGATCGTCTCCCCGGACATCGGTGGTGTGGTGCGTGCGCGCGCCGTCGCCAAGTCCCTGGGCGTCGACCTGGCCATCATCGACAAACGTCGTCCGAAGGCCAACCAGTCCGAAGTCATGCACATCATCGGTGATGTCGAAGGCCGTACCTGCGTACTGGTCGACGACATGGTCGATACCGCCGGCACCCTCGGCCACGCCGCCAAGGCTCTGAAAGAGCACGGCGCCGCCAAGGTCATCGCCTACTGCACCCACCCGGTGCTGTCCGGCCGCGCCATCGAGAACATCGAGAACTCCGTACTGGACGAGCTGGTGGTGACCAACACCATCCCGCTGTCCGCTGCTGCACAAGCCTGTGGCCGCATCCGCCAGCTGGACATCGCTCCGGTTGTCGCTGAAGCCATGCGCCGCATCAGCAATGAAGAATCGATCAGTGCCATGTTCCGCTAAGGCGGGACAGGCCTGACGTAAAGCGCTTCGCCATGCCGGCGGAGCATCAGCAAAATCGCCCGAACGCTGGTCGCAAGCGTCCGGGCGATCTTGTCATTTTGGAGATAGTCAAATGGTTGATTTTGTACTGAATGCCCAAGAGCGTTCCGACCTGGGGAAAGGTGCGAGCCGCCGCCTGCGTCGTAATGCTGGCCTGATCCCGGCTGTGATCTACGGTGGCGAAAAAGCCCCGCAATCCGTCACCCTGGAACTGCGCGAGATTTCCAAACTGCTGGAAAACGAGGCTGCCTTCAGCCACGTGATCAGCCTGAACGTCGGTTCCGCCAAGGAAACCGTACTGATCAAGGCCCTGCAGCGCCATCCGTCCAAAGGCTTCGTCATGCACGCTGACTTCCAGCGCGTCGTTGCCGGCCAGAAGCTGTCCGCCCACGTTCCCCTGCACTTCCTGAACGAAGCGACCGCTGTTGGCGTCAAGACCGGCGGTGGCGAGATCTCCCACGTGATCTCCGAAGTCGAAGTTTCCTGCCTGCCGAAAGACCTGCCGGAATTCATCGAAGTCGACCTGGCCAAAGTAGAACTGGGTCAGATCGTTCACCTGTCCGACCTGAAACTGCCGAAAGGCGTAGAGCTGGTGCAACTGGCCCATGGTAACGACCTGGCCGTCGCCAACATCCACGCTTCCCGCGTAGTGAAAGAAGAAGGTGAAGGCGAAGCTGCTGCCGAGTAATCGCGCGCACCATTGCCTTTAAGGAAGGGGCCCCCGTCGTGACTGCCGTACAACTGATCGTTGGCCTGGGAAATCCAGGCCCTGAATACGACCAGACCCGGCATAACGCGGGGGCCCTTTTCGTTGAGCGGCTGGCGGACGCGCAACGCGCGAACCTGTCTCTCGACAAGAAGTACTTCGGCCTGGTCGGCAAGTTCAGCCACAAGGGCCGCGACGTTCGTCTGCTGATTCCCACCACCTACATGAACCGCAGCGGCCAGGCCGTCGCGGCGCTCGCCGGATTCTTCCGCATTCCGGTCGAAGCCATCCTGGTGGCCCACGACGAACTCGACATGCCTCCCGGCGTCGCCAAGCTCAAGAAGGGCGGCGGGCACGGTGGGCACAACGGGCTGCGCGACATCATCGCCCAGCTCGGCAACCAGAACGGTTTCCATCGCCTGCGGCTTGGCATCGGCCATCCAGGGCACAGCAGCCTGGTCTCCGGTTTCGTTCTTGGCCGCGCCCCGCGCGCCGAACAGGAACTGCTCGACACCAGCATCGACTCCGCCCTCGGCGTGCTGCCGGAAATGCTCGACGGGGACTGGACCCGCGCGATGCAGAAGCTGCACAGCCAGAAGGCCTGATCACACCTCTTTTCCGCCACTGGCGCGAGGGACCTAGCATGGGATTCAACTGCGGCATCGTCGGCCTGCCCAACGTCGGCAAGTCCACCCTGTTCAACGCCCTGACCAAATCCGGCATCGCGGCGGAAAACTTCCCCTTCTGCACCATCGAGCCGAACAGCGGCATCGTGCCGATGCCTGATGCGCGCCTCGATGCGCTGGCCGAGATCGTCAAGCCCGAGCGCGTGATCCCAACCACCATGGAATTCGTCGACATCGCCGGCCTCGTCGCCGGCGCGTCCAAGGGTGAAGGCCTGGGCAACAAGTTCCTCGCCAACATCCGCGAGACCGACGCCATTGCCCACGTCGTGCGCTGCTTCGAAGACGAGAACGTCATTCACGTCTCCAACAGCGTCGACCCCAAGCGCGACATCGAGATCATCGACCTCGAACTGATCTTCGCCGACCTCGACAGCTGCGAGAAGCAACTGCAGAAGGTCGCGCGCAACGCCAAGGGCGGCGACAAGGAAGCCCTGGTGCAGAAAGCCCTGCTGGAGAAGCTCATCCCCCACTTCAGCGAAGGCAGACCCGCCCGCTCGCTGATGAAGAACATGGGTGATGACGAGAAGCGCGTCGTGCGCGGCTTCCACCTGCTGACCAGCAAACCGGTCATGTACATCGCCAACGTCGCCGAAGACGGCTTCGAGAACAACCCGCACCTGGACGTCGTCCGCGCCATCGCCGAAGAAGAAGGCGCCATGGTCGTACCGGTGTGCAACAAGATCGAAGCCGAGATCGCCGAACTCGACGACGGCGAAGAGAAGGACATGTTCCTCGAAGCCCTCGGCCTCGAAGAACCCGGCCTGAACCGCGTGATCCGCGCCGGCTACGAACTGCTGCACCTGCAGACCTACTTCACCGCTGGCGTGAAGGAAGTCCGCGCCTGGACCGTGCGCGTCGGCGCCACCGCCCCGCAGGCTGCGGCTGTGATCCACACCGACTTCGAAAAAGGCTTCATCCGCGCCGAAGTCGTCGCCTACGACGATTTCATCCAGTTCAAGGGCGAACAAGGCGCGAAAGAAGCCGGCAAATGGCGCTTGGAAGGCAAGGATTACATCGTCAAGGACGGTGACGTGATGCACTTCCGCTTCAACGTCTGATGGACAGCACTTTTATTACGTCCTTCTGACGCCGTGAAAACCCCGCTTACGCGGGGTTTTTTATTTCTTGTCGTCACGCGTCACTTCGTTTCGCGCCAAACCGCCCACCCGGTGATAGTAAACGAATGATCGAGCAAGTCCTTTCCCTTGAGTCCCGCACCCGAGCCAAAGACCTTGGCGCATAAGCGCCCGTAGGGTTATCGCCTTTACATGGATACCAAGTCAGCCTCCGCTCTCCCAATCCATCAGGCTCTTCCCAGCCCCCGCCCGCCCTTTCAGCCCTGCCTTACTGGCTGGAGTAGCTCCCAAGATGGCTGCAAGAACCGAGGCGTCGAGGCGTAGGCTGAAGCGCTGGCACACGAATCTGACTATAAGTTCAAGCCTTCCCGTTACGAATCAGAATTTTCTTGCCGGAAAATGAGCGGCATTGGAAAATCCCGGCTTCGAAGCATCCCATAACAACGTAGAAAAGCCTGGTGCGTCTTCCGGCGCTCCACCCGCCGCCAGCACAAGCAATTAATTGATGAAAATAAATAACATGCAGAAGAACATCCTCTCACACAGTCTTGCCTGGCTAGACATCGTCCGATTGCTGTCAATCTTTCTCGTTATATACGGGCATTTCGCGAGCGTAGGAGGCTTTGCGCCAACAATCCCCGGAATAATATCACCCGAGACAGCTCTTCCCCTGATGAACGGTCCACAGATCGCCTTCCTGAACTTCGACATATTCTTGATCAATACATTCTCGACACAATCGGCGATTGTTGGCGTCGCATTATTCTTCATGGTAACGGGCTATCTGATGCCTGCCATGATGGAGCGATACTCTCGTCAAAATTTCTTGATCAATAGATTATTCCGAATCTTCCCTCTGCTGATAGCTTCCACCTTGATCATCGGTTGCTACTTGTGGCTGACGCAGAATATCAACTACGGACTTCCTAGCTACCTTGCAAGCTGGACCCTGACTTACTACATATTCGCCGTCCCGCCAGTCATGGGCGTTCTCTGGACACTGGTTATCGAGGTGCTGTTCTATTTGATCACCGCCCTAATTGGAAAATTCAGCACATTAAAGCTGATTCTTCTTCAATCGGTATTGCTCGCATGCATCATAATCAGCGCCGCCTACAAGGGCTACTACAGCGGAGTACTCGCAAAGAATGCACTCTTCATCTTATTTATCACTATTGGAATTGGGTTTTTCTTGGCTGAAAATGAGAACACCATAGCCAAGAAGTTGACACTTGTCTTCAATACCACGGTTATTTCCTACCTTGGCTTTCAGTTCTACAAACAAAATGTAGGAAGCTCCGGGACATATGAAAACATCGGCACACACCTGCTGGCTGTTGGAATATTCGCCGCGCTTATGCTTCTCGGAAAGCTAAAACTTCTATCCCGCACGCCAAAGTTCATAAGCTGGCTGGCAGACCTGGTTTATCCAATGTACTTATTCCATACCGCGCTAGGTCTAGCCACCATGGCACTGATTCGAACTCACTTCGACAACTATATCCTCATGCTAACTGGCGCCCTGCTTGTTACAGTCACCACGGCATGGGTCACGCACATTGCAGTCGAGAAACCCATGATCAAGTTCGGACGTCGCTTCACCTCGTCAGAGGCAGCTCCAGGCAGCAAGGAGTCAGTCGCAGCGCTTGCTTCTTGAGCGAGGCTTTCCCGCCGCTACCATTTCCGAGACAGCCCGCCCCCATAGGAAAGACGTGCCCCCGGCCGGCGATCTGGCGGCTCAACTGCTGCCAGATCGCTCAGCCACTGAGCACCAGCCGAGCTCGAAAGTCCCCTGCCACCCACCTGGGGTTTCTGCATGATCGCCCTACCGCACCGCTCATCGAGAAAACTACGACTCCCGGCTAAACGATTGATAGAACAGAACAATATTCAAGAAAAGGGGTTGACACCCCCTCTCGATCTGCGGAAAATGCGCGCCACTCGGCTACATAGCTCAGTCGGTTAGAGCGCAGCATTCATAATGCTGATGTCCCAGGTTCAAGTCCCGGTGTAGCCACCATATAAAAGAAGGGGTTTAGCGAAAGCTAAACCCCTTTTTCTTTGTCTGCGAAAAGTCATTCTTTCCCCGACTACTCAGCTTCGGCCAGCAAGCCATCCCCATCATTCCGCGTGTCATTTACCCGCAACGAAACCCGGCGTCCCGCAAAGTCCTCCCGCGCGTGACGAATCAGGTCGTCCACCGCCTCGATACGAGTGGCAGTAGACAGCCATTCCTCGAAGCTTTCCGGCGCCAGCACCACAGGCATGCGATGGTGGATGTTTTCGATGCTCGGCGCAGCGGATTTGGTGAGTAGGGCGCAGGAGAGGACCGGTTCGCCATTGGGGCTCATCCACAGGGACCAGAGGCCCGCGATGGCGATGATGGGGTCGGTGTCGCTGTGGATGAAGTAAGGCTGGTGGACTTGCCGGCCCGCCGGGTTGCGCAGATTTTCCTTCTCGTTCCACTCATACCAGCCCAGCGCGGGCATCAGGCAGCGAGTGCTGCGCAGGGCGTGCCGCCAGAGGGGTTTGCCTGCAGCTTCTTCGCTGCGGGCGTTGAAGGAGAAGCGTGGCGGAATGGAGTCCTTCCACCAGTTGGGGATCAGGCCCCAGCGGGCAGGCAGCAGTTCGAGTTGGCCGCTTTCGTTGTGGCGCAGGATGGGGACGGTCATGGTCGGGGCGACGTTGTAGCAGGCCTCCAACCAGCGCGGCGGTGTGCGCGCACCGATGTGCCAGTAGCGCTCGATGGCGGCCTCTTCAGGACTGACGTAGCGTCCGCACATGCAGCGCACCTCAGGAGAGTGGTGCTTTCAGCGTAGTTCGGGCCGATAGTCAGCGAGGGTCACCGCGACCGGCAAGATCGCTCAATCAGCCCAACCGCTCCAACACACCCTGCCCAATCACCCGCGTCGTTTCGATCCCGAAGTCCACCTTCCCCTCCTCCCGCAGGAATGCATCCACCGCGTCATCGATGCGATCAGCCAGTTCCGGTAACTGCCAGTAATGTCGCAGCAACATGCCGGCACTGAGGATGGCCGCGAGCGGGTTGGCGCGGCCAGTGCCGGTGATGTCCGGGGCGCTGCCGTGGACGGGTTCGGCCAGGGCGATGCCGGCGCCAAGATTGAGCGAAGGTGCAAGGCCCAGGCCGCCGCCCCAGTGGCTGGCGAGGTCGGAGAGGATGTCGCCGAAGAGGTTGGTGGTGACGATGAGGTCGAAAGACTCCGGGCGTTCGACCAGTTGCAGGGCGGCTACATCGACCAGGCGTTCGTCGAGTAGGTCGCTCCAGCCATCTTCGGCCAACCGGTCGCGGCAGGTATCGCGGAATAGGCCGCAGGTGAGCGGCAGGACGTTGGCCTTGTGCACGAGGGTGATGCGCCGTGCGTGGCGCAGGCGAGCAAGCTCCGCGGCGCCAGCGGCGAGGCGTTCGCAGGCGGTGCGGCTGATGACTCGTTCGGCGATGGCGACGCCTTCCGCCTCCCAGTGCTCACGGCCGCTGTAGAGGCCTTCGCTGTTCTCCCGCAGGACCAGCAAGTCGATGCCTGCGCGCGGCGAGACGACTGGGCGCGAGCGTACGGGGCGCAGATTGAGGTTCAGCGCCAGCGTCTGGCGCAGGCTGAGGATGGCGCTGCGGTAGCCTTCGACCTTGTGGCTGGGCGAGGAAACGGCGCCGAACAATCCGGCGCCGCAGGCGCGCAGGCGGTCATAGGTAGTGTCGGGCACCGAAGTGCCGTGGCGCTGGAAGCAGTCCCAGCCGGCTTCGGCCTCTTCTATCTGCAGATCGGGCAGCAGGCGGTGCAGGACTTCCATGGCGACGGGCACGACCTCGCGGCCGATGCCGTCACCGGGGATGACGCAAAGACGTCGGCTCAAGACTGGCCGAGCGGGCGCAGGCGGTATTGCGGCGGCAGTTGGTCGAGACCGCTGACGGTGACGTTGAGGTCCTTCCAGATACCGTCCTTGATCCCGTAGATGCAGCCGTGCACGGAGAGCTTCTGGCCACGGTGCCAGGCGTTCTGGACGATGCTGGTGTGGCTGACGTTGGCCACCTGCTGGATGACGTTGAGCTCGCAGAGACGGTCGACGCGCTCTTCTTCCTTCTCGAACTGGCCGAGGTGGTCGCGGTATTCGTAGGCGAGGTCGCGGATGGTGCGCAGCCAGCCGTCGATCAGGCCGAGCTGGGTGTGCTGCAGCGCGGCGCGCACGCCGCCGCAACCATAATGACCGGTGACCAGGATGTGCTTGACCTTGAGCACGTCGACGGCGAACTGGATGACCGACAGGCAGTTGAGGTCGGTGTGCAGTACGACGTTGGCGACGTTGCGATGGACGAACAGGTCGCCCGGCAGCAGGCCGACGATCTGGTTCGACGGCACGCGTGCATCGGAGCAGCCGATCCACAGGTATTCGGGAGTCTGCTGGCGGGCCAGTTTGGCGAAGAACTCGGGGTCCTCCTCCTTGATGGCTTCGGCCCAGCGGGCGTTGTTGTCGAACAGTTCCTGCAGATCGCTCATGTCCGGCTCCTCATCATTGGCTGGCGGCACCTTACGCAGCGCGGGCGTGACTGACAAGCGGCATCAGTGCACGGCGTTGAGCCGCCACCAGCGCGGTGGACGCGGCGCCTGCTGCAGCGCCAGCTGGTACCAGGCGTCATGCCAGGCCTGACCTTCGGCGGCGAGGCGCGGCCAGTCCAGCGTGCGCCGATCCAGGGCACTGAGCAACTCGGTTTCCAGCCAGCCGTGGCCGGCGCGCAAGGCATCGGCGAAACCGGGATCGGCCAGGGCGCGCTGGTGCACAGTCTCGAAGCGCCACCACAGCGAGTCCTCCACGGCGTCGGTTTCGAGACTGAGCAGACCTTCCCCGGCGCGCTCTTCGAAACCCAGCGGCTGGAACATGGACAGGCAGGGTGCAGATGTGCCGGTGGCGGCCAGGCGCGGAGATTCACCGTCGAGCCGGGCGATGAGGCTGGCGGTGGTCTGCGAGGGGCGCCAGAAGCTGCCGGCGTGCAGGCAGATCTGCCGGTTGTCGTGCAGGTCGAAGCGATGCCCGCGGTGACCGTGGCTGCGCAGAGCGACGACCAGCGCCAGCCAGTCGACCTTCGCCGGGCAGTGGGCGAGAAAGTCTTCGTTGAGCTGGCGGCGCTGGTGGGCACCGGCAACCCAGGGCAGCACGCGGCCATCAAAGGCGCGGGCGAAGTGGAAATCGCCGCGGCCATTCCAGCAGCCGAAGCGGCGCGCCTGGGTTTCCAGGTCAGGGCTGGCGAGATCGTACTCGTGGCCGAGGCTCAGGGCATTGGAGATCGCCCAGCGCTCGACCTTCTTCGCCGCCCACAGGCGCCCGGCGGTTTCCAGCACCCAGGCTTCGTCGCGGTCGGCGATCAGGTAGCTGTTGTCGTAGCGCATGCGCTTGTTGCGATAGCCGGCAGGGCCTCCCTGCCCATGGCGCTCCAGCAGTCCGGTGATCACCGACAACGCCTCGCGGGCGCTGCTGCCGCGCTCCAGCCCAAGGCGCAGCAGGTCCATGCCGAGCAGGGCTTCGCCGTCGCGCTGAGTCAGTCTGGTGAACACGGCTTCGTTGCCGATGGCCACGCCCTTGTCGTTGACGCCCATCTCGGCGCCCCACAGCCAGGCCGGCTGGCTGAGGATGACGCCATGGCGATGGGAGGTCTGGGGGATATCCAGATAGGTGGTGCGCACCTTGGCCGCGCTGTCGCCGCTCACAGCAGGCAGGCGGATCAGGCGTTGCGTTTCGGCAGGCTCGCGGTCGCTGTTCTTGGCGAACCAGGTGGCACCGCCGCTACGCAATACCAAGGTGTCGCACATAGTCTTCCTCCCCGTGATCTTCCCGCGCGCCCAGCACTTCCCGCGCCGCACGCTCCCCGGCCTCTACGGCTCCGTCGAAATATCCCATCCAGCGCGTCGCCGTTTCTGTGCCGGCGAAGTGCAAACGCCCGTAGGGTTCGCGCAGGCGCGCCGCGCCGCTGCTCCACAGTCCCGGCGGGAACAGGGCGGCATAACAGCCCCGGGCGAAGGGTTCCTCGGCCCAGGATTTGTCCACGTAATCCTTCGGCTGGAGCGCCTGCTCGCCGAAGTAGCGGGCGAAGCACTCCAGCACCTGGCCGCGGCGCTCGTCGGCGAGGCGGGCGGTCCACTGGCGCGCTTCGTCGCCTTCGATAAAGCCCAGCAGCACGCCGCGTCCGGAGTCGGGGACGCTATTGTCGAAGGTCAGGCGGACCGGGCCGATCTCGCTAGTGGCCTGGCCGGAGAGGCCCTTGTCGCGCCAGAACGGGGTGTCATAGAGCGCCATGCACTTGATCACCGAGCCCTGCGGCAGGCGTTGCAGCAACTGGTCGCGCCAGCTGGGCAGCAGCGGCTCCTGGGTGATCCGCAGCAGTTGGGTGGGCGGCACGGCGAAGATGACACGGGCGGCCTGGTGCGTACCGCGGTCGGTGATCAGCTCGACGCTGCTGCCGTTCTGCCGCACGGTGCGCACCGGCTCGCCGGTGATGACGTCTGCGATACGCTCGCCGAGTGTTTCGCTGATCCGCTGGGAGCCTCCGTGGATGCGGTCCTGTTGGGCGCCGCCCTCGACGCCCAGCAGGGTATCCAGGTTGGTGCCGCTGTGGATGTAGAACAGCACATGGAGGAACGAGAGGTCATGGGGGCTGGCGGCAAGCACGGCGCCGCTCATCAGCTCGAAGACCTTGCGCCCGGTGGCCGTGCGCACGTTGCGCCGCAGCCATTCGGCGAAGGTGAGGCTGTCCCAGAGCTCGGCCTTGGGGTGCAGGCTGGGGTCGCTCAGGGGGATTTCCCGTGCCATGCGGTCCAGGCGTACATGAGCCTGAAGGACATCGAGCAGAACATGGGGAGGAAGCTTCGGAATAGCGCCGCGATAGGGCCGCAGGCGGTTCCCGAAGAGGGTGAGGTTGTCGCCCTGGTTCCATTGCGGATAGGTCGACAGGCCGAGTTCGGCCAGCAGGGAAAGGATGCGTTCCTGGGTAGGGCCGACCCACTGGCCGCCCACCTCGACCACCTCGCCGCTGGCGAAGCGATGGTTGAGGGTGCGCCCACCGACGCGCTTGTTCGCTTCGATCACTTTGACCCGTTGCCCGGCTTGCGCCAGACGCCAGGCTGCGGTCAGCCCCGAAATACCGGCGCCCACCACGATCACATCGCTGCGATTCATGTCTGCGACCCTATGTTCTTGTTGTTATTGGGCTTAAGCGTAAGCCAGGAATCGCCCTCGGAGAAACCCGAATCGTGGGAAATTTCCAGGCTTTGCGGGGGATGAAATGTCGAGGGCTCTAGCTTGGGCTATCCCGGAATGGAAGTGATCTGGACGGGTCGGAACGAACAGTGCGGCGGGGAGATGATCGCGGACAGAGTCCGCTCCCAGGCACTCCTGGATTCCGGCGTGCGGGGTCGCGGGGAGTCGGGGAAGTTCTCGTAGGATGGGTGGCGCAGAGCGATACCCATGCCACAGGCGCACCGATTGATAAGTGTCGCTTCGCGCCCCCCCATCCTGCGTCCTGGTCAGTGCAAAGAAGCCCGCGTGGTGGGCGCTCAGTCGACCAGCGTGCAGGCCATCACCAGCGCGTCTTCACGGCCGCCGACTGCCGGGTAGTAATCGCGGCGACGACCGATTTCATTGAAGCCGTAGCGCTCGTAAAGGCGATAGGCAGGGCCATTGGAGGCGCGGACTTCGAGAAAGCATTCCACTCCGCCCCGCTCGTGGGCGCGCTTCATCAGGTGTTCCAGCAGCGCCAGCCCCAGGCCGCGGCCCTGGCTCTCCGGCTTGACGGTGATGTTGAGCAGGTGCGCTTCATCGAGGATCAGCTGGATCACGCCGTGGCCGACCTGCTGGGAACCTTCGAACATCACCCAGCATTCATAGCTTTTCAGCCCATCGGCGAAGGTGCCGCGCGTCCAGGGGTGGCTGAAGGCGGCGTATTCGATCTTGAGTACGGCATCGAGGTCCGCCTCGGTCATCGGGCGGAAAGAAACAGCGTCGCTCATGCAGGTGCCTGACTCATCCAGCGTTGCCGCACTCGGCGCATGGCGCGCCAGAGGTCGGCTTTCAAAGTGGGTTCTTCGGCCAGGCGCTCCAGGCCCGGCAGTGCCCAGGCCACACCCAGGCCTTCGACCTGCAGCTCGCGCAGCAGGGACTCTTCATCGCCCTCGCCGGCGAAGCGCACGGCGGGCATGCCGACCAGCCACAGGCAGGAACACGGGGCGCCCTCCTCCAGCCGCGCGGCGACGAAACCCTGGACGAACTCGCGGGCGGCTTGCGGGCCCTGGTCCATGTTGCCGCGGGAGAACAGCGGCCAGCGTACCGGCTCGCCCATCAGTTGCGGGCTGTCCGGCAGGCCGGCGGCGCGCAGCAGGTCCTTGAGCAGCAGGTAGGCCGGGTCGCGGCTGGCCAGCGGCTCGCCGGTGGGCAGTTCGACCAGCACGGTGCATTCGCCGGCACGCAGCAGTTGCAGGGCGAAGCGTGGCGGCGGCGCGATCGGCGCGCGGACAGCCGGTTCGGCTTCCGCCTCGGCCGGATCTTCGGCCTTGACCGCGCCAGCCGGCTTGGCCGCAGCGCCGACCTTGGGCAGCAGGCGCGCAGCGATCGAGCCGGGTTCTGCAGGCATTGCCGGTGCAGCAGGCGCGGGGGCGGCAACCGGGGCGACGGCCTCGCGAGCCACCGCAACGGACGCAGGAGCAATCGGCTCGGCTACGACGGGCGCAGGCGTTTCCAGCAACTCCGGGCGCGACGGAGCGGCGAACGGCAGTACCACGCGCGGCAGCCAACTGGCGACCTGCATGGCGCCAAGGTAGGCACGGCGACGGGCTTCTTCGATCAAGGGGCGTTTACCTGTGGGTGGTGCCTGCGCGAGCAGGCCGACACGACGAGGCGGGATTGTCGCGTGAAACGCGCTGGGGGGAAAGGCCGGCGGGCGGAGAGCCCGTGCGTTTCGCTTACGGAGTGCCGAAGACGTAGACGTTGCCGGTGAGCTTGACCGCGCCGGTAGCCTGGTAGGTGAGCAGGTTGGTCTGCTGCAGGCCACTGCCGGAAACCTTGCCCTGGTTGGCGCCGCCCAGGGTGAACTGCAGGTTGGTGGCGCTGGCGTTGGTCAGGCCGATCTTCATGGCCTGGCGGTTGAACAGCGCGCCGTCACCGTTGAAGCCATTGTTGATGGTCACCATGTCGATGGACATGCCGTCGAAACTGAAGGTGCCCTTGATGTTGTCCAGCACGATATAGCCGGTGCTGTTGAGCGGCTGGATCGCCAGGCGCGCACCGCAGCCACCGGTGCAGCGGGTATCGGCGGTGTTGGCGGCAAGATTGAAGTTGACACTCAGGCTGACGCCGTCCTGGCCGCTGACATCGGCCATTTCGCTGTCGTCCAGGCCGCGCATCTCGCTGTGGGCTGTGGTGGCGGCCAGCAGCAGCGTTGCCAGAAGCGGAAGTCGTGCGCTGTTCACGGCGAGTCTCCTCTTGCGCTAGCGCGGCAGGTTCACGGTGCGGACATTCAAGTAGTCGATACGCAGGCCGCGAATGGCCTGGGAACCGACATCGGTGCCGCTGATGTTCAGGTTTCCGATGCTGATATTGCTCTTCTGAACGTTCTGGTAGAAGGCCTCGTGGTTGGCCCAGGTAACGCCCGGCGCACTGAGCACCAGGTCACCGTTGCTGGCCACGGAGAGCGTTGCCGGCTGGTAATTGGCGTCGCCCAGGTTGAGGTCGAAGTAGACATTCTTGGCCACCACCTTGTTGCTGTCGGCGCAGTTCTCGCAGCCGGCGATGATCAGTTTGTCGGCATACATCTGCAGGCTCATGGAGGCCTTGAGCCCGGCGGCGTCGCCCCACAGGTTGAGGTAGGAGCCGTTGAGAGTGAAGTTCTCCAGGGCGATGGAGAAGAAGTCCGTACGCGAGGTGGTTGCGCCAGCCGATCCGTTGCTGTTGTAGGCCGTACTGGGCAGGGTGAACTTGGTGGCGATGCCGATATCCAGTCCCTGGATGCGGGTGCCGGAGGAGCTCTGCATGGCGCCGGCCACCAGTTGCACCGTGGAGACGTTCTTCTCGGTGCGCGTAATGGTGCCGCTGACGCAGGTGGTGGCGCTGCCGCCTTGGGCGCCGCAGAGCTGGACGAACTTGTCGTAGTCGCTGGCGCGCTGGCTCAGGGTGACGCCGTTGCGGCTGACGTTCCAGGCGGCGCTGAGGTTCTGCTGGGCAGCCGTGAGGTCGCTGGTGCTGGTGTTGTAGGTGTCCACCGAGGCGTTGTAGTTCTTCACCGCGGTGTTGTTGTTGCAGGCGGCGAGGATGCCGCAGTCGTACTTCGTCCCCAGCGCCGGGCGGTCCACGCACCAGAGCCCGCAGACCTGGGCAGGCGCCGAGGTGTAACGAGTGTTCATGGTGTTGTAGTTGGTCTTCTGCACCGCCTGGGCCGCATCGACCTGGGTCTCCCGCTGGTTGACCACCACCATGTCGGCGTCGATGCCGCTCTTGAGCGTTACCATGTTGTTCGAATACGTGGTGAGCAGCGTGTCGCGCTGGGTCTTCAGCGCGCTCAGCTCGGCATTGACTTTGTTGGTCGCCTGGGCCGGGTTGGTGCAACCGGCGTCGCCATACAGGCAGCCCTGGTAGTACGACCACAGGCCGAACTTGTGGGTGTCGTTGATCGGGTCGGTCCAGGTCGGCGTCATCAGTTGCAGCGCTTCCTGGTTGGCCGGGATGTTCAGCCCGGCCTTGTACTTGATCGGCCCGAGGGTGAAGGGGTGCATGGGCGTGCCCAGGTAGGCCTTGGTGTCCAGCGTGCCGCGCTGGCTGCCGGCGCCCTTGATGTAGGCGCCGGTGATATCGACCTGGACGTCCTGGTTGGCGCTGTTCTTGACGCCGGTTATCTTCGAGGTGGCGGTCGCCTGGTCGTAGCTGAAGCCGTCGATGAAGAAGCCCAGGCCGGCGCCACTGACTTCTTCCAGTTGCTCATCATCCAGGGCCTTCATGCCCAACGCCGGGAGGCTGACCAGGCAGCCGGCGAGGCAGGCGAACAACGCGGCGCGCCAGCTCATCTCAGCACTCCTCATCTCAGCAACCTGACGCTTGCGCGCCCATGCAGGTGGACTGCCGGGGCAGGCCGCGCAACGCATCGTAGAGGTTGATCAGGATCGGATAGACCGAATCCGCGCCGGAGCCCACTTTGGGGAAGTTGGCGAAGGCGCCGGACTGGGTATTGACGAAGTTGCCGGCATTGGCCAGGTCCTGCCAAGGCACGTTCTGGTTCTGCAGGGAGAAGAAGATGCCCTGGGCGCCAGTATTGATGTCGGTGGAGCCCGGCTTGCCGATATAGATCGTCTTGTAGTTGGTCAGGTCGAAGCAGGTAGTCAGGCCCAGCGCCTGGCAATTGTTGGTGGTCGACAGGGTCGGGATCAGCGCGGCAATCAGGCCGCCAGCATCCGAATGCAGCGAGTCGCCCTTGGCGATCCCGATCTGCGTGGCGCGGTTGATCGGTTGGCCGTTGATGGTGGCCTCGCCCGTGCCGGCCTTGAGCAGCACCACGTCGGCGTACACCGGCGTATCCCCGGCCACGGCCAGCGCCAGGCAGTTGATCAGATTCGGGCAGCCGTTGCGGGTGTAATAGTCGTAGGCGATGGACGCCGGCCCGTAGATCTGCCCCTGCAGGTTGCCGGTAAGGGACAGGATGTCGCCGGACAGATCGCCTTGCGCCTTGCCGAAACCGACGCGCGCGCCCACCAGTTGGCGCACACCGTTGTTGGTCTGGAAGGCGAACTCGACGTACGGATCCTGGATCTGGAACGGCACCACCTTGGCGTCGGGAGAGTTGGCGTTGTCGACCCTGCCCAGGGCGAAGTTGTTGATCAGGATATCCGCCGGCTGGCCGGAGACGGTGGTCGAGCCGGTGCGGCTGTAGTTGCCCAGGCTCAACTGATCGATGTTGGTCAGCAGGCTGATGTCGGCGCCGAAGTTGAGCCGGGTGTACTGGTAGTTCTGGTAGGTGGAAGCGTCGACGGTGAGCATCGCGCCCTGGCCGGAGATGGCGGACAGCTCATCATCGTCCATCGACTGCATGCGCGCCTGAGCGGAAAAGGCCAGCAGGCCGCCGCAGAGCAAGGCAAGGGCACGCATGAGCGGACCGGAGGACTGATGCATGGCACTCTCCTTTCCTGGCGCACGTCGAGTGAGCGCCTAGTTGTTATTCATCGGGCGAGGCGAGCCGGAAAACAGGTCGAGACTCGGCGCCGTGATGCCACTATAGGAATTCACCCGCCACGGCGGGCCGACCCATAGTCGAGTAAATCACCTCGAACGATAGACGAGGAAAGGAAAGTCCGGGCCAGGTTGTTACCCATCGTCACACCCGGGTGACAGCTTCGGGCGCCCGAAAGCTCAGTGATGGCGGAACAGACCTATCAGATGCTCGGCGATGGCGCCCTTGATGGCATCCAGGTTCAGCCGCGACTGGGCCTGCAGCTTGGCGGTGTTCAAGCGGTGCAGATGCAGCGAGGGCATGCGCGCCTCATACTCGCGCAGGTCGCCCTTCACCAGTACCGGCAGGAAGATGTCCCCGCGCATGCGGTAACGGTTGATCAGCAGCTTCAGGCCATCCTGGAACGGCAACTCCCGCGATGCCACCAGCCGGTGCTCGCCCGGAATCTTCAGGTACAGGCCGCTGTAACCCATCGTCTCGCCGGGCAGGATATGGATGCCGGTGGGCTCCACCGCCTCGGCCGGAATATCGTGGAAGGTATCGAACCAGGCCTGCTCGTCCGGGAGGATGGTGATGCCACCCTCCTGGCTCTCCGGGATCACGAAGCTGTAGTTGCTGTAGAGCTTCTCGACGTACGACGAATAGATGCACAAGCGATTTTCGAAGCGCTGCAGGAATGCGATGGCTTCGTTGCGATCGGTGATCGCATCCAGGTCCCAGTCCAGGTCGTTCTGGCGTTCCAGTTCGGCCCAGCGGGCTTTGGCAAGTGCGGCGTCGTAGGTCATGGCAGCGATCAGCCTTTCGATATCCCGGCTCTGATAACAGGCTATGGCAAAAAACTTGCCAGAAAATTCAGTGAGTTAGCCCTGATTTTCCGTGAACCAGCGCACACCTTGGGCGCTGTCGCGGTCGCAAACTGACGCGTTTCGTCACCCTGTCGGCCAGGGGGGGACCTTTGCAGTACAATCGCTCCCTTTGTTCATTCCGGGCCCAACCAAGCCGATGATCGACCCACGACGCGTACTCCGCGCCCTCGCCGAACACTGGGTGCTGCTCGAACCGCTGTGCGAGCGCTTCGACGCCGGCACCCTGAGCCTGGTGGAGCTGCGTATCCAGCTCACCAGCCAGTTGCCCGACAGTACCCCGGTGGACATCACCGCCCTGCTCGACCAGTGGGTCCGCCTGGACATCCTCGTCCCGGTGGCCAAGAGCCCCAACCGCTTCGAGCTGAACGCGCAGATCCACGACTTCCTCGCCTACCTGCGCCAGGAGCACCGCCTGGGCCTGTGCCTGGAGATCGAAGCCTACCTGCGCCACCTCGAGCGCCTCGCCGGCTACATTCGCGAGGCTTTCGAGGCACGCGACGGCAACGACCTTGCCCGGCAACTGCGCCTGCTCGACATGCGCGTGCGCGACGTGCTGAAGAAGCTCGCCAACGACGAGCAGGCGCTGGTCGCCGTGGCCGATCGGGCCAAGACCCAGGACCGGCAGATTCCGCTGCGCCAGCGCTATGCCGAAGTCCTGGCAACCTGGGACGAATACGTCGAACCGATGATCCAGCTGGTCTCCGCCGATGGCGCCTTCGAACAGGGCGTGCACCGCGTGGAACAGGTGCTGCTACGCCTGCTCAGCGAACAGGCACGCCTGGGCCAACTGGTGGACGACGACCAGTTGCTGCGCACCCACGCGCGTATCCTGGAGATGCAGACCACTGCCCAGCTCACCCTGCGCCGCGCCCGCGAACTGCTGCTGCCGCTGCGCGAGGAAGCGCGCCGGCATAACGCGATCACCCGCGGCGCAGCCCTGGCGCTGTCAGTCATCCGGCGCAAGGGCATCGACGCAGTGCCGCAGGCGGCGATGCCGATGTTCACCCGGCCACAGAGCAACTTCCTGGGCACCGCCTCGCAGGTCGAGAGCTACGTCTTCGCCCTCGCCAACTTCCAGCCCAAGCCGGCGCACTTCCCCAAGGCCAGCGGCAATCGCAAGAACGACGGCCCGCAGCGTTCGCCGCGCACCGCGCGGGAAATGCTCGACCGCTGCCAGGCCGCGCTGCCCCTGCCGGACCTGATGCAATGGCTGCTGGAGCAGGAACCCGAAGGCGCCACCGACGAACTGCTCTACTGGTTCTCGCGCCTGTCGCGCGATGCCCGCTTCCAGCGCGACCGCCTTGAGCGGGCCCAATACGACACTCTCCAGCACAGCGTCAGCCTGTGCTCCTTCGCCCTGATCGCCGGCCCGACCGCTGGCAAGGACAGCAAGAGCGAATCGCATGCAGATTAATCTCACCGAAATGACCCAGCTCGCGCCGATCTTCCGCGAGCTGTTCAAGGGCTTCCACATCAGCCGCCGTGATCCGGAGCTGTACAGCCAGCTGTCCAACCAGCAGGACGCCTACCGCGCGCTGTTCCGCAGCCTGGGCTACGAGCTGGTCTGCGATACCCGCGGCTTCTACTACTTCGTTCCCGAGCAGACCGGCGCCCAGGTGAACAAGACCGCCCAGCGCCTGGCACTGTTCACCTTCATCCTGGTCGAACACCTCGCCGACCAGGGCCGCGACCCGCTGGCCGTCCTCGACGGCGGCAGCATCGGCCGCGACGAACTGCCGCCGCTGCTGGAGAAGTACCGCGACCTGTTCCTGCAGGCCGAGGTGACCACCCAGGAAGAACTGGAAGAGAAGGTCATGCGTCGCCTCACCCAGCTTGGCTTCGCCGCCGAGGACAACGGCGTGTACCGCTTCCTGCCGCCCATCCACCGCTTCCTCGACGTCTGCCTGTCGGTCCAGCAGGACCGCGACCTGGCCAGCAACCTGTACGCCAGCGAAATGCAGTTCACCGCGCCCGCGCTGATGGAAGAAGACGACGAGCCGGTGGTGATCCTCGAGTCCTACGCCGACGAACCGCTGGAAGACAGCGAAGACGCCATCGTGGTGATCGACGAACCCGCTGCCGTCGCGGAAGAAGAGAGCGAAGAAGACGCCCTCGCCCGCGCCATCGCCGAAGAACAGGAGGCCCAGGCATGACCCAGGAACGCTACGGCATCCGCCGCTTCGCCCTGCTCAACACCGCCGGCTACAGCCTCGGCATCTTCCCGCTGGAACAGCCACTGTCGGTGTACGGCGCGAACAACCTCGGCAAGTCGGCGTCGATCAACGCGCTGCAGTTCCCGATCCTCGCGCGCATGTCCGACATGAGCTTCGGCAAGTACAGCCTGGAAGCCTCGCGCAAGTTCTACTTCGCCACCGACACCAGCTACATCCTCATCGAGCTGGACCTGCCCAACGGCCGCCATGTGATCGGCGTCGGCGGCCGCGGTCCAGGCGGCGGCTTCGGCCACCAGTTCTTCGCCTACCAGGGCGAGCTGGACCTGGAGCACTACCAGAAGAACGGCACCTGCCTGCGCCTGCGCGAGCTGTATGCCAACCTTGAGCGCGAGGGCATCAAGTCCTATGAACTGAAGCCCGACGAGCTGCGTCGCCTGCTGGTCGGCGGCCACACCTCGATCCCGCTGGACCTGACCCTGATCCCGCTGCGCTCCACCAGCGAACAGAGCCTGAAGACCTTCCGCTCGCTGTTCATCAACCTGCTGCACATGCGCGAGATCACCGCGGCCAAGCTCAAGCAGCTGTTCCTCGATGCCTTCGAGCACAGCCTGCGTTCGGGCAGCGTCGACTACATCGCCGCCTGCGAGGAAGCCTTCCGCGACGTACGCCGCATGGAAGGTGACTACCAGGCCCTGGTCGCCGCCGGCCCGCTGGTCGAGGCCCTGGCCAACGGCGTGCAGCAGCGCGAACTGCTGCGCGGCAAGATGCACCGCCTCTCGCCGCTGCTGGATAACCTGCTGGGCACCTGGGAAGACTATTCCGGCGCGCGCAAGGAAGAGCTGGTCATCCAGGCCGAGCACTACAAGCGCGAGCAGGACGGCCTGCAGAACGAGCAGCGCGGCAGCACCGCCGAGCTGATGCGCCTGGAGCGCGAGATCAGCGAGATCCAGCGCTGGATGGGCGAACTCGCCGTGCTGAAGAACCGCTTCGCGCTGGTCGATGACGTCAAGGTCCTGGAGCAGCAACTGCTCGCCGCCAAGGACGCTCACGACGAACTGGCCGGCGCCCTGGCGCACTCCCGGCAGTTCTCCAGCGAAGACCTGGAAGAACGCATGCGCGATCTGGAAAAACGCCTGAAGGGCGTTCGCCAGCAACTCGAGCACGCCGACAACAACAGCTATGCCCGCCTGCGCGAGGAATTCTCCCAGCAGGACGTGGAGCGTCTGATGCGTCTGTTCAACGGCGCGCTGTTCAGCCTGCCGCTGGGCGAAAAAGGCGTAGACCTCGACGAAGCCGGCCAGTGGGTCGGCAGCGTCGAGAAGATCCTCGATGCCTTCAAGGGCGAGCGCTTCGAAGTGCCCGGCCTCTCCATCGACATTTCAACCATCGAGCCGCCGGCCCTGCAGGCCCTGGCCGACCGCGCCGCGCTGCGCGACCAGAAGGAGCGCCTGGAGAAGGAGCTCAAGCAGCTCAAGACCCAGCAGGCCGTGGCCGCCGACCGCAACGCCAGCAAAGCGCAAGCGGACAAGTTCTATCAGGACGTGCTCGATGCGCAGAAGGCGCTGGAAGACTTCCGTCGCAGCCAGACGCTCAACGCCGAAGAGCCGGCCAAGCTGGAGCAGCTCGCCCAGCTGGAAGCCACCCAGGACGAGCTCAAGCGCTCCGCCGACGCCTTCACCGAACGCGTCCAGCAGCTCTCCGCCAAGCTGCAGTTGATCGGCCGCCAACTGGCCGACATGGAAGCCAAGCAACGCACCCTCGACGACGCCCTGCGCCGTCGCCAGCTGCTGCCGGCCAACCTGCCCTTCGGCATCCCGTTCATGGACCCGGTCGACGACTCCATGGACAACCTACTGCCGCTGCTCAACGACTATCAGGACACCTGGCAATCGCTGCAGCGCGTGGACGGTCAGATCGAGGCGCTGTACGCCCAGGTGCGCCTCAAGGGCGTGGCCAAGTTCGATAGCGAGGATGATCCGGAGCGTCGCCTGCAACTGCTGATCAACGCTTACGCACACCGCACCGACGAAGCCATGACCCTGGCCAAGGCGCGCCGTGCAGCCGTCACTGACATCGCCCGTACCCTGCGCAATATCCGCAGCGACTACGACAACCTGGAACACCAACTGGCGCTGTTCAACCGCGAGATCAACAAGCGCCAGGTATCCAACCTGCAAAGCTTCCGCATCGTGCTGGCGCCCAACAAGGACGCGCTCAAGCACATCGACCAGATCATCCACAGCGCCGGCCAGTACGAAGAGGGCGAGAACCTCTCCGTCTTCGACCTGACCCAGAGCGCCGAGCAGGATGCGAAGAACGAGGAAGCCAAGGACTACCTGTCGCGCCTGGTGGCGGCGAACAACAACCAACTGGGCCTGAAGGACCTGTTCGAGCTGGCGTTCGAGATCACCAAGCTGGGCGGCCAGCCGATCATGCACACCGATATCGACGGCGCCGCGTCCAACGGCACCACCATGACCATCAAGGCGCTGACCAACATGTACCTGTTGCTGCACCTGATGGACCGCGAGCAGGCCGGCCGCGTGCGCCTGCCCTACTACCTCGACGAGGCGGCGGACATCGACGAACGCAACCAGTCGGCGCTGCTGGAGACCAGCCTGCAACTGGGCTTCGTGCCGATCCTGGCGAGCGTGAAGCCCCAGGTGTCGGCGCAGGTGGCCATCGACCTGGAGGGCGGCAGCGGTCCCAACGGTATCTACATCGACGAGGCGGACTGGAAGTACATCCGCCGGCGCGACACAGAAAAGGCTGCGCACAACGACGTGGAAGCCAGCGCCGAACCGGCGTGATGCTCTCGCAGCGTTAACGAAAAAGCCCCGCCATGCGGGGCTTTTTCCTTTCCGACTCTGCGTGGCCCTGCACTTGTGGGAGCGAGCTTGCTCGCGAACCGCATAACGCCGAAGCCTATCCGATACCCATGCCTCCAGCGACGATGCTGATGGGTACCGGTGCGCACCAAGCCACCCTGCAAATGCTGCTCGTGCATCCACCGCACGCGTAGAATGAAAAGGGCCGCTGATGCGGCCCTTTTCCTGTACGTCTGAAACTCAGTTCGCCTTCCCCAGCGGAATCTTCGGCGCCCAGTCCAGCCACTTCTCGTCGTACTCGTCGAACAACGCAAAGGTCTGCCCGGGTTTGGCCGGCGAACCCATTTCGTCGTTGTTCGGTGTCGCGAAGGCCACGCCGCCGGAGAGGATGGTTTCCATCGACTCCGTGCGCAGCTTCACTCCCTTGAACAAACCTGCGTCGACACCGACGCCACTGGTATTCCAGAAGCGGCTGCCCGTCCGCACCAGCGCCGCATAACGTGGCTCGATGAGAATGTGGACCAGCACGCGGTCCGCCGTCTCGCCCAGCTCGAACGAAGTAACCTTCCCGACCTGCACCTCGCGGTAAGTCACCGGAACCCCGGCCTTGAGCGAACCCCGTCGAGACGCACTCAGGGTCAGGCGCAGGCCGTCAGCATCCAGGAGGCGGTTGGGTTCGCCGCCCAGCAGGCTGAAGCTGGTCTGCGCCTGGCCGGTCTTGGGCGCCGGCAACACTTCGATGTACTGGCCACTGACGATGGTGCTCAGGTTGGATACGCCGGAAAGACCGACCTGCGGGCCCACTACCCAGAAGCGTGTGCCTTGCCGAGCGATGCGATCCGCTCCCCGGGTGAGGCGCGCCTTCAGTTGCACGGACTGCAGATCCTTGCTCAGATCGACCTGCTCGACGCGACCGACCTCCAGGCCCTTGTAACGCAGGACGGTGCCTTCCTTCAGACCATCCGCGGTATCGGCGCGCAGGTCGATGATCTGGCCCTTGAGGTGCGCATCGTCCTCGCTGTCGTACAGCGCAAAGCGGCGCACCTTGGTCACCGGCGCAGCCTTCGGGTCCGGGGTATCGAAGGCGATGCCGCCAGCGATCAGCGTCTGCAGCGACTCGCTCTTCAGCTTGATCCCGTCCAGACCGCCACTGATGGTGACGCCACTGATGTTCCAGAAGCGCGACGAGGTGTTCACCAGCTTGGCGTACTCCGGCTCGATATGGACACCGATGATCAGCCGCGAGGGGTCACGGCGGGAGAGCTGGTAACTCTGCACGCTGCCCACTTTCATCTGGCGGTAGAGGATCGGTGTACCGACCTCCAGCGAACCCAGTTGATCCGTGGTCAGTACCAGGTGCAGGCCCGGCGAGTCGAGATTCAACGGGGGCGCCTTCGGGCGGATGACGAAGTCACGGGTCGGATCGCCGCCACTGGCGAATCGCACACTCAGGTAGTTGCCCTTCACCAGCGCCTCCAGCCCGGTGATGCCCGCCAGCGAAATGCTCGGCTTGACCATCCAGAACTCGGTCTTGCTGTTGAGGAAGTCCTCGGTGCGCGGGTCCATGGACAAGGTGGCGGTGGCGCCATTGAAATCCTTGTCCATGTCGATGCTCTTCACCGTGCCGACCTGCACGCCGTTGTACATCACCGGCGTACTGCCCGGGGTCAGGCCGCTGACGTCGCTGACCTTCACCTTGACGCTGAGGCCGGCCTGAGCCGCGTCGAAGTCCTCATACAGGCGGAACGGTTTGGTCGGGTCGGTGGGCGGGCTGTCCGGGTAATTGTCAGGCGTCGAGAAGGCGATACCGCCGGCCGCGATGCTCGCCAGCGACTCGGTACGCAGCTTCAGGCCGCTGAGGCTGCCGGACAGGGTGATGCCGCTGGCGTTCCAGAAACGTGTGTGCTTGCGCACCAGGTTGGCATAGGCCGGCTCGATGTGGACCTTCACCTCGATGGTCTTCTGGTCCTCCGCCAGGCGGTAGCTCTTCACCTGGCCAACCTGGATCTGCCGGTAGTAGATCGGGCTCCCCTGCTCCAGCGAACCGAGGCGCTCGGCCTTCAAGGTCAGGTGCAGGCCCGGCAGGGAGTCGGACAACGGCGGCGGCTCTTTCAGCGCGGTGAAGTCCTTCTGCTGTTCGCCCTTCACCGGGTCGATGGCGATGTAGTTGCCCGATACCAGGGTCTCCAGCCCGGTGACGCCGGCTATCGAGACGCGCGGCTTGACCAGCCAGAAACGCGTTCCCTTGCTGAGGTACTCGGCAGCCTCCTTGCGCATCTCCACGGTTGCCGTGACGCCAAGGGTGGGCTGGTTGACGTGAAGGTCGACCACCTTGCCGACGCCGATCCCCTTGAAGATCACCTCGGTCTTGTTGGCCTGGATCCCCTCGCCGCTCTCGAACTGGATGTTGATCACGATCCCCGCCTGGTCGTATGCACGCCAGGCCAGCCAGGCACCGATCGCCAGCGCGATCAATGGCAGGATCCAGATTGCCGACCAGTTGGTGGTCTTGCGCATCTTGGGTTTGGGGAGATCACTCATCGTCGTTTTCCGCGTCCGTGTTATCCCAGATCAGCCGGGGATCGAAAGTCACTGCCGCCAGCATGGTGAGGACCACCACGCAGGCAAAGGCGGCTGCACCGAGGTTCGCCTCGATGCTCGCCAGATTGCCGAAGTTCACCAACGTCACCAGGATCGCGATGACGAAGATGTCGAGCATCGACCAACGGCCGATCCACTCAATGAAGCGATACATGATGATGCGTTGCTTGGCGGACATCGGCTGGTGTCGCTGCACCGAGTAGAGCAGCAGCGCAATGCCCACCAGCTTGAACGTCGGCACCAGGATGCTGGCGATGAACACCACCGCCGCGACCGGCAGCATGTCCGCATTGATCAGCTCCACCACGCCTTCCATGATGGTGGCGGGCATACCGTTGCCGAGGAAGTTGACCGTCATGATCGGCAGCAGGTTGGCCGGGATGTAGAGCACCGCGGCGGTGATCAGCAAGGCCCAGGTGCGTGTCAGGCTGTTCGGGCGTCGCTCATGCACCAGCGCACCGCAGCGGCTGCAATGGGTCTCGTCATCCACTTCACGGCGATTGAGCTGATGGCATTCGCCACAAACCAGAATATCGGCATCAATGGCTCGCATCATCGAACTCCCCGGACAGTTCACCCCAGACCTGATGATGGGACATGGTCACTTCGAGCCACACCTGGGTGAACAGCAGCCCGATGAAGCAAGCCAGGCCGACACTGACATGCAACTCGGCCATGTCGATCAGCTTGACGATGGCAACGATGATCCCCATCAGGTAAACCTCCAGCATGCCCCACTCGCGCAGGTGCTGGTAACCGCGGAGCAACAACATCCCCTGGTCGCGCCAGACCTTGAAACGTATGGTCAGCAGGACAAACAGCTGGCACAGCAACTTGGCCAGAGGGATCACCATGCTGCACAGGAAGACCAGGACCGCGACGCCCTTCATATCGGACTCGTACAGACCGATTACGCCGCTCCATACCGTGTCCATGCTGGTCTGGCCAAGAATGGTGATGTGCATGATCGGCAGGAAATTCGCCGGGATATAGAGCAACAGCGCCGTCAGCACCAGGGCCAGCGCACGCCGGATCATATGGGGACGATGGATCTCCAGCTCATAGCCGCAGCGCGGGCAAACGGAGCGATGCCCTGACGGAACAGGCTCGCGGCGCATCAGCAGGTCGCACTCGTGGCAAGCCGTCAGCTCCTCCAGAGGCAGATCCTGCAAGGCATGTCCTTCGACTTCGGGCATGTAGGCACTCAGGGAAAATTTGTCGCTATTGTAGACGACACAACCTCCGATTCGGTGCCCGGAAATTATCTCGAAAACTCTGGAAACCGAGCGGCCGTGCCAACGCAGGCGAACCAGACTTTCCCGCGAGCAAAAGCAAAACCCCCGGCCAGCGAAGCTGACCAGGGGTCTTGGGATAGGAGCTTGACGATGACCTACTCTCACATGGAGAAACTCCACACTACCATCGGCGATGCGTCGTTTCACTACTGAGTTCGGGATGGGATCAGGTGGTTCCAACGCTCTATGG